>NZ_RBKY01000001.1:0-1238485 GCF_003634495.1 Nocardiopsis sp. Huas11 | reverse complement strand
GAGGACACCGGGTCCAGGATCTGGTTCGGCTCCCCCCACTCCTGGGAGGGCCGCTGCTGGAACAGGCCCAGCGAGTCGCGGTCGCCGTACTCGAGGTTGTAGAACGTCGACTCCTGCCAGACGGTGGCGTAGGCCACGGTCACCGCCTCCTCCGGCAGGTCCCGGCTGAAGGCCACGCCCCCGACGGTGGCGGCGTTCACGGCCTGGGCGACCTCCATGTCGTACTTTCCGTCGGACAGCTCCAGACGGCATCCGGGCTCGACCTCGGGCTCGGAGTCGATGGGCTCGATCGTGGTCAGCACGTAGTAGGCCCCCGCGACGATCACGCCGCACGCGAGGGTCAGGGACAACAGGATCTTCACGAAAGCGGAGATCCTTCGGCGTTTACTGGGCACGGGCGTACCATCGGCTAGGCAACGGGTGGGGTCGCGCCACAGGAGGCGGGCTCCGTCGGCGCGCGGGGCGCGCAGGCGCCATGGCCCGCATTGTAGTCGGCGCGACGTACCGATCCAGGGGCGGCGCTCTCACACTCGGCGCGAGCCGCGTTCTCGGTCGCCGGACGACCGTCGCGGCGGCGGGTTCGACGCCTCGGCCGGAAAGGCGAGGTCGTCGGTCCTGGGCCGAGACGTTAGCATCGCCGAGGTGGCGTTGTGGCCGATCCGTTCCCGGCGCTGACACCACGCTTCGACGGGGGCGACCAGAGCCTTGCCGTGGACGAGCCGGACACACCCGAACGCGCGTGAAGACCCGACCGCCCGCGCCTCGGTCGGGTGGAGGCGGTACGCGAACGCCCGCCGCGCGGGGTCCTCCTCGCCACGGCTCACATCCTCACCTGCCTCGTGACCGCCTGACTGAAAGGAGGGGGCGTCTTCCTCCCGCGTCGAAAGACGGGGGACCCACGCCCGAACATCTGATGACCAGCTCGTACTCGAGTCCGCTGCCCGACCAGATCGACGAACTCTGGGAGCAGCGCTCCACGCTGACACCCGACCACACCGAGGCGCGCTCCGTCATCACCGGCGCCATCGACCAGATCGACGAGGGCAAGGCCCGTGTGGCCTTCGTCGACCCCACCACGGACGCCGTCGTGGTCGACGAGCGCGCCAAGCGCTCCATCCTGCTCGGCTTCAAGGTCCTGGACATGAAGGAGTCGCACGTCGGCGACTTCTACCACCACGACCGCATGCCGCTCAAGACCCGTTTCGACGGTGTCCGCGTCGTGGCCGGCGCGATCGCCCGCTGGGGCTCCTACCTGGCCCCCGGCGTCGTGCTCATGCCGTCCTTCACCAACATCGGCGCCTACGTCGGTTCCGGCACGATGGTCGACACCTGGGCCACCGTCGGCTCGTGCGCGCAGGTCGGCGAGAACGTCCACCTGTCCGGCGGCGTCGGCGTCGGCGGCGTCCTGGAGCCCCCGCAGGCCTCCCCGGTCATCATCGAGGACGACGCCTTCCTGGGCTCGCGGAGCATGGTCGTCGAGGGCGCCCGCGTGCGCACCGGCGCCAAGCTGGGCGCGGGCACGATCCTCACCTCGTCCACGCGCGTGTTCGACGCCGAGACCGGCGACGAGCTCAAGCGCGGCGAGGCCCCGGCCTGGTCGGTGTGCGTCACCGCCAACCGTGCCAAGAGCTTCCCCGGCGGGGAGTTCGGCATGCCGGTCCTGCTCGTGCTCAAGCGCCTCCAGGAGGGCGAGGAGCACGACAAGCTGGCCCTGAACGACCTGCTGCGGGAGCACGGCGTCAACGCCTGACCCCGCCTCCACGCGCACCCGGGGCGCCCTTCGGCGACGAAGGGCGCCCCGGGTGTGTTTAGGGTGGTGGGCATGCGTGCGGTCCAGGTACGTATCGATACGTCTAGGTATGTATAGGTACGTCTATGTACGTCTAGGTGCGTACCTGCCCGTCCCCCCTCAGGGGTGACGCGTCGGCCGCGCGGTGGACGACGACCTGACCGGAGAGCCCATGCTGGACCTGACCTCGGACGCGGCCGACCTGACCGCCGCACTCGTCGACATCCGTTCCGAGAGCGGTGACGAGAGGATCCTGGCCGACGCGGTCGAAAGCGCCCTCTCCGCCCTCGGCCACCTCACGGTCACCAGGGACGGCGACGCCGTGGTCGCCCGCACGGAGCTGGGCCGCCCCCGCCGCGTGGTGGTGGCCGGGCACATCGACACGGTGCCCATCGCGGACAACGTGCCCTCGCACGTCTCCGGCGGACGCCTGTACGGCTGCGGCACGAGCGACATGAAGGCCGGCGTGGCCGTCCAGCTCAAGCTCGCCGCCCTGGTCGCCGAGCCCGTGTACGACGTCACCTACGTCTTCTACGACAACGAGGAGGTCGACGCCTCCCGCAACGGCCTGCTCCGCCTGGCCCGCAACCACCCCGAGTGGCTGGCCGGCGACTTCGCCATCCTGATGGAGCCCACCGACGGCGTCATCGAGGGCGGCTGCCAGGGCACCATGCGGGTGGAGGTCGTGGCCTCGGGCAAGCGCGCGCACAGCGCCCGCTCGTGGATGGGCGAGAACGCCATCCACGGCGCCGGGGCGATCCTGGACGTCCTGCGCGCCTACACGCCCCGCGAGCCCGAGGTGGAGGGGCTGCGCTTCCACGAGGGCCTCAACGCGGTGTTCGTGCGCGGCGGGGTGGCGGGCAACGTCATCCCGGACGAGTGCGTGGTCACGGTCAACTACCGCTTCGCCCCGGACCTGTCGCTGTCCGACGCCGAGGCGCACCTGCGCGAGGTCTTCCAGGGCTTCGAGGTCCGGGTCGTGGACGCCTCGGCCGCCGCCCGCCCCGGACTGGACGACCCCTCGGCGGCGGCGTTCGTCACCGCGGTCGGCGAGGGCCAGGCCCGGGCCAAGCTCGGGTGGACCGACGTGTCCCGCTTCTCCGAGCTGGGCGTGCCCGCCGTCAACTACGGTCCCGGCGACCCGACGCTGGCCCACACCAAGGACGAATACACCGAGATCGCGCCGATCCGTGAGGCCGAGGAGCGCATGGTCGCCTGGCTGACCGGCGCCCGCTGAGCGCTCGCGGGGCGCCCCGCCGCGTGTCCGCGGGGCGCCCACCGCGTGCCCGGCGGGCCTCGAACCGGCCGAAGGTGGCCACCGGCGTGTCACGTGCGGTTCAGGTGTGAGTCCCGCGCGCGCGGATAGGTTGACGGACATGACGGAAGAAGAGCAGTACAGGCACGTCGGCCCTCTCACCTACCGCGGCAGTGCCGTCCCCAACACCACCACCGACCAGCGCCTCCTGGACGCCCGCGGACCGAGCGACTGGGTGCACACCGACCCCTGGCGGGTGCTGCGCATCCAGTCGGAGTTCGTCGAGGGCTTCGGTCTGCTGTCCGAGCTGCCGTCGGCGGTCAGCGTGTTCGGGTCGGCGCGGATCCGCCCCGGTTCGGAGTACTACGACCTCGGGGTCACGATGGGCGCCAAGCTCGCCGAGGCGGGTTACGCCACCATCACCGGCGGCGGTCCGGGCATGATGGAGGCCGCCAACAAGGGGGCCCAGAACGCGGGCGGGATGTCTGTCGGGCTGGGCATCGAGCTGCCGTTCGAGCAGTCGCTCAACCCCTACATCGACGTGGGCATGACCTTCCGGTACTTCTTCGTGCGCAAGACGATGTTCGTGAAGTACGCGCAGGCGTTCGTCGTGCTGCCCGGCGGCTTCGGAACGCTGGACGAACTCTTCGAGGCCATCACCCTGGTGCAGACCAACAAGGTCACCCGCTTCCCCGTGGTGCTGGTCGGCCGGTCCTTCTGGGGCGGCCTGCGCGACTGGGTCGAGTCCACCCTGCTGGAGAACAAGCTGATCAACCCCGGTGACATGGACCTGCTGGCGACGACCGACGACCCCGACGAGGTCGTCGACATCATCCGCAAGTCCCACCTGGACATCGCCCAGCAGCAGAGCGAGTCGGCGCGTCGGGCCCCGGGGCCCCAGCAGTAGGAGGGGGATCGGGGCGGGCGGGGCGTGTGGCACGATCGGACCGTGCCTGTCTTCATCATGATCCTGGTTGCCCTGGCCGCCCTGGCCGTGCTCGTCGGCGTGGTCTACGTCGCGCTCGGCAAGGGCGGGCGGCTCGCCCGTTTCGAGGCCGACTACCCCCCGCTGGACCTGCCCGAGGACGGCCCGGTCACGGCGCCGGACCTCAACCGCCTGGTGCTTCCGCTGGCCCTGTGGGGCTATCACGTGCGGGCGGTGGACGAGCTCCTGGTCCGGCTCGCCGGGACCCTGCGCGCACGGGAGGAACGGATCCAGGAGCTGGAGTGGCGTTTGTCCCGCCTGGACCCCTCCTACGTTCCGGAGGGGACGGGCCCCGGCCACCGCACCCGCCTGCCCGGGGACGCCTACGCGCCCGAGTCGGGCGCCGCACCCGCGCCGGACGAGGCGTCCGAGCCGGGTGCCGGGCGCGCGGAGTCCGCGCACCGTCCGGACACCGGGGACGGCCCGCGGGCCGTCAGCCGCACGGACGCCGAGTCCGAGCCGGGCGCCGCGCCCGCCGAGGACGTGGCCCCGCGATCGGGCTCGGGCGCCGGGCCGCGGCCGGAACCGCGCGAGGCCACGAGCGACCTCCGCGAGCAGGCCTGACACCGCCGGTTATGTCACGCATCACACTCTAGGCGTCTCCAGGGCGGGTTTCCCCGGGTGTGCGTGCCCTATTCTCGTTCGCTGTACATGTGTTGCCCCCGTTCCGCCGGATCGGGTGGATCGTCGTGAGGATGGCGAGGATGGACACAGCAGCCGAACTGGAATCGGGTTCCGGGGACGAGAGCGGTACCACCCCCACTCCCACGTCGGCCTCTCCGGTGACCCAGCTGTCCCTCTGGCCGCCGCCGCGGTCGACCCGGCACAGCGGGCGGCGCCGCCGCCAGGTGACCGTGGTGTCCGCCGTCGCGGTCGCCGTCCTGGCGCTCGCGGGTGGGATCGCGGCCGCGTTGACCCTCACCGCCGGCGACGGCGCCCGGGACGAGGCCGGCCAGACGCACCTCGACGCGTTCGTCGGGTCCTGGGCCGGTGAGATGGTCCAGGTCGACACCGAGGGCGACTACGTCGCCGACTGGCACGCCGAGGTGCGCATCGAGGACGGCGCCGAGCGCGGAAGCACCGCCTGGACGACGTTCGCCTGCTCGGGAACGCTCGAACAGACGGCCGCCGAGGGCGATCGCCTGGTCTACACCTACACCGAGACCGCGGACCCGCAGGACCGGTGTGTGGACGAGGCCGAGCTGACCGTCTCGCCCGACGACGGCGGACTGGCGGCGGAGTGGTCCTCGGTGACCCGTGAGGGCACCAGAATGATCTCCACGGGCCTGATGGAGTGAGCGCCCGCTCGGCGGCTCGCGCCCGGGGCCGCGGCCCCGGACCCGGCCCGCACGACGATGCGGGTCCCACCCGGGGCGGCAGGCCGCGCGGCCGCGCCCGCGCCGAACGGGTTTCGGTCAGTACCGATATAAGCTGGCTGACCAACGATTCCTCGCAGGAGAGCGTTCGAGACGACGGCCCGGCCGTCGTCTCGCGCACACGCAGGGGTCAACCTCCGAGATAATGGTCGAAGGGTGATTCACGTCCCTCACGTCACACGGACACGACTCACACGGAGCCTGCCACGGTTTTCCGAGCCGAGACGACTCAGCTGACCTGCGCCGGTGCAGTGACTCGGTCACCCGCGAGGAACACCAAGAAAGGGGAATGGCATGGCGGCGATGAAGCCGAGGACCAGCGACGGGCCGATGGAGGTCACCAAGGAGGGTCGCGGCATCATCATGCGAGTCCCGCTGGAGGGCGGCGGACGCCTGGTCGTCGAGCTGACACCAGACGAGGCGGTCGAGCTCAGGGACGCGCTGAAGGGCGTCGTCGGCTAGCGGCCGGTACCGATACCGTCCCCCACCAAGGGCCGGAACGCCCTGATGACCCCCAGAGGTAGACCACCTCCCGAAGAGTGAACGATTGTGAGCGGCCTGTGCCATTCGCCACGCAGATCCACCCTGTAGCGGGTACCCTCGCCGATTCCACCGCGGACCTGTTGGTCCTTCCCGTGCACGCGGGGGACGACGGGCCCACGGCGGTCGACGGGGTCGCCGACAGCGGACTGACACAGGTTCTCCCTGCCACGCTCCGCGATCTGTTCACGCATTACTCGCTGACCGGCAAAGCCGGTGAGCTGGCCCAGTTCCCGGTCGCCCGGGACGGCGGCCTGGTACGTCTGGCGCTTCTGGGGGTCGGCTCGGGTTCGCCCGACGACCTCCGGAAGGCCGGCGCGGCCCTGTCCCGGTCCGCGCGCGGGAGCGAGACCGTGGCCCTGGCCTGGCCCGGGGCGCCGGAGGCGGCCGCGACCGCCTTCGCCGAGGGTGTGCTGCTGGCCTCGTACACCTTCACGCTCAAGACCGGCGAGACCCCCAGGTCCAAGCGTCCGGCGGCGGCGGTCGAGGTCGTCGGGGCCCACGCCCCGGACCTGGCCGCCGCCCTGGAGCGCGGCGGGGAGCTGGCCGCGGCCACGGCCCTGGCCAGGGACCTGATCAACACCCCGTCCCTGACCAAGGACCCCGAGTGGATGGCGGGGCGCGCCCGCGAGGTGGCCGCGGAGTCCGGCCTCGAGGTGCGCGTGTGGGACGAGGAGCAGCTGACCGAGGACGGCTTCGGCGCGATCCTCGCCGTGGGCCGGGGTTCCGCGCGGCCGCCGCGGCTGGTGCAGCTCACCTACACGCCCGAGAACCCGATCGCCCACGTGGTGCTGGTCGGCAAGGGCATCACGTTCGACACCGGCGGGCTCTCCCTCAAGCCCAACGACAACATGAAGCTCATGAAGACCGACATGAGCGGCTCGGCGATCGTGCTCGCCGTGCTCTCGGCGCTGCGCGCGGTCGGCGCGGGCGTCCGGGTCACCGGTCTGCTGCCGCTGGCGGAGAACGCCTTCTCCGGCGACGCCACCCGGATCGGCGACGTTCTGACCACCTACAGCGGGACGACCGTCGAGGTCCTCAACTCCGACGCCGAGGGGCGCCTCGTCCTGGCCGACGCCCTGGGCTACGCCGTCGCCGAGCTCCGCCCGGACATGATCGTGGACGTGGCGACCCTGACGGGCGCGGCCAAGGTCGCCCTGGGCACCGGCATCGGCGCCCTGTACAGCACCGACGACGCCCTGGCGGCCGAGATCGAGCGCGCGGGCGCCGACTCCGCCGAGCCGTTGTGGCGGATGCCGCTCACGGAGGAGTACGTCGAGACGACGCGCTCGCGGGTCGCGGACCTGGCCAACATCGGCACCCGCAAGGAGTTCGGCCCGGCGGGCGCCACGGACGCGGCGCTGTTCCTGCGCGCGTTCACCGGCGACGTGCCCTGGGCCCACCTCGACATCGCCGGCCCCGGCCGTTCCATGAAGGAGGACGGCCTGCTCAGCAAGGGCGGGACCGCGTTCTCCACCCGGACCCTGCTGCGCTGGATCGGGCGCCTTTAAGACGGGGCCTTCGCGCTTTCCGGTGTGGCCCGCTCGTTCCTCACGGACCCCACCTCCAAGCACTCCAGGACCCGTCGGCGCCCTCCTTGTGCTTTCTTCGGGCCTCCGCTCGTATCCTCGCTTTGGCTCGGATAGACCCCCTGTGGTCCCGGCAAGCGGGACTGCTCACGCCCACCCCCTGGGGCCCCGTAAGGCTGCGCGTGCACCTTCAACCCCATGTGGTGCAGGTGGGGGCGCGTCCCTCGTGAACCTGCCCGGAGACCCGCCGGTTGGTCGGTCTACGTGAATCTCAGGGGGTGAGGCCTGCGTGAACCCCAAGGGGTCGGGCGTGCGCTCACGGGTCTACGGGGCCACAGGGGGTGGGGCGCGCACTCGTGTGCCTAAGTGAGCCCCACGGGTTGGAGATGAGCGGTTCCGCATGTCGGGACCATTGGGGGGGTTGGTCGGGCCAAAGCGAGGGACGAGCGGCGGCCCAAAAAAGTACGGCTGAGGGGCGCGCCGGGGCCTGCAGCAGGAGACGGGGCCGCAGCGAGGAACGAGCAAGGCAAGTCGACGACGAAGGCCCCGGCGTCAAGCGCCCCGAAGCGCGGCGAGCAGGCCCTGGCCGATGGGCAGCAGCAGCGGGATGAGCGACTCGTCCTCCCGCACCTGCTGGATCACCTCGCGCACGGCCGTCTCGGCGGGGTCGGGCATCCGCAACGGACCGTCCGGCTCCGACGGGGAGGGCGTGGCGTCGTTGAACACCACCACGCCGCCCGGACGCAGCAGCCGGCGGGCCTCGCGCAGGTAGCGCGGAGCCGACTCGGGATCGGCGTCCACGAACACCATGTCGTAGCCGCCGTCGGTCAGCCGCGGCAGCATCTCCAGGGCCGATCCGCGGATCAGCCGCGCGCGCCCCGCGCCGAACCCGGCGCGGGAGAAGGCCGCGCGGGCGTACTCCTGGAACTCGGCGCGCGTGTCGACGGTGGTCAGGATGCCGTCGGGGGCCATGCCGCGCAGCAGCCAGATCCCCGAGGTGCCGCATCCGGTGCCGACCTCGACCACCGCCCGGGCGCCGATCGCCGCGGCCAGGAACCGCAGGGCCGCGCCGGTGGCGGCGTCGACCGGGGCGGTCGCCGAGCGCACTCCCGCGTCGTAGGCGTCGGCCAGCGGGCCGTCCTCCATCGCGTCCTGCTCGAACCTGGCCTGCTCGCGCACCCAGGTGATCTGGGCCGCGCTCTCATCTGGACTGGCGATGACGGCCTCCCACTGCCGTGGTCACGAATGGGCGGGAACGCTGACCGGGGATGCGTCACTCATCGTGCAAGGATGGTCGCCACCAGGTCATGTCCCCGGCAAAAGACTAGCGCGTGCGCCCGGCAAACTCCGCGTGTGGCGGCGGGAACTTCGGGGGACCCGCTAGCGTTGAATCCGGATGAACGTACGTTGATCGCCACGAAGCAACTCCCCCCGACCAGTCTTCGACGGACGGATCGACGGGATGAAGGGAGCAGCGGTGCCAGAGTCCGGCCCTGCCGTAGATTTCGAGGCATGGGAACCCCCGAGCTGGGACGAGGTCGTCCGCGTCCACTCACCCCGCGTCTACCGGCTGGCCTATCGGCTGACCGGTAACAAGCACGACGCCGAGGACCTCACCCAGGAGGTCTTCATCCGGGTGTTCCGCTCCCTGGCCAACTACACCCCCGGCACGTTCGAGGGGTGGCTGCACCGCATCACCACGAACCTCTTCCTCGACATGGCGCGCCGCAAGGCCCGGATCCGCTTCGAGGGCCTGGCCGACAACGCCGACGAGCGCCTGGAGGGCCGTGAGCCCTCGCCCGCCCAGCGCTACGACGACCGGCACTTCGACGCCGACGTCCAGAGCGCGCTGGACGCCCTGCCCGCCGAGTTCCGCGCCCCCGTGGTCCTGTGCGACATCGAGGGGCTCTCCTACGAGGAGATCGCGGCGACGCTCGACGTCAAGCTCGGTACCGTCCGCAGCCGTATCCACCGGGGGCGTGCCCAGCTGCGCCGCGCCCTGGAACACCGGCGGTCGCTGGCCGCCCAGGCCGAGGGACGGGCCGGAGCGAACGCCATCAACCGGGAGGCGCAGCAGTGAGCACGGAACACCTCGGAGAACGCCTGTCCGCGCTGGTGGACGGCGAACTGGGCACGGCCGAGCACGAGCGCGCGCTCATCCACCTGGCCAAGTGCGAGCCCTGTCGCGTCGAGGCGGACATGATGCGCCGGCTCAAGCGGCGCCTCACCGGCCTGTGCGAGCCCGAGCCGGACATGGACTTCCTGGGGCGGCTCTCCAGCCTGTCCCACGCCTCCTCCGTCCACGACGACGGCGGACCCTCCGACCCCCAGGGCCCCGCGGGCCCCACAAGGGGCTGGGGCTTCGGTTCGAGTCCGCCCCTGGGGTCCTCGCGCCCCATCGGCGGCTTCCCGTGGGGCGGCCCGCTCGCCGCTGAGGCGGTCGCTCCGGCGCCCGCGAAGCCGGACCCGGCCGCCCGCCCCGCGCGCGCCCCGCGCCGCCGTGGCGAGCGCCTGGCCCAGTTCCTGCCGCCCTTCTCCGGCGGCCGCTACGCCGTCGCGGGCTTCGCGGTGGCCACCGCGCTGCTGGGCACCGCCTTCGTGGCGGGCGGCGACACCGAGGACACTCCCGTGGTGGAGCCGCGGCTCTCCGACTACGCCGTCGAGCACGCGGTGACCAGCCGGCAGGTCCCGGCGGCCGACGTCCGGACCGTCCGCTCCCAGGAATCGGACGAGACCGGTTCCACCGAAGCGACCCGGTGAGCGCGGAGGAACCCTCCTCCTCACCGCGCGCCGTTCCGGTCACACCGCTGCTCGCCGTGTCGCTCTGCGTCCTCCTGCTGACCGCCGCGACCCACCCCGCGTCCGACGCGGTCCCCGCGGACGGCGGTGACGGCGGCATGCCCGTCCTGCGGTCGGCGGCCGCGGCGGAGGACACGGTGGCCTACACCGCCGTGCGCGAGCTGCGCGGTCCGCGGGAGCAGGACGGGGCCGTGCGGATCCGGGTCGTCAACCAACCGGGGGAGGGCATCGCCCTGGCGCCCGTCGCCGAGGACGGAGCCGCCGAGGACTACACGTTCGCCGTGGGCGACTCCTCGGCCCTGGACACCCTCGACGACCGCCTGCTGGGCATGCTGGAGGACACCTACGAGGTGGCCGACGCCGGCCCCGCCGAGATGGGCGGGCGCGCCGCCCGCATGGTGGTGGCCCTACGGGCCGACGGCACCGTCGCCGGGCGCTTCTGGGTGGACGAGGAGTCCGGGATCCTGCTCGGCCGCACCGTGTACGAGTCCACGGGCGAGGCCGCCCTGCGCACCCGGCTGAGCGCGATCGAGTTCGGCGAGGGCCACTGGCCGGCCGGCGCGGTCGGCGGCGCGCCCTGGGGCGACGCGCTGACCGGCGACGAGCGCGAGGAGCTGCGCGGCCGGGGCTGGGTCCTGCCGGAGTACCTGACGTGGGACCTGCGCCTGATGGACGCCCGCTCCACCGAGCACGGCCGCCGGCGGGTGGTGCACCTGGTCTACTCCGACGGACTGGCCCAGGTCTCGGTTTTCGCCCAACGTGGGAAGCTGGGGACGGAACACCCGACATCGCTCCACAACGGATATGTCGGAACCGGGGAGGGGGGAAGCGGCGTCTCACCACAACATGACACGATCTTCGGCGGCGAGGTCGGGCAGTACCAGAGCATGTGGCAGGCGGACGGATTCGTCTACACGGTGCTGGCCGACGCCCCCGCGGGACTGGCCTCCTCCGCGGTGAGCGCGTTGCCGGGACCCAAGGGTTCCGGCTTCTGGGCCAGAGTGCAGCGCGGCCTGTCCCGGCTGGGGTTCGTCTGAGCCCTCCGGGGGCCGTGTAGACCGAACGCCAAGCGATGTACGGAGCAGGTCTTGAGTGAGGACTTCGGTCGACCGGACCACGGGGGCGACCCCGGTCGGGCGACCCCACCCCAGGGTGGAACACCCCCGGACCCCGTCGGGCCGCCCGTGCCGCCCGCGGGTCGCCCGCCCACCGGAGCGGCCCCGGGCTTCGCCGCGCCCCCGAACACGGGCTCCTTCCCCGCCCCGGGAACCGCGGGCGCCCCCGTGCCGCCTCCGGGCCACACGAACCAGCCCACGAACCAGCCCACGAACCAGCCCACGGGACAGCAGGCGTCCCAGGGCCGCACCGCCTCCGCCGCGATGGGCGCGGACGGCCGGCCGACCGGACACCAGAGCGCCGGCGGACCGCACCCCGGGCCGCAGCTGCCGCAGCCCCAGCCGTCCGGTCCCGGCGGCCCCCCGCCCGGACCGCCGCCCGGTCCCGGCGGGGCGCACCCCGGTCAGCCTCCGGGGTCCTATGCCGCGCCGTCCCCCCGCCGCCGCGGCGTCCCGGCCTGGATGGCGCTGTCCGGCCTGCTCGTCGTCGCCCTCATCGCGGGCGGCGCCGGCGGTGTGGCGGGCTCCTACCTCGCCCGTCCGGCCGCACCGGCGGCCGAGGCCGAGGACGAGGGCGCCAACCTCAACGAACCCCCGCCCGAGGCTCCCGAGCGCGACCCCGACTCCATCGCGGGCGTGGCCCAGAGGGTCAGCCCGAGCGTGGTCTCCATCCAGAGCGCGGACTCCCGGATCGCCGGCGGCGGTTCCGGGTTCGTCATCAGCGGCGACCACGTCGTCACCAACGACCACGTCTCCTCCGTGCTGCAGGAGGACGGCATCCGCATCGAGTACAGCGACGGCACGCTGTCCGACGCCACCGTGGTCGGCTCCGACCCCAGTTCGGACCTCGCGGTGCTGGCGCTCGACAGCCCCAAGGAGGACGTCGAGGCGCTGGAGTTCGGCGACTCCGACCTGGCGCTCGTGGGCGACGAGGTCATCGCCATCGGCGCGCCGCTGGGCTACGCGGGCACCGTCACGCAGGGGATCATCAGCGCCGTGGACCGCCCGGTCAGCTCCGGCGAGGGCCCCAACGCCAGCCGGTTCTACGCCATCCAGACCGACGCGGCGATCAACCCGGGCAACTCGGGCGGTCCGCTCGTGGACTCCGAGGGGCGGGTCATCGGGGTGAACTCGATGATCGTGAGCATGGCGGGGTACATGGGCGAGTCCACGGGCAACATCGGCCTGGGCTTCGCGATCCCGGCCAACGAGGCGGAGCGCGTGGTGAACCGGCTCGTCGACCACGGCGAGACCACCTACGCCGACATCGGCGCGGAGATCGACCTGGAGAGCCCGATCGCCGGGGCGGTCATCGCCGAGGGCTCGCAGGCGGTCGAGTCCGGCGGCCCGGCCGACGTGGCGGGTCTGCGGTCCGGCGACGTCATCGTGTCCCTGGACGGGCGGCGGGTGCAGTCCGGCTCGGAGCTGATGGCCATGCTGCGCGACCGCACCCCGGGCAGCGAGGTCGACCTGGAGTACGAGCGTGACGGTGTGCGCGAGAGCACCAGCATCACCCTGGGCGCGACCGCCGACTGACGACGGCACGACGAGGGCCCCGGCGCGATCCTTGGGTTCTAGCGGTGGTCGCAACACCCTGACTTTGGGGAGGTTGCGGCCACCGTGTCGTTTTCGAAGAAGGAACTGGCTCGTCTGCGAACACAGTTCCTCGAGCAGATGGCCGAGATCGGTAGCGTCACCGAGGTCGCACGCCGCCTCGGGGTGAACCGCAACACCGCGTTCTCCTGGGCCAGGAAAGCCGGGCTGCGCTCCCAACGCCAGCAACGACCGCACCCGGCACGCCAGGAGTACGAACGCCTGCGCAACAGCGCCGTGCCCCGCCCAGAAGCCGCACGACGAGCCGGGATCAACGAACGCACCGCCCGGGACTGGGACCACGGGGTACGCAAGTCCCGCAACTCCAGGTTCTACCCTGATGGCCGCCGTGTGAACTACTCCACCGGACAGACCACCATAGAGTCCATGACCAGTCCTCCAGCAGCGCTGGACACACTCCAAAAGCAGGTCCACCCGCGTTTTCTGACCCTCGCAGACCGGGAGCGGATCGCGGATCTGGACCGAGCGGGGTGGAGCCGGCGGGCGATCGGCCGCGACCTGGGGCGCCCGGCCTCCACGATCAAACGCGAACTCGACCACCACCGCAACGCCGATGGGTCCTACGGTGCCTATACCGCCCAGCGTCGGGCGAGCGCCCAACGGGTGCGTCCCAAACCCGCCAAACTCGCTGCCCCGGGCCGCCTGCGGGACTATGTCGCCCAGGGACTGCGGAAGCGGTGGTCGCCGGAGCAGATCAGCAACCGGCTCGTTGAGGACTTTCCCGGCGAGGAGGACATGCGTGTGAGCCACGAGACGATCTACCAGGCGCTCTACGTCCAGGCCCGCGGCGGGCTCAAACGCGAGGTCTCCGCGGCGTTGCGCACCGGCCGGCTCCGACGCACGCCGCACCGCTCACCCGAGCACAGGCGGAGCCGGTTCACCGATCCGATGGTGATGATCAGCGAGCGCCCCGCCGAGGTCGAGGACCGTGCCGTGCCGGGGCACTGGGAGGGCGATCTGATCACGGGTGCGCACAACAAGTCCGCGATCATCACCCTGGTCGAGCGCTCCACCCGGTACGTGATGCTGGGGCACGTGCCCGGCGAGCACACCGCCGAGGCGGTCGGGGGTGTGCTGAGCGAACTGATCACCGCGCTGCCTGATCATCTGCGGGGGTCGCTGACCTGGGACCAGGGCAGCGAGATGGCCGGCCACAAGGCGTTCAGCGTGGCCACGGGGGTGCCGGTGTTCTTCTGCGATCCCGCCTCCCCCTGGCAGCGCGGATCGAATGAGAACACCAACGGGCTGCTGCGCCAGTACTTCCCCAAGGGCACGGACCTGTCCGTTCATGGCCGGCTGGATCTGGAGCATGTCGCTCAGGAACTGAACGAGCGTCCACGCAAGACGCTCGGCTGGGAAACCCCAGCCGAGCGTCTGGCTACACTCGTTTGATCAACGAGGTGTTGCGAGGACCCCTTGAATCCGCCATCGCGCCGGGGCCCTCGCGCGCGTGCGAGGCCGCTAGCGGCCGGCCGGGGAGATGCCCAGCTGCATGCCCGCGAGACCGCGGGGCTTGCCCGCCAGGGTCTCGGCGATGGAGCACATGATCTTGCTGGCGTCGGCGTCGGGGTCGGTCAGGACCAGGGGCTTGCCCTCGTCGCCGCCCTCGCGCACCCGGGTGTCCAGCGGGATCTGGCCCAGCAGCGGGATGTCGGTGCCCAGCGTCCGGCTCAGGGCGTCGGCGACCGTCTGGCCGCCCCCCTCGCCGAAGAGCCGCAGCGGCTCCCCTCCGCCCGGCGGGACGAAGTAGGACATGTTCTCGATGACGCCGGCGATGCGCTGGTGCGTCTGCGCCGTGATCGCCCCGGCGCGCTCGGCGACCTCGGCGGCCGCCATCTGCGGCGTGGTCACCACGAGCAGCTCGGCGTTCGGCAGCAGCTGCGCGACCGAGATGGCGATGTCGCCGGTGCCCGGGGGCAGGTCCATCAGCAGGACGTCGAGGTCGCCCCAGTACACGTCGGACAGGAACTGCTGCAGCGCGCGGTGCAGCATCGGGCCGCGCCACACCACGGGCTGGTTGCCCTGGGTGAACATGCCCACCGAGATGACCTTGATGTCGTGCGCGGTGGGCGGGAGGATCATGTCCTCGACCTTGGTCGGGTAGTCCGACGCACCGAGCATGCGCGGCACCGAGTGGCCGTAGATGTCGGCGTCGACGACGCCGACCTTGTGGCCCTGAGCCGCCATGGCCGCGGCGAGGTTGACGGTGACCGAGGACTTGCCCACACCGCCCTTGCCGGAGGCGACGGCGAAGACCTTGGTGAGGGAGTTCGGCTTGGCGAAGGGGATCTCCTTCTCCGCCTGGCCGCCGCGCAGCTGCGTCTGCAGCGCCTTGCGCTGTTCGTCGCTCATGACGTCGAGTTCGACGCTGACGGAGGTGACCCCGGCGACCTTGGTCACCGCTTCGGTCACGTCCTTCTCGATGCGCCCCTTCATCGGGCATCCGGCGACGGTCAGGAAGATGCCGACGCGGACGGCACCATCGTCGGCGATGTCGACACTCTTGACCATGCCGAGGTCGGTGATGGGGCGGTGGATCTCCGGATCTTGCACCGTGGCCAGGGCCTTGCGCACCTGCTCGGTGGATGGTGTGGAGGACATGTACTCAATCGTAGGTCAGTGGGATGGGGTACTCGGCCTGTGGAGTCGGACCCACGCGACCATCTGTCACAACGGGCGGCGACCCGTCGGCTATTCCGTTCCGAACGTGGCTCGGGCCACGCCCACGGCTCTTGATCCGCAGGGTGATCGTCCGATAACGGCAGGTCCTTAACACAGGCAATACAGGGCCGGATAGTAGTCTCGGCGCACGATGGGAAATGTTCCGCCGCCGCATGGTTCGTCCTGGCCCGCCGCGCCCCAGGGGCCGCAGGGCCGGGCCTTCGAGGGCTACCCGCAGGAGCAGGACTGGGCCGGTCCGCCCGGGGGCGGGCGGCTCACTCCGCCCGGGGGGCAGCCCGCGGTCAGCGCCGAGGCGTCCGTGTGGGCCTGGCCCCCGCCGCGTCCGGTGCGCACCAACGAGTTCGCCAGCGCGGGCCTGCCGGAGGGGCAGCCCTACCACCGGCTCGGCCGCAACTCCCGGTACCGGTGGTGGACGCCGCCGCTGACCCTGTCGGTCCTCGGAATCCTGCTGGTCTTCCTGTGGATCGCCATGGTGCTCGCGATCACCATCGTCGCGGTCATCGGCGGTAGCGGCCTGGCACCCGACACGGTGAGCGTGGGAGAGGTCGCGGGGCTCGCGTTCGGACTCGCGCCGACCGCGCTGCTGATCCCGATCGTGTTGTTCGTGGTGCGGGTGGTGCAGTGGCGCAGAGTGGGAACTCTGATGTCGGTGGAAGGCCGGATGCGCTGGCGCTGGCTGCTGCGCTGCCTGGCCGCCGCGCTCGTGCCGGTCGGGGTGTGCCTGATCGCCTTCCTGTTCCTGGTGGACCGCCTGGCGCCGGGGGCAGCGCCCGTGCGGGACACCGGGGGAGCGGAGGTGTTCGCGGCGGCGGTGCTCGTCATCGTCCTGCTGGTGCCGTTCCAGGCCGCGGCCGAGGAGCTCACCGTGCGGGGCCTGATGATGCAGCTCGTCGGATCGCTGGGCGCGGGGCCGGGCGAGCGCCGGGGCGGGGGCCCCGCCTCGCGGGTGCTGCGCTCCCCGGGGACGGCGGTCCTGGCGGGGGGCACCCTGGTACCGGTGCTCTACGCGGCCACGCACCCCGACGACCCGTGGGTGACGTCCTCGCTCACGGTCATGGGGCTGGGGATGGCCTGGCTGACCTGGCGCACGGGGGGCGTCGAGGCCGCGATCGGCCTGCACGTGGTCAGCAGCCTGGTCCAGTTCCTGCTCACCGCCTACGAGGGCCGGTTGTCGGAGGTCGGCACGGGGGCCGTCCTCGGCGCCGGACTGCCGCCGGGCGCGGGGACTCCGCTCGGGCTGGCGCTGGCGGTGGTCCAGGTGGGCGTGTACGCGCTGGGGGTGAGCTGGCTCGCCGACCGCGGGGGCGTGCGGCGAGTCAGCGCCCTGGCGCGGCGCTGACCGCCGCGCCCGACCCACGGTCAGCCGGCGGAGCCGAAGACCGGGTAGTGGTCGGAGTAGTCGTCGAAGGTGTAGGTCCGGCCCCAGGACGACACGGACCAGGGCTCGCTCTTGACGTCGCCCGTCCGGTTGGTGAACGACGCCGGGGCCGCGCCGCCCCGGATCGGCAGGACGTGGTCGAGCCCCTGCGGTTCCCAGCCGGGGTAGTCGTACCCGGCGATGGAGTTGGTGCCGGGGTCCCAGGAGTAGGGTGCGCCGCTCAGGGCCGGCTCGACCGCGTCGAGCCGTTCGAGGGCGCGGTCCCACTCCCCGCCGCCGCCGACGATGTTGAGGTCGCCCGCCACGTAGACGGGTTCGTCGTCGGGGATCGCGTCGATGACGGCGCGGATCTGTCCGAGCTGGTGGGTGCGCACGTCCTCGTCCTCGCCGTCGGCGCAGGAACCGTCCTCCGACTGCATGTGGGTGCCGATGACGTGCAGGGGGCCGTCGGGGGTGGCCAGCTCCACGCTGGCGAAGCCCTTGTTGGCGAACCAGTCGGAACCGCAGGCGCGCGAGAAGACGTGCTGTTCCCGGCGGACGATCGGCCAGACGCTGTGGACGCTGACACCGCCGTTGGTGGTGGTGTGGTCGCGGTAGCCGGTGGTGGCGTCCCATCCCGAGCGGGAGCGCCCCACGACGGGGGTGCCGTGGGGGTACTCCTCTGCGATCCCGGCGCGCAGGACGTCGGCGGAGGCGTTGTCGAAGAGCTCCTGCAGGACCACGACGTCCTGGCCGGACACCACGCCGTCCCGGGCGATGAGGTCCGCGCGCAGCTCCTGGCCCCAGTTCGGGTAGAGCGCGCGGGGCAGGAGGAAGGCGTTGTAGGTGGCGATGCGGGGCGAGGGGCCGGGGTCGGCCCACGCGGGGCCCGCGGCCACGAGGAGGGGGAGGATCAGGGCGACGATGAGGGCGGGGGCTGTTCGTCTGTGCACGACAGCACAGCCTGTCCAGCCGAGGACACCGCCCGGGCACCGTGGGGTTACCGGTTGGTGGCGAACGCGTGCACGGTCCCCGGGCCCGCCCGGGGTCCAGGGGCCGGCTCCGTGGCCCCCGACCCCCGGCGGGACCGTCGCGGCCGGGTCAGGTGCCGGACACCTCGTGGACGGCCTCGCCCTCCACGAGGGTGAGCGCGACACGGGTCTCGTGGATCGCCTCCGGCGGACCCGCGAACGGGTCGCGGTCCAGGACCACCAGGTCCGCCAGGGCCCCCGGCCGGATCGCTCCGGTGTCGTCGAGGCGGTTCACGTACGCCGAACCCGCCGTGTAGGCCGTGATGGCCGTTCTCAGGTCCAGGCGCTCCCGTGGGAGGAACACCGGGCCCGACGAACCCGGCAGCACCCTGTTGACCGCGACGTGCACGCCCAGGATCGGGTCCGGGCTGCTCACCGGCCAGTCGCTGCCCGCCGCCAGGACCGCCCCGGCCCGGTGCAGCGATCCGAACGGGTACTGCCACCCGGCCCTCTCGGCCCCCAGGAACGGGATGGTCAGCTCGTCCATCTGCGGCTCGTGGGCCGCCCACAGGGGCTGGAGGTTCGCGGTCGCTCCCAGGGCCGCGAAACGGGGCACGTCGTCCGGGTGGACGACCTGCAGGTGCGCCAGGTGCGGACGGTTCGCCGACGGTCCGTTGGCCTGGCGCGCCGCCTCGACCGCGTCCAGGGCGTCGCGCACGGCGCGGTCGCCCAGAGCGTGGAAGTGCACCTGGAAGCCGAGCGCGTCCAGCTCCGTGACGTAGCCGGGAAGCCGCTCCGGATCCACGAAACTCGTCCCCCGGTTGCCCGTGGGGCACCCGCAGCCGTCCAGGTACGGGTCGAGCATCGCCGCGGTGCCCGTCTCGGCGACCCCGTCGAGCATGATCTTCACCGTGTCCGCGCGGAACCGTCCGTGGCTCAGGGCCGCGCGGCGTTCGAGGAGTTCGGGGATCTGCTCGGCGCCGCGGTCGCGGTCCCACCACAGCGCGCCGACGACCCGGGCGGTGAGCGCGCCCTCGCGCGCGAGCGCCGCGTAGGTCGCCGACACGTCCGGCATGCCCAGGACGGCCCCGACGATGGCGTCCTGCCAGGCCGTGATCCCCAACGCGTGCAGGTGCTCCTGCGCGCGCACCAGTGCGGCGCGCAGCTCCGCGGGGGAGGGCGCCGGGGCCAGGCGGCCGACCAGGTCCATGGCCCCTTCCTGGAGCAGCCCGGTGGGCTCGCCGTCGGCGTCGCGCTCGATGCGGCCGCCGGCCGGGTCGGGAGTGTGGCGTGTGACGCCCGCCAGCTCCAGGGCCCGGCTGTTGACCCAGGCGCCGTGGTGGTCCCGGTTGGGCAGGTAGGCCGGGCGGTCCGGGACCACGGCGTCCAGGGCGGACCGGTGCGGTGCGCCGCCCTCGAAGGCCTCCATGGACCATCCGCCGCCGGTGATCCACGCCCGGTCGGTGTGCGTGGTGGCGTAGGCGGCCACCGCCGCGACGGTCTTCGCCGCGGTCCGGGCCGCGGTCAGGTCGCAGTGGACCATCTCCAGCCCGGCGGTGGCCGGGTGCACGTGGGCGTCCTGGAAGCCGGGAATCAGGAGCCGGCCGGCCAGGTCCACGACTCTGGTGGAGGGCCCGGCCAGGTCCAGGACCTCGTCGCGGCCCACGGCCGTGACACGGCCGCCGGTGACGGCGACGGACGTGGCGCCGCCGGGAGACCCGGGAAGGCCGTCGGGGGTGAGCACGTGTCCGCCGGTGAGGACGAGGTCGGCGTGGTGGGAGTTCATCGGTGAGGGCTCCGTTCATCGGGGGCGGTGCACGGAAATGGAACAGCCCGGCCTCTTCACAGGTCAATCGTGTTGTCATAAGCTTCCGGCACCTGAGAGCCCACGACCCCCGAGGTGCCGATGACCGAGCGCGTGGTTCCGCCCGGCGAGCGGCGGCGCAGGCGGCCGACCAAGCGGGGGGTCGTGCTGTCGGAGGAGCTGATCGTCGCGACGGCGCTGCGGCTGATCGGCGAACACGGGGCCGAAGCACTGACCGTCCGGCGGCTGGGCCACGCGCTCGGCGCCGACCCCAGCAGCCTGTACCGCTACTTCAGAAGCTCCGACGACCTGATGCTGGCCGTGGCCGACGAGATGATCGGCCGTGTCCTGCGGCAGTGGCGGCCCACCGGGGACTGGCGCGCCGACCTGCGCGACCTGGGGCTCAGGATGCACGCCGGGGCCCTGTCACACCCGCAGGCGACCGTGTTGGGCGCCTGCCGCGTGACCGGCCGCGTGCACGAGATACGGGCGGTGGAGGAGATCCTGGCGGTGCTGCGTGGGGCGGGATTCCCCGACGCCGAGGCGGTGCGGACCTACCACGCCTTCATCGACACGACCCTGGGCTTCGCGGCCCTGGACGCGGCGAACAGGGCGCTGCCCAAGGCCTCCCGTGAACACGAGGAACGGGTGTGGCGGGAGACCTACGCGGGCCTGCCGGAGGAGACCCACCCCAACATCGCCGCGACGGCCCCGCTGCTCGCGGCCAGTATGCGGGGGAGCGCCTACGCCACGGCCCTGGACATGCTGCTGGCGGCCGCCGCGGCACGCCTGGCCCACCTGACCCGGGAGCCGTGACGCGGGCCTGGCTCAGTGGCCCTCGGCCACGGGGCGGACCGCGGGGCCCTCGGCGGGATCCGTCGCCGCGGGCGCGCTCGGCTCGGGCTCGGGAGGAAGCGGGAAGACCCAGGTCCGGTAGGACCAGAAGCGGAACAGCGTCCCCAGGCCCACGCCCACGACGTTGCCCGCGATGTTCTGGGCGAGCGGGCCGCTCAGGCCGAGGAGGTAGACCGCGACGCCCAGGCAGGCCAGCTGGATGAGCATGCCCACGCCGTTCATCGCCAGGAACAGCAGCGTCTCGCGCCAGTAACCCGTACGGGCGCGGTCCCGGAAGGTCCAGAACCGGTTGCCGACGAACGCGACCGCGATCGAGCACAGCGTCCCGATCAGCTGTCCGGTGATGGCCTCCGCGCCCGCCACCTGCCACAGGAGGTTCGTCACACCGATCTGCACGACGTAGGCCACCGCGCCGACCGAGCCGAACTTGCCCAGCTCTTTGGCGAGCCTGTCGAGTTTGGGGTGACGTGAGAGGAACTGTCGCACGGCCTTGGCCTCCGGGCGCGGGTCGGGAGTGGGTCGAGCGGGGGCGACCGGCGGTACGGCCTCGGGCCCTCGCGCGCACACGCCCTAGACTCTAGCCGGGGACTGGAGCTAGACCCCGGCCGCGGGTTCCGAGCCGACCCGGCCAGGTTCCGCCGCGAGCGGAGCCGTCCCGTCACCGCGGTGGACGAGCATGTGAGTTGAGGAACTGTGAGCGAGCGTAACCGCACCGTCCCCCGTGTGGGAATGGTCGGAGGTGGCCAACTCTCCCGGATGACCCACCAGGCGGGCATCGCGCTGGGCGTGGACTTCGCCGTCCTGGCGGCCAGTCCCACCGACAGCGCCGCGCTGGTCTGCGGCGACGTCACCCTGGGCAACGATCGCGGCCTGGACGACGTCCTGGCCTTCGCCAAGGCCCAGGACGTGGTGACCTTCGACCACGAACACGTGCCCGAGCCCGTCCTACGGGCCGTGGAGGAGGCGGGCGGCCTGCTGCGGCCCGGCCGCGACGCCCTCCGCTTCGCCCAGGACAAGCTGCGCATGCGCACCAGGATGAGCGAGCTCGGCGCCCCCTCGCCCGCGTGGCGGGCGGTCACCACGACCGACCAGGTGGCCGCCTTCGCCGAGGGCACCGGCTGGCCGGTCGTGCTCAAGGCCGCCCGCGGCGGCTACGACGGCAAGGGCGTGTGGGTGGTGGCCACTCCCGCCGAGGCGCAGGAGGTCGTCGCGCGCGCCGCGGCCGAGGAGGTGCCGCTGCTGGTGGAGGAGAAGGTCGACTTCCGCCGCGAGCTGGCGGTGCAGGTCGCGCGCTCCCCGCACGGCCAGGTCGCCGTCTACCCGGTCGTGGAGACCGTGCAGCGCGGCGGTATCTGCCACGAGGTGATCGCGCCGGCGCCCGGCCTGGACGACGAGAAGGCGACCCGCGCCCAGGAGCTGGCGATCGAGACCGCCCACGCGCTCGACGTCACCGGCGTCCTGGCCGTGGAGCTGTTCGAGACCGCCGAGGGCGTGGTCGTCAACGAGCTGGCCATGCGCCCGCACAACTCCGGCCACTGGAGCATCGAGGGCGCGCGTACGTCCCAGTTCGAGCAGCACCTGCGCGCGGTGCTCAACCTTCCCCTGGGTTCCCCGCGCACCAACGCGCCCTACACCGTCATGGCCAACCTGCTGGGCGGCGAGGACCCCGAGGTCTACCGCCGCTACCTGCACGTCATGGCCAAGGATCCCGAGGTGAAGGTGCACTTCTACGGCAAGGACGTGCGTCCGGGCCGCAAGATCGGGCACGTCACCGTGATGGGCGACGACTACCAGGACCTGCTGGAGCGCGCCCGCGACGCCGCTGACTACCTGCGAGGAGACGGACAGTGACTGACAACGCCGATGGGCGGGGCCCCGTGGTGGGCATCGTGATGGGGTCGGACTCCGACTGGCCGGTGATGCGCGAGGCCGCCGACGCCCTCCGGGAGTTCGACATCGCCTTCGAGGCCGACGTGGTCTCGGCGCACCGCATGCCGCACGACATGATCGCCTACGGGGAGCGGGCGGCCGAGCGCGGGCTCAAGGTCATCATCGCGGGTGCGGGCGGAGCCGCCCATCTGCCGGGGATGCTGGCGTCGGTGACGACGCTGCCGGTGGTGGGCGTGCCGGTGCCGCTGAAGCACCTGGACGGCATGGACTCACTGCTGTCCATCGTCCAGATGCCCGCCGGGGTGCCGGTGGCGACGGTGGCGGTGGGCGCGGCCCGCAACGCGGGTCTGCTGGCGGTGCGCGTGCTGGCCGCCGGGGACCCGGCCCTGACCGCGCGGATGACGCGCTTCCAGGAGGAGCTCAAGTCGCAGGCCTACGCCAAGGGCGAGCGGCTGCGCCGTGAGGTCGCCGAAGGCGGCAAGCCCACGGGCTTCGGCCGCTGACCGGCGGCGCAGGCCCGGGCGAACGGCCCGGGCCGGGCGCGGCGCGCGGGCCGGTCAGTAGGTGAGCCCGCGGACCAGTTCGTCGTGCTCGGCCAGCCGGCCGGGGCACACGTGCTCGATGTGCACCCGTCGCACGGACAGGTCGCGGGCCGGGTCGCCGCCGTCGGACATCGCCGCCGCGGCCAGGGCGAACTGCCGTTCGTCGCTCTCGCACACGGTGTCCGCCGCCTCGCGCAGTTCTTGCCAGGTCTGGTCGTCCATCTCCCCCGGATCGACCCCGAGGACGTCGGCCGCATCCGATCGATGGGCGTCCTCGTCGTAGGGGGAGCAGCCGGCGGTCAGGACGAGGAGGACGACGGCGGCCAGGGGCACCAGGGCGCGCAGGTATGCCACGGGGGGATGCCTTTCGGGTGTGGGGGAGCACCGGAGCGGGCGGGGCGCGGGACGCGGGACGCGCACCAGTGTGCACCACACCCGGCGGCGTCCGCCACCAGGGATTTCGCCGACGCGGACGGTCTCCACGCCCTAAGGGGAGGTCGAGCCCTCCGGGGCGGCGGTGCCGGCCAGGGCCATGATCCCGGCGGCGGCCTGGTCGGGGGCCGGCAGGGAGTCCGGGTCGACGACCGCCTGCATGACGTAGCCCGTCACCAGCGCGTACGTGACAGAACCGAGCCCGGCGGCGGTGGCGGCGTCCACGTCGCCTTCGGGGACACCGAGGACGAGGGCCGCCATGGACACGCGCGCCTGCTCGTGCGCGGCGGTCATCTTCTCGCGCACGTCGGCGTCGAAGGGCACCTGGGCCAGTGCCTGGGTTCCGGCCACCAGCACGGGCATCTGGTCGGGCATGGTCCGGAACAGGGACTCCAACAGGTCGTGGACCCGTTCGCGCGGTGTCCGCCGGCCCGCGGCGCGCACGCCCGCCTCGAAGAGGTCGCCCCACTCGCTGGACGCCTCGATGACCGCGGTGTTCATGAGGTTGTCCTTGGACCCGAAGTGGTAGCCGATGGAGGCCAGGTGCGCTCCTGAGGCCGCCGCGATGTCGCGTGCCGTCGTCCGGCTGTATCCCTTGTCGACCAGGCACTTCTTGGCGCCCGCCAGCAGGTCCTCACGTTGGCTCATGCGCGCAGCCTACCATTTTGACGGACGTACGTATTGACGCACGATTTTGACGTACGTACGATCAAGCGCATGACCACCACACCTGCCCGCACCCGGTTCGGGTTCGTCTTCCTGCTGATCCCGGCCCTACTCGTGTCCATGGACCTGTCGGTGCTCTTCGTCGCCGCTCCCGCCATCGCCGAGGACCTGCGACCCAGTGGCACGCAATGGCTGTGGATGATGGACGTCTACGGCTTCGTCATGGCCGGGCTGCTGATCACGATGGGCGCACTCGGCGACCGGATCGGCCGCAGGCGACTGCTGCTCGTGGGCGCGGCGCTGTTCGGCGCCGCCTCCGTCCTCCTGGCACTGGCTCCCACGGCCGGGCTGTTCATCGCCGGGCGCGTCCTGCTGGGGGCGGCCGCCGCGACCCTGGCGCCGTCCACGCTCGCGCTCATCCGCACCCTGTTCACCGACCCCGGGCAGCGCCGCACCGCCGTCGGAGCCTGGACGGTCGCCTTCACCGGCGGCGCCGTGATCGGACCGGTCATCGGCGGCCTCCTCCTGGAGTTCTGGCCGTGGGGCACGGTCTTCCTGATCAACCTGCCCTTCATGGTCCTGCTGCTGGTGGCGGCGCCGCTCCTCGTTCCCGAGTCCCGCGCACCGGAGGCCGTGCGCTTCGACCTGCCCGGGGCGCTGGTGTCCATGGTCGCCGTCCTCGGTCCGGTCCTCGCGGTCAAGCGCGCCACCGAGGCCGGGATCGACCCGGTGGCACTGGTCGCCCTGGCCGTCGGAGCCGCCGCGCTGGTGCTGTTCGCGGTCCGGCAGCGCCGGGCGGCCCACCCGCTCGTGGACCTGTCGCTGTTCGCCCGGCCCGCCTTCGCCGCCGCGGTCGGGGCGAACACGGTGGTGGCGTTCGCCGCCGCCGGTCTCGGCCTCCTGACCTTCACGTTCATGCAGACCGTGCACGGCCTGAGCCCGCTGTCCGCCGCACTGTGGGCACTGCCCACCCTCGCCGGGACGTTCGCCGGCGCGACGGTTGCGGGCACGGCCGCCACCAGGGTGCGCCCGGCGGTCCTGATGGGCGGGGGACTCCTGACGAGCGCCGCGGGCTTCGCGATCGTGGGATCGGTCGGCCCGGACACCGCCCTGCCGGTGTTCGTCGGCGGGTACACCGTGGTCACCCTCGGCGTGGGCGCCGTGGCCACGCTCGCCAACACCCTGGTCCTGGCCGCCGCCCCGCCGAGCCGCGCGGGAGCGGCCGCCGGGATCTCCGAGACCAGCACCGAGCTGGGCGGCGCCCTGGGCATCGCGATCCTCGGCACGATCGCCACCGGCGTCTACCGCTCCTCCGTGCGCCAGGAGCTGTCGGGCACCGACGGTGCCGCGGCGGAGACGGTCGCCGGAGCGCTCGCCGCCGCGGGCGAGCTGCCCGCGGCGGCGGCCGACACCCTGCTCACCACGGCCTTCGGGGCCTACACGGACGGGATCACCACGGCGGCGCTCACCGGAGCGGGCGTCATGGCGGCGGTCGCGGTGGCGGTGGCCGTCGGGCTGCGGCGGCTGCCGCCCGGGGCCGACGGCCACCACGACGGCCGTCCCGACACCGGCCCCGGCACCGATCACGCCGCCGGCACCGGTCGGCGCCCGGGTCAGGACGCCAGGTCGTAGCCCCCGTGCGGCACGCACTCCTCGGCGGGACGCGGGTCGAGGTAGCCGTGGTCGAGGAGCTCCTGCACCGGCGCGTACCCCTCACCGCCGGCCTCCGGCAGCTCCCCCGCGGGGACCAGGAGCTGCTCGCCGCCGCCGGGCTGTTCGAAGTGCGGGGCGATCGGACCCACCAGCGCGGCGACGTCGGCCAGCACCTCGTAGCAGTGGTAGTTGTGCTCGGCGCCGCCCGGCCACGTGTTCAGGGAGTCCGGTGGCAGGGCCCGCTCGGCGAAGGGCGCGCCCGCCGGGGCCAGGAACGTGCCCCTCGGCGATCCGAACCGGTCCAGCATGGTGCCGGGCTCCAGCGTGCGCCGCTCGTTGACCGGCTCGCCGTCCACGACCACGAACCCGTCGTGCTCGGGGTAGTTCCACCCGCTCCACGTCTGCCCGGTGTCCGCGTCGACCTGGCCTTCCAGGTACCACGCGTCCAGGAACTCGACCGGCCAGAGGCCGCCGAAGGGCTCGTACCCCTCGACCAGCTCCGCGACCGGTCCCTCCTTCGGCAGCTCGGCCGGACCGAGCCGGCGGTCGCCGCACACGTACTCCGCCCGTGCGTCGGGGGTGGGCGGCGGGTCGAGCAGGGGGCACTCGTCCATGGGCTCCTCCGCGAGCGCGGGCTCGGTGGAGGGCGGGGCCGGGGGCGAGGGCTCCGACTCGGCCGCGTGGGCGTGCGCGGGCGCGGCCAGGACGAGCATGGCCAGGGCGGCCGTGGCCACCGTGGTGGGCTTCACCAGGGGTCTCCGTTCGGTCATCGAACATCCGTCGACTCGGATGTGGTCAGATAGTTACGGAGAGTAGTGAATCATGGGCGCGGTGCTCGCGCGGCGGGTCACGCGTACGCCGAACGGCCGGGCCCCTCGGGGCACCGGCCGTTCTCGTGTGTGCGGCCGCGGGCGGGCTACTGGCGGCCCAGCGCCCGGTAGGTCCATCCCGACGCCCGCCAGAACGTCGGGTCGAGCGCGTTGCGCCCGTCCACGATGCGCTTCTCGGCCACGACCTCGGCCAGGTCCTCCGGGTTGGCCTCGCGGAACTCCGCCCACTCGGTGAGCAGCAGCACCACGTCGGCGTCGCGCGCGCACTCCAGCATGGAGTCCGCGTAGTTCAGCTGCGGGTAGGCCTCGCGGGCGCGGTCCAGCGCCGCGGGGTCGTACACCGTCACCCGGCCGCCCTGCGCGGCGATGGAGGAGGCCACGTCCAGGGCCGGCGAGTCGCGGATGTCGTCGGAGTTGGGCTTGAACGCCGCACCGAGCACGCTGACCGTGCGCCCGGAGAAGTCGCCGCCGATGAGGTGGCGGGCGATGTCGATCGTGCGCGCGCGGCGGCGCTGGTTGATGGCGTCGACCTCCCGCAGGAACGACAGCGCGGGCTCCACGCCCAGCTCGTCGGCGCGCGCCATGAACGCCCTGATGTCCTTGGGCAGGCAGCCGCCGCCGAAGCCCAGGCCGGGGCCCAGGAACTTGCCGCCGATGCGGTCGTCGTAGGACAGCGCCTCGGCCAGCTGGATGACGTCGGCGCCCGCGGCCTCCGAGACCTCGGCCATCGCGTTGATGAACGAGATCTTCGTGGCGAGGAAGGCGTTGGCGGAGACCTTCACGAGTTCGGCCGTCTGCAGGTCCGTGATCAGGACGGGGACGCCCTCGTCGGCCTGCCGCTGCCAGAGGTGGCGGACCGCCTTCTCCACGCGCGGGGAGTCCGTGCCGATCACGATGCGGTTGGGGCGCAGGGTGTCCTCCACGCCGAACCCCTCGCGCAGGAACTCCGGGCTCCACCCGAGTTCGGCCTCCGAGCCGACGGGGGCGAGCGCGCTCAGCCGCTGGGCGAGGCCCGCGGCGGTGCCGACCGGCACCGTGGAGCGGCCCACGACCACCGACGGGCGGGTCAGCCGCGGGGCGAGCTCCTCGATCACCGCGTTCACGTAGCGCAGGTCGGCGGCGCCGGACTCGTCGCGCTGCGGAGTGCCCACACAGATCAGGTGCAGGTCGGTGAACTCGGCGACCTCGTCGTAGGAGGTCGTGAAGTCGAGCCGGCCGGCCTCGATGTTGGCCGAGAGCAGCTCGTCGAGACCGGGCTCGTAGAAGGGGACCCGACCGGAGCGGAGGGTATCGATCTTGGCCTGGTCGACGTCGAGCCCGAGGACCTCGAAGCCCATCTCCGCCAGACAGGCCGCGGTGGTGGCGCCCAAGTAGCCGGTCCCGATGACCGAGACTCGCCGCCTGCGTTCCGCTTCGACCACGTGGGTTGTCCTTCCTTCCGAGCCGCTGTACTCGTCCGTGTGCATGTTGTGCCCGTTGATGTGGCCAGCACCCCGATCGGGGGCAGAAAACGGACAAGATTTGGCCGATGGTGACGCCTGGGTGGTGCATCACCTTACGCGCCTGGGTGTGGCATGCGACCGAACACGGCGTGAACAGTCAAGGCGCTCAGGCTACCGGTGGGTTGCCCACAACCGGAACGGGGGCCGGACTCATGCCCGACCGTCCCCGTAGCTCCGGGTCTCCTCCGGATCCTCGTCCAGCGGAGTCCAGACCGCCCCGCTCTCCCCGCGTCGGAAGGGGGTGGTGGTCTTGTTCGGGTCGCCGCTGCCGAATCCACGGTCCGGAGGCGGCAACGGCACCGGAGGCGTGTCCGGCAGGTCGTCGACGGTGTGGCCGCGGTCACCGGGCCCTCGCCCTCCGGCGATCACATCACGATCGTCCGCGGCAGGCACGTCCTCCACCAGCGTGTCGCCGCCCGCGGCCCCGCGGAACCGATCCCGGCTCACGCCGGCCACCACCCGGCCACCGGGCGGGGCGGCCTCGTGCCGAACCCGCCAGCGCGAGGGGACCATCGCGGAGAACAGCATCAGCGAGCCGACCACGAGGGCGGGGGTGAGCCCCGCCCCGGCCGGATAGACGAACCCGTCGGCGTCGAGCCACCCCAGGGCCGGGGCCATCGTGTCCGGCGAGACCACCGGCCACAGCGCGATCGCGGTGAGCAGGGCGCCGCTGACGCCCGCGTACAGGGGGGACAGCCGCGAAGCGACCAGGTACCCGCACCCGATGCCCACCGCCGACAGCACGATCACCGCCGACACCGTGGCGAAGGACACCGTGCCCTCGGCGACCAACGGGAGCCGGGTGGCCCCCCACGCGACGGCGATCCACAGCACGGGCGCCAGGGCGACGCCGGCGAGCAGACCGACCAAGTGGCGTAACACGGGGGAACGTCCTCTCTTTCCTGCGGGCCTCACCCGCAGATGTTGTCCCGGGCGGTCGAGGTCGCCGGCCCGTCGTCGGCGGTCTCCGCCGGCTCGGGTGCCTCGGTCTCCTCGGTCTCCCCGCTCTCCGGGGGGTTGAACGTGGTGAAGTTGAATCCGATCACGATCTGGAGCTCGTCGTCCAGGGTGTCGTCCTCCACGGTCTCCGACTCGGGGATCATGTCGGACACGTACTGGGCCGCGGCCTCGTTCCCCGGGCCGAACCGGACCTGGGACCGGGCCAGGCTGCGGGTGGACCAGTTCTCCGCCTCGTCGGTCACCTCGAAGCCCGCGCCGGTCAGCTGTCCGTCGAGCTGCGCGCCGAGCCCCGGGGTGCCGGTGCCGTTGAACACCCGTACCCGCTGCTCGGACGGGGTGAGCTCCTCCTCGGCCCCGTCCCCGTCCTCGGCCGCCTCGTCCTCCCCGGTGATGGGCCGGTCCGCCTGGATGTCCGCGAACAGGTCGCGGGCGGCGGGCTCGTCCCACAGCAGGGCGACGTCGCCGCGCGGCGTCCAGTGCTCCATGTCGGCGATGGGCACCTGCGTGAAGGCGACCGCGCCCAGGTCCAGGTCGCGCATCTGGTAGGCGAGCTGGTTGATGGTGCTGGTGTCCAGCCCTTCGTCGACGGTCACCGCGGACAGGGACGTGTCCAGGAAGGCCGTGAGGCGGGTGGGGTCGGAGAGGGTCTCGCTGCTCATCGCCTTGTCGAGCATCGCGGCCAGCACCTGCTGCTGGCGGTCGATGCGGTCCAGGTCGCCGCGGGGCGTGGCCCGGGTGCGGGCGAAGGCCAGGGCCTCGGTGCCGTCCACCTGGTGCGTGCCCGCCGCCATGTCCAGGTGCGCCTTGGGATCCTCGATCGGTTCGGGCAGGCACACCTCGATGCCGTCCAGGGCGTCGACCACGTCCACGAACCCGGAGAAGTCGACCTCGACGTAGTGGTCGACACGCACGCCCGTGACCGACTCCACCGTCCGCACCGTGAGCTGGGGGCCGCCGTAGGCGTAGGCCGCGTTGATCTTGTCCTCGCCCTCACCCGGGACGTCCACCCACAGGTCGCGGGGGATGCCCACGACGGTGACGCGGTCGCGCTCGTGGTTGAGGCGCACGAGCATGATGGTGTCGGACCGCTGCCCGGGGGTGGACCCCACACTGAGCGCGTTCTGGTCCTCCCGGTTCATCTCGTCCCGGTTGTCGGAGCCGATGACGAGGAAGGTGAGGCCGCCGGTCTCGTTCTCCGGCCGGTCCTCCTCGTCCAGCCCGGCGAAGACGTCGAAGCGGTTCAGGGAACTCGACATCCAGCCGGTGATCGCCCAGGACGTGCCCGAGGCCAGCAGGACCAGGACCGAGAGCGCGCTCATCACCAGCAGCCCGGAGCGGCGGCGACGGGCGGAGGCGCTCGGGACGGTGAAGCGCCCCGACCGGGGCGACCGGGTCTGCTCGGGGGCGACCGGCTCGGAGCGGTCGCGCCGGAACTCACCCTGTCCGTGCCGTCCGGCGTTGTCGTCGCTCATCGGCATCCCCGTCCCGACCGTTCAACGGTGTCCTTCTCCCTAGGTTGTCACCCGATTCGCCCGATGGCGCGGCATGTCGACCCCCGGCGTGTTGTGCGGTGAGACGCGCGGGAGCACCGATCCGTTCGGGCGGGCCGGGCCATCCTGAGGCGTATCCGGTACCAGGACGTGACCAAGGACGCCCCAGGTCAGGCAAGAATGCTCGAATCCGCAGGCCGCCCGCGTTCGTCGGCGCGGCCTCCGGCGGTGGGGACACGCACCCGTTCTGCTGACGCCCGCCTCCCTTCTCGATTCGTGACATCTCCCTCGGAGCGCCCCATGCAGCAGCCCTATCCTTCCGAGCCCCTGTCCAGCAGGAACTGGCTCACGGCCGTCCTCCTGGCCTTCTTCCTCGGCGTCGTGGGAGCCCACCGGTTCTACGTCGGCAAGACGGGCACGGCCATCCTGATGATCGTGACCTGCGGCGGCGCCGGCGTCTGGACGCTGATCGACTTCATCATGCTCCTGCTCGGCAACTTCCGGGACGCCGAAGGACTGCCGATCAAGAACCAGAGCTGATCCCCGGCGGCCCGTCCCGGCCCCGCTCCGGGGGCGGCGAGCACGCCCTCGGCGGGCCGGGCGGCCACCGCGTGTGCAGTACCGTTGACGCGCGTAGTACGCAGACCCGACACGATCTCGAACTTGGGAAGTGCCCGTGTCCTGGCCGCCTGTCTCCGTCGTCATGCCCGTCCTCAACGAAGAGCGCCACCTCGCCGCCGCGGTGGAGCACGTCCTCGCCCAGGAGTACCCGGGCGAGCTCGAAGTCGTGCTCGGCGTCGGCCCCTCCACGGACCGGACCCGCGAGGTCGCCGACGCGATCGCCGCCGCCGACGCGCGCGTGAAGGTGGTGGACAACCCGACGGGCAAGACCCCGGCCGGGCTCAACGCCGCCATCGGCGCCTCCTCCCACGACATCGTCGCCCGCATCGACGGGCACGCGATGATGCCCTCGGACTACCTGCGGGTGGCCGTGGAGACGCTTCAGGAGACGGGGGCGGACAACGTCGGCGGCATCATGGCCGCCGAGGGCACCACGCCGTGGGAGAAGGCGGTGGCCGCCGCCATGACCTCCAAGGTCGGCGTGGGCAACGCCCGCTTCCACACCGGAGGCGAGGGCGGACCCGCGGACACCGTCTACCTCGGCGTGTTCCAGCGCTCGGCCCTGGAACGGGTGGGCGGCTACGACGAGGCCTTCCTGCGCGCCCAGGACTGGGAGATGAACCACCGCATCCGCACCAGCGGGGGCACGGTGTGGTTCCAGCCCCGGATGCGGGTGTCCTACCGCCCGCGCCGCAACGTGCGCCTGCTCGCCAAGCAGTACTTCCACTACGGCCGCTGGCGGCGCGTGGTCGCCCGCCAGCACAAGGGCACGATCAACCTGCGCTACCTGGCGCCGCCCGTGGCGCTGGCCGGCGTGGTCGCCGGACTCGTCGGCGGCCTCCTGTGGTGGCCGCTGTTCCTGGTGCCCGCCGCCTACGCGGCCCTGATCGCCGCGGCGTCGGTGCCGCTCGGCCGCGGCCTGCCCGCCGCGAGCCTGCCGCTGATCCCGGTCGCCCTGGCCACCATGCACATGTCGTGGGGCGCGGGCTTCGTCACGAGCCCGCCCGGCCTCGGCGCGGACTCCCGCACCGCCCAGGCCGCCCGCACCTGATCCCTGGCCGCTTCCGGCCCCGGGCCGGGCTCGGGTCGAGTGCGGCCCCTCCCATCGGAGAGGATGTGAGGGTGAAAGGGGCGTGCATGGACGAGTTGGTCGGCGAGCAGGCGGTGTGGCGGTTCGATGGGGAATCGATCGCGATCAGGTACGAGACCAAGGGGTGGTCCCGCAGCCCGCTGCTGAAGCAGCTCGGGCACCTCGAACTGCCCGTCGGGCTGATCGGCACGGTCGACTTCCGCCCGTCCGGCGGCAAGCGGGGCAAGGGATGGCTCATGCAGCTGAAGCTGCGCGAGCGCACGGACCCCTACGCGGCGGTCGGCGCGATGCTCGACGACAAGTCCCAGCCCTTCCACCTGTCCGGCCCGGCCCGGACCGAGCTGGTCGCCGAGTACCTGGCCGACCAGATCCGCTTCGCGGCGGAGCGGCACACCGCCGAGCCGGACCCGGCCGCCGCCACCGCGCTCGTCCCGGAGCTCCCCCTGCACGTGCAGACCTCCGAGGGCACCGCGACCCTGGACGGTACCGCTCTGCGCCTGGTGTGGTCCGGTGTCCAGGCGAGCTCGCGCAAGAAGAAGGCGCAGCGCCGCGAGTACGACCTCGCCGACGTCTCGTCCTTCGAGTGGGTGCCCTCCGACGGCTGGGAGTGGGGCTTCCTGCGCGTGGTCACCCGCCAGAACAGCGAACCGGACGCGAAGCCGGGCAAGGACCTGCGCTGCCTGCTGGCCGACGACGGCGCCGAGGGCTACCAGGCCCTGCTGATGGCGGCCACCGCCACCGCGCACCTGTGGGCCCGCGGCCCCGCGGGCGGCGCACCGGGACGCGCCGGCGCCACCGCGGGGTGGCTCGGCTCGGCGCGCACGGCCATCGCCCAGATCAGCGCGGGCGTGCCGGCCCTGGGGGAGCGGTCGGCCGAGCGCGCCCCGGCCGACACCGCGTGGATCTACGAGCAGATCGAACGCCTGGGCGAGCTGCACACCAAGGGGCTGCTCACCGACGAGGAGTTCGCCACGAAGAAGGCCGAACTCCTCGCCCGCATCTGAACCGCGATCAGGACTGGAGGGCCTTGAGGGCGGACACGGTCCCGGGCACGTCGTCGACGACCACCGCGTCCACGCCCTCCTGCGCGAAGCGCGCCGCGTCGACCGGGTCCGGGCACCACGACAGCACCTGGAGGCCGGCGCGGTGCGCCACGTCCACGGTGTAGGCCACCGAACGGCGTCCGGGGCGGGGGTCCTCGCCCGTCAGGCCGAAGGACCGCGCGTCGATCGCCACGATCGGGCAGCCCATCCCGAGCGCGCCCGCCACGGCCGAGTCCAGCGGGTTGCGCACGTACGGCATCCACGCCGTCGGCACGCCGGGGACCTCCTCGCCGACGGTCAGCAGCACACCGGGATCGAAAGAACAGACGAACACCCTGCGACGCGCGGATTCACGGCGCAGGTACGGCAGGAGAAGCGACGCCGTCCGTCGTGACGGAGCGTCCACGGCGTCCTCCATGACCGTTTTGACGTCGACGTCCACGCCGACTCCGGGCGGGATCGCCGCCAGGCCCTCGTCGAGGCCGATCAGGCCCGCCCGCGCGCACTCGGCGGCGGTCAGGTCCACGATCGTCCGGCCGTCGTCCAGCGCGGCGTTGTGGTGGAGGACCAGGGCGTCGTCTGCGGTGCGGCGGACGTCCACCTCCACCCAGTCGGCCCCCGCCGCGGCCGCCGCGGCGAAGGACTCCGCGGTGTTCTCCCGCAGGCCGTCGACCACGCCGCGGCCCAGGCCGCGGTGGCCGACCACCTCCGTGCCGCTGAACACACCGCTCATGCCCCGGCCCCCGTCCGTCCGCGCGTCCGGCGCAGCAGCGCCTCGGCGATCTCCACGTCACCGGGATGGGTGACCTTGATGTTGGACTCCTCACCCGGCACGGTCAGGACCTCCTCGTCGGGCAGGTACCGCAGGACCACGCCGCAGTCGTCGGTGGCCACCAGGTCCGGATCGGCCATGGCGAGCTCGTAGGCCCGGCGCGCCACACCGAGCCGGAAGCCCTGGGGCGTCTGCATCCGGCGCAGCTCGGTACGCGGCGGGACGTCGGCGATCGCCTCGCCGCCACGGCCCGGGGCCACGCGGACCACGGTGTCGGCGCTGGGCACCGCCACGCCGGCCGCGCCCGCCGAGTCCAGGGCCGCCACGCACGCGGCGATCGTGCTCGGCCGGATCAGGGGGCGGGCGGCGTCGTGCAGCAGGGCGATGTCGGTGTCGGCCGCCGAGGCCATCGCGGACAGGGCCGCGTAGGAGGTCTCGGTCCTGGTCGCGCCGCCCGGCAGGACCGCGCTGACCTTGGTGAATCCGGCCCGCGCGACGATGTCACCGACCCGCTCCAGGTACTCGGGCACCATGAGCACGATGATCTCGTCGACGTCGGGGCAGGCCTCGAAGGCGGCGATCGAGTGCTCGATGATGGGGCGCCCCTCCAGGGGGAGGAGCTGCTTGGGGCCGTCCGCGCCCATGCGCGCACCGACCCCGCCGGCCAGAACGGCCGCGATCACCCGCGGGCCCGTGGGCATAGCGTTCTCCTGCTCAAGTCGCTGGTGGCGCGGTCGCCGCGCCCAGTGGCCGAGACTAGCCCAAACGGGCCCCGAGGCCCCGGCTCGGGCGCCCGGTAGACGGGGCCTTCGCGTCTGAAGGTGGGCTCTCTCATTCTTCGGGAGCCCGCCTTCGGTCCCTGCAGGGCCCGTCGGCGCCCTTCACTGGTGTTTGTGGAGCCTCGCAGGCTCGGCTCGGGCGGGAACGCGCACCCGGAGTGAGGGTCCGGACCGACGGCCGACGGAGGGTGCGCTGGCGCGGCCCGTCGCTCGCGGCGGTAACCTATGGACGCCTGTAAGGCGTGCCCGGTCCGGACCTCCTCTTCTGCGGTCGTGGAGCCGGGGCCGGTCCACGGCATCCCCCGCCCGCCCGTGGACACCCTCCCCCGAGAGCCAGGGGCCGAGGCGGGATCGGGCCGTCAACGCCGGCCCGGTGCGCGCAGGCGAGAACCTACATGCCTGTCCGGCACATCGTGGACCGGACGAGAACCAACCCTTGGAGGTGGCGGTGGCGTCAAGGACGCTGGCCGTCTGGGAGCACCGGAAGGTCGTCGGCCTCCTGGTCCGGCGCGACCTGAAGGTCAAGTACCAGCAGTCCGTACTCGGGTACGCCTGGACCATGTTGGAGCCACTGGCCCTGACGATGGTCTACTTCTTCGTCTTCGGAGTGATCCTCCAGGCGGACCGGGGCATGCCGGAGGAAACCATCGAGTACGGGGGCTTCCTGCTGTTCCTGGTGGCGGGCATCCTCCCGTGGACGACCTTCGGGCAGATCCTCGGCGAGGCTCCCCGGGCGATGATCACGCATTCCAAGCTGATCACCACGATGAAGGTGCCCCGGGAGATCTTCCCGACGGCGACCGTGGGGACCAAGCTCGTCGAGTACCTGCTGACCTGGCCGATCCTGCTGGTGTTCGTCCTCGTGCTGGGCGGTCGGCCCTCGGTCATGGGGGTGTTCGTCTGGCTGCCCCTGGCGATCGTGCTCACGTTCGTGTTCGGTCTGGGCCTGACCCTGTTCCTGTCCTCGGTCAACGTGCTGCTGCGCGACGTGGAACGCCTCACACGGATCATCACCCGCCTGCTGTTCTACGGGTCGGCGATCCTGTTCCCGGCGTCCATGGTGCTGTCCTCGGACAAGGTGCCGGGCTGGGCGATGACCCTGTACCAGCTCAACCCGTTGCTCGGCATCTTCCAGATGCACCGCGCGGTGTGGTTCGCTGGGTTCGAGGAACTAACTCCGACCACGCTCGCGTTGAGCAGTGCGGTGGTCGGTTCGGTTCTGATGCTCATCATCGGATACTGGACGTTCCGTCGCCTGGAGATGTCCGTTCTGAAGGAGTTGTGATGGCGCAGACGACCTACGGCGCCGAGGGCACGACCGGACCGGTCATCGAAGCCAAGGGACTCGGTGTCAGGTTCGCGGTCAACCGCCGCCGCAAGCGCAGCCTGCGTGAGATGTTCATCCACGGCACCAAGCGCGATCCCAACGCCGAGGGCGACGAGTTCTGGCCCCTGCGCGACGTCTCGTTCGAGATCGGTCGCGGCGACTGCGTCGGCATCGTCGGCAAGAACGGCACCGGCAAGTCGACCCTGCTCAAGCTGATCGCGGGCGTGCTCATGCCCGACGAGGGCGACGTGCAGGTGCACGGCAAGGTGGCGCCGCTGCTGGAGCTGCGGGCGGGGTTCAACGACAACCTGACCGGGCGCGAGAACGTGTACCTGGTCGGCTCCCTGCACGGCATGTCCGAGGAGCTGATCGACGAGCGCTTCGACGAGATCATCGACTTCGCCGAGATCAAGCCGAAGTTCGTCGACACACCGGTGCGCCACTACTCCAGCGGGATGAAGGTGCGCCTGGGTTTCGCGCTCATCTCCCAGCTGGAGCACCCGATCATGCTGGTCGACGAGGTGCTCGCGGTCGGCGACAAGGCCTTCAAGCGCAAGTGCTACGAGGCCATCGACCGGATGCTGGCCAACCACCGCACCATGGTCCTGGTCTCCCACAACGAGAAGGACCTGCGCCGGTTCTGCAACCGCGGCCTGTACGTCAAGGGCGGCGGGCTCGCGCTGGACACCGACATCGCGAGCGCCCTGGCGGCCTACGACGAGGACACCAAGGCCGAGATCGCCGAGCGCAAGAAGCGCGACGACGCGAAGAAGAAGCGCGCCGAGGACGCCGCCCGGGAGAACGACGAGGGCGACGGGGACGGCGGCCAGGCCGCCTGACCCGAACGCGCGTTCCAGGATCCTCGGAGTCGGCTCTACGCCGCTCCCGCGGGGTGGGGGGCAGGCCGAACGGCCTGCCCCCCACCCCGCGGTTCGTTCGGGGCGCGCCGCTGTTGCGCGGGCAGGGGCCCGCGAGGACGCCAGAAAGAACGCAATGCGCGTGTCAGTGGTTGATTGACTACCAAGCGTGGGAAACGGTGACTCTCAGTACAACTGCGAGAGGGCACCTCCATGGTCAACGGCACGGTGGCGCGGTCGACCGCGCGGATGTTGGAACGCCGACACGTCACACGTGCGGGCATGACGCGCATCAGCGTGTTCGCGGCGGTCGGCGCGGCGGTCTGGTTCACGCGGGCGGACACGGTCGGCGCCCTGGCCGGGTCCCTGTTCCTCGGCGGGGTGCTGTTCTGCGACGCCGTCCGAGCGCGGATGCAGGCCAACCGGCGCGACGCCCTGACGGTCTGGCTCGTGTCGATGCTCGCCCAGCTGCGCGAGTACATCGTCTACGCGGGGCTGGCGATCGGCGCGGTCCTGGCCGGGCCGGCCGACGCTTGGGGGTGGGCGGCGGGCGCGCTCATCGCCCTCGCCCTGCGGGACTCGCTCCTGATCGCCCGTGCGGCCCCCACCGCCCCCGAGCCGTCCCCAGGTGTCGGGCGCGCGCCACGGGCCCGGCCTGAGCGCCCTGGGGGCCTCCTGGCGGATCTGGCGCCCCGTCCGCCGGCGGGCCCCCGTGAGAGCGACCCCCGACTGACCGGACGCCTGCTCGGCGGCGCCCCCGGGGTCCCGCCGCGCCCCCGGACCTCGCCGGAGGCCCGCTCCACTCCCGCGCCCCCGCACGAGCCGGCGTCGGCGGCGGTCCGTCCCGCGCGGGTCCCGCTGCCGCACCTGGCGCGGCGGCTCATGGTGTTCTCCCAGAGCACCCGCTTCCTGGCCATCGCGGTGACCGCCACCCTGTGGGACGCCCGGGTCGCGTTCCTCACGCTGATCGTCGGATGCGTCGTGGCCGTGACCGGGGAACTGGTGGACCCGCGAGGAGACCGCCGGTGAGCGCGCACGACGAGGCCCGGCCGCCGCGCGAACGGCTCCGCGGAACCCTGCCGGACCTGCGCGTTCTTCGTGATGACAGTCACATGGGAACGCTGCTCGGCCGGATCGCCCCCGGCGCCGTGCCACCGCTGATGACCGCGCTGACCGGCCTTCTGGTGGTGGGGACGCTCCTCGTGGCGGGACGGGGGCAGCTGTCAGGCATTACCCTGTTCGCACCGGTCGCTGCCCTGCTACTGTCCGGTTTGGCCTCGGGTCACCCCCACGACGGACCGTACGACTGGCTCGTACCGCCTGTCCTGCGGGTCACCGAGTACGCCTATCTGGCCGTTCTGGGGCTGGCGTCCGGTGTACCCGGTCCCTTGGTGTTCGTACTCTTGGTTGCGGTCGTCTGCCACCACCGCGACGACGTCTCGCGTTCCGCGGTCGGTGTCATCCGGCCCGCATGGGTGCGCGCGGCCGCGCTCGGTTGGGACGGCCGCATGCTCGTCATCGCGATCGGCGGCGCGTCGCACGCCCTGGCCCTCGGCTACGGCGTCCTCGCCGCGTACCTCTGGGTGCTCCTCGTCCGCGAGGCCGTACGCACCTGGAGCGCGACGGAAGTGACCGACGTGCGCACCAGCGCCACCACCATCCCCAGTGGTGGCGCCGCGGACCAGGGAGATCCACGGATCACCCGGCCCGGCCACGGGGACGGGGGCCAACCGGCCGCCGGAACGAACGGGGAGGCGTGAGCGCGCCTCCTCGCACACAAGGAGGAACACGCCCTCATGCTCGGAATGGTTCTCGCCGCAGGCGCCGGGCGCCGCCTGCGCCCGTACACCGACACCCTGCCCAAGGCCCTGGTGCCCGTCGACGGCGAGACGACCATCATGGACATCTCGCTGCGCAACCTGGCCGCCGCCGGCCTCAAGGACGTCGTCGTCGTGGTCGGATACCGCGCGGAGGCCGTCGAGGAGCGCAAGGAGGCGCTGGAGCGCCGCCACGGCGTCAACCTCACCCTGTGCTACAACGACAAGGCCGAGGAGTGGAACAACGCCTACTCCCTCTGGACCGCGCGCGAGTTCTTCTCCGAGGGCGTCCTCCTCGTGAACGGTGACACGGTTCACCCCGTGAGCGTCGAGGAAACGCTACTCGGCGCAAGGGGACCGGAGCTCCTCCTCGCGGTGGACAACGTGAAAAGCCTCGCTGACGAAGAGATGAAGGTGACCCTCGACGAGGGCGGCCACGTCAGCACCATCACCAAGCTGATGGACCCCGCCACCGCCGCGGGCGAGTACATCGGCGCCACGCTCATCGAGAGCACCCTGGACGCCCGTCTGGCCGACGCCCTCAAGGCCACCTGGGAGCGGGACCCCCAGCTGTACTACGAGGACGGCTACCAGGAGCTGGTCAACCGCGGCGAGAAGGTCGCCGTGGCGCCGATCGGCAAGGTCGACTGGGTCGAGGTCGACAACCACGACGACCTGGCCAAGGCAAGGGAGATCGCGTGCCGCTACTAGCGCGAATGCTGCCCTCCCCGCTGGCGATCGACGTCCGCCGCGGGGCCATCGCCTCCCTGGGGACGGTGCTCGCCGACCGGCGCATCGCCACCGAGGGACGCATCGCCGTGGCGGTCGGCCCGGGCCAGGGCGCCCAGATCGCGGCCGACCTCGACCTGCCGCAGAGCGAGGTCTTCCAGGTCGAGGAGGGCACGGTCGACGCGGCGACCGAGCTCGGCAAGAAGCTGCGCTCGGGCGCCTACGAGGCGGTCGCGGGCATCGGCGGCGGCAAGACCATCGACGTCACCAAGTTCGCCGCCACCATGGCGGGCATCCCCATGGTCGCCGTGGCCACGAACCTGGCCCACGACGGCATCGCCTCGCCGGTCAGCTCCCTGGAGCACGAGGGCGGCAAGCCCTCCATCGGCGTGACCATGCCCATCGCCGTGGTCATCGACGTCGACTACGTCCAGGCGGCCCCGCCGCACCTGGTCCGCTCCGGCATCGGCGACGTCGTCAGCAACATCTCCGCCATCGAGGACTGGGAGCTGGCGGGCCGCGAGAACGGCGAGCCGGTCGACGGCATGGCCGTCACCTTCGCGCGCGTGGCCGCCGAGGCCGTGCTGCACCGCCCGGACTCCATCGAGTCGGACGCCTTCCTCACGGTGCTCGCCGAGGGCCTGGTCCTGTCGGGCATGGCGATGTCGGTGGCCGGTTCGAGCCGTCCCGCCAGCGGTGCCTGCCACGAGATCCTGCACGCGGTCACCCAGCTCTACCCGGGCACCAGCAACCACGGCGAGCTCGCCGGGCTCGGCGCGCTCTACGCGTCGTTCCTGCGGGTGCGCCACCTCGGGTGGTCGCAGAGCCGGCTGGAGGAGATCCGGGCCTGCCTGGTCCGCCACCAGCTGCCCATGCTGCCCTCGGACGTGGGCCTGTCCCAGGAGGAGTTCGTGCGGGCCGTCGCCCACGCGCCGGGCACCCGTCCCGGGCGCTACACGATCCTGGAACACCTGAACCTCTCCGAGGACGAGATCGGGCGGAGTGTCGCGGACTATGTCGAAGCCTTCGGTCGCTGAGGTCCGCGCGGGCGGTCAGCCCGCGGGGATCAAGGAGCGGGTGAACGAGGAGCACTGGGCGGGCCGGCTCTACATGCGGGACCTCTCCCCGTACCTGAGCACGGTGTTCGTCCGGCTCCGCGTTCCCCCGAACCCGATCACCTACCTGATGATGGTGTTCGGCGTGCTCTCCGGGATCGTCGTGGCCTTCGGCGGCGTGTGGTCGGCGGTCCTGGCCGCGCTGTTCATCCAGATCTACCTGCTGCTGGACTGCTCCGACGGCGAGGTGGCCCGGTACACCGGGCGCACCAGCGTCGCGGGGATCTACCTGGACCGCATCGGCCACTACGTGTCCGAGATCGCGCTGCTCATCGGCCTGGGCGTGCGCGCCCAGGGCGAGTGGGAGGCGGGCGGCTGGGTGATCCTGGGCATGGCCGCCGCGCTCGGTGTCGCGCTGATCAAGGCCGAGACCGACAACGTGGTCGTCGCCAGGGCCAAGGCCGGGCTGCCGGAGAAGATCACCGAGGCGGCGATGCGCCCGCGCTCGTCCGGGCTGAGCCTGGCCCGCCGCCTGGCCTCGGCGCTCAAGGTGCACCGGGTCATCCAGGCGGTCGAGCTGTCGCTGCTCATCGTGGTGGCGGCGATCGTCGACGCCTTCCTGGGCGACCTGGCGGCCACCCGTGTGCTGGTGGTCGCGTGCGCCTTCGTCGGCGTGGTGATGAGCTTCGCCCACTTCGTGAGCGTGCTGGCCTCCCGCCGCCTCGAATAACGCGTCAGTGACGCTTGCGTCACATACGGGGCCGTGGGCGTTACCCGTCCCACGGCCCCGTACACCTCTCTTTTATCCTTTCGTTAGTCTGTTCCTGCGAACGTTGGCTCGTGTCCACTTGCCATCCGCATGTCGTCCACTGATCGGTCGCACCCATGGCCACTCCTGTGATCCCGCCAACGCCCGGCCCCGGTACATCCGAGTCGGAGGGTCTTCGCGCGCCCAGAGCCGAACGGAGCCGCTCCCCGTTGCCCGGTACCAGCAAGCCCACCCTGTCCTGTGTCCTGCTCACCATGGGCAATCGTCCGGCGGAGCTGCGCCGCGCGATCACCAGTGTGTTCGAGCAAAAGGACGCGGACGTCGAGGTCGTGGTGGTCGGCAACGGCGCGGACCTGCCGGAGATGCCCGAGGGCGTGCGGACGGTGCGGCTGCCGGAGAACGTGGGCATCCCCGAGGGGCGCAACCACGGGGTGCGGGCCACCGAGGGCGACATCGTCCTCTTCCTCGACGACGACGGCTGGTACCGCTCCACCGACCTGGCCCGGCACGTGCGCGAGCGCTTCGCCGCCGAGCCGTCCCTGGGCGCCCTGTCGTTCCGCATCGCCGACCCCGACGGCGGCCCTGACCAGCGGCGCCACGTGCCCCGGCTGCGGGTGGGCGACTCGCGCAAGTCGAGCGTGGTGACCACGTTCCTGGGCGGCGCCTGCGCGATCCGCCGTTCGGCGTTCGAGGCCGGCGGCGGCCTGCCCGGCGAGTTCTTCTACGCCCACGAGGAGACCGACCTCGCCTGGCGGATCATGGACGCGGGCTTCACCATCGAGTACGACGCCGACGCGGTGATGTACCACCCGGCGGTGGCGCCCACGCGGCACGAGAACTTCTACCGGCTCAACGCCCGCAACCGGGTGTGGCTGGCCCGCCGCAACCTGCCGTGGCCGCTGGCCTTCGCCTACCTGGGCACCTGGGTGGCCATGACCCTGCTGCGCGAGCGCGACCGCAAGGCGCTGCGCTCCTGGTTCGGCGGGTTCCGCGAGGGCTGGCGTGAGGACGCCGGGCCGCGCACGCCGATCCGCTGGTCCACCGCGTGGCGGATGACCCGCGCCGGCCGTCCGCCGATCATCTGAGCGGTCGTCGGTCAAAGGTTGTCGGGCGCCGGGGACGCGGGTCCGGTCGCGCGTGGCAGGATGAGGGCCGCTGCGGCGCGCGAAGGACGCGCCGCCGTTCCCTGCTTGGAGTTGCGTGCCCATGGTCTCTGGACTCGGTTCCCTCATCGTGATGCTGGTGGTCGCGGTCGTCTTCTTCGCGATCATCGGCGTGGTGATCTTCGTGATCGTCAAGGCGTCGAAGAAGAGCACTCCGCCTCCGCGGCCCCCGCACCCCCAGCAGGGGGGTCCATGGGGGCCGCAGCCGCCCCACCCCCACCAGCCGCACCAGCCCCACCCTCCCCAGCAGCCGCAAAGCCCCCAGCAGCCCCCACAGGGCGGCCAGTGGGGCCCTCCGCCACCGCACCAGTAGGCGACGGGCACGTGACAGGGGTCGGACATCCACTCACGGATGTCCGGCCCCTGTCGTGCGCGTGGGTCAGATCTCGGTGACGACCTCGTCATGCTCCAGGCGGGGGAGCCGGTCGAACCAGGCGTCCGGTCCGGGACGGCCGATGTTCATCACCACGAGCGGGCGCAGCGGAGAGTCCGCGCCGAAGAGTTCGGTGCGCACGCCCTCGGCGTCGAAGCCCGTCATCGGGCCGGCCGCCAGCCCGGCCGCGCGCACGCCCACGATCAGGTAGCCGATCTGCAGGAGCGCGTTGAACCGGGCGTCCGCCTCGCGCTTGTCCGCGTTGGCGGCGAGTGCGCCACCGACGCCCGGGACGACTGGGAACGTGCGGTCCATGTGCTGGTGGTAGTCGGTGTCGGCGGACAGCACCAGGGTGAGCGGTGCGGTGGCCGTCTTCGGGGCGTTGTTGCCCGCCATGTGGCGGACCAGGCGCTCGCGGGCCTCGGGGGAGCGGACGACCGTCACGCGCAGCGGCTGGCTGTTCATGGCCGTCGGACCGTACTTGACCAGGTCCTGGATGGCGCGTACCTGCTCATCGGTCACCGGCTCGTCGGTGAAGGTGTTCGCGGTACGGGCGTCACGGAACAACAGGTCCTGGGCGACCTTGTCGAGTGCCAGCTGCGTCATGTTCGTCCTCGGTCGTGCGTGCGGTGCGCGTCGGCCACGGGCGGTGGCCGACGCGAGGCACAACCTTGTTGACTAGGAAGATATTTCCCGTGCCGAGCGGGTGTGTCGGCGCTCACGTTGCACCAGCTGGGGGCGGCTGCGCGGCCGCGGCACGCTCGGGGTCGGGGAGGCCTCGGCCACCCACTCCTCCAGCTGCTTGACGAAGAGGCGGGCCTGGACGGGCCAGTGGAAGGACGTCTGGGCGATCTCGTGGCCCGTGCGCGCCATCTCCCGCCGCAGGCCCTCGTCGCCGCGCAGTTCCAGGACCGCCTCGGCCGCCGCCTCGACGTCGCCGAACGGCACCACCCGGCCGGCGTGGCCCTCCGGCCGTCCCGTCACCAGCGCCTCCGCCATGGGGTTGGCCGTGGTCACGACCGGCAGGCCGTGGGCCATGTACTCCACGACCTTGGTCGGCATCGAGTGCCGGTAGTTCGGGGTGTCGTGCAGCATGCTGATCCCGGCGGTCGCTCCGGCGCACATCCGCAGCGCCCGGTCGTTGGGGACGAACCCGTACCAGTGCAGGTCGTCCGCCTGCTGGGCCTCGCGCAGCATCGGCCGGACCCGGACGTCGGCGCCGCCGATGACGTCGAGCCGGACTCCGTGCGGGCGCAGCGCGCGGCCGAGTTCCACCAGCTCCCGGGCGCCGCGCGCCATGGACACGTGACCCAGGTAGACCACGCGGTCGTCACCGGGCGCGCGCGTCGGGGTCTCGGGCACCTCGGTCGTGTTGGGCACCACGGGGTGCTGGCGGCGGAACCGCGAGCGGTAGCCCTCCTCGGCCAGCAGCAGCTTCATCCGCCGCTCGGCGCGCCGCTCGAAGGAGCGGACCACCAGGCCCAGCGGACGGCGCAGCGGCCGGGGGACCCACGGCTTGGTGAGCAGCGCGGCCGCCGTGTCCTCGTGCACGTCCCACACGGTCACGGGCCGGCGGGACGGCAGGGCCAGCAGCAGCTCGGGGTCGTGGAAGAGCAGGAGGTCGGCCTGGGGGGCGTGTTCGGCGAGCACGGCGCGCGCCGCCCGCAGCGAGGCCATCCGCTCGCGTCCCGTGGCACGGGGCACGTCGATCGCGCGCAGTTCGCCCCAGGGGGTCACCCCGCACTCGCGGAAGGGCGCCACGTAGGTCACCGTGTGACCCACGTCCAGCAGTGCGCGGATCTGTCGGTGCAGGATCCGCGCGTCCTCGGGGTGGTGCACAACCGTGGCCACGAGCGCGTGCATGAAGATCACCTACGTGTCTCACCGGATGGGTCGCGGGGCGCACGAGACGTGACACCCCGTATCGATGATCCGCTCAAATCGGGCTGGACCAGCTCATCGACACGGTATTCACCAGCGGAAACATGGTGAGGAAAGCCGGGTGGACACGCGGGGTGGATCCGATGAACCTTCGGTTGGCGCCGGGTGAACGCGAAAGGGCACGCCGGTGGACGCTCGGGTGAGGTCCGTCGACGTGCCCCGGGTGAAGGCGGTGACGCGGGTGCTCAGAGGACCTGAAGGCCCTCGCGCAGGACGTGGTCGCGGCCCTGGGCGGGCACCGACGCGTCGGTCTCGGGCTCGGCGCGGCGCAGCACGCCGCGGGTGTCCAGCAGCAGCCGCGCGTACTCCGCCAGCCGCTTGGGGCGGTACTCCGCGTGGTCGGTGAGCAGGATGGTCAGGTCGGCGTCGGCCAGGGCCTGGTCCAGGTCGGTGGAGCGGGGCACGTCCACCCCGTCGACCTCCCAGGTCTCCACGTGCGGGTCGTGGTAGGTGAGCGTGGCGCCCTTGGCCGCCAGCTTCCGCGCCACCGGGCGGGCCGGCGACTCGCGCTGGTCGGCGATGTCGGCCTTGTAGGTGACGCCGAGCAGCAGCACCTTGGACCGCGACAGGGCCAGACCCGACTCGTTGAGCAGCTCCTGCGCCCGCTGCGTGACGTAGGACGGCATGCGCCCGTTGATCTCCTGGGCCAGCTCGACGAACCGGAACGGGTAGCCGAGGGTCTTGACCTTGTAGGAGAGGTAGTTGGGGTCGATGGGGATGCAGTGCCCGCCCACGCCCGGACCGGGGTAGAACGCCTGGAAGCCGAACGGCTTGGTGGCCGCCGCCGCGATGGAGTCCCACAGGTCCACGCCCAGCTCCTGGCAGAAGATGGCCATCTCGTTGACGAGTGCGATGTTGACGTGGCGGTAGGTGTTCTCCAGGAGCTTGGCCATCTCGGCCTCGCGGGTGCCCCGGGCGCGCACGACCGTGTTCACGAAGTGGCCGTAGAAGGCCGCGGCGGCCTCCCCGCACTCGGGCGTGAGCCCCCCGACGACCTTCGGGGTGTTGGCCACGCCGAAGGTCGGGTTGCCCGGGTCGATGCGCTCGGGGGAGAAGGCCAGGTGGAAGTCGGCTCCGGCCACCAGTCCGGACTCCTCCAGGATCGGGCGCACGACCTCCTCGGTGGTACCGGGGTAGGTCGTCGACTCCAGGATCACCAGGGTGCCGGGGCGCAGGTGGCCCGCGATGGTCCGGGACGCGGAGGTGACCGCGCCCAGGTCCGGGCCGCCCTCCGGTGAGAGCGGGGTGGGCACGCAGATCACGATGGTGCGGGCCGTGGCGAGGCACGCCGGGTCCGCCGTCGCGGTGAATCCGCGTTCCAGCATGGAGGCCACGTCCTCGCCGGAGAGGTCGTCCACGTGGGAGACGGCCCGCTGCAGTCCGGAGACGACGCGCTCGCTCAGGTCGAGGCCGGTCACCTTGAGCCCCGCGGAGACGGCCTCGGCCGCCAGAGGCAGGCCGACGTAGCCGAGTCCCAGGACGACGAGGTCGCTGACGGCACCGCCGGACGACTGCTCGGGAATGATGGCTTTGGCTGGTTTGGAGGCTGCGGCATCCACTTCGGGGTCACACTCGCATTCATTGGTGAACGGGCGTCGGTCATCGAGGACTGCCTTGCGTCACACAGTGCGTTGGACGTCCGAGTCTAGGTACTCGATGTCCTCGATCAAGGATTCTGGCCTGGTCCGGACAATGTCCGGATAAGAATCCGATACGCCTGGTTGTAGCGGTATGCGGCCTCGGTCCAGGTGCGGTCGGCACCGACCTTGCTCCGGCCTGCTCGGCCGTAGGAGATCCGCCTTTCCCGACTGTAGGCGAGTTTTGTCAGAGCATCGGCGAGACCTGCCGATTCGCCCGCCGGAATTAACTCGCCGGTCACTCCAGGTTCCACGATCTCTCGCAATGCCGGTAGGTCACTGGCGACCACGGGAAGTCCCCCGGCCATCGCCTCCACCGGCTTGAGCGGCGTCACCAGACGGCACACCCGCTCGTCCCTGCGCGGCACGACGAACACGTCCAGGGCCGCGTGGTGGGCGCGCACCCGGTCGGCGGGGACCCGGCCGGGGAAGTGCACGGCGCCGTCGAGCCCCAGCGTCCGCGCGCGGTCGCGCAGGACCGGCAGTTCTGGGCCGTCGCCCACGAGCAGGGCGTGCACCCGATCGCCGCGTTCGCGCATCAGCGCGACCGCGTCCACCAGGACCTCCAGGCCCTCGTAGCCGAAGAAGCTGGTCGTGGTGCCCACCACGAAGTCCTCCGTGCCGATGCCCAGGCCCTCGCGGACCTCCGTGCCCGAGGGCAGCGGGTCCAGGAACGACGCCTCCACCGCGTTGGGCACGACCAGCAGCCGCTCGCGGGCGACCCCCCGCGCCTCGATGTCGGCGCGCATCGTCTCGCCCAGCGTCACCACCAGGTCGGCGGCCAGCATGCAGGCCGTCTCGTTGGCGCGTTCGGCCTGGTAGAAGGCGTCCTCGACACTCCTGGACGGGTCGCGCGAGAGCCACGACTCCTCCAGGAAGCCCCGGGCCTCGTACACGACCGGCAGGCCGTGGCGCCGCCCCAGTTCCAGGGCCAGACGGGCGTTGTGGTGGTTGCTGGCGGCGTGCAGCACGTCCGGGCGCACCGCCTCGACCAGCTTCGACGCCATGCGCACGCCCACCACGAGCTCCTCGGCCGCGTCGGCCGGAGCCCGCCACGGGATGAGGCGGTGGTAGGTGACGCCGTCCAGGCGGACCACGGTGCGCGCGTCGCGTACGCCCTTGGTCAGCGGGAACCCCGCCCTGGTGACCACGTGCACGTCCATGCCGGCCTCGCGCTGGGCGACCGCGATCTTGTGCGTGCGCTGGGTGTACCCCGCGTTGGTCGACGGGAGCGCGTTGGTGACGAGGTGGAGTACGCGCAATCCCGCCCCCGGAGACCCCGGATCGTCCGCCACACGCCACCGTTCACCTGCCGGTACGGGCGGTCGCCCAGCGTTCACCGTGTCGTCGGGCGGCGTTCGGGCATCGCGGGTTAACGTGATTCCGTGATGGTCGGGCGACGAGGACACGGGGACGGCACGTCCGGTGGCCACGGCCGTCCGGTACTCCGCGGCATCCCGGAAGCGCCCCTCCGGAATCCGGCTCACCAGAGCGCGGGCGGTGTCGGCGTCTCCCGCGGCCAGGCAGGCCGCCACGAGACGGCCGACCCGGCGGGGGGAGGCACCTCGTGCCGCGGACAGGACCGACGCGCGGGCGTCCTCGCGACGCCCCCGGTCCCACAGGGCGTAGGCGCGGGCGAGGCCCCCACACCGGGAGGCCGCGGCCCGCACCGCACGCCGGGCGGGGCCGGGCAGCAGCCGCAGCGCGAGCAGCGGCAGACGGGCGGGATCGGCCCTCAGGTGTCGCCAGGCCAACGAGAGTGTGAACGTCCCGGCCCGCACCCAGCGGGTGCGCGGGCGGGGAGCGCGGGTTCGGGAAGTCTGGGTGTCGTGCACGGTAGGTCACACAACCACGTGGACGTGACCAGATGGTGACACCACGGCGACACGGGCGGGACGGCTGGGGCAAGGAACGCCGCTCCGGCACTCCTCCGGAGCCGCCGTTCGGCCGAACGGACCCCATCACACGGCAAACTCCACTCCAACAGAAGGAAACGTGACAGACGTGGCAACGAGCGCCCCCCTTGGTAGCCAGGACACCGGGATCGTGCACGTCGTCGGCGCGCGCCCCAACTTCGTCAAGGCCGCGCCCGTCGTCTCCGCCCTGCGCGGGCGAGGGGCCCACCAGTCGGTCGTCCACACCGGGCAGCACTACGACGACCGGATGTCGGCCGTGTTCTTCCGCGACCTGGGCCTGCCCACGCCGGACGTCGACCTCGGGGTGGGATCGGGCTCGCACGCCGTGCAGACCGCCGCCCTCATGGTCGGGCTGGAGAAGGAGTTCACCGAGCGCCGGCCCGGCATGGTGGTCGTCTACGGTGACGTCAACTCCACCGTGGCCGCCGCCCTGGTCGCCGCCAAGCTGGGCATCCCGGTGGCCCACGTGGAGGCCGGACTGCGCTCCTTCGACAACACGATGCCCGAGGAGGTCAACCGGCGAGTCACCGACCAGCTGAGCGACCTCTGCTTCGCCACGAGCCCCGAGGCCATCGGCCACCTGGCCTCCGAGGGCGTCTCGACCGACCGCGTCCACCTGGTCGGCAACCCCATGATCGACACCCTGCTGGCCAACCTCGACCGGTTCGACGCCGACGCCCTGCGCGCGCGACTCGGCCTGCCCGAGCGCTACGTCGCCGCCACGCTGCACCGGCCCGCCAACGTCGACGACCCCGACACGGCCGCCCTGCTGGCCAGGCGGCTGCACGAGATCGCCGACCAGGTCGACGTCGTCATGCCGGTCCACCCCCGCGGCAAGGCCGCCTTCGAACGCGCCGGACTCGGCGACCATCCACGGGTGCACCTGCTGGAGCCCCTCGGCTACCTCGACTTCGTCGCCCTCGTCCGCGGCTCCGCGGCCGTGGTCACCGACTCCGGCGGCGTCCAGGAGGAGACCACCGTCCTCGGCGTGCCCTGCCTGACCCTGCGCCCCAACACCGAGCGGCCCGTCACCATCACCCACGGGACCAACCAGCTCGTCACCGAGGCCGACCTCCTCCAGACCGTCACCAAGGTCCTGCACGGCCAGACCCCCGAGCGCGTCGGCAGCACCCCGCCCCTGTGGGACGGGCACGCCGGAGAGCGCATCGCCACCATCCTCACCCAGTGGTCCAGGTGATCCCATGCCATGCCCGTCCCCACCCTCCCCCAGACCACCGGCCGAGCCGGCCTGTCGCCCGCCATCGCCCGACGGCCGCGGGTCGCGGGACCGTCCTGTGACGGAGGGCCCGCGGCTCCGGCCCTGGTCCGCGCGCCTGGCCCTGGGCATCCGGACCCGGCCCGGCACTCGACGGGGCGACGACCCCGCCGTACGGCGCGGACGGCCCTCCGGCGCCGGTTCGCGCCTGACGACGGGCATCCGGACCAGGCCTGGTACACGCCGGGGACTCCACCCGGCACCGTCGGAACCGACACACGCGACGAACGCGGCGGGTTCGCCGATCCGACCAGAACGCAAGGTGGCAGACCGTGAAACGGCGTGAACAGAGCCAGACCGAACAGCTCCGGCAGGCCCTCGCCGAGCGCGAGGCACAACTCCAGGAGGCGCGCTCGCGCCTGGCCGCCGTGGAGGGCTCCACCTCGCTGCAGGTGGGACGGGCCCTGACCGCGGCCGCCAAACGGCCCGGCCGCTCCCTGGTCAAGCTCCCGCGTGACCTCTACCGTCTCTGGCGCCGCAGCGGCAGCACCAGACACACCGAGCGCCGTCGGCCCGGGGCGGAGCCCGTGCGCTCCTTCGATGCCGAACGCCAGGAGGCGCGCCTGCTCACCGGAGTCGTGGGCGGACGCGAGGACCTGCTCGTCGTGGCCACCGTCGTGGGCCCCGAGATCCAGCAGGCCGTCGACCCCTACGTGCGGACCGTGCCGCTGCGTCCCCACGACGCCCAGATCGTCATGGACGGCGTGGACGTGGACCTGGTCCTCGTCTCGTCCTCCGCGGCCGCCCCCGGCTCCCCGTGGGCCCACGTGGGCGACCCCGCCGTGGTCGACCGCACGCGCGCCCTGCACTGGGTCCTGGAGTCCGCCGCCGCCCGCGGCATCCCCACGGTGCTGCTCGACGACGCGCCGGCCCCGCCCGCGCTGCGCGAGCTCGGCTTCGACCGGATCCACGACGGGGACGCCGGCGTCCCCCTGCACCAGTTCAACCCCGTCGCCGCCGACCTCGTCCGCGGCCCCGAGGCGGTCTACGTCCGCTCCGGGCCGGGCGACCGGGTCCCCGACCTGCTCACCGACCTGGGCGCCGGGGTCACCGACGTCGACTCGCCCGACCTGGCCGACGCCCTGCGCGCCGCCAACGTCGCGGTCGTCCCCGGCTCCGGCCCCGACCACGAGCGCATGCGCCGCCGGGCCTGGGCCTGCGGCGCCCACGTGGTGGCGCACACCGACCCGGCGCGGACCGGCGGCGAGGACCTGGCGGTGTCCGTGCCGCGCCTGCGCGCCGCCGTGCCCAGCTCGGCGGAACAGCGCACCATGCTGCGCCAGGTCTTCTTCGACACGGCCACCCCGGTGCGCCTCGCCGAGATCCTGGAGGGACTCGATCTGGCCACCGACACCCCCGGCGCCCAGCTGCCGCTGCGCGGCCGCTCGGTGGCCGTCCTGGCCGACCCCGCCGGTGAGGCCGAGGCCGACCTGCTCGCCGACGACCTGCTCGCGGCCACACTGCGACCGACCGAGGTCGTGGTGCCCGGCGCCGCCGCCCGCCTGCCCGGCGTGCAGCGGCTGCGGGCCGAGGGCGTGACCGTGCGCTCGGCCCGCTTCAGCGCCCCGGACACTCCCGAGGAGCTCACCCGCGACGGCGACCGTCCCCGCATCGGCGCGCTCGGCACCGACGGCTGGGCCGCGCTGGCCGAACGCGCCACCGCGCCGTGGGCCTACCCGTGGACCGGGCGCGTGGGCGCCGACCGGCTCGCCGACCTGGTGTGCGCGGCCGAGTGCTCGGGCGCCGACGCCGTCGGCGCGCCCGCTCCCGGCGAGACCGAGGGCGCCCGCGGTGACGCGGGCGGGCACGGTTTCTTCGACCGCACGCGCTCGGGCGGCACCCAGTATGTTTTCGTCAGTGCCGTGACGCCGGAACTGGCCAGGACACCGCTGTTGCGCCGAGGGTGGAACCCGGCCGAGTGGAACCGGCGCGGCAACCGCCTGCTGGCACTGGGACCGGACCACGGCCCCGGCCCCGGTGGCGGAGCCGGCGGTTCCGCCCACAGCGCCGCCGACGCGTCGACGGGCGCGGTCGGTTGATCCCCCGTCGCACTGACCGCTCCGCGCGGAACACCCGAAAGCATCCGAAGGGAAGAACGTGAGTACACCTTCTCCGCGCGCGCTCCTGTACGGGGACGTGGACCTCAACATCATCGACGGCTCCGCGATCTGGGCGCAGTCGATGGCGCAGGCCCTGGCCGCGGCCGGATGCGAGGTGACCCTCCTGCTCAAGGCGCCGGTGCGCACCGACCGGCTGGTCGCACCGCTGGCCGACGCGCCCGGGATCCGCCTGCTGCGCCCCTACGAGGACGACCTCGTGCCCGACCGGGGTCCGCGCGGACTCACCCCGGAGCAGGCCGTCGAGCTCATCACCCGCCAGCACGAGCGCCGCCCCTTCGACCTCGTCGTGGTCCGAGGCCGCCGCCTGGCGGGGCTCGCCGCCCAGGAGGAGGCCCTGGCCGGACGGCTGTGGACCTACCTCACCGACTTCCCGCACAGCGTCGGCGAGCTGACCGCCACCTCCACCGCCGAGCTCACCGAGATCGCGCTCGCCTCCCGGTTCCTGCTCTGCCAGACCGAGGAGCTGCGCGCCTTCCTGGAGTCGTCGGTGCCCGCCGCGTGCGGGCGCTCCGTGCTGTTCCCGCCCGTGGTGGTGGTGCCCGAGGGCGTCCAGGCCGACGGCCAGGTGCACGCCCGCACGCGCATCGCCTACACGGGCAAGTTCGCGCCGCGCTGGAACACCCTGGAGATGACCGAGCTCCCCGAGCGGCTCGGCCGGCTCGGCGTCGACGCCGAGATGGTCATGATCGGCGACAAGATCCACGCCGAGCCCGCCGACTGGGCCAAACGCATGCGCCGGGCCCTGGAGTCGACCGAGCACGTGGACTGGCGCGGCGGCATGGCGCGCGCGGAGGCGCTCCGCCAGTCCGCCGACTGCGACTTCGGGCTGTCCTGGCGCGACCCGTCCATGGACGCGAGCCTGGAGCTGTCCACCAAGGTGCTGGAGCTCGGCGCGCTCGGCCTGCCGGTCGTCCTCAACCGCACCCCCATGCACGAGGCGCTGCTGGGCGCGGACTACCCGCTCTTCGCCGGGGCGGACATCGGTTCGGTCGCCGAGGTCGTCGCCCGCGCCTACGCCGACCGCGAACTGTACGCGGACGCGGCGCGCAGGTGCCGGGACGCGGCGGCGGCGCACGCGCTGGAGCGGGCGGCCGAGCGGCTGCGCGGCTACCTGGCCGAGGCGCTGCCCACCGCCCCGGAGGGCGCCGACCCCGAGCGCCCCCTCAAGGTGGTCGTGGCCGGCCACGACCTGAAGTTCTTCACCCGGCTGGCGGAGTACCTGGACGCCCTGCCGGGCCTGGACGTGCGCATCGACCAGTGGGAGGGGCTCAACGCCCACGACCAGTACCGCTCGCGCGAGCTGGCGGGCTGGGCCGACGTGGTGATCTGCGAGTGGTGCGGGCCCAACGCGCTGTTCTACGCCAAGTGGAAGCGCCCCGACCAGCGGCTCATCGTCCGGCTGCACCGGTTCGAGCTGTACGCGGAGTGGCCGCGCAAGCTCGACATCGGCAAGGTCGACGCGGTGGTGTGCGTGAGTCCGCACTACGCGGACCTGACGCGCGACATCACGGGGTGGCCGTCGGACAAGGTCGTGGTCGTGCCCAACTGGGTGGACGACGTCCAGCTGGCGCGGCCCAAGCTGGCCGGGGCGGAGTACTCCCTGGGCATGATCGGGATCGCCCCCTCGCGCAAGCGGCTGGACCGGGGGCTGGACGTCATCTCCGAGCTGCGGCGGATGGACCCCAGGTACACGCTCTCGGTCAAGACCAAGCAGCCGTGGGAGTACTGGTGGATCTGGAACCGCCCGGAGGAGCGCTCCTACTTCGAGCGGGTGTACCGCCGGATCCAGCGGGACGAGCGCCTCGCCTCCGGCGTGGTGTTCGACCCCTTCGGGCCGGACGTGGCCACGTGGCTGCGACGGGTGGGCTTCATGCTCTCCACCAGTGACGACGAGTCGTTCCACCTGGCGCCGGCCGAGTGCGCGGCCTCGGGCGGGGTGCCCGCCCTGCTGCCGTGGCCGGGCGCGGACACCATCTACGACCCGCACTGGATCCACGACGACGCGGTCGCCATCGCCGAGGCCGTCCACGCGACCGTCTCCGAGGGCTGCTTCGCCGCCGAGGCCGAGCGGGCGCGCGCGGAGGTGACAAGCGTCTACGGGCTGGACCGGGTCCGCTCGCTGTGGAGCGACCTGGTGGTGCGCGGCAAGGTTCCGGAGAACGCCGCGGCGGCCTCCGCCGCCCACTCCTGACACCGACCCGAAGGGGCGTTCCGGCACCGCCGGAACGCCCCTTTTCCTGGGGTCACATTACCCGAGAAATCACCCCAAATTCCGACAAAGAGATTACTTTCGGCGGGAGCAGGGTTTTATGGCCAAGGCTTCAGGGGCCAGGGCTGACCTGGGCTGACGCGACGGAATTCGGACTACTTCCGAACGCCCTCCCGAAAAAGTTCCCCCTTGCCCCCTCCATGCCCTACTCTTTGTCGCAAACACAACCGAACAAGCGGAGGCCCCGCGACGCTAGCTTGCGTCCGAGGCCGTGGCCAGCAACTCACTCCTCTAAGACAAGGATTGCTGACATGGGTCAGTTTAGCCCTGCCTTCCTCAGGTCTGCCCTCGACTGCCTGAAGGCCCTGCTCACCCCCGCGCGCGGACGCCACTCTGTGGCCGGCCGCCGACGCCGCTCCACCCGTGTGCGCCGCTACGCGCCCCTGCCGGACCCCGCGCTCGCCCGGGCCGCCACGCGCCCGGCACCCCGCCTCGCCGCGCCGCCCGCGCCCATCCCGGCCGAAGAGGTCGCCCTGGTGCGCGGCTACTACCGCGCCTTCGAGACCGAACGCGACCTCGCCCGCGTCCAGGCCCAGGCCCGCGCCCGCCTCGACCAGTGGACCGCCAGGCCCCCGGTCGGCGACCTGCTCGCCCCTGTTCCCCGGCCGCGCCGCGCCGAGGCGGTGGCCGTCTGATGCACGCGATCACCACCGGAACGCGCCCGACCGTCTTCTGGGAACACCGCACCTACCCGGGCGATCTCTCCGAGCTCTCCCGAGTCCGCGCCGACCTGGCCACCGACCTGGCCGGATTCGACTCCGACCTGGTCGACACCCTCCAGCTGGTCACCAGCGAACTCCTGGCCAACGGCGTCAAATACACCGACTCGGGACGCCGGGACGGCGAGGTCATCCGGGCCCTGTCCATGCCCGACGAACGCACCCTGCGCGTGTCGCTCAGCGACTGCGGCGGCGGAGGCGGGATTCCTCGCATCCCCACCGAACGCACCGAGGCCGAGTGGGACGGGGCCGAGGGCCAACGCGGGCTGCTACTGGTCGAGAACCTGTCCACGGCCTGGGGGCACTTCCCCCTCGCTCCCTGGGCCGATCTGGGCACCCACGTCTGGGCCACCTTCGCGGTGGACCAGGCGAGCGTCCCGCCCGACCTGAGTCCCTACGTCTTCACGCGCTGACAGCATCGGGCCCCGTCAGAACACCTGACGGGGCCCGCTTGCGTGTAGGGGCTACTGAACCTGGGCCGCCCGGACGAGGGCGGCCCACTCGGTGGGATCGAACTCCAGGTGTCCGAGGTCCCGGTGCTTGGTGTCACGGACGAGCGTGGTGGCGCCCTCCGCGACCTCAACACAGTCCCCACCGCTGGGGGAATGGCTGGACTTGTGCCACATGCTGCTACCTCACTTCTTCCAGGAACCGGCGCGACGCGGCCGCGGGGAGGGAACGGCCCAGGGCTGCCTTGATCTGGTGGTGCAGGCGGCCGATGTCGCTCGCCTCGTCGTGCACGATAACGCCCCTGTTGTGCTCACTCGCACTTATTGCCCCGCCTTCGCGAAGGTGGAACATCATCAGTGGCCCCATGAGGCCGATCGGGGTTTCCTCGTCCATGATCAGGTGCACGTCGACGTGCCCGGTGCCGGTCAGCTCCAGCAGCCGAGTCGCCTGCTCCCGTCGAACGTCCGGCGGCAGGCGGTCGACGGCGAAGGCGGGGAACACCGCCGTCACGGAGGCCAGCCCGTTCGCGATGAGCGCTTCGAGCCTTCGGGAACGCGCGTCCACCAGACGCGCGATGTCGGCGGCGGGGATGAGGTTGCGTCCCATCATCAGCTGCATGTAGCCCGTGCACTGCAACAGCCCTGGGACCAGGTGCGGTGAAATCAGCTCGATGAGGCGGGCGCGTTCCTCCAGGAGGGCGATGTCGTGCGCCCAGGGCGGCAACGGCGACCCCGTCTTCTCGATCTGCCACGCGCGCATGAGCTGGCTGCCGTAGCCCAGTTCACGGTCCAGCGACACCGCGACCTCCCGGGGCGGCAGGTACTCGCCTCTCTCCCACCGGCCGACCGTGGTCCCCACGGCGCCGACGAGCCTGCCCAACCGGTCCAGGGTCCAGCCTCGTGATGTGCGGCCCGAACGCAGCAGCGTGCGAAAAGATGCATCGTCCATGCGCCGAGAATACGGGGATGCACATGCGCTAGGCGGTGGGCTTGTCACTCATCGTGAGCGCACTGTGATCTGGGTCCCATGAACCGAGAGATCTCCGCCGCAGAACCGTTCCAGCCGGAGCATGGCAGGGCGCTGGCCTTCGCTCCACCTCACAACGAGGTGCTCTGGCGAGGCCGCACCAGCTTCCCCGGGGTGCCCACCTCCGTCGGCGAGGCCCGAACCTGGCTGCACGCCCGGCTCACCACCCAAGGCATCGAGCCGCCGGAGAACATCGGCCTGATCCTTTCCGAGCTCGCCACCAACGCCGTGCACCACACGCAAAGCGGCCTCCCCGGCGGCAGGTTCGCAGTCCGGCTCCTCATCCATCCCGACCGCCTCCGCCTGGAGGTCCGCGACGGTGGCCCCCTCGGGAACGTTCACCCCCTGCGTCGTCCCGCCCCGGACGCGCTCGCCGAACACGGGCGCGGCCTCGTCCTCGTGAACTCGTTCGCCCCGCGCTGGGGACGCCTGACGAACGGCCACGGCATGTACGCGGAAGTGGACCGATGACCTCCGCGATGCCCGGCGGACCACCGGGGTGGCGCCGAGAACATCTCCGCATCTTCTCTCTCCTGGCATCGCCGGGCCGCCCCTCGCCGTGCGCGGTGGGGGAGCGGGGCGGGCGGAGCCGGTGCCGTTTCCCGGGACGCGCGGTGAGCGCGGAGGCGGTCAGTCGTGGCGGGCGGCGAAGCACGCGGCGAGCACGAAGACGCAGCCCGTCGTGCCGAGCAGGAACGGTGCCCCGGCCGGAAGCGGGACGCGTTCGCCCACCCACGCGAGGGGTCCCCAAGCCAAGCCCCAGAGGCTCTCGGTCAGCCCCGACCCGTAGCCCTGGACGATCAGCAGGAGCCCGGTGACCAGGGTGAGCCCGTAGATCCACGCCTCCCCGAACATGAGGCGGAGGTCCTTCGACATGCCCAGCTCCTTCCCTTTTGGCGATGCGACCGCATTGCAATGCACTTGCATCGTAACCATGGGGCGAGGAGTGTGGTGCAATGCGGTGCGTCGGACGAGAAGGCGGGGGAGACGATGCCCAAACGGGTGGACCACCAGCAGCGGCGCGCCCAGATCGCGGAGGCGGTCTGCTCCCTCGTCTCCGCTCGGGGGCTGGAGGCCGTCAGCCTGCGCGACGTGGCGGCCGAAGCCGGGATCTCGATGGGGCGCGTGCAGCACTACTTCCGGACCAAGGACGAGATGCTGCTGTTCGTGCTGGAGTACGTCGCCGACCGCGATGTCCGCGGAACGCGCGAGTGTCTGGCCGCGGAGCCGGCACCGCCCTCGCCGCGGGCCGTCGTCGGCTCGGTCCTGGGCGGCCTGCTCGACGACGATCCCCGCCGGGTGGAGGCGCAGCGCGTCGGCCTCGCCTTCCTGGCACGGGCGCTGGTCGAGCCGCGCCTGGCCGCCTCCCTGCTCCAGGGCTACGCGGGCATCCAGGGCCTCCTGGAACAGGTGCTGCGCCAGGGGATCGACGAGGGGTCGGTCGACGCGGCCACCGACCCGGAGTCGGCGGCCACCGAGGTCTTCGCGTTGGCGGAAGGGCTGAGGGCGCAGACACTGCTGGGCCACCTGACGCGGGCGAGGGCGCTGGCGGTCCTCGATGACCGTCTGGACCGGCTCTTCACCGGCTGAACGGCCGTCGAGTTCCGGACGCACGAGGGCACGGACATCGTCCGGACCAGGGGTCCGGCGCCCGGGGAGGTCAGACGGGGCCGGTCATCTTGCTGAGGCCGCCCGCGCCGGCCGGCAGGAACAGCGCGAAGGTGGTCGGCCGGGTCTGCACCAGCTCGATCCTGGCGCCCTCGGACTCGGCGATGTGCCGGGCCAGGGCCAGGCCCAGGCCGGTACCGCCGCTCCCGCTGACCTCGCGCTCGAAGATCCGGCCGGACAGGTGCTCGGGCACGCCCTCGCCCTCGTCGCTGACCTCCACGCGCACCGACTGGCCGGTGTCCAGGCGCCGGATGGTGACCGTGCCCGCGCCGTGCTTGTAGGCGTTCTCCACCAGCGTCGCCAGGATCTGCGCCAGGTCGGTGGGCACCGTCATCGCGGTCAGCCCCGGGTCTCCGGTGACCAGCAGCCTGCGCTGCTCCTGCATGAGGACGGGCGACCACTCCTCCTGGATGTGGTTGAGCACCGGGTCGAGTTCGACCGGTTCGACCTCGGGGTTCTGGCTCTTGCGGGCCCGCCCCAACAGGCTCTCGACGGTCTCCACCAGCCGCTCGGTCTGGGCGAGGGCGGCCTCGCCCTCCTCCCGGACGATCTCGGGGTCGCCGGACTCGGCGATGATCTCCTCCAACCGCATCGTCAGCGCGGTCAGCGGCGTGCGCAGCTGATGGGAGGCGTCGGTGGCGAAGTGGCGCTCGGTGGCGATGAGCCCGGCGATGCGCTCGGCGCTGCGGTCCAGCACCTCCGCCACCCGGTCGGCCTCGGGAATCCCGTACCGGTGGCCCCACGGTGAGGCCACGCCGGAGCCCAGGCGTTCGGCCGTGGCCGCCAGGTCGACCAGCGGCAGGGTGAGCCTGCGGGCCTGGAACATGGACAGGCCCACGGCCACCCCGATGGCGAGCAGGGACAGCGAGGCGATGCCCAACCACGCCTGGATCACGCTCTGCTGGACCGACTCGGCCTCCGCCCAGACCTCCACGCGCGTGCCGTCGCCGGTCAGCGCGGTCTGGCGCAGGAGGCGGGGCGAGTCGGGCGCCTCCGGGTTGAGCGCCGGGTCGCCCGCGGTCACCGTGGAGACGCCGCCCCCCGGGGTGATGCGGACGAACCGGTCGGTGTAGGTGCGGTCGAACTCGGCCAGGTCGATCTCACCGTGGAGTTCGAGCATGCTGTCGCTCTCGGCGCCGATGAGCTCGGCCTCGCCCTGGAGCTGGCGGCTGCTCTCGTCGTGCACGAGCTTGTACGTGAGCGCGCCCAGGGGCAGCCCGAGCAGCATGACGGTGATGACGGTCACCACGAGCGTGGAGAAGACCATCCTCCTGCGCATGTCACCTCACGTCCGTACGGCCTCTGGGTCGGCCGGCCGGTACCGAGCGCTGTGAACCCAAGGTCGAGTCAGTCCCGTTCGAAGCGGAATCCCACGCCACGAACGGTCGTGATGTACGAGGGCTGGTTGGCGTCGTCGCCGAGCTTGCGCCGCAGCCAGGAGATGTGCATGTCGAGAGTCTTCGTCGAACCCCACCAGTTGGTGTCCCACACCTCACGCATGATCTGTTCACGAGTGACCACCTTGCCCGCGTCGCGGACGAGCACGCGCAGGAGGTCGAACTCCTTCGTCGTGAGTTGGAGTTCCCGCTCGCCCAGCCACGCGCGTCGCGAGTCGTTGTCAATGCGTACCCCGTGCACGACCGGGACCTCCGCGCCGCCCCGGCGCAGCAGGGCCCGTACGCGAGCGAGGAGTTCGGCCAGGCGGAAGGGCTTGGTGACGTAGTCGTCGGCGCCCGCGTCGAGGCCGACGACGGTGTCGACCTCGTCGGCGCGGGCGGTCAGGATCAGGATCGGCGTTCCGTGACCCTCGGCTCGCAGCCGACGTGCCACCTCAAGCCCGTCCATTTCGGGCAGCCCGAGATCAAGGACCATGAGGTCGATGTCTCCCGCACGGGCACGGTCGAGTGTCTCAATGCCGTTGACGGTCACATCCACCGTATAGCCCTCGCGGCGGAGTGCGCGCGCGAGAGGCTCGGAGATCGAGACATCGTCTTCGGCCAGCAAAACGCAGGTCATGCTGTTGATCGTAGGTCCGGGGTCGCGCATTTCCCTATTATGCGCGCCGGAAGGCCCAAGGTTGGTCGAAAATACGCTAATCACATACCGGACATAAAGGTCAGTTGTCCACCATGGGGCCGTTCTTTGCACGCTCTTGGTGAAACTGGGAGGCTTGGGTCAGTCGGGCACCCGAGGCGAGGAGTCGCACGTGCATCCGTTCCCACCACCGCAACCGAGCCGCCATGGAACGGGGCTGCTCGTGGTCCTCACCGTCATCGCGATCCTGGGCGGCGCCGCCTTCCTGGGCGGGTCGCTGGCCCTGACGGAGGCGGCGGTCGGCCTCGTCGGCGCGGGGCCGGACGAGGGGGTCGCCGAGCGGCCCTCGGAGCGGGAGTCGCCGGACCCGCGGCCGTCCTCGTCCACCGCGGAGCCCACCCGGCCGCCGACCGCCGAGCCGACACCGGAACCGACCCCCGAACCGGACCCGTCGCCCTCCGGGCCCGCCGGCGCCATGACCGCCGCCGATCTGGTCGACGCGCTGCGCGAGGAGCACGCCATCGGCTCGCGGCTCGACACGACCGAGGAGTTCTGCGTCGAGTCGGAGGAGTCGGCCGAGCCCGACCCCTTCCTCTGTACCTCCGCCATGGACACCGACGCCGTGCGGATCGTCGCCTTCGAGAACGCGGGGATCGCCATGGCGGCGGCCCTGGCGATGCGGGACGCGCAGTCCGGGAGCGACGCCCAGGACACCCAGGACGCCTGCCACTTCGTGCTGGTGTGGTTCGAGCACCACGGCCTCGACCAGGGAGAGCGCGACGGCATGGCCGCCGACGCCAGGTCCGCGGCCGGCTGCTAGGGGCGGCTGCGGACCACGCCCTGTGTCGTAAAGTCACGATAAGATCGCTCTGTGTCACAATGGCGCTGTCGATACTGTTTGGCGGACTTGACCGTCCGGCGGCGTGAGGAGCGGCGATGGCCCACGGAGGCACCCTGCGGACGGTGACGGCGGCACTCGTGTGCGCCCTGGCCCTGGGCGCGGCGCCCTCCATGGCCGCCGCGCACACCGCCGACGTCCCCAAGGACGAGGCGAGCGAGGACTTCTCGCCGCGGCGGTACTACACCACCTGGCGGGACAGCCGCTCCTACTGGTCCCAGGACACCCGGTACGCCACCGGCGGCTGGCTCTGGGCCGGCCGCAACGCGTTCTTCTGTCAGATCGAGGGCGAGCCCCACTCCGACGGCCAGGGACGCATGAGCACCTGGTGGGTCCTCACCGACGACAGCGTCGGCAACCTGGACGTCTTCGTCAGCGCGACCTCGCTGCGCGTGGCCGAGCCCTGGAAACCGGTGGACGGGCTGCCCCGCTGCTAGGGCGTGTATGACGGACACTCACCCTGCTGCGCGACGCCCCAGCGGCACCCTCGCTGCGTTCTCATCAGTCAACAGCCACACCAGGATGCTTCCTTCTTCGGCCTTGCGAGGCCACCACTGGAACGCCGCTCGCGACGGGCGGCATCCGTCATACACGCCCTAGGCCGTGTTCTTTGCAGCATTCCGGACGCGCCGCGGGCCGGCCGCCCCTCGGGGCGACCGGCCCTTGGTGCGCCGTCCTACCGGCGCGGCACGATCTCGAACGCCGTCGGCCCTGCCAGCACGGCGCCCTCGCCGTCCAGCAGGTAGGCGGTGAACGCTCCGGTGCCCAGGCCCCGGGTGCCCACCGCGGTCCGGCCCTCGGCCTTGTGCGCCTTGGCCGTGGCGAGCGGCTCGCCGTCGCCGGGCGAGGTCCCCTCGGCGAACAGGGCCACCACGTTGCCCGAGTCCGGGGCGTCGGTCGTGTACCGGAAGTGCGCCGAGACGCCCTCGCGCACCGGCTCGCGGACCTGCTCCAGCGTGCCCGTCGCGGGCGTGCCCGGGTTCGTCGCCTCCTCGCCCACCACGATGCGGCCCGAGCCGCCCTCCGGGTACTCCGCGGCCGTCACCCGGCCCTGCAGCGTCGTCGTGAGGAAGCTCTCCAGCGCGCCCTGGTAGGTGGTGCCCACCACGGTGAAGGGAGCGCCGCGGAACGGGTACATGTCGCCGCCGCGCGCGGAGAAGTCGATCGTGGCGACCGAGACGGCGGGGCCGTCCACGACCTCGCCGCCCGCCACCAGCACGGTTCCGTCGTGCAGCACGACGTTGCGCACCCGCTCACCGGGGGTGAGGACCGTGCCCTCGGCGTCGACCTCCTGCGCGGTGCGCTCCGGGTCGTAGGCGAAGTTGACCCCGCCCACCTGCATGAAGCGCCCGTCGGCGGCCGGAGTGGCGGACACACCGTGCTCCAGCAGCTCCTTGATCTGTGTCCGGGGCAGGTCGGGGACCACCACGGCCTGGTTGGCGAAGGGCGCGATCGAGTAGGTGTCGAGCACGGTGAGGGGGCCGGCCGGGAGCACCGACCCGTTGCGGATGCCGCCGCCGTTCTGGATGCCGATCTGCGGCTCCGCGACGCCGTACTCCTGCGCCCGGCGCCGCCCCGTGTCCAGCAGCGCGTCGGCCATCAGACCGCCCAGGTTGGTCTCCTGCGTGCGCACGCCCGGGTCGCGGGTGCCGTCCAGACCCACCTCGCTCTGGGCGACCTCGGTCTCGGCCAGCGAGTCCACGTAGGCGGCGACCGGCTCGGTCACCTGGCCGCGCACGGTCGGGTGCTCGTCCACCGCGTCGTCGCCGGTGCCCGAGACGCGGACCGCGCCGGACCGGTCGGCGACCGAGACGAGCTCGCCCGCGTCGTCGAAGTTGACGACCAGGCGGCCCACGTACTCGTAGTCGGATCCGGCGGTGACGATCGGCAGGTCGCCGCCCTCGGCGTCGCTCACCACCAGCGGGTAGTGCAGCGGCTCGCCCGTGGTGGGGTTCGCGGTGATCTCGTCACCGGGGACGAGGGCGTCGTCGGGGGCCGCCATGACCTCGTGCCCGCCGCCCGCGACGATGACGTCCACCCCGGACAGCTCCCCGGCGACCCGCTGCTCGAACCCGATGCCCTGCAGGTGGGAGATCAGCACGATCTTGTCCACCCCGTCGGCGGTGAGGCGGTCGACCTCGGCCTGGACCGGGCCCACGACCTCGTCCACCACCACGTCGCGGGGGCTGGAGATGCTGGCCAGGTCCGGGTAGAGGGCGCCGACGACGCCGACCCGCTCGCCGCCGGTCTCCACCACCGTGCTGGGCGCGATCCGCCCGGCGTCGGCCAGCGCGGCCAGTTCGGGCTCGCCGGACACGTCCACGTTGGCCGCGACCACCGGGGTGTCCTCGGACAGCTCACCGACGAAGCGCGCGTAGAAGTCCGGGCCGAAGTCGAACTCGTGGTTGCCCATGGACACCGCGTCGTAGCCGACCTCGTTGGCGACGATCGCGTCGTAGAAGGGCGCGCCCTCCTCCAGCGAGGCGGCCAGCTCCGGACCGGGCAGGTACATGTCGCCCGAGTTGACCGACACCACGCCGCGGTCGACCGCCTCGCCGGCCCCGCCTTCCACGGTCTCCGACGCGCGCAGCCGCTGGAACAGGGTGGTGTAGCGGGCGGCGCCGCCGAAGTCGGCGTCGGCCGAGGCGTGCAGCAGCTGCGACTCGGGGTCGTTGCCGTGCAGGACCGTCAGGGTGAAGGCGGGTTCCTCCGCCGTGTCCGCCGTGGCGGACACCGCGGACGAGGCCACCAGGGCACCCGTCAGCAGCAGCGCGCCCGAGGCGCGTACGAGTCTGGACATGCGGTGAGACTCCTTCGTCCGGGGGAATGGGGGAGTGGGAGGTCGGGGGCACGTGGTACGAAAGGATTCACCATAGACGCGGGCCGGTGAGGCGGCACCGGCGCCCCGGTGACGTTTTGGACAATCCGGGGTAGGTCCCGGGCGCGTCCGCTCCGGGCGACCGCCTCCGCCTACCATGGGACCGCACTCCCGATCGACGCCTCGGAAGGACTCTCGTGTCTCCCTCTGGACCGCAGGACCCGCACGGGGCCGGACACGGGCTCTTCGGCTTCGGAGCCCACTTCGACGCCCTGAGCCCCCACGCGCCGCTGCCGCGCAAGGTCGCGATCGTGCGCATGCTGATGTTCATCGGTGGAGCCTGTGGGATCGGCCTGTCCCTGCTGTTCGTCATGGGGCTGAGCGTCTCGCCCGAGGAGATGGGCGAGGTGCTCCGACAGCAGTCCGAACTGGCCGCCGAGGAGAACGTCGAGCTGGCCGTCACCCCCGAGGTGATGCGCTCGATGATGGGCACCCTCGCGGTGATCACCGGCGTCTACGGTCTGCTGTCCACGTTTTTGGCGAGCCGCATCCGCCACCGCACGCTCGGTGCGTACTGGGGGGTCGTGCTCTTCCAGGGAGCGGCCGCCGCTCTGCTCACGTGGAACATGGTCACCGGCGACATCCTGGCCGCCGTCCCGCTCGGCTTCGCGGTGTACATGATCGTCGCGATGTTCTCCCGCGAGGGACGCGCGTACTACGGGCTGTACTGAGCCGCCCTCACCGGGGCGGGCGCGGAGGCCGGACCGCCACCGACGTCCACCGTCGGTCCAGCAGCCCGCGCACGGTGAGCGTCTCCGGGGCCGGTACGGGTGCGCGCACGCCGCCCTCGGGCCCCTCCAGGGCCAGGGTGGCGCGCAGCAGCTCCCGCGCGTCCGGGCGGTCGTCGGGATCCTTGGCCATCGCCGCCACCACCAGCTCGTGCAGGCCCTTGGGCAGGTGCTGGAGGTCGGGCTCCTCGAACATGACCCGCCGGGCCATCTCCTTGTGGTCGGCGCGGCCGAAGGGGTCGTGCGCGACGGACGCGAACGCCACGGCCGCGCCCCACAGGAAGACGTCGGCCTTCTGGGTCGTGGGCTGGCGGTGGTACTGCTCGGGGCTCATCCAGCCGGGCGTGCCCAGCCGGTCGCGCCGATCACTGAGCCGCTCGTCGGAGAGCGTGTCCGGCGAGGGGAGCCGCAGGTCGCGGTAGGCCCGGCGCATCTTGCGCAGCCGGATCCACTTGGTGGGGTCGGGGTCCTCCACGGGGTGCGCGATCCCGAAGTCCAGCAGTTTGGGACCCGTGGCCGAGAGCACGATGTTGCTGGGCTTGAGGTCGCGGTGGACCACCCCGGCGTCGTGGATCGCGCGCAGCGCCTCGGCGGTGCCCGCGGCCAGCCCGAGGAGCATCCCCCCGCGCAGCCGGCCGAAGCGCTCCACGTGGTGGCGCAGCGTCGGGCCGGGCACGTACTCGGTGATCATCCAGGGGCGCTCGGCCTCCACGTCGGCGCGCACGAAGCGGGCCACCGAGGGGCTGTTGACCTTGGCGAGCAGGCGGGCCTCGTGCGCGAACCGCTCGCGGAAGCGGCGGTCGCCGGCCTGCGCGGCGTGTACCACCTTCACCGCGAGGTAGCCGTGCACCCCGGGGGAGTCGGCCGCGTACACGGTGCCCATCCCCCCGGAGCCGACGCGGCCCACGATCGTGTGCCCGCCGACCTCGGCGGGATCGCCCGGCTCCAGTGGCTTGAGCCGGCGGACACCGCGTGCCTTCATGGGGGCTCCCGGGGGACGTCTGGGGCGGGTGAGGGCTGGCAGGAGTCTACCCAGCGACCGGCGCCCCCGTCCCGCCCGCGACCGACGTGGCGACGGGCGTGCTGTCGGCCCCTGTGCGGAACGGGAGTCCCGCCCCAGGCGTCGAATCGGTGTCCGGGTGGTAGACATGCACCGAGAGCACCAGGGCTCCGTGGGCCGGGAGGGAGACCATGGAACTGCCCCTCGCCGACGGCAGCACGGTCCGCGTGACCACCGACATGGCCAGGGCGATGCGCGAGGCGGTGTTCGTGCCCGGCTACCACGGCCTGGTGCGCCTGCGCCGGCACACGCCCCACCAGGTGTACCGCGATCTCGTGGAGCAGGGTCTGGTCACCATGGACCCCCGGATCCGGGTCGCGGTCCTGACCGCCCGCGGAGTCGGGGTCCGTGAGCTGCTGGCCAGCGCGCCCGCCGCCGCTCTCGGCGGCGGCGACGAGGAGTCCACGGACGCCGGAGCGCCCACGCGGATCACCGTCGACCCGGAAGTGGGCGCCGAGCACGCCGGACGGCTCCACGACGCCGTGCGCCGCGGCCACCACCGCGACCCGCCGCCCCCGCCCCCGTGGCGGCCGCAGCCGCGACCGCGCGACCGTGCGCGGGCCCGGACCGTGGGCACGTGGCTCGTCGGCGGCGGCTTGCTCGGGAGTCTGGGAATCCTGGCCATGTCGTTCCTCCTGGGCAGTATGGGCCTGGTGATGTTCGGGTTCGTCATGATGGTCCTGTTGGGCGTCGGCGGCGCCGCGGCCATGATGGGCTCGCTCATGTCGTTGGACGACACGCGCGCCCTGCCGACCGCGCACGACGGCCACAGGGCCGGATACGCGCTCGCGCAGGACCTGGGCGACCGGTTCGTCGATCCCGACCTGCTCGACGCCCCCGCGCGGGCGCTGCTGGGCCGCGCGCAGCGAGCGGTGGACTCGGTCCTGGCCTCGTCCCTGCACGACCAGGGCCTGCTGCTGGACACGGTCCGCAACCGGGTCGTGCTGGCCGACGTGGAGTGGTCGATCGCGGAGCGGTTGCGCGAGCACACCAGGACGCGGCGCACGATCGAGGGCATCGCGACACCGGGCGAGCACAGCCGCCGGGCCGCCGAGCGCGCCCGCGAGGTGCTCGACGAGGACGTGGCCAGGGTGACCGACCGGGTGCACGTCCTGGAGGACTACGCGGGCAAGGTGAGCACCGCGGAGCTGTCCGCCTACGACCGCCGGGCCGCCGCCCGTCTGGACGCCCTCACCCTGGAGGCCGGGGCGGACCACCGCCAGCACGACGAGGCGCTGACGTCGTTGGTCGAGGCACAGCAGCTCGCCCTGCGCGTCGCCGAGCTGAGCGAGGACGCCCTGGAGGGCGGGAGCTGAGCGCGCCGTCCACAGGCGCCGCCGGACCGATACCGATCGTCGTCGGCCTCTGGCAGTCTCAAGGGTGAGAGGAGGCCCCCATGACACCGGAACAGTTCATCGACGCGGCCCTGTGGTTCCCCGAGGCCGGGGAGAGCGAGCCCTTCGGCCCCGGCCCGCTGGTCTACAAGGTGGCCGGGCAGAAGCTGTTCGCGCTGCTCCTGGGCGGAGGCGATGACGGCCCCGCCACGGTCAACCTCAAGTGCGACCCCGAGCTGGCCCTGGAACTGCGCGCCCAGTTCCCGGCCGTCACCCCCGGTTACCACATGAACAAGCGGCACTGGAACTCCGTGCTGCTCGACGGCACGGTGCCCGACGACGAGGTGTTGGAGATGCTCAGACACTCCTACGTCCTGGTGGCCCGCAGCCTGCGCAGGGCCGACCGCGACCGCGTGCTCGCCGTCCTGGGTGAGGACTCGCCCGAGCTCGGAACGGCGCCCGCGCGGGCCTGAGGCCGGCGCGGAGGGCGCCCCGAGGCGGGGAGCCCGGCACACGGCCGCGCGGCAGGAAGGGAGGACCCGTGACCGGAGGCGTCACCAAGGCCGCCGTCGTCCAGGGCGTCCTGGAACGGATCACCTACGCCAACGAGGACACCGGCTACACCGTGGCCAAGGTCGACACCGGGCGGGGCGCCGACGACCTGCTCACCGTGGTCGGCGCCCTGGCCGGGGTCCAGCCCGGCGAGGCGCTGCGGATGCGCGGACGGTGGGGCTCCCACCCGCAGTACGGCCGCCAGTTCCAGGTGGACGACTACACCACCGTCCTGCCCGCCACCGTCCAGGGCATCCGCCGCTACCTCGGCTCCGGCCTCATCAAGGGCATCGGACCCAAGATGGCCGAACGCATCGTCGACCACTTCGGCACCGACGCCCTGGACGTCATCGAGGACGCCCCCGACCGGCTCATCGAGGTCCCGGGACTGGGCCCCAAGCGCACCCGGCTGATCGCCGACGCCTGGGAGGAGCAGAAGGCGATCAAGGAGGTCATGGTCTTTCTCCAGGGGGTCGAGGTCACCACCTCCCTGGCCGTGCGCATCTACAAGAAGTACGGCGACGCGTCCATCAACGTCGTGCAGAAGGAGCCCTACCGCCTGGCCTCGGACGTGTGGGGGATCGGCTTCAAGACCGCCGACACCATCGCCCGGGCCGTGGGCATCCCGCACGACAGTCCGCAGCGGGTCATGGCGGGGATCCAGTTCACCCTCTCGGAGTCCACCGGCGACGGCCACTGCTACCTGCCCGAGGAGCGCCTCATCTCCGCCGCGGTGAAGATCCTCGGAGTGGAGGCGGGGCTGGTCATCGAGTGCGTGGCCGAGCTCGTGGCCGCCGAGGGCGTGGTCCGTGAGACCGTCCCCGGCCCCGAGGGGGAGCCGGTGCGCGCGGTGTACCTGCTGCCCTTCCACCGTGCCGAGATCGGCCTGGCCGCGGGCCTGCGCACTCTGCTGAACGCGCCCCTGGACCGGCTCCCCGCCTTCGCCGGGGTCGACTGGGACGTGGCCCTGGAGTGGCTGCGCGGCCGCACCCGCGCCGACCTCGCCGAGGCCCAGCGCGAGGCGGTGCGCACGGCGCTCACCCGCCGGGTGTGCGTCCTCACCGGCGGGCCGGGCTGCGGCAAGTCGTTCACGGTCGCCTCCATCGTCACCCTGGCCCGCGCCAAGCACGCCAAGGTCGTCCTGGCCGCGCCCACGGGCCGGGCGGCCAAGCGGCTCACCGAGCTGACCGGCGTCGACGCCCTCACCGTGCACCGCCTGTTGGAGCTGCGTCCGGGAGGAGAGGCCGCCTTCGACCGCGACCATCCGCTCGACTGCGACCTGTTGGTGGTCGACGAGGCGTCGATGCTCGACCTCGTCCTGGCCAACAAGCTGGTCAAGGCCGTGCCGCCGGGCGCGCACCTGTTGTTCGTCGGCGACGTCGACCAGCTGCCCTCGGTGGGCGCCGGCCAGGTGCTGCGGGACCTGCTCGACGACGGATCGCCGGTGCCCAACGTCCGGCTGACCCACGTCTTCCGCCAGGCCCAGCAGTCGGGCGTGGTCAGCAACGCCCACCGGGTCAACACCGGCGAGCCGCCCCTCGTCCAGGGGCTGGACGACTTCTTCCTCTTCTCCTGCGAGGACGCCGAGAGCGCGGCCGAGGCCACCGTCGACGTGGTCGCGCGCCGTATCCCGCGCCGGTTCGGCCTCGACCCGCGCCGGGACGTCCAGGTGCTGACTCCGATGAAGGGCGGCCCGGCCGGCGCCGCCGGGCTCAACACGGCCCTGCAGGCCGCCGTGACGCCCCCCGCCGAGGGCCTCCCGGAGAAGCGGTTCGGCGGTCGGGTGTTCCGCGTGGGCGACAAGGTCACGCAGATCAGAAACAACTATGACAAAGGGCGGAACGGGGTGTTCAACGGGACCATGGGTGTGGTGACCGGTATCGACACCATCGCGCAGGAGGTCGCCGTGCGCACCGACGAGGACGAGGACGTCTCCTACGACTTCGCCGAACTCGACGAACTGACCCACGCCTACGCCATCACCGTGCACCGTTCCCAGGGCAGCGAGTACCCGGCGGTGGTCATCCCCGTCACCACCAGCGCCTGGATGATGCTCCAGCGCAACCTGCTCTACACCGCCATCACCAGGGCGAAGAGACTCGTGGTCCTGGTGGGCTCGCGCCGCGCGATCGCCCAGGCGGTCCGCAACGCCTCCTCCGGCCGCCGGTACACCGCCCTGGCGCACCGGCTGCGCACGGCGGCCGCGGGAGAAGGAACGGGAGCCCTCGGCCCCGCCTCGTGAAAATTCGCCGAACCTTTGCCGATCCCGCCCCACGGCCGTTCCGGGATGCATAGGCTCGGCGTCGTTCGCCGAATCCCGCAGGCGCACGGCCACAGCCGTTCCCGGAAGCCGCGCTCTTTCCACTCCCCCCGGAGAGCCGCGGCACCCCGGCCCGGTCCGCGCGGGCCGGGCCGGGACTCATCCGGAGCCGCGGCGAGGATGCCGCTGGGGCGTCGAGGTCCGTCCGGCGGCAGGCGGGCCCGGCCGGAGGACCCCCTAGTGTGGGCCCCGTGCACCAGACACTCATCGTGGCGGCGGCGGCCATCATCCGGGACGGCCGTGTCCTGGCCGCCCAGCGCGCCGAACCGTCCGCCCTGCGCGGCCGCTGGGAGTTCCCCGGCGGCAAGGTCGACCCCGGGGAGTCGGTCCCCGACGCGGTCGCCCGCGAGTGCCATGAGGAGCTGGGCGTACGCGTACGCCCCCTGCACCAGGTCGGGTCCGACGCGGCCTTCCCGGCGCCCGACGCCGGACGGACGCGTCCCGCCGTGCTCCGGCTGTGGCGGGCCGATCTGGTCGAGGGCGAGCCACGGCCGCTGGAACACCTGTCCCTGCGCTGGCTCTCGGCGGCCGAGCTGCCCGACCTGGACTGGCTGCCCGCGGACGTGCCGTTCCTGGACCCGTTGGCGGCCCTTCTGACCGCGGGAGAACGGGCGCCGTTCCCCCTCTCGTGACGGGGGCGACCTGTACGTTTCCACCCTAGACCACATTGACCGCATAAACTGGTGATGGGCCGTGGCACTCTGCGGTCTCTACCCAGTACCAGGAGATCGAGCTTTCCCATGTCCAGCGCTACGCCCGTCGAGGGCTCCGCACGCCGCAGCGACCTCCGTAACGTCGCCATCGTGGCCCATGTGGACCACGGCAAGACGACCCTCGTTGACGCCATGCTCTGGCAGTCCGGAGTGTTCCGGGAGAACCAGGACGTCGACGACCGTGTCATGGACTCCAACGACTTGGAGCGCGAGAAGGGCATCACCATTCTCGCGAAGAACACGGCCGTCCACTACACGACGCCCGAGGGCGAAGACGTCGTCATCAACATCATCGACACCCCCGGCCACGCCGACTTCGGTGGCGAGGTCGAGCGCGGCCTGTCGATGGTCGACGGTGTCGTCCTGCTCGTCGACGCGAGTGAGGGCCCGCTCCCGCAGACCCGCTTCGTGCTCCGCAAGGCCCTGGCCGCCAAGCTTCCCGTCATCCTCGTCATCAACAAGGTGGACCGGCCCGACAGCCGGATCGCCGAGGTCGTGGACGACACCTACGAACTGTTCATGGACCTGGACGCGGACGAGTCGCAGATCGAGTTCCCGATCGTCTACACCTGCGCCCGCGACGGCAAGGCCTCCCTGGAGCGCCCCGCCAACGGCACGGTGCCCGAGAACGACAACCTCGTGCCGCTGTTCTCCACCATCCTGAACACCATCCCGTCCCCGGAGTACGTCCCGGGCGGGTCCCTGCAGGCCCACGTCACCAACCTGGACGCCTCGCCCTTCCTGGGCCGCCTGGCGCTGGTGCGCGTCCAGCAGGGTGAGCTGCGCAAGGGCCAGCACGTCGCGTGGATCCGGACCGACGGCACCCTCCAGCAGGTCAAGATCACCGAGCTGCTCATGACCGACGGTCTGGAGCGCAAGCCCGCCGAGATGGCCGGCCCCGGTGACATCGCGGCCATCGCCGGCATCCCCGACATCATGATCGGTGAGACGCTGGCCGACCCGGAGAACCCGGTGGCGCTGCCGCTGATCAAGGTCGACGAGCCCGCGATCTCCATGACCATCGGTACCAACACCTCGCCGCTGGTCGGCAAGGTCAAGGGCGCCAAGGTCACCGCGCGCCTGGTCAAGGACCGCCTGGAGAAGGAGCTCGTCGGCAACGTCTCGCTGCGCGTGCTGCCCACAGAGCGTCCCGACACCTGGGAGGTCCAGGGCCGCGGCGAGCTGGCGCTGGCCATCCTGGTCGAGCAGATGCGCCGCGAGGGCTACGAGCTCACCGTCGGCAAGCCGCAGGTGGTCACCCGCCAGGTCGACGGCAAGGTGCACGAGCCGGTCGAGCGTCTCACGGTGGACGCCCCCGAGGAGTACATGGGTGCCATCACCCAGCTGCTCAGCGTCCGCAAGGGCCGCATGGAGAACATGGTCAACCACGGCACCGGTTGGGTGCGCATGGACTGGCTGGTCCCCTCCCGCGGCCTCATCGGCTTCCGCACCGAGTTCCTCACGGAGACCCGCGGAACCGGTATCGCCCACCACGTCTTCGAGAAGTTCGAGCCGTGGTTCGGCGAGCTGCGCACCCGCCCCAACGGCTCCCTGGTGGCCGACCGCGCCGGTGTCGCGGTCCCCTTCGCGATGTTCAACCTCCAGGAGCGCGGCACGCTGTTCGTCGAGCCCACCACCGAGGTGTACGAGGGCATGATCGTCGGCGAGAACTCGCGCGCCGACGACATGGACGTCAACATCACCAAGGAGAAGAAGCTCACCAACATGCGCTCGGCCACCGGCGACGAGCTCGTCCGCCTGGTGCCGCCGCGCAGGCTCTCCCTGGAGCAGGCCCTGGAGTTCTGCCGCGAGGACGAGTGCGTCGAGGTCACCCCGGAGAACGTCCGCATCCGCAAGGTGGTCCTGGACCAGAAGGAGCGCGGCCGGATGACGGCCAACAAGAAGCGCCAGCAGCAGTAGTCCCGCGGTGGCCCCAGGGCCGCCGCGCAGTGCTCGCCGCTCGTGGGCGGGTCGCCTCCGCGACCCGCCCACGAGGCGTTTCCGGCCAGGTCAGCCGGGTAGACCGCTAGGAGCATGAAGACCGAACCCTCGTGTCCACGATGCGGGCGCACGGTCCAGCCTCCGGGGCTGTGGACCAGCGCCTGGGAGTGCGCCGTTCATGGGCGGGTGGCACCTCTTCAGGAGGTCCGCGCCCCCGGCAAGGCCGCACTCGAAGCGCTCCTGCCCCAGGCGCGGGTCCCGGTGTGGATCCCGTGGCCGCTGCCCACCGGGTGGGTGGTGACCGGCTTCGCCGAGGCCGGTGACGAACGCTCCGGTGCGGTGGCCACCGTCGTCGCCCTGTCCGGACCGGGCCCCCTGGGGGGTATCGGCGAGGCCGCCATCGTCGCCGAGGACCCCGGAGTGGGGCTCGGCGCGCGGCTGGCCGGGCTGGAGGGCCCCGACCCCGGAGACGGCTTCGACGAGGGCCCGCCCAGCGCCAAGGTCCGCTTCGACGGTCACGAGATCGCCCTGTGGAACCTGGACATGGGCCGCGACCGCGCGGTCTACACGGGTGAGGCGCTCGCCCACTGGCTCTGGCTGGTGTTCGCCTCCGCCGACACCGGGCTGCTCATGTGCGAGATCAACGCCCTGCGGGACCTGCGCGACATCAAGGACGGGGGAGTGGGTCTGGAACCGCCGTTCGGCGCGATCAGCCCCTTTCTGACCGACCGCCTCGCACCGTGTCCCGACGAGGAATGACCGGCGGTACGGCACCCGCGCGCCGGGACTTACGTACAATCGCCCGGTGAAACGTATCGACCTGCACTCCCACAGTTCCGTCTCGGACGGGACCGACGCCCCCGCCGACGTCGTCGGCCACGCGGTCGCGGCGGGCCTGGACGTCCTCGCCCTGACCGACCACGACACCGTCGGCGGGATCGCGGAGGCCGCCGCCCACCTGCCCCCCGGTTTCACCTTCGTGCCCGGCATGGAGCTCTCCTGCGCCCACGCCGGCTCCAGCGTCCACCTGGTGTCCTACCTCTTCGACCCCGAGCACCCCGGACTGTCCGGCGAACTGACCCGGATCCGCGCCGACCGGGCCTCGCGGGCCCGGGAGATGGTGGACAAGCTCCGAGCACTCGGGGTGGAGGTGACCTGGGAGCGGGTGCTGCAGATCGCGGGCGCCGGCCATGAGGAGTACGCCGACGCCAACACGATCGGCCGCCCCCACCTGGCCCGCGCCGTGGTCGAGGCGGGCGCGGCCAAGGACGTGCAGGACGCGTTCGACCGGTGGATCGGCTCCGGCGGTCCCGCCTACGCCGCGCGCTACGCGCTCGACCCGGTCCGTGCGGTGGAGCTGGTGCGCGCCGCGGGCGGGGTCTGCTCCCTGGCCCACCCGGCGCGCGCGGAGGGCTCCCTCAACGGCGCCGTACCGGTCGAGCTGGTCGAGCGGATGGCCGCGGCGGGGCTCGGCGGCATCGAGGCCGACCACCCCTCCCACAACCGCGCCCAGGCCAAGGAGTGGCGGGGCGTGGCCGAGGACCTCGGGGTGGTGGTCACCGGATCCAGCGACGACCACGGGAGCCTGACCGGGCGCCGGCTCGGCTGCCGGACCACGGCGGTGGAGGCCTTCGAGGCGCTGACCGCACCGGCCACCGGGGCCGCGCTCCTGCACGGTTGAGGCGGTGCTCCGGCCGGCCGTGACCGTGACGCCGTCCCGCGGCGATTCGACCGGCATTGGCCGAGCACCCGGGGAACGGTACGGTACGACCACAGTCGGCGTGCCGCCACAATGGTCGCAGTGCACCCATACCAGCTTGGACGAAAGGTCTGACACCGTGTTCTGGAAGCGGAAGTCGAAGAAGCAGGACGGCCAGGAGGCCACCGGTTCCGCTGCGGAGGGCGCGGTGGACACCCAGGAGGAGGTCGAGGAGGAGACCGAGTCCGAGGCGGCCGGGGTCGCGGCCGAAGGTGAGAAGACCACCGGGGCCGAGAAGGCCGACGAGACCGTCGAGGCCGACGAGTCTGTGAAGGCCGACAAGGCTGCGAAGGACGACGCCGACTCGGCCGAGGCCGAGGACTCCGACGACGCGGAAGCCTCTACCGAGACCGAGACCGAGACCGAGACCGAGACCGCCGACTCGGCGGATGAGGACTCCGAGGACTCCGAGGACGAGCCGGCCAAGGCCGCGGCGACCGACGACGTGTTCGACGACGAGGGCGTGCCCGAACCCGGCGTGACCGGCCCCGACTCCTCGGGCATCATCCGCGTGCGCTCCGAGGGCGTCTTCGAGTTCGACGGCACCAAGCACGAGATCGTCAGCAACACCTGGATCGTGGACACCGGCGACGACGGCGTCATCGTCATCGACCCCGCCCACGACGCCGACGCCATCCTCAAGGCCGTCGGCGACCGCGAGATCTACCTCGTGGCCTGCACCAACGGCTACAGCCCCCACATCGAGTCGGCCATCAAGGTGGCCGAGGAGGGCGACGCCGACATCGCGCTGCACCCCCGCGAGATGCGCATCTGGCGCCGCTTCCACGGGGCCGAGCACCGCCCCGAGATCGAGGTGGAGGGCGAGGGGTCCTTCGAGATCGGCGACCTGCGCGTGGACGTCATCGCCCTGCCCGGCACCTCCCCGGGCAGCGTCGGCTACTACATCGGCTCGCTCGGCGTGGTCTTCAGCGGCGACACCCTCCGCAAGGGCGAGCCCGGCAAGGTCGGCGACAGCGCCATCGACTACAGCAAGCAGCTCGCCTCCATCGGCGAGGCGCTGCTGTCCCTGCCCGGCGACACCCGTGTCCTGCCGGACCAGGGCCCGGCCACCACGATCGCCGCGGAGAACGTCAACTTCGACTCCTGGGTCTGATCCCGCGGCCCGCGACGGGCCGCGTCGACACCCGACGCCCGCACGAAGGCGCCGCCGCTCGAACCGAGCGGCGGCGCCTTCGTCTGTGCGTGCGGGGGCGCCTCAGCGGCGGCCCACGGACTCGGTCTCGTTCCAGAACGAGGTGAGCGCGCTGGAGGTCGTCTCGGGGGCCTCGACGTTGGGGGAGTGCCCCGCGCCCGGCACCACCAGGCGCTTGGCGCCCAGCCGCTTGGCCATGGAGTCCTGCGCGGACGGCGCCCAGGCGTCGTCGTTCTCGCCGTAGAGCACCAGCGTGGGCAGGCGCAGCGCCGCCAGCTCGGCGACGCGGTCGTCGGCCCCCAGCAGGTCCTCGGCGGTGTGGATGAGCCCCTGCGCGCTGCTCGACAACAGCCTCGCGCGCAGGAACTCGCGGATCTCGGGATCGGGGGTGCGATCGCCCGCCACCGCCTCGAACCGCTCCACCCACAGCTCTTCGAGCCGGGCGCGTGTGGGGTCCATCGACAGTGCGGCGATGAGGTTGCGGGCGTTGACCGCGCCGGGTCCGTCCAGGGCGGCGGGGCCGCTGCACATCAGGGTGAGCGAGCCCAGCGCGACGCTCTCGGACAGCGCCGTCTCGCGGACCACCAGCCCGCCGAAGGAATGGCCCACCAGGTGGACCGGACCGCCGTCGCCGACCTGGTCGACGACCTCGGCGACCACGCCGCCCAGGGAGGACAGGCGGTAGTCGGGGCGGGGGGTGCCGGGGGCCGGGTCCAGGGTCTCGGGGCCGGGCGACTCGTAGGTGCCGGGCAGGTCGACGGCGACCACTTCCCGGCCCGCCTGGGCGAGGCTCTGGAGGAGGGCGATGAAGTCCTCCTTGCTGCCGGTGAAGCCGTGCACCAGGACAGCGGGGGCCAACTCGGTGCCCCCGGAGGTGGGCATCGCGCGCAGGGCGGCCACGGGCCCATGGGCCAGCGGCAGGTCCGTGCGCCGCACGCCCGGCGGTAGGGAAAGGAACTGAGGTGTACTCACGTCGGGCAACCCTAGGGCATCGTCGGCGGGCGATCCCCCACCACGGCCGCCCGCCGCGCCGGTCGTCCCCGGCGTCCGGTGCTGCTGGTCGCCGGGGCGGTCACGGGCGGCGGGACCGCGGGGACACGCGGTGCCCGCTCGTGTTCGGTCGGCCGGGGCGCCCGCCGGTGGCAGGCGCCTCGGGGGTCAGGTGTTCTCCGGGTCCCGGCTGGCGGCGCCGCCACGGGTGCGGCGGCGACGACGGACCCGACGCGTGCCCTCCTCGGAGGGAGCGCTGTCGCGGGAGTCGCGGGCCGGTGCCGAGGACGCCTTCGGGGACGTGTCCGGAGCGGTCCGGTCGCCGGCGGTCTCCGCAACGGATCGCTCGCCACCGCGGGTGCGGCGGCGGGAGCGGTTGCGGTTGCGCCCGCTGGAGGGCTCGCGCTCCTGGACGGTGCCACGGTCGCGCTTGGCGTCGCGGTCGCGGTCGCGCTTGGCACCGCGCGGAGCACCGGTGTCACCGATGTCCTCGACCTCCTCGGCCTCCAGACCGGCGTGCGTGCGCTTGTCCACGGCGAGCCGGCCCTTGGTCCCCTGGGGGATCCGGAGCGCCTCGAAGAAGTGCGGCGAGGTGGAGTAGGTCTCCTCGGGCTCGGCGAAGGGCAGGTCGAGAGCACCGTTGATCAGCTTCCACCGCGGCATCTCCCGCCAGTCGACGAAGGTGACGGCGGTGCCGGTGCGGCCCGCTCGGCCGGTCCGGCCGATGCGGTGGGTGTAGGTCTTCTCGTCCTCGGGCGTCTCGTAGTTGACGACGTGCGTGACGTCGTCCACGTCGAGCCCGCGGGCGGCCACGTCCGTGGCGACCAGGATGTTGATCTTGCCGTTGCGGAAGGCCCGCAGGGCGCGCTCGCGCTGGCTCTGCCCGAGGTCGCCGTGGACGGCCGCGGCGGCGAAGCCGCGCTCCTTGAGGTCGCCGGCCACGCGGTCGCAGGCCCGCTTGGTCTGGCAGAACACCATGCTCTGGCCGTGGTCCTCGGCCTGGAGCATGCGGGAGAGCATCTCGATCTTGTCCATCTGGTGGGTGCGGAACGCGTGCTGCGTGATCGTCCCGGTGATGGCGGAGCCGTCGATCTCGTCGTCGTCCCCGGCGCGCACGTTGGTGGGCTGGCGCAGGTACTTGCGCGAGAGCGAGACGATCTCGCTCGGCATCGTGGCCGAGAAGAGCATCACCTGGCGCTCCACCGGAATTCTGGTGAGGATGCGCTCGATGTCGGGCAGGAAGCCGAGGTCGAGCATCTTGTCGGCCTCGTCCAGGACGACGGCGGAGACCTCGTCCAGGCGCAGGTGCTTCTGGTTCTCCAGGTCCAGCAGGCGGCCCGGGGTGCCGACGACGACGTCGACGCCCTCCTTGAGGCCGTTGATCTGCGGCTCGTAGGAACGGCCGCCGTAGACGGTGAGGATGCGGGTGCCGCTGCGCTTGCTCGCGGTGGTCAGGTCCGCGGCGACCTGGATGGCCAGCTCGCGGGTGGGGACGACGACGAGCGCGCGGGGGCGCTTGGACGTCCCGGGGGCGGCCTGTGACCGCTGCAGCAGCGGGAGGCCGAAGGCCAGGGTCTTGCCGGTGCCGGTGCGCGCCTGGCCGATGATGTCGCTGCCGTGCAGCGCGATCGGGAGCGCGAGCTCCTGGATGGGGAAGGGTTCGATGATCCCCTCGGCCTCGAGGGCGTCGGCGAGTTCGGTGCTCACACCGAGATCACGGAACGTTGTGGTGGTGGTCGTAGGAACTTCTGTGCTGGTCAGGGCTCAAGCCTCCATCTTGCGCGGGCCGGGCGTTGGCGTGGCCGCGGCGGGGTGCGGTCGCGAGCGGCTCCTGGCCGCCGCGGAGGGCGCGGCTCACCGACTGCCCGCTCCCTGCGGGACGTCTCGGTGGCGCTGCCGTCTGGACCGGCGCGGCGCGAGGGGTACCCGGCCGCGGATCGGGTCCATCCGCTGCTCTGTCGTGTGTGAGGGGACCGGTCACGGCGAGAGGGTTCGCGGTCTCCCCCGCGTTCACGGGGCGCCGGGCTCTCGCGGTCTCGGCCGCCATGCCCGATGGTGCTCCGCACACGCCGGTCATCACCGTGAGTCTAGCTGGTGATGCCTGGTGTGGACATAGCAGTTCATCGGGTTGTGGACGGCGTGGATCTACCCGTTCCCAGACTGTGCAACCACCGCGCGGCGGCGAATAGTCCCCATATCGTGACCGGTTCAGAGTGCGGACGGGGTGGGGGTTACCCTGTCGGGCATGACCACAGGCCCTACCGCCCCTCCCGGCGTGATCGATCTGCTCGGGCTGCTCGCCTATGCCGAGCTCGGCTCCTTCTTCCGTCTCGCCGACGACGCGGGACTGGCCCCGTCCCTGCGGAGCAAGGGCCAGCTGGCCGCGCTCGCGGCCACGGAGCAGGCCCACTACCAGGCGCTCCACGACCGCCTGGCGGAGCTCGGCGTCGAGCCGGAGGAGGCCATGGAGCCGTTCGTGGCCCCGCTGGACCTGTGGCACGAGCGGACCGAGCCGCAGAGCTGGCTGGAGAGCCTCGTCAAGACCTACGTCGGTGACGGGATCGCGGGTGACTTCTATCGCAAGGTCGCCGAGCTGGCGGACGAGGAGACGCGGATCCTCGTCGAGGGCGTGATGGCCGAGACCGGCCGGGCCGAGTTCGTCGCCGAGACGGTGCGCGCCGCGCTGGAGGAGGACCCCAAGCTGGCCGGACGCCTGTCGCTCTGGGCCCGCCGCCTGGTGGGCGAGGCGCTCAGCCAGGCGCAGGCCGTGGCCGTGAGCCGGCCGGAACTGGCGATGCTGCTGGCGGGGAAGGCCCCCGGGGACGGGCGGGAGGCGGCCGAGGCCGCCGACCTCGGCGACCTGGCCGCGGTCAGCAGGATGTTCGCCTCACTCACGGACCGCCACGCCGGGCGGCTGAAGGCGATGGGCCTGGCGGAATAGCCCCGGACCAGGGCGGATCCGCGCACGGATCGGAACCGGCCCCGTCACGTCACGCGCGTCAAGGCGGGGTCAAGTTCAACACTTTTGTGACGATTCATTGGTCAAGGCATCGTATAGTCGGTGACGATTCCCGTCTCCTGACCACGCGAGTAGGTACATCCATGCCCCGTGGGACCTCCGTACGCCACCCGCTGGCCGGACTCACCCGTGACTTCCACCGGATCGGCCCGTTGAGCGGTTCGCTCGACCCCTGGATCGGCGCTGAGCTGGACCAGCACGCCGCCGACGTGTGCCACGGCATCGTCTCTTCCGGGAGTGAGCTCAACGCCGACACGCTCGGCACGTACCTGCACGGTTTCATCGACGGCTGCCTGGAGCGCGGTTGGGACTCCGCAGCCGTGGACTACGACTGGGAGACACTTCGGATTCTCGCGATCTGCCGCCTGGCCAAGGACCGGGGCTTCGTCCGCTAGGTTGGTGACGTCCGCGGGTCGGCCGTGACCCACGACGCGAGGTTCCTCGTGGTCGCCCGCCCTGTCGGTTCTCCGGCGAAACGCCGGCTCTGGGCGTACGCTGAACTCATCGGTGACCCATTGATACCTCGGCGGTTTGGTTCGTGCCCCGCGGAACGCGACCTGGGATTGACGGTGTCACACCGGTTCTGAACGGACCCGTGCGCCGGAACTTGCGGAGCGGCCTGCGGAGCCGCGAGAAAGGAATGCGAATGAGGAGCGGTCGGCATGGGGCGGCGCGCCCACCAGTCGGCGTCCTGATCCAACAGGACCGAGTCGACTTCGCGCTTTTCGTACTGATCATCGTCGTGGCACTGGTGTCGATGGTGTTCACCGGGCCGGGAAGCATCGTCTTCTGGCTGGCCTTCATTCCGATCATCGCGACCGTGGTCCTGGCGTTCCGCCGGATCGAGCACCTGTCCCGGCTGGAGCTGAACGACTCCGAGTTCATGTAGCGGGCACGCACATGACGAGGGCGAGGCCTGGCGGCCCCGCCCTCTGTTGCTCCACGGCCGCTCCGCGCGACCCCGCGACGCGCCCGGCTACACCGGCGGTCGGCCCGGGGTCTGCGGCCGCCCGGCGGCTCGGGCGGCGTCCTCCTCGCGCCCCTGGCGCTCGGTGGCGGCCCGGCTCATGGCCGCCTCGCGGCCGGCCTGGTAGCTCCCCTCCTCCGTCATCTTCGAGGTCTCCTGCTCGGCCATGTCCAGCCAGCGGGTCCAGCGGGACTGCATCGGCCGGATGAGCCCGCCGCCGACACCGACGACCAGGATGCCGCCGACGGTGGCCAGCACGGCGATGAGAACCGGCAGGGTCACGGTCGTGCCGACGCCCATCTGGTTCAGCGCGGCGATGACACCGAGGGCCAGGATGGCCACCGCGGCGATGTTGGCCAGCATCGGTCCGTAGGACAGCGCGCCCAGCGCGCCGCTGATGATGTCGCGGACGGCCTTGGCCACCATCGCGGTCACCACCACGATCACGAGCGCGACGATGCCGCGCGGAATCCAGGCGATGACGTCGCTCAGCAGCTGGCTGACCGGGTTCGGTCCGAAGACGTTGAACGCGAGCGTCAGCACGAACAACAGTCCGACGTAGTAGATGATCTTTCCGCACAGCTCGCTGGCGCTCCACCGGCTGCGCTCGAAGTACTCGCCCACACCACCGCGGTGCAGAGCACGGTCCAGTCCGACGCGGTGCAGGCCCTTGCCGACCCCCTTGCCCACGAACCAGGCGATGATCCAACCGATGACCAGGATCACCAGGAATCCGAGCAGCAGCGGCGCGAAGCTCGCGACCGCCTCCCAGGCCGTCGTCAGGCCCTGACCGATGTCCATAACGTCTTCACCCCCGAATCGCTTGTTCCGACAGGGTGCCGTTTGCTCCCTATGCGGATACGCGAGGAGAAGTGCCGTACTTCTCAATCCGGCGATACCCGTCGAACGAGGTTCGAACCGTTTGTTGGGCCTGTCTCGTGCGTATTACGCTGAATTTAATGAACCATGGGACAACTGTGGGGGAATTACAGTTCACATTGCTGGACAATGCGCTCGGGCCGATCTATTTCGCCTCGAACGCACGAACCCCCGGACGCCGTGGCGTCCGGGGGTTCGCGTCGTGCGTGGTCCTAGGAGCCCTGCTCCTCGTTCGTGCGCTGCAGGTCCCAACCGCTGATGCCGCGCCAGGCCAGGCGGGCGACGAGCGTCTCGGCGGCCTCCTTGGGGATGGCGCCGTAGTTGTTGAGCCAGTAGCGGGCGCTGGTCTCGGCCATACCGACCAGGCCGATGCTCAGCAGGTGCGCCTCCTCGTCGGAGATGCTGGTGTCCTGCCGGATCACGTCGCCGATCAGCTCCGCGCAGCGCTGGAAGGTCTGCTCGCTCTTCTCCCGCACCGCGGGCAGGTTGCGCAGGTCCGACTCGAACACGAGCCGGAAGGCCTCACCGTCGCCGGCCACGAAGTCGAAGTAGGCGCGAAAGCTCGCGATCACCCGCTGGCGGTTGTCGTCGGTGCTCTCCAACGCCTCCCGCTGCTTTTGGACCAGCTCCTCGGAGTGCTCCTCCAACAGGGCGAGGTAGAGCTCCAGCTTGCCTGGAAAGTGCTGGTACAGGACGGGCTTGCTGACCCCGGCGCGGTCGGCGATCTCGTCCATCGCGGCCGCGTGGTAACCGCGGGCGACGAAGACCTCCTGAGCCGCGGCCAGGAGCTGGCGGCGGCGCCTGACCCGGGGCAAACGGGTGCCCCGGGCGCGGGCGTCTGAAGGAGCTGTCACACCCACACCCTCCGAACTCGGCATGGCAGATGCGCGCCATGACCGAACATCTGCGTGGCTAGTGCTGTGCAGACGCGGCTCGGTTCGGCCCGCCGTCCCACAGCCTTTCTGCCATCTTACTCCTGCGTAGGTTCGGAGTGGGCAGGACGTCGCCCGCCCCGCGACGCCGGGGGCCGGACGCGGGTCAGCGGCGCTCGTCCTCGTCGTCGGTGCCCGCCTCGCGCAGCTGTTCCACCACATCGGCCTCAGCGGCCTCGGCGGGCGTCTCCGCGGTCGCGGACAGCCAGTCGTCCTCGCCTTCGGCCGCGAGGGCGCGCTGCTCGGCCGCATCGGCCTCGGGGACCTCGGGGTCCACCTCGCCGCTCGTCCGGCCGTGCCGTTCGTCCTGTGCCACGGTGGCCTCCTCACGTCGTCGCTGAGCGTACGAACGACACTACCCGCCCGCCCGGCGGCGTCACGGGAGAGCGCGCGGGACGAACCCGCAGGCCCGGGTGTGCGGGCGCAGCCTGGGCGCGGGCAGCGCCCAATCGTCAACGAACCCGCAGGCCCGGGTGTGCGGGGCCTGCCGCCCACCGTGCGCGCGGCAGGGTGTGCCGCTGGTCTCCCCGGGGTGGGAATGCAATACCCCACCCGTTAGGTTGGGTATCAGTGAAAGCACGCTTCGCGCCCCGACCCCTCACCCGGAGACACCTCCGGGACGGGCGGAGCGAAGCACCGTGAGACAGAGATGAGGAGTCACCGTGTCGCTGCCGCCGCTGGTGGAACCAGCCGCCGAGCTGACCGTGGACGAGGTGCGCCGCTACTCGCGACACCTGATCATCCCCGACGTGGGCATGGACGGGCAGAAGCGCCTGAAGAACGCCAAGGTGCTGGTCGTCGGCGCGGGCGGTCTGGGCTCCCCGGCGCTGCTCTACCTCGCCGCCGCGGGTGTGGGCACGCTCGGCATCATCGACTTCGACGTCGTGGACGAGTCCAACCTCCAGCGCCAGATCATCCACGGCCAGAGTGACGTGGGCCGTCCCAAGGCCGAGTCCGCCCGGGACAGCATCAAGGAGGTGAACCCCAACACGAACGTGATCCTGCACCAGGACCGCCTGGAGTCGGACAACGCGTTGGAGATCTTCGCCGACTACGACCTGATCCTGGACGGCACCGACAACTTCGCGACCCGCTACCTGGTCAACGACGCCGCCGTGCTGCTGAACAAGCCGTACGTGTGGGGTTCGATCTACCGCTTCGACGGCCAGGTCAGCGTCTTCTGGAACGAGTACGGGCCCCAGTACCGCGACCTCTACCCCGAGCCCCCGCCGCCCGGGATGGTGCCCTCCTGCGCCGAGGGCGGCGTGCTGGGCGTGCTGTGCGCCTCCATCGGGTCGGTCATGGTGAACGAGGCCATCAAGCTGATCACCGGCATCGGTGACCCGCTGGTCGGCCGCCTGCTCATCTTCGACGCCCTGGAGATGACCTGGCGCGAGGTCAAGGTCCGCAAGGACCCCGACACCGAGCCGGTCACCGAGCTCATCGACTACGAGGCCTTCTGCGGGGCCGTGTCGGAGGAGGCCACCGAGGCCGCCGCCGGCTCCACGATCACCGCGGGCGAGCTCAAGGACCTGCTCGACAACAAGCCCGAGGACGTCTTCCTCGTGGACGTGCGCGAGAAGAACGAGTGGGAGATCGTCAACATCCCCGGCGCCGTGCTCATCCCCAAGGGTGAGTTCCTCAACGGCAAGGCGCTGGAGCGGCTGCCGCAGGACAAGCGCATCGTCCTGCACTGCAAGTCGGGCGTGCGCTCGGCCGAGGCACTGGCGGCGGTGCACGCCGCCGGGTTCTCCGACGCCGTGCACGTGGGCGGCGGCGTCCTGGCCTGGATCAACCAGGTGGACCCGAGCCTGCCCGTCTACTAGACGCGCTTGAGACGAACCGCTTTCCCGGCGCCGGAGTCATGCGACTCCGGCGCCGTCGCGCGTCCAAGTGGGTACATGTCCTGACAGAGGCCGCGCGACCGAAGGGGCGCGGCACGCTGATGGGAGGTGGCACTATGCGCAAGGAAGCACGCTGGACGGATGTGGCGCTGGTCGTCGTCGGCCTGGCGCTTGCCCTGAGCTACGTGTGGCACGGGATGCTGGGCTTCGGCGGGGGCGCGATGCTGGTGCTGGGGGTGGCCGCCATCGTGGCCGCGATCCTGTCGCTCACCCGACCGGGGGCCGTGTCGAGCGAGATCGCGGCCATCGCGATCGGGGTCCTGGCCTTCATTCTGCCGTGGGCGACGAGTTTCACGCACGAGCCCGTGGCCGCCTGGTCGGCGTGGATCCTCGGCGCGGTCATCGCCGGAGTGGGCGTGTACGGGCTGGTCATGGCCACCAAGGCCCGCCGTCGCGACCCCGAGCTGGCCTGGACCCAGCACGTCACCCAGATGTAGTGCTGTGTTTTCTTTGGGCCTCCGCTCGTTCCTCGCTTTGGCCCGGTGCTCGGGGCGCTGGAGGCCAGTGAAGGCCCCGGCGTGAGGCGCCCCGAGCACATAGGGTGCGGGCTGTGACCAACGCAGCCGAACCCAGGGAAGCGGCCGGGGAGGCCGGGCCGGACGAGTACTCCGACGAGGTCCTCGCCGTGGTCGAGGCCATTCCGGCCGGACGCGTGATGAGCTATGGCGACATCGCCGAGTACGTGGGGCGCGGCGGACCGCGCCAGGTCGGCACGGTGATGTCCACCTGGGGCGGGGGAGTGCCCTGGTGGCGGGTGGTGCGCTCCGACGGGCGGCCGGCGTCCGGCCACGAGGTCCGGGCGCTGTCCCACTACGCCGCCGAGGGCACTCCCATGCGCCCCGGCAGCGACCGCGTGGACATGCGCCTGGCCCGATGGGACGGGCACTCCCGGGACTGAGGGGGACCCTGCGCGGTCCCGGTGCGTCCGGGATGGTCGCCGCCCTCTGGTGAACTGGAGGCGTGGAACATCCCAGGTACCGACTCGTCCGGCGCGCCCACCAGGTGCAGCCGCCACCGGTGCTGGACGTCAACCAGCAGCGCGTGGTCGACCACGAGGGCGGACCGCTGCTGGTGCTGGCCGGCCCCGGGACCGGCAAGACGACCACCATCGTCGAGGCGGTCGTGGACCGCGTGGACCGGCGCGGCGTGGACCCCTCGCGGATCCTCGTGCTCACCTTCAGCCGCAAGGCCGCCCAGGAGCTGCGCGAACGCATCACCGCCCGGCTGCGGCGCACCACCCGCGAACCGCTCGCCCTGACCTTCCACAGCTACGCCTACGCCCTCATCCGCCGCGAGTTCCAGCGCATGGGCGACCTGCCGCCCCGGCTGCTGTCCGGCCCCGAACAGCTCATGGAGGTGCGCGAGCTCCTCACCGGGGAGTTCGGCGACGGCGCCGGCGCGTGGCCCGAGCGCCTGCGCCCGGCCCTGGAGACGCGCGGCTTCGCCGAGGAGCTGCGCGACTTCCTCATGCGCGCGCAGGAGCGCGGGCTGGGCCCCGACGAACTCGACCGGCTCGGCCGCGAGCGCGAGCGCGACGACTGGACGGCGGCCGCGGGTTTCCTGGACCGCTACACCGGCCGGTTCGACATCGCGCCCGTGCCCACGCTCAACTACGCCGAGCTCGTGCGGGTGGCGGCGAACATGCTCTCCGACCCCGGCGTGCGGGCCCGGGAACGGGCCGCCCACGAGATCGTGTTCGTCGACGAGTACCAGGACACCGACCCCGCCCAGGAGGAACTCCTGCGCGCCCTGGCCGGGGACGGCCGGGACCTCATCGCCGTCGGCGACCCCGACCAGTCCATCTACGCCTTCCGCGGTGCCGAGGTCGGCAACATCCTCGACTTCCCGCACCGCTTCCCCACCCGGGAGCGCGCCCCCGCCCCGGTGGTGGCCCTGCGCACCTGCCGCCGCAGCGGTGCCGGGCTGCTGGCCGCCTCGCGCGCCGTGACCCGCCGCCTGCCGGCCGTGCCCGCGCCCGGAGGACACGTCAACGAGCACCGCGACCTCACGCCGGCCGACGGCGTCCCCGAGGGCGAGGTGCGCGTCCTGCTGGCGGAGAGCACCACCCAGGAGGCGGCGGTCATCGCCGACACCCTGCGCCGCGCGCACCTGGTCGACGGCGTGCCGTGGTCGGACATGGCCGTCCTCGTGCGCTCCTCCGCCCGCCAGCTGCCGGTCCTGCGCCGCGCCCTGACCGCCGCCTCGGTGCCGGTGGTCGTGGGCTCGGACGACCTCCCGGTGGCCGCCGAACCCATCGTGCGGCCCCTGCTCGCGCTCATCCGCTACGGACTCGACCCGGACCGGCTCGACGACGAGGCCGCCCGCGAGCTGCTCACCAGCCCTTTCGGCGAGGCCGACTCCGTGCGGCTGCGCCGTCTGCTGCGCGCCCTGCGCCGTCTGGACCTGGACCGCGCCCGCGAGGGCGACGGCGGCTACCGGCCCTCCGCCCAACTGCTCGTGGACGCCCTGCGCGACCCCCGCGAACTGGCCCTGGTCGACCCCGAGGTCGCCGCGCCCGCCACCCGGGTCGCCGCGGCGCTGCGCACCGTGGGCACACTCGCCGCCAAGGGCGCCGACGCCGAACAGGTCCTGTGGGAGCTGTGGCGCGACAGCGGGCTCTCCGACCGCCTCCTGCGCGCCAGCCTGGCCGGGGGGCGCCGGGGCGCCGCAGCCGACCGCGACCTCGACGCCGTGGTCGCGCTCTTCGAGAGCGCCGCCCGCTACTGCGACCGCCTGCCGCCCGGCGCCCCCGCCGGGTTCCTGGAGGACCTGGCCGCCCAGGAGATCCCGGGCGACAGCCTCGCCGAGCGCGCGCCGGAGGGCGAGGCCGTGCGGATCCTCACCGCGCACCGCGCCAAGGGCCTGGAGTGGGACCTGGTCGTGGTCGCCGGCGTCCAGGAGGGGGAGTGGCCCGACCTGCGGCTGCGCGGCTCCCTGCTCGGCGTCGAAGAGCTCGTGGACGCCGACGTGCACGCCGCCGACTCCTCCGGCGCCGCACTCGCCTCCAAGCTCCTGCACGAGGAGCGCCGGCTCTTCTACGTGGCCCTGACCCGGGCCCGCCGCACCCTCGTGGTCACCGCCGTGGGCGGCGAGGACACCGACGAGCGCCCCTCCCGCTTCCTGGCCGAGATGGGCACGGGCGACCCCGAGCCGGTCAACACCGGCCGCCGCTGGCTCTCCCTGCCCGCGCTCGTGGCCGACCTGCGCTCGGTGGTCACCGATCCCAAGGCGCCCGAGCCCCTGCGGGAGGCCGCCGCCGACCACCTGGCCCGCCTGGCCGAGGAGGGCGTGCGCGGCGCCGACCCCTCCGAGTGGTACGCGCTGACCCCCTTCACCGACGAGGGCCCGCTGGCGGGGGAGGAGGACACCATCCGCGTCTCGCCCTCCCAGGTGGACAGCTTCACCAACTGCCAGCTGCGCTGGCTGCTGGAGCGCGCCGCGGGCGCCTCCTCCGGCGACTCCGCCTCCGCTCTGGGCACGGTCGTGCACGCCGTGGCCGTCCTGGTGGCCCAGGGCAGCGGCGCCGACGAGATCGGCGAGCGCATGGACGAGATCTGGTCCGACCTGGACTTCGGCGGGCCCTGGCAGTCCGACAAGCAGCGCGAGCGGGCCGACGAGATGGTCCGCAAGCTCGTGGCGTGGGACGCCTCCAACGACCGCGAACTCGTCGTGACCGAGGAGGGCTTCAAGGTCGACGTCGGCGGGATCGAGATCACCGGCCGCGTCGACCGGCTCGAACGCGACGACCAGGGCCGTGCCGTGGTCGTCGACATCAAGACCGGCGCCGCCAAGGCGGACGACCTGGCCCGCCACCCCCAGCTCGGGGTCTACCAGATGGCCGTGCTCAAGGGCGCCTTCGCCAAGCTCGGCCTCACCGAACCCGGCGGCGCCTCCCTCGTCCAGGTCGGCGGGGCCGCGTTCTCCAACAGGGTGCGGGAACAGCCGCAACCGCCCCTGGGCGAGGACCCCGACCCCCGCTGGGCCGAGGACCTGGTGCGCGAGGTCGCCACCGGTATGGGAGGCTCCCGCTTCACCGCCACCCGCAACATGGGCTGCAGGTCGTGCGCCGTGCGCGCCTGCTGCCCGGTCCAGGACGAGGGCCGACATGTCTGAACCCGAGGAAGCCGCCGAGCGGCCGCCCCTGCCCCGCTTCTCCCCGCCCGAGCTGGCCCGCCTGCTCGGACAGCCCGAACCGACCGCGGAACAGGCCGAGGTGATCTCCGCGCCCCTGGAGCCGGGCGTGGTCATCGCCGGGGCCGGCTCCGGCAAGAGCGAGACCATGGCCTCGCGCGTGGTCTGGCTGGTCGCCAACGGGCTGGTGCGCCCCGAGCACGTGCTCGGCCTGACCTTCACCCGCAAGGCCACCGCCGAGCTCGCCGAACGCGTCCGCAAGCGACTGGAGCAGCTGCGCGCCACCGAGCAGTTCCCCGAGGAGCTGCTGGACGGCGAGCCGACGGTGTCCACGTACAACGCCTACGCCGGGCGCATCGTCGCCGACCACGCCCTGCGCGAGGCGGTCGAGCCCACCGCCCGCCTGCTCAGCGAGGGCCAGTCGTGGCAGCTCGCCGCCCGCGTGGTCGGCGAGTACGACGGCCCCATGGACCTCATCACCGTGGGAGCCGACACCGTCATCCAGCGGGTCCTGCACCTGTCGGGCGAGATCGCCGACCACCTCACCACCACCGACCAGGTGCGGGGCATCGGCCGGTGGATCCAGACGGGCGTGGACGCGCTGCCCAAGAAGCCGACGAAGGACACCCGCGACCTCGTCGACGCCCAGCGGCGCAGGGAGCAGCTCCTGCCGCTCGTGGAGCGCTACGACCACGCCAAGCACGTGCGCGAGGCGATGGACTTCGGCGACCAGATGGCGCTGGCCGCGCGCATCGCCGAGCACCACCCCGAGGTCGGGCTGATCGAGCGCGGCCGGTACCGCGTGGTGCTCCTGGACGAATACCAGGACACCAGCCACGCCCAGCTGGTCCTGCTGCGGTCGCTGTTCGGCGACGGCCACGCGGTCACGGCGGTCGGCGACCCCTGCCAGTCCATCTACGGGTGGCGCGGCGCCATCGCGGCCAACCTCACGCGCTTTCCCACCGACTTCCCGGCCGGCCCCGGCCGCCCCGCGCCGGTCCGCCGCCTGTCCACGAGCTTCCGCAACGGCGAGCGGATCCTCGGGGTGGCCGCGCGCATCGCCGAGCCGTTGCGGGCCGAGGCCCGGGACGTGCCCGTGCTGCACCCCGGTCCGGCCCGGCGCGGCCGCGGCACCACCGTCACCGCGCTGTTCCACACCGAGACCGAGGAGGCCGCCTGGATCGCCGACCAGGTGTACAGCCTCGTGCACGCCGAACCCGGCGAGCCCGGCAGCGCGCACACCGCGCCGGACTTCCTCGACTGGCCGCGGGGGGAGACCGGCGGAGCGGAGGACGGCGGGACCAGCCCCGGCGACATCGCGATCCTGTGCCGCAAGCGGGCGCAGTTCCCGCCGCTGCGCGAGGCACTGGAGGCGCTGGACATCCCGGTGGAGGTCGTGGGGCTGGGGGGCCTCATGCTCGTACCCGAGGTCCGCGACATCATCGCCACCATGCGCGTGGTCCACGACGCCTCCGCCGGCAACGAGCTGGCCCGCCTGCTGACCGGGCCCCGGTGGCGGATAGGACCGCGTGACCTGGCCGCCCTGGGTGCGCGCGCGGCGGAGCTGGCCCGGCACACCCGGCGCGACCTCACCGGTGCGGCCGCGCCGGAGGCGCCCGGTGACGACGCGGGGGAGGACCTGCTGCGGCGGACCGTCCTGGACCTGACCGCGGAGAGCGGCAGCCTCGTCGACGCCGTGGACGATCCCGGGCCGGCCGAGAACTACTCGCCCACCGCCTACGAGCGCCTCGGGCTCCTGGCCGAGGAGCTGCGGGCCCTGCGCAAGCTCGTCGGTCAGCCGCTCCCCGACCTGGTCACCGAGATCGAGCGGATGCTGGGACTGGACATCGAGGTGGGGGCGCGCTCGGGGCGCGACCCGCTCTCGGCGCGGGCCGACCTGGACGCGTTCGTCGACCACGCCGTCCGGTTCGTCGGCAACAGCGAGGACCCCACGCTCGGCGGCTTCCTGAGCTACCTGAACGCGGCCGAGGAGAACGAGAGCGGACTGGCGCCCGGCGAGCGCGTGGGCGGCTCCGACAGCGTCAAGCTCATGACGATGCACGGCGCCAAGGGCCTGCAGTGGCCGGTCGTCATCGTGCCGGGGGTGAGCGCGGGCGCGAAGGCGCCGCTGTTCCCCGCCAAGGCCCGCGACGCGTTCGCGTGGGTCAAGGCCGACCGCCTGCTGCCCTACCCGCTGCGCGGCGACCGGGCGAGCCTGCCGGTCCTGCGCGGGGTCGGCAAGGACGACATCGCGGCGTTCAAGGAGCAGGAGGAGGCCCGCCACCTCATGGAGGAGCGCAGGCTGGCCTACGTCGCCGTGACCCGCGCGTCCTTCGCGCTGGTGTGCACCGGGCACTGGTGGGGCCGGACCGGCACCACCCCGCGCGGCCCCTCCGCGTTCCTGGAGGAGATCCGGCGGGCGTGCGAGGAGGGCTCCGGCTCCGTGGCCCGCTGGGCCCCGCCGCCGGACCCCGAGGCGACCAACCCGCACGAGGCGCAGGACGACACCGCCGTGTGGCCGCCGGTGGAGCACACCGACGCGGACGTGCCGGGCGACGGGGCCGGCGCCGAGGACCCGGACGGCCCCGAGGCGCGACCCGATCCGCGTGCGGCCCGGCGGGCGCAGATCGCCGCCGGCGCCGAGATGGTCGAGCGGGCCCGGGCGCACCTGCTGGCGGGGGAGTCGGAGCGGAGCGCGCAGCCCCCGGCCGGCCTGCGCCGCCGCCTCCAGGGCTGGGAGCGCGACACCGAGCTGCTCCTGGCGCACCGCCACCAGGAGGCGGCCGGCCCGGGGGAGGGGCCGATCCAGGTCGAGCTGCCCGCGCACCTGTCGGTGTCGTCCATGGTGTGGCTGGCCCGCGATCCGGCGGCGCTCGCCCGCCAGATCCGGCGTCCGCTGCCGCGCCCGCCCGCCCCGCACACCCGCCGGGGCACCGCCTTCCACACGTGGCTGGAGCGGCGCTTCGGCCACGAGGCCACGCTCCTGGACGAGCTGCCCGGCGCCGCCGACGAGACCGCGGGCGAGGACGAGGACCTCGCCGAGCTCCAGCGGCGCTTCGAGGAGAGCGAATGGGGGGCGCGGACCCCCGCCGAGGTGGAGGTGCCCTTCGAGACGGTCATCGGCGACCGCCTGATCCGCGGCCGGATGGACGCGGTCTTCCACGACGCCGGGAGCGGCACCTACGACGTCGTCGACTGGAAGACCGGACGTCCGCCCGGCAACGACGTCGAGCGCCGGGCGGTGGGCGTCCAGCTGGCCGCCTACCGGCTGGCGTGGTCGGACCTGGCCGGAGTCGGCCTGGAGGACGTGCGCGCGGCCTTCCACTACGTCGGCGCCGGCCAGACCGTGCGTCCGGCGGACCTGCTCGACGCGGACGGGCTGGCCGCGCTCATCGCGGCCGTCCCCGAGCCCGGCTGAGCCGGACGGCGGCGGGGCCCGTCGCCCCGACGGGCCCCGCCGCGTGCGCGGGCGGCCGTGCGGCGGTGGTGGGCGACGGTGGGCGACGGTGGGGGGTGTTGCGCCGGAGGCGTCGGTTGAGGGTGGCCCGTCCCTCGCGCGGCGCCCCCGGGCGGTGGTGGGCGACGGGTGGGGGGTGGTGCGCCGGAGGCGTCGGTTGAGGGTGGCCCGTCCCTCGCGCAGCGCCCCCGGGCGGTGGTGGGCGACGGGTGGGGGGTGCTGGGCCGGAGGCGTCGGTTGAGGGTGGCCCGTCCCTCGCGCGGCGCCCCCGGGCGGTGGTGGGCGACGGGTGGGATCAGATCATGCCGAAGACGAACCCGCCGGCGGAGTCCTTGTCGTCGCCGAAGAGGAACTCCCGCGCCGACAGGACGAACTCCTCGCGGCTGATGAACCCGTCCCCGTCGGTGTCCAGGGCCTTGAACCGGTCCCACGCCGTGTCGACGGCCACGCCCAGGACCTCCGCGTACTCGACGTACTCGGACTCGCTGATCGTGCCGTCGTCGTCGGCGTCCAGGAGGTCGAAGGCGGCCTCGGCCACGCCCTCGGTCACGTTGAACCGGCTCCGGTCCTCCGAGGCGGCGTGCAGGGCGCCGACGAACGTCTCCCGGTCCAGGCGCGGCTGGAACGCCGACGAGTGCCGGAGCAGCTCCAGCCACAGCATGTGGTACGAGGTCTGGATCGCCTGCATACGGCGGTCGTTCTCGTCCAGCGAGTAGCCCCTGACGTACCGGTCGACCAGGCGCTTGTAGTCGTCCCAGGTGATCGACGCGTCGTTGTCGGAGTCCAGCGTGTCGAAGAGCCGGCCGAACCGTTCGGCGATGGGGGCGGAGGGAGCAGATGCCACGGGGGTTCCTCTCGTCGTCGGGCGGGCGTTTCCCGTCCCGTGCACATTCGAGTCTCCCGCAGCCGAAACGGTTCCTCGTCGATCCGCGCCCCCGTGCGCCGCGCACCCCCGGGGTCGGGTCGGGGTCTGTGGTGGTTCGTCCAGGTTCTAGTCTCGGATCCGACAAGAACGTCTAGACGAGGACGGTAGATGGACGCGCGCGCCTACATCGAGGACCACCGGGAGGAGTTCCTCTCCTCCCTCAAGGCCTGGTTGGAGATCCCCTCGATCTCCGCCGACCCCGAGCGCCACGGCGACGTGCGCCGGTCGGCCCGGTGGCTGGCCGACCACCTCACCGTCACCGGCTTCCCCACGGTCGAGGTCTGGGAGACCCCGGGCCTGCCCGCCGTGTTCGCCGAGTGGCCCGCCGCCGATCCGGACGCGCCCACCGTCCTCGTCTACGGGCACCACGACGTCCAGCCGGTCGACCCCGTCGGGGAATGGCGCACCGAGCCCTTCGTACCGACCGAGATCGGCACCTCCCTGTACGCGCGCGGCGCCTCGGACGACAAGGGCCAGGTCCTCTTCCACGCGCTCGGCGTGCGCGCCGCCCTGGCCGCCTCCGGCGCCGACGCCCCGCCCGTCACCGTCAAGCTGCTGGTCGAGGGCGAGGAGGAGTCCGGCTCCGTCCACTTCGCCGAACTGCTGCGCGACCGGCGCGACCGCCTGGACTGCGACGTGGCCGTCATCTCCGACACCACCATGTGGGCCGCCGACACCCCCTCCATGTGCGTGGGCATGCGCGGTGTCACCGACGTCGAGATCAGCCTCTTCGGCCCCACGATGGACCTGCACAGCGGCTCCTTCGGCGGTGCCGTCCCCAACCCGCTCAAGGCCATGAGCGACCTGCTGTCCGGGCTGCACGACGCGGACAACCGGGTCGCCGTCCCCGGCTTCTACGACGGGGTGGTCGAGGCGGGCGCGGAGGAGCGCGCACTCATCGCGGAGCTGCCCTTCGACGAGCGGGAGTGGCTCGGGACCGCCGCCTCCACCGCCACCTGGGGCGAGGCCGGCTACAGCACCCTGGAGCGCGTCTGGCTGCGGCCGACCGCCGAGATCAACGGCATGTGGGGCGGCCACACCGGCGCCGGCGGCAAGACGATCGTGCCCCGGTCCGCTCACGCCAAGGTCAGCTTCCGACTGGTCCCCGGACAGGAGCCGCTGCACGTGCAGGACCGCGTGCGCGCCTACGTCGAGGCCAACACCCCGCCCGGCCTGCGCGCCGAGCTGGAGTTCGGCGGCCCCGGAGTGCGCGCCTGCGCCTCCGACCTGTCCTCGGGCGCGGTCAAGGCGGCCCGCTCGGCCATGGAGCGCGCGTTCGGCACCCGCGTGCTCTACACCCGCGAGGGCGGCAGCGGCCCCGAGGCCGACATCGCCGACGCCCTCGGAGCGCCGCTGGTGTTCGTGGCCGTCGGACTGGACGAGGACCGCATCCACGCGCCGAACGAGAAGGTCGAGATCCCCCTTCTGCTCAAGGGCGCCGAGAGCGCCGCCCACCTGTGGCGGGAACTCGCGGACCAGGCCGCCCGCTCCTGAACCCGCTCGGGCATGCGAACGGTGCCCTTCGGTGTTAGTCCTGTAGACGTAAGGCCTGGCCGGTACCGGCCGCCCGAGTTCTGGAAGGTTCCATGGACGCCGACGCGATCCCCGCACTCTCCCGCTCCACCATCGATCTGGCGGGCCACCGTCGTCTCGACGACGCCTGGCTGGACAAGGCGTGGGCGGACCCCGCCTCGCACGTCCTCGTCCTGGAGGGCGGTGATCCCGGTCACCACGGGTGGCAGGCGCTCATGGCCAAGCAGTCCCGGGCGCTGGTCCGCACCGGTGAGCGGCCGGAGCTGGTCCTCACCGATCCCCGCCAGGCACCGGAGGGCGAGCGCTACCTGCTCGGCGTGGAGGACGGGCGGGCCTACTTCGCGGTGCGCGCCGCCACGGAACTCGCCTCGGCCCCGGGCGCCGAGCCCGCCTCCCTGCGGGAGGTCGGCGCGGTCCTGAGCGACCGCGACACCGGCCTGCTCACCCGGGCGATCGCGCTCGCCAACTGGAACGCCACGCACGGGTTCTGCCCTCGTTGCGGCGCCCGCACCACCATGGCGGCGGCCGGACACGTGCGCGTGTGCGAGGAGGAGGGCACCGAGCAGTACCCCCGGATGGACCCGGCCGTGATCATGCTGGTGCACCGCGAGCGCGACGGCCGCGAGGAGATGCTCCTGGGCAACAGCGCCAAGTGGGACGCCCGCCGCTTCTCCGTCCTGGCCGGCTTCGTGGACGCGGGCGAGTCGCTGGAGCAGGCCGTGGTCCGCGAGGTCGCCGAGGAGGCGGGCGTGGTGGTGACCGAGCCCAAGTACCTGTCCTCCCAGCCCTGGCCGTTCCCGCGCAGCCTGATGATGGGCTACACCGCCCGCGCCGTCGGCGAGACCGAGCGCACCGACGACGAGATCGGCGTGACGCGCTGGTTCACCCGCTCCGAGCTCAGCGACGCGCTCCGGTCCGAGGAGGTCGTGCTCCCCGGTCGTGTCTCCATCGCCCGGACCCTCATCGAGCACTGGTACGGCGGGGAACTCCCCGGCGGCTGGTGACCAGGGGAGTCCCGCGGGGCCGGTGATGGGAGTCGGGTCGTGGGAGACGGGTGGTGGGTGTCGCGCCGGAGGCGTCCGTTGAGGGAGGGTGCCCGCCCCGACCGTCCCCCGGGCACGGTGGTGGGCGACGGGTGGTGGGTGTCGCGCCGGAGGCGTCCGTTGAGGGAGGGTGCCCGCCCCGACCGTCCCCCGGGCACGGTGGTGGGCGACGGGAGGGCTAGTTCGGCGCGGCCGTGCCGTTGAGCTCGTCGGGCAGCACCGTCAACGGACTGGTGCTGCTCTCCACCACGTCCCGCGCCAGGTCGGCCACCTTGCGTCCGCGGGAGCGGGCGGACGAGCGCAGCCGCTCGAAGGCCTCTCTCGGGGCCATCGTGTGCCGCTCGGCCAGGACCCCGATCGCCTGTTCCACGACCACGCGCGAGTGCAGCGCGTGCTCCAGCTGCGCGATGGTGTGCCGCAGCCGCTCCACCTCGGAGGCGTCCTCGGGTGCGCGTCCGGGGGCCTGCGCGCGCGGCTGCGGTACCCCGGCCTCGCTGGTCAGCAGGTCCGCCAGGACCATCGCGCTCACCAGGTCGGGGACCTCGTGCCCGCCGCCGACACGCCAGCCGGTCGGCGTGCGCCGGACCACGCCGACGTCCGCCCCGCCGGCGACCGCCATGTCATGAGACCTCATGTCGTCCCCCAACTCAACACTCCCCGTCGTGATCGTCCTGTGCGCCGGCCGGGCGGGCGTCGGGGGTGCGCGGCCGCGGTCCCGCCGCGGCCTGGGGGCCTCCGTCGCACCTGGGTGCTCGGGAGGCCCGAGTTCCGTCCTACGCCAACTCGGCCAGCTTCTTCTTCACCTGAGCGAGCGACGGGTTGGTCATCGCCGCTCCGTCAGAGAAGACCACCGTGGGAACCGTTTGGTTCCCTCCGTTGACCTTCATCACGTACTCCGCGGACTCCGGGTCCTCCTCGATGTTCACCTCGCTTACGGTGATCCCCTCGCGGGCCAGCTGGCTCTTCAGCCTCTTGCAGTAGCCGCACCAAGGGGTGGTGTACATCGTGAATCGTTCGGTGGCCGTCGTCGTCATCTCGCTCACGTCGTCCTGTCTCGCGGTCGTGGTCATCAGTCGGTCCCACATGTCAACACCACGTGGCCCGTAGCGCTTCCCGTGACCGCGAGACACCCCGTGGGACGCGTCACAGGCCCGACTGGTTCTGTATTACCGAGTGCCAAAGGTTCGTCCACAGGTTCGGCCGGTGGTCAGGTCCGTTCCCCGTGACGCCCGATACTTGAGAGACTGGCATCCGCCCACCCGGCCTCGTGCGCCGACGACCACGCCGATCCCCCGACCGACACGCCCCGACCACACAGGAGCAGCATGGACCCCGACCGCGTCCTGGAGGGACTGGACCCGGAGCAGACCCAGGCGGCGCGCGCACTGCGCGGCCCCGTGTGCATCCTCGCCGGAGCGGGCACGGGCAAGACACGCGCGATCACGCACCGGATCGCCCACGCGGTCGCGAGCGGCGTCGTCTCCGAGCAGCAGATCCTGGCCGTGACCTTCACCGCGCGGGCCGCGGGGGAGATGCGCGGCAGGCTGCGCGGGCTGGGAGCACCCAGGGTCCAGGCCCGCACCTTCCACTCGGCCGCGCTGCGCCAGCTCTCCTTCTTCTGGCCGCAGGTGGTCGGCGGACCGCAGCCCACCCTCATCGAGAGCAAGATCCAGGCGGTCGCGCGCGCGGCCAACTCGGTCGGCGTCCAGCCGGACCGCACCGGCCTGCGCGACCTCGCGAGCGAGATCGAGTGGGCCAAGGTCACCCAGGTGCGCCCCACCGACTACGAGCGCACCACCACCAAGCAGGGCCGCCAGACGCCGCTGCCCGCCGCCGAGGTCGCCCGGGTCTTCGAGGCCTACGAGGAACTGCGCCGCGAGCACAACCTGCTCGACTTCGAGTCCATGCTCGAACTCACCGCGGGCATGATCACGGAGTACCCCGCGATCGCCCAGCGCGTCCGCGACCAGTACCGCTACTTCGTCGTCGACGAGTTCCAGGACGTCAACCCGCTCCAGAAGCTGCTGCTGGACGCCTGGCTCGGCGACCGCGACGACCTGTGCGTGGTGGGCGACCCCAGCCAGACCATCTACTCCTTCGCCGGCGCCACGCCGGGCTACCTCACCGGCTTCGGGGCCCGCTACCCCCACGCCACCGTGGTGGAGCTCGTGCGCGACTACCGCTCCACCCCCCAGGTCGTGCGGGTGGCCAACCACGTCATCGCCCAGGCCCGCGGCACCACCTCCGCCAAGCACCTGACCCTGCGGGCCCAGCGCCCCGACGGCCCCGACCCCATGTACAAGGAGTACGAGGACGAGCCCGCCGAGGCCACCGGGGTCGCCCGTCAGATCGCCGTGATGCTGGAGGGCGGTACCCCCGCCGGCGAGATCGCGGTGCTGCTGCGCACCAACTCCCAGTCGGCCGCCTACGAGCAGGCGCTGTCCGACGAGGGCGTGCCGTTCACCGTGCGCGGCACCGCGCGCTTCTTCGAGCGCCCCGAGATCAAGAAGGCCGTCCACACCCTGCGCGGCGCCCGGCACGAGGTGGCGGGGGAGGAGGCCGAGCCCCTGGTGTCCACCGTCCGCCAGCTCCTGGGCCCGCTCGGGCTGACCGAGACCGCCCCCGAGGGCCGCCAGGCCCGTGAGCGGTGGGAGTCGCTCTCCGCGCTGGCCCAGCTCGCCGAGGACATGGCCGCCACCGCGGGGACCCGCGGCGGGAGGGCCACCATGGCCGACTTCGTCGACGAGCTCGACACCCGCATGGCCACCGAGCACGCGCCCGGCTTCGAGGGCGTGACCATCGCCTCCCTGCACTCGGCCAAGGGCCTGGAGTGGGACGCGGTCTTCCTGGTCGGCCTCACCGAGGGCATGATGCCGATCATCTACGCCGAGACCGACGAACAGGTGGAGGAGGAGCGCCGCCTCTTCTACGTCGGGGTCACCCGGGCGCGCGAGAGCCTGTCCATGTCCTGGTCGCTGGCCCGGTCCCCGGGCGGGCGCCGCACCCGCAAGCCCTCCCGCTTCCTGGACGGCCTGCGCCCGGCGTCACCCTCCACCGCCTCCCGCCGCACCGAGCGGCGCAAGTGCGGCGTGAGCCGGTGCCGCGTCTGCGGGACCACCCTGTCCGACGCGGCCGAGCGCAAGCTGGGCCGCTGCCTGGACTGCCCCTCCAGTTACGATGAGGCGCTGTTGGAGCGGCTGCGCGACTGGCGGCGCGCCAGCGCACAGGAGCAGAAGGTGCCCGCGTACGTGATCTTCACCGACGCCACCCTCCAGGCCATCGCCGAGCAGGAGCCGAGCAGCGTCGCCCAGCTGTCGGCGGTGTCCGGGGTCGGGGCCGTGAAGCTGGACCGCTACGGTGAGGCGGTGCTCGCGCTGGTCTCGGGTGCGGAGGCGGCCGACGTCGTCGCGGACGGCGCGGCGCCCGGAGCGGACGTGGAGGAGTCGACGGATGAGTGAGATCGCCGAGGGGCAGGATCGGGGCCAGTCCCTGGAGGACCTGCTCGCAGTGCTGGACCTGGAGCGCATCGAGGTCAACATCTTCCGCGGGTCGAGCCCGGAGGAGGGCCCCCAGCGGGTGTTCGGCGGACTGGTCGCCGGCCAGGCGCTGGTCGCGGCGGGACGCACCGCGCCGGAGGACCGCTACGTCCACTCCCTGCACGCCTACTTCATCCGGCCCGGCGACCCGTCGGTCCCGATCGTCTACGAGGTCGACCGGGTCCGCGACGGCCGCTCGTTCACCACCAGACGGGTGGTGGCGGTCCAGCACGGCAAGCCGATATTCACCCTGTCGGCGTCCTTCCACAAGGAGGAGCCGGGTCTGGACCACCAGACCCCCATGCCCGACGTGCCGCCGCCCGAGGACCTCCCGAGCACGCGCGAGCGGCTCCAGGAGGCGTTCGGCAAGCTGCCCGGGTTCGTCACCTGGCACCCGATCGAGCTGCGCCCCACGGGTCCGCTCTCCTTCGAGGCCGAGCGGGACCCGCGGCTGCGCACCGCCACCAACCCGGTGTGGCTCAAGGTCGACGGGAAACTGCCCGACGACCGGCTCCTCCAGGTGTGCCTGATGACCTACGCCTCGGACATGACGCTGCTCGACACCGTCCTGCTGCGGCACGGCCGCTCGTTCGCCGGCATCTCCATGGCCAGCCTCGACCACGCGATGTGGTTCCACCGCCCGTTCCGCGCCGACGAGTGGCTGCTCTACGCGCAGGAGACGCCCAGCGCCCAGGGGGCGCGCGGCCTGGCGCGGGGGCTGGTCTACACCCGCGACGGCGAGCTCGTGTGCTCGGTCGTGCAGGAGGGGATGATCCGCGTGATCGACGCCGAGGGCTGGAGCTGACCGGCCGCGCGGCAACACTCGCCGGCCTTGGAAGATTCCCGGGAACTCGTGGCCGGATGCGGACGTTTTCGCAGGTCAAAAATAGGTTGCTGATTTTCGCGACGAACCCATAGTGTGTACATCGTCGCCATGAACACCACTGGCACAGGTGCAAGACCCTGTCGCCCGACCCGAAGGAGGTGCCTGATCTGATGACGAACATCTCGTTGACCACCGGCTTCATCATGCCGTCGCGTCTGCGGTCCCTGACCGCTGAGACGGGCACCGCCATGTGCGGTCGCGCGGACGCCACCGCTTGGGTCGGCACCATCACCAACGCCACCGGCGTCAACGGTGGGCGCGGACACCTGGGCTCTCTGCGAGAGCAGCAGGACGTCCCGTTCGCTCTCTTCGGCACCGGCAATGGCAGTGGTGTGTCCGCTGACCGCGGCTTCGCCCTCATCGGCAAGCCCCTGGCGGATCACGCTGAAGCTGAAGCTACCCCGCGCCGTTATGGCGCACCGGGGGAGTGTCCACGGAGGATTCCGGCCTAGAGCAGGACAGGCCGAGAGTTTCGACCCGTGGCCGCGGACCCCGAATCAGGGGCCGCGGCTTTCTTTGTATCTCCGTCCGTTCTCCGTCCTCCAGGGACGCGGGAGAGGCCGGCGGCATCGCAAGTCCAGGTCCCTCACCGGACCGGTTCCGGTGAATGACAGCACCGACCGCGTTGTACGAAACGATCAAAGATCTTGGAGGGCACCGATGCTTGCGTCGGTCCTGGAGACGCCCTGGTTGGGCGACACCGATGTTCCCTGCCGTACCGAGCCCGACCTGTTCTTCGCCGAGGCCCCCGCGGACGTCGAGGCGGCCAAGGCCGTCTGCGGAGCCTGCCCCGTGCGTGAGCAGTGCCTGGCGGACGCGCTGGACCGCAAGGAGCCGTGGGGCGTGTGGGGCGGGCAGCTGCTCGTCGCCGGCCAGGTCGTGGCGCGCAAGCGCCCGCGCGGTCGTCCCCGGAAGAACCCCGCGCCGGTCGCGGCCTGACCCCCGTTCCCCCCAGAACCACTCACACCCGCCGAAGGACCACGATGATGCTGCAGGAACTGATCCGCATGACCAACGACGGCGACCGCTCCCTGGAATCCCGCGAACGCGAGGAACGCAGGCTCGGAGCGCGTCAGCTGCGCGCGCGCCAGCGTGCGGAGCGTCGCCTGGAAGAAGGACTCATGGAGATAGCGTGGTCCCGCCTCTGTTGAGGCGTGATCGTGTCGACCGGGCCTGAGGGGCCGGTGCCCGAGACCGGGCGGGACTCCCTTCGGGGGTCACCGTCCGGTCTCTCTTTCATAACCGTATGGTGTAATAGGAGCTGCCGAACACCGTCGTGTGGCCTGCCTCACGCGCTCGTGACGGCGCTGGTCAGAGGCGAATGGCCGACGGGGCAGGGATTCCCGGTCACGGAGCGCCGCTCATGCAACCGGTGAAAGGCATGACATACCCGGCGCCGGACATCTGTGCGAAAGCCCTCCGCTCGGCTACCGTAAAGTTTGTGCTCTCGAACACCAAAATCGAGGTACGACGCAGTCCTCGCCGCCGGCGCACGGTGTCGGCTTACAGGGACGGGGACACCACGGTCGTCCTCGTGCCCGCCACGTTCTCCCGCGCTGAGGAAAAGCGCTGGGTGGGACGGATGCTGCAACGGCTCGAAGCCCGTGAGGGCGGCCGTCACTCCGGCGACACCGAACTGCACGAGCGCGCCGTCGAACTCGCCCGACGCTACCTCGGCGGCACGGAGCTGCCCGACAGCGTCCGCTGGGTGGACAACCAGAACACCCGCTGGGGCTCGTGCACCCCCGACACCCGTACCATCCGCATCTCCCGCCGGCTCACGGGGATGCCGGCCTGGGTGGTCGACTACGTGCTCATCCACGAACTCGCGCACCTGTTCCACGCCGACCACGGCCGCGCCTTCTGGGCCCTGGTGCACCGGTACCCCAAGGCCGACCGCGCCCGAGGCTACCTCGAGGGGTACAGCGCCGCCACCCGCACCGAACCGTGCGGCCACGGCGGCGAGGACGCCGACGACCGGCTCGACGAAGGCGAGATCGCGCTGGACGGCGCGCTCGAAGGCGCCGACACCGATCTCCGGGGGAGCTGACCGTCGCCACCGACCCCAGGACACCGCAGCGGTCGCCGCTGCCGGTCCGGATGATGATGGTCTGCGGACTTGTCCTGCTCCTGTTGACCGTCGTGCTGCTCGTGCGGGAGATCCGCGACAAGCCTCCGGCGCACGACGCGCCGCCCGTCGCCGAACAGCGCGTCGGCATGACCGGCGGGGAGTTCACGCCGATGTCGGCCACCGACAGCGTCACCACCTTCCGCGCCACGGTCACGTCGGTGGGCACCGGGATCGAGCGGCTGGAGGGCAGGGACGGCCCCCTCACTCCCGACGGGCAGTTCGTCGTCGTGCACCTGACGGTCAAGAACACGACCCGCTCCCCGACCACCGTCGGGGTCGGGGGATTCGACCTCGTGGACACCGATGGAGGGGTGGCCGCCCCGCACAGCGAGGCCACCCGCGGGGCCATGGCGCTCAACGACCTGCCGGTCGGCGGTGACCTGGAGCTGGGCCAGACCAGGTCCTACATCAACGTGTACGAGGTCGCCTCCTCGGCCCGGCCGGCCGAGATCGTCATGGAGGACGCGGACCTGTTCGGTGGGTCCACGATCGACATCACGGGCTGACCGCCGCGGGCCGACCGGTTCCTAGGCCGTGTTTTTCTGAAGGCTTCGGGTGAGCTCGCGGTCGTCAGGTCGTCTCCCGCAAGACGATGTGCGAAGTTCAGCCTGGTGGTGCTGCACGAGCGCAGAGGCACAGCGAGAGGCGGTCCTGGCGGCCGCGAGCCCGGAACGCCGCAAAAAACACGGCCTACCCGCCCCGACCCGCGCGGACCCGGTGTGCGGCCACGGCCGCCGCGGCCTGGCGGACCAGGTCACGGCAGGCGTCGTCGGACGGGTCCGGCACCGCGTCCACCGGGAACCAGCCCAGGTCGGTGGACTCGTCGGGATCGCGCACCAGGATCGCGTCGGCCGGTGCCAGCACCGCGTACCGCACGTCGAAGTGGACGCTCCCACCACCGCACGGCACGGCGTGGCTGTCCAGAGAGACCGGCCCCGGGAGCAGTTCCAGCCCCCGGATGCCGGTCTCCTCCTCCGCCTCGCGCAGGGCCGCGGCCGCCAGGCTCGTGTCCTCGGCCTCGCAGTGCCCGCCGGTCTGCAACCACATCCCCAGGGCGCGGTGCAGGGTGAGCGCCACCCGTGAGCCGTCGGCGGAGATGACCGCGGAGCTGGCCGTCACGTGGCCGGGGCGGCAGGTGCGCCACATCGCGTCCTCGTGCTCGTCCAGATGGGCGAGGTAGGCGCGGCGCAGCTCCTCCTGTGCGGCGTCCGGCGCGGTCCAGGAGCCCAGGACCGCCCGGGCGTCGGCGTGCAGGGACACTCAGGCGTCCCCTCCGCGGTCGGTGCCCGGCTCCCCGTCGTCGTCGGGCCGGTCCCCGGGCTTGTCGCCGGGCCGGTCCTCGGTCAGCGACGAGATGTCGAAGTCGGCGCCGCCGAACTCGCCACCGCTGACGAAGGACTCCGGGTCGTCCAGGTCCGCACCGGTCGGCATCAGGTCGGGGTGCTGCCACACGGCGTCACGGCCCTCGACCCCGCGCTCGCGCTCCAGCGCGCTCCACAGCGCGGAGGCCTCCCGCAGACGGCGCGGCCGCAGCTCCAGGCCGACCAGCGCCGCGAAGGTGTGCTCGGCGGGCCCACCGGTGGCCCGACGCCGCCGGGTCGTCTCCGCCAGCGCGTTGGCCTGCGGCAGGCGGTCGGTCACCGCGGCGGTCACCACGGTGGCCACCCAGCCCTCGATCAGTGCCAGGGCGGTCTCCAGCCGGGCCAGGGCGGCCTTCTGCTGCGGGGTGTCCTCGGGCTGGAACAGGCTCTCGCCGCCCACGCCGCCGGACAGCGCCTCCTGGAGCGCCTCGGGGTTGGTCAGATCGATCTCCCCGAGCTTGTCCTCCAGACCGCTGACGTCGAACGACATCCCCGCGGCGTACTCCTCCACGAGCCGGGACACGTGCGAGCGCAGCCACGGCACGTGCGAGTACAGCCGGTGGACGGCCGCCTCGCGGGCCGCGAGGTACAGGCGCACCTCGTCGTCGGGGATCTCCAGGCCCTCGCTGAACCGGGCCACGCCCGGCGGCAGCAGCGCCGCGTTGCCCTCGCCGGCCAGCGGCAGACCGATGTCGGTGGTACCGGTCACCTCGCGGGCCAGTTCGCCGATGGCCTGGCCGGCCTGCTGGCCGACCATCATGCCGCCCATCTGCTGGACCATGCCCAGCAGCGGACCGGCCACGGACTGCATCTCCTCGGGGAGGTTCTGCCCCATGGCCTGGACCGTCTTGGACGTCAGCGGGTCGCACAGCTGCGCCCAGGAGTCCATCGTCTTCTCGATCCACTCCGACCGGCTCCAGGCCTGTGCGGTGTGGAGGCCCGACGGCAGGTCGGTAGCCTGGTCGAGCCACAGGTCGGCGAGGCGCAGCGCTTCCTCGACCTTGGCGTAGTCGTGGGGCGGGATACTCGGGTCGCCGTGCTGGGACACCGTGTGTCGCGCGATGTTCTTGGCCATGTCCCAGTTGATCCCGGACGGGGAGGACGGCGACTCGCCGCCGCTGCCGCCGGGGCTCGGCTGCGCCGACATCATGTCGGCGAACTGGCGCAGCATGTTGGCCATCTGCTGCGGGTCGCCGAACGGGAATCCGTCCGGCACTCCGGAGTCTCCCCCGCCCGGGCGGCCGCTGCCGGCACCCGAGCCGGAGTCGCCAGATCGGCGTCCGGACTCGTCATCGGGATCGTTCGGCATGCTGAAACCGAAAGGCAGGTCGCTCACAATCAGACCTCAGGCAGGATTAGGTTTGGTCTCCACTGTCACGTTAGCTGGGAGTCGCCCGGAGTGAATACCGAAAGCAGCCAGGTTCGCCCAGAGCACAGCCCCTCCGACGGAGGCGGTGTGGTCGTGGCGGTCACCGGTGCCGCCTCCGGAGTGGGTCGGCTTCTCGTGCAACGCCTGGCCACTCCGGAAGGTTCCACGGCTCCGCGGGAGATCGTGGCCATCGACGACGAGTTCGCCGACCTGCGCGGGGTCACGTGGCGGATCGCCGACGTGTGCGATCCGGGGCTCGTGTCCCGGCTCGGCGGGGTCGACGTCCTCGTGCACACCGCCGACGACCGCTCGCCGGACACGCGCCCGGCCGACCGGCGGGCGCACAACATCCGCGCGGCCCAGACCGTGTTGACCGCGGCGGCGGCCTCGGGCGTCCCACGGGTCATCCTGGTCACCAGCACCATGGTCTACGGCGCCTCGCCGGACGCCCCCGTGCCCCTGCCGGAGGACGCCCCGCGCGTGGTGGACAACAGCGAGGGCCTGATGGGGGACTTCGCCGAGGTCGAGGCCCTGGCCGAACGCGCCCGCCTGGCCCATCCCAGCCTCGCGGTGACCGTCGTGCGCCCCGCTCCGCTGGTCGGGCCGGACCTGGACACGCTGTTCAGCCGCCACTTCTCCGCGCCGCGCCTGCTCACCGTCAAGGGCCACCGGCAGCACTGGCAGTTCTGCCACGAGGACGACCTCACCAGCGCGCTCGCCTTCTGCGCGATCCACGGGGTCCACGGGCCCGACGGCGTGGTCGCCGTCGCCAGCGAGGGCTCGCTGTCCCAGGAGGACGTCGAGGCCATCACCGGGATGAAGCACTTCGAGGTCCCGGCGAACCTGGCCTTCGGCGCGATCCGCCGCCTCCACCAGGCCCGCATCACCCCGGCGGCGGAGGGCGAGCTGAAGTTCCTCGTCTATCCCTGCGTGGTGGACTGCGCCGCCCTGCGCGAGGCCGGGTGGAAGCCGGGCTACGGCAACGAGGAGGCCCTGGAGGCGCTGATGGCCTCCAAGAGCGGCAAGCACGCGCTCGTGGGCCGTAGTCTCGGCCGCAAGGAGGTCACCATCACCGCCGCGGGCGCGGCCGGCGCCGCGGCGGCCGCCATCGGGACCGCCGCCGCCATCCGCCACCTGCGCCGCCGCAAGGGCGGCTGAGCCGGGACCGGCCGCGGATCGGGCCGATCCGCGGCCCGGCCGGTCGTGCCCGATCCGCGGCCCGGCCGCGCCGGTGCCCGCCCAGGCCGGTCGTTCCCGTGCGGCCTCGCTTGGGGGAACCCCAGGTTGATACGGTCAGGGTGTGGAAGAGATCACCATTGCAGCCGTACGCGAGACCCCGCTGTCCGTGGACGAGGTCCTCGACGCCGTGACCGACGACCGGGCGGGCGGAACCGCCGTGTTCATCGGGACCGTGCGCGACCACGACCACGGCCGGGACGTGGCCGGCCTCGCCTACTCGGCGCACCCCACCGTGGAGGCGCAGCTGCGCGTCATCATGGAGAAGGTGCTGAGCGACACCTCCGTCCCGGGCCGCCCGGTCCTGCGCATGGCCGCGGTGCACCGCGTCGGCCGGTTGGAGATCGGTGACAAGGCGGTCGTCGTGGCCGCCGCGGCCGCGCACCGCCAGGAGGCCTTCGAGGCCTGCCGCCGCCTCATCGACGACCTCAAGGCCCAGGTGCCCATCTGGAAGCACCAGTCCTTCGAGGACGGCGCCGACGAGTGGGTCGGCGCGCCCTAGCCCCTCCAGGGCGTCCGGGGCCGCCTCGCGCTGGCCGGACGCCCCCCGCCCCCTGTTCCCTGAGGGCCGTGAGCGCGCTCGCGGCCCTCTGATGTGGGCGGCGCGCGAAGCGGGGGTGGGCGAGCCCGGCCGAGGCGTCGACGGCCATAAGGTGTGCATCATGGTTCGTCGTGTCATGACCCTCGTTGTCGCGCTCGTCCTCCTGGTGGGGATCGGGGCCGCCGGTCTGCTGCTGCCCCTGCCCTACCTCGTGGCCGCGCCCGGCGTCACGGTCAACACCGTGGGGGAGCTGCAGGGCGAACCCGTCATCACCGTCGAGGGCGCCGACAGCTACGAGCACGACGAGGGCGCGCTCTCCATGGTCACCGTCCAGTACGCGGGCGGACCGGAGCACCGGCTCAACTTCTTCACCCTGGTCACCGCCTGGCTCTCGCCCACGCAGGCGGTCCTGCCGGAGGAGCTGCTCTTCCCGGCGGGCCGTTCGCCGGAGGAGGTCAGCGAGCGCCAGTCGGTGCAGATGAACGACTCGCAGACCGACGCGACGGCCGCCGCGCTCAACCAGCTCGACATCGACTACGAGGCGGTCCCGCAGGTGGCGGAGACCGTCGAGGACATGCCGGCGCACGGCGTCGTCGAGTCGGGCGACGTCATCACCGCGGTCGACGGGCGCACCGTCCCCACCAGCGCCACCGGCGACGACCCCGAGGAGCTCGTGGGCAGTGCCGCGGTCGTGGAGTGGGTGAGCTCGCGCGAGCCGGGCGAACCGGTGGAGCTCACCCTGGAGCGCGACGGCGAGACCGTCGACGTGGAGATGGAGACGCGCCAGGGCGACAACGGCGCGGCCGTCGGTGTGCTCATCGCCGACGACATGGACTTCCCGCTCGAGGTGGAGATCTCCGTCGGCGACATCGGCGGACCGAGCGCCGGCATGATGTTCTCTCTCGGCATCATGGACCGCCTCACCGAGGAGAGCCTCACCGGCGGCGCGAACATCGCCGGCTCGGGCACCATCACCTCCGACGGGCAGGTCGGCGGCATCAGCGGGATCCCGCAGAAGATGGTCAGCGCCCGGCGGGACGGGGCCGACTACTTCCTCGTCGCCGCCGAGAGCTGCTCCCAGGTCTTCCAGTCGGACGCCTACGACGACCTGGAGGTGGTGCGGGTGGAGACCCTCACCGACGCGGTCGGCGCCCTGGAGACCATCCGCACCGGCGAGGGCGAGCTTCCCCGCTGCGAGCGGTGAGCCGGGTCAGGACCCGGGGGTCTCCTCCAGGTCCAGGGTCAGTGCGAGCGCGGAGGTCAGGGCCGGGATCAGATCGGCGCCGTTGAGCACCTCCGACTCGGAGTCGTGGCTGCGCATGCGCATCGCGCAGTGCCGCGACCCGTCCCGCATCACGCCCGCCACCATGCGGATCTCCTCGGTCTCGCGACCGGAGGCGGCGGGGTCCTCCCCGGCGGCGAGGGTCTCGTCGGAGCCCTTCACCGCCAGACGCTCCATGACCAGGGCGCACCCGGCCACGCCCTCCGGCCACAGGATGCGCCCGAGCGCCTCCTCCAGCGGGACGTCCTGGGGCAGGGGGTCCTGCTCCACCGGGGTCAGTTCGTCCGGGTCGGTGGGGGAGTCGATCCCCAGCAGGTTCGCCAGCGCCGGCTCCGCCTTCAGGAGGTCGGCGGTGGGCACCAGGGCGTACAGCCCCAGCGGCCGGTCCCAGCCCTGTTCGGCTGCGTGGCGTTCGAGGTCCATGACGGCTTCGCGAATGTTCGACACGTTTCCATAGTGACCCATGTGGGAACCTCGCCGCTCCGGTTCCCGGACAGTAGGGTCGCAGACATGGTCAGCCGACTGATGGATGCGCCTCTGATACACCACCGATGCCGCCTTGTCACCGGGTGCGGGGTGATTTCGGGAACCCGGCGGCCACCGCATAAGTTCTCAGTGTTGAAGGCGCCCCACGCGCACCGAACGCACCTACCAAGCCAGAACGAGGGGGAGGCGTGAGCTTCCGATCGCCCGGCGCACCACCTGCGCGTATGCCTCGCCGATCAAGGTTGCTCGCGCCAGTCGCGGCGACCGTGGTCGTCATCATCGCGGCGTTGATGTTCGCCGCGAACTTCTGGACCGACTACAAGTGGTTCAACGCCGTTGGATTCTCCACGGTCTTCATGACGGAACTGTGGACGCGAATCCTGCTCTTCGCCGTCGCGGCCCTGGTCATGGCCATCATCGTCGGCGCCAGCATCTTCTTCGCCTACCGGGCCCGCCCCGGTGTGCGGCCCATGAGCCTGGAGCAGCAGGGACTGGACCGCTACCGGCAGTCCATCGACCCCCACCGCAAGCTCTTCTTCTGGATCGCGGTCGGAGCCCTCGCCCTGCTGGCCGGAGCGGCGGCCGGCGGTGACTGGCGCTCCTACCTGCAGTTCGTCAACTCCGTGGACTTCGGTACCGCCGACCCCGAGTTCGGGATGGACATCGCGTTCTTCGCGTTCACCTACCCGTTCCTGCGGATCCTCCTCGGTTACCTCTACGCCGCCGTGATCCTGGCCTTCATCGCCGCGGTGATCGTGCACTACCTGTACGGCGGTGTCCGCCTGCAGAACGACTCCGGCCAGCGCGCCACTCCCGCGGCCCGGGTGCACCTGTCGGTGCTGCTCGGCATCTTCGTGCTGCTGCGCGCCGGATCGTACTGGCTGGACCGCTACGGCCTGGTCTTCTCCGAACGCGGCTACACGTTCGGTGCCTCCTACACGGATGTGAACGCGGTCTCGACCGCCCTGGTGATCCTCACGGTCATCTCCGTGATCTGCGCGGTGCTGTTCTTCGCCAACATCTACTTCAAGAACACCATGGTCCCCATGGCCAGCCTCGGACTGCTGGTGCTGTCCGCGGTGCTGGTGGGCGTGGCCTACCCGGAGATCGTCCAGCGCTTCCAGGTCGGCCCGAACGAGCAGCGCCTGGAGAGCCCGTACATCGAGCGCAACATCGAGTTCACGCGCGACGCGTACGACATCGCCGGCGCCGAGGTCGAGACCTACGACGCCACCACGGAGCTGACGCCGCAGGAGCTGTCGGCCGCGGCCGACGACATCCCCAGCGTCCGTCTGGCCGACCCCTCGGTCGTGTCGCAGACCTTCCAGCAGATGCAGCAGGTCCGTGGTTTCTACCAGTTCCCGGACGTGCTGGAGGTCGACCGCTACCCGGACGAGAACGGCAACCTGATCGACACGATCGTGGCCGTCCGCGAGCTCGACGGTCCGCCCGACGACCAGGACAACTGGCTCAACCGGCACCTGATCTACACGCACGGCTACGGCATGGTGGCCGCCGCCGGCAACCTGATCGACGCCGAGGGCCGTCCGGTCTTCACGGAGTACAACATCCCGCCGCGCGGTGAGCTGAGCGACGTCGTGGGCGAGTACGAGCCGCGGATCTACTACGGCCGCGAGGGCGCCGACTACGTCATCGTCGAGGCCGAGGAGGAGTACGACTACCCCCTCGACGCCGAGGACGAGACCGAGGACGTGCCCACGCTGGACGACGCGGTGGACGCCTCGCCCAGCCCCTCCGCCGACGAGGCCCGGGTTCCGGCCGACTCCGAGAACGAGCAGGACCCCGCGGCCGAGGAGGCCCCGGCAGCGGAGGAGACCCCCGCCGAGGACGGCGGAGAGGGCGGCGATCCGAGCACCTCGCAGGCCTACAACAACTACACCGGTGACGGCGGCGTCCAACTGGGCAGCTTCTTCGACCGGGTGCTGTACGCCATCAAGTACCAGGAACCGAACATCCTGCTCAACAGCGCGATCTCCAGCAACTCGCGGATCATCTACGAGCGCGATCCGGTGGACCGCGTGGAGAAGGTCGCTCCGTTCCTCACCACCGACAGCAGCCCGTACCCGGCCGTGGTCGACGGCAAGGTCGTGTGGATCGTGGACGCCTACACCACGTCCGACGGCTACCCGTACGCCAACCGGATCGACTTCACCCAGGCGGTGACCGACACCTTCACCGACGGCACGGCGCAGCAGGTCGGCACGCTGCCCGGCAACGAGGTCAACTACATCCGCAACTCGGTGAAGGCGACCGTCGACGCCCATGACGGCACGGTGACCCTGTACGCGTGGGACGAGGAGGACCCCGTCCTCCAGACCTGGATGGGCGCGTTCCCGGGCATCATGACCGACCGGGACGAGATGAGCGACGAGCTCCTCGACCACGTCCGGTACCCGGACGACCTGTTCAAGGTGCAGCGCGAGATCATGCGCGAGTACCACGTCACGGACGCCGCGTCCTACTACGGCGGTCAGGACTTCTGGTCCGTGCCCACCGACCCCACCAACGAGACCGAGACCTCGGAGCCGCCCTACCGGCAGACGATCCGGTTCCCGGGCGAGGAGGACCCGAACTTCTCGCTGACGAGCACCTTCGTCCCGCGCGGCCGTGAGAACATCGCCGCGTTCATGGCGGTGGACAGCAACCCGAACTCGGACGACTACGGCCAGCTCCGGCTGCTGGAGCTGCCGCGCAGCACGGTGATCTTCGGTCCGGGCCAGGTGCAGAACGCCTTCGACTCGGACGCCGACGTGCGCGAGGTCCTGCTCCCGCTGGAGCAGTCCAACGCCGAGGTGACCCGGGGCAACCTGCTGACCCTGCCGTTCGCGGAGGGGCTGCTCTACGTCGAGCCGCTGTACGTGCAGGCGGGTGGCGGCGGAGCCGCCTCCTTCCCGCTGCTGCAGCAGGTCATGGTCGGCTTCGGTGAGGAGGTCGCGATCGGCAGCAACCTCCAGGACGCCCTGAACAACCTCTTCGCGGAGGGCGAGGCGCCCCTGGAGGAGGACGGCGAGGAGCCCGCGGAGGAGCCCTCCGAGGAGGAGCCGGCCGAGGGCGGCTCCGGAGAGGACTCCCCGAACCAGGACCTCACCGACGCCCTCAACGAGGCCGTGGAGGCCTGGGAGGACGCACAGGAGTCGCAGGACGAGGCCGACGAGCGCCTGCGCGAGGCCCTCGAGGCCATCGAGGAGTCGATGAACGAGTAGCGCCCCCAGGGGTCGTTCACTCGGCGGGGCGGGGCCTTCGGGTCCCGCCCCGTTCGCGTGCGCCAGGTCTCTCCGCGCCGATTTGGGTTCCGCGCCCAGGCACGCTACTCTGAGAACACAACGACGCGGGGTGGAGCAGTTCGGTAGCTCGCTGGGCTCATAACCCAGAGGTCGCAGGTTCAAATCCTGTCCCCGCTACGAAGAACGGACCCGGGAGAAATTCCGGGTCCGGTGCTTTTCCCGGCGCTTCGGTGCCGGAGCGGTCTAAAGGGGGTTGAGCCCCTGCTAGACTGAGTGAAGATCAGGCCGAAAGGTCGGATCGCCGGTGGATCCCGGAATCGCGTTCTTCGGAAAAGCGATTTGCCACCGAGGGCGAAAGGCCCTAGAATAGGGATCACGACGCGGGGTGGAGCAGTTCGGTAGCTCGCTGGGCTCATAACCCAGAGGTCGCAGGTTCAAATCCTGTCCCCGCTACCAAGGAAACACCGGGTGGAGAAATCCACCCGGTGTTTTTCGTTGTGCCGACCATTTCGGCGAATGGCGCAAGGGGCGGGCCGGAACTCGTCCGGCCCGCCCTTTCCGTCAGAGGGTGCGGCCCTCGACCAATTCCACGACGTGGTCGGCCCGTGCGGCGACCTTGGGGTCGTGGGTCACCACGACCACCGCCGCGTCGCGCCGGCGGGCCTGCTCCAGGAGCTGGTCCATGATCATCGTGCTGCTGGTGGCGTCCAGGGCGCCCGTGGGCTCGTCGGCGAGGATGAGGGCGGGTTCCCGGCTCAGGGCGCGCGCCAGGGCCACACGCTGCTGCTCACCGCCGGAGAGCTGGTGCGGCTGCGAGTGCAGCCGGTGGCCCAGCCCCACGGCCTCCAACAGCTCGCGGGCGCGGGACCGCCGGCTGAGCAGCGGCACACCGGCCAGCACCATCGGCACGCACACGTTCGCCAGTGCCGTGCGGCGCTCCAACAGGTGGAACTGCTGGAACACGAAGCCGACGCCCTCGCCCCGCAGGCGGGAGCGGGGCCCCTCGCGCAGCCGGGTGGTGTCCACGCCGTCGAACTCGTAGGTCCCGCCACTGGGCCGGTCGAGCAGCCCGAGCAGGTTCAGCAGCGTGGACTTGCCGGAACCGGACTGGCCGACGATGGCCACGACCTCTCCGCGGCTGACCTGGAACGTGCAGTCGTGCAGGACGTCGATCCGGGTCCCGGAGACGGTGAAGTGGCGGGTGAGCCCCTCCACCCGCAGCAGCGGCCCGCTCGCGGACGGCGGGGGTACGGGGGCGGGGGCCCCGACGGGGACGGCCACTACTCCAGCACCTCCCCTTCGAGCTCCATGTACTCCTCGTCCATGTACTCCTCGTCCTCGGGGTCCACGGCGCCGGGGACGTCGAAACGGGGGTCGAGCGGGATCGGGTCGAGCACCTGGTCGCCCACGCTCAGCCCGGAGACGACCTCGACCGAGCTGCCGTCGGAGACGCCCAGCTCGACCTCGCGGACCTCCTCGGTGCCGTCGTCGGCGACCACGATCACCTCGCCGCTCTCGCTCGTGCCGCGCACCGCCGTCACCGGGACGATCATGACGTTCTCCGCGCCGCCGGTGGCGACGGACATCTTGCCGGTGACGCCCTCGAAGACGCGCAGGTCCGAGGGCACGCGGCAGGACAGCTCGGAGCCGCCGCCACCGCCGCCGCCCTCTTCCTCCTCGCCGCCGCCCGGGGCGGCGCCCTCCTCGGCCGCGCCCAGCGACAGGAACTCGCACTCGGCGGCGGGCGGACCCTCGGTGATCTCCAGCAGGATGTCGTGGGGGTCCTCATAGAACCGGTAGAGGTCGTTGGCCGGGACGGATGCCACGGCCCGGAACTCGTCCGGGGCGACGTTGGCCGCCACCGCGCCGGGCTCCAGGACGTCGCCGACCTGGAGGTCCCCCAGCCCCGACACGCGGCCCTCCGTGGGCGCGTAGAGGCTGACCTCACGGGTTCCGGCGCCCTCCGCGCCGTCCGCGTCCTCCTCACCGCCGGCGTCCGCGTCCGGCACCGCCACGTTGAGGAGGGGGGCGCCGTTGTCCACCAGGGAGCCGTCGGTCACCCACACGCGGGTGACGGTGCCCCCGTTGCGGGCCTTGACGTCCTCACCGGGCTCGGCGCGCACGGTGGCGTCCAGCACCATGAGGGAGTCGACGGAGCCCATCTCCACCTCGACGGGGACGCCGCCCACGTCGAGGGCGCCCTGGCCGAGGTCCATGTCCTCGCCCGCGCCGCCGCCGAGCAGGCGCGGCAAGAGGAAGAATCCGGCGGCGACGAGCCCGATGAGGGCGGCCAGCGCCACTCCGGTGATGATCCACTTCTTCACGAGTTCTCCTATTCCCGCAGCCCGGCGACGACGGAGGCGCGCAGCGCCCGCATCGCGGGGATGATCCCGGCCAGCATTCCCACGCACGCCGCGCTGCCGAGCCCGACGAGGACGGCCGACGCCGGCATGCTCAGCGTGACCCCGGCCGGCAGTGTCACCAGGCCCTCCGCGATCCGTCCGGCCAGCAGGACCAGGGCCCAACAGCCCAGGACCGCGATGACGCCGGCCACCAGTGACACCACGACCGCCTCCATGACCACGGCCACGAACAGCGTCAGGCGGTCGGCGCCCAGCGCCCGGTAGGTGGCGAGTTCGCGGCGGCGTTCGCGCACGGTGACGAGCCCGACGTTGAGGACGCCGAGCAGGCCGGTCGTGAGGGTGATGACGGCGATGCCCGCCAGCCCCCAGGACAGGTAGCGCACGCCGCTCTGCAGCAGTTCGGTCTCGTCCATGCGCCAGGCGTCCACGCTGGCCTGCTCGTCCGTGCTCCAGCGCCAGGAGGCCGAGGCCATCCGCTCGGTGAACGCCATGCCCGTGGGGTCCTGGGCCGCCGGGTCGTCCGGGTCGATGCGTACTTGGTACGTCGTCTCGGTGTCGGTGCCGGTGGAGCTGAACAGCATGTCCTCGGTGGCGGGTGAGCGCAGCAGGTACGCGCTCTGCCAGGAGAAGTCCAGCGCGGTGCTCTCCACGACGCCGACCACGCGCGCGTCCAGCCACTGCCCGGTGCCGATCTGTACCTCGGTGATGTCGCCCAGCGCGTCGGCCAGGTCCTCGTTGACGACGAGGACCGGGGCGAGCGACTCGGTGTCGGCGTCGGTGAACCAGCGGCCCTGCGCCATGTTCATCCGCCGGATGTCGCCCATCGCGACGTCCACTCCAAGGAACTCCACGTCGGGCAGGACGTTGTCGCCGGAGCGGATGACCGGTGTCTCGGAGGGCCACTGGTTGATGGAGATGTCCTGGCCGCCCGCGCGGCGCAGGTCCTCCTCGAAGGCCTCGCGGTCCTCGATCGGCGACCACACGCTCACGTGGAGCGTCGCGGGCAGCCCGACGTTGGCCTCACCGTAGGCGACCGCGAAGCGCTGGCCGAAGTCGCCGGCGGTGACCACCAGGACGAGGGCGCCGACACCGACGACGATGCCGGCGCAGGACAGGATGGTGCGGGCGACGTTGGCCCGTGTTCCGGCGAAGGCCAGCACGATCCCGGCTGTGAGGGAGCGCAGCATTCGGCCCCTTCCCGTGATGTCTGAGAACCGGCGCCGAGAGGCGGCGCCGGTCGGCCCGCCTGTGGCGGGGTTCCATCAGTTCCATCGCCGGGAGAGCCGGTTCCGGTTCACCCGGAGACGGGGTTTTCTCGCGCCGCTATCCGCGTGATCACGCGACGGTGAAGCCGTCGCAGGCCAGCGGCGTGCCGGAGTCGGCATCGGTCCACACGACCGTGTGCACACCCGTCGCGGAGTCGGCGCGGAAGTCGTCGGGGTAGGCCAGGCGGGTCCAGCCGTCGGGGGCGAGGTCGGCCTCGGCCGTGGTGGCGCCGCCCTCGGGTCCGACGACGGTGGCGGCCACGGTGACGGTCTCGGGGCCGGTACCGGTGTCCTCGGCGGGCAGCAGCCCGAGGTCGACCGGCTCGTCCGGGGAGGCCTCCTCGCGCGGGGCCTCGGTGCGCCAGCTCCCGGAGCCGGGGGAGTCCACGGCGGGGTCGCACAGGAACCGCGCGGGGTCGAAGGCGGTGTCGGGCACGCCCAGGCCCGGGGCGCCGGTGGTGGCGCGCACGGTGTCGGCGATCATCTCGCTGAGCTCCTCGGGCGTGTGCCCGTGGCCGGAGGCGCAACCGCCGGCCAGCAGTACGAGGGCGCCGCAGAGCAGGGCTCGCAGGGGTGTCGGATTCAGCACGGAGCTCACGTTACTACGAAACGTGTTCATTCGAGTACGGAAAGTGGGGGCGGGGTGGCGGTTCCGTTGTCCACAGGCGCCGCCGCTCGACCTGTCCGGCGATGCCGGATTCCGGTACGTTGGCGCCGGATGTCCGTCGACGAAAGGTCTTTCGTGAACGCACGCCCGGCCTGGTGGGTCGCTCCGGTCAACACGGTCCTGAGGCCGACGGTGGGGTCGCGCTCGCGAGACCCCGGTCGCGCGTTCGAGGCGGCGGAGCGGGCGGCGGCCGACCGCAGCGGACTGCCCTGGCCCGCGGACCGGGAGTACCTGTCCGAGACGCGCTTTTTGAGCGACGCCTGGCTGAGCGTGCCCGGGATCACCCCGCTCGGCCGCCTGTCCGTCCAGAGCGAGGTGCAGCGGCGGTTGGAGACGCGGCTGCGCCTGCTGCACCTGTTCGACGCCCGACCTGAGGTCGCCGACCAGGTGGTGGACCGCCCGGTCTTCATCACCGGCCTGCCCAGGACCGGTACGACCTTCGCGCACGGACTGCTCGCCCAGCACTCCCGCACGCGCGCGCCCGCGCTGTGGGAGATGCTCCACCCCGTCCCGCCCAGCGGGCGTGAGGGCGAGCGCGTGCTCGGCACACGCGAACGGCTCGCCGAGGCGCGCTCGTCCATCCGCTTCCTGAACGCCATGGCGCCGGGCTGGCAGGCGATCCACCCCATGCACCCGCTCGAACCCGAGGAGTGCGTGTTCCTGCTGCCGCACAGCCTGGCCCACCACGTGCGGATCCCCGTTCCGGAGTACCGCGCCTGGTGGGAGGGCCGGGACGCGACCCCGGACTACGAGTTCCTCAAGGCCGCGCTGCAGGCGATGCAGTACCAGAGGTCCGGCCCGCGCCGATGGGTGCTCAAGTCGCCGCTGCACCTGGGCGCCCTGGACGCGCTGCTCAAGGTCTTTCCCGATGCCACCGTCGTGCTCACCGACCGCGATCCCGTCCGGGCGACCGCGTCGTGGGGCAGCCTGGTGGAGGCGGGGATGTCCCTGCACCTGAGCCGGGTCGACCCGCACTGGATCGGTGCGGAGTGGCTGGAGATCTGGTCGCGGTGCATGGCCCGGGCCCGACGGGTCCGCGCCGCGAGCGCGCCGGGGACCTTCGTCGACCTGCCCTACGACGAGCTGACCGCGGACCCGGTGGGCGTGGCCGAACGCGTGTGGACGGGGTTGGGCGAGAAGTTCGACGACCTCAGCCGCCGTCGGACCACCGAGTACACCCGGCGGGACCGCCGCCCCTCACCGCACAGATACACCATCGACCGCTACGGGCTCACGCCCGAACGTGTGCGCGCGGCCTTCGCCGGCTGACCGCTCAGACCCGGCGCAACGGTGTCGGTCCGCCGTTGAGCCAGGTCAGCGCCTGGTCGTGCAGCGATCCGTTGCTGCACACCAGCGGGCCGCCGTCCTCGAAGCCCTCACCGCGCAGGTTGGTGGCCCGGCCGCCGGCCTCCTCCAGGATGATCGGCAGGGGGGCGGCGTCCCACAGGGACAGCTCCGGCTCGGCGGAGATGTCCACGACCCCCTCGGCGACCATCACGTGCGACCAGAAGTCGCCGTAGGCGCGGGTGCGCCACACCGAACGCGTCAGGCCGAGGAACGAGTCCAGCCGGCCCTGGTCCTCCCAGCCGGTCAGCGACGAATAGCTCAGTGAGGCGTCCGACAGGGTGGACACCTTCGACACCTGGCAGCGCGACGCCTTGGACAGGCTGCGGCCCTGCCAGGCCCCGCCGCCCTGGGACGCCCACCACCGGCGGTACAGCGCGGGAGCCGACACCACGCCCACGACCGGGCGGTCGCCCTCCAGCAGGGCGATGAGCGTGGCCCACACGGGCACGCCGCGCACATAGTTCTTGGTGCCGTCGATGGGGTCGATGACCCACACCCGGTTGCTGTTGCCGGTGCGGCCGTACTCCTCGCCGACGACGGCGTCCCGGGGACGGGCCCGGGAGAGCACGCCCCGCAGCGTCTCCTCGACCAGCCGGTCGGCCTCGGTCACCGGAGTCAGGTCGGGCTTGGTGTCGACCACCAGATCCAGCGCCCGGAAGCGCTTGATCGCGATGTCGTCGGCAGCGTCGGCGAGCACGTGTGCCAGCCGCAGATCATCGTCAAAGGAGGCCATGGCCGATAACGCTACCGTCCCGGGCACGAACATGCCCAAAGCGGCGCCGCCCGTGATCAGAATGTGAGTTCACCAGGACGCTGTGCACACGAATGCGGACCAGGACCAGGATGCGAGGATGGAGGCATGGAGACGGTGAGCGCGAACCGCGGGACCGCCCGCGAACGGCTGATGGACGCCGCCTACGCCGAGGTCGTCGCCGGCGCCTGGGCCGAACGGCGGATGGCCGACATCGCTACGGCGGCCCAGGTGTCCAGGCAGACCCTCTACAACGTGTTCGGCAGCAAGGAGGGCCTCCTCCAGGCGATCGTGGTGCGCGAGGTCAACGCGCTGCTGGACGGCGTCGTCGGCCTGCTGGCGGCCGACGAGACCGACCCGGTCTCCGCGGTGAGCCGGTCGACCCGCCTCATCCTCCTGGCCGCCCGCGACAACCCCCTCCTGCACGCGGTGGTCACCGGCGACCGCGACCTGCTGCCCGTGTTGACCACCAGGTCCGCGCCGCTGCTCGACGTGGTCGGCGAGCGCATCGCCGCCATGCTGGAGGACCGCTGCCCCGAGGTGGGCCCCCGGACCGCCGAGTCGGTCGCCGACGTCTCGGTGCGGCTCACGGTCTCCTACGCCCTGCAGCCCATCGACCCGGACCAGGCGGCGCACCGGGTGGAGACCGTGGTGCACGGCATGCTGCGCGCCGGTTGACGGGAGGAGGTCGCGGTGGACGAACGCGAGCGCGTGCTGCGCGCGTACCTGTCGGAGGGGCGGATCACGCAGATCCCGGTCCGCCGCGGCGACCGCCTCGTCGTCCTCGACCACGTCGCCCGTGCCCTGGACCCGGGTGTGCGCTACAGCGAGCCGGAGCTGAACCGGATCCTGCTGCGGTTCAGCTCCGACCTGGCGGTCCTGCGACACGGACTGCTCGACGAGGGCTTCCTGGAGCACGACCGCACCCGCTACTGGCGCTGCGGCGGCACCGTCGACCTCTGAGCCTCAGCGCGCCGCGAGCAGGTCGATCACCCCCGTGGGGCCGTCCTCCTCACCGTGGCCCTGGGCCAGACGGCGCTCCATGAGCTCCATGTAGGGGTCCAGCAGAGCGGACCCGATCCCCTGCTCCTCGGCCGTCCGGCGCATCACGGCGTTGCCGTTCACCATCATCGCCAGGTTGGAGACGACGTCGCTGGTGTAGTCGCCGCTCTCCAGCCGCTCCGCGGTCGACTCGCCCAGGGCGGCCATCGCCCTGAGCCACTCGACGAGCATCGTGCCGAACTCCTTCAGCGGCACGTCCTCCCCCCGGACCAGCGCGAAGGCGTGGGCCACACCGCCGAACATGCCGATCATGCCGCTCAGCAGGGCGACGTCGTACAGGGCCGCGAACCCCGCGTCCTCGCCCACGTAGCGGGTGCCCAGGGGCACGGACAGGACCGACTCCGCCGCGGCGAAGGCCGCCTTCGAACCGCTGTAGAACACGTAGCCGCCCGCCTCGGGCACGCCCACCATGGGCGGCACCGCCATGATCCCGCCGCTGACGAACCGCGCGCCGCGCTCCTCGGCCCACGCGGCCCGGCCGCGCGCCTGGGCGGGGGTGCCGGTGGTGAGGTCCACCAGGTCCCGGCCGCGCAGGTCGGCGTCGGCCAGCGACGTGCCGACGGACTCGTCGTCCCACAGGCAGGTCACCACCACACCGCCCGCGGCGACCGCGTCCGCCGCCGTGGCGGCCACGTCCGCGCCCTCCCCGGCCAGCGCCTCGGCGCGCGCCGCCGTCCTGTTCCACACGGTCACCGGATGCCCGGCGGCCAGCCACGTCCGGGCCAGAGCCGTCCCCATCGCGCCGAGGCCGAGCACGGTCACGCGGGGTTCGTCGAAAGTGTTCTCGTTCATGGGTATTAGGCTGGCCGCAGGCTCTGGGGCCGACAAGTACGCACTTCGAAGTGGGTGGGTACTTCGCGGTAAGTGTGCTGGTGGGAGGGGCAGGGACATGGCGGTCACGCAGAGGCCGGGCGCGTACAACTGCGGTACCGAGGCGGCGATGGACGTGATCGGCGGCCGGTGGAAGGTCTCGATCCTGTGGGCCCTGGTGGAGGCCGGCCCCTTGCGTTTCGGGCGGCTCCGCCGGATGGTCGGCGGTGTCACGGAGAAGGTCCTGGCCTCGCACCTGCGCGAACTGGAGCGGGACGGGATCGTGTGCCGGCGGGACTTCGCCGAGGTGCCGCCCCGGGTGGAGTACGCGCTCACCCCGCGTGGTGAGTCCCTCTACGAGGCCCTGGAGGCCTTGGGGGACTGGGGCCAGGCCAACGTCATCGACCCGGCCCTCACGAGCGAGGCCACGGCCTAGGCCTACTCGTCCAGATCGCCCTCGCGGCTGGCGAGGAGCCGGCGCAGTGAGGCCACGCGGTCCGCGTCCAGCAGGCCCCGCTCCAGTGCCGCCGCGATCGCGCAGTCGGGCTCGTCCTCCTGGTGGGTGCAGCCCGGCGGGCAGTCCGCGGCGACCTCGGCGATGTCGGGGAAACCGGTGACGAAGTCCGCCGGGTCGATGTGCGCCAGACCGAAGCTGCGCACGCCCGGGGTGTCGATGAGCCAGCCGCCCTCGAAGGGCAGCGCCACCGCCGAGGTGGAGGTGTGGCGGCCGCGGCCGGTGACCGCGTTGACGTGGCCGACGGCGCGGTCGGTGCCCGGGATCAGCCGGTTCACCAGCGTGGACTTGCCCACGCCCGAGGACCCGACGAACACCGACGTGCGGCCCGCCAGACGCCCGCGCAGCCCGTCGAGGTCGCCGTCCGGGCTGAGGACCTCGTAGGGCACCCCCAGCGGCCGGTAGACGCCGACGAGCTCGTCGGGCGCGGCCAGGTCGGCCTTGGTCAGGCACAGCAGCGGGTCCAGGCCCGCGTCGTAGGCGGCGACCAGGCAGCGGTCCACGAACCGGGGCTGGGGCTCGGGATCGGCCAGCGCGCACACGATCGCCATCTGGTCGGCGTTGGCGACGATGACGCGCTCGACGGGGTCGGTGTCGTCGGCGGTGCGGCGCAGCACCGACTCCCGTTCGCGGACCCGCACCACGCGGGCCAGCGTGTCGGGCCGACCGGACAGATCGCCCACCAGGTCCACGCGATCGCCCACCACGATGGAGCCGCGGCCCAGCTCACGGGCCTTCATGGCGACCACGGCCACACCCTCGACCAGGCACCGGTACCGGCCCCGGTCCACGTTCGTCACCAGGCCGGCCACCGCGTCCTCGTGCTTGGGCCGGTTCCGGGTACGGGGCCGGGAACCGCCCCGGGCGCGCACCCGGATGTCGTCCTCGTCCAGATGGCGCCCACCGCCCCGCGTGCGGCTCATGCCAGGGCCTCCGCCCACAGGCCCGGGAAGTCGGGCAGCGTCTTGCGCGTGGTGGCGATGTTCTCCACCTCCACACCGGGCACCGCGAGCCCGATCACCGCTCCGGACGTGGCCATCCGGTGGTCGTCGTAGGAGTGGAACACCCCGCCGTGCAGCGGGCGCGGGCGGATCTCCAGACCGTCCGGCAGCTCCTCCACGTCACCGCCCAGGCGGTTGATCTCGGCGGCCAGGGCCGCGATGCGGTCGGTCTCGTGCCGGCGCAGGTGGGCGATACCGGTCAGCCGCGAGGGGGTGCTCGCCAGGGCGGCCACCGCCGCGATGGTGGGCGTGAGCTCACCGACGGCGCGCAGGTCCGCGGTCAGGCCGAGCACGGTCCCGGTGCCGCGCAGGGTCAGATCGTCGCCCGAACGCGAGACCTCCCCGCCCATGCGGGTGAACAGGTCGCGGAGTTCGTCGCCGGGCTGGGTGGTGTGCTCCGGCCAGCCCTGGATGGTCACCTCGCCACCGGTGACCAGCGCGGCGGCCAGGAACGGCGCCGCGTTGGACAGGTCGGGCTCCACGGCGATGGTCGAGGCACGCACCGGGCCCGGCTCCACGCGCCACCAGTCGTCCCCGGAGTCGACCGCCACACCCACGGCCCGCAGCATCTCCACGGTCATGTCCAGGTGCGGCCGCGAGGGGACCGGCGGCCCCTCGTGCCGCACGTGCACGCCCTTGGCGAACCGGGCGCCGCTGAGCAGCAGCGCGGACACGAACTGGGAGGAGCCCGAGGCGTCCAGCACGACGTCGCCGCCGGGGACCGCGCCGGTGCCGTGGATGGTCAGCGGCAGGGCGCCGCGCCCGCCGTCGTCGATGTCGGCGCCCAGCGCGCGCAGGGCGTTGAGCAGCTCGTCCACCGGCCGTTCCCGGGCGCGCGGGTCGCCGTCGAAGTGCACGTCCCCGGAGGCCAGCGCGGCCAGCGGGGGCACGAACCGCATGACCGTCCCCGCGTTGCCGACGTCCACCGAGGCCGGCCCGCGCAGCGGCGCGGGCGTGACGGACAGGTCCGAGGGGCCCGCCGCGGTGATCTCCACACCCAGGGCGCGCAGGGCGCCCACCATCAGCTCACTGTCCCGGCTGGCCAGGGGACGGCGCACCAGGCACGGCCGGTCGGAGAGCGCGGCGAGGATGAGCGCGCGGTTGGTCATCGACTTGGATCCGGGCAGGGACAGACGGGCGCGCACCGGGCCGTCGGCGACGGGCGCGGGCCAGTGCTCCGAAGCGGTGGAAGCGGCGGGCTGCGAGGACGAGGACTCAGGCATGCCCTCAGGTTATCGGTGGCGGTGGAAGGCGGCCGCCGTCCGATGACCGCGTGCGGCGGACGTATCCTTGGCTACGCCATGGTGTATCTGGATCACGCAGCCACGACCGAGGTCCGCCCCGAGGTCGTCGCCGACGTCGCGGCCGAACTCGGCGCGCTCGGCAACCCGTCCTCCCTCCACGCCCACGGGCGCGGTGCCCGTCGCACGGTCGAGGAGGCGCGAGAACGCGTCGCCGACGCGCTCGGCTCGACCCCGCACGAGGTCGTCTTCACCGGTGGGGGGACCGAGTCCGACAACATCGCGATCAAGGGCCTCTACTGGTCGCGCAACGCCGAGGACCCCCGGCGGCGGCGCATCCTGGTCAGCGCCGTGGAGCACCACGCGGCCCTGGACCCGGCCCATTGGATGGCCGACCACCAGGGCGCCGGGTTCGAGGCCCTGCCGGTGGACGCGCTCGGCCGGGTGGACCCGGGCACGCTGCGAGCGGCCCTGGAGGCCGACCCCGCCGGCGTCGCCCTCGTGTCCGTCATGTGGGCCAACAACGAGGTCGGGACCGTCCAGCCGATCGCCGAGCTCGCCGCGGTCGCGGCCGAGTACGGGGTGCCCTTCCACACCGACGCCGTCCAGGCGGTCGGCGCCGAACCCGTCGACTTCGCCGCCAGCGGTGTGAGTGCGCTCACGGTCAGCGGGCACAAGCTCGGCGGTCCGGTCGGCGCCGGAGCCCTGCTGGTCGCCCGCGGTCTCGGGCCCGTGCCCGTCCTGCACGGCGGCGGGCAGGAGCGCGACATTCGTTCCGGCACGCTGTCGCCGCCGCTGCTGCGCGGGCTGGCCACCGCGGTCGGCCTGGCCGTGGACGAGCGCGTGGAGCACGCGAAGCGCCTGGCGGACCTGCGCGACGAACTCGAGGCGGGGGTCCGCGACGCCGTCGCGGACGTGGTGGTCAACGGGGACCTCGACCAGCGCCTGCCGGGGATCTCGCACCTGTCCTTCCCCGGCTGCGAGGGCGACGCCCTCCTGATGCTGCTGGACGCCCGCGGCATCTCCTGCTCCACCGGCTCGGCCTGCTCGGCGGGTGTGGCCCAGCCCAGTCACGTGCTGTTGGCGATGGGCGCCGACCCGGACACCGCGCTGAGCAGCCTGCGGCTCTCGCTCGGCCGTACTTCCACGGCGCAGGACGTCGCCGCGCTGGTCGAGGCGATCGGCCCGGCCGTCGAGCGGGCCCGCGCCGCACGCGCCAAACGCCGCACCCCCCGCTAGATCCCGCGATCGGCGTGAGGGGTGCCTCGGTCTGCTGACCCAGGACCCCAGGGGGTGTAGGTGCGGGTCCGCTCCTACGGGTCCCCTGGGGGGCGGCCCGGGGCGCCGGAACGACTACGAGCGCTGCACCGACACCGACTCGATGACCACGTCGTCCAGCGGTCGGGCGGTGGAGGGGTCGGTCTCCACCTGGGCGATGGCGTCCACGACCTCCTGCGACGCCTCGTCGGCGACGTGGCCGAAGATCGTGTGGTCGCCGTCGAGGTGCTCGGTCGGCGCCACCGTGATGAAGAACTGCGAGCCGTTGGTGTCGGGGCCCGAGTTGGCCATCGCCAGCATGCCGGGCTCGGCGAAGGTCTGACCGTTGTCGACCTCGTCCTCGAACTGGTAGCCGGGGCCGCCCCGGCCGGTGCCCAGGGGGTCGCCGCCCTGGATCATGAAGCCGTCGATCACACGGTGGAAGACGAGGCCGTCGTAGAACGCCTCGTTCCCCGTCTCGGGGTTGGGGACGCCCTCGCCCTCGGCGAGGCCGACGAAGTTGGCCACCGTCAGCGGGGCCTCCTCGGGCAGCAACACGAGTTCGATGTCGCCCTCGCTGGTGTGCAGCGTGGCGCCCTCCACGTCGGACACGTCGATGTCGGCGGGGCCGCCGGCGTCGTCGTTGGCTTCGGAGGTCTGTTCCGGGGCGTCCTCCGCGCCGTCGGCGGCGTCGCGGTCCGGGCCCGCTTCGGCCTCGCCGCCGCACGCGGTGGTGGCGAACAGGGCCGTGCAGGCGACAAGGGCCGACGCCGTCAGGGTCAAGCGGTTCATCGGGTTTTTGGGCGTGGAGACCCGGTCCTTCAGGGTCGGGAGGAAACGCCCGTCTCCTTCCTCAGTGTGTAGGCACAGCCATCCGCTCTCTGGAGCAGGCGGACGTGCCGGTGGTTGATGCCCTGGACGGTGCCGTGGGCGGTGGTGACGTTGAAGCTCCCCGAAGCGCGCACCGCGACCCGGCCGTTATAGGTTCCCACCTTCTTCCCCTTGGGAACGACAGCGCGTACCAGGTCGCCGGTGGCGAAGGAGAAGAAGTGCTTGGTGCGGGGCAACCGCAACCGGGGAAACCCGTACCGGTCACCACACCCGTGGTGTGGTGTCCGCGCCCCGTTTCGTCCCTGATCCGAGGGGTGTCTGCTGGCGCGGATTCGAGAGCGGGCCGCTGAGGAAGCACGGCTCGGTCGGTCTTGTGTCCTATGCGCAACGTAGCCATCAAGGTCACCTCCTTCATAGGTGATGGCTGGGTCTGGTAAAGGCGGCTCTCAGCCCCATGGGCCGAAAGCCCGACCCTGAGGGCCGGGATCCCGTTACCGGTTCACTTCCGAGGTGAGGTTCGCGGCTGGGCGGCACACAGCGTACTGGGCTCAGGCGACCGGGCCCGACGGCGCCTGGGGGTCGTCGTCGGTCCCGCGACCTCCCGGTCCGTCCTCCCGGCCCTCCGGTCCGTCCCGCCCGTCCAAGGTCCGGTCCCCGTGCGCGCCGCGCTCACGCTCCTCCTGGGCCCGGCGTGCCCGGCGGCGCTGTTCCTCGGCGCGCTCGCGGCACCGGCGCAGGAACTCGTCGTCGTCCTCCGGAGTGACCCCGCGCGCACGATTGGGATGCTCGTACTCGGGGAAGGCCGGGGGAGGGCCCGCGGGACCGGCCGCCGGGACCGCGTCGCGGCGCGGGCGCCCCAACACGAACCACAGCAGGGCACCGACCTTGGGCAGCAGCAGGACGATCACCGTCCACGCCGGTTTGGGCAGCAGGCGGACGGCGTCGGAGTCGGAGCCGATCACGTCGAACAGCACGTAGACCCAGAAGGTCAGCGACGCGACGGTCAGCAACAGGGCGAGGTAGACCAACGGGACCTTTCCTTGACAGCACGCCCGGTCATCGGGGGGCATGGTCGGACTTTGTACTGACTTATCACGGATCGCCGCACCCGCCGGGGCGCTTGACCCGTCCACCCGGCGCGGGAGAGGGTCACACCAAGGGGTTGGGGCGTCGCACCGAGGGTACGACACGGCTCCCCGACACAGGCGACCGGAGAGGATACGGGAGTGAACACTGCGTTGCCGTCTGCGATGTGGCTCCCCTTCGGCGCGCGAATCCTGCGCGCCCGGTCCGACAAGGGGCTCTCACGCGCCGAACTCGCCGCCAACGTCGGCGTGACCGACGACAAGCTCCGCGAGGTGGAGGACGCCTACTGCCGTCCCGCGCGCTCGCTCGTCGAACGGGTCGACACGGTGCTGGGCACCGAACACCGGCTCGTCGACGCCTGGGCGATCACGCTCCAGGCCGAGGCCTTTCCCAACGAGTTCGGCGACATGCGCGAACTGGGCGTGCACGCCGCACGGCTCTGGGAGCACCAGCCCATGGCCGTGCCGGTCTTCCTGCGTACCCGCGAGTACTCCAGCGCGGTCCTGCGGCCGCGGCACGCCGACCTCTCCCACGAGGAGATCGAGGCGATGGTGGAGGACGAGATGGCCCACCGCGCCGCGATGACCGGACCGGACGGCCCCACGCTCAGGGTCGTGCTCAACGAGTCCGCGCTCCAGCGCCCGCAGGGCGGCGCCGAGGTGCTCAACGCCCAGCGCGACTTCCTGGCCGACCTCATCGAGGCGGGCATCGTCACGCTGGCCGTCATTCCCGAGCAGACCGCGCACCACCCGGGCCTGGGCGGCGCGTTCCGGATGATGGAGTTCGCCGACCGGCCCAGCATGGTCTACGCCTTCGCGGCCCAGGGCGGCGAGCTCACCGGTGACAACGAGCAGGTCGGGCGCTGTGCCATGGTGCGCGAGGCCATCGAGGACGTGAGCGTGGAGCTGACCCCGCGCTCGGAGCTGCTGACCGCGCGCTGGCCCGCGGGCTGAGCGGCCGGGGGGCGAGCGCCCCGTGGGCGGGCGGTCCGTTGAGCGCGGTCCGCTCGCCCTTGGGCGGTCGCCCCGTCATGGGCTAGGTTGCCCGCCATGGATATCGCGATCAGATCCGGATACGTCGTTCCCGTCGACGGCGACCCCATCGACGGCGGCACGGTGCTCATCTCCGACGGGCGGATTCGGGCGGTGGGCCGGGACGACGACGTCACCGTCCCCGAGGGAGCCGAGGTCGTCGACGCCGCGGGTACGTGGGTCCTCCCGGGCTTCGTCGAGGCGCACGGCCACATCGGCATCGACGAGGAGGGCGTCGGCTGGGCCGGCGACGACACCAACGAGATGACCGACCCCAACGGCGCCCGCATGCGCGCGCTGGACGCCATCAACCCCGCCGACCGGGGGTTCGTCGACGCCCTGTCCGGCGGCGTCACCAGCTCCGTCGTCAAGCCCGGATCGGGCAACCCCATCGGCGGGCAGACGGTGGCGATCAAGTGCTGGGGCCGGAGCATGGAGGACCGGCTCATCCGTCACCCGGCGAGCGTCAAGAGCGCGCTCGGCGAGAACCCCAAGCGGGTGTACGGCAAGAAGGACCAGATCCCCTCCACCCGGCAGGGCGTGGCCGCGGTCATCCGGGACGCCTTCACCAAGGCCCAGGACTACAAGGCCAAACGGGACCACGCCGCCGCCGAGGGCAACCCCTTCGACCGCGACAACACCCTGGAGGTGCTGGTCCGGGTCCTGGACGGCGAGCTGCCGTGGTGCCAGCACACCCACCGCGCCGACGACATCCACACGGCCATGCGCCTGGCCGACGAGTTCGGCTACCGGTTGATCATCAACCACTGCACCGAGGGCCACCTGCTGGCGGACGAGATCGCGGCCCGCGGCATCCCCGTCATCACCGGTCCGCTGATGGTCGGCCGCTCCAAGGTGGAGGTCAAGAACAAGACCCTGGCCAACCCCGGCATCCTGGACCGCGCGGGCGTCAAGGTCGCGCTGACCACCGACCACCCCGTCGTCCCCATCGAGTTCCTGATCCACCAGGCCACGCTGTGCGTGAAGGAGGGCATGGACCCCGCGTCGGCGATCCGCGCGCTCACGGTCAACCCCGCGCAGATCATGGGCATCGACGACCGCGTCGGCGCGCTCAAGCCCGGTCTGGACGGCGACGTCGTCCTCTGGTCCGGTGACCCGCTGGACGTGATGAGCCGCGCCCTGCGTGTGTTCGTCGAGGGCCGTGAGGTGTACACCTACGACGAGGAGGCCCGTGAGGGCCGGGCGCTGGACGCCTACTACCGCGAGGCGTGAGATGTCCCCGCGGGGCTTCTGAGGCCCCCTCAGAGCCCCGCGGGTCCGTCTGAGGCCCTCGGGTGGCGGCCGCACCGGTTTCTGAGGTGCGGCCGTCCCGCGTTCTCGGGCGTTCTCCCGATGGTGGGGCCGGGGGCCTCAGGACGAGCCTGGAATCCCACCGGATCCCAGGGAGAACCCATGCACGCCGACCACAGCGCCCGCGCCGCCGACCTCTACCGCGCCGAGATGGAGCAGCGGGCCTCCCGGGAGCGCCTGCTCGCCGTCGCCCGGACCTCAAAGGCCGGCGGACCGGGCCATGACGAAGCCCACGAAGCCTCCGATGAGCGTGAAGACCGTCCCGATGAACATCAGGGTCAGGCCCGTGAACAGGTCCCCCGCTGACAGGTCGGCCACGCTGAACTCCGCCGGGTGCCCGGGGTCGTGCCGGATCCGGACCCGTTGCTGGAGGGCCGGCCGGAAGGAGCTGGTGGAGACCGGGTAGCGGCGGTGGACCTCGCGCCCGTCGGCGGCTCGGAAGTGGACGGTGAAGGGGTGGGTGATGATGGTCCTGGACGGACCGTTGGAGCTCCTCCGGCGCTTCCTCTGGGTCCAGGTGTCAGTGACCACGCCGACGGTCTCGGCGGTGTGCCGCCGGGCCCTGACCCGGCCGCGCGCCATGGCGACGACGCCGCCCACGATCAGGCACGGTCCCACCACGACGAACAGCCCCGGAACGAGGACCCCCACCACCGAGTCGCCGCCGCGGACGGCCAACAGGACGACGCCGCCGATGACGAGCACGCCCACCAGGGGCAGCAGGGGCACCAGCAGTGAGGGCCGGTCCCCGGGGCGCCGGCGCGGACCGACCGGGTAGTCGCCCCGGGCGGGATCGGCGTGGGCGGCGCGCTCCACCCGGATCAGCCGGGGGTCGGCGGGGGAGTGGACCAGGGAGACCGGTGTGCCCTCCCGGACGTGGTACCCGCCCAGGCCGCTGGAGTCGACGGCCTCCCAACGGGTGCCGTCCGCGCCCTGCACCGTGACGGTGACGGTGTGGCCGTGGGGGCTCCGTTCGAGCGGGTGGACCCTGCTCACGTGCCCGTACGCGCGCACCCCGGTCTCGTCCAGTTCCCGCTGCTCCCGGCGGCGCCTGAGCCTTGCCAGCACGCCCCGGACACCGTGGTAGAGGGTGAGTCCGAGGAAGAGCGCGGCGAGGAGAGGACCGATGAAGTCGTCCATCGGGTCGTTCTATCAGAGCGGGCGAACGCCCGGGAAGTCCGGTTCCTCCCCTTCGGGGGCGGTCACGACGGTGGCCTTCTCCATGCGCAGCCGTCCGGCGAGGTCGTCGGTGTCGGGCGGTGTGAGGATGAGGGGCGCCCCGGAGGCGAGGGCGGCCGACAGCAGGTCCAGGGACGGGCCGAGCGCGGACAGCGGGGCGTCCGCCGCCAGGAGGACCGCGATCCGGTCCTCGCCGGTCAGGCCCCACTCCTGGGCGCGCTCGCGGCCCAGGGCGGCCACCTCCGCGCCGGTGCGGGGCCGGTCCGTCCTCAGCGCGGGGGCCGCGGGGTCGATCGCGTAGGCCGCGAAGTGGTCGCCGTGGCCCCGCACCTCGACCGAGTAGTCCACCACCATGTCCGGGACGTGCCGCAGCGGCAGGCCCAGGGGGTGCAGCGAGGTGCCGAACACCTCGTCGGCGCCGGTGTCGACGGCCTCGTCCAGCCGGTCGGCGTCGGCCACCGCGAAGGCGGCCCCCGGGGCGACGGAGCCCCGCGGCGAGGGCACGGCCTCCGCGCCCACCGACCAGCACGAGACCACCCACACCAGGGACTGCCAGTGCACGGGCAGCGCGAGGGCCGTCGCGTCGCCGGGCTGCACGCCGAACCCGTCCACGAGCATGTTGGCGGTCTTGGCGACCCAGTTGTCGAAGGTGGTGCGGGAGAGCTCCACCCGGGCGCCGGAGTCGTCGTAGGAGGTGACGAACGGTCGGGTCGGGTCGGCGGAGACGAGGGCGCGCCACAACTGCGCTGGAGTTTCGGACATACCGTCACCCTAGAACGTGCCGGGAGCGCTCGCCCAGTCCGCGCCGCGCTCACGGCACGGCTCCGGGCGCGGTCGGGCGGCGGTGTGCACTGCGGTTCCGGAACTGCCAGAGTTGCCCCATGCGCATGCCCCCCGGACGACTCCTCCTCGCCCGCGTCACGGCGCTGCCGGCGATCGCCGTCTCAGCGTGGCTCCTGGTCGCGTTCCCGCTGCTGGCCCTGGGCGTGTTCACGCCGGTCGCCGCCGGGATCGTCGGCGTGCCCGCGGTCGTCGCCGCCTGCGCGCTGGTCCCCCGGCTCATCCCCGAGCCCGCCACGGCCGGGGGCGCCCGCGAGGACCGGTGGGCCCTGGTCGCCCTGGTGCTGGTCCTGGTGATCGCCGTGGCCTTCGCCGTCGTGCAGATCGTCTACCACGCCGAGGCGCTGGTCATCCGCCGCGACCCCGCCTCCTACGCCATGTACACGGCGTGGATCGCGGAGAACGGTCACCTGCCGGTCCCGCAGCAGCGCGAGCTCCTCGGGGACGACCCGGCGCTGAACTTCCAGAGCCTGGCCCAGTACCAGATCGACGACGTCATCTGGCCGCAGTTCATGGCCGGCGCCCCGCTGCTGACCTCCATCGGCTACTGGCTCGGCGGACTCACCGGGATGCTCGTCACCACCCCGGTCCTGGGCGCGCTGGGCGTGCTCACCTTCGCCGGACTCACCGCCCGCCTGGTCGGCCCGTGCTGGGCCCCGCTCGCGGCGCTGGTCCTGGCGGTGTGCCTGCCCCAGCAGTGGGTCAGCCGCTTCACCTACAGCGAGCCCGTCACCCAGATCCTCCTGCTCGGCGGCCTGGTCCTGGCCTACGACGCGCTGGCCCGGCGCACCGCGCTGACCGACCGGTGGTCCGGCGCGCACACGCTGGCCGCGGCGGCCGGACTCTCGTTCGGCCTCGGCCTGGTGGTGCGCATCGACGTGCTGCGGGACCTGCTGCCGGTCGTGGGCTTCGTCGGCCTGCTGCTGCTCGCCCGGCGCGGCCAGGCGCCGCCCCTGCTGGGCGGACTCGCCGTCGGTGTCGGCATGGGCCTGTACGCGGGCTTCGGGCTGTCCCGGCCCTACCTGGACTACCTCGAGGACTCCCTCGGCCCGCTGCTCGTCATCTCCGGCGCGGTCCTGGTCCTGACGGTCGTGGCCACGGCCGCCCTGTGGCGGTTCGGCGTTCCGCGGGTGGAGCGCGTGCGGTGGCTGCCCGAGGCCGTGGCGGTGCTGTCCCTGCTGGTCATGGCCGGCTTCGCGATCCGGCCCCTGCTGTGGCCCGACTACGGGCACGGCAGCGACTTCACCGACCACTGGGTCGCCTACGTGCAGGGGCGGGAGGGGCTGCTGGTCGAGGGCAGCCGGACCTACTACGACATGAGCCTGTACTGGGTGGGCTGGTACGTGGGCCTGGGCACCGTCCTGTTCGCGTCCCTGGGCGTGGCGCTGCTGCTGCGCCGCGTGGTCCTGCGCCGCGACCCCCAGTGGGTGCTGCCCCTGATGCTGCTGCTGTGGACGGTCGCCACGACCCTGCTGCGGCCCGCCATCACCCCGGACCACCCCTGGGCGAGCCGGCGGCTGATCGTCCTGGTCATCCCCGCGTTCGTGCTGCTCGCCGTCTGGTTCGCCGCCTGGCTGACCCGCTACTGCGCCGCCGTGGTCGACGAACAGGAGAGGCGTCCCCCGGTGTACGCGCTTCCCGCCGTCGTCGCGGTGCTGGCCGCGGGGACGATGGCCCTGTCGAGCGCGGCCACCGCGACCGGGATCATGGGCTATCGCCAGGACGCGGGGACCGTCGAGGCGACCCACCGCCTGTGCGAGGCGATCCCACCGGACGCCTCGGTCATCGTGGTCGACTCCGACATGGCGAGCGGCTACATGCCGCTGGTGCGCAACGTCTGCGGGGTGCCCACCGCGGAGCTGACCGATCCCACCCCGGAGGCGGTCCAGCGGGTGGTGGTGCGCATCCACGACCAGGGGCGCGACGCCGTGCTCGCCTCCTCCCAGGCCGAACCGCTCCGGGCGCTGGCGGGGGAGGGCGTCGAGCCCGAACGACCCTTCGACGTGACCGCCGCCATGGATCCGAGTACCCTCATGGAGCCCCCGACCGGCCACTGGACCTTCCGTGGCAGCGTGTGGGTCGTCGTGTTCCCCGTCGAGTGAGGTATGAAGAGCGCATGAGCGAGGCCGGCGGCGACGCCTCAGCCCAGGAACCGGACGCCCCCGTGCGCGTCACCATCGTGCTGCCGTGCTTCAACGAGGAGGAGCACGTCGTCGACGAGGTCAAGCGCATCTGCGCGGCCATGGACGCCTCCGGGCACACCTACGAGCTGCTCGCGGTGGACGACGCCTCCACCGACGACACCCTCGCGAAGCTGCGGGACGCCGAGGCGCTCTATCCGCACATGCGGGTCATCGCCTTCGGCCACAACGGCGGCTCTGGCACGGTCCGGCGGATCGGCAGCCAGCGGGCGCGCGGCGAGTACGTCGTGTGGACCGACGCCGACATGAGCTACCCCAACGAGCGCATCCCCGAACTCGTCTCGATCCTGGACGAGGAGCCCGGCGTCGACCAGGTCGTGGGCGCGCGCACGCAGGAGATGGGCACGCACAAGATGCTGCGGGTCCCGGCCAAGTGGGCCATCCGCAAGGTCGCCGAGAGCCTCACCAACACCCGCATCCCCGACCTCAACTCCGGCCTGCGCGTGTTCCGCCGCGAGGTGGCCCGCCCGTACCTGCGCCTGCTGCCGCCGGGGTTCTCCTGCGTCACCACCATCACGCTGGCGTTCCTGTCCAACCAGCACACGGTCAAGTACGTGCCGATCGAGTACGCCAAGCGCGCGGGGACCTCCAAGTTCCACTTCGTGAGGGACGCCTACCGGTACATCCTCCAGGTGCTGCGCATGGTCATGTACTTCAACCCGCTCAAGGTGCTCATGCCGCCGTCGCTCGCCCTATTGGGCGTGGGCGCGGTCAAGTTCGTCTTCGACCAGGTGCGCCACCCGCTCTACATCCCCAACAACACCGTCATGATCCTCATGACGGGGCTGATCATCGCCGCCATCGCCCTGTTGGCCGACCTCATCGTGCGGTCGCGGGAGAGCGCGTGACCCCCGCCCCGGCACGCCGCTCCCCGGCCCGCGTCACGCTGGTGGGCCCCGCCCACCCGTACAAGGGCGGCGGAGCCCGGCACACCACCGAACTGGCCCACCGGCTCAGCGCCCTGGGCCACGAGGTCGCGATCGAGTCGTGGCGGGCGCAGTACCCGGCGGCGCTCTACCCGGGCCGGCAGACCATCGAGGAGCCGGAGGGCGAACCCCACCCCGGCACCCGGCACGGCCTGGCCTGGTACCGGCCGGACGGCTGGTGGCGGACCGGGCGCCGGCTGGCCCGCGAGGCAGACCTGGTGGTGATCACCGTCTTCTCCCCGGTGCAGGTGCCCGCCTACCTCGCCATCCTGGCCGGCGTGCGCTCGCTCGACACCGGGACGCAGATCGTCGCCCTGTGCCACAACGTGCTGCCGCACGAGCGCCGCGCCGTGGACGTCTCCCTCACGCGCGCGCTGCTGCGCCGGGTGGATGGCGTCCTCACGCACTCGCCCGAGCAGGCGCACCTGGCCGAAGGGCTGCTGGGACCCGAGCGACCGCGTCCGGTCACCGCCCCGCTGCCCCCGCACCTGCCCGACACCGGCGGCCCCGCCCAGGGGCCGGACGGCGAGCGGCGGCACCTGCTCTTCCTCGGCATCGTCCGCCCGTACAAGGGCGTCGACCTGCTGCTGCGGGCCCTGGCCGACGGCGCGCCCGACGACGTCACGCTCACGGTGGCGGGCGAGTTCTGGGGCGGCACCGACGAGCTGGCGGCCCTGGCGCGCGAGCTGGGCGTGGCCGACCGCGTACGGCTGCGCGACGGCTACGTGCCGGCCACGGAGCTGCCGGGCCTGTTCGCGTCCGCCGACGCCGTCGTCCTGCCCTACCGCACGGCCACGGCCACCCAGAACGTGTGGCTGGCCCACGAGCACGGGGTCCCGGTCGTGGCCACGCGCGCCGGAACGCTCGCCGACCACGTGCGCGAGGGCGTCGACGGTCTGCTGTGCGAGCCCGGCGACGCCGCGGACCTGGCACGCGCGCTCACCGCCCTCTACGCCTCGGGCGAGGCCGAGCGGCTGCGTGCGGGCGTGCGGCCGGTGGACCCGGCCCCGTACTGGAGGGACTACGCCGACCGGCTCCTGAAGGCCTGAGCGGTTTCGACGGCCTAGCCCTCGGGCGTGCCGGGCAGGGTCGGCTCGGCGCCGGTCCGGCCGGCGGCCCGCGTCGGCGACAGCAGCACCGACAGCCCCGCCCAGGCGATGTCCGCCACGGTCATGACCAGGCGCGAGAGCACCGCGACCACGAGCGCCGCCCCGGCGTCCACCACCGGGGCCAGCGCGACCACCAGCACCGCCTCGCGCACGCCCAGGCCGGCGGGCGCGAACACCACCAGCAGTCCGAGCGTCCAGGCCAGCGCGTACCCGCCCACGGCCGGGCCGACGGAGGCGAGCGGCTCGCCGCCCACCGCCCAGGTCAACAGCCACGCGTGTGCGCCCAGCGGGACCCACGCCAGCACGGTCCAGCCGACCGCGGCGGCCACCGAGCGCCCGCGCACGTCGGGCGGTCCGGCCTCGGCCACCTCCCGGAAGCGCGCGAAGGGCCGGGCCGCCGTACGGACGCCGAACCCCAGCACACGCGGGTGCAGGCACGCCAGCAGGACCGGCGCGGCGGCCAGGACCCACCACCAGCGGCGCGCGGCGTCCCCGGACGCCAGGGGCAGCGCCACCGCGGCCACGGCCAGGCCCACCGCGACCGTGACGGCCACGGCCAGCAGGGTGGCGGCGGCGCCGCGCGACCGCGGAACCTCGCGGTCGCGTGCGAGCTCCACCTGGGCGACGAACGCCCACACCGACCCCGGCAGGTACTTGCCGAGCTGGCCGACGAACATGATCCGCGCCGCCACCGGCACCGGCAGGGGGGACCCGAGACCGCCCAGCAGCGACCGCCAGGCGAGCATCTGGGCGGTCAGCCCGGCCATGCCGGCCAGGACCGCCGCGGGCAGCGCCCACAGGGGCAGGGCGGCCACCGCCTCCCGCGCCTGGGTCCAGTGCCCGCGCAGCGCCCACCCGGCGCACGCGAACACCGCCACGAGCAGCGCCAGGCGCACCCACCGGTTACCGCGAAGCCGTCTCAGCACGCGGCCACACTAGGGCATGTTCCGCGGATACCCGCCCTGCTGCGCGACGCCCCAGCACAACTCTCGCTGCGTTCTCATCAGTCAACAGCCACACCAGGAGGGGCCCACGCTGTGCGACACTGCGGAGCTTGCGGAGCAGGGCACAGTAGGGGAATTCCTTCTTCCACCTTGCGAGAGCCGCACTGGGACTCCCGCCCGTCGCCCACCACCACCCTCAACGGACGCCTGCGGCGCAGACCTCCTTCTCGCGACGGGCGGCATCCACGGAACACGCCCTAGTCCACCGGCCTCCCGTGGGCCCCACCGCCGGTGAACTGGTCCCCATGTCATCGGGCGTACCACCGCATGCCGCCGTCGGCCGGAGAACCGGGACGCGTAGGGTGGGCCGTTATGAGTGGTGCGAACGACCCGGCCCCCGGCTCCTCCCCGACAGCGTCCGCGATGCGCAGGGCACTCGCCCGCGCCCGAGACGGCAAGACCCTGGACGTCACCGAGGCCGAAGTGCTCCTGCACGCCCGGGGCGACGACCTCCAGACGCTCCTGGACCACGCCGGCCGCGTGCGTGACGCCGGGCTGGAGGCCGCAGGCCGCCCCGGTGTCATCACCTACAGCCGCAAGGTCTTCGTCCCGTTGACCCGGCTCTGCCGCGACCGCTGCCACTACTGCACGTTCGCGACCGTGCCCGGCCGCCTGGAAGCCCCCTACATGTCCCCGGACGAGGTCCTGGAGATCGCGCGCCGGGGCGCCGAGATGGGCTGCAAGGAGGTCCTCATCACGCTCGGGGACCGCCCCGAGGACCGGTGGAGCCAGGCCGCCGAGTGGCTGGACGCCCACGGCTACGACGACACCCTGTCCTACGTCCGGGCCATGGCGATCATGGTCCTGGAGGAGACCGGCCTCCTGCCGCACCTCAACCCGGGTGTGCTGACCTGGTCGGACTTCCAGCGGCTCAAGCCGGTCTCCCCGTCGATGGGCATGATGCTGGAGACCACCTCCGAGCGGCTGTTCACGGAGAAGGGCCAGGCCCACTACGGCAGCCCCGACAAGGACCCGGCGGTGCGGCTGCGCGCCCTGGAGGACGCGGGCCGCTCCAACGTCCCCTTCACGACCGGCATCCTCCTGGGGATCGGCGAGACCATCGCCGACCGCGCCGAGTCGATCTTCGCGATCCGGGGCGTGGCCCGCCGCTACGGCGGCATCCAGGAGGTCATCGTGCAGAACTTCCGGGCCAAGCCCGGGACCGCGATGATGCACCGCCCCGACGCCGAGCGCGAGGGGATGGCCGCCGCCATCGCGGTCACCCGCCTGGTGATGGGGCCCAAGGCCCACATCCAGGCCCCGCCCAACCTCATCGGCGCGGAGGCCGGCGGCGTGGACGAGTACGCGCTGATGCTCCGCGCGGGCATCGACGACTGGGGCGGGGTCTCCCCGCTGACCGCCGACCACGTCAACCCCGAGCGCCCCTGGCCGCAGATCGAGGACCTGGCCGACCGCACCGCCGCCCAGGGGTTCACCCTGCGCGAGCGGCTCACCGCCTACCCCGAGTACGTGCGGGCGGGCGAGCCGTGGCTGGACCCGCGGGTGGCGGCGCACGTGGCGGCCCTGGCCGACCCCGAGACCGGACTCGCGGTGGAGGACGCGCCCCTGGTGGGGCGGCCCTGGCAGGAGCCCGAGGCGGTGCTGGTCGACTCCGGCCGCACCGACCTGCACACCGACATCGACACACAGGGCCGCACCGGTGACCGGCGCGGCGACTTCGACGCCGTCTACGGCGACTGGGACGAGCTGCGGGAGGGCGTGGACCGCGAGGGCGCGGTGCCCCGCCGCTTCGACCCGGACATCGCCGCGGCCCTGCGCAGCGCCGAGGCCGACCCCGCCGGCCTGAGCGACGACGAGGCGCTCGCGCTGCTGCACGCCGACGGCCCCGAACTGGAGGCCCTCACCGGGCTGGCCGACCGGGTGCGCTCCGACGTGGTCGGCGACGACGTCACGTTCGTGGTCACCAGGAACATCAACTTCACCAACGTCTGCTACACCGGCTGCCGGTTCTGCGCCTTCGCCCAGCGCCGCACGGACGCCGACGCCTACACGCTCTCGCTGGACCAGGTCGCCGACCGCGCCGAGGAGGCGTGGAAGGCCGGGGCCACCGAGGTGTGCATGCAGGGCGGCATCCACCCCGACCTGCCCGGAACGGCCTACTTCGACCTCGCCGGGGCGGTCCGCGAGCGCGTGCCGGACATGCACGTCCACGCCTTCAGCCCGATGGAGGTCGTCAACGGCGCCTCGCGGACCAACCTGCCGATCCGCGAATGGCTGACCCGCGCCCGCGACGCGGGCCTGGGCTCGATCCCGGGCACGGCCGCGGAGATCCTCGACGACGAGGTCCGGTGGGTGCTCACCAAGGGCAAGCTGCCCGCCCGTGAGTGGATCGAGGTGGTCACGGCCGCCCACGACCTGGGCATCCCGACGACGTCGACGATGATGTACGGGCACGTCGACTCGCCCCGGCACTGGGTGGCGCACATCAAGCTGCTGCGCTCGCTGCAGGAGCGCTCGGTGGAGCGCAACGGCCGCCGGGGCTTCACCGAGTTCGTGCCGCTGCCGTTCGTGCACACCAACGCGCCGATCTACCTCGCCGGGCTGGCGCGCACGGGCCCCACGGTCCGGGAGAACCGGGCGGTGCACGCCCTGGCCCGGCTGCTGCTGCACGGGCACATCGACAACATCCAGTGCTCGTGGGTCAAGCTCGCCGAGGACACCTGCCGGCAGCTGTTGAGCGGCGGTGTCAACGACGTGGGCGGCACCCTGATGGAGGAGACCATCAGCCGGATGGCCGGTTCGGGGCAGGGGTCGTACAAGACGATCACCGACATCCGCGCCCTGGTCGAGCCGACGGGGCGCCCCCTGCGCCAGCGCACGACCCTCTACGGCGAGGTGTCCGAGGAGCGCCGCCGCGTGGCCGAGGCGGGAGACGGGGTGGCCGCCAGCGTGCTGCGGCCCTCGCTGCCCCTGGTCTGAGGACGAGGCGGGGGCGCGGCGCCGGGTCCGGGCGCCGCGCCCCCGCGGGACGTGCGGATCAGCAGGCTCCCAGGCTCTCCCAGGCGCCCCACTCACCGGTGGTGCCGGGCTCGTCCCGGGTCCACCACCTGGCCCGGTAGGCCGTGCCGCCGTGCGTCACGGTGTCGCCCTGGGTGTAGGTGGCGCCCGAGGACCAGGCCGGGGCGTCGCAGTCCACGGGGTCGCCGCCACCACCGTCGCCGCCACCGCCGTCCCCGGGGTCGGGGTCGGGGGCGTCGACCAGGGTGCCCTCGCGCGGGGCGTCGTAGGTGATCGCGTACTCGTTCCCGCCGATCCCGACACGGAAGTTCGAGGGCTGCGCGATCGGCAGGCGGTAGCTGAGGGTGAAGTCCAGCGAGCCCCCGGCCGGGATGCTCTGCCAGCTCGGGACGGTCAGCTCCACCCGGTGGAAGTCGCCGTCCAGGCCGCCCACGTTGTCGCCCCGGTCGTGCCCCACCTGTACATGGGTCAGCCCCATGCCGGACTGGTCGCCCATGGTGCCGGGGGCCGAGGTGCCGTAGTCGAAGGTGAGGGTCGAGCCGCCCGGGATGTCGCCGGCCGAGTTGTTGGTGACCGTCACGTCCGGCGTGATGGGGTAATTGTTGTCGCCGAGGGCGAATCCGCCGAAGTCCACGTCCACGTCGAGGACCTGCGCGGGCGCGGCGGTCTCGGCCTTGGCCGCTCCGTAGGGTCCCGCATCGCTCAGCCGCTCGTGGAGGTCGGTGATCAGGGTGTCGCCCATCACGTACTGGCCCGCGTCGGCGTCGTAGGCGTAGTCGCCGGCCATCTCCCAGATCATGACGCCGCCGAGTCCGGTGTCGGCCACGTAGTCCGCCTTGGCGGCGGTGGTCCGGTCCGCGTCGCCCGACAGGAACGTGTTCGTGGTCGAGTTCCACCACCACTCGTTCTGGGTGGTGTCGTCCCAGTGGCGCTCGTAGGCGCCCACCAGTTCGTCGGTCACCCCGTAGTCGGCCGTGTAGTCGCCGACCACGCCGTCCTCCAGGTTGAGCACGTGCCAGATCGGGTTCGCGCCGGCCGCGATGGCGCCGCCGGTCACGGGATCGCTGTCGTGCCAGAGGTTGTCGATGCCGTCCGCTCCGTCACCGCAGGGGACGGTGAGGCCCGTTCCCGGTTGGCACCGGTCCTGGTCGGGCAGCGCGGCGGTGCCCCACAGCCCGTTCTCGCCGCCCTCGACGTCCTTCCACCCCCGGGTGTAGAAGGGCAGCCCGAGGTTGATCCGCCCGGCCTGCATCGCACCGCGGAAGTAGTGGTGGGACCAGTCGGCGTTCAGGTAGCCGATGCCGTCGTAGGCGCCGTAGACGTCCGCCAGCTCGGGGTCGAGCCCGCTGTCGTAGAGCGCTCCGTTGTGCCCCACGAAGTGGTTCCACGTGCCGTGCAGGTCGTAGGTCATCATGTTGACGAAGTCCAGGTACCGCACGACCTGGTGGACCTCCTGGCCGCGCAGCAGCCAGCCGGAGGAGGGGACCGCGGCGGTCAGCTGGTAGTAGGTGCCGTCCTCGGCGGAGGCCGTGTCGAGCTTCTCGCGCAGCACGCGCATCAGCTCCTCGTAGCCCTCCCACAGCAGACCCCGGCGCTCGTCGGAGATCCAGTAGTCGTCCGGGCTCCCGGCACCGTTGTTGGACGTGGCGTACTCGTAGTCGATGTCGAGGCCGTCGAACCCGTACTCGCGCACGAAGTCCACGGCCGAGTCGGCGAAGGTCTCGATCCCCTCGTGGTTCACACCGGTGGACGTGGTGGTCATCGAGTAGAAGCCGCCGGAGTCCACCCGTTCGCCGTCCGGGTCGAAGTAGCCGCCCGTCTCGGCCCAGCCGCCCACGGCCACCAGGGTCCGGACCCCGGGGTGCTCCTTCTTGAACTTGTTGAGCTGGTTGAAGTGGCCGCCGTAGGGGAAGGCGGGGTCCGGCTCCAGGCCGGGGCGGTCCCAGGTCATCCCGGTGGCCGGGTTGTCCGGGCCGTCCGGGCCGACCGAGAGCCGGTGGTCGCCGTCCACGTGCCCGAACGCGTAGTTGATGTGGGAGATCCGGTCCCAGGGGATGTCGTCGACGAGGTAGGTGGGCCGGTCGTCGGCGCCGTTGCGCCAGCTCGTGAAGTAGCCGATCACCCGCCGGTCGAGGCCGTTGGGCAGGATCTCGCGCCCGTCGGCGTCGTAGACGTCGCAGTAGGGCACGTCCACGCCCGGTGTTCCGTGCAGGCCGTCGGGGCGGCAGTCGGTGTCGGCCGCCGCCTGCGGGAGCCGGTCCGTCGGCGACTGGGGGGCGGCGTGCGCGGTCGGAGCGATGAAGAGCACGCTCGCGGCCACGCACAGTCCGGCGGCGGCGGAGCCGAGGGCGCGGGCCCATCGGGCCGCGCCGGCCCGTGCACCCGGGGGGTGGTGGGAGGAGGGCATGGGGGAACCTTTCGCGGGGCACGGCGGGCCGGTGCGGGCACGCCGGGGGGACCCGTCCGGGCCGGGACGGGTGGGGGAGGGATGGTCGTTCCCCGGGGCGGTGCCGGCCGGGACGAGCCGAGGCATCCGGCGGGGGACGAGACGGGGGCGCGGCGCGGGGTTCGCGCGCCGCGCCCCCTGGGGGAGACGGCGACCGGTCACCGGGAGTCGGGAGTGCGGTGACGGGCCGCCGGGGAGGGGTCGGGCGTCAGCAGGCGCCGACCGTCTCCCAGACGCCCCACTGGCCGGTGGTCCCGGGCTCCTCGCCCTGCGTCCACCACTTGGCGCGGTACACGGTGCCGTCGTGGGCGACGGTGTCACCGCCCGTGTAGACGGAGCCGGAAGCCCAGGCGGGGGCGTCGCAGTCGACGGGCCCCTCCGTGGGTCCGTCGGTCGGCCCCTCCGTGGGTTCGTCGGTGGGGCCGTCGGTGGGCTGCCCCGGTCCGCTGCCCAGACGGGCGGAGATCGTCTCGGCGAACGCGTACCCGTTGGTGGAGTCCCAGTTCACGGACCAGGTCATCACGCCGCCGATGGGACCGTAGGGCGTCTCGGGGGAGAAGGAGCCGCAGTTGGTCCCGGTCTCGAGGCAGTCGAGCGCCTTGACGATCTCGGTCGGCGCCATGTACCCGCCGCCGGCGGCGGAGGGGGTGGCGGGCAGGCCCAGGCCGACCTGGTCCGGGCTCAGGCCCATCTCCAGCTGGATGCAGGCCAGCGCGGCGACGAAGTCGGCGGTGCCCTGGCTGTAGACCTGGTCGTCGCAGCCCAGCATCGAACCGGAGTTGTAGTACTGCATGTTGACGATGGTCAGGATGTCGGAGATCTCCGATGCGAGCTTGGGGTACTCGCGGTCCGCGCTCTGGAAGTCGATGGTCTGCGGCGCCATCGTCAGGATGAGGTCGGAGCCCGCGCGGGAGCTCAGGTCGCGCAGGGCGCTGCCCATGTACTGGGCGTCGATGCCGTGTTCGAGGTCGATGTCGATGCCGTCGAAACCGTAGTCCAGCATCAGCTCGTGCGCGGTGTCGGCGAAGTTGCGGGCCTGCGTGGCGTTGGTGACGGACACGTGCCCGAGCTCGCCGCCCACCGAGAGGATGACCTTGCGCCCTTCGGCCTGGACGGCCGCGATGTCGTCGCGGAACGCCTGATCGGTGTAGCCGCCCAGCTCGTCACTGGCGAGGTTGAAGGTGATGCCGCCGTCGAGCGAGGGGTGGTTGTCGGCGAAGGAGACCGCGACCAGGTTGTAGGCGCTGGGGACCTCGCCGAGGGTGAGGACGTGGGAGCCGTTGTCGAAGTTGTGCCAGTAGCCGGTCAGCCAGGGCGCGGACTGCTGGGCGGTCTCGGTGTCGGCCACGGGTTCGATCTCGGTGGGGGAGGGGGTGAACTGCCCGGCGCCCGCGACCAGTGCGGTGGCGAGGAGGGCTCCGGCGCCGATCAGTGCGGCGAGCGTGCCGCGGCGGCGGTGGGTACGACGGTGTGCGTGCATGGGGGGCGTGCTCCTGTCATCGAGCGGGGAGACGATGCGTCGTTGTGGGGGCGCGGAGGCCACGCTAATTGTTAGGAAACCTTAGAGTTGAGTTCCGGCCGCGTCAACGGAAATGGTAAAGAAAGTTTGCCGTTATCTCCGGCGGCGGTTCAGCCGGTCGGTCCCGTTCCGCCCTCGCGCAGGTCCAGCGCCTTGCCCACGGTCTGGAACACGTCGTGGTCGATGCGCCCGTCGCGGTAGAGCGACTTCAGGGCGTCGCGGCGCGCCTGCGTGATCCGGTGGAGCGCCGCCAGCCGGCCCTCCAGCCGCTCCCGGGCCTGGCCGTCCCCGTCCAGCAGGGTCCGGGACCGGTCCAGCCGGCGCGCGTAGGAGCCGCGCAGGGAGTCGGCGGTCTCCTGGTCGATCTCCCCCGACGACAGCAGCTCCTCGACCTCGCGCAGGGCCGCCGCGTCCATCTCCACCTCGGCCACCAGGTACTCCCGGTCGTGGGCGCCCTCGCTCACCATGCCCAGCCGGCGCAGTAGTGCGGGCAGCGTCATCCCCTGGCCGACCAGGGTGCCCAGCACCACCACGCCCGCCACGAACACCAGCGCGCCGCGCTCGGTGAAGGGCTCCCCGTCCAACGTGGCCGGCAGGGAGAGCGCGATGGCCAGGGACACCGCCCCGCGCATGCCGCTCCACCCGATCACGGTCCGCTCGCGGACGTCGCCCAGGTCCACCCGCATCCCGGGGATCGAGCGCTGCACCGGCGCCACCGCCACCACCAGCACCATCCGCAGCAGCACCGCGGCGGCCGTGACCGCCACCGCCACCCCCACCAGCAGCAGGAACGAGTACGTGTGCGCCTCCACCGACGCCACCACCGCGTCCAGCTGCAGGCCCAGCAGCACGAACAGCGAGGACTCCAGCAGCGTGACCAGGACCCGCCAGATCGTCCGCCCGTTCATCCGCACCCGCGGCGGCAGCAGGCCCTCGCCCCGCGTGCCGAGGTAGAACCCCGCCACCACCGCGGCCAGCACTCCGGAGAAGCCGGCCATCTCCGCCGGGACGTAGGCCACGAACGGAGTGATCAGGGTGACCATCAGGAGCAGGCTCGGGTCCTGCATCCGCGTTCGCGACCACGACACCACCAGCGCCACCACGGCGCCGTAGGCCAGCCCGCCCGCCACCACCTTGACCAGCTCGACCGTGCCCTCGGTGACGGTGAGGGGGTGTGCCATGGCGGTGACGGCGAGGGTGAACAGCGTCAGCGCCACGCCGTCGTTGATGAGGGACTCGCCCTCCAGGATGGTCAGGACCCGGCGAGGGGTGCCCACGCGCTTGAGGATCGCCGACGCCGCCACCGCGTCCGTGGGCGCGATGGCCGCGCCCAGGGCGATCGCGGCGGGCCAGCTCACCTCCGGCATCAGCCAGTAGACGATGCCCGCCAGGCCGAAGGCGGTCAGCAGGGTCGTCCCGACCGCCATGACGACGATCGGCCGGCCCTGGAGCCGCATGTCGCGGGGCGAGGAGAAGAAGGCGGCGTTGTAGATCAGCGGCGGGAGGAAGACCAGGAGCACGACCTCCGGGGAGACCGACACCGCCTGCGGCCACGGCAGCACGCCCAGGACCATCCCGAGCACCACCAGCACGACGGCGTCCGGCACCCGCAGCCGGCCGGCGAGCAGCCGCCCGCCGATCACCGCGAGCACGATCACCAGGCCCGCGACCACGTACCCCTCGACCGACACCCCGCACCTCCGGGCACCAGGATGCAGGCCCGGGACCGGGGCGGAGGCGCTGACGCGCCGACACCGCCCCGGCGGCCCCTCACGCGGAGCCGGGGCCCGGCCGAACGCTCATCGGACGGCGATGAAGTCCTCGGGGTCCCGGAGTGGCCGGTCCCGGGGCGGCTCGGCCGCGTGCCCGACCGCCACCGCGCCCATGGGCCGCCACTCGGCCGGGACGTCCAGGACCTCGCGCACCACGTCGGCGCAGAACATCGTCGAGGAGATCCAGGCCGAACCCAGACCCTCCATGGCCAGCCCCACCAGCAGGTTCTGCACCCCGGCGCCCATCGCCACGAGGAACATCGACTGCTCGGCGGCGGCCCGGCGCTCGTCCGGGTAGGGGTGGGCGCCGTCCGCCACGAGGAAGGGCACCACCAGGTAGGGCGCTCCCCGCAGCACGTCGCCGCGGCGGGTGCGGCGGGCGATGGCCTCCTCGGAGAACCCGTCGGCCCGCAGGTCGGCCACCCACGCCTGGAGCATCGCGTCCAGCAGCCGTTTGCGCGTGTGCGCCGACTCCACCAGCACGAACCGCCACGGTGTCGTGTGGTGCGGCGCGGGCGCCGTGACCGCCGTGGCCACCGCGCGGCGCACGGCGGCCGGGTCGACCGGCTCCTCCGTGAACGAGCGCACGGTGCGGCGGGCCGGCACCACGTCGCGCGAGCCGTACCGGAACAGGTCGGCGTCGGCCGGGCGTACGAGGGCCGCCGCACCCGGGCCGTCCTCGTCGGTGACCAGGGCGCCCAGTCCGCTGACGACCGCGACCGGGACCCCGCTCGTCTTGCCCTTGACGAGCTCGCCCGCTCCGGCGATCTCGTCGGCGACCGCGTTGACCGTGGCCTCCATCACGTTCCCGTGCGCGTCGGAGGTGCCGCGCAGGTCCTGGACCGGGACGAGTCCGGCGACCCCGATGGCCACGTCGGTCTGTCCCACCCGCCAGGGGCGGCCGAAGGTGTCGGAGACGATCACGCCCACGCGCACGCCCAGGCGCTCGCGCAGCCTCGCGCGCAGCGCACGGGCGGAGGCGTCGGAGTCCTCCGGCAGCAGCAGCACGGTGCCCGGCTCGACGTTGGAGGCGTCCACCCCGGCCGCGGCCATCACCAGGCCCTGGCGGGTCTGCACGATCCGGGTCCGGCCCGCGCGGGCCACCACGCGCACGGTCTCGGCGTCGATGGCCTCCTCGCGGTCCATCCGGCGGGACCGGCCCTCGGCCTTGCTGACGATCTTGGAGGTGACGACGAGCACATCGCCGTCGGCGAGGGGGGTGCCGGAGGCCGCCGCGGCGTCGGTGACCAGCGCGGCCAGGTCGTCGCCCTCGCGGACCTCGGGGAGGCCGTCCAGTCCGCGCACGCCGATCCGGGCGCTCATCGCTCCGTCCCCGCGAGCTCGACGGCCAGGTCGACGGCGGCCCGGGCGATCGCCTCGGTCTCCGCCGGTCCGTTCATGTACAGCGGGCGCGAGCGGACCTCGATGCCCTCGACGACGGTGCCCTCGTCGGCCTCGTCGACCAGCCAGCCGTCGAGCAGGTCCGAGCCGAGGTGTTCGGCGACCGCGCCCGCGGAGGTCTCCACGCCGATCGCGGTCAGGCAGGCGTCGGCCATGCCGCGCACCGGGGCTCCGCCGATGATGGGTGAGACGCCCACCACGGTCTTGCCGGCCATGGCCTCGCGCATCCCGGGGACGTTGAGGACCGAACCGACGCTGACGACGGGGTTGGACGGCGGCAGGATGACCGCGTCCGCTTCGGCGATCGCCGCCAGGACGCCGGGGGCGGGCTTGGCCGACTCGGCCCCCACGCTGACGATCTGCTCGGCCGGCAGGGCGGCGCGGTGTCGGATCCACCACTCCTGGAAGTGGATGGCCCGGCGGCCCTGGCCGTCGTCGACGACCACGTGCGTCTCGACCTGGTCGTCGGTCATGGGGAGCAGGCGCACCCCCGGACGCCAGCGTGCGCACAGGGCCTCGGTCACCGCGGAGAGGGGGTAGCCCGCGGCGAGCATCTGGGCGCGCACGATGTGGGTGGCGGTGTCCCGGTCGCCGAGCCCGAACCAGGTGGGCTGCATCCCGTAGGCCGCGAGCTCCTCCTTGACGGTGAAGGACTCGTCGGTGCGGCCCCACCCCTGTTCCTCGTTGATGCCTCCGCCGAGGGTGTACATCACCGTGTCCAGATCCGGACAGATCCTCAGCCCGAACAGGGTGATGTCGTCACCTGTGTTGCCGATGACGGTGATGCTGCTGCCTGTGGTCTGGTCTTCGGTGGCAGGTGCGTCCGTGCCCAGGGCGGCCTTGAGGCCGCGTAGGAAACGTGCGCCGCCGATACCGCCGGCCGGTACGACTATCCGCATGCGTCCAAGTCTGGCAGGCTGGTGGCGTGTATGGGTCGTCTGCCCCGCCGTGGGCGTGCGACACAGGTGTGACCGATCCGGTGGCGGGAGTTCGTGAACCCGGCCGCCCCGGCCGCCATCTCATCCCGTCGACCGGTGCCCGGTGTCCCCAGGTTCTGCCCGGATCCGGTCGATTCATCTGACCGACCGACGATATGCCAAGCTTTCACCGACGCGACGGCGAAGCAGCAGAGGGGAACCTCTCTTGAACATCGAAACACTAGACCGCCTGCGCCTGCCGGGGGCATGGGCTCTGTTGGCGTCCACCGGTGTGCTCATGCTCTCCGGGCTCATCCAGGTGATCGTGATCTCCAGCGACTGGCGCGGGGAGGCCACCTTCGCCGGCGCGATGTACGGCGCAGGGGCCGCGCACTTCTTCGGCATCGGCGTCACGGTCGTGCTCGCGGCCGCGGTGGCTCTGGTGGTGACGAGTCAGAGGACCCGTCCGTCCGCGTCGCCGGTCGTGCTGACCGCGCTGATCCTGGCGGGTGTGGGGCTGCTCTTCTGCCTCATCACCCTCATCTGCGGGTTCATCGGCCCGGGCGTGGGACTCGGCTTCGCCCGTCTCCTGCAGACGCTCGCCCAGGGGACCGTGCTCGCCCTGGTCGGGTTCGCGGCGCTCCAGGTGTTCAACAACCCCGTGCTGGTGCCCCGCGCCGTGCAGCCGCAGCAGCCGCAGTACAACCCCCAGCAGGCCTACCCGCCCGCCACGGGCGCCCATCAGTCCTTCGCTCAGCCCGGCTACCCCGTTCAGCCGGCCGCCGACCCCACACAGACCGGCGCGGACCCGATGCAGACCGGCCAGCCCGCCGCCTACGGCCAGCAGTACGGCACCGGCGCCCAGCAGGCCTACGGCCAGCAGCAGGGCTACGACGCCGCGGCGCAGCAGCAGGCGGCCTACGGCCAGCAGTACGGCGCCACGGACGCCTCGGGGCAGCAGCAGCCCTATGACGCGGCCGCGCAGCAGCAGGCGGCCTACGGCCAGCAGTACGGCGCCGCGGACGCTTCCGGGCAGCAGCAGCCCTACGACGCGGCCGCGCAGCAGCAGGCCGCCTACGGCCAGCAGTACGGGACCGGCGCCCAGCAGGCCTACGGGCAGCAGTACGGCACGACCGACGCCTCGGGGCAGCAGCAGCCCTATGACGCGGCAGCGCAGCAGCAGGCGGCCTACGGCCAGCAGTACGGCGCCGCGGACGCTTCCGGGCAGCAGCAGCCCTACGACGCCGCGGCGCAGCAGCAGGCCGCCTACGGCCAGCAGTACGGCACCGGCGCCCAGCAGGCCTACGGCCAGCAGCAGTACGGGGCCACGGACGCCGCGGCCCAGGGGGAGTACGCGGCGGCCTACGACCCCGCCCAGTACGCGCCGCAGTCCTACGACGCCGGCCAGCAGGCCGCCGAGCAGGCCCACAACTCCGGCGAGCAGGCCGCCCAGGACGCCATTCAGTACGGTTGGTACCAGGGCGGCGACCAGGCGGCGCAGCCGCAGGACACTCCGGCCGAGGGCGGAGTTGAACCTTTCTTTAACTCCGGTGAGAACAACGGAACAGATGCGTCCGGACAGGGTGGTGGATCCTACGGAGGCCAGTACGGCTCCGGTTCCGGCTACGGCTCTGACCAGCAGGGACAGAGCGGTACCGGGGATCAGCAGAGCTGGTACGGCGGAGAAGAGCGGCGCTGACCCGGCGCCGTGCTCCACGCTCCCGCCGCCTTGGAAGGCCGTGAATTGCGTGGTAATCCACAGAACGGACATCACGGAGTCGCCGTTGGCGGTTCGTTACATGATATTCAGTGGATTACCACGCAGGGCGCTTGACTATCGGTCACGCGGCCACGTGTAATTTCAAGGTGGGATTCCACCCGGCCTGGGGGACGAAAAGGGCCGGGGACATCTATGGGGGGCAACAGGAGGTGCGCATGAGCGAGGTCATCCCGCTGGCGCACGGCTCGGATGAAGATCTGGGCTGGCAAGAACGTGCCCTGTGCGCGCAGACCGACCCGGAGGCGTTCTTCCCCGAGAAGGGCGGCTCGACCCGGGAAGCGAAGAAGGTCTGCCAGTCGTGCGAGGTACGGGCGGAGTGCCTGGAATACGCGCTCGAGCACGATGAGCGCTTCGGTATCTGGGGGGGACTCTCCGAGCGTGAGCGCCGAAGGCTCAAGAAAGCCGCCGGAGGGGATTTCGATTTCCTGGCGGACATGCTGTAGGAGCTGACGCGAAGACGCGCGTTCGGGCCGTGAGCCCGGGCGCGCGTTCTTCATGTTCGGGATGTGCACGGAGAAGGTCCGCATTGCGCCATGGGCGCCTCTGGTGCGAAATACCCCGATATGGCCGGGCCGGGGGCGGCTGTGCCGAATAGGTCCGGAATGGTGTCAGGTGGCGTATCGTGATGTCCCGGCTCGCCCCGTCGGGCCGCCTCCTGCGCGCTCACGCGCCCCACCGCCGGCCTCCGCGGCCGGTACCCGCACGGGCCCGGACACGCCGGTGCCCACCCCTTCTCCCGGAGAGACCCCACCACAGCCGTGCTTGACCAGGATTCCGCCCGACACGTCGTCACCGTGGTCGTCGTCAACCACGACGGCGCCCGCTGGCTGCCGGAGACCTTGGCGGCGGTCCGCGCCCAGACCCGCCCCGTCCAACGCGTCGTGGCGGCGGACACCGGCAGTACCGACGGCAGCCCCGACACGCTCGCCGAGTACCTGCCCTCCGACGCCGTCATCGACCTGCCCGCCGACACCGGTTTCGGCGACGCCGTACGCGCCGCCCTGGAACTGCCCCGTTCCACCACGCCCGTGCGCGGCTTCGACGACGACGCCACCGAGTGGCTCTGGCTCATCCACGACGACCTCACCCCCGAGCAGGACGCCCTCGCCCACCTGCTGGACGCCGCCGACCAGGACCCGCGCGCCGCCGTCCTGGGGCCCAAGCTCCGCGACTGGTTCGACCGCCGCCTGCTGGTCGAGGCCGGCGTCACCATCGACGGCGCGGGCCGCCGTGAGACCGGCCTGGAGCAGCGCGAGTTCGACCACGGGCAGCACGACGGCAACCGGCAGGTCCTCGCCGTCTCCAGCGCCGGCATGCTCATCCGCCGCGACGTGTGGGACCGCCTCGGCGGTTTCGACCCCGCCCTGCCCCTCTTCCGCGACGACATCGACTTCTGCTGGCGCGTGGGCGGCGCCGGCCTGCGCGCCATCCTGGTCACCGACGCGGTCGCCTACCACGCCGAGGCCTCCGCGCGCAGGCGCCGGCCCATCACCTCCACCCGCAACCACCCGCGCCGGGTCGACCGGCGCCACGCGGTGTTCGTGCTCCTGGCCAACCTGCCCTTCGGCGGCATGGTCGGGGCGCTGCTGCGCAACTCCGTCGGCTCCCTGCTGCGCGTGCTGATGTACCTGCTCATCAAGCAGCCCGCCAACGCGCTGGACGAGGCCGCGGCGATCACCCTGGTCTACCTGCGCCCCTTCCGGCTGGTCCGCGCGCGCTTCCGGCGCCGCCGCGACCGCCGCCGCACCTACAGCGCCATCCGGCCCTTCCTCGCGCGCGGGGTGGCGATGCGCCAGTTCCACGACGCCGTCACCGGGCTGCTGTCCGGGGACCCGGTGGGCGACACCCCCGGCCGGCACCAGGCCGTGACCGCCGATCCCGGCGCCGACGGGGACGAGCACGCCCTCGACGACCGCGACGGCTTCGTCCGCCGCGTGCTGCTGCGGCCCGGACCGCTCCTGGTGGCCGGCCTGGTGGTGGTCACCCTCGTGGCCGGGCGCTCCCTGCTGCTGGGCGACCTCCTCGCGGGCGGGGCCCTGCCCCCGGTCGCGGGAACGGCGGGGGACATGTGGGAGCTGTACCTGTCCGGGTACCCCGACAGCGGTCTGGGCTCGGACGGGCCGGTCCCGCCCTACGTCGGGCTGCTCGCCCTGCTGTCCACCCTGACCCTGGGCAAGCCGTGGCTGGCGGTGACCATCGTCCTGTTGGGCTGCGTGCCGCTGGCCGGGCTCACCGCCTACCTCCTGGCCCGCGAGGTGCTGCGCTACCGTCCGGCCCGCGTGTGGATGGCCGGGGCCTACGCGCTGCTGCCGATGGCGATCGGCGCGGTCGCGCAGGGGCGGCTGGGCACCGCGCTCGTGCACGCGCTCCTGCCGGTGCTCGGACTCCTGCTGGTGCGGGTGGTCTCGATGCCGCCGCGGCACTCGCGGCGGGCCGCCTGGGGGCTCGGCCTGACCCTGACCGTGGCCACCGCGTTCGTGCCGATGGTGTGGCTGCTGTGCGCGGCCACCGGTGTGCTCGTCGCGCTCGCCTTCGCCCACCTGGGCCGCCGCATCCACGTCAGCATCCTGCTGAGCCTGGCCCTGCCGATCGTGCTGCTGATGCCGTGGTCGCTGGAACTGGTGCTGCACCCCACACTGTGGCTGCTGGAGGCCGGTCTGCACCGGCCCGACCTGTCGGACGCCGACGCGGCCCCCTACGAACTGCTCATGCTCTCCCCGGGGGGTCCCGGGGCCCTGCCGTACTGGGTGACCTCCGGCTTCCTGGCCGCCGCCCTGTGCTCGCTGCTGCTGCTCCGCAACCGGATGCTGGTGGCCGCGGGGTGGACCCTGGCCCTGTTCGGGATCCTCGTCGCGGTCCTCACCAGCAGGCTCGTCGTCGAGCCCTACTTCGGCGGTCCGCCGGCGGCGGTCTGGCCGGGCGTGGCCCTGGCCTTCGCCGCCACCGCGGTCCTGCTGGCCTCGGCCAGCGCCGCCCGCGCCTTCGGCGAGATGGCCAGGGCCGGGGACCCGGACGTGGGCCGCCTGCGGCGCTGGTTCGGGCGGGGCGGCCGGCGCGTGTTCGCCCTGGGCGTCGCCGCACTGGCCCTGGCCACCCCCGTCACCGCGGCCGCGCTGTGGATGTGGGAGGGCGTGGACGGGCCGGTCACCGCGCACTTCTCCCCGGTCGTGCCCGGTGCGGTGCAGACGCTCAGCGAGGACGGCACCCGCCCGCGCACCCTGGTGGTGACGCCGGACGGCGACGGCGGTGTGGACTACACGGTCGTGCGCGGGCGCGAACCCCGACTGGGCGAGGAGCGCGTGACGCCCTCGCCGCAGGCCCGCGCGGTCATGGACCAGGCCGTCGCCGAACTGGTCGTGGGGCAGGGCGGGGACCAGCTCTTCACCCTGGCCGACTACGGCGTCAAGTACGTGCTCTACCCGCGTCCCGAGACCGCTGGGCCCTCCGACACCACCATGGTCGACACCCTCGACGGGACGCCCGGGCTGGAACGGCAGTCCCTGTCCGACCAGTACGCGCTCTGGCGGCTGGGCGACCCCGCCGGCGTGCTGCGGGTGGTGGCCGAGGGCGGGGTCGAGGCCGAGACGCTGACCGTGCGGGGCGAGGCCGACGACCTGACCGCCGAGACCGCCCCCGGCGGCGCCGGGCGGCTGCTCTCCCTCGGGGAGCCCGCCGACGGCGGGTGGCGCGCCACCCTGGACGGTACGGAACTGCCCGCGGCGACCACCGAGCACGGCAACCAGGCCTGGGAACTGCCCGTGGACGGGGGACTGGTGCGGGTGTGGCACACCGACTACGTACACACCGCCTGGCTGGCCACACAGGCCGTCCTGGCCGTGGTGGTGGCGGTCCTGGCCGCGCCCGGGGTGCGGACCGAGGAGGACGTGCGGCTGATCGAGTCCACGCCCAGGCCCCGGCCCCGCCGCCCCGAAGGGCTGGGGCGGTCGCGCCGCCGGTCGAGGTCGGGCCGGTCCAGGTCGGACCGCGCGAGCCGGACGGCCCGGCCGAGGACGCCCGGAGCCGGGACCGAGGCGACCGAGGCGGTCGAGAGGACGGACCCGGACGAGAACGTCTCGACCGGCGCCATGCCCGTCACCCGCGAGGGCGGACGGCGGCGCGGCACCCGGGGTACCCGGCGGCGCGGCCGCGGCAAGGACGGGCGGGGCCGCTCCGGCGGCGGTTCGGGCACCACCGTGAACGAGGGGGAGGAGTAGCCCGTGCGACTGATCGTGGAGAACCGCTTCGCCCTGTTCGGGCTGGTCGCGTTGGCGCTGGTGGCGATGCTGGGCATCGCGTACGTGGTCCGGCCGGTGCACGTCGTCCTGGGCGAGAGTGAGCCGGGCACGATCCGCCCGGACCACTCCGTGCGCGTGTGCCCGGCCCCGCACGAGGGCGCCGACGACGCCGAGAGCTCGATCCGGGCGTTCGCGCCCAGAGTGGACCGCGACGACGAGGGCTCCCTGCGGGCCGGCCCGATCCCGGCCGTGCGCGGCACCGACGAGGACGCGGCGGCGGACGACGAGGAGGCAGAGGACACGGAGGACACGGAGGACGCCGACGAGGCCGAAGGGGAGTCGGACGCCGATGGCCCGGACGGCTCCGACGACGGCGCCGAGGGAGCCGACGGCCGCACCCTCGGGGAGGAGCTCACCGAACCCGGGCTGCTGTGGAACACCGACACGGGGGCCGAGACCGACCCCGTCGCGCTGCACGCCGAGGGCGCACTGGCCTCCGGGCTCGACGCCTCGCAGGTCACCGTGACCGACGACGGGGTCACCGAGGTCCGCTGCCTCGAACCCTCCATCGGCACCTGGTTCGCGCTGCCCGGCGGGAGCGACCCCGAGGACGTGGCCGTGGACTCGCTCACGGCCCACCTGGCCAACCCCGAGGACTCCCGGGCCACGGTCAGCGTCGACGTGTTCACCACGGAGGGGCCCTCGTACTCCTCCGAGAGCCGCGGCATCGCCCTGGCGGCGGGGGAGTCCACCGAGCTCGACCTGACCGACCTCGTCGCGAACTCCGGTGCCATCGGCGTCCACGTGCGCACCAGCACGGGCCGGGTGGGCGCCGCGCTGCTGGCCGAGCACTCCTCCGGCGCGACCGACTGGGTCCCGCCCACCACGGGCCCGGACGTGGAACACGTGATCCCCGGCGCGCTCGGGGGCGACGGCACCCGCCGCCTCTACGTGGCCGCGCCCGGTGACGAGCCCGCCGAGGTGCGCGTCCACGTGGTCGGCTCCGGCGACGCCGAGGAAGAGGGCACCGAGGAAGAGGAGGCCGAGGGGGAGCCGGAGGAGACCGTCGGCACGGCGGGGGACCCGCTCGTGCTCAACGTCGCCCCGGCCGCGTCGGCGTGGCTCACGCTGGAGACGGCGCTGGCCGGAGAGCCCGGCACGGTGGTCGTGGAGTCGGACGTCCCCGTCGTCGCGGGGGTCGTCGCCGAGATCGAGGACTCCGGCGGCGACGTCGTCGAGACGGCCTACTCCGCCGCGGTCGAGCCGCTGGCCTTCCCCCACGACACGACCGCCGTCCTGGCCAACGTCCCCGAGGACGTCGAGACACAGCTGGTCCTGGGAGCGGTGGACGCCGACGTGTCGGTGATCGCCACCCCGATCGGTGACGACGGCACTCAGGGCGACGCGGTCAAGATCACGGTCGGCGCGGGCACCACACGGATGTTCGGCACCGAGGACGACGCCTGGGAGCGCCCGCCGGGCACCGACCCCGAGGACGCCTACGCGGTGCGCCTGGAGCTGCTGGACGAGTCGGCGGGACCGGTCCACGCCGCCCGGGTGCTGCGCTCAGGGCTGTCGCTCAGCGTCGTGCCGGTGCACCCGGCGCCGATCCGGGTGGAGCTGCCGGTCGTCCGGGACACCATGGTCGGAGTCGTGCCCTAGCCGAGGGCGGCCTACCTCGATCCCAGGGGGTGAGAGGTAGGCCGTTCGACCCGTGGGGGCGCCGGAGGAACCGGTCAGCTCTCGGGGTCCACGGACTCCGGTTCCACCCCCAGGAGGTTGGCGACCTCCTCGACCACGGTCTCGTGGACCAGGAGAGCCATCTCCTCGGGATCCTTGGTGCGGATCTCCACCGGACGCCGGTAGACCACGATGCGGGCGCGGCCCGCGGGGTCGGTGTCCAGGCGTGAGAAGGGGATCGACTCGGTCGGGCGCCCCCCGAGCGGAATCGGGGGGACGTCCTCGACGAGGAAGTCGACGTTGGCCAGCTCCCGAGCCCACAAGCGCTCCAGCCGTTCGACCGCGTCCAGGACAAGGTCGTCGAAGGCCTGCGCTCGGCTACGGAATACCGGCAGGTCAGACGGCACGAGAGGACCGCGGATGCCTCGGCCGCGGCGGTCCCGGCGCCGCACTCGGTCTGGTTGGCCACTGGAAAGGCGCACTCGTCGCACACTTCGAGACTAAGCCATCCCGGGCCCCGCGCGTAGTCCCATGTGCCTCGAAGGTGGACTCGTGCCGGAGACGGCCGGAGGAACCCCGTCGGACCGGGACCGCGGCCATGGTGCGGACATGACCCGAAACGGCCCAGTTCATGGCACGAAGCTGGCGTGTCCCTCGGTAAGGGCATACAGTCAGTGGCTGTGAGCCCAGTTCGACGCTGCTCCCGTACCGCGTGCAGACAACCAGCCGTATTCACGCTCACGTACGTCTACGCGGACTCGACGGCCGTCCTCGGCCCCCTCGCCGCCTACGTGGAGCCGCACTGCTACGACCTGTGCGCCATGCACGCGGAGCGGTTGACCGCCCCGCGCGGGTGGGAGGTCGTACGCCTGCCGGTGGAGACCTCGGGCGGCGGCCCTGGGAGCGACGACCTGGAGGCGCTCGCCGACGCCGTGCGCGAGGCTGCGCGCCCACCCGCGCGCCGCGAGCCCGCCGAGTCCGTCGGAGAGGGCTCCGAGACCCTGCGGCGGGGCCACCTGCGCGTGGTCCGCTCCGACCCCGGCCGCGGTGAGCCCGGCCCGCCCCGCAGGCCCCGCGACTGAGCCCGGCCGCCTCCGCGGCCGCCGGTGGTGCCCCTGGGGGGACGCGGTGACCGCTTGCTAGTTTTGTAGCGCGCGCGGACCCGTCCGTGCGTGGGACCGAATCTGGAGCACAACCGACCGGGCCGGAGCTGAATTGGCTGATCTCGGAAGCATCTTCAAGGCGTACGACGTGCGCGGGGTGATCCCGGACACCTTCGACGCGGGCATCGCCCGCGCCATCGGAGCGGCCTTCGCGCGCGTGGTCGGCGGCCCCGCGGTCGTCGTCGCACACGACATGCGCCCCTCATCGCCGGAACTGGCGACCGCCTTCGGCGAGGGCGTCACATCCCAGGGCGTGGACGTGGTCTTCACCGGCCTCGGATCCACCGACCTGCTGTACTACGGCTCGGGGCAGCTCGACCTGCCCGGCGCCATGTTCACCGCCAGCCACAACCCCGCCGAGTACAACGGCATCAAGATGTGCCGGGCCGGCGCGGCGCCCATCAGCGCCGACACCGGACTCGACGAGATCCGCCGACTCGCGGAAAAGAGTCTGTCCGGGCCGAAGGCCTCCGTTGAGGGTGGTAGCCCGTCCTCGCGCGAAGCGCCCTCGACGGGCGATGGCGGGCGACGGGTGGGCCCGGCGCACGACGGGCCGCGGGGCTCGGTCACGGAGAAGGACCTGCTGCCCGGCTACGCCGCCTACCTGCGCGACCTGGTGGACCTGTCGGACGTCCGTCCGCTCAAGGTCGCCGTGGACGCGGGCAACGGGATGGGCGGCCACACCGTGCCGGCCGTCCTGCAGGACGGCGGCCTCCCGCTGGAGATCGTGCCCCTGTACTTCGAGCTGGACGGGACCTTCCCCAACCACCCCGCCAACCCCCTCGACCCCGACAACCTCGTCGACCTCCAGGCCAAGGTGCGCGAGTCCGGGGCCGACATCGGCCTGGCCTTCGACGGCGACGCGGACCGCTGCTTCGTCATCGACGAACGCGGCGAGGCCGTGCCGCCCTCGGCGATCACCGCCCTGGTGGCCGCCGAGGAGCTCAAGCGCGAGCCCGGGGCCACCATCATCCACAACCTCATCACCTCGGCCGCCGTCGCCGACATCGTGCGCGAGCGCGGAGGGGTCCCCCTGCGCACCCGCGTCGGCCACTCCTTCATCAAGGCGACGATGGCCGAGACCGGGGCGATCTTCGGCGGCGAGCACTCCGCCCACTACTACTTCCGGGACTTCTGGAAGGCCGACACCGGTATGCTCGCCGCGATGCACGTCCTGCGGGTCCTGGGGACGGACGACCGTCCGCTCTCCGAGATCACCCGGGAGTACACGCGCTACGCGGCCTCCGGCGAGGTCAACTCCAAGGTCGACGACGCCGCCGGCCGCATGGCGGCGGTACGCGCGGCCTTCGAGGGCCGTGAGGGCGTCACGATCGACGACCTCGACGGCATGACCGTCACCCTGCCGGGCGGCGCCTGGTTCAACCTGCGCGCCTCCAACACCGAGCCGCTGCTGCGGCTCAACGTCGAGGCCGCCGACGACGCCGGCGTGGCCGCGCTGCGCGACGAGGTCCTGGCGATCGTCCGGGCCTGACCAGGCATCATGGAGGGACGGGCGCGGACCGCCGGCCGCCGCGCCCGTCCCGCTCCGCCGGCACCACGGCCCGGGCCCGACGGCCCCGGCCCCCTATGAGGAACGAGAACGATGAGCACGAAGATCGACGACTGGCTGCTGGAGATCCTGGCCTGCCCGCAGAGCCAGGCCCCGCTGCGCCACGACCCCGAGACCGACGAACTGGTCTGTGACGAGAGCGGCCTCGCCTACCCCATCAGGGACGGCATTCCGGTCCTGCTGGTCGACGAGGCCCGAAAAATCGGTTGAGGTCGGAGGGAACGTTACGGACGTTTCAGCAGTCATATCGGGAGCGACAGGGGCCGAGGTGTCCCTTTCGGACGTGAGGGACCGCGTCGCGGTATTCCCCACAACCCGTACCCTGGTGCTGCGCCCCGCCAAGACGACCTCCCTGGAGGACACAGATGCCCGGTCCCGAATCGCTACGGCCGAGCGACCCCGTATCGTTCGGTGAATACAGCGTGACCGGACGCCTCGGAAAGGGTGGCCAGGGCGTCGTCTATCTGGCGGAGGCCCCCGACGGCGAGGAGTTCGCGGTCAAGGTCCTCAACGACCAGTGGTCCCAGGACACCGACCTGCGCAAGCGGTTCGAGAAGGAGGTCCGCGCCGCGCAGAAGGTCGCCTCCTTCTGCACCGCCGCGATCATCGACGCCCAGCTCGACAGCGACCCGCCCTACGTGGTCAGCGAGTTCGTGCCCGGCAAGGACCTCCAGGAGACCATCGCCAAGGGCGCCACCCAGAAGGGTTCGCGCCTGCAGCGACTGGCGGTCTCGACCGCGACCGCGCTCGTGGCCATCCACAAGGCCGGGATCGTGCACCGCGACTTCAAGCCCGGCAACGTCCTCCTGGGTCCGGACGGTCCGCGGGTGATCGACTTCGGCATCGCCCGGATCGACGACGGCACGGCCACCATGACCAACTCGATCGTCGGTACGCCCTCCTACATGGCGCCCGAGCAGATCGAGGGCCGCGGGATCACCGACAAGTGCGACATCTTCGCCTGGGGCTGCGTCATCGCGTTCGCCTCCACCGGCAAGGCGCCCTTCGGCGCCGACACCGTGCCCGCGGTGGTGCACCGGGTCGTCAGCGCGCCGCCGGAGCTGGACGGCATGGACGAGGACCTGCGTCCGATCGTCGAGGCCTGCCTGGACAAGAACCCCGACAACCGCCCCAACGCGCAGACCCTGCTCATGCGCCTGCTCGGCCACGACGGACCGGCCGACGCCTCCTCCGCCGACGACGCCCTCAAGCAGGGCGAGCAGATCGCCCAGACGGGTCTGCTCACCGGCGGCCAGGTGCCGCCCCTGCGGCCCCAGGGGCCCCCGCAGCCGCAGCCGCCCCACCCCCAGCAGCACGCCACCGGCGGGCACCCCCCGATGACCTCGGACCCCCGCATGGGCCAGCCCCCGGGGATGTCCAACCCGCGGCCGGGCCAGATGGGCCACCCCATGAGCTCCGACCCCCGCCACGGGTTCGGCGGCCACCCGGGGATGTCCAACCCCCGTCCCGGCACTCCGGGCATGCCCGGCGTGCCCGGAGCCCCCGGCGGCTACCCCCAGCAGCGGCCCGCGCCGCACGTGGCGCCGCACGCGGGCAACCCGCTGGCCACGGGCATGAACCCCAACCAGACCTTCTCCCGCCCCGGGATGCCGCAGCCCATGCCGCGCCCCGTCGAGCAGGAGTCCGTCCTCCAGCAGAGCTGGGTCATCCCGGCGGTCCTGATCACCATCGTGATCCTGGTGCTCGTGATCCTCATCATCGCGCTCTCCTAGGTTCCGCCTCGTCCACTCTCGGGCCGCGCCGCACCCCGCCGCGGCCCGCACGTGTGTCCGGCGACGCCCACTGCGCGGCGGGCAAGGACCGGACCGGAGTGCTGGCCGCCCTGCTGCTCGCGGCGGTCGGAGCCGGGGAGGAGGCGGTCGTGCGGGACTACGCCCGCACCGAGGAGACCCTGCCCGGGATCGCCCGCAGGGTCGCGCACCTGGTCCGCCCCGAGCACGGCGGCGCGTTCGCCGGAGCGGCGGCCGTCCAGGGGCCGGTCATGGGGGCGCGGGCCGCGACCATGCGCGCCTTCTGGCGGCTCATGGCCGAGCGCCACGGGGACCCGCTGGGCGGTCTCCGCGCGGCCGGCCTCGCCGAGGACGTCGTCCCGCGGCTACGCGCCCGACTGATCCAGGACGCCTGACGCTCACCCGGGCACGGTAGGTTCCTGCGGTTCGGACCGGGCGCGCACCGTGCCCGGGGCCGGACGCGTCCAGACCCCTCCGTGCCCGTCCGCCACGCGGCGGGACGACCAGACCCCGAGGACCACCATGCCCACGCAGACAGCACGCGGCCCGGGACGGCCGCGCGAGGAGGCCGCCCGCAGCGCGCTCCTGGACGCGACGGCGGAACTCCTGCTCGAACACGAGGATCCGGGGCGGGTGACGGTGGCCGCGATCACCGAGCGCGCCGGGGTCGCCCGAGCGACGCTCTACCGGCGGTGGGAGTCGCGCGAGGAGCTCATCGCCGAGGCCCTGGACAGCGTGCGCGAGGTGCCGCACATCCCCGACACCGGTGACCTCGTGGCCGACCTCGAACCGTGGCTCGGCCCGGAGTCCGTCGGCGACGACCCGCGCACCCACCGGCTGATCCGGATCCGCCTCACCCAGTCCCTCGGCAACCCCGAACTGCGCCGGGTCTACTGGGAGCGCTACATCCGGCCGCGCCGCCGCCCCCTGCTCGACCGCCTGCGGGCCGAGGTCGACCGCGGCGGCCTGCCCGCGGGCACCGACGTGGAGATCCTCGCCGAACTCGTGGCGGCCGCCGCCTACTACCAGTTCCTGGTACGCCCCGACGACGGCCGCGCACTGGACCGCATGCGGCGCGCCCTGCGCCTGCTCCTGGGGCAGCGAGGGGTCGACGGTGACGTCCCCGCCCACGCGAGCGGGACCGTGCGGCGACCGGGACGGTTCGACGCCGACGGCGACGGATGACCTGAGGCGTGCGGGGCCTCGGAGCCCGAACGTGGACGGCCCGCGGGGCCTCACGGGGTCTCAGAGGCGGGTGAGCGCCTGCATGGAGCGCGAGAGGGCCTCGTCGACGAGGTCGCGCACCTGCGGCCACCGGTCGTCCGCGCAGTCGGTGGGCATGACGGTGACACTGTCCTCGACGGCCATGTCCAGGGCGTCGCGCACGCCGTCGGGGGTGGCCAGACGGGCGTTGGCGGTCACCGCGAGCACCCCGGTGCGCGGGTGCCCGATCTCCTGGACGACCACGGCCAGGGTCAGCGACGCGTCGCCGACCGCCAGTTCCAGTACCGTCCACCAGTGCGCGGCCCCCGGGGTGAGCACGGTGGGCGCCGCCGCGGCGGCGCCGACGGCGTCCGCGGACGGGGCGTCCGCGCCCCCCGAACGCACCGAGGAGCGGGCTTCGGGGTCCATGGAGCGCAGGATCAGCGACACCGACTCCGCGCGCGCGTGGAGGTAGTCCTGGAGCCGTCTGCGCAGCACCGCGGCCAGCGGCGGGATCGCGGGGCGGGGCCCGGGGACGGTGTCGGGGGCCCAGCTCAGCTCGTCGCGCAGGGCGCCGGTCACCAGGCGGGCGAACCGGCTCACCAGGGTGGCGAAGCCGTCGTCGGGGCGGGCCGGCTCCGACGCCGGATCCGGCAGCAGCGGCGGGAAGTCCGCGCGGCGCAGGACCAGGGACGCCAGGACCCACGGCAGGACCCACGGGGACCGGTCGCGGGGCGTGGCCGACGCGTCCAGCTCGGTCAGCACGGCCACGCACTCGGCGTAGGTGTGGGCGGCCCGCACCACCGGATGCGCCGGGAGCGCGGCGGCCTCGGCCAGGCGGCGTGCCCGTTCGGCGCCGAGCTCGCCCCGGGGCGAGCGGGAGGCGCAGTCGTCGGGCAGGGCGGCGGCGTCGCGGTGGAGCTCCTCGACGACCTCGGCGGTCACCGGGCGCCCGGACATCCGGTCGCCGGCGGCGGACTCCAACAGTGACTCCAGGGCGGGGCCGCCGCCCATCTGCCGGACGCGGCGGTCCATGGACGCCCGTCGCGCGGCTCCGCGGGCCTCCCGGGACTGGCCCTGGCGGTGCTGGGCCCAGATCGCCCGGAGCCGGTCAACGTCCATGAGGTCATCGCGCACGCGCTCCGGAAGACGGTCCGGAGCAGCGCTGCCGCTAAGGGTATCCACGTGAGACTCCGTAGCCCGTGCGCTCCCCGCCAAAACCTGTCACGGGGCTCCATCTGTGGCCGTGACCGGCCGCGCAGGGGTGTCAACCCCGCGTCGGGAGCGGCGTCGGGCCCCGCCGGGCGGGTTCAGCGGCGCCGGTCCTGCAGGAGCCGCATCGCCTTCTGCTTGTCGAAGTCCAACGCGCGGGTGGGCGCGGCCGCCAGGCGGCCCAGGCGCTCGCCGTGCTCGCGGACCCGCGCCAGCACCTCGGGTTCGGCGAGCACGCGCAGAGCGAACGCCAGCGCGGCCGGGGGGATGTCGAACTCGCGCTCCAACTCCAGGCCCGTGGCGATCGTGCGCAGGTCCTCCTCGGTGAACCTGCGGTGCCGGTGGCCGCGGCCGGTCGGCTGCTCCTGGGTACGGGGCAACAGCCCGAGTCCCTCGCGGTAGCGCAGCATCCGGGCGCTGGTGCCCACCTGCTCGGCGGCCGCCGAGATCGGTACGGGCCCGGCCGTCCAGGGGGAGCGGTCGGGTGTGCGCGGGGCGTCGTCGCGGGCGGCCATGAAGGCGACACTAATCGAAACCGGAGACCAACGAGGGCAAAGTTGACATTCGATTGTCAGCTTTGTGCCGTGGCCCTCCGTGCGGCTCTAGAATCGTGGTGCAACCACGATGACGAGTGAGGAACGCATGGCTTTCGACTTCAAGGTCGCCGATCTGTCCCTGGCCGAGTTCGGACGCGACGAGATCCGGCTCGCCGAGCACGAGATGCCCGGGCTCATGGCCACCCGCGCCGAGTACGGGGACAGCAAGCCGCTCAGCGGCGCGCGCATCATGGGCTCGCTCCACATGACCGTGCAGACCGCCGTCCTCATCGAGACCCTGGTCGCCCTGGGCGCCGAGGTGCGCTGGGTCAGCTGCAACATCTTCTCCACCCAGGACCACGCCGCGGCCGCGATCGTCGTGGGCCCCGACGGCACTCCCGAGGACCCCAAGGGCGTCCCCGTCTTCGCCTGGAAGGGGGAGACGCTGGAGGAGTACTGGTGGTGCACCGAGCAGGCGCTCACCTGGCCCGGCGCCGAGGGCCCCAACATGATCCTGGACGACGGCGGCGACGCCACCATGCTCGTCGTCAAGGGCGCCGCCTACGAGAAGGCCGGCGCCGTGCCGGACCCCTCCACGGCCGACAGCGAGGAGTTCGCGGTCGTCCTCGGCCTGCTCCAGAAGAGCCTGGCCGCCGACTCCGGCAAGTGGACCAGGATCGCCTCCGGCATCCGCGGCGTCACCGAAGAGACCACCACCGGCGTGCTCCGCCTGTACGAGATGCAGCGCGACGGCACCCTGCCGTTCCCGGCGATCAACGTCAACGACTCGGTCACCAAGAGCAAGTTCGACAACAAGTACGGCATCCGCCACTCGCTGCCCGACGGCATCATGCGCGCCACGGACGTCCTCATCGGCGGCAAGGTCGCCGTGGTCTGCGGCTACGGCGACGTCGGCAAGGGCGCGGCCGAGGCCCTGCGCGGCCAGGGCGCCCGCGTGATCGTCACCGAGATCGACCCGATCAACGCCCTGCAGGCGGCGATGGACGGCTTCCAGGTCACCACCCTGGAGGACGTGCTGGACACCGGTGACATCTTCATCACCACCACCGGCAACTTCAACGTCATCATGGCCGACCAGATCACCCGGATGAAGCACCAGGCGATCGTCGGCAACGTCGGCCACTTCGACAACGAGATCGACATGGCCGGCCTGGCCAAGGTGCCCGGCGTCAAGAAGAAGGAGATCAAGCCGCAGGTCCACGAGTGGACCTTCCAGGACGGCAAGTCCGTCCTGGTGCTCTCCGAGGGACGCCTGCTCAACCTGGGCAACGCCACCGGCCACCCCAGCTTCGTGATGTCCAACAGCTTCACCAACCAGGTCATCGCGCAGATCGAGCTGTTCACCAAGCCCGACGAGTACCCGACGGCCGTGTACACGCTGCCCAAGCTCCTCGACGAGAAGGTCGCGCGGCTGCACCTGGACGCCCTGGGCGTCAAGCTGACCTCCCTCACCAAGGAGCAGGCCGAATACATCGGCGTCGACGTCGCCGGACCGTACAAGGCCGACCACTACCGCTACTAGCGCGTGCCGTACCGGGCCGCCCGTCGGGAACGGGCGGCCCGGCGCGGGCACCGTACGTCCGGAGAAGGAGTCAGGGTGCTTTCCCTGTCGATCGATGAGAACGCGGTGAGAGCCGTGCCGGACCCTCGCGCGGCAGGGCGGGTCCTGGCGGACCGCACCCCGGCAGTGGGACGGGCATGACCGAGCCCGCACACGAGGTGGCGGACCTCGGCCTCGCGGAGGCCGGGGTCCGCCGGGTGGACTGGGCCGAGCGCTCCATGCCGGTGCTGCGCACCGTGCGCGAGCGCTTCGCGGCCGAGCGGCCGCTGGAGGGCCTGCGGATCGCCGCGTGCCTGCACGTGACGGCCGAGACCGCGAACCTGCTGCGCGCCCTGCGCGCGGGCGGCGCGGAACTCGCCCTGGCCGCGTCCAACCCGGTCTCGACCCAGGACGACACCGCCGCCGCCCTGGTGGCCGAGTACGGGGTGTCGGTCCACGCGTGGGCCGGCATGGACCCCGTCGCCTACGACCGCAACCTCGTCACCGTGCTGGAGACGCGGCCGCACCTGCTGCTGGACGACGGGTGCGACCTGGTCAACACGGTGCACTCCGAGCGCCCCGACCTGCTGGAGGGCATCCTCGGCGGCTGCGAGCAGACCACCACGGGCGTCATCCGGTTGCGCCGGATGAGCGCCGAGGGCGAACTGCGGCTGCCGATGGTGGCCGTGAACGACACCGCGACCAAGCGCATGTTCGACAACCGGTACGGCACCGGACAGTCGACCATCGACGGCATCCTGCGGGCCACCAACGCGATGCTGGCGGGCCGCACCGTCGTCGTCGCGGGCTTCGGGTACTGCGGACGGGGCCTGGCCGAGCGCGCCCGCGGCATGGGCGCGCGCGTGGTGGTCACCGAGGTCGACCCCGTCAAGGCGCTGGACGCGGTGATGCAGGGCTACACCGTCACGACGATGGCGGAGGCCGCACCGGTCGGGGACGTGTTCGTCACCGTCACCGGCAACCGCGACGTGGTCGCCGGCGAGCACCTGGAGCGGATGAAGGACGGCGCGATCCTGGCCAACTCCGGCCACTTCGACCTGGAGATCGACCTCGACGCGCTCGACGCCCTGGCCGTCACCGTGAACCGGGGCGTGCGCGAGCAGGCCGACGAGTACGTGTTCGCCGACGGCCGCCGTGTCCTGCTGCTGTCGGAGGGGCGCCTGGTCAACCTGGGCGCCGCCGAGGGGCACCCGGCCGCGGTGATGGACCTGTCCTTCGCGGTGCAGGCCCTGACCACGGAGTGGCTGGCCCGCTCGCACGCCGACCTGGCCCCGGGCGTGGTCGACGTTCCGGTCGAGACCGACACCGAGGTGGCCCGGCTCGAACTGGCGGAGCTGGGCGTGCGCATCGACGCCCTCACCGCGGGCCAGGAGGCCTACCTGAGCTCCTGGCGGCCCTGAGGGCCGTGTCCGTGCTCCCGGGCGCGCGGCCTGCCGCGCGCCCGGGAGGAGCGGGCCCCGGCCCGCGGATCAGTAGCGGGGGCGCTGAGCGGTGTCCAGGTGGCGGCGCCGGCGCTCGGCCAGGACGGCGGCCAGGAAGTAGGGCGGCGTGGTGCCGGGCGGCGGGGGCGGGCTGATCTGGGCGGCGACCTGGTCGGCCAGGCGTGCGCCCATCTCGTGCCGGGTGTGCTCGGCCAGCTCCTGGTAGCGCAGCACGTACTGGCGGGCGGCCGCTGCGGTCTCCTCGGCCAGGCCGGAGAGTTCGGCGCCGGCGGCCCACCCGGCCAGCTGCGGCGGCATCGGGATGTGCTCGACCCTGCGCCGCCCGGTGCGCTCCTCCACGACCATGGTCCCGGCCACGAAGTCGCCCACGCGGCGGCCGTCCCGGTTGATCATCGACGTGATCAGCGCGACCACCCCCGTGAACATCCAGATCTCCACGAACCCGGCCAGGGCCCGCGCCAGCGCCTGGCGGAAGCGCTCGGGGGAGCCGTCGGTGCCGACCACGCGCAGGCCCATGGCCATCTTGCCGAGGGAGCGGCCGCGGGAGATGGTCTCGAACGCCGTCGGATAACCGACCAGGATCAGCACCAGGCCCGCGAGGGAGACCGCGCTCGTGGCGGCCACGTCCACGCCGAAACTCATCCAGGCCACCAGCACGATCAGCACGGCCAGGGCTATCAACTGGACGAGGGCGTCGATGGCGATGGCGGCGGCCCGCGTGGCGAAGCCGGCGGGCCTCAGATCGAGGACCACCGCGTCACCTGTGACCAGCGGTGTGACGCCGTAGACGTCGCCACTGGTCTCACCGCCTCCGGGGTAGGACACCAGCACACACTCCCTTGAGGGCCGACTGCAACCGTCCTCTCGACATTACCCGGCGCACCTCAGGCACGTTCGCACCGGCGGGCACCGGTGGGGGCCGATCCAGTAGGGTCCAATGCGTGGATATCGACGTCTTCGCCGCCGCGCACGCCCAGGAGTGGAAACGGCTGGACGACCTGGTGCGTAGGCGCCGGTCGCTGCGGGGGGCGGAGATCGACGAACTCGTCGACCTCTACCAGCGGGTGTCCACGCACCTGTCGGTGGTGCGCTCCTCCGGCCAGGACCCGGCCCTGGTGGGCCGTCTGTCGACGCAGGTGGCCCGGGCCCGCTCCGCGGTCACGGGCGCGCACGCGCCCGCCTGGCGCGACGCGGCGGCGTTCTTCACACGGGTGTTCCCGGCGGTGCTCTACCGGTTGCGGTGGTGGTGGATCGGCGTCTCCGCGGGCACGGTGCTGCTCTCGACGGCCGTGGCCGTGTGGATGGTGACCAACCCGGACGTGATGCACGCGGTGGGCACACCCGAGGAGATGGCCCGCTACGTCGAGCACGACTTCGCCAACTACTACGTGGAGAACCCGGCCGGCTCGTTCGCGGCCCAGGTGTGGACCAACAACGCGTGGGTGGCGGCACAGGCGATCATCTTCGGTGTGGCCTTCGGGCTGCCGACGCTGTACGTGCTGGCGATGAACGGGGTCAACCTCGGTTTCGCGGCGGGGATGATGATCGGCCACGGACGCGGAGAGCAGTTCTTCGGGCTGATCCTGCCGCACGGCCTGCTGGAGATGACGGCGGTGTTCGTGGCGGGCGGCGTGGGCCTGAAGCTGGGCTGGACGATCATCGCGCCCGGCGACCGCACCCGCATGCGCGCCCTGGGAGAGGAGGCCCGCGCGGCCATCGCGGTGGTCCTGGGGCTCGTGGTGGTGCTGTTCGTCTCCGGCCTCATCGAGGGATTCGTCACCGGCTGGGTCCACACCACCTGGCTGCGCATCGGTATCGGTGTGGTCGCCGAGGTGCTGTTCCTCGCCTACGTGTTCACGGTCGGCCGCAAGGCCCACCTGGAGGGGGAGACGGGCGACATCAAGGGCGCCCCGGCCGCCGTCCCGGTGAGCTGAACCCCCCTGCGGGGGAGGGGCTCCCGTGCCATCATCGGCCCCATGGACGACGCCCCCCACTGGTTCAAGAGTTCGTACAGCACGTATGAGGGAGCATGCCTGGAGGTGGCCCCGGTGGAGGAACGGTCGTGGTTCAAGAGCAGCCACAGCTCCTATGAATCGGCGTATTGTCTGGAGGCGGCCTACTCGGGCCCGGCCGGCATGCTGGTTCGGGACTCCACCCATCGGGGGCACGCGGAACTGGTATTCACCGCACGCGCGTGGTGGGGGTTCGTTCGGTTGATCGCAGTGCCGACAGGTTGATCCGGACTCAGGACCGGCCCAGGCGCTTTTCGGCCTCCGCCAGGCGCTCACGGGTCCGACGAGTATCGGGGTGCTCTGTCCCCAGGGTGTCCGTTCGCACCGCCAGGACGTGGGCGAACGCGTCAAGTGCCGACACGAGGTCGCCCTGTTCCAGGCACGCCACACCGACGTAGTACTCGGCTTGTGCGGTCGTGTGGTGGTGTTCGCCCCACAACCGGGTCCGGATCTCCCACACACGTCGGAACATCGCCTCCGCGGACTCCGGGTCGCCCTGCCGCATGATGACGAAGGCCAGGTTCTCCATGGCGACCTGGGTGGAGAAGTGGCTGAGGCCGAGAAGCTGGACGCGGGCTTCCAGCACAGTGCGCGACTCGCGCTCGGCCGTGTCCCAGGCACCGCGCATTCCGTGGATCATGGCCAGCTGGTGGCGGCTGTCGAGGACCCGGGGGTGGTCGGGCCCGAAAACCCTGCGGCGCGCCTTGAGCACGTCGCGATGGGTCTCCTCGGCCTCGTCCAGGCGCCCGGTGTTCTGGTGTGCCTCGGCGAGATGGTGCCGGGCGGCCAGCGTGGTCGGGTGGTCGTCACCGATGGTGGAGCGTGCCACCGGAACGAGCTCGGTCAGGGCCCCCGTGGCATCGTCGAAGTGGCCGAGGAGGAGCATCGAGTGCGCCGCGGCGACGAGCACGGCCAGCGTCCGGGGGTGGTCCGGGCGCAGCACCGAGTAGAGCCGGCTGAGCGCCGTGTACCCGGCGAACTCCAAGTGGGGATCGCTGTGGTGCTGTGTTCCCAGGAGTCGTTCGACGACTTCCAGGCCGGGGAGGTCGCTTGCGGTGAGTGCCGCGCGAACGGTCTCGGCTATCAGAGGGTGCAGGCGCAGGCAGGTCTCGTCGCGCGCACGCGTGAGGGCGACCAGCCCGTGGACGACCAGCGCGTTGATCGTGCGGGCCAGACCGGTCTCGTCCAGACCATCGAGTGCGCCCCCTCGCAGCTCTGAGACGGGGAGCCTGCGCAGGGGGACGTCGGTACCGTCGGATCCCAGGACCGCGAGCACCCCGAGCAGGGTGGCCGCGTGCGGGTCCTGCTCCGCCACCAGGCGTACGGACAGCTTCCAGACCCCGGAGAGCAGCTGGCGCTCGGCTTCGCCACCGGTGACGAACGGTGCGGCGAGTTCGTCCATCGCGGACACGTTCTGATCCAGTGCGGCGAAGAGCGCCCGTGCGTCGGGGAAGAGCACTTGATGCGTCGCCAAGATGCGTCCGGCCAGGAAGAGCGCCAGGGGGACCCCGCCCAGACGAGCGGCGAGTTCGTCCGCTCCGGCGAGTTCGGTCATGCCCGCGTGATCGGTGAGGGTCTTGGCCGCGGCCGTCGCGTCCAGTTCTCCGAGCCGGTGAACGTGCGCAGGCGCCCACTGTGCCGGATCGTCCACACGGCTGGTGACCAAGACGAATCCGCCGGGGCTGGCTCGCATCCACCCGAGCTGGTCGCCCGGCCGGTTCTCCGGGTCCAGCTCCTCGGGACGGTCCGCGTTGTCGATGACCAGCAGCCACGGCCGGGGCGCCTGGTCCAGGTGCCGCCACACCCACCGGGCCGCCTGATGCCGGGTCGGCCTGACCTGGTCGGCCTCCGTCCGGGAGCCCCCGACTTCGACGGCGGCCTCCAGCATGCTCGCCGCCACGTTCCCCGGACGCACCCAGAACACCGTCCACCCGTCCGCGCGAGCCCGTTCGGCCAGGGCCGCGGCCACGGTCGTCTTGCCGAACCCGCCGGGTCCGGTGAGGACGTGGGGAACGGGCGCGCCCACCTCCATGGCTGCGCTGAGCGTCTCCAACAGCCCTTCCCGCCCGCGCACGGCCGTCGCGAGGCGGGGTGGGTCCAGGGACACGTCCGCGAGCGGTGCGGGGGGTGCGGCCGGGACGTTGATGGTCACGCCGCCGTGGATGTCCCTGGCCTGTACCAGTTGACCGGACACGGCACCGCGGACGGTGTTGTCATGAGCGTCGGGGGGAGAAGCCATGCCCCCATCCTGCCCGTCTATCGTCCAGGCCGTGAGCCGCGTTGGTACGACTGTGACGCATGTCCAATATCGGACGATCGGCTCTGGAATGGACTGAGGGCGAGGCCTAGGTTTGCTCTGTGTCGATCGAGCGCGGAGGTGTGTCTGTGGGGAGCGGATCGGATGTCACGGGGGTGCAATGGTGGAAGTCCTCCTACAGCGACTTCAACAGCAACTGTGTGGAGGTGGCCGAGATCGGTGACCGCCTCTGCGTCAGGGACTCGCGCAACGCAGAGCTGGGCTTCCTCGGCTTCACCCGAGACGAGTGGACGGCGTTCCTCGAACCCGTGTCGGGAGTCTGATCCGATTCACCAGCGCTCAGCGCCCACCCCGCTGTCTGGCGGTCCTGCACAGCGGTATCACCGATGATGGTGGGGCCGTGCTCAACCGTATGCTGCTGGCTGCGTTGGCCGAGGACGCCCAGGTCACTCTGCTGACGGTCGGCGGAGTCAGTGACTACGGGAACGTGAAGGTTTGCGCGCTCACCGGTGGCGGGCGCCCGACACAGGTCGACAAAGCCCGTGCTGTACTGAACGAGGCCATACGGAGCCATTGGCCGAAGGACATCGGTCTGCCTTCGAACCCCTTCCACTTCGACATGGTGTTGGGGTCCGGATGGACTTCGGGCAGGGAAGCCAATCTCCTGCGCAGGACCTTTTATCCCACCGCGGTCACGGCGAACGCGTTGCACATGGATCCACGGGGGCTGGGTGAGGCTCTGGGGGACATCGGAAACGGCGGCCGCGTAGCGGAGATCCACAGGGAGATCTTCCGGGAGTCCGATCTCGTCTTCGCCCCTGGTCCCAAGGCCGCGCGTGATGCCCGACGGCTGGTGGGGGAGGAGGGCTCTTCTTCCCGGACCCCCGTCCACGAGCTGATCCCAGGTGTCACCCCCGTGACCGGAGCCCCGCACCGGAAGGGACCGGTCTTCGAGCTCCTCATGCTCGGCCGGGTCGTCGACCGGAACAAGGGCGCGCTGGACGTGGCCCGTGCGGTGGGCGATCTGCTCCGATGGGGCGACCGGCGCGTGCGGCTCACCCTCAGAGGGGTGCCGCCCGGTCAGGTGACCTCGTTCCAGGCGTTCATGGACGACGTGGCCGGGCAGGCCGGAGCGGTCCGCGTCCTGCCCTTCACGGAGGACCGCGCACGCGTCGACGCCGACATCGACGCGTGCGACGCCCTCGTCGTCGCCTCGGAGAACGAGGCGTACGGACTCGTGGCCGGAGAGTGCGCCGCGCGGGGCAGGCCCTTCCTCGTCGCACGGGGGAACGGGAACGGGTTCGCCGAACTGCTGTCGGAACCGGGCGGGATCGCCGGGGAGGCCGGGCGCCGGTTCGTGGTCGAGGACGCCGGCACCGTCTCCTCCTACGGGCGGACCATGGGGTCGGCGCGTCCGTACGCGGGCCCGCGCCACCGGGTCATCGTCCAGGCGATCGCCGAGCTCATGGACGACTACGACCGCATGGCCGGGCACGCCCGGAGCCTGCGGAGCGCACTCGCCGACTACACCCCCGCGCACATGGCCCGGGCGTTCGGCGAGGCCGTCCACCGGGTCATGAGCGGGGACCGCACCTCGACCAGGCAGGGAGCCGGTGGGCGCCTCCTCGTCCCGGACCGGTGCCCGGTGTGAGGGCGCCCCGGTCGGCCGGGGCCCCAGGGATCAGGACGGGGCGGATGACGCCCGCCGCCTGGTCCTGGGGCCCGTGCGGCTCACAGCCGCCCCTGGGCCTTGAGGTTGATGTAGGCGTCGGCCAGGGCCGGCGCGATGTGCTCGGGATCGGCGTCGACCACCTCCACGCCCAGCCGCCGCAGCTCGGCGGTCACCCGGCGGCGCTCGTCGAGCGTGCGCTCGGCGGACGCGGCCCGGTACACCGCCTCGGCGCCGCCCCGCTCCTCGGCCATCGAGTCCACGGCCGGGTCGCGGACCGCCGCGACCATGAGCAGGTGACGGGCGGTCAGCGCGGGCAGCCGGGGCAGCAGCCCCTCCTCCAACGCGGCGGCGTTGAGGTCGGTCAGCAGGACCACCAGCTTCCTGGCCCGCCCCTGGGTGCCCAGGATCGTGCCCACCAGCCCCGCCGGATCGGACTCGACCAGCTCCGCCTCCAGCGGCGCCATCGCCTCCACGATCCGGCCGACCTGGCTGCCCTTGCCCGAGGAGCGCACCTGTGCCCGCGTGCGCCGGTCGTAGGCCAGGAAGTCCACCCGGTCGCCCGCCTTGCCCGCCAGGGCGGCGAGCAGCAGCGCGGCGTCCATGGCGTGGTCCAGGCGCGGGGTGTCGCCCACGCGCCCCGCCGACGTGCGGCCCGTGTCCAGCACGATGAGGATGCGGCGGTCGCGTTCGGGTCGCCAGGTGCGCACCACCACGCCTTCGCCCCGGGCGGTCGCGCGCCAGTCGATGGACCGGACGTCGTCACCGGGCACGTAGTCGCGCAGCGAGTCGAACTCGCTGCCCTGCCCGCGCACCATCGCCGTGTGCTGGCCCTCCAGCTCCCGCAGTCGCGACAGCTTCCCCGGCAGGTGCCGGCGGCTGTGGAACGGCGGCAGCGTCCGTACGGTCCATGGCGCCGACAGCGTCCGTTGCCGCCCCGCCAGTCCCAGCGGACCCACACTGCGCACGGTCAACCCCGCGGCCCGGGCGTCGCCCCGACGGGTGGGGGTCAGCGTCGTGCTCACGCGGCGCCGCTCACCGGCGTCGACGGTCAGCGCACGCGAACGCGGCGCGGCGTGAGCGCTCGGCGGCCAGGCGTCGCGCACCGAACCCCGCAACCGTCGCCGGGACGGGTTGGTCAGCGTCACGGACACGGTCGCCGAGTCGCCCAGCCGCAGCGAGGTCTCACCCTCCCGCGACAGCCGCAGGGCGCGGGGGCTCGCGGCCAGCAGGAGGTCCACCGCGATCAGTGCCACCAGCAGCCCCAGGGCCACCGCCGTCACGACCGGGCCCAGATCACCCGAGATCGCCACCGCCGCCACCGCCACCAGGGCCAGGAGCGCGGCGCGGCCGGTGACCACCATCAGCGGGGCACCGGGACGGAGGCGAGCACACCGTCCAGGATTCCGTCGCTGGTCGCGCCCTCCAGCTCGGCCTCGGGCCGCAGCGCGATCCGGTGCCGCAGCGTGCCCTTCGCCAGCGCCTTGACGTCGTCCGGCGTCACGTAGTCGCGGCCGGTCAGCCACGCCCACGCCCGGCTGGTGCGCAGCAGCGCCGTGGCGCCGCGGGGCGAGGCGCCCAGCTGCAAGGACGGCGACATCCGCGTCGCCCGGCACAGGTCCACGATGTATCCGAGCACCTCGGGGGCCACCCGTACCTGCTCCACCGCCAGGCGCGCCGCGTGCAGTTCGGCGGCCCCCGCCACGGGGCGCACGCCGGCGGCGGCCAGGTCGCCCGGGTCGAAGCCCTTCGCGTGGCGGCCCAGCATGTCCACCTCGGCGGCGCGCTCGGGCAGCGGGATGGTCACCTTGAGCAGGAACCGGTCCAGCTGCGCCTCCGGCAGCGGGTACGTGCCCTCGTACTCGACCGGGTTCTGGGTGGCGGCCACCATGAACGGCTCCGGCAGCGCCATCGGGCGCCCCTCCACCGTCACCTGGTGCTCCTCCATGGCCTCCAGGAGCGAGGCCTGCGTCTTGGGCGGGGTCCGGTTGATCTCGTCGGCCAGCAGCAGGTTGGTGAAGACCGGTCCCTTCATGAACTCGAACTTCGCCGTGTGCTGGTCGTAGACGAGCGAACCCGTCACGTCGCCCGGCATCAGGTCCGGGGTGAACTGCACCCGCTTGGTGTCCAGGGACAGGGACGCGGCGACCGTGCGCACCAGCAGTGTCTTGGCGACACCGGGCACGCCCTCCAGCAGCACGTGGCCGCGGCACAGCAGTGCCACGACCAGGCCGGTCACCGTTTCGTCCTGGCCCACGACCGCCTTGGCCACCTCGTGGCGCAGGTCGGTCAGCGCCGATCGCGCCGCCTCGGCGGATGGCAGTGCCTCGGGTGTGAAGGCGCTCACGTGCGGTCTACCTCTCTCGATACTGGAACGAATGGCGTGCCGACCCCGGTCACCGCAGCCGCCGGGCGCGGGCGTCCAGTTCGTCGGCCAGGCGAACGAGCGCGCCGTCGTCGGCCGTGAACGGGTCGGGGTCGACGGGGTGCAGCAGGGCGGACAGGGTCGAGGGATCGTCGCCGGTGCGGGCGGCCAGCGCCGAGACCACGGCCTCGTCGCCGGCGTCGGAGGCCAGGCCGAGCTTGGGCACCGTGCGGTCCAGGAAGCCCCGGCGCAACGCCAGCGCGGCGCGGTCCCGCGCGTGGCGCGAACGGTACAGCGCGGCACGGCCCAGCGTGGTCTCCGAGGCCTGCACCACGACCGGCAGCGACTCGGGGACCAGCGGACCCAGCCGGCGTCCCCGCCACAGCGCCAGCAGGCCCAGGGCCGCCACCAGCGGGACCGCCGCCCAGCGCAGGCCGAGCGGAAGGAGCTCGACCAGGGTCGCCGAACCCGCCTGCTCCGGCGGGTCGGGACGCAACCACACCACGTTCTCCGCGGACATGAGGTTCAGCGCCAGCGGGGCGTTGCCCTCCACGTCGAGTTCGGTGTTGGTGAACGGTTCGCCGGTGCCCAGCACGGTGGTCGTGGAGGTGCCGTTCTCGACCCGGATCAGGGCCTCGCCCGAGCCGGCCGGGTAGCAGCCCACGGCACCGGAGTCCTCCGGGGCGCCGTAGAGCTCGCCCCCGACCTCGGCGTCGCCCGCGGCCACGGCCTCGGTCATGGTGCACAGCGGCGCCAGGGTCTCGCCCTGCTCGGTGCGTCCGGTGACGTCGACGCCCGGCGCGAACGCCTCCAGGGACCGCAGGGTGGGCTGGACCAGGACCGTGTCGGTCTCGTGCGCGGCCAGCGAGTCCAGTTCCTCGGGCAGCAGCCGGTGGTCGAGGAAGACGACCAGGACGCTGTCCCCGTCGGCCGCGGCCAGCGCGTCCTCGGCGTCGGCCGAGGAGCGCACCACGTCGACGTCGCGGTCCTCCTCCAGGACCCGGACCAGCGCGCGCGCACCGTCCGGGGAGACGCTGTCCGGCTCCAGGTAGCCCTCGGGGAACTGCTCGGTGCCCAGCGACAGCAGGACCGAGACCACGACCAGGGCCGTGACCAGCACGAGCGGGACGCGGACGGAGCGCCACAGGCGCGCGGCCCCCGAGCCCGAGGGCGGGCGGTCCTGTCCCGCGGCGGGCGCGGTTGGCGGTGGGACGGTCGCGGTCACGGGTGCGCCTCCTCGGCCTGGGCGGGCCGGGCGGCGCGCAGCCGCCCGTCCAGCTCACGCAGCACGCGCGCGGAGTCCGCGGTCGCGTCGCGGTCGCCGTAGGCCACGTCGTTGAAGATCGCGGCGCCCTCGTGCAGCGCCGCCGCCTCGCCCGGCAGGACCGCGGCGGTCTCCGCGGCCAGCTCGGTGGCGGTGCGGCCCGCGCGGGGCGAGATGACGGCCCGGTCCTCCAGGTCGACGCTGACCGCGCGCAGCCGCTCGGCGACGGCCTGCGCGTACTCGCCCCGGGCCTCGTGCGCGTCGGCGGCGGTGCGGTGGTCGGCCGCCGAGAGCGGCCGGCCCTCGTGCACGGGAACGCGCCGCGCGCGGCTGCGCGACGGGCGGAGGTAGACGATCATCCAGATCACCAGGGCCGCGGCGACCACCAGCAGGGCGACCAGGTACCACTGCCCGGACAGCACGCCGCCGCCCATGTCGGCCAGGCGCTGCAGCAGCTCCATGAACCAGGCCCGCAGGCGGTCGATGAGGGAGGGCTCCTGGGCCCCGTACAGCGGGTCGGTGAGCTCCTCGAGCGCGCGCCGCCGTCCCTCGTCGCGGGTGACCTCCAGGTCGGCTGCGAGGTGTGGTGTCACGCCTGCCTCTCCGGAAGGTAGATCTCCGGTCCCACCTCGTGGCCCGCCTGGGAGGCGGTGTGCAGCTTCAGGTCCAGGCCCTCGCGGCGCATGCGCAGGTCGATGTAGAGCAGGGTGCTCACCCCGACCGTGAAGGGCGTGGTGAACGAGGAGATCAGGACGGTGCCCACGTAGATGAGGGCGCCCGCGGCGACGGGGACCCAGGCCTCACCGGGGAAGAGGAAGGAGGGCACGACCGACAGCACCGTGAACGGTGTGGTCAGCAGCTGGCTGACCACACCGACCAGCAGCAGGGTCAGCAGCAGGACACCGAACACGCGCCACCAGCTGCCCTGCGTCAGGCGCCAGGACCGGGCCAGGGCCCGGGTCGGGCTCAGGCGCTCCAGGACGACGATCGGCATGGCGAAGTAGATGCGCACGGAGATCCAGGCGGCCAGCACGAGTCCGCCGACCAGGCCGATCAGCACCGTCAGGATCATGACCACGGCCCCGGCCCCCTCCGCGCCCGAGGAGATGAGTGCGAAGCCGATGAGAACGCCGACCGCGATGAGGCCGAACACGATCACCGACAGCCCGACCGAGATCGCCAGCTGGAGCAGCGCCAGGCCGGCCACCGCCCCCAGCCGGGGCTTGGCGGCGGCCCACGTCTCGGAGGGGCTGAGCTTGCGGCCCAGGACGGCGAGGCCGATCGCGCAGGTCAGCAGACCGGTCAGCACGATCGTGCCCGCGTAGCTGATCAGGGAGCCGCCGTAGAGGGCGACGAGCGACCAGGTGGAGAAGGGCAGTGGATCGTCGGGGTCGATCGAGTTCGGGTCGGCGAGCAACTGGTCCATGAAGCGGCCGTAGTCGGACATGTAGCCGCCGAAGCCGACCGAGCTGACGATGCTCGCGACCGCCATGACGATGAGCGACACCCCGACGAAGGTCTTCGGGTTGTGCCGGATGAGGCTGAAGGCACCGTTGAGCAGGTCGCCGACGGTCATCGGCCGCAGCGCGACCACACCGGGCTTGGGCGCCTGGGGCGGCCGGCCCGGCCCGCCGCCGTGGCCGGGGCCCGGAGGGTGTCCCTGGCCCGGGTGGCCGCCGGGAACCGCGTGCCCGGGCGCGCCCCACTGGCCCGCGGCCGGGGGGTGCCCGGCCGCGGCGTACTCGCCACCGCCGGGCGGAGCGAAGCCGTACTGTGCGTGCTCGGACGAACCTCCGCCGGGAGCCGCGAACCCGGGGGCGTCTCCGCCGGGAGCCGCGAACCCGGGTGTGCCTCCGCCGGGCGGCGCGTATCCGGACGAGCCTCCGCCGGGCGGAGCGTAGCCGTGCTGTGCGTGCTCGGACGAACCTCCGCCGGGAGCCGCGAACCCGGGGGCGCTCCCGCCGGGCGGTGCGAATCCGGGCCGCGGGCCCTCAGCCGGGTGGTCGGGGGTCGTCGCACCCTCCCGGCCGCCCTCCGGCGCGGTCGCGCCGGGAGCCGCGAACCCGGAGTCCCCGGGTGCCGCGAAGCGTGGCGTTCCGGAAGCGGTGCCCCCGTCCCCGTGCGCGGCCGGGTCCGCCGCGGAGCCGCCCTCGGTCGCCGCGGCCCCAGGCGAGTCCGTCCGCTCCTCGTCCGAGCGCTCGGGCACCGCCTCGGGTTCGTCCCGGCGGCCGTCCTCCTGGGTCATGTGGCCCCGCCCTCCGTGGGGTTCGGTTACGCTGCGCGAGCGTCTGCGCGCGATTCTCGTCGTGCTGGAATCCAACCTACCGGCCGGTTCCCCCGGCTATTGGCGGGTTCGCGGTGCACACCGGTACAACCGACGCACTTCATTCCTTTTGTATGCTTTCTGTTACCAAGAGGCCGAATCCATGATCTTGTGGGAACCGTGCGCGGCCAGCGCCGACGCCGCGGTTGGCCGACATCGGCCTCCACACGGCCGAACACCTTCGACCACTCTCCCAACGGCGCCGAAAGGTGGCAAGGTTGGGGGAACGCGTCCGGTTTTCCTGCCGCGGGGAGCAGGCACCGGATCACCAAGACGCTAGTTCCAGGAGAGAGAGGAGTAGGCACCGTGCGGACCGCACGCGTTGCGGTCGCGCCCGCGTGCCGGATACGCCGATGAAGGGACGTGTACTGGTTGTCGACGATGACCTCGCCCTCGCCGAGATGCTGGGCATCGTTCTGCGGGGCGAGGGGTTCGAGCCCTCGTTCGTGCATGACGGCGACAAGGCCCTGGAGGCCTTCCGCGAGACCAAGCCCGACCTGGTGCTCCTGGACCTGATGCTGCCCGGCGCCGACGGTATCGACGTGTGCCGACAGATCCGCGCCGAGTCCGGCGTGCCCGTCGTCATGCTGACCGCCAAGACCGACACCATCGATGTCGTGCTCGGCCTGGAGTCGGGCGCCGACGACTACATCGTCAAGCCGTTCAAGCCCAAGGAGCTCGTCGCACGTGTGCGCGTGCGCCTGCGCCGCACCGAGGAGCCCGCTCCCGAGGTGCTGCAGATCGGCGACATCACCATCGACGTCGCCGGGCACGCCGTGCGCCGCGACGGAGAGCAGATCAGCCTCACACCGCTGGAGTTCGACCTGCTCGTGGCACTGGCGCGCAAGCCGCGCCAGGTGTTCACCCGCGAGGTCCTGCTGGAGCAGGTCTGGGGCTACCGGCACGCCGCCGACACCCGACTGGTCAACGTCCACGTGCAGCGGCTGCGTGCCAAGATCGAGAAGGACCCGGAACACCCCGAGGTCGTCGTGACAGTCCGCGGTGTCGGTTACAAGGCCGGTACCGCCTGATCCACCGTTCAGGTCAATGACAGCAGCCGCACCCGAGGAGGACCGGGGGGCCGCCTCCGATGGGGAGCGGACCGACCCGTCCTCCGGCGCGCTCGGCTCCGGAGCGGATCCGGGCGACCCCGGTTCGGGGCTGACCCGGGCCTACCTCTTCGCGCAGCGCGCCGCCCGGTCCCTGGTCCGCGGTGTGCAGTCCAACTGGCGACGGTCGCTGCACCTGCGGGTCATCTCCACGACCCTGGTGCTGTCCATACTGGTCATCGCCGGCCTGGGGTACGTGCTGATCTCCCAGGTGCGGGGCGGGCTCCTCGACGCCAAGATCGACTCCGCGGTCAACGACCACCGCGCCGGGCTCAACTACGCCCTCGCCGAACTCCAGGAGAACGAGAGCGGGGACCGCGACCGGCTCCTGAACAACATCGCGAGCGAGCTGACCAGCCGCAGCGGTGAGACGGGGCTGTACGGCGTGGTCATCCTGCCGTGGGGGATCGACGAGCGGGGCTGGGCGACCGTCGACGCGGAGAGCGTCGACGAGAGCATCCCCGAACGCCTCATCGACCAGATCCGCCAGTCGGAGGCACCGGACCAGCAGTACCACACCTACACCCGCATCGAGGCGGACGGCTCGGCCGAGCCCGCGCTGGTGGTGGGCGCCGAACTCACGCACGCCTACGAGCTCTACTACATCTTCCCGCTCCAGCACGAGCAGGAGATCCTCGACCTCGTGCAGCGCACCGTCGCCCTGGTCGGGGTCCTGCTGGTCATCCTCCTGGGCCTGATCGCGTTCGTCATCACCCGGCAGGTGGTGAGCCCGGTCCGCTCGGCCGCGCGCTCCGCCGAGCGGCTCGCCGCCGGCGACCTCACCGAGCGCATGACCGTGCAGGGCGAGGACGACCTCGCCCGGCTGGCGGTCTCGTTCAACGACATGGCGGGCAACCTCCAGGAGAAGATCCAGGAGCTGGAGGAGCTGTCCAAGCTCCAGCGCCAGTTCGTCTCCGACGTCTCCCACGAGCTGCGCACCCCGCTGACCACCATCAAGATGGCCAGCGACCTGCTCTACGACGACCGCGACGACCTCGACCCGACCCAGCGCCGCCCGGTGGAGCTGCTGCAGAGCCAGGTGGACCGGTTCGAGGAACTGCTCGCCGACCTGCTGGAGATCAGCCGCCACGACGCGGGCGCGGCGACCCTGGGCATCGACTCGGTGGACGTGCGCGACTCGGTCATGAAGGCGGTGGGCGACGCCGAGCAGATCGCCGAGCGCCGGGGGATCAAGGTCGTCCTGCGCCTGCCCGCGGAGCCGTGCGTGGCCGAGTTCGACGCGCGCCGGATCAACCGGATCCTGCGCAACCTGGTCGTCAACGCCATCGAGCACAGCGAGGGCCGCGACGTCGTGGTGGCGGCCGCGGGGGACCGGGACTCGGTCGCGGTGGCCGTGCGCGACTACGGTGTGGGGCTGAAGGAGGGGGAGGAGCACCTGTGCTTCGACCGCTTCTGGCGGGCCGACCCCGCGCGCGTGCGCACCACCGGCGGCACGGGCCTGGGCCTGTCCATCGCCAAGGAGGACGCACAGCTGCACGGCGGCTGGCTCCAGGCGTGGGGGCAGCCCGGGCAGGGCTCGCAGTTCCGCCTGTCGCTGCCGCGCAAGGCCGGAGCCGAGCTGCGGGGCTCCCCGCTGCCCCTGGTCCCGCCGGAGATCGCCCTGGGGCGCAACTACGCCCTGGGCGACAAGGCGGAGAAGGCCGAGAAGGGTGACAGGACCGGCCGGCCCGACAGGGGCGACCAGGGCGCCAACGGGGGACCGGCGGACGGGAACGGAACCGCCGAGCGACTGGAGGAGGACGCGTGAGCGCACCGACCCGTACGCCGCGCGCCGCGCGCCGCGGCCGTGCCGTGCGCGCCCTCGTGGCCGCGTCCGCGGCCTGCGCCGTGCTGGCGTCCTGCGCGACCGTCCCGATGACCGGCCCGGTCGTTCCCGGCGACGGCGGCGACACCCCCAGCGACCCCTATGGCGGGTACGTGCGCCTGCTGCCGGCCGGCCCCCAGGAGGGCGTCGGACCGGAGGGCCTGGTCGGCGGCTTCCTCAAGGACATGGGCAGCTTCGAGGAGGACCACAAGGCCGCACGGAGCTACATGTTCCCGTCGCTGAGCGAGGAGTGGTCCCCCGACGGCTCGGTGCGCGTCTTCGGCGACCTCGACGCGGTCGGCCTCGACACGGAGGTCGGCGCCGACGGCCTCACCGCCACGGTGCGGATGCGCAGCTCGCTCATGGCCACCATCGACGACGGCGGCAAGTACGTCCAGAGCGACGCGGGCCACCTGTTGGAGGTCCCCTTCGAGCTCGCCCGCGAGGGCGGCGACCCCGAGGGCGAGTGGCGCATCCAGGACATGCCGGACGAACTGATCCTCAGTCAGCTCGACGTGGAGCGCACCCACCGGCCGTTCAACCTCTACTACTTCAACCCGGAGGGCACCGCCCTGGTCCCCGACCCGGTCTACCTCCCGGTGAGCAACGACGAGCTGGCCGAGCGGCTGCTGAACAAGCTCGTCGCGGGTCCCACGGACTGGCTGGCGCCCGCGGTCGACTCGGCCTTCCCCGAGGGCGTGGGGGCCGACGTCGAGATCGACGCGGAGACGGCGATCATCCGGGTCGACGGGGTCGGACAGGTCGACGAGTTCGAGATGGCCGCGCAGATCGCCTGGACGCTGCGCCAGCTGCCGGAGGTGGAGGAGTTCACCCTGGTCGTCAACGGCGACGAGGTGCCCTTCCCCGACTCCGGCGGCGACAGCAACGACCGGCCGCGTCCGGCCAGCGAGTTCTGGTCGAGCGTGAGCCCGAACGCGATCTCCGCGGGGATCCACGCCTACTTCACGCACGACGGGCAGTTGTGGTCGGCGGCCGACTGGGCCTCCGACACCATCGGCGACGCCGAGCGCGTACCCGGCCCGCTGGGTGCGGGCGACGTGCAGCTGGAGAACTTCGCGGTCTCGGTCGACGAGAGCACGATCGCGGGCATCACCGTGGGCGGCGGCGAGGTCGTCACCGCCTTCGCCAGTCCGGGCGCCGAGGTGTCCGAGGTCCTCTCGGACGGGGTGTTCACGTCGCTGTCCTGGGACGTCAACGGCGACCTGTGGGTGACCGAGCAGACGAGCGACCCGGAGGAGGCGGAGGAGGACTCCGCCGACGAGGACGAGCGGGCCGAGGACGAGCCCGTCGACGAGGAGACCCCGACCGACGACGGGCCCGCGCCCGAGCCCGGAACGACCGACCTGTGGCTGCTGCGCGACGGCGACGAGGTGGTGAGCGTGGACCTGTCGGACCTGCGTGACCGGTCGCTGGTGAACTTCCAGATCTCACGCGACGGCACCCGCGCCGCCGTGATCACGGAGGTCGACGGCGAGACGTCGCTCCAGGTGGGGCGCGTGGTCTCGGACAGCGACGGCCGGGTCTCGGTCGGTTCGTTCATCACGCTGGGCCGGGAGCTGGACGAGATCACCGACATCTCCTGGCGCTCGGGCGATCAGCTGGCCGTGCTGGGCAACCGCGAGGGCGGCACCGGACAGGCGTTCCTGGTCTCCCTGGACGGCGGGACCCCGGCGGCGAGCGCGGGCACACCGGTTCCGGGCATGGTCAACATCTCGGGCGCCCCCGGCCAGCCGCTGATCGCCGGTTCCGACGACGGCAACATCTGGATCACCACGGACCGGCTCAACTGGCAGAGCGCGGTCGAGGGGGGCTCGCCCACCTTCCCCGGCTGATCGGGGCCTGTGGGGGACGCGGGGCGGGTCGTCCACAGGCGTTGATCCGGGCTGGCGGGCGGATCCGCCGCCACCGATCCTTGGAACATGTCCAACCGCCTCGCGCAGGCTCTGCGCGCCCTGCTCGCCGCCGTGCTCGATCTCCTGCTCCCGCTCACCTGCGCGGGCTGTGGCGGCCCCTCCGGGCCGCTGTGCGGCGCCTGCCTGGCCCGCCTGGACCGGCGGCCGGTGCGCTGCCGGCCCCGGACGGGGTGCCCGCCGGTCTGGACGGCCGGGCCCTACGCCGGACTGGACCGCCGTGTCCTGCTGGCCTTCAAGGAACACGGGACGGACGACCTCGCCGCGCCGCTCGGCGCACGGGTGGCCGCCGCCTACACCGCCGCAGGGTGGGCCGACCCCGGCACCCTGCTCGTGCCCGTTCCCGGTCGCGGTCCGCCGCGGGGGCCGGTCGTACGGTTGGCGCACGCCTGCGCCGCCGCGGCGGGCGGGGACCCAGCGGGCCGGGTGGCCGAGCTCCTGCGCTACCGCCGCCGGGTGCGTCGCCAGGTGGGTCTGGGCCGGGCCGACCGACGGGCCAACCGGCATGGCATCCTCACCGCCGCCGGACGCTGCGACGGGCGGGCCGGGAGCCGGGCGGTGGTCGTGGACGACGTCCTCACGACCGGGGCCACGATCGCGGAGGCGACTCGTGCGCTGCGGGCCGAGGGGATCGGTGTGGTCGGTGCCGTGGTCCTCGCCGAACGCCTTCCTCCGCCTCTGTCCGCGCAGGGCGAAGAGCGGTCACCAAGGTTTTACGAACCCTCGTGAACAGGGGAAAAGGCCGTGTTCATGGGGGTTTGCGGCGGTTGTCAGGGGGTTGCGGGGGTGATCGCCACCTGACAGACGCGCCAGGACAGGTTACGGTCCAGGTATGGCACCCGTCCGGGTCCGTGGTTGCGCCGGAGTTTCATCGCCCCTGGGGATACCGGGGAGCGACTTCGGCAAGCCGATGCCAGGCGCAGGCGAAACGGCCCACGTAAGGCGACTTTTCGTCGACCGATCACGGTGCGCCTTAGAGGTAAGCCCTGCCCCGCGGAGGGTCCCGATGTCCCTCATGACAGGGAGAAGAGCGGTAGTCGCGTACAAGAGCGGCGAAACTCTCAGCAGGCGGATGTGGGGACGAAGACCAGGTCGGCCGGACGGGTGGCATGCCATCGCTGGGGGACCCGCCGTCACAGGCGGGTCCCACGGGGCGGTGCCCGGCGTGCTCCAGGGCCACGGTCCCCCCTCGGCGCCCGACCCGTACGCGTCCCCGTCGTGTCTCTTCAATCCCCCCGCCGTCGAACCGATCGGTCAGTGGCGCTCCACGGCCGGGTGGCGATTCGTCCCGTCGGCGGCACAAGTCCTTCCTCCCGTCGGGGAGGGCCTCACGAATCGCGCTGGTGGTGCGCGTGAGGACCCTGCCTCTGATGGGTATACGCACATCCAAGCGAGTCGCGGGCCGGGCCGGACCGGACCGCGGACGGAAGGGGGCTAGCGCGCGAGAAACTCCTTCCGTCCCCCATGGCGGGAGGGATGCAGAACCAGCCTGGCCGTCGCCTTCACGGCGGCCACGCGATGAAGGGGGTCCTATGGACATCATCGTCAAGGGTCGACGCACCGGTGTGAATGAGAAGTTCCGACAGCACGTCGAGAACAAGCTCGAGAGGCTCTCCAAGTGGGAGAAGAAGGGCATGACCATCGATGTGGAGGTGTCCTCGGAGCGCAACCCCAAGCTCGCCGACGTTCGCGAGCGGGTTGAACTGACCATCCACTCCAACGGGCCGGTCATCCGGAGTGAGGCGGCCGCCTCGGACCGGCACGGCGCCCTCGACCTGGCGATCGACAAGATCGAGGCCCGGCTTCGCAAGTCCGCGGACCGGCGCAAGGTCCACCGCGGCAACCGGACACCCGTCTCCGTCGCCGCGGCCACCGCGAGCCTCCCCGGAGAACTGCCCTCGACCGCCACGCCCACCGCGACCCCGGCGCCCCCCACGCAGCGGGCCGCGGAGGACGAGATCGACGGCGCCGAGGTGGACGGACGCTTTTCCGACGAGTTCGTCGAGCTGGACACCCAGGGAGACGTGCCCGTCATCGTGCGGGAGAAGTTCCACCGTGCCAAGCCGATGAGCATCGACCAGGCGCTGATGGAGATGGAACTCGTCGGACACGACTTCTACCTCTTCCACGACGAAGTGAAGGACGCCCCGAGCGTGGTCTACCGCCGAAAGGGCTTCAACTACGGAGTCCTGCGACTCGTGGACTGAGACCGGCGGGGGACCGCCCCCCGACAGCCACACGCGAAGGCCGCGCCCGCCGGGATCCCGGAGGGCGCGGCCCTGTTGTGTCAGGTGTTGCCTGGTGTCAGGTGTTACGGCAGTTCCTTCTTGATCCGGTGGAGCGGAGTGTCGTGTCGCTCCTCGTCCTCCACACGGGGCGGGTCGAGCACCACGTCGCTCAGGATGTCGAACGCGATGGCGACCACCGCGGCCGCGATGAGCAGCACGGCGGCGACCACCCCGAGAACGACCTGACCGCCCATGACGACGGCCAGCCCGCCCGTGACGAACCCGGCGAAGGCCAGCGCGACCATGATCCACGACGGAGCGCGCCCGCGGTGGGAGCTGCTCGGGGCCAGACTGCCGCCCTGGCGCTGGAATCCGCGGATACGGCCGTACTTGGCCTCATCGTCCGGTACCTGCCGTTCCCAGGCCTGTCCCGGGTCGCCCTGTTCCATCGAGGACTGGGGCGTGCGGTGTACTCGTTCGACCACGTGCTCGATGGCCTCCAACGGGGTACGTGGCGCACCGTTGCGCGCCGACACCTCGGTGGATCGCTCGCGATTCAGGCTCGTTCGCATGGTGATCCCTCCCGGGAACACGTCACGTACGTTGTCGCGACGGCCGGTCACCGTCGTGACCTCTCCGGGGCGGTGGCGGGGCCCTCCGGCGGATCGCCGGGTACCCGCAGGCCAGACGCCCCTAGGAGGAAACTACCCACTGCCGCCCGGGTTGCTCGCCCCGATGGGCAAATATCCCGAGGCCGGTCCCCGAGACCCCGCGGTCAAGGGTGGTAGCGCTGCCCTCGCGAAGCGCACGTCAGCGCGATGGCGGGTGGCGGGCGGGAACATCCGACACCACCCCGGTCGTTCACCAGGTGGCGCGTGCCGTCAGTGACCAGGCGAGAGGGCCCACCCGCGTGAGGGGTAGGCTCGCGGCTCGGTTCCTCTAGGATGTAGGCCCGAGGGCCCAGGAACCCCCGCCGTCCTTCACGGCCACGGGAAGCGGTCCGCGGGCCTAGATCTGAACTCCACGTGCGTGTGGAGCCAACCGCGATCTGCGAGGAGCGCATAGGAAGTGCCAGGCATACTCAACAGGCTCCTGCGCGCGGGTGAAGGAAAGATCCTGCGCCGGCTCACCAAGCTGAAGGACCAGGTCAACTCCCTCGAGGACGACTACCTGGAGCTCACCGACGACGAACTGCGGCAGCTCACCCAGGAGTACAAGGACCGTTACCAGGACGGCGAGTCCCTGGACGACCTGCTTCCGGAGGCCTTCGCGACCGTTCGTGAGGCGGCCCGCCGCACCCTGGGCCAGCCCCACTTCGACGTCCAGATCATGGGCGGCGCCGCGCTGCACCTCGGCAACATCGCCGAGATGAAGACCGGTGAGGGCAAGACCCAGACCGGTGCGCTCGCCGTGTACCTCAACGCCCTGGCGGGCAAGGGCGCCCACGTCGTCACCACCAACGACTACCTGGCCCGCCGCGACGCCCAGAACATGGGCCGCATCTACCACTTCCTCGGTCTCGAGGTCGGTGTCCTGAGCCCGGGCATGCCCGCCGCCGAACGGCGCAAGGCGTACCAGGCCGACATCACCTACGGAACCAACAACGAGTTCGGCTTCGACTACCTGCGCGACAACATGGCGCTCTCTCTCGACGCCACGGTGCAGCGCGAGCACTACTTCGCCCTGGTCGACGAGGTCGACTCCATCCTCATCGACGAGGCCCGCACCCCGCTCCTCATCAGCGGCCCCTCCGAGCAGAACTCGCGGTGGTACGCCGAGTTCGCCAAGATCGCCCCGCGGCTCAAGCGCGGCCGGGACACCCCTCCCGAGCCCGGCGAGGACCCGGACGTCGTCAAGGGCGACTACGAGGTCGACGAGAAGAAGCGCACCGTCGGCATCACCGAGGCCGGCGTGGCCAAGGTCGAGGACTGGCTGGGCATCGACAACCTCTACGAGGCCGTCAACACCCCGCTGATCAGCTTCCTCAACAACGCGCTCAAGGCCAAGGAGCTCTACCGCAAGGACAAGGAGTACATCGTCAAGGACGGTGAGGTCCTCATCGTCGACGAGTTCACCGGTCGCGTCCTTCCGGGCCGCCGCTACAACGAGGGCATGCACCAGGCCATCGAGGCCAAGGAGCGCGTCAAGATCAAGGACGAGAACCAGACTCTCGCCAAGGTCACCCTCCAGAACTACTTCCGCCTCTACGAGAAGCTCGCCGGCATGACCGGTACAGCCCAGACCGAGGCGGCGGAGTTCCACCAGACCTACAACGTCGGTGTGGTCCCCGTGCCCACCAACAAGCCGATGATCCGTGAGGACGTCAAGGACGTCGTCTACAAGAGCGAGGACGCCAAGTTCCAGGCGGTCGCCGAGGACATCGCGGAGCGCCACGAGGTGGGACAGCCCGTCCTGGTCGGTACGACCAGCGTCGAGAAGTCCGAGCGGCTCTCCAACATGCTCAAGCGCGAGGGCGTCCCGCACGAGGTCCTCAACGCCAAGAACCACGCCCGTGAGGCGTCGATCATCGCCCGCGCGGGCAAGCTCGGCTCGGTCACGGTGGCCACCAACATGGCCGGTCGCGGTACCGACATCATGCTGGGCGGCAACCCGGACTTCCTCGCCGACGAGGAGCTCCAGGCGCGCGGTCTGAGCCCGCTGGAGACTCCCGAGGAGTACGAGGCGGCCTGGCCCGAGGCCCTGGAGAAGGCCAAGGCCGAGTTCGAGGAGGAGCACGAGAAGGTCGTCGACGCGGGCGGCCTCTACGTGCTCGGCACCGAGCGCCACGAGTCCCGTCGCATCGACAACCAGCTGCGCGGCCGCTCCGGCCGTCAGGGCGACCCGGGCATCTCCCGGTTCTACCTCTCGCTCCAGGACGATCTGCTGCGCCTGTTCAACAGCAGCCGTCTGGAGGTGTTCATGAACCAGATGAACATCCCCGACGACCAGCCGATCGAGTCCGGGATGGTCAGCAAGGCCATCGCCTCCGCCCAGGGCCAGGTCGAGACGCAGAACTTCGAGATCCGCAAGAACGTCCTCAAGTACGACGAGGTGCTCAACCGCCAGCGGCTGGTCATCTACGCCGAGCGCCGCAAGGTGCTGGAGGGCGAGGACCTGCGCGACCAGGTGGTCAGCATGCTGGAGGAGGTGCTCCGCGGCTACGTCACCGAGGAGACCGCCGAGGGCGACCCCTCCGACTGGGACCTCGACAAGCTCTGGACGGCGTTCAAGCAGGTCTACCCGATCAGCTTCACCGTCGACGAGTTCATCGACGAGAACGGCGGCCTGGAGGCGATCACCGGCCGGCTGCTCGCCGACCGCGTCGTCGAGGACGCCATCCAGGCCTACGCCGCACGTGAGTCCGAGCTGGGCGAGGAGACGATGCGCGAGGTCGAGCGCAAGGTCATCCTCCAGGTGATGGACCGCAAGTGGCGTGAGCACCTCTACGAGATGGACTACCTCCAGGAGGGCATCGGGCTGCGCGCCATGGCGCAGCGCAACCCGCTGATCGAGTTCCAGCGCGAGGGCTTCGACATGTTCCAGCAGATGCTGGAGGCCATCAAGGAGGAGTCGGTCGGCTACCTCTTCAACGTCGAGGTGCGCGTGCCCAAGAAGGCCGAGCCCACCCTGACCGCCGCGTCCGCCGCGCAGGCCGCGTCCGCGGTCGGCGGGGAGACCGGTTCCACGGCCGTCGCGACCGCGGTGGACGAGGACGGGGAGGCCACCGAGGCCGAGGCGCCCGAGGAGGAGGCCGCGAGTCCGGAGGACGTGGTGGTCCCCGGATTCGGTGCCAACCAGCCGACCCGGCTGCAGTACTCCGCGCCGAGCGAGGACGGCTCCGTCGAGCGCCACAGCGAGACGACCGACGAGTACGCGGGGACGGCGCGCAACGCGCCCTGCCCGTGCGGCTCCGGCAAGAAGTACAAGAAGTGCCACGGTGACCCGGCCGCCAAGTAACCGGCACCGGCAGCGGTACTGACACGAAGGGGCGGCCCGTGCACGGGCCGCCCCTTCGTTCGTTCCCCGCCGCGCGGGTGCGCCGGCTACAGCTCGACCGGCGCGGAGCCGAAGGCCACCGAGAAGCGTTCGCACCAGACGACCACGCTCGTCATCCCGTCGAGGTCGGCGTCCGCGGGGATCTCGTAGTTGGCGTCCCCCTCGGTGCCCTTGAGCTCTCCCAGGGCGACGTGGCGGCCGTCGCCGTACTTGTACCAGTCGCCGCCCGCCTCCTGGTCGGTGATCCACACGTGCAGGTCGGGGCCGTCGCTCGTGGCCAGGTCCGCCAACCGCACGTGGCGCGTGCCGTCGGGCAGCTCCAACACCGTGGCGGTGCCCGACGTCTCGTGCTCCTGCGTGATGAAGTCGCCCTCGCCCAGGACCGCGGGCTCCGCGTCCGACTCCGCCTCGGCCCCGTCCTCGCCGGACACCGCAGAGCCGTCGGCGTCGTCGCCCGCCCCGGGGTCCTCCTCCGACGCGGCGACCGCGGTCGGCGGGGCCTCGTCCACGGTCCGCGTGGTGAACATCCGCCAGGGCTGGAAGGCCCACAGACCCGCCGCCACCAGGGCCAGGGCGAGTCCGGCCACCGGCCAGAGCACCAGTGGTCGGCGCAGGAGCGGACGCTTCTCGGTACCCGCGTTCATCGTGTGCCTCTCTCGTGGAAGGATCCCTCGCTCCGGCATTCGGAGCCGGGGCCGCTCGGGCGACCCCGGCACGCGGTCGGATCCGCCACGGTGCGGCGGCGGGGCTCAGCCGGAGCCGTCGGTCCTGCCCTCGGACGATCCCGGTTCAGGCGGCTCCAGCGAGCCGTCGACCCTGGTCCCGGGCTTGTCCTCGGCCGCGCTGGGCACCGTGTGCGCGGCCGTGTTCTCCTCCGGATCCAGCTCCCGGCCCGGGGTCGGCAGGTTGAACCGGGTGATGAGGACGTAGAAGATTACGAAGTAGAGCCCGAAGTAGACCAGGCCCAACAACAGGATCAACCCCAGCCCCGAGGTGTTGTCCTTCGTGGCGTTCAGCAGCATGTCGATCAGGCCGGCCGAGAAGCCGAAGCCCAGCTGGGCGTCGAGCGCGTTGAGGATCGCCATGGACAGACCGGTCAGCACCACGTGCACGGCGAAGAGCGCGGGCGCCACGAAGATGAACGCGAACTCCACCGGCTCGGTGATACCCGTGGCGAACGCCGTCAGCGCCGCCGGGATCATGATCGAACCGATCTGCGCGCGCCGCGCCTTGGGCGCCGCCAGCCACATCGCCAGCGCCGCGCCCGGCAGGCCGAACATCAGCACGGGGAAGAACCCGGACAGGAACGTCCCCGCCGAGGGGTCGCCCGCCAGGTAGCGGGTGATCTCGCCGTTGGTCACGTTCCCGGCGTCGTCGGTGTAGGAGCCGGAGACGAACCAGATGAACGAGTTCACCACGTGGTGCAGGCCCAACGGGAGCAGGATCCGGTTGACCACTCCGTACAGGCCCGCGCCCAGAGCTCCGGCGCCGATGATGCCCTCCCCCAGGTCCTGGATCCAGGAGCCCACGACCGGCCACAGCAGGCCCAGGGCGACACCGATCAGCAGGCCGGCCAGTGCCGTGACGATCGGGACGAACCGGCGACCGCCGAAGAAGCCCAGCCAGGTCGGCAGCTTGATGCGGTGGTAGCGCTGCCACAGCAGGGCGGCGACCAGACCCATCGCGATGCCGCCGAGCACGTCGGTGGGGTTCTTCACCGCGTGGTTGATGACCGCGCCGACCGCCTCGACCGACCCCGGGTCCGTCATCGGTTCACGCGTGAGCGGATCGACCGGCAGCGGGTAGGTCACGAGTTGTGACCCCAGGGCGCCCGTGGGGCCGTTGAAGGTGACCATCGTCCACGTGGCCACCCGGTCGAACACCAGGTAGCCGACGACCGCGGCCAGGGCGGTGGACCCGTCGGCCCGCTTGGCGAAGCCGATCGCCACACCTACCGCGAACAGCAGGGGCAGCGCCTGGAAGATCGCGTCGCCCGCGGAGCCCACGGCCCCGGCGACGGGCTCCATCCAGCCCATGCCCGACATCCCGGCCAGGCCGTCGGCGCCCAGCAGGTCGGGCTGGCCCAGGCGGAGCAGGATCGCGGCGGCCGGGAGCACCGCGATGGGCATCATGAGGCTGCGGCCCAGGCGCTGCAGGACGGCCAGCGTGGACGAGGGGCGCTTGGCCGCCTTGGCGGCCTTCGCGGGGGTGTCGGTGCTTCCGCCACCGGGTTCGGGTGCTGAGGGTGTGGAGCCGTGGTCCGTACTCATGGGGGGTCCTCCCTGGGAGGCGCGCCTGGTGGGCGCGGGGGTGATCAGTCGCCGTGCCGCCGCGGGTCCAAACGGGAGTGGAGCTGGTAGCGGTCGGCACGGTAGGTGGACAGTGCCAGTTCCACGCACTGCCCCTTGGAGAAGCTGCGGCGCTGCATGATCAGCACCGGGCTTCCAGCGGGCAGACCGAGGAGCCGGGAGTCCGCGGAGTCGCAGATCCCGGCCTCGATCGTCTGTTCTCCGGAGTCCAGGAGGATGTCGAACTCGTTCTCGAGCACCTCGTAGAGGGAGCGCTCGGCGAGGTCGAAGTCCTCCAGGCCCGGAACCATGGCGGCGGGGATGTTGGACCGCTCCACCGCCATCGGTTCGTCGTCGGCGGTCCGCATCCGCTCGATGTGGTGCACCAGGGTGCCCGGACCGATGTCGAGCATGCGCGCCGTGTGCCCGCTGGCGGGTATGACCTGGCGGATCAGCTCGCGCGCGCCGGGCTCGTAGCCGCGGGCGCGCATGTCCTCGCTGAAGGAGGCCAGGACCAGCGACATCTCGATCTTGGGCCGCGCGATGAAGGTCCCCTTGCCCGGCACGCGGTAGAGCCGCCCCTCCGAGACCATCAGGTCGATCGTTTGCCGGACCGTCATGCGGGACAGGCCGTAGGTGGTGCTGAGCTCGCGCTCGGAGGGGATCATGTCGTCCACGCCCAGGCCGCTCTCGGTGATCCAGTCCAGCAGCAGGTCACGGAGTTGGCTGTACTTCGGGAGCGGGTTGGTCGGGTCGATCGACATGGGTCGGACTGGCCTTCTCGGTCGTCGGGAGGATCGGGCGTTCGACCCTAGGGCATGTTCCGCGGAGACTCACCCCGCCGGGGCCCCGCCTCGGTGGTCGCTCCGTCGTCGGCTCCGGTGGCCTCCCGATCTGACTGGTATAGTCCGGACTAGACCATAGCTCCGCCCGCGTGTCAATACGCCTGACAGCAGGCGGTTCGCACCAGAACCGGGGCAGGTCGGACCGTGTCCGGCCCGCCTCGGGGCAGCGGCCGACGCGGCCCCCCGGCTCCGGCCCGGACCGCCCGCCACACACCAGGGGAAGGTTCTCCATGACGTCCACGACGAGCGTGATGCGCTCCGAGATCGCCGAGCAGCCCGAGGCGCTGCGCCGTACGTTCGCCGAACTGCTGCCGCTGCGCCCGGAGATCGAGGCCCTGGGCCGGCGCACCCGGCACGTCCTGTTCATCGCGCGCGGCTCCTCCGACAACGCGGCGGTCTACGGCAGCTACCTGCTGCAGGCGCACACCGGCCGCCTGGCCACGCTGGGCTCGCCCTCCATCGCCACCACCTACGGCGCGAAGATCGACCTGTCCGACGTCCTGGCCGTGGCCATCTCCCAGTCCGGCAAGACCGAGGAGATCGTCGAGACCATGCGCTGGGCCGCCGACTGCGGCGCCCGCACCGTCGGCGTGACCAACGGCGCCGGCTCCCCGCTGGCCGCCGAGGCCGACGTCGCGCTGGTCACCCGGGCCGGCGACGAGCTCGCCGTGCCCGCCACCAAGACCTACAACACCCAGCTCGCGGCGCTGGCGGTCCTGGCCCTGGGCCTGGGCGCGGACCTGGACGCGGGCGAGCTGGAGCGCGTGCCCGACGGCATCGAGGAGACCCTCGCCGCGCCCACCGGCGCCCTGGAGGAGATCGTCGAGCGGATGGTCGCCGTCCAGGGCGCGGTGATCTCCGGCCGCGGCATGGCCTTCTCCACCGCGCTGGAGGCCGCGCTCAAGCTCAAGGAGGCCTGCTACCTGCACGCGATGGGCCTGTCCTACGCCGACCTGCTGCACGGCCCCATCGCCGTCGTCGACCCGCGCACCCCGGCGCTGCTGGTGGCCGCGCCCTCCGGGCCGACCCTGCAGGGGACCGTCGCGCTGGCCGAGCGCGCCCGCTCCGCCGGGGCCCCGGTCTTCGGCTTCGGCGGGGGTCCGGCGCTGGCCGCGGTGAGCGACCTGGCCGTGCCCGTGCCGGACGTGCCCGAGTGGGTCTCACCGATGAACCTCATCGTGCCCGCGCAGCTGCTCACCGAGCGACTCGCCCGGCGCCTGGGCTACAACCCGGACGTGCCCCGAGGGCTCAACAAGGTCACGCAGACCTCCTGACGCGGGATCCCGTCCGGCGACCGAGTACCCCCCGCGTACTCAGCGCGGTCGCGCGGACCCTGGTGTGTGGGGTGGGTCACCCTTAGGCTCATCCCGGGGGAACTCCCGTTCCCATGGCAGAGCACGGAGGACAGATGGCGGACAAGGCAGCGGCGATCGTCGCCGGGTTGGGCGGCCCGGCCAACATCGAGGACATCGAGGCGTGCATCACCCGGTTGCGCACCGAGGTGGCCGACCCCGGTCTGGTGAAGGAGGGCGACCTGCGCGCGGCGGGCGCCCACGGGGTCCTGATGTCGGGCAACGTCGTGCAGGTCGTGGTGGGTCCCGAGGCGGACACGCTCACCGACGACATCAAGGACCTGCTTGATTAACTCTCCCTGAGAGGGAAGGTGTTCTCCCATGTCAGACGTTACGGACGCACTCGGCGTCCTCGCCCCCGTAGCCGGGACCGCGCTCTCCCTCTCGACCGTGCCCGATCCCGTGTTCTCGGAGGGGATGGTCGGCCCCGGCGTCGCCGTCCACCCGGAGCCGGGGCAGGAGGGCGGGCAGGAGGGGACGCAGTCGGCGGTCGCGCCCATCACCGGGGACCTGGTCAAACTCCACCCCCACGCGTTCGTGGTGATGGCGCCCGACCAGCGCCGCGGTGTGCTGGTGCACCTGGGCATCGACACCGTGGAACTCGCGGGGGAGGGGTTCACCCTCCTGGTCGAGGAAGGCGCCAGGGTCGAGGCCGGCACCCCGGTGATCCGCTGGTCACCGGGCCTGGTCGCGGCCCAGGGCAAGCCGTCGGTCGTGCCGGTGGTGGCCCTGGACGCCGTTGAGGGGACGGTCCACGACCTCGCCGACGGAGCCGTCCGCACGGGCGACTCCCTCTTCATCTGGGACTGACGAGACCAGGAAGACCCGGCGCGCGGGCGACCGTGCGCCGGGACGCCCCTTCGAGGCGGTATTCTCCGGCCGCGACCCGCTGACCACCGGAGATGACATCCGCCATGAGACCGCTCCTACCGCGCGCCCTCGCCACGGCCTGTGCGGCCCTCGCCCTGATCGCCGGCGCGTGCACCACCGAGGAGGTGGACCCCTCGCCGCAGGAGGAAGAACCGTCCCCGAGCGCCGAGCCCTTCGAGCCGGTGCTCGCGCCCGAGCTGCTCGCCGGCATGGACCTGGACGACAAGATCGGCCAGCTCCTGGTGCTGACCGCGCAGGGGACCACCGCGGCGGAGAACGCCGCGCAGATCGAGGCCCACCGGCCCGGGGGCGTCATCTACTTCGACGCCAACCTGACCGACGCCGAGCAGATCGCCGGGATGTCCGCCGGCGTCCAGGCCACGGCCGCCGAGCAGGGGCAGGGCGTCCCGCTGTTCGTGGGTGTGGACCAGGAGCACGGCAAGGTGTCGCGGCTGCCGGTGGGCACCCGCTTCCCGGACGCGATGGCGGTCGGCGCGACCCGCGACACGGCCATGGCCGAACTGCTGGCGGGGACCACCGCGACGGAACTGACCGCGCTCGGGATCAACCTGGACTACGCCCCGGTGGCCGACGTCAACACCGACCCGAACAACCCCGTGATCGGGATCCGCTCGTTCGGCTCCGACCCCGACCTGGTGGCGGAGATGGCGGTGGCCGAGTCCTCGGCCTTCGCCGAGGGCGGCGTGGTCTCCGTCGTCAAGCACTTCCCGGGCCACGGGGACACCGACGTGGACAGCCACACCGGCCTGCCCGTCATCGACCTGCCGCGCGACCGCTGGGAGCAGGAGCACCTGCCGCCGTTCCGCGCCGCCGTCGAGGCCGACGTCGACGCGATCATGACCGCGCACGTGCTCATGCCGGGCCTGGACAGCAGTGACGACCCCGACCCGGCCACGCTCTCGCCGTCGATCATCGACGGCATCCTGCGCGAGGAGCTCGGCTACGACGGCGTCGTCACCACCGACGCCCTCAACATGGAGGGCGTGCGCCAGCGCTACGACGACGGCGAGGTCGCGGTCAGGGCCGTCGAGGCCGGCGTGGACCAGCTCCTGATGCCACCGGACCCGGCCGCCGCCGTGGCCGCGCTGCGCGCCGCCGTGGAGGAGGGCCGGATCACCGAGGAGCGCGTCGACGAGTCGGTGCTGCGGGTGCTCGCCCTGAAGGAGAAGCGCGGGATCCTGGAGGCGGAACCGGTGGACCCGGCCGCCGCGGCCGGGGCCATGGGCCATGAGGAGGCGGCGCGCACCGTCGCCGACGCCTCGGTGACGCTGCTGCGCAACGAGGACGGTCTGCTGCCGCTGCGGGACACGCCCGTGCGGGTCGAGGGCGCCGGCGCGGAGACGATCGCCGCCGCGCTCACCGAGGCCGGCGTCACGGTCGACGCGGCCGCCGCGACCCTGGTCGTGGGCACCGACGGGGCCACACAGGAGCAGCGCGCCCTGGTGGAGTCGGCGCAGGGCCCGGTCATCGTCGTGGCCCAGGGGGGTCCCTACGACCTGGCGGCCTTCCCCGACGTGGACGCCTTCCTGGCCGTGTACTCGTCCGTGGACGTCTCCCGCGCCGCCGCGGCCCGGGTCATCGCCGGAGAGGTCGATCCCACCGGAACGCTCCCCGTGGACGTCCCGGACGTCGCGTCCGCGGGCGACGGCCTCTCCTTCTGAGCTCTTCGTCCGCCTTCGCCGGGATTGAATCGGGCGGGGAACGGGAAGAACCGTTCCCCGCCCGAACAGAAGGAGGGATCGGATGGACAGCACCCGCCGAGGGGTCATCTCCGACTGGGGCGGCGTCCTCACGCCGCCCCTGCTCGACGGAATCCTGGCCTGGCTGCGCGCCGACCGGATCGACGTCGACCACTACCAGGAGGTGATGCGGCCCTACTTCGACGGCAGTCTCAACGGCGACAACCCGGTCCACGCACTGGAGAGGGGCGAGATCGCCGTCGCGCAGTTCGAGCGGGACCTGGCGGGCCTGCTGCGCTCCACCCACGGCGGACCGGTCGTGGCCGAAGGGCTCATCCACCGGATGTTCGCCGAGTTCGAGCCCGTGCACGCCATGTACGAACTCCTGCGCCGGTCCAGGCGGGGCGGCGCGGCCACCGCGCTGCTGTCCAACTCCTGGGGCAACGGCTACCCGCACGAGCACTTCGAGACCACCTTCGACACCGTGGTGATCTCCGGTGAGGTGGGGATGCGCAAGCCCGAGGAGCGCATCTACCTCCACACGTGCCAACGCCTGGGCCTGGCCCCCGAGGACTGCGTGTTCATCGACGACCTGGAGCACAACGTCCGCACCGCCGAGGCACTCGGGATGACGGGCATCGTGCACACCGACACCGAGTCCACGCGGCGGGAGCTGGAACGCTTCCTCTCCTCGGCGGTGGCACACTCATAGGGTTCGGTCCACGCACCTGAGAGCGGCGCGCATGTACGTCTTCCTGCCCAGCACCCTCCCCGCCCTCGCCGGCGTCCTCGACACCGGGAGGGCGGACGGCACCACCGCCTTCGCCGCCGACCCCGGACCCGACGGGGACACCGAGGAGGCCGAGTACGACGCCATGTACGCCGCCGCCGAGGCGTCCCTGGAGCTGCTGGCGGCCGACCCGGACGCGCCCCGGCGCCGCGTGGTCCTGGCCGCGGAGATGCCCGACCACCTCGTCGAGCGCCGCGGTGGCGCGGGACCGAACGTGGTCAGGGTCAGCGTGGGCGAGCCCGTCCCCTACAAGAAGCTGGCGTCGGCGCACGTGGACGACGAGGCGGCGGCCGACGACATCGCCGCGGGCGAGGCCGAGGACCACGAACTGCTGTGGTTCGCGGTCCAGGAGCTGCGCCACCTCGTCGGCGACATCGACGCCTAGGCGCTCGGGCCCGCGGGCGCGGGCCCGGGGACGTGCCCGGCCAGGAACGGCTCCACCTCTTGGAGGACGCGGCGCTTGGGACGCGCGCCCACCCACTGCCGCACGGGCTCGCCCCCGTGGAACAGCAGGAAGGTGGGAGTGCCCATCACCTGGTAGCGGCGGGTCGTCCCGGGGTTGGCGGGCACGTCGACCTGCACGATCCGCAACCGGCCGCGCAGGTCGTCGGCGAGCGACCTGAGCACCGGTTCCATCTGGCGGCATGGCGGGCACGAGTCCGAGGTGAACTCCACCAGGACCGGCAGGTCCGAGCGCAGAACGTCCTCGTCGAAACCGGCGTCCGTGGTCTGCTGCATGGTCATCCCTTCATCTGGCACAGCGGGTCGGGCGGGTCGGGCAGGTTCGACTCGGCCCGGGCCAGCTGCGCGCCCACCTCGTGGCGCACGGCTCTCAGCTCTTCGATGAGCGTGTCGAGTTCGGCGAGCTTGCCGCGGTAGACGTCCAGCGACGCCGGGCAGGAGTCCCCGGTCGGGTGCCCGGCCCGCAGGCACTCCACGAACGGGCGCGTCTCCTCCAGCCCGAACCCGCAGTCCTGGAGCGTGCGGATCTGCTCCACCAGCCGCAGGTCGCCGTCGTCGTAGACGCGGTACCCGTTGACCTCGCGGCGGCTCGGAAGCAGACCGCGGGACTCGTAGTAGCGCAGGGTCCGCGTACTGACCCCCGCCCGTGTGGCAAGTTCACCGATGCGCATGGCCGTCACGCTAGACCTTGACGCCGACGTCAACGCAACGGGCGCGGGCGGATCAGTCCACGGGCGCCATGAACGACCAGAGCGCGCCCTCCGGGTCGCGGGCGGAGTACTCGCGGTAGCCGTAGGGCTGGTCCACGGGCTCGTAGACGATCCGGGCGCCCTCGGCGACCGCGCGCCGGTAGTGCTCGTCCACGGACTCCACCATCACCGCGGTGGTCGCGCTGGCCGCGCCCAGGCTCTTCGGCGAGGCCAGGCCGAACTCCGGCGCCTCCCGGTGCAGCCAGATCACGCCGTCGCCCGCGTCGACCTCGCCGTGCACGCACCTGCCCTGGTCGTCCCGGGTGAGCGGCCCGGCCCCCAGCCCGAACACCCGGACCAGGTGGTCGTGGACCGCCTCGATGTCGTCGTACACCAGGATCGAGATCCGGCGCCGCACTGTGCTGTCCAACACGACCATCTCCTCCATCGCCTCGAAGAACTCGACCGCGGACGGGACGTCCTCGCGGTCCAGGGTGGCCGCCATGGCGGCGAGCCGGTCGCGCAGGCGGTGCGCGGCGGCCATCCGCCGGTCCAACGAGGCCAGGTGGTGGCGCACGGCGCCGGCCAGGTCCCAGCCGGGATCGTCCAGCGCCCGGCCGATCTCCGCCAGGGGCAGGCCGACGCCGCGCAGCAGCCGGATCCGGTACAGCCGCCGCACGTCGGCGGCGCCGTACAGGCGGTGGCCGCCACCGGTCCTCCGTGAGGGGACCAGCAGACCCGTCCGGTCGTAGTAGCGCAGGGCCCGAACGGTCAGTCCGGACGCCCGCGCCAGCTCACCGACCTTGTATCCAGCCTCGTCAGGTGCCATGTGACCGACCCTAGAACGTGACGCCGCGTCAGGTTCAAGACCCGGCTCCGCTGAGTTTCGACCGTCGGTTCCGTCGTTCCCGGCGGCGCGCGGCCGGCCCGGACACCGCGCGCAGGGCGCACGCCGCGGTGGCCGGCAGCAGCCCCGCGGTGAGCACCGACACCGCCGTCAGCCCGGCACGCGTGTCGCCGGCCGCCAGGAACACACCGCCGAGGGCAGCCACACCGAGCGTGTTGGCGAGCATGGAGCCCGTCGTGTTCAGCGCGGACACCGCCGAGGCGTGCCGGGCCCCCACCAGTGCGGCGACCCGCGCGATCAGCGGGCTGTAGCCCGCCGCGTGCCCACACCCGGCCACGGCCAGCACGGCGGACGCGGCCGGGTGCCAGCCGTCGCGGGTGAGCGGTACCAGGGCAACCAGCGCGCCCGCGAAGGCCACCGGCCCCAGCACGGGCAGGACGGGCCGCAGCCGCTCGGGCAGGCGCGTCCAGCCCAGGCTGAGCGCGCCGAACCCGACCGCGTAGGGAACGAAGGCGATCCCGGCGGCCAGGGGCGAGAGCCCCAGGCCGACCTGCAGGTGCAGCGTCAGGGTGAACAGGAACGCCGAGTAGCAGCCCATGACCACGAAGCAGGCCGCCAGCCCGGGCTTCACCCCGCGCGGCCGCAGGACGTCCAGGTCGAGCAGGGGACGCGCGGTGCGGCGCTCGTGCCGGACGAACACGGCCAGGACCAGCACGCCCGCACCCGTGCACACCCAGCCCCACGGCCCCCACCCGTACTCCCGCCCGAACACCAGGGCCGCCAGCACAGCGCCCATGCCGACGGCCAGGACGAGCGCCCCGGGCAGGTCCAGGCGGCGGTCGGCGGCGCGCGTCCCGGCGGGCAGCAGCCGCGGGCCCAGGGCGAGCAGGACCAGGCCCACGGGCACGTTGACCAGGAAGGCGGGCCGCCACCCCAAGCCCGCGACGTCGGCCGCCACGACCAGCCCGCCCGCGACCTGGCCCAGGGCGACCCCCAGGGCGAGCACCATCGAGTACAGGCCGATCGCCCGTTCACGGGACCGGCCCCCGTGGCCCAGCTGGATCAGGGACATGACCTGGGGGACCATGAGCGCTCCGCCGCACGCCTGGAGGACCCGTCCGGCGACCAGGGCGCCCGCGTCCGGCGCGAGGCCGCACAGCAGCGAGGCCGCGGTGAAGCCCGCGAGGCCGGCCAGGAACGCCCGCCGGTGGCCGACCAGGTCGCCGATCCGCGCGCACGTCACGACCAGCACGCCCATGGTGAGGACGTATCCGGCGACGACGAGCTGGACGGCGGCGTCGCTCGCGCCCAGGTCGGCCCGGATCGTGGGAACGGCCACGGTGACGATGGAGGCGTCCATCGAGGCCATGGCCTGCCCGACGAGCAGGACCGCCAGGCCGCCGCCGGGCAGGGCACGGGGACGCGGGGTGCTGGGAGTCATGGCGGACAGCCTGTACGGACGGGCTCCGCCGGTCTTGAAGATCCTTGAGCATAGGCTGCGCGTATGCGTCGCGCACGAGCCGTGCACACGGGCACCCATCTGACGGTGCACACCGTCACCTGCACCGACGAGCACGCCGACTGGTCCCGGCCGGAGGTCGCGACCGCGGTGGGGATCGTCCTGGTGCGCCGGGGCCGGTTCCGGCTACGGGGGCCGGACGGCGAGGTCGCGCTGGACCGGACGGTCGGCTACGTGGAGGTGCCCGGTCGCGCCTACGGCTTCGCCCATCCGGCCGGCGGCGACGAGTGCACCGCGATCGCCGTGGGGGAGGACCTGTGGCGGGAGGCCGCCGACGGCCGCCCCGTACCGTCGGTGTTCGCCGCGGACGGGCGCCTGGACACGGCGCACCGGCTGCTGCTGCGCGCGGACGACGCCTTCACCGCGACCGAGGGCCTGCTGTGGCTGCTGCGCCGCGCCCTGAGGAGCGAACGGCTGCTGCCGGTCACGGCGGGGCCCGGGCGCCGCTCCCTGGCCGACGCCGCCCGCGAGGCCATCCTGGCCGACCACCCCGCCTCCCGTGACCTCGTGGGCCTGGCCCGCGTGCTCGGCGTCGACCCCGCCCACCTCAGCCGTACCTTCCGGCACCACACCGGCGCGACGGTCAGCGCGTTCCGCACCCGGGTCCGGGTGGCCCGCGCGCTCGACCGGCTGGAGGACGGGGCCGACCTGCTGGCCGAGGTCGCGGCCGATCTGGGCTTCGCCGACCAGGCCCACCTGACCCGGGCGGTCCGCGCCCAGACCGGTCACACCCCCGCGGCCCTGCGCGCCGTGCTGTCCCGCGCGCCCCGGCCGGTGGCCGGTCCCGGTCGGGTGGTTCCTGGGGGAATCGCCCATGCGGCAAGATGGGGGTAGCCCCGTCCCCGAACGTCGAGGAGTCAGCCATCAGCCGCCTGGTGCTCTGGAACATCGACCTCACCCTTCTGGACGTCGGACGGGTGATGAGGGCCGCCTACGCCGAGGCCTTCGAGAAGGTCACGGGTGAACCGCTGGTCTATCTGACCTCCGGCGAGGGGCGCACGGACTCGGAGATGTTCTTCGAGTTCTGCGCGCGCAACGACGTCGACGTCGAACCCGACGGCGAGGTCCTCGCCGAGTTCATGTCGCTCCTGGAGGAGGCGTTCGGCCGGCGCACCGACGAACTCCTTTCCCAGGGCCGGGTGATGTCCGGCGCCGCGGCCTCGCTGGCGGCCGTCGCCGGAATGCCCGACACCGTCCAGACGGTGGTCAGCGGCAGTACCCGCGCCAACGCCGTGGCCAAGCTCGCCGCCTTCGGCCTGGACACCCACCTGGATCTGGCCATCGGCGGGTACGGTTCGGTGAACTACCCCAAGTCGTCCCTCATCCAGTCCATCCGCCTGCACGCCACCGGCGAGGGCGGGCGCCCCTACACCGAGCAGGAGACGGTGTTCGTCACCAGCGCCGTCTCCGACGTCCGCGCCGCCAGGATCGGCGGCGCGGTACCGCTCGCCGTCCGCACGGGCTCGGCCACCGAGGCCCAGCTCCGTGACGCCGGCGCGGTGGCCGTCCTGCCCGACCTGGGTGATCCCCGGGCGGTCATGACGGCAGTGCATCAGGCGACGGCCCGATAGTTCACGCGCAAGGCCCCGGAGGTCCATGTGTTTCGTGCCCGTGACCACCGCAATGTGTTTCTTACAGGTTGTAACCACCGCGTAACGGTGTTGCACCTGCCCTCTCGCGCTAAAACCAGTAGCCTGGTCAGCGGATGAGGTGGGGACAACGGCGTCTGCCGCCTCTCCATTGTTCCGCCTGTGCGCACAGGTGTCGCCCTGTCACCGATCACGCGCGCCCCGTCACGGCGCGCACACGGAATCACCCATCAGCACGGAAGCTCACAGGTCACATGACCGGTTGTTTCTCCAGCGCTCGTGCGACGTTGCTCACAAAGGAGTGAGAGATCCCTATGTCCGGGCAATCCGACGTCATCCTCCAGAAGCTGCTCAGTGACGCGGCCGCGAAGTGGTCGCCCCGAGCGGGCCTGTCCCCAGAGGACGCCGACGCCGTCCGACGGTTCCTGCCGTTCTACTACCGGCACACCGATCCGGAGGAGATCTCCGGCCGCACCCCCGACCAGATCTGCGGCCCCGCGGGGGCCCACCGCTTCTTCGGCGCCCACAGGGTCCCCGGGCGGGCCAAGGTCCGGGTGTACACCCCCGAGCGCGCCCGCGACGGCTGGGAACAGCAGACCAGCATCGTCGAGATCGTCACCGACAACGCCCCCTTCCTCGTCTCCTCGGTCACCATGGCGCTGCACGACCTCGGCGCCGGCGCCCGGCTCATCATCCACCCCCAGATGACGGTCGGCCGCGACCTCGAGGGCGTCCTGCGCGAGATCGACCCCGAGATCGGCGGCGACGGGCTCCTGCCCACCGACGAGTCCTGGATGCACATCGAGATCGACCGCCAGAACGATCCCGAGCGCGTCAAGGAGCTCACCACCCGCCTGGAGAACGTCCTCAACGACGTCCGCTACGTGGACGAGGACGCCGCCAAGATGAGCGACCGGGCGATCCGGATCGCCGACGAGCTGGCCGCCTACCCCGACCGCCTCGTCGCGGGCGGCGTCGACTCCCGCGAGATCGGCGAGAGCGTCGACTTCCTGCGCTGGACCGCCAGCCGGCACTTCACCTTCATGGGCTACCGCGAGTACACGCTGGTCACCGACGAGAACGGTGACGAGGCCCTGCGCCCGGAGCCCGGTTCGGGCCTGGGCATCCTGCGCATGGACTCGCCCGCCTCCACCGGCTTCGCCGCGCTGCCGCCGGAGATCCGCGCCAAGGCGCGCGAGCCCTTCATCCTCGTGCTGACCAAGGCCAACTCCCGCGCCACCGTCTACCGGCCCAAGTACCTGGACTACATCGGCGTCAAGAAGTTCGACGCCCAGGGCAACATCGTCGGCGAGCGCCGCTTCCTCGGCCTGTTCACCTCCCAGGCCAACACCGAGTCCATCGCCCAGATCCCGATCCTGCGCCGCAAGCAGGCCGAGGTCCTGTCCCTGGCCGGATTCGAGGCCGACAGCTACGACGGCAAGGACCTCATCGAGCTGCTGGAGACCTTCCCGCGCGAGGAGCTCCTGCAGATCCCCGTCAACGAGCTGTACAACATCGTCCGCGGCGTCCTGCGCCTGCGCGACCGGCGCGGCACCAAGCTGTTCATGCGGCGCGACCCCTACGGCGGCCGCTACATGTCGTGCTTCGTGTACATGCCGCGCGACGAGTACAGCACCCGCGTGCGCCTGGACATCCAGGAGGTCCTCGCCGACGCCTTCGAGGGCGCCACGATGGACCACAACGTCATGATCGGCGCCGCCCCGCTGGCCCGCCTCTACCTGGTGGCCCGGGCCCGGTCCAAGCAGACCCTGGCCGACATCGACCAGGTGGCCCTGGAGGAGAAGGTCCGCGAGGCCGCCCGCTCCTGGGACACCGACTTCGACGCCGCCCTCACCGAGTCGTTCGGCCCCGGCCGCGCCACCCTCTACAAGGAGCGCTACTCCAGCGGTCTGACCGAGGCCTACAAGGTCGACAACGCGCCCAGGGTCGCCGCCGCCGACATCGGCGAGCTGGAGAAGCTGCTGGAGCGCACCGAGCCCGACCACCGCCAGGGCGAGTTCGTCGGCCGGCTCTACCAGCCCGACGACCCCCGGCTGGGGGAGTGGCGGTTCCGGCTCTACCGGGTCGGTGAACCCGTCACGTTGAGCCGCATGCTGCCCGTCCTGGAGCACCTGGGCGTCGAGGTCGTCGACGAGTGGCCCTACGACCTGTCCGTCGAGAACGTGGGCCGGGTCTGGATCTACGACCTGGGGCTGCGGCGCTCCGCGACCACCGAGCTGCCGGCCGACCGCCTCCGGGAGCTGTTCGAGGAGGCCTTCGAGGCCACCTGGCGCGACCGGTGCGAGTCCGACCGCTTCAACGCCCTGGTCGTGCGCGCGGGCCTGCACTGGCGCCAGATCTCGGTGCTGCGCGCCTACGCCAAGTACCTGCGCCAGACCGGTGCCACGTACACACCCGACTTCCTCGCCGACGTCCTGACCGCCAACGTCGGCATCGCCGGCCTGCTCGTGGACCTGTTCGAGACGCGCTTCGACCCCGACCGGTCCGACGAGGGCCGCGACGAGCGCGCCACGGCCATCGTCGACAAGATCGAGGGCGAACTGGAGGGCGTGGCCAGCCTGGACCACGACCGCATCCTGCGGTCGTTCCTCGCGGTCATCGAGGCCACCCTGCGCACCAACCACTACCAGGGGCACCCCTACCTGGTGCTCAAGCTCAACCCGCAGCGGATCCCGGACCTGCCCAACCCCCGGCCCCGGTTCGAGATGTACGTGTACTCGCCCCGCGTCGAGGGCGTGCACCTGCGGTTCGGCTCCGTGGCCCGCGGCGGCCTGCGCTGGTCCGACCGCTTCGAGGACTTCCGCACCGAGATCCTCGGCCTGGTCAAGGCCCAGATGGTCAAGAACTCCGTCATCGTGCCCAGCGGCGCCAAGGGCGGGTTCGTCTGCAAGCGGCTGCCCGAGGGCGGGACCCGCGAACAGGTGATGGCCGAGGTCGTCTCCTGCTACAAGCAGTTCATCAGCGGCCTGCTCGACGTCACCGACAACCTGGTCGACGGCCGGGTCGTGCACCCCGAGCGCACCGTCCTGCGCGACGGCGACGACTCCTACCTGGTGGTCGCCGCGGACAAGGGCACCGCGACCTTCTCCGACACCGCCAACGAGATCTCCACCGCCCGCGGCTTCTGGCTGGGCGACGCCTTCGCCTCCGGCGGCTCGGTGGGCTACGACCACAAGGCCATGGGCATCACCGCGCGCGGCGCCTGGGAGTCGGTCAGGTACCACTTCCGCGAGATGGGCGTGAACGTGCAGGAGCAGCCGTTCACGGTCGTCGGCATCGGCGACATGTCCGGTGACGTGTTCGGCAACGGGATGCTGCTCTCGAAGCAGATCCGGCTGGTGGCCGCCTTCGACCACCGCCACGTCTTCCTCGACCCGGACCCCGACCCGCACACCTCCTGGGTCGAGCGCAAGCGCATGTTCGAGCTGCCCCGCAGCACCTGGCTGGACTACGACCCGAACCTCATCACCGAGGGCGGGGGCGTGTACCCGCGCGACGCCAAGTCGGTGCCGGTCAGCCCGCAGGTGCGCGCGGCGCTGGGCATCGAGGACGGGGTGGACGGCCTCACCCCCGACGGGCTCATCCGCCGCATCCTGTCCGCGCCGGTCGACCTGCTGTGGAACGGCGGCATCGGCACCTACGTCAAGGCGAGCGGTGAGTCGCACGCCGACGTCGGCGACAAGGCCAACGACCGCGTGCGCGTGGACGCCACCGACCTGCGCGTGCAGGTGGTCGGCGAGGGCGGCAACCTGGGCCTGACCCAGCCCGCCCGGATCGAGTTCGCCCGCGAGGGCGGCCGGGTCAACACCGACTTCATCGACAACTCCGCCGGCGTGGACACCTCCGACCACGAGGTGAACATCAAGATCATGCTCGACCGCGAGGTGCGCTCGGGCAGCCTGGACAAGGCCGACCGCGACCAGCTGTTCATCGACATGACCGACGAGGTCGCCGAGCTGGTCCTGGACAACAACTACGCGCAGAACACCGTGCTGGCCGCCGCGCGCAAGCAGACCCGGGAGATGCTGCACGTCCACGGCCGGTACATGCGCCACCTGGAGCGCACGAAGGTCCTCAAGCGCAAGCAGGAGGACCTGCCCTCGGACAAGACCATCGCCGAGCGGCGCGCCGCGGGCAAGGGGCTGACCACGCCCGAGTTCTCGACCCTGCTGTCGTACACCAAGATCGACCTCAAGGACCAGATCGGCGAGTCCGACCTGGCCGAGGACCCGTACCTGGCCGACTCCCTGACGCACTACTTCCCGACGCCGCTGCGCTCGGAGCGCTTCGCCGAGGGCGTGCACTCGCACCCGCTGCGCCGGGAGATCATCGTCAACCAGGTCGTCAACCAGATGGTGAACCGGTCCGGGGTCACCTTCGCGTTCCGGCTCAACGAGGAGCTGGGCTCCAGCGCCGCGGACATCGCCCGCGCCTACCTGGTCGTCCAGGAGATCCTGCGGCTGCGCAGGTTCTGGGGCCGGGTCGAGGAGCTGGACCACCAGATCTCCGTGGACAGCCAGCTCGTCCTGCTGCTGGAGACCCGCAAGCTCGCCGAGCGCTCCGCCCGGTGGCTGCTGCGCAACCGGACCTTCCCGTTCGACGTGCGCAGCGAGATCGGCTACTTCGCAGACGGCGTGGGCGAGGTGCTCCCGCACCTGGCGGACCTGCTCAAGGGCCGTGACCGCGAGGCCTTCGTCGAGCGGCGCGACCGCTATCGGGAGATGGGGGTGCCCGCGGACCTGGCCGAGCAGGTGGCCGTCATGGTGCCGGCCTACTCCACGCTGGACCTGGTGGAGATCGCCCAGCGCACGGGCTGCCCGGTGGAGAAGGTGGCGGACCTGTACTTCGAGCTCGCCGACCGGCTCAACATCAGCTGGTGGCGCGAACGGATCATCGAGCTGCCGCGGGACGACCGCTGGGGCACGATGGCCCGCTCCTCGCTGCGCGACGACCTGTACGCGGCGCACGCGGCGCTGACCGCCCGGGTGCTGGAGTCGGGCGCCCAGGAGGAGTCCACGAGCGCGCTCATCGCCGGGTGGATCGCGCAGAACGAGGAGACCGTCGCGCGCGCCGGCATCACCCTTTCGGAGATCCAGGAGAACGAGCGCTTCGACCTGGCCACCCTGTCGGTGGCCCTGCGCTCGGTGCGCTCGCTGGTCGACTAGGGCGTGTATGACGGATGCCGCCCGTCGCGAGGGGCGTTCCAGTGGTGGCCTCGCAAGGCCGAAGAAGGAAGCATCCTGGTGTGGCTGTTGACTGATGAGAACGCAGTGAGGGTGCCGCTGGGGCGTCGCGCAGCAGGGTGAGTGTCCGTCATACACGCCCTAGGCGGGTCGGCGGCTGACGGCGCGGTTCCCGTGCCGTGGCCCCGCGCGCCCTTCGCACTGTGCCCCCGGCTCGGCCGGGGGCACAGTGCTGTGCGGGGCACGCGGCTGGGCCGGGAGCACGGGGCCGGGCCCTACACTGGGGGACGTGGCAGACATGGACCCAGCAGAGAAGATCAAGGAACTCGCGGCGACCCTGGCGAGCGTGTCCGCGGTGTTGGACATGGAGGCGATGCGGACGGAGATCGCCGAACTGCGGGAGCAGTCGGCCGATCCCGAGCTGTGGTCGGACCAGGCCAACGCGCAGAAGGTGACGCGGCAGCTGTCCACGCTGGAGTCCATGGTCACCAAGATCGAGGGGATCGACCAGCGTCTCGACGACATCGGCGTGCTCTACGAGCTGGCCGAGGCCGAGGGCGACAGCGACGCCCGTGAAGAGGCCGACCGCGAACTCGAACAGCTCCGCAAGGACATCGGCGAGCTGGAGGTGCGCACGCTCCTCAACGGCCCGCACGACGAGCGCGAGGCGATCGTCACCATCAACTCCCAGGCCGGCGGAGTCGACGCCGCCGACTGGGCGCAGATGCTGCAGCGCATGTACCTGCGCTGGGCCGAGCGCCACGGCTACCCCACGGACGTCTACGAGACCTCCTACGCCGAGGAGGCGGGCATCAAGTCCACCTCCTTCGCGGTCAAGGCGCCCTTCGCCTACGGGACCCTGCGCGGGGAGCACGGCACCCACCGCCTGGTGCGGATCTCGCCGTTCGACAACCAGAACCGCCGCCAGACCTCCTTCGCGGGTGTGGACGTGGTGCCCTCGGTGGAGCAGAGCGACCACATCGAGATCGACGAGACCGAGCTGCGCATCGACGTGTACCGCTCCAGCGGCCCCGGCGGCCAGGGCGTGAACACCACCGACTCCGCGGTGCGCATCACCCACCTGCCCACCGGCATCGTGGTCTCCTGCCAGAACGAGCGCTCGCAGCTGCAGAACAAGGCGACCGCGATGACGATGCTCCAGTCCAAGCTGCTCGCCCGCAAGCGCCAGGAGGAGCAGGCCGCGCTGGACGAGATCCGCGGCGACTCCGTGAGCAGCTGGGGCACCCAGATGCGCAACTACGTGCTGCACCCGTACCAGAGCGTCAAGGACGTGCGGACCGGCGCCGAGACCGGCAACACCTCCGGTGTGCTCGACGGCGAGATCGACGCCTTCATCGACGCCGAGATCCGGTGGATGCGCAGCCGCGAGCGCGGCGACGCGGCACAGTAGGCTCCGGGCGCCCCCGCTCCGAGGCGGGGGCACACTCGGTCGCGGAGCGATCGCCCACCGTGTGGCGGCTGTGCCGACAGCGCAGGTTGTGGCCCAATGGTGATGAGTGTGACTCCGCAGTTTTACCAGAACTGCTATATGTGAACGTTATCCTCGGTTGACACCTCCGATATGCTCGGGGCTGTTGTCCGACGGTGCGTGATCCTGAAGGATCCTCGGGCGAGTCGCGACCTGGACAATCCGGGCCGCACCCCCCTCTACACTGTCGGTTGGCCATGCGGCCGGTACGATCCCGCGCGGAACCACCTCCGAGGCGGGTGCCCACACCTTCGAGAACCTTGTGATGCGCCTGTGATCCACTTCGATAACGTCACGAAGGTCTACCCGACCCAGAAGCGCCCCGCGCTCGACGGCGTTTCCATTGACGTAGACAAGGGCGAGTTCGTCTTCCTGGTGGGCCCCTCGGGCTCCGGAAAGTCGACCTTCCTCCGCTTGGTACTGAAGGAGGAGAAGCCCGACAAGGGGCGTGTCCACGTCGCGGGCAAGGACCTGGCCCGCCTGTCCAACTGGAAGGTGCCGCACCTGCGCCGCAGGATCGGCTGCGTCTTCCAGGACTTCCGCCTGCTTCCCAACAAGAACGTCTTCGAGAACGTGGCCTTCGCGCTGGAGGTCATCGGCAAGCCCCGGCGGTTCATCCGCAAGGTGGTCCCGGAGGTCGTCGAGCTGGTGGGCCTGGAGGGCAAGGCCGGGCGCATGCCCGGTGAGCTCTCCGGCGGCGAGCAGCAGCGCGTGGCGATCGCCCGCGCCTTCGTCAACCGCCCGCAGATCCTGCTGGCGGACGAGCCCACCGGAAACATCGACCCCGCGACATCCATCGGCATCATGAAGGTGCTGGACCGAATCAACCGTACGGGCACCACCGTCGTCATGGCGACCCACGATGCCGCCATCGTCGACTCGATGCGCAAGCGCGTGATCGAGCTGGAAGAGGGCCTCGTAGTGCGCGACCAGACACGCGGCGTCTACGGCCAGGCGTACTGAACCCTGGTGCGTCCGGCGCCGGCCGGCCGCTCCAGCTGCGAGGACCGGCGCTGCGAAGCCCCGAAGGATGGACCTTTAACAGATCATGCGAGCACAATTCGTTCTCTCCGAGACGTGGATCGGCCTGCGCCGAAACCTCACGATGACCATCGCCGTCATCACGACGGTGGCCATCTCCCTCGCCCTGTTCGGCGCGGGCCTGCTGGTGAACCAGCAGGTGTCCGAGATGCGCAGCTACTGGGACCAGCGGATCACGCTGACTATCTACATGTGCACCGAGATTTCCCCGACGCAGACCTGCGATGAGAACGGCGAGGCCACCGAAGAGGACCGCACCCAGCTCGTGGAGACGCTGGACGGCCTGAACGAGGTGGAGGGCTACCGCTACCTCACGTCCGCCGAGGCATGGCAGGACTTCCAGGAGCGAATCGGTTCCTCCAACGAGGCGCTCGCCGGCGCCGCTCAGGAGGGTGACATCCCGGACAACTACCGGGTGCAGCTCACCGATCCCAGCCACTACGACACCGTGCGCGCGGCGGTCGACGGCGCACCGGGTGTGGACACGGTCTCCGCCGACCAGCGCGTGCTCGAACAGTTCTTCTCGCTCCTGGACGGCCTCAAGTGGGCCGCTCTGGTGGTCGCCCTCGTGCAGCTGGCCGCGGCCGCGCTGCTGATCGGCAACACCATCCGACTGTCGGCCTACAGCCGACGGCGGGAGACCGGCATCATGCGGCTGGTGGGCGCGTCGAACTTCTACATCCAGCTCCCCTTCCTGCTGGAGGGTGCGATCGCCGGTTTCATCGGTGGTCTGATCGCCTCCGGGTTCATCGTGGCGACCAGGTTCACCCTGCTCACCAGGATCGAGGACTGGTTCCAGTTCGACGTGGCGCTGGGAACGGGATCACTGCTCTACGTCATCGGCGTGTCGATGATCCTCGGTGTGCTGCTGTGCACCATCACCTCGTTCCTGACCCTGCGCCGCTACCTGAAGGTCTGACGGGTCCGCCCGACGGGGGCGTTCGCGGGTACCGGGGGGCCACGTGCCCCCCGGACGTATGAAGGGATACACCCAGTGGCACGGGAAACCGGGCGTAAGCTCATCGCGCAGAATCGGCGTGCCCGGCACGAATACCACATCGACGAGACCTACGAGGCGGGGATCGTCCTCACCGGTACCGAGGTCAAGTCGCTCCGCGAGGGGCGCGCGTCGCTCGTGGACGGCTTCGCGCACGTCCACGACGGCGAGGTGTGGTTGGAACAGGTGCACATCCCCGAGTACACCCAGGGGACCTGGACCAACCACGCGGCCAGGCGAAGGCGTAAGCTACTCCTGCACCGCCAGGAGATCTCCCGGCTGATCGGTAAGACCAGAGAGCCCGGTTACACCCTCGTCCCGCTGTCCCTGTACTTCAGTGACGGCCGTGCCAAGGTCGAGATCGCCCTGGCCCGCGGTAAGCGCGAGTACGACAAACGCCACGCCATCGCCGAGCGCGAGGCCAAACGCGATATGGAACGCGCGCTTCGCCGTCGACGATGAGGCACTCGAAAGGAACACACAAGGTGTCCCCCCGTCCCCTTCGCCGCGCCCTGGCAGCCGGAAGCGGCCTGCTCGTCGCGGGCACCCTGGCCGCGTGTACACCCCACCCCAGTCCCGAGGTGGCGGTGCGCTCCTTCCTCCTCGCCTGGCAGGACGGGGACCACGCGGAGGCCGCCCGCTACACCACGGGAGACCCGACGGAGGTCGAGGACGCCCTGGGCAGCGTGCGCGAGCAGCTCGACCTCGCCTCGCTGCGGTTCGGCCTGGGCCGGATCGACCGCGAGGGAGAGTCGGCGACCGCGGCGTTCGACGTCACCGCCGACCTCGGCATCGGTGACCCGACCTGGAACTACACGGGCGAGATGCCGCTCGAGTGGGGCCCGGAGGGCTGGCGGATCACCTGGTCCTCCAGCGTCATCCACCCCGCGCTGAGCGACGACGAGCGCCTGGCGGTCAGTTACGAGCAGCCCGAGCGGGGCCAGATCCTCGACCGCGAGGGCCAGGAACTGGTCTCGGCCGACAGCGTCACGGCCTTCGGTGTCGTCCCCGCCGAGATGGACGACAAGGAGGCCGGCGTCACCGAGCTCGCCGAGCTCCTCGAGGAGGACCCCGAGCCGCTGCTGAACCGCGTGCGCTCCGCGCCGCCGGAACAGTTCCAGCCGCTCGTGCTGATGCGCGACTCCAGTGTGAACGCGTCGCTGCTGGGCGAGGTCGGCCGGATCGAGGGCGTGGACACCGAAGAGGTGCGGATCAACCTCTCGCCCACGGTCGCGCCGTCCCTGGTGGGCGAGGTCGCCGGTACCGCGGAGCACCGGGTGTCCTCCCGGGTCGCCGGCCCCTACCAGGCGGGCGACACCGTCGGCCTGAGCGGGTTGCAGAGCATCTTCCAGCGCGAACTGGCCGGCTCGGCCACCGCGCAGGTGGTCTCCCTGGACGAGTCCGGCGCGATCACCGACGTCCTGGAGTCCTGGGAGGGCGAGCGCAGCGGCGGTGTGGACACCACGCTCGACGCCGACGTGCAGCGCGCCGCCGAGGCGGCACTGTCGGCCCTGCCGGGCCGGGCCTACCTCGCGGCCGTGGACACCGCCGGCGGCGAGGTGCTGGCCGCCGCCAACGCGTCGGGCAGCGCGAGCGACGACTCGGCGCTCGACGGCTCCTTCGTCCCGGGCGGAGCCTTCACCATCGTGGGCGCGCTGGCGGCCCTGGAGTCGGGCGCGGTCGGTCCGGACGACCAGGTGCCCTGCGGCTACGAGACCACCCTCGACGGCCAGACCTTCACCAACCCCGGCCAGGGGGCGCTGAGCCCCGAGTTCGGCGGACCGGACCTGGCCCGCAACCTCGCCCACAGCTGCACCGTCGGATTCGCCGGTCTGGCGCCGGACGTCGGCGCGGACGGCGTCGAACAGGCCGCCCGCGAACTCGGCATCGGCGCGGACTGGCGGCTGCCGGTGCCCGCGTCCCCGGGATCGCTCTCGGTCGGCGAGGGGGACGCCGGCGTCGCCTCGGCGATGGTCGGCGAGGAGGGCGTGCGGGTGAGCCCGCTGTCGATGGCACTGGCCGCGGCGGCCGTCGCGAACGGCGAGTGGAACGCTCCGACACTGGTCCGCGAGGAGGGCCCGTCCCCGTCGCCCGAGACGGAGCTGTCCGAGGCCGACCTGGAGGTCGTGCGGACGGGGATGCGCGACGCCGTCACCACCCGGATGCCGGAACTGGTCGGTCTGCAGGAGGAGGTCTTCGGCCAGGCCGCCCGGGTCGACCTCGGTGACGGGACGGACCTGCACTGGTTCGTGGGCTACCAGGGTGACGTGGCCTTCGCCATCGTGGCCGAGGCGGACTCGGCGACCACCCTGCTCTCGCAGCACGCGGTCAACGGCGCCCAGACGTTCCTGACCTCGCTGGCCACCGGAGAGGTCCCCGTGGACCAGGGGGCCTCCGGAGGCGCCCCGCTCGACGAGGCCGACCTGACCGGTGGCGAGGGCGCGCCGGACGAGGCGGGCTGGTAGCGGGCGGGTCAGCGTCGCGTTCGGACCTGGCAAAGCGCGGCCCCGCGGGCAACCCCCCGCGGGGCCGTTCGCGTCTTCCCTGATGACCGGCCCGCGACAGGGGGTAGCGAGCCGGTGCGAGAGGCAGATCCTCGTCTCGGGGGAGTTTCTGCCCGTTCCCTAGGTCGGCCCGACCCTGCCGACCGCCCCCGTGGGCCGCGTCGACCACATCCTGCGTCCGCGCCCGCGGGGGTTTCTCCCTGCCCGGCGGATTCGTACCTCTGATCGGGAATCAGCTTGGTCCTCACCCGGTTGTACAGGTAGAGTAGCGAACGCGGGTGGTTCGCCACTCGCATGTCGGTCGCCGGCGACGGCGGCTTTGACAATTTCACAGGGGGTGATCGGTTTCGACTTCGGTAGTCGTTTCAGGGGAAGCGGGCCGAGGGTTGCGTTTGTGACCTCGTTAATCCTGCATTCGCGTAAACACAAGTGCCAATTCTAAGCGCACTGAGTTCGCTCTCGCTGCTTAAGCGATAGCGTCTCTGTCGGTCCGGGCTCGTCATCGGCTCGGGATCCGGCATCAGCTAGATGACTTACCGCTCAGATCAGGCCACGGGGCCTGAGTGGGACATTTTCGTGGCTGGGCCTGTCAGCGATGTGTTCGTGCAAGCGCTGGGGCCGAGTAGAACGACACCACGAACTGCGCCCGGAGAAGCCCTGGCTCGGTGCTGAAGGACGCGGGTTCGATTCCCGCCACCTCCACTTCACTCCGGAACGACCCTGCTCGCGCGTGAACGCGCTCGCCGGGTCGTTCCGTTGTTTCTTCTGGGGGGGCGACCCCCAGACCCCCGAACGATGAGACGACCCTGCTTGCGCGTGAACGCGCTCGCCGGGTCGTTCCGTTGTTTCTTCTGGGGGGCGACCCCCAGACCCCCGAACGATGAGACGACCCTGCTTGCGCGTGAACGCGCCGGCGGGGTCGTCTCTTCGTGTTTCCCGGGGTGACCCGCGGCCGTTCCGTCGGAAGGCCGCCGCGGAGACCAGACGGGCGAGCCGCTGCGTACAACAAATGTTGTACACTGGTTCCATGAGTGTGGGATTCCGGCCCACCGAGGCCGATGCCGAGATTCTGAACGCCTACAAGCGCGCCGGTGAGACCAACAGCGACGTGCTGCGACGCGGCCTGCGCGCGCTCCAGCGCCAGGAGTGGGAAGAGCAGGCACGGGAGGACATGGCGCGCATCGCGGCCGACGGTGAGGATCTGAGCGGCGAACCGGACGCCTGGGAGTATGACGATCAGGGACGCATTCGCGTCTCGGGAACGGACGTCACCGTGAACGCCCGAGAGGTGCGGAGGTGATCCGAGGCGCGGTCTACCCCGTTGATCTGGGAGACGCGAAGCGTGGTCACGAGCAGCGGGGGCGCCGCCTCGGGCTGGTCGTCAGTACTCGACCGGACACCTGGTCGGTCGTGACCATCGTGCCCACGTCGACCAGTGCGCAGCCGGCGCGCTTTCGACCCGAGGCGACCATCGCCGGGCGGTCGACCCGGCTCCTCGTAGATCAGATCCGCACTATCGACACCGCCTATGTCGTGGGAGGCACGGTCGACTACCTCGCCGGCACCGACATGGCGCAGGTGGAGTACGCCTTGGGGCGTTATCTCGGGTTACGTGTCGAAATCGACTACTGACGCGCATGCCTCCGGTGTGGGAACGCCTGTGCGCGGTCGGGTAGACAGGGGGTCCATGTACTGCCTGGAAGCGGTCGTCGCCGCCCGCCCGGTGTTGGACGCGCTGGTCGGCGCGAACGAGCACGCGCACCCCGTGCCCCTCGTCTCGGGGTTGTCGCTTCTCCCGATGACCGATGGGTTGTTCGACTCGGTCACCGTCGCCGGGGTTCCCCGGGACGAGGTGTTCTGGAAACTGCCCTCCGGCTTCGACCGTGCCCTGGCCGCGTGTTCGACGCACGGCCCGGTGGCCTATCTCGAAGCCGAGTACTTCGGCGGGGCTGGCGAGCAGAACGCGCAGGTGTGGGACGGCGGGCGGGTGGTCCTCGGCCCGTTGCGCCTGCTCGACGGCCGACCGGTTCCGGTCGGTGGCAGTCCGATCTCGCAGGCGCTGCGACGGCTCGGCGTCGTCGGGGGCGAAGACGTCGACGAGTTCGACGCGGTCGGGCTCGGTCTGCACCGCAGGACCGCAGGTTGGCTGGCACAGTCTGAACAGGGCTCCTGGCCTGCGTAGACGCACGGAAGGCGGAGGCCCTTCGCGTGTCCTGGGGTCGGTCGGTTCCCTGGCTCCTCAGGTCTCACATCGGTAAAGAGTGACCACTGTGGGGTTGACCACACTGGTGTGAGCGCTAACACTAGGGCCCACGCCCCGAGGTTCACAGGACCGACACCAACTCGAAACGACGGCGGCATGGTCCGGACAGGTGTCGAACCGGTTCGACAGTCGCCACTGACACGGCAGAACGCCGCTCACCCCCCGCCCCGCCAGGGCCCGAGGCCATCTCTTCCCCCAGATGAGTCAGGAGCACCGAGGATGACGCCCCCCAGACCACGACGACCGCGCGGACGCACGGTCGCGGCCGCCGTCGGCCTCACACTGGCCACCGCACTGGTGCACGCCGACCCGGCCGCCGCGGCCGAACTCCCCGCACCCGCCGTCCACTACGACTTCGCCTCCGACGACCTCGCCACCGGCACGATCACCGACGTGTCCGGCCACGAGCGGCACGGCACCCTCGCGAACGGCGCGACCGCCACCCTGGTGGAGGGCGCCGACGGCGGCACCGCGCTCGGCCTCCCGGGCGGCCCCGCCGACTCCGGCGCCCATGTCGCGCTGCCCGCCGACGTCCTCGGCGGCGCCACCGACCTCACCGCCTCCATCCGGGTCAGGTGGAGCGGGACCAACGCCCCCTGGCAGTGGATGTACGCCCTCGGCACCGATGACGCGCGCTACCTCTTCAGCACCCCCTCCAACGGCGACGGCCGGCTGCGCACCGCGGTCACCGAGAACGGGGGGAACGCCGAGGACCGGGTCACCGGCTCGGCGGCGCTGCCCGGGGGCGAGTGGCGGACCGTCACGGTCACCCTCGACACCGAGGCGGAGCGCGTCACCACCTACCTCGACGGCGCCGCGGTCGGGTCCGCGCCGACCACGCTCACCGCCGGCGACCTCATCGACGGCACCGCCGACCTCGCGGGGTACATCGGACGCTCGTTCTATCCCGACCCGCTCTTCGAGGGCGCCGTGGACGACTTCCGCGTCTACCACTCCGCTCTCACACCGGAACAGGTCGCGGAGCTGACCGTCGGCGAGGTCCCCGCGCCGACCGGTCTGGTCCGGGACTCCTTCGACGTCCTCACCACCATCGGGACGCCCCCGGAGCTGCCCTCAACGGTCCCCGCCACCTACTCCGACGACTACGACCGGCCGCTGGCGGCCGAGTGGGAGGAGGTCGACCCCGCCGACTACGAGGACACGGGCACCTTCACCGTGGCCGGGACGGTCGGGGAGCGGGCGGTGACCGCCGAGGTGACCGTGATCCGGGAGGGACAGCTCTCCATCGACCTGTCCACCGACACCGGGGCCTTCCACGGTGGCGCCTCCGGTTCCCTCTACGGCCTCTACGGCCCTGGGCTGCCCACCGACAACATCATCGAGGGGATGGGCGTGCGGACCGTGGCCACCAAGGGCCAGGACGGCGCGCAGCACCCCGGATCCGACGCTCTGGAGGTCGTGGGGCCCCTGGCCGGCGCCTCCGGCGGCGACGTCTACGTCCGCACCACCGACTACTACCGCGGCTTCCCGTACCAGTGGCCCGGCGAGACCCCCGAGGAGAAGCTCTCCGGGTACATGGACGTGCTGGCCACCCAGCTCGACCAGATCCAGCGGCTGGACCCCGAGGTGCGGGAGCACATCGTCATCGAGCCGTTCAACGAGCCCGAGGGCAACATGTTCGGCACCGGCGAGTGGAGCTACGACGGCACCAGCTGGCTCGACGACCCCACGGACTACTTCGCGGCCTGGGACCAGGCCCACGGCATGATCAGGGAGGCGCTCCCCGACGTGCGGATCTCCGGCCCCAACACGAGCGTGCTCTACTCGCAGAACCGTGGCTTCCTGGAACACACCGTCGAGGCCGGAACGGTTCCCGACATCATCTCCTGGCACGAGCTCAGCCACCCCGCGCAGATCCGCACCTCCGTCGACCGGTACCGGCAGTGGGAGCGGGAGGTCTTCGCGGGCACGCAGCACGAGGGCACCGAGCTGCCGATCAACGTCAACGAGTACGCCTTCAACTACCACACCTCCGTTCCCGGCCAGATGGTCCAGTGGATGTCGGCGATCGAGGAGTCGAAGATCGACGCGATGATCGCCTTCTGGAACATCAACGGCAACCTCTCCGACTCCTCCGTGGAGGCCAACCGGGCCAACGGCCAGTGGTGGCTGTACAACTCCTACAGCCGGATGAGCGGGCACACCGTCGAGGTGGCCCCGCCCTTCCCCGGTGAGAACTACACGCTCCAGGGCCTGGCCACCCTCGACGAGGAGCAGGCCAGGGCCAAGGCACTGTTCGGCGGCGCCGACGGGCCCGCGTGGGTGGAGTTCGACAACGTCCCCGAGGACGTGTTCGGCTCCAGCGTGCACGCGTGGGTGCGGGAGATCTCCTGGTCGGGGCAGCTCGGCGACTCCGGGCCGCCGCGGCTCCTCACCGAGGAGGTGCTGGAGGTCCAGGACGGATCGGTCGTCCTCGACTTCGGCGGCTCCCTGCCCGAGCTCAAGGAGTCCTCGGCTTACGAGATCGTCCTCACCCCCGCCGGCGACGGCACGGTCACCGGTGTCCCGCCCACGACGTGGCAGGGCTCCTACGAGGCCGAGGACGCCGCCTACACCGGCAGCGGATACAGCCTGAACGGCCCCGAGGGCTCGCCCTCGGACGTGTCGAGGTTCTACACCTCCGGTGGCTACAACGTCGGCGGCCTGCGGACCGGCTCGGACGGCGTCCTCGACTTCACCGTGGACGTGCCAGAGGCCGGCACGTACGACCTGTCGGTCTTCGCCAACTCGCTCTACACCGACGAACGCGTCGCCGACCTGGGGCCGACCAACGTCTTCCTCCGCGTCAACGGAGGCGCCGAGCAGGAGGTCTTCCTGCCGCTGGCCTACAAGTGGGTGGTGTGGGACCACACCGACGCCACCGTCGAGCTGGAGGCGGGGGAGAACGTCATCACCCTCGCGGCCGCCGGCCTGGACGGTTCCGGCGCCACCCAGGGCGACGCGCTCATCGACCGCATCACGCTGGCGCTGCCCGAGCCGTCCGCCGGCACCGTCCGCTACGAGGCCGAGCTCGCCGAACTGGACGGGGCGACGGCCGTCCACACCAACCGGCACATCGATCGTTTCGGGGCGTCGGGCTCCGGCGGCGTCGACATCGGCCGGGGCGAGACCGTCACGTTCTGGGTGTACTCGGCCGAGGACGCCGAGTCCACGATCGACGTGCACACCGTGGTCAAGGGCAAGACGGAGCTGGCCGTCAACGGTCGGCACGTCGCCGACACCGGACGGGGCACCACCTCGGTCGCGGTCTCCCTCTCCGGCGGGATCAACAAGGTCACGCTCACCGGGGCCGTGCGCTCCTCGATCATCGACGGCATCGAGGTGACCCCGACCGACGAGCACCTGGCGACCACGGTCCACCAGGCCGAGGACGCCCGGATCGACGGGGACGCCGAGGTCGCGGAGCTGCCGTTGGCCACCACCGGGTCGGCCGTCACCGGTATCGGCGGAGACCCCGGCAACGGCAACACCCTGACCTTCGAGGTCGAGGCGGCGCGGGCCGGGACGTACGCCATGCGCGTCCGGTACGCCAACCCGGAGACATCGCCGACCACGCACTACAACCCCAACCCGGTCGCGCGGCACGCCGACATCGCGATCAACGGAGCCGACCCCCGCACGGTCCTGTTCCCGCCGACGTTCCACGAGAACAACTTCTGGACCCTCACCGTGCCGGTGGAACTGGACGGGGGCACGAACACGATCGTGTTCTCCGCCCAGGAACGGACCAACTTCGACGGCGACTCCCTCATCTCCGAGGACTGGCCGGACCTGGTGCTGCGCTCCCCGTACGCGCCGGTGATCGACAACATCACCGTCGCCGAGTTCACCAGCGGCCCACTGCGCCGCTGACACCCCCGACCCCGAGGAGGAACGTTGGTCACCATCGGTGACGTGGCAAGGGAGGCCGGAGTCTCCCGCAGCACCGCGTCGTACGCGTTCTCCGGCAAGCGCGCGATCTCCGCGCAGGTCCGGCAGCGCGTCTTCGACGCGGCCGGCCGCCTGGGCTACACGGCCAACGCCGGCGCCCGGGCCCTGGCCACGTCACAGACGATGGTGATCGGCCTGTTGGCCCGGTTCCTGGAGGACGAGTTCGCGCCGGCCATGCTGCAGTACATGCTCGGCGTCTCGGACAACGCGCGGGAACTGGGCTACGACATCCTGCTGGTCACCGAGGCCGACGGGGTGCGTGCCCTGCGGCGGATCACCGACTCGCGCATGGTGGACGGCGTCGTCCTGCTCAACGTCGCCTACGACGACGTCCGGCTGCCCGTGCTGCGGGCCGCCCCGCAACCCGGCGCCCTGGTCGGACTCCCCGGCGACTGCGCCGACCTGGACGTCTTCGACCTGGACTTCGTGGCCACCGGCCGCCTGATGGTCGACCACATGCACCGGCTGGGCCACCGCGAGCTGATCCTCGTGTCCCAGCCCGAGCACGTCGCGGCCCGGGGCGGCGCGTACGTGTGGCGGCTCCGGGACGCCGCGCTCGAACGGGCGCGCGACCTCGGGATCCGCCTGCACGCCGTCTTCGGCGAGTCCAGCCAGCCGGCCATCGGCACCACGCTGCACGGCGTGCTGGACGCCCACCCCTCGGCCACCGGCCTGCTGCTCAACAACGAGGCGGCCGCGGCCGCCCTCCCGTCCGTCCTGAACGCGCGCGGACTCGACGTGCCCGGCGACCTCTCGGTCATCGGCCGCTACTCCGACGCGTTCGCGCGCTCCTTCTCCCTGCCCTACTCGTTCGTCGAGAGCGCACCGGATCGGCTCGGCGACCTGGCCGTCCGCCAGCTGGTGCGCCGGATCGCCTCGACCCGATCGCGCGAGGAGCCCTACGTCGTACGGCTCCTGGCCCCGGAGTTCGCCGACCGGGGCAGTACGGGAGCGCCCCGGTTCCCCGGCCGCCCCTGACCCCTCCCACGACCACCGCCGCCAGGCACCCACCCCCCGGAGGAATCATGCAACGCCCGAAGCTGCTCACACTGTGCGCGATCGGTACTGCCGCCGCGTGCGCCACCGCCCTGGCCGGATGCTCGTCCGCCGACGACGCGACCGAGACGGCGGACACCTACACCTGGTGGGACCCCTACCCCCAGCACGAGGACTCGTCGGGATGGGCGGAGCGCGTCAACGCCTGCGGCGAGGAGGCCGGCGTCGCCATCGAGCGGACCGCCTACGACACGACCGCACTGACCAACCAGGCGCTGCTCGCCGCCCAGGAGAACGCGTCGCCGGACGTGATCCTGCTGGACAACCCGGCGGTCTCCACGCTGGCCGACACCGGCATGCTGACCACGATGGACGAGTTCGGCTTCGACACCTCCGAGTTCGACGAGAACCTCCTGGCCGCGGGCGTGCTCGACGGCAGCGCCTACGGCATTCCGATCGGCGCCAACACCCTGGCCCTCTACTACAACCAGGAGATCCTCGACGACGCGGGCGTCGACCCGGAGTCGATCACCGACTGGGCCTCGCTCACCGAGGCGCTGGAGGAGGTCACCGGCGCGGGACACGACGGCATCACGTTCTCCGGGATCGGAACCGAAGAGGGCAGCTTCCAGTTCCTGCCGTGGTTCTGGGGCAGCGGCGCCGACCTGGGCGAGCTCGACTCGCCCGACGCGGTCGAGGCGCTGGAGCTGTGGACCGGCTGGCTGGACGAGGGCCACGCGCCCAACTCCGTCATCACCAACTCCCAGAACACGGTGTGGGAGGAGTTCCTCACCGGCGACTTCGCCTTCGCGGAGAACGGCACCTGGCAGGTCGACAGCGCGGCCGGGGCCGACTTCCCGGTCGGGGTCATCCCCCTGCCGGGCCGGGACGGCGGCGTCGCGCCGACGCCCACCGGCGGCGAGTTCATCGTCGCCCCGGTGCAGAGTGACGACGCCAGGTACGAGGTCACCGCGCGGATCGTGGAGTGCATGACCACCCCGGAGGGCCTGGTGGACACGGCCACCACCTTCGCGTACTACGTCCCGCCCACGACCGCCGGGCAGGAGGCCCTGCTGACGGACAACGAGGAGCTGGAGCCGTGGGTGGACGCGGTCCGCAACGCCAAGGGGCGCACCAGCGACGACCTCGGCACGGACTACCCGCTCATCTCCGAGGCGCTGTGGGGCGCGGTGCAGAACGCCCTGAGCGGTTCCATGGACGCGGAGGAGGCGCTGGCGCAGGCGCAGACCGAGGCGGAGGCGGCGACCGACTGACCCGCCGCGTGCTCGGTTGACCAACCCGCACCACCAGTCAAGGACACCACCCCATGACACGGACGCACGTCCGGCCGACGGTCACCCGAGGAGTGACGGCCGGCCCCGGCCCCTCCCGCCTCGTGCGGGGCGGGTCGGGCCGGCGCCGCCCCTTCGCCGCGCACCGGTGGTCGGCCCTCGCCTTCATCGCCCCGTTGATCACCTACCTGGTGCTCTTCTACGGGTATCCGCTCTACCGCAACATCGACCTCAGCATCCACGACTACACACCGCGCGCGTTCGTGCAGGGGGACGCCGAGTTCACCGGCCTGGAGAACGTCGCCGACGTCGTCCTGTCCGACGCGTTCGGCCCCGCGCTCTGGACCACGGCGGTGTTCACCCTGGTCTCGATCGCGGCCCAGTACGCCATCGGGCTGGCCCTGGCGGTGTTCTTCCGCACCAGCTTCCCGCTCTCACCGGCGCTGCGGGGGATGTTCCTCATCCCGTGGCTGCTGCCGATGATCGTGTCCGCCTCCACCTGGTCGTGGATGCTCAACAGCGACCACGGCATCGTCAACTCGGTGCTCTCCGCGTTCGGGGTCGGCCAGATCAACTGGCTGACCTCACCCGAGTGGGCGCTGGTGTCGGTGATCATCGCCAACATCTGGCTGGGGATCCCCTTCAACCTGGTGATCCTGTACTCCGGGCTGCAGAACGTCCCCGACGAGCTCTACGAGGCGGCGGCGCTCGACGGCGCGGGCCCCTGGAAGCGGTTCTGGCACGTCACGATGCCGCTGCTGCGCCCGGTCTCGGCCATCACCCTGCTGCTCGGCCTCGTCTACACCCTCAAGGTCGTCGACGTCATCTGGATCATGACGGTCGGCGGTCCGGGCGACAGCTCGACCACGCTCGCGATCTGGTCCTACCGGCGGGCCTTCGGCACGGGGCAGCCCGACTTCTCCGAGGCGGCCGCGGTCGGCAACCTGCTCATCGCACTGGCCCTGGTCTTCGGCTTCCTCCACCTCTACCTCCAGCGAAGGGAGGCCCGGCGATGACCCGACGCCGCACCTGGTGGAAGACCGCGCTGGGCGTCCTGCTGACCGCCGTCATGCTCTTCCCCGTCTACTGGATGGTCAACGTCTCCCTGACCAGGACGAACGACCTGCGGTCCGATCCGCCGCACTGGTTCCCCCGCGATCCCACGTTCGAGGGGTACGCGGCCGTCTTCGACCAGCAGCTGCCGAACCTGACGACCAGCCTGGTGGTCGGGCTGGGCTGTGTGGCCCTGACACTGCTGGTGTCCGCGCCGGCCGGGTACGCGCTGGCCCGGCTGCGCACGCCCGGCGGCGGCACGATCGGCTTCCTGCTGCTGGTCGCGCAGATGATCCCCAGCGTGGTGATGGTGATGGGCTTCTACGCCGTCTACGTGCGGCTCGGCTGGCTCAACACCGTGTGGGGGCTCATCATCGCCGACTCCACGATCGCCGTCCCGTTCGGCGTCATGCTCTTCACCGCGTTCATGTCCGGCATCCCCGAGGAGATCCTCCAGGCCGCGCGGGTGGACGGCGCGGGGACCTGGCGGACCTTCCGGTCGATCGTCCTGCCGATCAGCCGGAACTCGGTCCTGACGGTGTCGCTCTTCGCCTTCCTGTGGGCGTGGTCCGACTTCGTCTTCGCGTCCACGCTCAGCCGCAACGGCGACATGATCCCGATCACCCTCGGCATCTACAACTACATCGGCAACAACACCACCCAGTGGAACGCCATCATGGCGACCGCCGTCGTCGCCTCCGTTCCCGCCGCCGTCCTGCTCGTCGTGGCGCAGCGCTTCGTGGCCGGCGGCGTGACCGCCGGAGCGGTCAAGTGAGGCGCCCGGCGGACGGCGGGCCCGACACCCGACCGCACCATCTTCGAGGAGCACGTGTGACCGTCCACGAGCCAGTCGTCCCGACGGACCCCGCCGGGGGACGCCCGGTGGTCCCGTCCCGGAGCCGGCTCCGCCCGCTCGGGCTCGGCGAGATCGAGCTCGGGCCCGGATTCTGGTCCACCCTGCAGGAGACCAACGCCGCGGCCACGCTCGACCACTGCGAGTACTGGATGGAGCGGGAGGGCTGGCTGGCCAACTTCGACCGCGTCGCGGGGGGCACCACCGGCCGGGACCGGCCGGGCTGGTGCTTCTCCGACTCCGAGGTCTACAAGCTGCTGGAGGCGCTCGCCTGGGAGTACGGCCGCTCCGGGCGGGGCGAGGTGGACGACGCCGTGCGCCGGCTGACCGCGCGCGTCGGCCGCGCCCAGGACGCCGACGGCTACCTGAACACCTGCTACGGGCACGCGGGCCAGGAGCCCCGCTACAGCGACCTGGAGACGGGGCACGAGCTGTACTGCACGGGGCACCTGCTCCAGGCCGCGGTCGCCCGGCTGCGGACCACGGGTCCGGACGCGCTGGTGGACATCGCCCGCCGGGCCGCCGACCACGTGTGCGCCACGTTCGGCGCCGACGGGGCGCCGGGGCTGTGCGGGCACCCGGAGATCGAGGTGGGCCTGGTGGAGCTGGGCCGGGCCCTGGGGGAGGAGCGCTACGTCGAGCAGGCGCGGATCTTCCTCGACCGCCGCGGGCACCGCACCCTGCGCCAGGACCGCGTGCCGCTCGGCAGCGCCTACTTCCAGGACGACGTGCCGATCCGCCGGGCCCGCGCCTGGCGGGGGCACGCGGTGCGCGCGCTCTACCTCACGGCGGCGGCCGTGGACGTGGCGGTCGAGTGCGCGGACCGCGAGCTCCTGGCCGCCGTCGAGGGCCAGTGGGAGCACACGGTCGCACGGCGCACCCACGTCACCGGGGGGATGGGCTCGCGCCACCAGGACGAGGGGTTCGGCGAGGACTGGGAACTGCCCGCGGACCGTGCCTACTGCGAGACCTGCGCCGGCATCGCCTCGGTCATGGTGTCGTGGCGGCTGTACCTGGCCACCGGCGACATGCGCTACGCCGACCTGGTCGAGCGGACGTTCTTCAACGTGGTGGCGACCTCGCCGAGCGCCGACGGGCGGGCGTTCTTCTACGCCAACCCCCTGCACCAGCGGGTCGCAGGGGAGGAGGCGCGGGCGGACGCGCTGAGCCCGCGCGCGGAGAGCGGGATGCGGGCCCCGTGGTTCGACGTCTCGTGCTGCCCCACGAACCTGGCGCGCACGCTGGCGACCTGGCACACCTACGCCGCCGTCGCGGAGGAACACGGGCTGGCCGTGCTCCAGTACGCCCCGGCGCGGATCCGGGCGGAGCTGGGCGACGGCCGGGTGATGGGGGTGGCGGTGGAGACCGGCTACCCGCGGGGCGGGGCCGTCCTGGTCCGGGTCACCGAGGCCCCCGCGGGGGCGGCGGCCCTGCGCCTGCGCGTGCCCGCGTGGGCCGCGGGCGCGGAGCTGGAGGAGGGCGGCCGTCGGCGGCCGGTGCGTCCGGGCGCGGTGGTCGTGGAGCGCGAGTTCGCCGTGGGGGACCAGATCCGGTTGTTCCTGCCGATGGGACCCCGCTTCACCTGGCCGGACCCGCGGATCGACGCGGTGCGCGGCTGCGTCGCCGTGGAGCGGGGGCCGCTCGTGTACTGCGCCGAGGCGGTCGGCCAACCGGACGGGACCGACCTGGACGAGGTCCGGGTCGACCCCTCCGTGCCCCCGGACGACCGGGACGGCCGTGTGGTGGTGCGGGGCCTGGCGGGCACGGTCCGCGCGACGGCCGGCGCCTGGCCCTACGGGGAGCGGGCCGGGCGGGCGCAGCAGGACGAGGGCTCGGACGTCGAGCTCGTGCTGACCCCCTACCACCAGTGGGCCGAACGCGGCCCGACCGCCATGCGCGTCTGGCTCCCGACGACACTCGGCCATGGATGATGCAGAGTGGTGTCTTCGAGGTCCGCCTGCTGGGCCAGGTGCATGTCCAGCGCGCCCTCCAGAGCCTCGAAGTCCTCCATGGGTAGTGAGGGATCACCACGTGGGGGTCAGGGGCGGGCGGTGTAGGCGTCGGCGAGGGCCTGGGCCTCGGCGTAGCCGGGCAGCCCCGCAGGGACGGGCTCGTCGCGGGCCACGGCCCTCGCCGTGGCCACGGTGGCGTGCAGCGCCGCCCGGAACAGCAGGGAACCGCAGCTGACCCGACGGACCCCCAGGTCGGTCAGGGCGCGCAGGGACGGGCCCGCGGGGGAGTACAGGATGTTCAGCGGTACGTCCAGGGCGCCGACCAGGTCCGCGATCGCCGAGGCGTCGGTGAGGCCGGGGACGAACACGCCGTCGGCCCCCGCCGCCCGGTAGGCCTCGGCGCGCTCCGCGGTCAGCGCGGCGTGGCCGGGCAGCCAGTGCGTGTCCGTGCGGGCGTTGACGAACAGGTCGGGGGCGGCGTCCTTGACCGCCTCGATCAGCGCGCACTGCGCGTCGAGCGCGCGCAGCCCGCCGTCGGGGCGGCCGTCCTCGATGTTGATCCCCGCCACCCCGGCTCCGGCGAGTTCGGCGGCGAGCGCGGCGACCGCCTCGGGCTCGTCGCCGAAGCCGCCCTCGACGTCCACGCTGACCAGGGCGTCCAGGCGGACCATGCCGTGCGCGAGCCGGACGGTCTCGGCCCGGGTGTCCCCCTGTGCGTCCGGGAGGCCCGCCGCGGTCGCCACGCCGAGGCTGGTCGTGCCCAGGGCGCGAAAGCCCGCCTCGGCCAGGGCGGCGGCCGAGGCCAGGTCCCAGGCGTTGGGCAGGACCAGGGGCGCCCCGGTGCGGTGCAGGTCGCGGAACTCCTCGAAACGCGTCATGGGCGTGGTCCTTTCGTGCGGATGCCGACACGCCGACCCTAGAGCGGTGACGTTTCGGTGGGCGCCGAAGCGACGCCGGCGCGGGTCCGCGGACACGGGAACGGGGCGGCGCCCGTCGGCGCCGCCCCGTCCGTGGCCGTGCCTCAGGCCTCGGTGGCTCCCACGAGCCAGGCGACCTTGTGGGCCGTGACGCCGAGGCTGCCGCTGCTACCGAGGTAGACCCCGAACGAGGCGATGAACGCGTGGTCGAGTTCCCTGCGCTCGCAGACGACGTCCTCCACCGCTTGCGCGGACTCCGGGTTGGTCACCCGCAGGTACGGGGCCTCCCCGTCGACCACGTCGGTGCGGACCTCGTAACGGGTCAGTTCGTCGGCGAGCTTGGCGAGGTGCTCGCGTTCCTCGGAGGGCACGCGGGTCGGCTGGTCATCGCGAGCCTGTCTCGACTGGGCCATGGCGGATCCTTTCGTGTCGAGCACGTGCTTCCTCGGTGCCCTGACTCTATTGTTACTCAGAGTCAAGTTACTAGTACGTACCGACACGATGACACGCCGTCACGCCACCCACGTACCGCGAAACATCACGTCCGAGACCGCCAGGTCCGCGTCCAGCACCACGAGGTCGGCCCGTCCGCCGACCGCGATCCGGCCCGCGCCGTCCAGCCCGAGCGCCGCCGCGGGCACCGACGAGGCCGAGCGCACCGCGTCCGGGACGTCCACGCCCAGCCCCTCCACCGCGTTGCACACGGCCTGCGGCAGCACGATCGTGCTGGAGGCGATCGCCCCGGTGTCGGCCAACCGGGCCTCGCCGCCGCTGACCCGCACCCGCAGGTCGCCCAGCGTGTACTCGCCGTCCCCCAGGCCCGTCGCCGACATCGCGTCGGTCACCAGCGACACGCGTCCGGCTCCGGCCGCCGCGAACACCAGTTCCGCCGCGCCGGGGTGGACGTGCACGTGGTCCACGATCAGCTCCACGGTCACCCGTTCGTCCGTCAGGCAGGCCGCGATCGGCCCCGGGTCGCGGTGGTTGAGCGGGCGCATCGCGTTGTACAGGTGTGTGGCCACCGTGGCGCCGGCGTCGAAGGCGGCGCGCGTCTGCTCGTAGCTCGCCTCGGTGTGCCCCACGGCCGCGACCACGCCGTTGGACACCGCGGCGCGGATCAGTTCCGTCGCGCCCGGGAGTTCCGGCGCGACGGTCACCATGCGCACGTGGCCCCGGCCCGCCTTCAGCCAGCGGTCGAACTCCGCGGTGTCGGGATCGCGCAGCAGCGCGGGGTCGTGGGCCCCGCACTTGGACCGCGCGATGAAGGGGCCCTCCAGGTAGACGCCCGCCAGCTCGCCGGACTCGCACAGCTCGGCCAGTGTCGCCACCTGGCGGAGCGTGTCCTGGGGCGTGGCCGCGACCAGTCCGCCGACCATCGACGTCACTCCGCGCGCCCGGTTGAACGCGACGATCTGGCGCACACCCTCGGGATCGGCCCCGGTGAAGGCGTGGCCGGCGCCCCCGTGGACGTGGGTGTCCACCAGGCCCGGAACCACCCAGCCGCCGCCGACGTCCCGGGTCGGCCCGGCGGGGGGCTCCCCGGTTCCCAGTTCGCCCACCCGGCCGTCGGCGACGCGCAGCCAGCCGTCGTGGACACCGTCGGGGGTCACGACGCGGGCGTCGGTGAGCGTGACGCTGTGGGGCATGTTCGGGCTCTCCCTGTCCTGGGCGGTCGGATGCTCGGCGGATGTGTCGCAAATTACACGCGAAGCGTGGGGCGGCCGCACGGGGGTCGGAGTCCCGCCGCGCCGGGCTCGCAACACCCTGCGGAGCTGGGGAATCCCGATGCGTGGAACGGTTGTCCGCGAGCTGGACGGTCAGGTCGGGGCGCCGGCGGCGCGCGCCCGGCTCCCGCGCACGCATTGACGATAGCGGTCGGCTCACCTCATGATGGAGGCATGTCCGCCGGTGAGCTGCTTGTCCAGCGCCTGCATGTCGATCTTCGACAGCAGGCGAGCGCGCTCTGTTGTAGCTAGCGCCTTGCGGGGCCCCGAGCCCCGTGCCACGGGTGTACCTCCGGTACGCCCATGCCCTCGCAGACACCGGACGCTCTTCTCTTCCCTTTCTGGGCCCGGGCCGACACAGGCCCGAGGAGCACACCTGCCAGGACCGACGCGGCACGCACACGGACGACGAAGTCCGTCCCCGCGTCGGAACGAGGAACCGTCCTCTCCGGTGTCACCGCATCTCCGTCACCGCCCCCCGACGTTTCCTCCGGTCGACCCCGGCTCGCTCTGACCGAACCCAGGAGTCTCGCATGACCCGCTTCACCGTGCTCGTCGCCGCTCCCCAGCCCCGATCCGCCGTGTACACCACCGCCCTGCGCGCCGCCTCCGAGGTCGCCGCCCGTGCGGGTGTCACGTCCAGCCCCGAGGTCGTCGACCTCGCCGAGCTGGGCGCCGAACTGCTCGCCGACGACTCCGCCGCCGTCAACGCCGCCCTGGAGAGCGTGCGCGAGAGCGACGTCCTCCTCGTCGCCTCCCCGCAGGTGCACGGCACCTACACCGGCCTGCTGAAGGTCTTCCTCGACCGTCTTCCCGAGCTGGGCCTGGGCCACACCGTGGCCGTGCCGCTGGCCGTGGTCGAGGACCTGCGCAACAGCCGCGGCATCGAGGAGGACCTGCGCGTGCTCCTGGCCGACCTCGGCGCGTGGGTGGCCGAGCCGGGCCTGGTCCTGGCCGCCGACGAGACCGCCCGGCCCGACAGCGTCGTGCGCGCGTGGGCCGACGTCGCCGCGCCCGGCCTGCGCCAGGCCGTCTCCGTGGCCGCCTGAGAACCGAGGCCCGGCCCGCCTCCGGAGTGAGCTCGGGGGGCGGGCCGCGCGCGGCCGGCCCTTCCCCCCGGTCCCGCGGTCAGGAGGACTCGGGGCCGTCGGGGACGAGGGCGGCCGCGCGCTTGCGGCTGGTGTCGGCCTCGGCCGAGGCCACGTTGCCGCGCACCAGGACGATGACGATCAGGGTGAGGGCGAATCCGCCGACCCGCAGCGCCAGCATCACCGGGTCCTCGGGCAGGCTCTCGTTGAACAGGATCGTCCCGGCCACGACCATGAAGACGTTGCCCACGACGTTCGAGACCGGCGCCGTGATGGAGGCCCGCGCGCGCTGCATCGAGGTCTGGAACAGGACGAGGCCCACGGCCCAGCCCACCGCGTACAGGTAGGGGAACGGCGAGAGCAGGGCGGGGACGATCGCGCCCAGCACGCCGTGCTCGGCCAGCAGGCCGCCCAGGCCCTTCCCGTGCAGGCCGGCGCTGCCCTGGGCGAGACCGGCCGCCGCGCCCATCGCCGCGGCCGACACGTAGCGCCCCCGGCCGCCCGCCAGACCCATCGCCCCCACGCACGCCACCACCGTCACGACCGTGACCACGACCAGGAGCGGTGTGTCCGGGCTCGTGCCGGCCTCGGCGCCCTCGGCGGTGGACAGGCTCAGCAGGGCCAGTGCCACCGGCATGACACCCAGCGCCACGTACTCGCCACGGGTGATCCGCTCGCCCGTGACCAGGGTGATGGCGAGCAGGGTGGTGGCCACGCCCGCCGCGTAGGCGGGCTGGGCCACCGACACGGGGGCCAGGCCCAAAGACACGATCAGGCCCACACTGCCGATCGCGGCGAAGAGGCAGCCGAACACCCAGCGGGGGTTGCCGAGCAGGACCCGGGCCAGGTGGAGCGGGCGGTGGACGGAGATCGACTCCGACCCGTGCAGGGCGCGCTGTTCCACGGCCAGGCCCACGGTGTAGACCACGGCGGACAGCAGCGCGACCAGGAGTCCGATCACGGGAAGGCCTCTCGGTCGGGGTGCGGACGGCCGGGCGGGGGCGCCGGTTCCGGTTCGTCCGACCGCTGGTTGACGCACTGAATATAACCAGTTCTACCTCACCCGGCCTACGGTCCCACCGCCAGGAACCGCGGCCAGGGGCGCCGCGTCCGTGGCCGGATGTGTCCCCTCCGTTGTCCGGCCTGGCCTTCAACCGTGCTCTTCGGCCCAGTAGCCTGGTGCGGTACGCATTCTCCGCCGCGCGCCCCCACGTGCGGGCGGAGCGTCCCGGCGACAGGCTAGAACCTGTTCCGGAGCCGCTCGCGCGGCGCGACTGTGAGGGATCGGGTGACGGTGGCGGACCCAGACGAGCCGGAGATGGACGACGTGTCCCCCTCGGGCCCCGCGGATCGGCGCGAGCCGGGGCGGGCGCGCACCGGTCGGCTGTTCACCGCGGCGTACTGGCGCGGCCTCTCGTGGCGGGACCTGTCCTGGCGCGGCCTGCTCACCCGGGGCTACGGGCCCGCCCGGTTCGAACCCGGTCCGCTCGGACTGCTCGGCGTCATGCTCGCCGCCATGGCGGTCACCCTCCTCATCATCCGCACGGGCACCGGGGTCGGCGGCGGAGCGGACGAGCGGGCCGAGGAACCCGTCAGCGTCCCCGGGCCGCCCGACCGGGAGCTGCGCATCATGCCGGTGGGCGACTCCCTCACCCAGGGCAGCAGCGGCGACTTCACGTGGCGCTACCGGCTGTGGACGCACCTGGAACGCAGCGGCGTCGACGCCGTCTTCGTGGGCCCCGATGAGGAGATGCACGCGCTGGAGGGCGACGACGGCGACCGGACCTACGCCGATCCCGACTTCGACACCGGGCACGCCGCCCGGTGGGGCGCGACCTCCGAGGAGCTGTCCGCCGACCTCGCCCGGATCGCGTCCGAGTACGACCCCGACTACCTCCTGCTCCTGGCCGGGATGGAGGACATCCTGCGCGGCGGCGGCGCCGACCACGCGCTGGAGGGCGTCGGCGAGATGGTCTCGACGGTGCGCGTCGTGCAGGGGGAGGCCCGCTTCGTCGTGGGGGAGCTGCCGCCGGTCGAGGGCACCGGAGACGACGACCGCGTCAACGGTGAGATCGAGCACTTCAACATGGGCGTGGTCGACCTCGCCGAGCAGTTGACCTCCTCCGAGTCGCCCGTGACCGTCGCCCAGGTGGCCAGGGACTACGCGCCCGCCTACGACAACTGGGACCAGGTCCACCCCAACGCGCGCGGCGAGCTCAAGATCGCGGCGGCCTTCGCCGACGCCCTCGCCGATCCGCTGGGCGTGGGCGAGGCCTACCCCCGGCCCCTGCCGGACGTGGCGGTGGGACCGTCCGAGGCCCCCGAACCCGAGGCCGAGGAAGCCGCCGACGGGCTGCTGCTGAGCTGGCCGGCCGTGCCCGGGGCGACCGACTACCGCGTGGTGCAGCGCCGGATCGCCCCCGACCCCGACGACGCGACGGTCCTGCCGACCCAGGCGGAGGACGACGGGGACCTCCGTTCCGTGCTCGTGGAGGCGCTCTACAGCGGCGCCCGCTACGAGTTCGTGGTGCGCCCGGTGAAGGGGCGGGACGAGGGGCCGGACTCCGAGCCCGTCGAGATCGTCTGGAACGACGATCCGCCGCCCGGGCCGGGCGGCGTGCGGGTGCGCGAGGGCGGCGCGGTCGTGGAGTGGGACGCGGTGGAGGACGCCTCGCACTACGAGGTGTGGCTGCGGGCCCTGGAGTGCGGGCCCGCCGACGAGTTCCGGCGGCCCCGGGACGGCCTGGACGGGCCCCGGGCCGGGGACGGGGTCCCCGACGCCGACGCCGACGGCGACGGCTCCCGGACCCCGGACGACGCGTCGCCCTCCTCCCGGCCCGAGCCCGACCCCGAACCCGAGCCGGACCCCGCGCCCGAGCGGCCCGACCCGCCGACGCCCCCGCCGCCCTCCTCCTCGCCGGCGGTCGAGTGCGAGCGCCGGGACGACCGTGGACCGGGGGACGGTGAAGGATGGCGCACGCAGGGCTCCACGGGGGAGGACACCCGGTGGGAGGCGACGGTGTCGGGGAACTACGAGGTCGTGATCAGGTCCTACCGGGACTACGTCGAGGGGCGCTTCTCCGACAGTGTGCTCCTGTGAGGACCGGTCCGGCGGACGGGGGCGGCGGATGAGCGGACGGTGGCCGGAACGGCTCCTGCCGTGGGCGGTGGGCGTGCTCGCGGGCGCCCTGGCCCTGGGTCCCGCGCTCGGGCCCGGCTACGTGCTGCGCTACGACATGGTGTTCGTGCCCGACCTGCCCCTGGGCACGGTGTTGCGGGGCGCGGACGGGTTCCCCCGGGCGATGCCCAGCGACGCGGTGGTGGCGCTGGCCTCCCTGGTCCTGCCGGGGCACGTGGTGCAGTCACTGGCCCTGCTCGCGGTGTTCGCGGTGGGCGGCGCGGGCGCGGCACGGCTCCTTCTGGTCGCACTGGGCGGACGGGGGCGCGGGCAGGACCCGGGCCCGGGGCGCGTGCCGGCGCTGCTGGCGTCCTCCGCGGCGGGCGTGGCCTTCGTGTGGAATCCCTTCGTGGCCGAGCGCCTGCTGCTGGGCCAGTGGGCGGTGCTGCTCGGGTACGCGGGACTGCCGTGGGTCGTGGGCGCGGCGTCCCGGCTCGGGAGCCCGCGTGCGTCCGGGCGCTCCCTGGCCCGGCTGGTGTGCGCGCTGGTCCCGGCGGCGGTCGGCGGCTTCTCCTCGGTGATCCTGACCGCCCTGACCGCGGGCCCCGTCGCGCTCGCGGCGGGCCGCGACGCCCCTGGCGACCCGGCCTTCGAGGGAGAGCGGGAGCAGCGCACGCGCCGAGGCGGCCCGACCGTGCGCTGGTGGGGGCGGGGCCTGCTGCTGGTCCTGGCACTGGCCCTGGTCTCCCTGCCCTGGCTGCTGCCGTCGCTGGTGAGCGGAGCGGCGACCGACCCCGCGGGCGCGGCGGCCTTCGCCGCGCGCTCGGACACCCCCTTCGGGGTCGTGGGCTCGCTGCTGCTGTCGGGCGGGGTGTGGAACTCGGGCGCGGTCCCCCCGGGGTACGGCGAACCGGTGACGGCGACCGCGCGGCTGCTGCTGGTGCTCGTCTCCCTCGCGGGATGGGTGTGGTGGACGCGCCGTGAGCGTCCGGGGTTCGGGGCGGGCCTGTCGGTCGCGGCGGCGGTCGGCCTCGCCATCGCCCTGCTGGGGGCGAGCGACACGGGCCAGGCGCTGGTGCGGGCACTGATCGGGTTCTGGCCGGGGTTCGGCCCACTGCGGGACGGCCAGCTCTACGTCGCCCCGCTCGCGCTCGTGCAGGCACTGGGCCTGGGCGCCGCCGTCCTGTGCCTATTACGCCCTCGCAGGCTCGGCCGGGGCTCAGGGCGCGGAGAACAGGGCTCTTCGTCGTCGACTTGCCTTGCTCGTTCCTCACTGCGGCCCCGTCTCCTCCTGCAGAGCCCTGTGCGCCCCTCGCGATCACCTGGTGTGACCAGGGTGGCCGCGGCGGCCTTCGCCGTGCTGGCGCCGGTGGTGGTCCTGCCCGGGCTGCTGTGGGGCGCGGGCGGTCTGCTGACCCCGGTCGACTATCCGCGGGCGTGGACGCGCGCCCAGGAGCTCGTCGCGGCCGACGACGTGCCCGGCGCGGTGCTCGTGCTGCCCTGGAGCGCCTACCGCGGACCGGAGTGGTCGGGCGCACCCGTCGTCGTGCTCGACCCGGCGACCAAGGCCTTCGACCGGCGCACCCTGTGGAACGACGACCTGGTGGTGGGCACCCCCGACGGGGGAGCGGTGGTGGTCTCGGGTGAGGACGCCCGCGCCCGGGAGGCGGCGCGCGCCCTGGACGTGGACCCCGCCACCGGACTGCCCGCGCCGGCCGAGGCGGGCCAAACCGAGGAGCTCGCGCGGGTGCTCGGTGGGCTCGGCGTGCGGTACGTCGTGGTCTCGGCGGCCATTGATAACCAGTTCTGGTCGCAGGGCACTGGTGTGGAAGTTGTGGTGGACTCCGCGGATCTGACGCTGCTGCGCGTCCCGGAACAGCACATCAAGGCGGACAAACCTGACATTCCGGGGTTGGAAGTTACCGGGGGGTTAGTTACAGTTGGGGCAATCATCTGGTCTATAGCTAGATCAGGTTCTAGTCTCGGTTTCCAGTGCTTCGGCTTCGCCTCGAAGCCGGGCGCGCGGAAGGAGATCCCCAAGTGATCAAGGTAATCGCCGCCTGTGTGATCGGCGCGGCTCTGGCGGGAGGTGCCACCGTGGTGGCCACCGAGCTCGCCACCGAGTCGACCGCGACCGCGGAACCGGTGAACGAAACCCTCTACAACTACGGCGACCGCTAGGCCGCCGTGCGGTGAGGACCAGGGGCGCCCCGCTCCCCGCGGGGCGCCCCGCTCACTGGTCCGCGGCCCAGGCCGCCCCCATCCCCACCCTCGACGGGTCCGTCCCGCGTGCGCCCGGCGCTACGCGCAGATCCTCACCCCGAGTGTTCAGCCAAGCGCGGACGGCAACGGATTCCGGCCCCGCCGGTCCCCGCGCGGAAGGAGAGCTTGTGGTCTTCCAGAAGGTCCACCACAGGGTCGCACCCGACACCTCCGCGGTCACGGCCCCCGCCCCGGCCGCGGTCACGGCCCCGTCCGCGGTCCCGGCCGTGACGGTTCCCGAGCCGCCCACCGACCCGGGCCCGCGCCTGGACGGCGTGCGGCTCGTCATGATCAACTGGCGCGACCCCTGGCAGAGCACCGCCGGAGGTGCCGAGGAGTACGCCTGGCGGATCAGCCGCCACCTGGCCGGACGCGGCGCCATCGTCACCTTCCTGACCAGCCGTGAGCCCCACCAGGCGCGCGTGGAGACCAAGGACGGGATCGTCATCCGCCGCATGGGCGGACGGTTCACCGTCTACCCCCGCGTGATGGCGTGGCTGGCCCTGTGGCGACGGGAGTACCACCTCGCCTTCGACTGCATGAACGGCATCCCGTTCCTGTCGCGGCTGGTCCTGCGCCGCCGGACCCGGGTCGTCAGCGTCGTCCACCACGTGCACGACCTCCAGTTCAACGCCTACTTCCCGGCTCCGCTGGCCTGGTTCGGGCGCTTCATGGAGTCCGCCGTCGCCTCCTGGGTCTACCGCGGCTGCACCACGGTCACCGTCTCGGAGTCCTCTCGCGCGGCGATGCGCGACAAACTCGGCTGGCGCGCGCCGATCGAGATCATCCACAACGGCGGCGTCCCGGCGCCCGCCCTGTGCCCGCCGCGGTCCGGTGAGGACGCCGGCCCCGCCTCCACCGGATTCCCGGCCATCGTCAGCCTCGGCCGCCTCGTCGTGCAAAAGCGCGTCTCCCGCGTGGTCGACCTCGCCGCCGGGCTGCGCGGGTCCCACCCCGACCTGCGCGTGCACATCATCGGCCGCGGACCCGAGGGCGACCACCTCGCCGACCAGATCGAGAGGGACGGCCTCGGCGACGCCGTGCGCCTGCACGGCTTCCTTCCGGAGGCGGACAAGAACCGCCTGCTGGCCTCCTGCGACCTGCACGTGACCGCCTCCGAGTTCGAGGGCTGGGGTCTGACCGTCATCGAGGCGGCCAGGCTCGGCGTCCCCACCGTGGCCTACGATGTGGACGGACTTCGCGATTCGGTACGACACGGCGAGACCGGGTGGCTGGTACGCGACGGCGAGGACCTCGCCGACGTGGTCGACCGGGCCCTGGCGGAGCTCTCCGACCCCCGGAGAGCGGCCGAGGTCCGCGGCGCCTGCCGGGCGTGGGCCGCCCAGTTCACCTGGGAGGCCAGCGGCGCACGGATGGCCCGTCTGGTCGCCGGAGAACTCCGGCTCGCCGACCCGGCCGCCACCCCCGGCACCCACGACTCCGCGGCGGGCAAGAAAGAGAAGATGTGACTTCGGCGGAATCCACCGTCAGGCGCGAACCGGAGGATTCCAGAGCACCGTCCGCCCCCGGCGGAGGACTGGACGAGAAGCTGCTGGCGCGGCTGAAGGTCCTCACGGTGTGTCTGCTCCTGGGCGCGCTGGCGGCCAGCATCAACCCCGGCAGAATCGTCAGCGACACCAAGATCGACCTGACGGCCGACCCGCTGGGGTTCATGGAGCGAGCCCTGCACCTGTGGGACGCCGCCTACTTCGGGCAGATCCAGAACCAGGCCTACGGGTACTTCTTCCCCAACGGCCCCTTCCACCTGGTGCTCGACCTGGCCGGCATGCCCGACTGGCTCATCCAGCGGCTGTGGATGGCCGTCCTGCTCATCGCCGCGTTCACGGGCGTGTACAAGGTGGCCGAGGCCCTGGGCCTGGGCACGGTCAACACCCGCATCCTCGCCGGGGTCGCCTACGCCCTCGCGCCGCGCGTGCTGACCCTGCTGTCCTACAACTCCGCCGAGCTGCAGCCGATGCTGCTCATGCCGTGGATCCTGCTGCCGCTGATCATCGGCGCGCGCAACGGCGCCGGAGACCCCGACGGCAGGCCCGCGGCCTCCCCCCTCAAGATGGCCTTCCTGTCCGGCGCGGCCTTCCTGCTGTGCGGCGGCACCAACGCGGCCTCCGAACTGGCCGTCCTGGTCGTGCCCGGCCTCTACCTGCTCACCCGTGCCCCCGGGCCCCGCAAGCGGCGCCTCATCGCCTGGTGGTCGGTCGCGCTCGTCCTGGCCTCGTTCTGGTACATCGCCCCGCTGCTGCTCATGTCGCGGTACGTGTACTCGTTCATGCCCTACACCGAGGACGCCGCGGTCACCACCGGCATCACCTCGCTGCTCAACGCGCTGCGCGGGACCTCCAACTGGATGGGCTTCCTGCCCGACCAGGGCAACACCGCGCTGCCCTCCGGCGCGGAACTGTCCACCACCCCCTGGCTGATCGCCGCCACCGCCCTGGTCGCCGGACTCGGCCTGGCCGGACTCATCAACCGCCGCACCCCCGAGCGCCTCTTCCTCATCGCCTGCCTCCTCACCGGCACGGCGGTGATCGTCGCGGGCTACACCGGCGACCTCACCGGACCCCTCGCCGGCACCATGCGCGACCTCCTCGACGGCGCGCTCGCCCCGTTCCGCAACGTCCACAAGTTCGACGCGCTGATCCGACTGCCCCTCGTCCTGGGCCTGGCCCACCTGCCGGTGGTCGTGGCCCGCGACCGGGCCGACCGGCGCTCGACCCCCGTCTCGGCGCGCCTGCGCCGGACGGTCGCCGGCCTGGCCGCCACCGCCTTCCTGGTCACCCTGCTGCCCATCGGCGCGGTCGGCATCGCCCCGGCCGGCGGCTACGAGCGCATGCCCCAGTACTGGACCGAGGCCACCGACTGGCTGGAGGAGCGCTCCGACGAGCGCGGCATGACGATGGCCCTGCCGGGGTCGGCGCGCGGCGAGTACGAGTGGGGCCGTCCCCTCGACGAACCCATGCAGCCGCTGCTCTCGGGCGCCTGGACCAACCACCAGATCATCCCGTGGGGCTCGGCGGGCGTCTCCCGCCTCAACCACGAGATCGACCAGCGGGTCTCCTCCGGGCGCGGCTCGGCGGGGCTCTCCGCCACCTTCGCCCGCCTGGGCGTCACCCACCTCATCGTCCGCAACGACCTCCAGCGCGTGGGCAACAACGGCGGCTGGCCCGCCCGCGTGCACCAGGCGCTGCGCACCTCGCCCGGCATCGCCGAGGCCGCGGAGTTCGGCCCCGTCATCGGCTCCCTGGACCACCAGTCGGCGTCCCAGTGGTTCGACCAGCCCTACCGGGCGCTCACGGTCTACGAGGTCGCCGACGCCGCGCCGACCGTCGGCACCGTTCCCGCCGACGAGGCCGTGCGCGTCACCGGCGGCCCCGAGTCCCTGCTGCACCTGGCCGAACAGGGCCTGATCACCGACGACCGCCCCGTCCTGCTCGGCGACGACCCGGGCGCCGAGGAGATCGCCGCCGCCGACACGGTCGTCACCGACACCGCGCGCCGCCGCGAGGTCGTCTACTCCGACGTGCGCCGCAACGTCTCGGCGACCCTGACCGAGGACCAGGAGCTCGAACGCGACGTCCCCGCGCCCGACATCCTGGACCCGGCGTGGGAGGACCACGTCGCCCACGCCCGCGATCTGGGCCTCGCCTCGGTCACCGCCTCCTCCGCCGAGAGCGGGGCCGACGCCCGCGGCTCCGACCGCGACCCCGGCAACACCCCGCACGCCGCCCTGGACGGCGACCTGGCCACCTCCTGGCGCTCCAGCGCGTTCACGGGCGCCATCGGCGAGTGGCTGGAGGTCGAGTTCACCGAACCGCGCGACCTCGACGGGCTCAGCATGGCCTTCGAGCAGCTGCCCGGCGAACCGCCGCCCTCGCGCGTCACGCTCGTCACCGACAACGGGGAGTCCGACGTCCCGGTGGCCGAGACCGGCGACCCCCAGGACCTCGTCGCCCCGCCCGGCCTCACCTCGACCCTGCGCGTGCGCGTGGACGAGCTCGCCTGGGAACCGGAGTACCGCTTCGGCACCCGCGTGGGCATCGCCGACCTGTCCCTGCCAGGCCTGGAGGCCGACCGCACCCTCGTCGTGCCCGGGCCCGCCGACGCCGGCACCCTGCTGTTCACCGGTTCCACCGGCACGGCGCCGGGCTGCATGGAGGGCTCGCACGTGTGGGTGTGCAACCCCCGGCTCCAGGTGCGGGGCGAGGACTCACGGCGCCTGGACCGCACGTTCGAGCTGTCGGAGGACTCCGCGTCGGGGTCGCACCGGGTCTCCGGAGAGGTCGTGCTCACCGACCCCCGCGAGGCGGAGAACGCGGCCAACCGCGCGGGCGGATACCCGACGGTGACGTCCTCCTCCACCGCCGTGGAGCACCCGGCGTCGATGGGCCGCGGCGCGCTGGACGACGACGAGAGCACCGTCTGGTACCCCGACCCCGAGGAGAAGGAGCCCTGGCTCGACATCGACCTCGGTGAGCCCACCACCCTGGAGTACCTGGACGTCGACTTCCCCCGCGCCGACAGCGTGCTGCGGCCGATCAGGGTGACCGTCGAGGGCGGGGACACCGTACGCGAGGGCTGGCTGGACGGAAGCGGCCGCGTCGACTTCGCGTCCATGACCGCCGACAGCCTGCGCGTGACCTTCGAGCGGCCCGAGGACCAGGCGCTGGAGATCGGCTCCATCGGTGTGCCCGGCGTCGACCCGGTCGAGCCGGCGCCCGAGGGCGACGCCGCCACCGCGTGCGGGCTGGGCCCGACCCTGCGCGTCAACGACCAGCGCGTGGAGACCCGCATCAGCGGGGGCACGCTCGCCGACCAGCTCACCGGCCGGCCGGTGAGCTACGAGTCCTGCACCGACCTCGACCTGGTCGGGGGCACCAACCGCGTCGAGGTCGACCCGGGCAACCGCTACGAGGTCCGCTCGGCCGTGGTGGACTCCGCCGACGCGCTCGCCGACCGGCCCGAGGTCACCATGGCCGAGGTCGAGACGGTGCACGGCTGGGGCCCCAGCGGGCGCAGCTTCGACGTGGACGTGGACGAGGACAGCCTGCTCGTGGTCAACGAGAACTTCAACGAGGGCTGGGCGGCCCGGCTGGAGGGCTCCGACGGGCCGCTCGAACCGGTCCGTCTGGAGGGCTGGAAGCAGGCCTGGGTCCTGCCCGCGGGCAGCGCGGGGACGGTCACCCTGGAGTACACGCCCGATCAGGCCTACCACGCGGCACTGCTCATCGGCTTCCAGCTGGCCGTGGTGCTCGTCCTCGTGGCCGTGTGGCCCCGGAGCCGGCGCGCGCGCACGTCGCCGCCGCGCTGGGGGCGCGCCCTGCCCGCCGCCGAGCCGGGCTGGCTCGGCCGCTGGGTCGTGCTGCCCCTCGGGCTCGTCTACGGCGTCTGGGTGGCCGGCTGGGCCGGCGCCGCCCTGGTCGGACTCATCCTGCTGTGCATGTGGTGGCTGGGCCGCCGGGCGCCCAAGGGCCTGCGGCACGCCAAACCCGGGCGGCCGTCGATGGGCGGGCGGCTCCTGCCCCACCTGGCGGGCCCGTGGACGGTGACGGTGGCCCTGGTGCTGGCCGGACTGGCGATGGCCGCCGGCACCTACCTGGCGCTGTACATGCCCTTCCACGACGTCTCCCAGGTGTTCGGCGGCCCGCTGCGCGGATGGGTGCCCCAGGCGCTGTGCCTGCCCGCCCTGGCCCGGCTGGTGCTCGCCCTGGGCCAGCGCGGCCTCGACGAGGACGCCGACGACGACCCGCCCGGTGCGCGCGCCAGGTCCGGCGGGGACGCCGTGCCCGGTATCGCCGCCGGCTCCCCGGCCGGAGAGGACGGGGAGCCCGGCGGCGGGGGCGGCGTCCCCGGGGGTGTGCCCGGCGGCGGGCCCGCGGACCCGTCCCGACCCGACGGGGCCGTCACGGCCCACGGCCCCACGGCCGGGGACGGCGCCGCCGACCGGCCCGCGGCGGCCGACACCGAGGAGGCCCGGACATGACCGCCGACACCGGGAGCCAGGTCGGCCCCCTCGTCCAGGCGAGGCGGCCGCTGCCCAAGGGCACGGTCGCCGTGGCGGCCGGGGCGTTCCTGCTGACCCTGGCCGCCCTGCTGCCGCTCTACGTCCACGACCGCGTCGCGCTCATCCCGGCCTCCGCCGAGTTCTCGGTGGCCATGGTCGACGGCGAGGCCGGCTACCTCGACACCTCCCGGTGGGCCTGGGTCGACGCCGTCGAGCTGCGGCGCGTGACCCGGGTGGAGGCCACCGCGCACGGGAACGACTGGTCGGCGTGGGAGATGGTCGTGGACACCTCGCTGCCGGACCGCATGATCGACCACGCCGCCCGCCGCGTCATCGTCGACCGCGAGACCGGACGCGCCGTGAACTGCTGCGGCGAGCACGTCAACGGCGACCGCGCCGTCCGTCAGGCCGGCCTGGTGCACCACTGGCCCGCCGGCGCGTCCGAGGACGACTACCCCTACTACGACGCCGAGGTGCGCTCGGCCCCCGTACTGGAGTTCGACGACTGGGACGAGGTCGCCGGGCTCAGGACCGGCCGCTACACCCAGTCGGTGAACGCCACCCAGGTGCCCGACTCCGCCCGCCCGGTGCCCGCCTCGCTCTTCACCGCGGGCGCCGAGGGCACCGTGGCCGCGACCCGGTGGCTGGAGGTCACGCGCACGTTCTGGGTGGAGCCGATCACGGGGATCGTGGTCCACGCCACGGAGCAGCGGGAGGAGACCCTGCGCCCCCGCGACGGCCACGGGGAGGTCCCGCTGCTGAGCGCCGAACTCGCCCTGGAGGAACCGCAGGTCGCCGCCAACGCCGAGCAGGCCCGGGTGCGGTCCGTCCTGCTCCGGGCGCTGGACTCCTGGGCGCCCGGAGCGCTGGGGCCGCTGGGCGCGCTGGCCGTCCTGGTCGGCCTGGTCCGCGCCTGGCGGGCCCGCGGCACCGGGGACACCGCCGTGGCGGGACCCGGGACGGGCGACGCGGCCCACGCGGCCGACGCCGACGCCGACGCCGACGCCGACGCGGTCGAGGACGAGGGCGGGACGGTGTCGGCCGGACCCAGGGATGTCGGGGCGGAGCCGTAGGATCACACCCATGTGCGGTCGCTATGCCCAGTCCCGGAACCAGCACGAGCTCCAGCTCGCCTTCGACCTGCCCGAGGAGGTCCTGCCCGAGGACCCCGATCCCCGGGCCTGGCCGCCGCTGGAGGAGCTGGCCCCGGACTACAACATCTCGCCCGGCCGGCCCGTGTACGCGGTCCTCGGCCCGCCGCCCCAGGGCGACGCGCCCGCCGAGCCCGGACCGGTCTCGCTGCACACCATGCGCTGGGGCCTGGTCCCCTCCTGGGCCAAGGACCGCAACATCGGCTACCGGATGATCAACGCGCGCAGCGAGACCATCGCCGACAAGCCCGCCTTCCGCACCGCCTTCCGCCGGCGGCGCTGCCTCCTGCCGGCCGACGCCTACTACGAGTGGCAGCTGGTCGGCAAGGACGGACGGGTCGAGGCCAGCACCTCGCCCGTCACCGACCCCCACCACAAGAAGCGCAAGGCCAGGGCGGCCAAGAAGCCCTACGCCATCCGCTACCCGGACGGCGCCCCCCTGGCCCTGGCCGGGATCTTCGAGCGGTGGCGCGACCCCGAGGCCGACGAGAACGACCCCGCCGCCTGGCTCTGGAGCTGCGCGGTCGTGACCACCGACGCGGCGCCCGCCCTCGCCCACATCCACGAGCGCATGCCCGTCGTCCTGCCCGCGGACACCTGGTCCACGTGGCTGGACCCGGAGGCCGGCACCGACGAGCTCCTGCACGTGCTGGCGCGGACCCCGGCCGAGGGCTTCGCGGTGGACGAGGTCTCCACCGACGTCAACACCATCAAGAACAACGCCCCTGACCTGCTCACGCCGGTCGCCGCGACCGGTGGCGCCGAACCGGACACACTTTTCTGACCCCGGCACCCCTGGACAGGTCCGGGTGGGAGACGGATATGGTGTGCGAGGCCACAGGGCCGGGCGTCCCCACGGGACGCCTCCGCACGCACCACGTGCGCACATGTGAATAAGCAACGCGGGAGCTCGCACCATGGCGGGCTGAGAGGGCGACTCAAGGGCGTCGCCGACCGCAGAACCTGTTCGGGTAATTCCGACGTAGGGAGGCATGCCATGACGGCTGTTGACGGCCGCGACACCGGTTCCACCACCGACGTGCACCAGGTGACCACCGGTCCCATCATGGGATCGACCAAGGTCCACCGGGAACTCGACACCCCCGAAGGGCTCACGCTCCGCGTCCCGCAGCGGCGGGTGGAACTCAGTAACGGCAGCCATTTCGACCTGTACGACACCTCAGGTCCGTACACCGACGACTCCGCGCACATCGACGTCCACGCCGGGCTGCCCAGGACCCGGCAGAGCTGGGTCGAGGCCAGGGAACCGGTCAACGGCGCGGTCACCCAGCTGGCCTACGCCAAGGCCGGCACCATCACCCCCGAGATGCGTTTCGTGGCCGCCCGCGAATCCATGGACCCCGAGTACGTCCGCCAGGAGGTGGCCCTGGGCCGGGCGGTGATCCCGGTCAACCGCTGCCACCCCGAGTCCGAACCGACCATCATCGGCAAGAACTTCCTGGTCAAGATCAACGCCAACATCGGCAACTCGGCGGTGACCTCCTCGGTCCCCGAGGAGGTCGAGAAGATGGTGTGGGCGACCCGCTGGGGCGCCGACACCGTGATGGACCTGTCCACCGGCAAGCGCATCCACGAGACCCGTGAGCGCATCATCCGCAACTCCCCGGTGCCCATCGGCACGGTCCCGATCTACCAGGCCCTGGAGAAGGTCAACGGCGACCCCACCGCGCTGAGCTGGGAGGTCTACCGCGAGACCATCATCGAGCAGGCCGAGCAGGGCGTCGACTACATGACCGTCCACGCGGGCGTGCTGCTGCGCTACGTGCCGCTCGCGGCCCGCCGCGTCACCGGCATCGTCTCGCGCGGCGGCTCCATCATGGCCGCGTGGTGCCTGGCCCACCACAAGGAGAGCTTCCTCTACACGCACTACGAGGAGCTCTGCGAGATCTTCCGCGAGTACGACATCACCTTCTCCCTCGGTGACGGCCTGCGCCCGGGCTCCATCGCCGACGCCAACGACGAGGCGCAGTTCGCGGAGCTGCGCACGCTCGGAGAGCTCACGCACATCGCCCGCGCGCACGACGTGCAGGTGATGATCGAGGGCCCCGGACACGTGCCGATGAACAAGATCGCGGAGAACGTGCGCCTGGAGGAGGAGCTGTGCGGCGAGGCGCCGTTCTACACGCTCGGCCCCCTCGCGACCGACGTCGCCCCCGGGTACGACCACATCACGTCGGCCATCGGCGCCGCGCAGATCGGCTGGCTGGGCACCGCGATGCTCTGCTACGTCACGCCCAAGGAGCACCTGGGCCTGCCCAACCGCGACGACGTCAAGACCGGCGTCATCACCTACAAGCTCGCCGCGCACTCCGCGGACATCGCCAAGGGCCACCCCAAGGCGCAGGAGTGGGACGACGAGCTGTCCAAGGCGCGGTTCGAGTTCCGCTGGCAGGACCAGTTCCATCTCGCCCTCGACCCCGAGACGGCACAGGCCTTCCACGACGAGACCCTGCCCGCCGAACCCGCCAAGACCGCGCACTTCTGCTCCATGTGCGGGCCGAAGTTCTGCTCCATGAAGATCTCCCAGGACGTGCGCAGGTACGCCGAGGAGAACGGACTGGACACCGTCGCCGCGATCGAGAAGGGCATGGCGGACAAGTCCGAGGAGTTTGCCGAGCACGGCAACCGGGTGTACCTGCCCCTGGCCGACTGAGGGACGGGCGTCCCGCCGCCGCCCGGTGGGGGCGGCGGCGGGGGCTCGGCCCCCGGCCGCCTCAGTCGAGGTCGGCGAGGAAGCGCAGCTGGGCGCGCATCTGCTCGCCGCCGCCGCCCTCGTGGCCGTTCCACGGCCACACGGTGATGTCCTTGGGACCCGCCCAGTGGTTGTGGGCGGCGAACACGGTGGAGGGCGGGCACACCTCGTCCATCAGGGCCACCGAGTACAGCGCGGGCACACGGCCCCGCGCCGCCAGGTTCATGCCGTCGAAGTAGGACAGGGTGCGCATCACCCGCTCCTCCTGGCCGCGGTGGGCGGCCAGGAAGCGGACGAGTTCGGCGTAGGGCTCCTTGCCGGTGATCTCCACGGCCCGGCGCATGTGGCACAGGAACGGCACGTCGATCACCGCCGCCCGGACGCCCGGGTGCAGGGCCGCGGCGGCCTGGGCGATGGCCCCGCCCTGGCTTCCGCCCGACACCGAGATCCGGTCGGCGTCGACGGCTGGGTGGCCGGCGGCGGTGTCCACGGCCCGCACCGCGTCGGTGAACAGCCGCCGGTAGTAGTAGGTCTCCGGGTCCAGCACGCCCCGGGTCATCACCCCGGGCGCCTGCGCGAACGCGCCGCCGTCGGGGTCGGCGGTGGCACCGGGCGCGTGGTGGGCGGCCCCGCCCTGGCCCCGGCTGTCCACGATCAGGGCGGCGTGGCCGGCCGCCGCCCACACGGTGTGGTCCTCGGCGAAGCCCCGGCCGCCGCCGTAGCCGATGAAGCGGACCACGCACGACAGGGGCCGGTCGGCGCCCCTGGGCACCAGCAGCCAGGCGTTGATCCGGTGGCCGCCCCAGCCGGCGAACGAGGCGTCGTACACCTCCACGCCCGTCAGCGAGGTGTCGGCGGGGGTGAACTCCGGGGCCAGGTCGAACTCTGCGGCCTCGGCGAGCGTCTTGCTCCAGAAGTCGTCGAAGTCGGCCGCTTCGGTGCGCTCGGGCGTGTACGCCCGGAGTTCGTCGAGGGGGAGGTCGAACAGGGCCATGTCTCTCCAGGGTCCGGGCGGGGGTCTTCCTGCGCAAGTGTAAGCGCTTTCCCCCATTCGGGCCGGGATCAGGCCGCCGAACGCCCGTCCGGAGAGGGGGTCGGGGCGGCCCCGCGCGTGAGCGCGCGGTGCCACAGCAGCAGGACCGGCGGCAGGACGAGCTCCACGCCCAGGAGCGCGAGCAGCATCGGGTCGGGCACGCCCGCGACCACGATCGACCAGACCCGGGCCACTCCGCCCAGGAGGACGGCGGCGCACACCAGGCGCAGGAGCGGGGTCGATTCCGGCTCCCGGACCCGGGCGGCCACGATGACCAGGGCCACGCCGAGGGTCAGCCACACGGCGGCGAAGAAGCGGTAGTTGCTGTCGACGTTGACCGGGACGGCGTCGTCGCCGGGCAGGGGAGCGGTGCCCAGGGCGACGTCCATCGCCCCGGTGCAAAGGACGACGAGGGCGGACAGCAGGACGAGGGACTGGAAGGCTCGGACGTTGCGCACGGAGGTACTCCTTGCGGGAGGGGGCTCGATGCGAACCTAAGCCCGCGTCGGCGGCGGTTCCCGTCGGGGTGCGGTCCGCGCCCGCGCCGCCGGTCAGTCCGGTTTGCGGGCGCTGGCCACCATGTGCACGCCGACGTAGTCGTCGGACTCGGTCGCCCGCAGCTCCATCTCGACCAGGCGCCCCATCGACCGGGGGTCGCGCGCCAGCATCATCTCCACCGTCGACGCGGACAGGACCGTGCGCGGCTTGATCCACTCCAGTTCCAGCCCCGCGTCCACCAGGGTCTCGGTGAGCTGTTCGCCGGTGAAGCACCGCGTGATGGAGCCGTCCGGCCACGGGACCAGCAGCACATCGGCGCTCGGGGCGTGGCTCAGCTCCGGCCAGCAGTCCTGCTCGGCCAGCAGGGCCATGCCCAGCACCACCGAGTCCACGCTCACCAGCGCCCGGCCGCCGGGCCGCAGCACCCGGGCCACCTCCGCCAGCGAGGACTCCGTGGCCAGGTGGCGGGACAGCACGCGGTTGTCGGCGATCACGCCGTCGAAGGCCTCGGAGGCGAACCCGCGCAGGAAGTCGGAGCCGCCCACCACACGGCGCAGCCGGCCCCTGCGGGCGGGCGGGGGCACCATGGCGCGCCCGTTGACCAGGGTGAGCGGGCCGCGCAGGGCCAGATCCAGTGACGGGAGCAGGGTGACCACGTCGTGCCCGGCGGCCACGGCACGGGGTGTGCCCTGGAAGTCGGGGCTGGACAGGTCGAGCAGCCGTGAGGGGGTACGCGGGAGCCAGCGCGCGGTCTGGGCCTCCGCCACCGCCCAATAGAAACGCCAGTAGTCCGACAGTCGGTCGGGGGTGGCGAACTGGGCGGCGGGAGATCGGGGGCGATCGGACGCCGGAGTCGAGGACGGACGCACGTGCACTCCTCTCCCATCCTTCATTGGTCCTACCCGCACTCTGCCATGCCTCACCTCGTCGACCGAGGTAAACGACAAAGTCGTGCAGGTCGAGGGGGCCGGCTTCGCGCAGGGCGGAATCAGTCCGGGAGACGCGTTGTTGAGATCGACACCGCGCCCGGCGTCAGGAATCCGGGCCGATGAGGGTGAGATCACGAGGAGGACCGCCAGACCATGGCGACAGCCGGTGCGTGCCTCGTACGCGAGGAAGAGGTGTCGGCGCCACGCGGCGCCGATGCGCGGGTCACAGGTGTGGGACCGTATCGTGTGGATATGGATGCCGCAGCTGGGACCAGCGCGAGGAGGCCGACGGGCTTGGAACAGGGCCAGGAGACAGCCGAGGAGCGGGACGAGCGCTTCGAGAGGGACGTTCTGCCCTTTCTCGACCAGCTCTACTCCGCTGCGCTGCGGATGACCCGCAACCCCGCGGACGCCGAGGATCTGGTCCAGGAGACCTTCGCCAAGGCGTTCGGTTCGTTCCACCAGTTCAAACAGGGGACGAATCTCAAAGCGTGGCTGTACCGCATCCTCACCAACACCTTCATCAACTCCTACCGCAAGAAGCAGCGTGAGCCGAAGCAGGCCGGAACCGAGGACGTCGAGGACTGGCAGCTGGCGCAGGCCGCCTCGCACACGGCGGCCGGGCTGAAGTCGGCCGAGGCCGAGGCGTTGGAACACCTCCCCGACAGCGACGTCAAGCGGGCGCTCCAGGAGCTGCCCGAGGACTTCCGCATCGCGGTGTACCTCGCCGACGTCGAGGGCTTCGCCTACAAAGAGGTCGCCGAGATCATGGGGACGCCGATCGGGACGGTCATGTCCCGGCTCCACCGGGGGCGTCGCCAGCTCCGGTCTCTGCTGGAGGAGTACGCGGTGGACCGCGGTTTCCTCGGAGCGACGCGTGCGGCCGAGGCCGCCGGTGCCGTCGCCTCGGGATCGTCCGCGGCCGGACGGGCAGAGGCGACTGGGTCGGATCGAGGAGATCGGTGATGGGCGGCGGCCACGGCAAGGACCACGACACCCCGTGCAGCGAGGTGCTCGACAAGCTCTACACGTACATCGACGGGGAGCTTGAGGAGGGCAACTGCGAGGACATCCGCCGGCACCTGGACGGGTGCGGCCCCTGCCTGGACGAGTACGGTCTCGAGGAGGCCGTGAAGAAACTCGTCGCGAAACACTGCGGGTGCGACCCCGTGCCGATGGATCTGCGCGACAAGGTGCTCGGTCGCCTGGCGCGGGCCCGGAACGAGGAATTGGCGCGTGAGGAGCGGGCGGAGCGCCTGGAGACGCCGGGGGCTCCCGCCTGACCTTCGGGGAAGGCGGAGCCCTTCCCCGAACGCCGGACCGCGGCGAACCCACGTCGGCGACAGCTGGAATGCCAGCTGTCGCCGTTTTTTTATGGGCATGCCGGAGTTCCTGAACTATTGGCACCCTATGTCGTAGTGTGGTCTGTTTGTAGACGTTTGTAGGAGCGACGTGTCGGATTCCCCTTCCCTGTCGGGGTTTTGGTCATGCCGCGATCCGTGGTCCGCCGTCCCCGCCGACAGGACACGCCCGGCGCGCCCGGACGAATCGCCGTCGTGACCGACTCGGAATGATTTTTACCAGGGCGATGCACGCGCCTCTCGGGCGGTCACTGGGTGTAGTTGGCGCTGGCCGGGGCGCCGGGAGAGGTGTCGCTTGGTGCCGTTGTCACCGCAGATCGGCGTCGAGTGTCCGATCTTACCTGATTACGCAGAGTCATTGGATGTCATTACTAAAGGAATTCGTAATTCCATGTTTCGGAATCCATGACCCAATTGGCGGGCACGTGTGCCGCCGGTTCGGGTTGTGGTGAATCAGGGGGCCGTGAGGGCCCGTTAAACTGGACGCCATATCCAACGAATGGGGTAATTTACGCGGCGTGCGCCGGGGAATTCGCGCGCGGCCGTGTCGGGGAGAGGGGACAAGCATGTTCGTACACATGATCCAGGCGCTGGCTATCACCCAATGGGTCGCGACCCACATCTCCGGATGGTCTTGGTGGTAGAACAGAACCGGTGAAACCATGACAGTCCGGTCGTCGTTGGTGGGGGGTGAACGGGGGTGCGGGCTCTTCCCGGGGGCGCGCGTGTCTACGTCGGAATCGTCGTTGTCAGTGCGGTCACCATCATGCTCGTCGGGCCCTACACGGGCATCGATCTGAAGACCCTGGTCTTCATCGCGGTCCTGTTCGTGGTCGCGGAGTCGATCAGCACGATCGTCGTCGCGGACGTCAAGGCCGGGATCTCGCCGAGTTCGGCGGTGTCACTGGCCGCCGTGGTCCTGGTGGGCCCGGTCGGCGCGGCCGTCGTCGGTTTCGCCTCCTGCCTGACGATCCGCAGGCAGAACCTGGTCAAGCGCTCCTTCAACGGGGCCCAGTTCGCACTGGCGGCCTACGCGGCCGGACACGTCTACCTGCTGCTCGGCGGCACCGTGGGGGAACCGGCCCGGGAGGACTTCCCGGCGGTCGTGTTCCCCTACGTCGCCGCCGTGCTCACGCACACACTCGTCAACTCCGTGCTCATCGGTCTGCTCATGTGGACCCTGGGCGCGGTACGGGAGCGCCGCGGCGGCCGGTTCCGCTGGCGCCCCCTGATGGCCGTGGAGCTGTCGTCCATCGGTTACCAGATGCTCGGGCTGGCCATCGCGGCGGTCTGGGGCGGCGTCGGCCTCATCGCGCCGCTGCTGGTCCTGCTCCCGCTGTTCATCGCCCGCTGGACCTTCGCGCAGCAGTCCGGTGAGGCCCGCGCCCACGAGGCGACCCTCGCCACCCTCTGCCAGGCGGTGGAGACCAAGGACTACTACACGCGGGGCCACAGCATGCGCGTCGGCGAGGGCGCCGCCATGATCGCCCGAGAACTGGGTATGCCCGCCGAGCGGGTGCAGAAGATCCGCTACGCGGGGATGCTGCACGACATCGGCAAGCTCGGGGTGCCCACCAAGGTGTTGCAGAAGACCGGCAAGCTCACGGACGACGAGTACGCGGCGATCAAGCTGCACCCCACGCGGGGGTACGAGATCGTGCGCGAGATCAGCTTCCTGGACGAGGCCCTGGCCGGCATCCGCCACCACCACGAACGGCTGGACGGACGCGGCTATCCCATGGGCCTGGTGGGGATGGAGATCCCCGAGTCGGCCCGTGTCATCAGCGTCGCCGACGTCTTCGACTGCCTCACCTCCACGCGCTCCTACCGTCAGGCGTGGTCGGTGGAGGACGCCATCGCCGAGCTGCGGCGCTGTGCGGGGACCCAGTTCGACCCGCGGATGGTCGAGGCCCTGGTCCGGGCCGTGGAGCGGGACGGGTGGCAGACCCCGGACATCGCCGAGCCGCCCGGCGGGACCTACGGTCGGACCGACCGTCCCGATCCCGACGCCCCGGAGGCACCCGTGCCCGACGCCCCCGAGAAGGACGCCGAGACCCTGGAGGCGGCCGTGACCGACGAGTCGGCCGCCGACGGCCCGGACTCCGCGCCGGCCGAGGCAGTGACGGGCGGGCGTGACCTGTGATGACGCAGCGGCAGTCCGAAGGGCCCGCGCCGTCGGGATCCGAGACGGACCCGACGTCGGTCGGTCCGCCCGGCCGACGGCGCGCGGGCGTGCCCTGGACCGACCGGCCCGTGCGCGCCGTCCTGGTCGGCTCGGTGGGCGCGGGCGCCCTGGCCGCGGTGGGCTGGACGGCCGTCACCGGGTTCACCGGGCCCTACACGGCACTGGCCTTCTGCCTGGTGATCGCGGTCGGAGAGCTCGCCCGCATCACCCTGCCCGGCCACCGCGAACTCGCGCCCATCGCCTCGGCCGGGGCGATCAGCTACTCGCTCCTGCTGAGCCTGGGGGACGAGCCGGTCCTGTACCCGGCCTGGCAGGTCGTGGCCGTGGTCGCCCTGGGCGTGGCCCTGGGCGAGCTGCCGCACGTGGCCGTGGGCCGCGGCCCGCAGGTCGAGGGCGTCGCCCGGCGGATCCTGGTCGCGATGCTGCTCGCGGTCACGTTCCGCCCCCTGGTCGAGGGCCTGTCCCTGGTCGGGCCGTCGGTGACCGCCACGCTCCTGATGGCGGCCCTGGTGGTGCTCGCCTGGCTGGCGGACACCCTGGTGGCCGCGGTCCTGCGGGCCGAGCGGCTGCGCACCCGCGTCCTGGTGGCCGTGGGGGACGAGATCCGGGCCCAGGCCGCGGCGGGCGCCGCCATCGGCTCCAGCGGCGTGCTCATCGCCCTGGCCTGCACGGTGACCGGACTGGTCGGGCTGCTGGTGTTCACCGCGCCGCTCCTGGTGTCCCAGGTGGCCTTCCGCAGGCACGCGGAGGTGCGGCGCACCTACCTGGAGACCGTGCGCGCGCTCAGCCGGGTCACCGAGGTCGGCGGCTACGTCGAGAACGGCCACTCGCGCCGCGTGGGCGACCTGTCGCGCGCGGTGGGATGCGAGCTCGGCCTGGTCGAGGCGCAGCTGCTGGAACTGGAGTACGCGGCCCTGATGCACGACATCGGCCAGCTGTCGCTGCGCGAGCCCATCGCGGGCGGGGCGACCGTGCTGGCTTCCCCCCGGGAGCAGCGGCGCATCGCCGAGCTGGGGTCGGCGATCATCCGCGAGACCGGTGTCCTGGACAACGTCGCCGAACTCGTCCGGCGCCAGTGCGAGCCGCTGGACGGTGACGGGGACGAGGGCGTGCCGCCGCTCGGCAGCCGCATCATCAAGGTCGCCAACGCGTTCGACGACCTCGTGGGCGGCACCAGCGACGAGGAGCGCCGCGCCGCCGTCCTGGAGCGGTTGCGGATGGACACCGACAGCGAGTACGACCCGCGCGTGGTCGACGCGTTGGCCGAGGTCCTCGGGCGCCCCTAGACGGGGCCTTCGCGCCTTCCGGTGTGCCGGCTCGTGCCCACACCGTCGCCCGCCACCACCCTCAACGGACGCCTCCGGAGTCCTTCCTGCTTTGGCCCGGATCAACCCCCTGTGGTTCCGGCGAGCGGGAGTCAGCCCGTCGGGGGGCGCAGGCGGGTGACGAACTTGTACCGGTCGCCCCGGTACAGCGAGCGCACCCACTCCACCGGGTGGCCGTCGCCGTCGAAACTGTGCTGGCAGTGCAGGACCAGGGGCAGGCCCACGTCCACGCCGAGCAGGCGCGCCTCGTTGGGCGTGGCCAGGACCGTCTCGATCGAGGCCTCGGCCTCGGCCAGGGAGACGTCGTAGGCGCTCGCCAGCGCCTCGTAGAGCGATGCGTAGCGGTCGAGCTGGCGTCGGAGTCCGGGGAAGCGCCGCGCGGCGAGGTGGGCCGTCTCCACGGCCATCGGCTCGCCGTTGGCCAGGCGCAGCCGTTCGATCCGCAGCACACGCCCGCCGGAGCGGATCGCCAGGAGCTCGGCCAGCTGGTCGTCGGCGTTGATGTAGCTCACGTCCAGGATCCGGGTCGCCGGGTGCAGCCCGTGCGCCCGCATCTCCTGGGTGTAGCTGGTCAGCTGGAGCACCTGCGCGACCTTCGGCTTGGCCACGAACGTGCCCTTGCCCTGGATCCGCAGCAGCCGCCCCTCGACCACCATCTCGGTCAGCGCCTGGCGCACGGTGGTGCGCGAGGTGCCGAACTGGGCGGCCAGCGTCCGCTCCGGGGGCACGGGGTTGCCCGCCGGCATGGCCTCGATCAGTTCCAGCAGCTGCTTCTTCACCTGGTAGTACTTCGGCACCCTGGGGTTGCCGTCCAGTGTGCGCTGAACCGTCATCAGTCTCCTCCACCGCGATCCGAGCCCTGACACACGCCCGTCCGGAGGTGGTCGTGGCGGTGGGGACCGACCGCCGATTGGTGTGGACCACTGGTCGAGTGCGTACCCCTTGAGTATGCACGCCTCCATGGGATGATTTGTGAGTGCCTCACCTCAGTGATCTCATCAGACGCCACACGTCGCTCAAGCAAGCCGACCTGGAGTGGATCCACGCCCTGGTCTCCGATTGGCAGCTCCTGGCGGACCTTTCGTTCGCCGACCTCGTGCTGTGGGTGCGTCTGCGCGGCGACGACGGCTGGGTTGCCATCGCCCAGATGCGTCCGACGACCGGCCCGACGGCCTTCCAGGACGATCTGGTCGAAACCGTACTGCTCGACGACATGACCGATCTCACCTCGCGGACGGCGCCGCGGGTGCTCGGCCGGCGGGCCCTGATCGACCGGGCCTGGAACGAGGGGCGCATCTGCCGCGACGGCGACCCCGACTGGTCCGGGGGAGTCCCGGTCCGGGAGGAGACGGTCCCGGTCCGCCGGCAGGGCCACCTCATCGGCGTGATCCAGCGCAGTACCAATCTGAGCTCGGCGCGCACGCCCAGCCGCCTGGAGCTGACCTACCTGCAGAGCGCCGGGGACCTGGCGCAGATGATCGCCGAGGGCGTCTTCCCGTTCGTGGACCAGGGCCCGCTCATGGTGCGCTCGCCCCGCGTCGGCGACGGCCTGCTGCGGCTGGACCAGAACGGCGAGGTGGTCTACGCGAGCCCCAACGCCCTGTCCGCCTACCGCAGGCTCGGCCTGGCGGCCGACCTGGTGGGGGCTCGGCTGGACCGCACCACGCTGGAGCTGGCGGAGTCGGCGGAGGCGCGCGACGAGGCGCTCACCTACACGGCCAGCGGCCGGGCGCCCCAGGAGGCGGAGGTGGAGGCGCGCGGGGTCACCGTGCAGATCAGGGCGATCCCGCTGGTGATCGACGAGGTGCGCATCGGCGCCCTGGTCATGGTCCGCGACGTCACCGAGCTGCGGCGGCGCGAGCGCGAGCTGATGACCAAGGACGCCACCATCCGGGAGATCCACCACCGGGTGAAGAACAACCTGCAGACGGTCGCCGCCCTGCTGCGGCTGCAGTCGCGGCGCCTGGACATCCCCGAGGCGCGCGCGGCGCTGGACGAGGCGGTGGGCCGGGTCGGCTCCATCGCGATCGTGCACGAGATGCTCTCGCACACGCCCGACGAGGTCGTGGACTTCGACGACATCGCCGACCGCGTCATCCAGATGGCGGCCGAGGTCTCCTCGACCGACGGCGTGGTCGTGCCCCGCCGCGTGGGCGGTTTCGGCCTGCTGTCGGCCCTGGTGGCCACACCGCTGTCCATGGTCCTGGCCGAACTGGTCCAGAACGCCGTCGAGCACGGGTTGGGCCAGGGGCCGGGCCGTATCGAGGTCCGGGTCCAGCGCTACGACGCAGGGCCGGGCTTCCCGGGGACCAGCAGTTTGGAACTGGCGGTCTCCGACGACGGGGGAGGGCTGCCGGCCGACTTCGACCTGGAGGGGACCACGAGCCTGGGCCTGCAGATCGTGCGGACCCTCATCGTCGGGGAACTGGGCGGCACGCTGGCCATCAAGCCCAAGGAGACCGGCGGCACGGAGGTGGCGATCACGCTGCCCGTGGAACAGGAGGAGCCGGAACTCCCCTGACACGCCGGGGCGCCCGCCGACCCGTGGAGCCGGGGTCGGCGGGGCCGGGAGCGCACGCGATCGATGGCGCGACCACCGGGGGTCGGGTGGTCACCCGCGGAGCGACCGGGGGTGGACGGTCGGACCGGAGCCCGCGCGAAGAACGGGTGCGGGCCTCGGAAAGTACAGCCCTAGGAGAACACCGGGCGGCGTGCGGCCTCGCGCTTGCGGATGCGGCGGCGCTCGTCCTCGCTGGTGCCGCCCCAGACGCCGCCGTCCTGGCCGCTGTCGAGGGCCCAGCGCAGACACGCGGCGCTGACGGGGCAGCTGTTGCAGACCGCCTTGGCTTCCTCGATCTGGATCAGTGCGGGGCCGAAGTTGCCAATGGGGAAGAAGAGCTCGGGGTCTTCGTCACGGCAGGCGGCGTCATGGCGCCAGTCCATGCGGTCCACTCCTCACGGTGAGGCGATCGGGGTATTGTGAAGCTTTTCACGACCGTGTGCGTAACCTGCTTCTACGCTTGCGGTGCGTATGCTTGTACGAATGTGTCCGCGTATCGTGCGTGGAGCGCCCGGTGGATGGGTTCCACCGGAGGGAGTCGCAGCCAGTGAGGTCCAGCTTTCACCCCATGGCCACATGGGAAGCGCCCCAATTAACTCGCCCGTAACCCGCGGCGATATCTTGAGCGTGACAGGGTTGCCGGACGCGTGCAAGGCTTCCTGAGGTCAAAGGTCCCCATCGGCGTGTCAGGTGCGTCACACAGCCCCTGACCTCCGTGCATGCCCTCCCCGAAAGGGTGCGAGGCGCCAATTAGCACACGATTCGTAATGCCTTCGATATCGAATGGAAGTTGACCTGTTCGCGGTCTCCGAGGTATTCGCCGTCGATTTGGAATGCTCTCGGGTGGCTCGACGTGATGGTGATCGTCTGCTGGTCGTGCCAGGTCAGGTAGCCGTCGCCCCGTGCGGGAAGCCCTTTCGGGAAGAACATCTGGGACAGAATCCAGCCCGTCAGGGCGTGCGAGGACTGGGTCAGCGCGAAAGCGTCCAGCCCCAGCTCGAAACGTGAGGCCGGCGTCGGCTGGAGTGGCAGGGCGCCCGCATACGTCCACGGAGTGGTGTTCGTGACGAGAGCGAAATACACCCCTTCCTGGGTCCTTCCGGGCGCGGCCACGGTGAGTGACGGATCCTGGATATCCCCTTGGAAGAAGAGCTTCACGGCCACTTCCGCGTACAGGGCCGGAGTGGCCCTGCGCCCGTTCGAGCGCTCGTGCTCCACCTGCTGTACGACGTCGGCGTCCCAGCCGAACCCCGCGCTGAACGTGAAATAGCGGTCGTCCTGGTCGCTGGTGATCCGCCCCAGGTTGATCTCCCGTTCGCGTCCCTCCCGCACGGCCTCCAGGACCACTCCGGTGGCCTCGACGGGGTCGCCGGGCACGCCCAGGGAACGGATGAACACGTTGGCGCTGCCCCCGGGGATCACGGCGTACCGGGGCCGTTTGAGCCCGTCGGGCGCCGACAGGAGCCCGTTGACGACTTCGTTGACCGTGCCGTCACCGCCCAGGCTCAGAACGAGGTCGAAGCCGTCGCCGGCCGCGCCACGGGCGAGCTCTCCGGCGTGGTCGCGGTAACGGGTCTCGGCCAGGGTGACGTCCAGTTCGGACGCCAGGGCGCCCAGGATCACCTCACGCGTGCGCGAGGTGGTCGTGGTCGCCTGGGGGTTCACGATGAATAGGGCGCGCACTCGATCAGTGTAGGTCTCCCGGGGGCGGCACGCGCGGCAGGACCGGGCGCACGCCGGGGGCGGCGCGCGTGGGACCGGGGCGGCGACGGCCCGCGCCGGGGATGCTCTAGTCTCGACGGGTGTCCTCGCGTCCCGTCACCATCGTCATCGCCGCCGCGCTGGAGGCCCTGATCGGGCTCGCCGCCGGAGTGGGCGGCCTCTACAGCTTCGTCACCGCGGTCTCCGGCGACGCCGCCGACGTCACGTCGGCGATTCCGCTGGCCGTCCTGGGACTGGGGGTCGGCGCACTGCTCGTGTTCGTGGCCCGCGGCCTGTGGCAGATGCGCGACTGGGCCCGCACGCCCGTCTTCGTCACCCAGCTCTTCCTCGGGGTGGTGGCGTACTACATGTTCACCAGCCACCAGTACGCCCTCGGCGCGGTCCTGCTCGTGGTCGCGGTCAGCGCGTCCGCGGCGGTGCTCTCACCGCCGACGACCGCGGCGCTGTTCCCCGACGACTCGGAGAGGTAGCGCCGCGGCCGCCCGTGGCACCCGCGCGCGGGTCGGCGGGACCGCTCGCCCCGCCCGTGCTTCAGTCGTCCGTGGTCAGGGCCTGGCGCAGCTGCGCCAGGGTACGGGCCAGCAGACGTGAGACGTGCATCTGGGAAATGCCCAGTTCCTGGGCGATCTGCGACTGGGTCATGTTGCCGAAGAAGCGCAGCAACAGGATCCGCTTCTCCCGTGGCGGAAGCTGCTCCAGGAGCGGTTTCAGCGACTCCCGGTACTCCACGCCCTCCAGGGACTCGTCCACGATGCCGAGCGAGTCGGCCACCGCGGGCGCGTCCTCGTCGCCGCTGTCCGGCGCGTCCAGCGACACCGTCGAGTAGGCGTTGGCGGACTCCAGGCCCTCCAGCACCTCCTCCTCGGTCATCTGCAGGTGCGCGGCCAGTTCGGCGACCGTGGGAGAGCGCCCCTCCCGCTGGGACAGGTCGCTCACCGCCTTGGTGAGCGAGAGCTTGAGCTCCTGCAGGCGGCGGGGCACCCGCACCGCCCAGCCCTTGTCGCGGAAGTGGCGCTTGATCTCCCCGACGATCGTCGGAGTGGCATAGGTGGAGAACTCGACCCCGCGTTCCAGGTCGAAGCGGTCGATGGACTTGATCAGCCCGATCGTCGCCACCTGGGTGAGGTCGTCCAGCCACTCTCCGCGGTTGCGGAACCTGCGGGCCAGGTACTCCACCAAGGGCAGGTGGAGCTCGACGAGCTCGTCACGGATCCGGCGCCGTTCCGCCGAATCGGCATCGAGTTCGTTCAGGCGCTCGAACAACTGTCTCGCGCGGGCCCGGTCGGGCACCGCGTGCTCGGTCTTCGCTGTCAGAGCGGGCCCCCTTTCGCTCACGCCGACTCCAGGGTGCCGCGGCGCTTGTACAGGACGATGTAGACGCTGTCGTCCGGACCGACCCCCGCGTCGACGTCTCCGGCCAGCGCCGACAGGACGGTCCAGGCGAAGGTGTCGCGGGCGGGAAGGCGTCCGTCGGCGGTGTGGACCGAGACGGAGATGCGCATCCCCTCAGGGGTGAGTTCGAATTCCGTGGTCAGTTCTGTGCCGGGCAACGCCTGGGCGAGGAGCATCGCGCACGCCTCGTCGACCCCGATCCTCAGGTCCTCGATCTCGTCGAGGGTGAAGTCGAGGCGTGCGGCCAGTCCCGCCGTCGCCGTCCGCAGCACGGACAGATAGGCGCTGTCCGCGGGCATGTTGACGGTGACAGCGTCCCGGACGCCGATGGCGTCGGCCGTGGGCACAGCGGTTTCTTCGGTCACGTCCCTCCTTCGGGGGGCGAGGTTGCCGCTTGACTGCAATGTATCTCGTTTCACCCCCGCGCTGACGCAGGGAGACGAGATCGTGTCCACATCATCCCCGACCGGACGAGACGGACGGACCTCCTCAACCCGCTCTGGAGCCCAGAGCGGCGAGTGCGGCGCCGTCCAGGCGACGGTCCGTCCACTCGTCCAGCGAGGAGGAGCCCAGCGAGTCGTAGAACCTGATCGCGGGCCCGTTCCAGTCCAGCACCGCCCACTCCAGCCGCGGGTAGCCGCGTTCGACGCAGATCGCCGCGAGCTCCCTGAGCAGGGCCAGGCCGTAGCCGTGGCCGCGCATGTGCGGGTGGACGAACAGGTCCTCCAGGTGGATGCCGCGCTGTCCCGTCCAGGTGGAGAAGGTGAGGAACCACAGGGCGAACCCGGCGTACTCGACGGAGCCGTCCTCGCCGGTGTGCTCCGCGATGTGGCAGAAGGCGGCGGGCTCGGGCCCGAACAGCGCCTCGCGGATGTCGTCCTCGGTGGCGGTGACCGACTCCGGCTCCTTCTCGTACTCCGCCAGGTCCCCGATCATGCGGAAGATGGCGGGCGCGTCGTCGGGTCGGGCAGGACGGATCATCGGATCACCTCGGTCGTGGGGCAGGACCTCCCAGGATATGCGGGGAACGGACCCGGATCAGGCGGGCCGGTGGGCGACCAGTCGCTCGACCAGGCCGAGGAACAGGCGGTCGTGGTGGCCGACCGCGAAGCCGGCCGCCAGAGCCAGGTCCCGGGGCAGTCCGCGCGGGTGAGCGCGCCGGCGCTCGATCCACCGCAACGGGGCGCGGGCGTACTCGATGTGGTCCACCATCAGCAGCCGGCCGCCCGGCACCAGGACCCGGTACATCTCGGCGAGCGCGCGGCCCTGGTCGGGGATCGCGCACATCGACAGGGTGCACAGCACGGTGTCGAAGGATTCCTCCTCGAACGGCAGGTCCTGGGCGTCGGCCTCCACCAGGGCGACGCGCCGGCCGACCTCCTCGGCCCGCCGACGCGCTCGGGCCAGCATCGCCGCGCTCACGTCGATGCCGGTCAACTCCACGCCCGGCGGGTAGTACTCCAGGTTCCGCCCGGTCCCGACGGCCACTTCCAGGGTGCGCCCGCGGGCACCCGAGCACAGCAGCTCTCGGCTGCTCCGCAGCGCCACGCGCTCGGCGCGGCCCCAGCGGTCGCACGCGGCCGCCCTGCGGTCCCACAGCCTGCGTGCCTCTTCCGTTCGCGCGTCCATCGTCACTCCCTGAGGCAGGGTCACGTTCCGACTCTGGTACCGGCGCGGCGCCGGGTCAAGGGGAGCGCGCGTGTCGGCCGCGACCCGCCCCGGTCCGCGACACGCGCCGGGCCCCGCACTCCGGGGGAGTGCGGGGCCCGTGTCGGCGTCAGCGGTCCGGGGGCGTGCTCAGAGGACCTTGGACAGGAACGCCCGGGTGCGCTCGTGCCGGGGGTCGCTCAGCACGTCGGCGGGCACACCGCTCTCCACGACCATGCCGTCGTCCATGAACACCAGGGAGTCGCCGACCTCACGGGCGAAGCCCATCTCGTGGGTGACGACCACCATCGTCATACCGCCCTCGGCGAGGTCGCGCATGACGTCCAGGACCTCACCGACCAGCTCCGGGTCCAGGGCGCTGGTCGGCTCGTCGAAGAGCATCAGCGACGGCTCCATGGCCAGCGCGCGGGCGATCGCCACGCGCTGCTGCTGGCCGCCGGAGAGCTGTTCGGGGTAGGCGTTGGCCTTGTCCGGCAGGCCCACCCGCTCCAGCAGTTCCAGGCCCAGGGCCAGGGCCTCGGACTTGGGCTTGCGCTTGACCTGCACGGGCGCCTCGATGACGTTGCCGAGCACGGTCAGGTGCGGGAACAGGTTGAAGCGCTGGAACACCATGCCGATGTCGCTGCGCTGGAGGGCGATCTCGGTGTCCCGCAGCTCGTACAGGCGCCCGCGCCTTTGCCGGTAGCCCATGAGCTCGCCGTTGACCCACAGCCGCCCGGCGGACAGCTTCTCCAGGTGGTTGACGCAGCGCAGGAACGTGGACTTGCCCGACCCGGACGGGCCGATGATGCACATGACCTCGCCCCGCCGGACCTGCAGGTCGATCCCCTTGAGGACCTCCAGGCGGCCGAAGTTCTTGTGCACGTCCTCGGCCACGACGAGGGCGTCGGCGGGCAGCGCGGTGCCCTCGGCGGTCTCCACGACCGACTCGTTGGTCTGCGACATCAGTGCCTACCTCCGACGATGCGGTCCTTGACACCGCGTCCGCTCCGGTTGAACCGGCGTTCGATGAAGTACTGGCCGACCATCAGCACGCTGGTGATCGCCAGGTACCACAGGCAGGCCGCGACCAGCATCGGGAAGATCTGGTAGCTGCGCGTGCCGATCGCCTGGAGCTGGTAGAAGAGCTCGATCGTCACCGGGACGTAGGCCAGCAGGGCCGTGTCCTTGAGCATCGCGATGGTCTCGTTGCCCGTCGGCGGGATGACCACGCGCATCGCCTGGGGCAGGGTGATCCGGCTCAGCACCTTGGACCGGCTCATGCCCAGGGCCTGGGCCGCCTCGGTCTGGCCCTTGTCCACCGACTGCAGGCCCGCGCGGATGATCTCCGCCATGTAGGCGCCCTCGGACAGCGACAGCGCGAGCAGGCCCGCGGTGTAGCCGCTCAGCAGGGTGCGGGCGTCGATCTCGAAGAAGCGGGCGTCGCCCTCCAGGCCGAGCCACGGCATCCAGTAGTTGTCGAAGGGCAGGCCGATGGCGATGGTCGAGTACAGGATGGCCAGGTTGCCGAAGAGCACCGCCAGCACGAGGCGGGGCACACCGCGGAAGAACCAGGTGTACATCCAGGAGACCGTCACCAGGACGGGGTTGCCCGACAGCCGCATGACCGCCAGGAGCACGCCCAGGACGACACCGATGACCATGGACAGGACGGTCGCGCTGAGAGTGATCCACACACCGCGCACGACCGGCGGCGAGAACATGTTGTCCCACATGAACGGCCAGTTGAACGCGTCGTTCGTGAACAGCATGTGCACGAACATGGCCGCGAGGACCAGGATGGCGCCGGCGGCCGCCCACCGCTCGGGGTAGCGGACGGGGACGGCGGTGATGGGGTCGGCCGACCGGCCCGGGGACGGGGTCGCCGCCCCCGGGCCGCTGGGCGGCTCCTTCGGTGATGACAAGGGTCAGACTTTCGCTCGTGGTGGTCCTGGCTCTACTACTCCTCGACGGAGGGGTTGACCTCGGCGGCCTCGATCGCGCCGGCGCTGATGCCCCATTCGTCCAGGATCTGCTGGTAGGTGCCGTCCTCCATGATGGAGTTGAACGCCGCGGCCAGGGCCTCGGCCATCTCCGGGTCGTCCTTGTGCGTGACGATGCCGTACGGCGCCGCGTCGTACTGGTCCCCGACGAACTCCAGCACGCCCTCGCCGGTCTGCTCCAGGGCGTAGGCGGCGGTCGGCATGTCGGCGAGCGAGGCGTCGTTCAGGCCGGAGACGATGGTCTCGGTGGCCTGGGGCTGGCTCTGGAACTTCTCGATCGTGATCGGGTCCTCGCCCTCCTCGACGCAGGCCTCGCTGCGGGCCTCGATGTCCTCGTCGTGGGTCGTGCCCGACTGCACGGCCACGCGCAGGCCGCAGGGGTTCTCCGGGTCGACGCCCTCGGGGTTGCCGGACTGGACGAACCACTGGGTGCCGGAGGAGAAGTAGCCGACCATGTTCACGGCCTCCATACGCTCCTCCGTGATGGTGAAGGAGGAGGAGCCGAGGTCGTAGGTGCCGGTGTCGACGCCGATGATGATGGAGTCGAAGTTGGCCGAGACCCACTCCGACTCCAGGTCCAGCTTGGCCAGGGCGGCGTCGAGCAGGTCGACGTTGAAGCCCAGGACCGTCTGGCCGTCCTCGTCGAGGAACTCGCCGGGCGGGTACTCCGACTCCACGCCGATGCTGACGGTGCCGGCCTCGCGGATGTCGTCGGGCACCATGGCCGCGAGCTCCTCGTCGGCGGACACCTCGGGGGCCTCGGGGGTCTCGGAGGCGGTGTCGTCCTCCCCGCCGCCACAGGCGGACAGGGTGAGCACGCCGGCGGCCGCCAGGGCCGCGAGGGACGTGCGATGCGACAGTGGCTTGTGCGTGGCCATGGTCAGGGTCTCCTTCTAGCGCACGGCGTGCCCGATGAACAGTCGGCAGAAAGGCCGCATGTCGATCATGAGCACCGTTCAGGACATTATGTGTCAAACCATCTTGTACCGGTGACATCACATCGTCCCGACCCGCGATGCTCCTCGGGTCACCGTTGTGAGAGGATTGCGTAACGGGTCATCCCCGTGAGAGGCGGCCGCGCAGTACTCGCATAAGAGTCAGGCGAAGACTGTCCCCCTCCGGCGACACATCCGGTCATGGCCGACCGGCGCCGAGGAGGGCTCCCCTAGCACCCACACGTCATCGCGCGCGAACCGCTCCATCGTTCAGTCCGCCCCGTCATGGCCGACGCGGGCGTACACGCAGACCGAGGGGTTTGAGAAGTGACCACCGATTCGCGTACCCAGAACGCCTATGCCCATCTGGATGAGGATCCCGCCTTCGCCCTGCACCGGGGCGGCAAGCTGCAGGTGACCTCCTCCGTCGACGTCAGCGACCACGCGGGCCTGGCGCTGGCCTACACCCCGGGCGTGGCCCGTGTGTGCGACGCCATCGCCGAGACCCCCGAGCTCGTCGAGACCCACACCTGGAAGAGCAACCTGGTCGCCGTCGTCACCGACGGCACCGCCGTGCTCGGCCTGGGGGACATCGGCCCCGAGGCCTCCCTGCCGGTCATGGAGGGCAAGTCGCTGCTGTTCAAGCAGTTCGGCGGCGTCGACTCCGTGCCCATCGCGCTGGCCTGCACCGACGTCGACGAGATCGTCGAGACGGTCGTGCGGATGGCACCGTCCTTCGGCGGCATCAACCTGGAGGACATCGCCGCGCCGCGCTGCTTCGAGATCGAGCGCAAGCTGCGCGAGCGCCTGGACATCCCCGTCTTCCACGACGACCAGCACGGCACCGCGATCGTGACGGTCGCCGCCCTGCACAACGCCGCGCGCCTGACCGGGCGCACCCTGGGCGACCTGCGCGCCGTGGTGTCCGGTGCAGGCGCCGCGGGCGTCGCCGTCACCAAGATGCTGCTCGACGGCGGTATCGGCGACATCGCCGTGGCCGACTCCAAGGGCATGATCTACCAGGGCCGCGAGGGCCTGACGCCGGTCAAGCAGGAGCTGGCCGACATCAGCAACCGGGCCGGGGTGCGCGGCTCCATCGAGAGCGCGCTGGTCGGGGCCGACGTGTTCATCGGCCTGTCGGCGGGCGAGGTGCCCGAGTCGGTCGTGGCCACGATGGCCGACGACTCGATCATCTTCGCGATGGCCAACCCCAACCCGGAGGTGCACCCCGACGTCGCCCGCAAGTACGCGAGCGTCGTCGCCACCGGGCGCAGCGACTTCCCGAACCAGATCAACAACGTGCTGGCCTTCCCCGGCGTGTTCCGGGGCGCGTTCGACGCCGGCGCCACGGACATCACCGAGAACATGAAGCTGGCCGCCGCCACCGCGCTGGCCGCCCTCGTGGGTGATGACCTGACCGCCGACTACGTCATCCCGAGCCCCTTCGACGAGCGGGTGGCCCCGGCGGTCGCCGAGGCGATCGCCGAGCAGGCGCGCAAGGACGGCGTCGCCCGCCGCTGACGCGGACCCGGCATGGAGCGGGCCCGGCGCGATCGCGCCGGGCCCGCTTCGCGTCCGCGCCGCCCGCGCACGGATCTCGACGGTGTCGATCCCGCTGCGTCCGTCGCCGACCCGCGCGAGGCGCGCGTCGTCCTCATCGAGGAGTCCGGTCCCCCTCGGGCGGGAGCAGTCGCTCCCAGCCGAGTTCGACCGACCGGCGGCACCGCTCGGGTGCGTCCCCCGCGCTGGTGAAGAGCGCGGTCAGCAGGGGCACGCCGTGCCCGAGCGCCTCGTGCGGCAGCGGGCCGGTGGCCACGAGCGAGGCGAGCCCGTGCCCGATGGTCCAGCTCTGCGTGGCCAGTCGCAGAGGGTCGACCGTGTCGTGGAAGCGACCGCTCTCCTTGGCCCGTTCGACGGCGCGGACGAGAGCGTGCAGGGTCGCGTCCGCGGCGCCGGCGTCCTCGAGGTCGAAGCCCGCGTCGAACATGACGCGGTAGAGATCGGGGTTCTCCCGGGCGTTGGCCACGTAGGCGGCGCCGAGTGCGGCGAGGTCCCGCACCGGGTCCGCGGACGCCTCGACGCCCCCGAGTTCGGCGGCCAGGCGGGTGAAGCCCTCCTGCCGCAACGCCTTCCACAGGCCGTCCATGCCGTCGAAGTAGGTGTAGACGGCCATCGTCGACACGCCCGTCCCCGCGACCAGCGTCCGGAGGGTGACCGGCTGCCTCGTCCGCAGCATCCGCGCGGCCCTGTCGAGCAGCAGGGAGCGGATCGCGGGGTCCTTCGTTCTCGCCATGGCCCCACAATACATATCAACGCTATGCTTTGGCCGGGACGCTCTCCCGCTCCTGACGCCAAGAGAAGAGGCCGTGCATGTCCGTGACGCTGGTCAACCCCGAGGGACTGCCGAAGCCCGAGGCCTACCGGCAGCTGTCGATCGCCACCGGATCGAAGCTGGTGTTCCTCGCCGGGCAGGTCGCCCGCGACGCCGACGGTCGGCCCGTGGGCGCAGGCGACCTCGCCGCCCAGGTCGAGCAGTGCTACCTCAACGTCGCCACCGCGCTGGCCGAGGTCGGCGGGTCCTTCGACGACGTCGCGAAGCTGAGCGTCTACGTCGTCGACTGGACGCCCGACAAGATGGCGCTCCTGGGCGAGGGGGTGGGCCGGGCGGCGGAGAAGCTGGGCGTCGACCCGGTCAAGCCGATCACCCTGCTGGGCGTGGCCGCGCTGGGCGAACCGGACCTCCTGGTCGAGGTCGAGGCCACCGCGGTCCTCGACTAGCCGACGCCGGTGGCCGACACCGTGCCCTGACGCACGAACAGACCCGGAGGGCACGCCCCCGCGGCGCCTCCGGGTCTGTCCTCGTCGGTCCTACTTGTCCTCGCCAGGCCGCTCGGGGTGGTCGACGGCCTCGCTCCACGGGTCACCGGACCCGCCGGACCCGCCGGACGGCGGCATCGGCGTGGCCTCCGGGGCCTCGGTGCCCTGGTCCGGCGCACCGGTGTCCGACGGAGCGTCGGCCTCCGGCGCGGGCGCGGGCGTCTCGGTGTCGGACGAGGGCGGAGTGTCGCCCGGAGCGGCCTCGGGGCCCTCCTTCTCGTCGCGGACCGGACCCCAGTGGCGCATGTCCTTGCGGATCACCTCGATGGTGTCGTCGAGGATGCGGCGCAGGTCGCGCGCGGCGGCCTCGCCCACGTGGCCCGCCTCGCGGGTGACGTCGCGGACGCGCTCGCTGAAGTCGCGCAGCGCCTGGTCGAACTCCGGTGCTCCCTGGCGCTCGGAGTCGCCCCGGCCCCACACGGCGCCGAACGCTCCGAAGCCCTGGGCGAAGCGCTCCCACTCGCGGGCCCACGGGCTGCCCTCGGGGCCGCAGCGGCCGCGGTCGCCGTCCTTGCCCTGCTCGGACCCGCCCTCACCCGTCTGCTCGGAGGTGTCGGAGGCGTTCGCCGACGCCTGCTCCTCCTTCGCCCGGTCCTGGCCGGGCCCCGGGTCGGCGGACTCGGGCTCGGAGCGGCGCACGCCGCCCGCGGCGAACTTCAGCTCCTCGCGCAGCGAGCTGATGGTGGCGCGCACGTCCTGCTTGACCGCGCGCGCGATGTCGCGCACGGAGTCGGTGATCTCGCGCTCCAGATCGTCCAGGTCGCCGCTGCGCTCGCGCAGCTCGGCACGCCCCTTGTCGGTGAGGCTGTAGACCTTGCGGCCGCCCTCCTCGGTGTGGGTGACCAGCCCTTCCTCCTCCAGACGGGCCAGTCGGGGGTAGATGGTGCCGGGCGAGGGCGAGTACACGCCCAGGAAGCGGTCGCGCAGCAGGCTGATGATCTCGTAGCCGTGGCGAGGGCTCTCGTCCAGCAGCTTGAGCAGGTACAGCCGGAGTCTGCCGTGGCCGAAGATGGTGCTCATTCAGGGGCTCCCTCGGGGATCGCCGCGGGCGCCTCGGGTGCGCGGCGCAGCAGCGCGGTACGGGCGGACACGGTGGTGGTCGTGATGGTCGCGGGGTCGACGCCGACGCCGATCTTCCCGCTGAGGATGCTGCGGGCGGGCGCGGTGCGCCGGTCCAGGCCGAAGTCGGAGTCCAGCTTGCCCTTGACCGAGCGCATCTCCACCGTCGCGGAGGTCTCGGAGGGCACTCGCAGGGCGATCTCGCCGGAGACCGAGTTGAGGCGGACCCGCCCGGAGGGGGCGATGTCGGTGTCGGCGAGGACCTGGCCGGAGGCCGTCTTGGCCCTGAAGTCGGAGAGCCGCCCTCCTGCCACGGCGAGCTGACCGCTGACGCTGTTGAAGCTCAGGCTGCCCCGCGGTCCGCGCACGGACGCGTTGCTGGAGGCCGTGGTCACCTCGGTCTCGCCGGTCACGTCGTCCAGGGTGATCTCGCCGGACGCGGTCTTGATGCTCGTGCGGGAGCTGAGGCCGGCGGCGACCACGGGCGCGCTGACCGTGGAGACCTCGACCGGGCAGTCCGCGGGGATCCGCAGGTTGACGGTGGCCTTGCGGGTACCCATGCCCTTGTAGCTGTTGAGCTGGATGGGACGCAGCCGTTCGAGGAGGCCGTGGCCGGTGAGGTCCTCGTAGTGGATGGTGAGGATGCCCGCCTCCTGGGTGACCAGGACGGGCTCGCCGACGATGTCGGTCACCTCGAAGGTGACCGGGTCGTCGGTGGGGAGGATGTTGACGTGACCGCCGATGATCCGGACGCGCAGTGCGACGATGCCGTCCAGGGTCTGTGTCATCGGCTGATCGATGGTCCAGCGTGCCATCGTGCACCCTTTCACTCGCTCGATGTCTTCACGATATGTCGCGAGTGGGGGTAACTCAAGATATGTCGCGGATTTCCGGGGGCGTTTCGGGGACGGCTCCGGGTTCTCCCGGAGCCGGACACGACGAACCCCCGGACGCCGGTCCGGGGGTTCGCGTGGTTCTTGGGGGCCGAGGGCTCGGGTCCGTCGCCGGGCGGGGACGCCTAAGCCACGGAGCGCACCCCGGCGAGCAGGGCCGTCCACTCGGCGCGGGGGACCGTCAGGTGCCCGGCGTCCCGGTTCTGGGTGTCGCGGACGTCCGCGCCAGTCGCATGCTCGCGGACCTCAACGCAATTGCCCCCGGTGTTGCTGTAGGTGCTCTTGTGCCAATCGTTCATGCGAGATCCTTCAGAGCTTCGAGAGAGAGTCGGGCGGGGAGCGCGTCCGCCATGGCTCCCGTGACCAGCGCGGAGAGCCTGTCATTACGGTCGGCGTCGTAGATGACGTTACCGTCTATGTGATCACTGGAGATAACGGTCTCACCCGAATCCAGGCGGAACACCAGCACCGGTGAGGTCACGCTCAACAGGATTGACCCCTCCGGAACCAGGTGGACCCGCACCCGCCCCTCCTCGGAGAGCGTGGTCAGATGCGCTGCCTGCTCCTTGCGCACAGTGTCGTCGAAGCTCGTGATCCCGTAGATGGGAAAGACCGCCGTGATCCGAAGCTGAGGTACCTGGGGCAACCGCTCGGTGCGGATCCGTGCGAGACGCGCGATCTCCTCGTCGGAGGCGGCGGGGTACCACGCGCGGAACACGGCACCGGCGTACAGGGGGCTCTGGAGATACCCGGGGACCAGGGCGGGCGAGGCGGCCTGGACGTGCCGTGCACGCGTCTCGATGTTCATGAGCGGCCTGGCCCATTCCGGTGTGGACTTCCCTGACCTGGCTAGTCGCCACGCGGAAATGAGCTTGCCTTGTGCGCTCAATAGCTGGTCCAGCTGTTCGGCGGTCTCCCGGAAGGGCAGAGCGTGCCCGCATACCCACCTGGACACGGACGCGGCCGAGCAGCCGAGGTGGGAGGCCAACTGTTGCTGGGTCAGTCCCGAGAGTTCGCGGTAGGTGGTGAGCACTTCCTGGAAGGGGGGTTCGCTCATACGCGCAAGATTACGCGCGGCTCCCAGAATCTGTCAGGAAGTTACGAGAATCGCACAGGTAGTGGAGGGAGACACGCTGGTCGGCGGACTCTGGGCGCATGGAACTCCACGACCCTCGCATCGCTTACCTCCGTGACCTCCAGCGGGCGCTGGCCGACCGGCAACTGGGCAGCAAGCTCGCCCAGACGATGCACCGGGGCGAACTCACGCCCACGCTGTGCTGCGACCCGTACCTCGGCCAGGCGGCCGTACGGGTCGAAGACGACCAGTACACCTTCCTCGGCGTCACCACGGCCCGGGTGAGGGTGTCCGTCACCCGTCCAGAGGAGTGCCTCAGCGAATTGATCAGGCAACGCGCCGGACGCACGGTTCGGACGTAGGGCCTGAGCCCAGCCGGTGGCGGGGGAGACCCCTGACCTGCGATTCAATGGGACCGCTCTCAATGAATCCGGACAGAAAAGGTTGATCCCCCGTGCATCCCCCAGAACCCGCCTCACTCCCGCGGGAACCGGTCCCCCTCCGAGCGACGGCCGCTGCACCTCCGGCCATGCCCCGAGCCCTCCGCGTCCTGCGGGCACTCTTCAGCCTGAAGGCGACCCTCAGCGCACTGACGTTCCTCTTCGTCGCGTTCCTGCTGCTCAGCCTGTACTTCTACACCCCGCCCGGCTACCGCGAGTGGCTCGCCGAGTTGGGCGTCTCCGTACCCCGGCTCTGGGGCTGGGCTCTCATGTACCTGCTCGGCACGATCGCCTACACCGCCGCCGCGGTCCTTCTGGGCAAGGGGGGACGGGACGCCCGCGACACCGTGCTCGTCATCCTGGCCCTCGACGCGCTCGTGATCATGGCCGACACGGCGATGCTGCTCGCCGGGGACCCGCTGGTGGACCACTGGGTGGTCGGGGTGATGGCCTGGACGTTCGTGGTCGTGCCGCGGCTGTTGGTCCCCGCCCTGTTCCTGCTGCTGCTGACCACCAAGGCCAGCCGGGCGTGGCTGCGCGCCACGGACTGACACCGCGCACGCGGAAGGGGCCCGGATCGCGTGCGCGATCCGGGCCCCTTCCGTCAGGTGCCGCCTACTCCTCGTCCTCGTCGTCCAGCCGTGCCAACCAGGTGGCCAGCCGGTCGACGGGCGTCTCGAACTCGGGGTGCACGTCGGTGAAGGTCCGCAGCTGCTCGGCGAGCCAGCCGAAACTGACCTCCTCCTCGCCGCGGCGCTTCTCCAGCTCCTCGATTCCGCGATCGGTGTAGTACATCGGCTAGTCCGCCGGCGGGAAGACCGTGTCCACCAGGGCGCGCTGCTCGGCCTCGTGCCGCTTGGCCGAACCGGCCGCGGGCGCGGAACCGGCCGGACGCGAGATCCGGGTGAACGGACGGTCGAGCTGCTCGGAGAAGACCAGCGCCACGAACGGCCACGGCCCCATGTTCGCCGGCTCCTCCTGCACCCACAGGACCTCGCCCGCGTTCGGGAAGGACTTGAGCTGCTCGCGGATCTCCTCGATCGGCAGCGGGTAGAGCCGCTCCGTCCGGATGATGGCGGTGTGCTTGTCACCGCTGTTGCGGCGCGCCTCATCCAGGTCGTAGTAGATCTTGCCCGAGCAGAGCACCACCCGGCGGACCTTCTCCGGCGCGATCGAGTCGTCCTTGATCAGCGGCTGGAAGTGGCCCGTCGTGAAGTCCTCGGCCGCCGAGGTGGCCGCCTTCAGACGCAGCAGCTTCTTGGGCGTGAAGACGATCAGCGGACGCTCCAGCGGCGACTTCGCCTGCCAGCGCAGCAGGTGGAAGTAGCTCGCCGGGGTGGTCGGCATCGCGACGGTCATGTTCTCCTGCGCGCACTGCTGCAGGAACCGCTCGATGCGGGCGGACGAGTGGTCCGGCCCCTGGCCCTCGTAGCCGTGCGGCAGCAGCAGGGTCACGCTGGAGCGCTGGCCCCACTTCTGCTCGCCCGCGCTGATGTACTCGTCGATGATGGTCTGCGCGCCGTTGACGAAGTCACCGAACTGCGCCTCCCACATGACCAGCGCCTCGGGGCGGGTCAGCGAGTAGCCGTACTCGAAGCCCAGCGCCGCGTACTCGCTCAGCAGGGAGTCGTGCACGTGGAACCGGGTGGTGCCCGAGTCGAACTGCTTGAGCGGCGTGTGCGTCTCGCCGGTCTCGCGGTCCATCAGCGTGGCGTGCCGCTGACCGAACGTCCCTCGGCGGCTGTCCTGGCCGATCAGCCGCACGGGGTGGTCGTCGAGCAGCAGCGACCCGAAGGCCAGCAGCTCACCGGTCGCCCAGTCGATGGCGTCGTCCTGGACGGTCTGCGCCCTGCGGGAGATCTGCGGCGCCAGCCGCGGGTGCGGCTTGAAGCCCTCCGGCAGCGACACCTGGGTGTCGATGACCCGCTTGACCGTCTCGGTGCTGATGGCGGTCTCGACCTTGGAGTGGTCCAGACGGCCCTCGGTGAACACCTCCGGCTTGATGACGGAGCCGGCCTCGACCGGGTTCTTCTCGACCTCGCGGGTCTCGGTGAAGGCGCGCTCCAACTCGCTCTGGTAGTCGCGCAGCGCCGACTCCGCCTCCTCCACCGTGATGTCGCCGCGGCCGATGAGGGCCTCGGTGAACAGCTTGCGGGTGGAGCGCTTGGCGTCGATGACGTCGTACATCAGCGGCTGGGTGAACGCGGGGTTGTCGCCCTCGTTGTGACCGCGCCGACGGTAGCACACCATGTCGATGACGACGTCCTTGTTGAACGTCTGACGGTAGGCGAAGGCCAGGTGCGCGACCCGGACCACGGCCTCGGGGTCGTCCCCGTTGACGTGGAAGATCGGCGCCTGCACCATCCGCGCGACGTCGGTGGCGTACACGCTGGAACGGCTGTCGGACGGCGAGGTGGTGAAGCCCACCTGGTTGTTGACGATGACGTGCACCGTGCCGCCGGTCCGGTAACCGCGCAGCTGGGACAGGTTCAGCGTCTCGGCGACCACGCCCTGACCGGCGAACGCGGCGTCGCCGTGGATCAGGATGGGCAGGACCGTGAAGCCCTGCGGGCCCTTGTTGAGCAGGTCCTGCTTGGCGCGGACGATGCCCTCGGCGACCGGGTTGACGGTCTCCAGGTGCGACGGGTTGGCCGCCAGCGAGATGTGGATCCGGTCGCCCTCGCGCGTTTCGAAGGTGCCCTCGGTGCCCAGGTGGTACTTGACGTCACCGGAGCCGTGCGCGCTGCGGGGGTCGAGGTTGCCCTCGAACTCACCGAAGATCTGCCCGTAGGACTTGCCGCAGATGTTGGCCAGCACGTTGAGCCGGCCGCGGTGGGCCATGCCGATGACGGCCTCGTCCAGGTCGGCCTTGGCCGCCTTGGAGATCACACCGTCCAGCAGCGGGATCAGGGACTCGCCGCCCTCCAGCGAGAAGCGCTTCTGGCCGACGTACTTCGTCTGCAGGAAGGTCTCGAAGGCCTCGGCGCTGTTGAGCCGGTGCAGGATGTGCAGCTGCTCGTCGCGGTCGAGCTTCTCGTGCTCGCGCTCGACGTGCGACTGGATCCACTCCCGCTCCTCCGGGCTCTGCATGTGCATGTACTCGATACCCACCGTGCGGCAGTAGGTGTCGCGCAGCACGCCCAGGATGTCCCGGAGCTTCATGACCTGCTTGCCGCCGAAGCCGCCGGTCGGGAAGGAGCGGTCCAGGTCCCACAGGGTGAGACCGTGCTCCAGCACGTCCAGGTCGGGGTGGCGGCGCTGCTCGTGGTCGAGCGGGTTGGTGTCGGCCATGAGGTGGCCGCGCACGCGGTAGGCGTGGATCAGCTCCTGGACCCGGGTGGTCTTGTCGAGCTGGGTGGCCGTGTTGACGCGGATGTCCTGGACCCAGCGCACCGGCTCGTAGGGGATGCGCAGCGAACGGAAGATCTCGTCGTAGAAACCGTCGTCGCCGAGCAGCAGCTGGTGGATCCGCTTGAGGAACTCACCGGACTGCGCGCCCTGGATGATGCGGTGGTCGTAGGTGGACGTCAGCGTCATGACCTTGCTGATGCCCAGGTCGGCCAGGGTGTCCTGGCTGGCGCCCTGGAACTCGGCCGGGTACTCCATCGCGCCCACGCCGAGGATGGTGCCCTGCCCGGGCATCAGGCGCGGCACGGAGTGCACGGTGCCGATGCCGCCCGGGTTGGTCAGGCTGATCGTGGTGCCCTGGAAGTCCGTCACGCCCAGCTTGTTGTTGCGGGCCTTGCGGACCAGGTCCTCGTAGCCGCTCCAGAACTCCGTGAAGTCCATCTCGTCGGAGCCCTTGATGGAGGGCACGACCAGCTGACGGGAGCCGTCGGGCTTTTGGAGGTCGATCGCCAGACCGAAGTTCACGTGTTCGGGCTTGGCGACACCGGGCTTGCCGTCGACCTCCACGTAGGAGTGGTTCATCTCGGGCATGGCCTTGAGGGCCTTGACCATGGCGAAGCCGATGAGGTGGGTGAAGGAGACCTTCCCACCGCGCCCGCGCCGGAGATGGTTGTTGATGACGATGCGGTTGTCGAACAGCAGCTTCACCGGCACTGCACGCACGCTCGTCGCGGTCGGCAGCGTCAGGCTCGACTCCATGTTGGTCGCGGTCCGCGCGGGTGCTCCGCGCAGACGCTCCTGCTTGACCTCGAGGGAGTCGTCCTTCTTGGGTGCCGGGGCCGGTGCGGACTTCTTCTTCTGTTCCGGCGCGGCCGGGGCCTTGGGGGTCGTGTCTACCTGCGCCTTCGCAGTGCCCCCACCCCTTCCGCTGGCCGTTTCCGCGGGCTTGTAGTCCGCGAAGAAGTTCCACCAAGCCTTGTCAACCGAATTCGGGTCGGTGAGGTACTTCTGGTAAAGGTCCTCGACCAACCACTCGTTCGGGCCGAAATCTGTCAGGGGTTGAGACGCCTCAGACGACACGGCGGAGATCGCCCACTTCCGCAGCTCGCTTGTGAATGTGTAGGAAGACGGGTGGCTGCTGGCAAGGCGGGCTCAAGAAGAATCGGGAGCGTCCCCACGTCAGTGGAGAGCATCTGACCTGGCCAGCACTCGTCGGGTACCAGGCTACTTGTACCGGCCTCCTGCGGGGGAACACGAGGGTTGATGAAACTAGGAGATAGCTAACAATCTTTCACAGAGCCGTTGCCTGTGCGTGTGGATCTCCTTGCCCAGGGTATCCATCGTGTCGCATTTGTGCTGGTTCCTGAGGGTTCTCGCGTGTGAAAGAGATGGCCGCGACCGGCCACGCCGAGTGTGGCGCGGAACACGTGGAACCGCTCGGGCGGGGGTCGCGTCAGAACGTGTGTGCGAGGCCGGGCAGGACGGCCGGGGGCCCTTCCGCGACATCCAGCGGGGATGGAGGGGTTCCCGGGCCCGGCCTCCAACGCACATCCGCTCCGGCGCACATCCGCTCTCGGCCCCTCGGCGAGCCGCGGCCCCTTCCGCCCCTTCCTGTCGCGCGCCCACGGCCGCGCCCTTTCTCTCCCGTGCGGGCCCCGCCGGTGTGAAAACGCCGGTTCCGGCCACCGCGTGCGGGCGTATCTGTGTCCTCTCCGGGGTTTTCCCACACACGGGGCCCTCCCGTGCCTACGATCGCGATACGAACTCTGGAGACACGGGGAGTGACATCGCCATGAGGGGGCTTGGGGAACTCGAAGCGGCCATCATGGACGCACTGTGGCGGTCCGAGACACCGCTGCCGGTCCGACGGGTACGCGAGACCATGGTCTACGAGCGCGAGATCGCCTACACGACCGTCATGACCGTCGCCAACATCCTCTTCCACAAGGGCCTGGTGGACCGCCGCAAGTCCGGCCGCGCCTGGGTCTACTGGGCCAAGGAGAGCCACGCCGAGTACACGGCCCGGATGATGGACGAGGTGCTCAACGACGGCCCCGATCCCGGAGCGACACTGCGCAGCTTCGTGGAGCGCTTCAGCGACGAGGACGTGGCCCGCTTCCACCGCGTGCTGGACCAGGCCAGGGACGGGCGGGGGATCGCGCGCTGACGGTCACCGGCGCCGCAGCGCGCGTACGCTCGGCGCGCACAGCGCGGCCAGGACCGCCGTCAGCGTCAGGGACGCCAGCAGCACGATCGAGGGCCCCGGCCCCACCGCCGCGGCCAGCGGGGCGACCGCGACCTGGCCCACGGGCATCGCGACGAACGATCCCAGGGCGTCGTAGGAGTACACGCGGGAGAGCTTCTCCGGCGGGATGTTCTCCTGGACCGACACCTCCCACGCGACACTGAACTGCTCCACGGCCACACCGGCGAGGAACATCGCCGCGAACAGCAGCGGCAGGGGCGACGGGCCGGCCAGCGCGAACAGCGGCACGGTCTGCAGCAGGACCAGCGCCGTGCCGAACACCAGCGCGCGCCGCGGCTGCCATCGGGCGGCCGTCACCCCGCCCACCAGCAGGCCCGCGCTGTTGACCGCCATCAGCAGCCCCCACACGGTGCGGCCGAAGGTGTCGTCGGCGATCGCCGGCCCCAGGACCGCGGTGGTGGCCGACCACGACGCGTTGACCACCATGAACGCCAGCACGATGATCCACACCCACGAGCGCGCGGTGAACTCCGTCCACCCCTCGCGCAGTTCGCGCAGGACGTTCCCGCCGCCCGTGGGAGCGGTCGCCGGGATCCGCAGCGCGAGGAAGGCCAGGCCGGCCGCGGCGTACAGGGCGCCGCCGGCCGCGATCGCCCACCCCGAGCCGGCGGTTCCCGCCAGGACGCCGCCTAGGGACATGCCCACGAACATGCCCCCGTGCGTGCCGACGCGCACCACCGCGTTGGCCGGACGCAGCAGAGCCCGGGGCACGGTCGGGGGGGCACCATGGCCGAGGCGGCCGGGAGGTTCACCGCGCTCGCGGCCCCGTTGATCACGGCCAGCAGCATCATCAGCGCGAGCGTGGCGGACCCGGTCAGCAGGGCGAGGGCCAACAGGACTTGGGAGGCGGCCGCGGCCGCGCATCCGCCGCGCAGGACGAGCGAGCGCGAGACACGGTCGGCGATCACCCCGCCCAGGAGCAGCAGGGCGACGTTGGCGACCGACCGCGCGCCCACGACCAGGCCCACGGCGGCCAGGGACCCGGTCACGTCCAGCACCGCGAAGGCCAGGGCGACCGACACCAGGCCGCTGCCCAGGAACATCAGGATCCGGCCCGCCGCCAGAGCCCTGAACGCGCCGTGCCGCAGTGGCGCCGAGACCCCGACCCCCGCGGTCCGGCCCACGCTCTCCCCGACTCCCACCGCGACCCCGACCCCTCCGCCCGCGCACCGACGGGGACACGATTCCGGGCGCCGGTCCGGCCGTCAACGCGTTTTGCGCGCCGGGGCTGTCCGGTCGCCGCGCCGCCGTGCTTTCCTTGTGCGCGACCGGAGGCCGACCAGGGAGGTGCGGGTGGTGGCGGACGCGCCGAAGGGCGAACACGGCGGCTGCCTGAGCGTGCCCAGGGAGGTCCTGGGCGAACTGCTCGGCTACGCCCTGCTCTTCGTCCTGCTGGCCGTGCTCCCGGCGGTCGTGGCCTGGCACGGGGGGCGGCACCTGTGGCGGATCATGCGGCTGCGCCGCTCCGGGCGCCGGGCGACCGGCCGGATCGACCGGGACTTCGTGGCGTGGCGCCCCACCCGGAGCGGCGTCCGCGGCCGGGCCCGGGCGCCGTTCGCCTTCCACACGCCGGAGGGGGAGGAGGTGGCCGCGCGCCAGCGGCTCACCCTCGGCTTCAACGGGCTGCGCGGCGGGGAGTGGGTGGAGATCGCCTACGACCCCCAGGACCCCTCGAACGCCGAGATCGTCGGGGCCCGCTCGCAGATCGCCGCCGCGGCGGTGCTCCTCGTCGGCGGGCTGCTGTTCACCGCCCTCTACCCGCTGGCCGCCCTCGCCCTCGTCGCGGACGCCCTCGGCCGGTGAGGCCGGCGGTCAGCCCAGGACCCAGCTGCGGCCCTCCGCCGCGAGCTTGTCCACGAGCGTGGCGCTGTCGTGCTCCTTGGCGAACAGGTGCTCGGGCCGGGTGATCGGCACGATCCACAGCCAGCGCACCGGGTCGCCCTGGAAGGAGAGCCCGGAGGTGTCCGGCGGCCGGTGCTCGGGCCGGGTGACCAGCGCGGTGGGGTCCTCCAACAGCAGGACGGCGCCCGCGCCGCCGCGCATCGCCCGGTCCTCGGGGTTGTCCAGCCACTTGACCGTGTGCCCGGTCCCGAACCAGGTGACCGCCCGCCAGGGGAAGGCGCCGATCCACCGGAAGATCCGCGCCGCGTGGTGGGCGGGCAGCGTCGTGGCCAGGGCCAGCTCCACCCGCGCGTGCTGGGCGGTGTTGGCCATGTACCGGTCCAGCGTGGGCATCCGCTGTCCGCACATGCCCACCGTCGACAGCACCGTGAACGGCCGCTCCGCCGTGGGCGGGCGCTCCGAGACCCGCAGCAGCGGGGGATGGCCGTCGGAGACGTCCCAGTAGTGTCCGGCCTCGCCCACGCGCCGGTTCAGGTGGCTCAGGACCGTGCGCTGGACGCTGCGCCAGGCACCGGAGGCGCGGCGCCAGTCCCAGTAGGCCTCGGCGTGCACGACCCGGGGCCACAGCTGGCCGCGCACCGAGTCCAGCTCCCAGGCGTAGGCGCTGCGGCCGATCGCCTCGCGGGCGTACCCCGGCAGTCCGCTGTCGGCCTCGGCCCAGCCCGGGATGACCGCCAGGAGCCCTTCCTCGTCGACCAGGGCGACGCCGTCGCCCTCCTCGAACCACACGGCGCGCAGGCACGCGGGATCGAACCGCGGGCGGCCCTGGGGGTGCTTGGTGTAGGCCTCCGGCATGAGGGGGGCCTGGCCGTGGTAGAGGCCGCTCGACTCGCTGGTGCGGGGAGCGCTCTCGTGGTTGGCCAGCCAGACGGGGACGCGGATGCGCCCGCGCGCGTCGAGGAGGTAGGCGGCCGTGGTGTGGGAGTCGCATTCGACGACCACACGGCGGCTCTGATAGGGACTGATCTCGTCGAGCAGGACGTCGATCTCGGTCACCGGCCCTCCCAGACGCCGATCGTCGCCGTACCCGCCGGCGGACCAGTCCGGTCCGTCCGGACGTAGAATCGAAGGTAGTGCCCTCTCCGGCGGAGCCGCACGGCGACCGCGTATAGGTCGTATAACGACCGCCGTTCCACCCCGGGCATCGACCACCGACTCGTTACGGATGCTTATGCCCGCCGAACTCACTTTCGTCGCCCCCCGCCGCGCCAAGCCGCCCCGGCACCTGGCCGACCTCAGCCCCGAGGAGCGTGCCGAGGTCGTCTCCGACCTGGGCGAGAAGCCGTTCCGCGCCAAGCAGCTGGCCAAGCACTACTTCGGCGGCCTGGAGTCGGACACCGCCGCGATGACCGACCTTCCGGCCTCCTCACGCGAACGGCTGGGCGAGGCGCTGCTGCCGACCCTGCTCACACCGGTCCGGCACATCACCTGCGACAACGGCATGACCCGCAAGACCCTGTGGAAGGCCTTCGACGGGGTGATGTTCGAGTCGGTGCTCATGCGCTACCCGGACCGCGTCACCCTGTGCATCTCCTCACAGGCGGGCTGCGGCATGAACTGCCCGTTCTGCGCCACCGGCCAGGCGGGGCTCACCCGCAACCTGTCCACGGGCGAGATCGTCGACCAGGTGGTCGCCAGCGCCCGTGATCTGGCCCGCGGCGAGGTCGCCGGCGGACCGGGGCGGATCAGCAACATCGTCTTCATGGGCATGGGCGAGCCCATGGCCAACTACAAGCGGGTCCTGCAGACGGTCCGGCGGATCACCGACCCGGTGCCCGAGGGCATGGGCATCTCCCAGCGGGGTGTCACGGTGTCCACGGTCGGCCTGGTGCCCGCCATCAACAAGCTCATCGACGAGAAGATGCAGGTGCGCCTGGCGATCTCGCTGCACGCGCCCGACGACGAGCTGCGCGACGAGCTGGTGCCGATCAACACGCGCTGGAAGGTCGACGAGGTCCTGGACGCGGCCTGGCGCTACGCCGGGACCACCGGCCGCCGCGTGTCCATCGAGTACGCGCTGATCAAGGACATCAACGACCAGGCCTGGCGCGCCGACATGCTCGGTGAGCTGCTCAAGGGCCACCTGGTGCACGTCAACCTCATCCCGCTCAACCCCACCCCGGGGTCCAAGTGGACCGCCTCCCGGCCGGAGGACGAGCGCGAGTTCGTTCGGCGGCTGCAGTCCCACGGGGTCTCCGTCACGGTCCGCGACACCCGCGGCCAGGAGATCGACGGGGCCTGCGGCCAGCTCGCCGCGGCCGAGGGGTGATCCAGACCGGGCTGGCCTTTCTGGCCGCCCTGCTCGGCGGACTCGTTCCGGTCGTCAACATCGAGCTGTACCTGGTGGGCGCCGTCGTGGTGGACGACGGCGCCCTCGCCGCGATGGCCGTCGCGGCTGGCCTGGGCCAGACCCTGGGCAAACTGCCGTACTACTACGTGGGCCGGGGCACGATCTCCGCACCCTGGCTGCGTCGCAAGGCCGCCACCCCGGGCCGCTGGGCCGCGCGCGTCGAGAGCTGGCGCGTCAAGGCGCAGGAGCGCCCCCTCTGGGGCCTGGGGCTGGTCGCCCTCAGCTCCTTCGCGAGCGTGCCGCCCTTCGCCGTCATCGTGGTCCTGGCCGGGGTGGTGCGCGTCGACGTGTGGCGGTTCTGCGTGATCACCTTCGTCACCCGCACGGCCAGGTTCCTCATCGTGGTCTACGCGCCCGCCTGGGGCCTGTCCTACCTCCCCGGCTGACCCCGGCCGCACGTCCCGGCTCCGCCCCGGTCCACTCCCCGCCCGATCCTGCCCCTTCCCGTTGTGGGCATGGGGCGGCGGAGCGAGAGCGCGGACTTCCTCTTCCTCCAGCGGATCACCGGCCTGTCCAAGGGCAACCTGTCCAGCCACCTGTCCACACTGGCGGCGGCCGAGGTGGTCGAGGTCCACAAGAGCGGCGACGGTCGGCCGCGCACCACCGTCCGCCTCACCGGCCGCGGCCGGACCCTGGCCGCCGACCACTGGGAGCGGCTGCTGCGCCTGCGCGAGGCCGCCCGGACCTGGACCCCGCCCGAGGCCTGAGCACCCGGCCCGGCCCCGCTCAGAGGGCGTGGTCGGCCAGGCGGACGGTGGCCGCGACCACCTCGGGGCCGTGCGTGAGCGCGGGGTCGTTGTGGCCGGCGTCCGGCACCTCCACCCGCTCGAACAGTCGCGCCGCCGCCGCCGCGACCGCCGCGCTCTGGAGCGGGGGAACGATGCGGTCCTGCGGACCGAACACGACCGTGGCGGGGCGGTCGATCCGACCGATGGTGTCGAGCACCGGATACCGGTCCCACAGCAGGGCGCGGACCGGCAGGAACGGGTAGTGGTGGGCGCCGAGGTCGGCCAGCGACGTGAACGGGGAGCGCAGCAGCAGGGCCGCCGGCGGGCGCTCGGCGGCCAGCGTGGTCGCCACCCCCGTGCCGAGGCTCTCCCCGAAGTAGATGGTCCGCTCCGGCGGGTGGCCGCGTGCGACGAGCAGATCGGAGGCGGCCCGGGCGTCCGCGGCCAGGCCCTCCTCCGAGGGCAGGCCGGGATTGCCGCCGTAGCCCCGGTAGTCGAACAGGAGCACGGTGAAGCCCTCCTCCGCCAGCGCGCGGGCGAGCGGCGCCCGGACGCTCCGGTCACCGGCGTTGCCGTTGGCCACCAGCACGGCCGTGTCCCGGTCGGCGCCGCGCGCGGGGACGAGCCAGGCGTCCAGATCGAGGCCGTCCGACGTTCGCAGGCGCACGTCCCCGGCGCCGTCGAGAACGCTCGCGGCCGAGGGCACGTCACCGCGCGCGGGCAGGTAGACCAGCGAGCGCTGCAGGCTCCACATGCACACCCCCAGGAGCGCGACGACGACGATGACGGCGGTGGCGGGTACGAGCACCCGTCGGAGCCCGCGGTTCGTGGCCATGTCGGCAACCTCCTCCACGGTCGTCTTCCCTGTGGAGGCGGTCCCGATGCCCCGGACCCGGTTCCGAACACGGCGGCGGCGCGCCGCCGGCGGTGCACCGGCGACGCGCCCCCGCGCTCCTCAGACGGTGGCCAGGTCCCGGCGGCGGAACCCGCCCAGGCCCACCGCGCCCGCGGCGGCCGCGGCGCCCAGCACCGCGAGGAAGGGCACCGCGTCGAACTCCTCCAACGGCAGCTGCGACACGATCCCGAACGGGCCGAGGTCGATCATCCAGTCCGGCAGGTCCAGCATCCGGCCGAAGATGGTCATCGTCAGCCCGTACCCGAACCAGGCCCACACCAGGCCCACCAGGCGCGGCGCGACCCCGACGGCCAGGGTGGTCAGCCCGATGAACAGCAGCACCACCGGGAGCTGGGCCGCGGAGCCCTCCAGGACGGTCGCGACCCAGCCGTAGTCGTCCGTCGCGATGCCGGCGCCCAGGCCCATGCCCACACCGCCGAGCAGCGTCATCACCACCGCGGCGATCGTGCTGACCAGCACCGCGGAGCCCAGCCAGCGGATCCGCCCGACCGCCGCCGACAGCGTCAGCTCGGCGCGCCCCGCCGACTCCTCGGCTCTGACCCGCAGCACCGACAGCATCGCGAAGGCCGCCGTGGCCATCACGATGTAGAGCATCAGCATCCCCAGGAACGCGTTGGACATGTTCTCCGCGTCCAGGCCCATCGTCACGACCAGCTCCGGGTTCTGCTCGATCATCACGTCGATCTCGGAGATGAGCGTTCCGAAGGAGAGCGCGAACAGGAACACCGCGACCGCCCACGCGACGATCGAGGTCCGCTGCTGGCGCAGGTGCACGGCGAAGACGCCGTTGAGCAGCGGGCTCGCGTCGGCCGGTCCCGGACGCGCCGCGACCAGTCCGGCGCCGAGGTCGCGCCGGCCCGCCAGGGTGAAGGCCGTCGCGAACAGGACCACGATGACCACCGCGTACAGCGCCAGCGGCCACCACCGCAGGTCGTCGTAGATCCGCGTCTGCTGCGTCCAGGCGAACGGGGAGAACCACGACGGCGCGCTGCCGCCGCGCTCGGCGATGTCGCCGACCACGCGGAACATGAACAGCACCCCCACGACCAGGAACGCCAGTCCGCTGGCGCCGCGGGAGTGCTCCGAGACCTGGGCGCACACGGCGGCGATCGCGCCGAAGGTGATCCCGGCCAGGGCCAGGCCCAGGCCGTAGGCGACGGAGTCCGGGCGGTCCAGGCCGCCGGCGACCAGGCACAGCGTGCTCAGTGCGCCGATGACGGCGTTGACCACGGCGTTGGTCGCCAGAGCCGCCGTCATCTGGGCGCTGGAGCCCATGACGTTGGCGCGCAGGAGTTCGGCGCGGCCGCTCTCCTCCTCGGCCCTGGTGTGCCGGACCACGTGCAGGATGCTCATGATCGCCAGCGCGACCAGCAGGCTCATGGTGAGCTCGTTGGCGATCATCGCGCCGAGCCCGTAGGAGTCCAACCCGTAGCCGGGACCGCCGAAGACGATCCCGGTCGGCGTCTCCATGACCGCCGCGCGCCCCAGGCGCTGCTCCGGGGTCTGGAACATCTCGTCCAGCGTCGGGATGGTCATCGCCAGGGTGCCGACCAGAGCGGCCGTCCAGACGGTCATCCGGATGCGGTCGCGGCGCAGGATGAACCGGATCAGGTGCCCGGTTCCGGCGAACTTCCTCATGCGGCACCGGTCCCGTTCCCGGCCCCGTTGCCGTTGAGCGCGGCCAGCTCGTCGCCGTAGTGGCGCATGAACAGCTCCTCCAGCGAGGGCGGGTTGCTCACCAGGGAGCGCAGGCCAAGCTGGGAGAGCGCCCGGACGGCGCCGTCCAGCTCCGCGTTGTCGACGTCGAAGGTGGCGCTGCGGCCGTCCACCTCCAGCCCGTGCACGCCGGGCATGCCGCGGAGCACGGACGGGTCGCCGTCGGTCGTGGCGCGGACGGAGGAGCGCGTCAGGTGGCGCATCTCGTCCAGGGTCCCGGACTCCACGGCCACGCCCTTGCGGATGATGGTGACCGTGTCGCAGAGCTTCTCGACCTCGGCCAGGATGTGGCTGGACAGGAGCACGGACCGGCCCTGCGCCTTGGCCTCGCGGACGCACTCGGTGAAGACGGACTCCATCAGCGGGTCCAGGCCTGAGGTGGGCTCGTCCAGGATGAGCAGTTCGGCGTTCGAGGCCAGGGCCGCCACCAGGGCGACCTTTTGCCGGTTGCCCTTGGAGTAGGTGCGCGCCTTCTTGCCCGGGTCGAGCTCGAAGCGGGCGAGCAGCTCCTTCTTCCTGGCGGAGTCGACCGTGCCGTGCAGCCGGCCGAGCAGGTCGATGGCCTGGCCGCCGGTCAGGTTCGGCCACAGGGCCACGTCGCCGGGGACGTAGGCCAGGCGGCGGTGCAGGGCCACGGCGTCGGTCCACGGGTCGCCGCCCAGGACACGGGCGGTCCCGCCGTCGGCCCTGAGCAGGCCGAGCAGGACGCGGATGGCGGTGGACTTCCCGGCGCCGTTGGGGCCGAGGAAGCCGGCCACCTGGCCGGTCTCGACGGTGAGGTCGAGCCCGTCGAGGGCCTTGAAGCGGCCGAAGTACTTGTCGAGTCCGCGGACGTCGATGGCGGGTGATGGCATGGGAGATTCCTTCGTGTGACTGGGGGAGGAGGGGACCGTGCTCTGGCCGGTGGAACGTTCAGCGCGACTCCTCCGGCGGGTCGCCGACGTACAGGAGGTAGGCGTCGAGCATCGTGCGCTCGGTGAGCAGGCCCTCGGTGTAGACCTCCAGCGCGGGCAGCATCAGGTCGTGCGCCGAGCGCCTGAGCAGGTCCCGGAAGTCGGTGTCCGGCCCCATGCCCTGCAGGGTGAACAGCATCGTGACCGCGCCCATCCCGTTGGCGGCCAGCCAGCGCGCCCGTGCCTTGGGGTCGCGGCTGGGGCGGATGGTGCCCGCCTCCTCGCCCTTGGCCAGGTACTCCTCGACGTCCTCGACCATGTGCTCGAACAGGGCCACGGCCGTGGGACCGCCGGTCTGGAGCGAGCGGAGCACGTAGCCGAGCAGCCCCGAGTACTCCTCGATCTCGGCCATCTGCTGGAGGAACGTCTGCTGGTCGTGCGAGGTGACCGCCTCGGTCTTGACCTCGCGCACGGCCTGGCGGACGTGCTCGTCACAGGCCTCGCGCAGCCCGGCCTTGGACCCGAAGTGGTGCAGGACCAGGCCGGGGGAGACCCCGGCGCGCTCGGCGATGACCCGGACGGTGACGTCGAAGCCGTGCCGCCCGAAGCACTCGACGGCCGCGTCGCGGATGCGCGCGCGGGCGGTGAGGTCCTCGTCGGGAGGACGCCTCGGTGTTGAACTCATGTTCAACAGATTAAACGCACGTTCAGCTTCCTGGCAAGACGGTCAGCCGTGCCGATCGCCGGGGTCGTACACTCGGGGGACGCCTACCGAGTGAAGGAGTGGTCCGATGGTGCGGGTCGCGGTCGCCCAGTTCGCCCCCGGTCAGGACAAGGACGAGAACCAGCGCTCGGTCGCGGAGCTGGCCGCCCGGGCGGCTGCGGACGGGGCCGACGTGGTCCTGTGTCCGGAGTACGCCATGTTCACCGCGCCGCGGACCGACCACCGCTACGTCGAGGCGGCCGAGCCCCTGGACGGGCCCTTCGTCGCCGCCGCGGCCGAGGCCGCGCGCAAGGAGGGCGTCCACCTGGTCGTCGGGGTGAACGAGGTCGCCGGTCCCACCCACTTCACCAACACCCTGGTGGCCCTCTCCCCGGAGGGCGAGCGGATCGCGCACTACCGCAAGATCCACCTCTACGACGCCTTCGGAGTGCGCGAGTCGGACGTGGTCGCGCCGGGTGCCATCGAGGAGCCGGAGACCTTCACCGTCGACGGGGTCGTGTTCGGCCTGCAGACCTGTTACGACCTGCGCTTCCCCGAGGTCACGCGGCGGATCGCCGACGCCGGCGCGCACGTGGTGCTGCTGGCCGCCCAGTGGGTGCCGGGGCCGCTCAAGGAGGAGCACTGGCGCACGCTCGCCCGTGCCCGCGCGGTGGAGAACACCGTGTACGTGGCGGCGGCGGGACAGGCCGCGCCCTCCGGTGCGGGCAACAGCATGGTGATCGACCCGATGGGCACGCCCCTCGCGGCGCTGGGGGAGCAGGCCTTCGCGGTCGCCGCGGCCGGGGTTTCGGCCGCCCGCGTGGACGAGGTTCGAGTGACCAATCCGAGCCTGTCCCTGCGTCGTTTCGGGGTCGTTCCGCGCGACTAGGCCGAAGGTCCTGAGGTCCATCCCCTGCGGGCTACCGGACGAAGGGTGCCAAAGATCCTTCGTGACCTGGGGTCTTCCCAGGCTTAGTTACTTAGGGTTATGATTGCCCTGCACGGAGTGATTTAGATTGGTCCGGGGCCTTCCGGACGCCCACAGACTTTGATTCACTTGAGAGCCGGTATCTATCGGCCCGCCAGACTGTCCTAAACCACGGGGGGAGCAAGGACATTGCGCGGAACGAGCACGATGTGCCAACCAGACACGCGGCCCGATCACTCGCCTGACCTTCACGTCTACGACCCTGGACTGCTGAGTGCGGCGCAGTGCGAGGGGGACGCCTGCGTCGCCTGCCACACCAAGTGGCCCCGCCCCCGCCGCGTCCTGGGGGTGCTGCCGGACGGAGGGGCCGTCTTCGGCTGTGACGAGTGCGCCCGGATCATCGGCGACGAGCCACGGGTCCACGCCCGCGAGGTGATGGCGGCCGCGCGCTAGCGCGGCCACGGCTACGGTCGCGCTCCGGGTCCAGGGGGAGAATCGGACCCGGAGCGCTTCCGCTGACGCGCCCGCTTCCATGGGGAGGAGGGGAAATGAGCGCGTCTATCCCGGATGGCCTCCGGTCGCCGCCACGGCAGTCGATCACGTGCTGTGAGGAGCGACCGCCACCAACGATACTCCGTGTGGCCCACCACCGACCGTCAGTGAGAGACATCCATCCGTTAATTCCATGAACTTCGGGCTACCCGTTGGTGGGGAAGCCCAGGTTGACGCCGCCTTCGGGCCGCTTGCCCGGGTCGATCCAGCGCGCGGTGACCGCCTTGGTCCGGGTGTAGAAGTGCACACCCTCCGTACCGTGCGCGTGCGAGTCGCCGAAGAGCGACTGCTTCCACCCGCCGAACGAGTAGTAGGCCATCGGCACCGGGATCGGCACGTTGATGCCCACCATGCCGACCTCCACCTCGTTCTGGAACCGGCGGGCCGCGCCACCGTCGTTGGTGAAGATCGCGGTGCCGTTCCCGTAGGGGTTGTCGTTGATCAGCTTCACGGCCTCGTCGTAGTCCCCCACGCGCAGCACGCTCAGCACCGGTCCGAAGATCTCGTCCCGGTAGCAGGACATCTCGGGTCCGACGTGGTCGAGCAGGGTCGGGCCCAGCCAGAACCCGTCCTCCCCGCCGCCCAGCACCGGGTGCACCCGGCCGTCGATCGCCAGGGTCGCGCCCTCGTGCACCCCCGACTCCAGGTACGAGGCGACCTTGTCCCGGTGCTCCCGGGTCACCAGCGGCCCCATCTCGCTGCGGTCGTCGTCGCCGGGGCCCACCCGCAGGCGTGAGACGCGCTCGCGGATCTTCTCGACCAGCTCGTCGGCGACCGAGTCCACGACCGCGATCGCGGAGATGGCCATGCAGCGCTCGCCGGCCGAGCCGAACCCGGCCGAGACCGCGGAGTCGGCCGCCAGGTCCAGGTCGGCGTCGGGCAGCACCACCATGTGGTTCTTGGCCCCGCCCAGCGCCTGCACGCGCTTGCCGTGCTCGGCGGCGGCCCGGTAGATGTACTGCGCGATCGGGGTCGAGCCCACGAAGCTCACCGCCGAGACGTCCGGGTGCTCCAGCAGGGCGTCCACCGCGGCCTTGTCGCCGTGGACCACGTTGAACACGCCGTCGGGGAGTCCCGCCTCGGTCCACAGCTCGGCGATCAGCAGCGACGCGGACGGGTCCTTCTCGCTGGGCTTGAGGACGAAGGTGTTGCCGCAGGCGATCGCCACCGGGAACATCCACATCGGGACCATCGCCGGGAAGTTGAACGGCGTGATGCCGGTGACCACGCCGACCGGCTGCAGGATCGAGTAGGAGTCCACGCCCGTGGACACGTTCTCGGAGAAGCCGCCCTTGAGCAGGTGGGGGATGCCGCAGGCGAAGTCCACGACCTCCAGGCCGCGCGCGACCTCACCCTGGGCGTCGGAGAAGACCTTGCCGTGCTCGGCGCTGACCAGCTCGGCCAACCGGTCCTTGTTCGCGCTGAGCAGCTCGCGGAACCGGAACAGGATCTGCACCCGCTTGGACAGCGAGGTGTCGCGCCAGCCGGGGAAGGCCTCGCGCGCGGAGGCCACCGCGGCGTCGACCTCCTTGGCCCCGGCCAGGTCCACGGTGCCCGTGACCCGTCCCGACGCCGGGTTGTAGATGTCCCCGCGGCGCTCGGCGTCGCCGTCGAAGAGCGCCCCACCGATCCAGTGGGTGACGTGCTTGCTCATACTTCCTCTTCCTGGGTGTAGTCGGACGTGGGGCGGTCGGACCGCCGGGCCGCGGGCGCTCAGGCCTGGGCGGCGACCGCGCGCACGGCGTCCAGGAGGATGTCGCGGCCCTCCGCCGCCTCCTGCGCCGACAGCGTCAGCGGCGGGGCCATGCGGAGCACGTTGCCGTGCACGCCGCCCTTGCCGACCAGCAGCCCGCGCTCGCGGGCCGCCTCCAGTACGCGGCCGGCCAGCGCCGGTGAGGGCGCGCCGGTCGCGGGGTCGACCATCTCCACGGCGAACATCAGGCCCTTGCCGCGCACGTCCTTGACGCTCGGCAGCTCGGTGAGGGCCCGGAGGCCGTCGGTGATCAGAGCGCCCTGGCGCAGCGCGTTGCCCTGCAGGTCGTGCTCCAGGACGTAGTCGAGGGTGGCCCCGGCCGCGGCCATCGACACGGGGTTGCCGCCGAACGTGGCCACGCCCAGCGCGCCCAGGCGGTCCATGAGGTCGCCGCGCGCCACGACGCCGCCGACCGCGTACCCGTTGCCGAGCCCCTTGGCGAAGGTCATGGCGTCGGGCACCACGTCGTGGTTGCCGATCCCGAAGAAGCTCGTGCCGGTGCGGCCCCAGCCGGTCTGCACCTCGTCGGAGACGAAGAGGATCCCGTGCTCGTCCAGGACCTCCTTGTAGCGGGCGTAGAGGCCGTCCGGCGGCATCGCGAACCCGCCCACGCCCTGGATCGGCTCGGCGATCAGGCAGGCCACGTTGGGCGCGGTGGTGTCCAGGACGTCGCGCAGGTCGGCGACGCAGGCCTCGATGTACTCCTGCTCGGACATCCCTCGGAAGGCCGGGGCGGCGTGGTCGGTGCCGTGCAGGTAGTGCACGTTCAGCGGCGACAGGGACGAGTTCTTCCACGCCCGGTTGCCGGTCACCGCGACGGTGCCGAACGAGCGGCCGTGGTAGCTGCCGCGCATCGCCAGCACCTCGTCGCTGCCGCGCGCGAAGGTGGCCAGGAGCAGGGCGGTCTCGTTGGCCTCGGTGCCGGAGTTGGTGAAGAAGACCTTCGCGTCCGGGATACCGGACAGGCGGGCGATCTTCTCGGCGAGCTCGACCTGGTTGCGGATCAGGTACAGGGTGGAGGTGTGGACGACGCCCTTGGCGATCTGGCGCTCCACGGCCTCGCGCACCTCGGCCACGTCGTAGCCGAGCATGTTGGTCACGATGCCGGTGAAGAAGTCGAGGTAGGTGTGGCCGTCGGCGTCCGTGACGCGCGACCCCTTGCCGCTGACGATCTCCAGCGGGGACTCGTAGTACAGGGGCAGCCAGGAGGGCATGACCGCGCGGTGGCGCGAGAGAAGTTCGGACATGACCCCAGTCTCACCCCGCCCCGGGCGCTTGGCCAGCATCAGTGTGTTGACAACATGGTGGCCGGTATTACGGTCTGTAAACCCGGGCCGGCGCGCGTGGAATCGGTGGTCAGAGCGCCTGTCCCGACGGCCAACGTGTAAGGCGATTCGTCCGGGAGGCGACATCCCGTCCTAGAATGTGGGCGTGCTTCCCACTCTCGCCGAGGTCCTGAGCCTGCCGGCCCTCCAACGCGCCCGCCCCCGTGTGGTGGTCGGATCCGAGTACCTCGACGTGGCCGTGCGCTGGGTCCACATCGCCGAGGTCACCGACCTCGCCCACCTGCTGCGCGGCGGCGAACTGGTGCTGAGCACCGGTATCGCGATGCCCGACGACCCCGACGCCCTGCGCCGCTACATCGACGACCTGGCCGCCGCCGGGGTGAGCGGCATCGCGGTCGAGCTCGGCCGCAAGTACCACGCCGAGCTGCCGCCCGCCTTCCTCGACGCCGCCCGGGACGCCCGCGTCCCCGTCATCCAGCTCGACCGCGAGGCCCGGTTCGTCGAGATCACCGAGGCCGTCCACGTCCGCGTGGTCAATCAGCAGCTGGAGGAGCTGCGCGAGTCCGAGAAGCTGCACTCGGTGTTCACGCAGCTGTCCGTCGAGGGCGCCGACACCGCCCAGATCCTGCACGAGGCCGCCCAGCTCTCCGGCTGCCCGGTGGTCCTGGAGAACCTCACCCACCAGGTCCTGGCCTGTGACCTCAACGGCGAGGACCCGGGCACGCTGCTCACCTCGTGGGAGACCCGCTCGCGCGCGATCCGCTCGGGCTCGCGCACCGTCCACAACCCCGCCACCGGCTGGCTGGTCACGATGGTCGGCGCGCGCGGCCAGGACTGGGGGCGCCTCATCCTCATCGCGGGGGCCGCGCCGACCCCGCGCCAGAGCATGCTCATCGAGCGCGCGGCCACCACGCTGGCGCTCGGCCGGCTCCTGGAACGCCACCAGGAGAGCCTGGAGCGCCAGACCCACCGGACGATCATCGCGGGCATCATCGACCGGGCCTACTCCGACCCGGAGGAGGCCCTGGTGCGGGCCCGCGCGGTCGGTGTGCCCCTCAAGGGCCGGGTCCTGGTCGGCCTGGTCCTGCGGCTGCGCGAGAGCGGCACCGGCCTGGCCGCCCAGGCCCGGTTGTCCGACACGGCCGAGGGCGCGGCGCGCGCCTGCCGGGAGCTGCGGCTGCCGGCGCTCGTCGGCTCGCTCGACGACCTGCGGGTGGGCGTCCTGCTGGCGCTGCCGACCAAGCAGCGGCTGGACCCCACCCTGCACATGCTCGCCGACCGCGTCCAGCAGGCGGTCGGCGACACCGCCGTGCTGGCCGTGGGGTCCTCGGCCGAGGACATCCGCGAGGTGCGGCGCTCCTTCCTGGAGGCCCGCCAGGTCGGCGACGTCGCCATCCGCCAGAGCGACCAGCGGCCCTACTACCGGCTGCCCGACCTGCACGTGCGCGGCCTGTTGCACCTGTTCCGCGACGACGAGCGGCTGCAGACCTACGTCGAGCGGGAGCTGGGGCCCCTGCTGGACCACGACGCCCGGCACGCCGGGGACCTCACCGACATGCTGCGGTGCTACCTGGGGGCGGGGCGCAACAAGGCGCTGGCGGCGAGCAGGGCGCACCTGTCGCGGCCCGCCTTCTACGAGCGGCTGCGCCGGATCGCCAACATCCTCGACGCCGACCTGGAGTCGGTGGAGACCTGTCTGTCACTGCACGTGGCGCTGCTGTCGCTGGACTCGGTGCGGGACGAGCGCTGAGCAGGGCCGGGACCCGGTCCGGGACGCTCCCGCCACCGCGCCGAGAACCGTGCAGTAACTTTGATTCCGTTGTCGGTCGCGATCGCGGCGATCTTTTCCACCGCTGTCCGACCCGCGTATTCTCGGATTCCTTCGGAGCCAACGGAGTGCCCTCGTGAGTGAGCAGTCGGATCCGGGTCCCACCCGGCGTAACAACGGCGTCGTGCTCGACGACACGGCCAAACGCATCATCGAGGTGCTCCAGGAGGACGGGCGCCGGTCCTACGCCGCCATCGGCAAGACGGTCGGGCTGTCCGAGGCGGCCGTGCGCCAGCGCGTCCAGCGGCTGCTGGAGGCGGGCGTCGTCCAGGTGGTGGGCGTCACCGATCCCATGATGCTGGGCTTCAGCCGCCAGGCCATGATCGGCGTGCGCACCAACGGCGACCTCAACACCGCCGCCGACGCCATCTCCGACGTCGAGGGCGTGGAGTACGTGGTCATCACCGCGGGCTCCTTCGACCTGCTGGTCGAGGTGGTGGCCGAGGACGATCCCAAGCTGCTGGACATCCTGGCCGCCATCCGGTCGGTGGACTCGGTGGACACCACGGAGACCTTCCTCTACCTCAAGCTGCGCAAGCAGACCTACGCCTGGGGTACGCGCTGAGGTGAGGACCGGCCGGCGGCTCACGCGTGGTGCCGGAAGCGGTCCTCCACCTCCGCGCCCACCCGCTCGAAGGAACGCAGGACCCGTTGGACGGCCAGCCGTTCGGCCTTGTCCGGCCGCAGGACGGCGGAGACGTGCCGGGCGGACGGCAGGCCGGTGAGCGCGCGCAGGACCATGCCCCCGCCGGAGGTCGCGGCGGTCGGCGGCGTGGTGAAGCGCGGCAGGACGGCGATCTGGTCGCCCGACGCCACCAGTGCCTCGATCAGCCGGTTGTCCACGAGCCTTTGGACGACCCGCAGTTCCCGACCGGTGGCCTGTTCGATCATCCGCAGGACCGTGTCGAAGGGGTAGCCCACGGGCACGCCGATCCACTCGCAGTCCACCAGGTCGGCGGGGCTGACCGAGGCGCGGTCGGCGAGCGGGTGGTCCGCGGCCATCGCGATGTCCAGGGGCTCGCGTGCCAGCGGTCGGACGGTCAGTCCCTCGGCGCCGGCCGGCCGGACACTCGTGAGGCTGTGCGCGATCACGATGTCGTGGTCGGCGGCCAGGTCGGCGAACTCGGTCTCGGCCAGGTCGACGTCGGCGCAGCGGAGCGTGATGGCGGTGTCGGCGAGTTCGCGCATCACCTCGGGGAAGAGGAAGGTCGCCGCGCTCGGCAGGGCGGCGACGGCGACCGTGCCGGCCGGTTCACCGCGGAAGGCGTCCCAGTGCGCCCGCGCCCGTTCGACGGCGGTGGCGACGGTCGCGCCGCCCTCGGCGAGGACGCGGCCCGCCTCGGTCAGCCGCAGCCCCCGGCCGGACGGTTCCACCAGCTCGGCGCCGAACTCGCGTTGGGCCGTTTTGAGCTGCTGCGACACCGCCGAGGGGGTCCGGTAGGTCGCCCGTGCCACCGCGGTGACGCTCCCGCGTTCGGCGAGCTCCCGCAGGAGTTCCAGATGTCGGATGTCCATGTAGGCAGCCTACAGAGTGGGTGTTGGAACTATTGATTGTGCTTAAGGGAGATTCCTGCTGACCTAGGACACATGCCGATCCGTCACCGTCTGCTCGCCTTGTCCGTCGCGCTCATGTGGGGCCTGAACTTCATCGCCATCGATGCCTCGCTCGCGCACTTCCCGCCGTTCTTCCTGGTGGCCCTGCGCTTCGCGCTGATCGCCGTTCCCACGGTCCTGTTCGTCCCGTGGCCGAAGGTGCCGGTGCGCTGGCTCGTCGGGTACGGGCTCGGCTTCGGCACCCTGCAGTTCATGTTCCTGTACTGGGGCATGGCCGCCGGGATGCCCGCGGGCCTGGCCTCGCTGGTCCTGCAGGCCTCGGCGCCGTTCACCGTGCTGCTCGGCGCGACGTTCCTGCGCGAACGCCTCAACGGCCGGCAGCTGATCGGCATCGTGGTGGCCGTGTGCGGGATGGCCCTGGTGGGCTGGCAGCGCGCGGAGAACGCCACGGTCATCCCGTTCCTGCTCACCCTCGCGGGGGCGTTCGGGTGGGCGATCGGCAACACCTGCAACCGGCTGGCGAAGCCGGCCGACCCGCTGCGCCTGACCCTGTGGATGTCCGTGGTCCCGCCGCTGCCGATGCTCGCCCTGGCCCTGGCGATCGAGGGGCCCGCGCGGATCGGGGCGTCCCTGACCTCCTTCGACGAACCCGGCGCGCTCGGCGCCCTGGCCGGTCTGGCCTACACCGTGGTGGTCGGCACCGTGCTCGGGTCCGGTGTGTGGACCTGGCTGATGACACGCCACCCGGCGGGCGTGGTGGCCCCGTTCTCGATGCTCGTGCCGGTGGTCGGGATGACCGCCGCGTGGGTCGTCCTGCGCGAGACCGTGAGCCCGGGTGAGCTGATCGGCGGCGCGCTGGTCGTCGGCGGGGTGCTGCTGGGCAGCCTGCCGCCTCGCGCACCACGCGTGCCGGACCCCGGGCCGGTTCCGGCCGGGGCCGCGGCGACGGTGGAACCGTCCCGGAGCGGGAAGGTGGGCGCCTCCCGCCCCGGGACGGTGGAGTGAGGGCGCCAGAAAGCAGGGCCCTAGGAAAGCCGGGCGAAGCCCTCGGCCAGGATGTCCAGGCCCTCGTGCAGGAGGTCGTCGCCGATCACCAGCGGCGGCAGCATGCGCACGACGTTGCCGTAGGTGCCCGCGCTGAGCAGCACCAGGCCCTGGGAGTGGCAGTAGGACAGGACCTTCGCCAGCGCCTCGGGGTCGGGCGTCTTGTCCTCACCCTTGACCAGCTCGATCGCGACCATCGCGCCGCGTCCGCGCACGTCACCGATGACGTCGTACTTGGCGGCGAGCTCGCGCAGGCGGCCCAGCATCAGCTCGCCGATCTCCCGGGCGCGGCCGACGAGGTCGTCGGACTCGATGGCCTCCAGCGCGGCCAGCGCGCCCGCGCAGGCCGCCGGGTTGCCGCCGTAGGTGCCGCCCAGGCCGCCGCCGTGCACGGCGTCCATCAGCTCGGCGCGGCCGGTCACCGCGGCCAGCGGAAGACCGCCCGCGATGCCCTTGGCCGTGGTGATCAGGTCCGGGACGATGCCCTCGTGGTCGCAGGCGAACATGTCGCCGGTGCGCGCGAAACCGGTCTGCACCTCGTCGGCGACGAACACGATGCCGTTCGCCCGGCAGAACTCGACGACGGCCGGCAGGAACCCGGCGCCGGGCTCGATGAACCCGCCCTCGCCCTGGATCGGCTCGATCACCACAGCGGCGACGTTCTCGGGGCCGATCTGCTTGGTGATCTGGTCGATGGCCTGGGCCGCGGCCTCGGGCCCGCAGTTCTCCGGCCCGGTCGCCCAGCGGTAGGGGTAGGCCATCGGCACGCGGTAGATCTCACCGGCGAACGGGCCGAAGCCCTGCTTGTAGGGCATGTTCTTCGCGGTCAGGCCCATGGTGAGGTTGGTGCGGCCGTGGTAGGCGTGGTCGAAGACGACGACGGCCTGGCGCCCGGTGGCGCTCCGGGCGATCTTGACCGCGTTCTCCACGGCCTCCGCGCCCGAGTTGAGCAGGATCGACCGCTTCTCGTGGTCGCCCGGCGTGACCCGGTTCAGGGCCTCGCACACGTCCACGTAGGCCTCGTAGGGGTTGACCATGAAGCAGGTGTGCGTGAAGCGGCCCATCTGCTCGGAGGCCCGCTCCACCACGCGGGGGTCGGCGTTGCCGACGTTGGTCACCGCGATGCCGGAGCCGAAGTCGATGAGGGCGTTGCCGTCGACGTCCTCGACGATGCCGCCGCCGGCGCGCTCGACGTAGACGGGCAGGACACTGCCCACGCCCTGGGCGACGGCGGACGCGCGGCGCTCCTGGATCGCGCGGCTCTTCGGGCCGGGGATCTCCGTGACGATCCGACGGGACTGGACGACCTCGGTCGTGGCCATGCGGCTGCCTCCTTCTGGGCGGGCTCGGGGTGGGGCATCGGTTCCGACCCGCACGACACTAGGCCGGTCCGCACACGGCACACATGGACACGGTGGATAATCGAACCAGGGACCTGTGCCAATGCGGCAGGGTCCGGGCCGCCGAGTACGTGGAGGGGAGGGCCGATGCCGCCGACCCTGGGCGCGCTGCTGCGCACGCCCACTCTGCGCCTGTCCCTGCTGACCGGGCACGAGGGCCTGGACCGCAGGGTGGAGTGGGTGGCCGTCAGCGAGCTGACCGACCCCACGCCCTACCTCGCGGGCGGCGAACTCGTCCTCACCACCGGCGTGCGCTGGGCGGACGTCGCGCCCGATCCGCGCGAGTACGTCCGCCGCCTGGCCGAGCGCCGTGTGGCGGGACTCGGCTTCGGGGCCGGCGTGGTGCTGGAGCGCACCCCCGAGCCGTTGCGCGAGGCGGCGGCCGAGTTCGGCCTCGCCCTGGTCGAGGTGGCCCGGGAGACCCCGTTCATCGCGGTCGGCAAGGAGGTCTCCCGGCTTCTCGCCAAGGAGGAGTACGAGGGTCTGACCCGGGCCTTCACCGCGCAGCGGGCGCTGACCCGCGCCGCGCTGTCGGGGGCCGCCTCGATCGTGGACCGCCTGGCGCGTGAACTCGACGGGTGGGTGCTGCTGCTGGCCGCCGACGGCACCGTCCGCCACGCCGCGCCCGAGGGCGCCGCCGGGGCCTCCGCCGTGGTGACCGCCGAGCTCTCCCGCCTGCGCGGAGCCGGGCCCCGCGCCAGCGTGTCCCTGACCGAGGACGGCACGCACGTGTCGGCCCAGCCCTTGTCCGCGGGGCGCCGGGTGCGGGGCTTCCTCGCGGTCGGGACCGGGCGCAGGCTCGGCTCCGACGACCGCACCCTGGTCAACGCGGCCGTGTCCCTGCTGTCCCTGGAACTGGAGCGCACCGCGCCGGGCCTGGGCTCCGCGTGGGGCGAGGGCGTCCTGACGGCGCTGGTCACCGGAGCGCTGGACCCCGGCTCGCCCGGCGCGGCGGGCCTGCGGCGGCTGCTCCCGCCCGAACCCGTCGTGGTGGCCCTGGCCGCCGGACTGGGCGTGTCCGCCCCGGCCGAAGGGGTGCTCGCCACCGAGCACGAGGGCCGGGGCCTGCTCCTGGCCCCCGCCGACACCGCGGACGAGGTGCTGGGGGAGGCCCTGGAGGGTCCGGTCGGGGTCAGCGAGGCCGCCGGCTACGGCGACCTGGCCCCCGCCCTGTCCCAGGCGGAGCGTGCCCTGGAGGCGGCCGAGGAGGGCGAGGACGCGCTGGTGCGGGCGGGGGACTTGCCGGGCGGGCTGCTCGGACTCGTGGACACCCCGGCGGGCGCGCGGATGGCCGACGACCTGCTCGCCCCGCTGACCGGGCAGCGCACCTCCGTCGAACTGCTCGCCTCCCTGCGCGCCTACCTCGCCGCCTCGGGCCGCTGGGACACCGCGGCCGACGCCCTGGGGGTCCACCGGCACACCCTGCGCTACCGCATGCGCCGCATCCGCGACCTGCTGCCGGGGGACCTGGACGATCCCGACTACCGCGCCGAGCTCTGGATCGCCCTGCGCGTGCGCGGCTGACCGGCATCACGCAGGGTGAAAGTCGGGACGTATTCCGGCATTCCAGGGATCTCGCACGAGCCCGTCCGCGACAATGGAGCCTGCTAGCAGGGGGTAGTCGCGCGGTCACTCTGTTCGCGCGCGAGGCCGGGGGTTGTTGTGAGGTCACTGCGGGACGACGAGGACGAGACCGGAGGCCTGGGGGCCACGGTGGTCGGCGCGGTCGGAATCCGACCGGTCACCCAGGTCACCCGCTCGGGCGTGGGGAAGGCGGCGCTGCGGTGGAAGCCGCCGATCGACCGCTCCGAGGTCCGGTCCCTGCTGTCCTACCTGCGCGCCTGCCTGAGCCGCGAGGCCGTGCACACGCACGAGCTCCGGGCCGAGCACGTGGACTCCGACACCTGCGCGTGCCTGCCGACGGGCCCCGAACTGCTGTTCAGCGGGGCGCGCGAGACCCTGCCGCTGCATCCGGAGTCGGCGCGGGTCCTGCGCCTGTCACTGCGCCGGGGCCAGGCGCTGCGCTACGGCTATCCCTTGGTGGTCGTCGGCGAGGGGGCGAACCGGGCGGCGCTGCCGCTGCTCACCGTGGACGTGCGGGTGGTCGACGACCTGGAGGCGGCCACGGGGACCTACGACCCCACCGGCGCGCAGGGTCCGCTGGTCCGGCCGGTCGGCCCGCCCGACGTCAACTGCGCGCTGCTGCGGCGCCTGGGCATCACCGATCCCGAGGACCTGTTCGAGCTGCGGACCAGGCTGCGCACCGGAGCCCCGGACACCGTCCGGCGGCCCGCGGCCGTCGCCGAACTCGCGGCCAAGGTGCGCACCCTGCTCAGCCGGTTGGAGATCGAGCGGGTGGACGACATCGACCCCCTCGGCACCCGGGGCGTGCCCCGGGTCATGGACACCGGCGCGCACAACGTCGCCGTGGTCTTCCGGGCCGGCCCGGGCGGCCAGTTCGACACCGACGACCCCGAACCGGGCGGTGTCGAGGGGATCCTGGCCGACCTCGACCCCGCCGACCGCGACGGGCTCGACCCCGACGAGCTCGGCGGGACCGCGCTGGAGTCCCTGCTCGGCCGATCCTCCGGCGCGGGCGGCCCGCTTGCCGCGGCCGCGGGGCCCGACACCCGGTCCCACGGCCGGCGCCGACGCGGCCGGACGGGCCGAGGCGCCGCGCGCGCGGCGCCCGACCGCCCGGACGGGGAGGCCGCCGAGCCGGGCGTCGTGCACGACACGCCCCCCATCGCCGCGACGGCGCTCACCCAGTCCCAGTCCGCCGTCGTGCGGTCCGCCATGCACGAGCAGCTGACGGTGGCGGCGGCCCCGCCCGGCAGCGGGATGGCCGACCTGGTGGACGCCCTGGTGCGCACGGCGGTCGGCCACGGCCAGCGCGTACTGGTCTGCGCCGCCTCCGATGACGACGTCCGGGAGGTCCTGCGCCGGGCCGGGCACGCTCCAGCGCACCCCGTGGTGCGTATCGGCGGGCCGAGGCAGCGCGCCGCCGAGATCCGCCTGCTCGAAGGGCTCCTGGCCGACCACACCGACCCGCCGGCGGACGGCGCGGGCACGCCGACCTCGGCGGAGGAGGCCGCGCGGCACCGGCGCGATCTCGCCGAGGCCTGGGCCCGCATCGAGCAGGTGTGGCGGACCATGGACACCATGGCCTCCGGCGGCCACGCGCTGGCCCGGCTGGCGGTCGAACGCGTCCACGGCATCGCCCAGGGCTGGGACCCCGACCGGCTCTTCACCCCCGAGCACGGCGGCCCGGAGTACTGGCTGCACCGCGCCGAACGGGCCAGGGCCGGCGGCCTGACGGGCCTGCAGCACCGGACCGCCATCCGCCGCGAGCTGGGCGTGGCGACCGATGCGGAGACCCTGGTCCGGCTGTGCGCGGTCGCGCGGATGGAGAGCGAGTGGCGCGCGGCCGTCGACCGCCGCACGGGCTGCGCGCCGCTGGGCCGGCTCACCGCGGAGCTCGCCGAGGCGGGCGACCGGCACCGGCGGTCCGGGGCGGCCTGCCTGCGCGCGATGACCGAACCCCGGCTGCGCCGGGGCCGGGCCGCCATCGAGAACCGCCTGGAGACGCTGAACTGGCACCACGGGAGCGGATGGCCGGGTCTGGCCACCCTCCTCGACACCCTGCCCGCGTGGGTGTGCCGCACCGACCACGCCCGGTCCCTGCCGCCGACGGCCGGGCTGTTCGACCTCGTGGTCGTGGCGGGCGCCGAGCGCACCCGGGTCGCCGAGCTCCTGCCGGTGCTCTACCGGTCCACGCGCGCCGTGGTGATCGGCGACCCGGCCCACCCGGGGCCGACGAGCACGCTGGAGCCGGACGAGGAGCGGCGCGCCCTGTCGACGGCCGGGATCACCGCCGACCAGCTGGAGGCCCGCGGCCTGCGGCACGGCTACGGTTCGGCGCTGCGGGCGGCCTACAAGGCGGCCCCGCCCCTGCTGTGGCTGGACGAGCACCACGGGGCCTCGCCGGAGCTCGCCGAGATCGCCTCGCGGCGCTGCTACGGCGGTCGCGTCGCGGTGCGCACCGCCCCCGACGTGTCGGGCCGGGAGGCAGTGGACTGGCGCGACGTCGCCGGTACCTGCGAGGCCGCGCCGGGCGCCTCCTACATCAATCGGGACGAGGCCTACCGCGTGCTGGTGGTCGTGGACGAACTGGACGCGCAGGTGCCGCCCGGCACGACGATGGCGGTCGTGGCGCCCACCCAGCCGCAGGTGGCGCTGATCCGGCGGCTGCTGGACAAGCGCGTGCTCCGGCACGAGGTCCGGGTGGGCGGCGCCGACCTGCTCGGCGGTGACGGCGACACCGTCGACCTGACCGTCCTGTCGCCCATGCTGGCCAAGGGGTCGCCCGCCATCGCCGAACGCCGGGTCCGGCGGATGAACCACCTGTGGTCCGGTGTCCTCACCCGTACCCGTCGCCTGGTGGTGGTCGGCGACCGCGCCTACTGGTCCGGCGACGACGGCCCGCTGGGGGACCTGCTGGCCGGCGCGGCCGAGGCCGACGCCGTCGGGACCGATCCGGCGCGCGCCGCCCTGGCCGACCGGTTGCGCGAGGCCGGGACCAGCGTGCTCACCGGGCAGGCGGTCCAGGGCTGGACCACGGACCTGGTGGTGGGCTTCGGAGCCCGGCGGCTGCTGCTCCTGCTGGACCGCGAGTCCCACGGCCGCGGCCTGCGCCACCTGGTCGAGCGCGGTGAGGCGCTCAACCGCACCACCGGCGACCCCGTCGTGGTGGTGCCCGCCTGGCGCTGCCTGGCCGACCCGGAGGCCCTCGTCGACGAGATCCTGTCCGCCCATTAGTGTTTCCCATGAGTGTTTCTTGCCGTTCGGCCCACGGGTGTCCAGGGGGTTGGACGTAGGCCGTTCAGGTGGCGTGACCACAGGGGTAGTAGTGAGGGGCGCGCCAGTGTTCTGCAGGAGGAGACGGGGCCGCGGCAGGATGGACCGCGCCGCAGGCGTCCGTTGAGGGTGGTGGCGGGCGACGGGCGGGATTGCGAGCCAGTCAAGTCGACGACGAAGAACACTGGCCTCCAGCGCCCCGAATGCGCGTCCGAGCTTGCGAGGGCGCCAGAAAAACAGGGGGCCGGAGTTGCCTGAGGGGCACACGCTGCACCGCTTGGCGGCGCACTTCGACAAGGCCTTCGGGGGCACGGCGGTGCGCGCGTGGAGCCCGCAGGGGCGCTTCGCCGAAGGGGCCGCGCGTGTGGACGGCCGTGTGCTCACCGAGAGTGAGGCGCACGGCAAGCACCTGTTCCTGGGTTTCGACTCCGGAGAGTGGGTGCGGGTCCACCTGGGGCTGTACGGGGCGTGGACCTTCGGCGACGCCGACGGCGAACGGCACCTGGGCGCGCCCAGGGCCGAAGGCGGCGGCCGCCTGGACCTGACGCGCGACGCGGAGGGCTTCGTGGTGCCCCCGGAACCGGTCGGGGCGGTCCGGGTCCGGTTCGTCAACACGACCGGCTGGGCCGACCTGCGCGGCGCCTCGGTCTGCGAGGTCATCACCGGGGACGAGAAGGCGGCCGTCCAGGACCGGCTCGGGCCCGACCCCCTGCGCGAGGACGCCGACCCCGACCGCGCCTGGCGCGCGGTGCACCGGTCGCGCACGAGCATCGCGGCGCTCCTGATGCGCCAGGACGTGGTCGCGGGAATCGGCAACATCTACCGCGCGGAGTCGCTCTTCCGCGCCGGGCTGGACCCCCTCACCCCGGGCCGGGACCTCACCCGTGACCAGTGGGAACGGCTGTGGACGGACCTGGCCGCACTGCTGCGCGACGGCGTCCGCGACGGCTACATCATCACCACCCGCCCCCAGGACCGGCCCGATCCCGACGCCCGGCCGGTGCCCCGGCCCGACACGCTCTACGTCTGCTACCGGACCGGTGAGCCCTGCCGTGTGTGCGCCTCTCCCGTGGCCGCGCGCGAGCTGGCGGGACGCACGCTGTACTGGTGCCCCGGATGCCAGGGCGGTCACTGACCGTTCCGATCGCGGCCCCGACTCCCGTTCGCGCCCCTGGCGGCGCGAGTCGCGTGCGTTACAATCCCATGCCGTCTGCTTAACCGGTTCAGCAAAGGAGGCGAAGTGGGGGCATTAATGCGGCGTCCGACCATCATGGACATCGCCAAAGCGGCGGGGGTGTCCAAGGGGGCGGTGTCGTACGCGCTCAACGATCGGCCGGGGGTCTCCAAGGCGACCCGCGCCCGCATCCTGGCGATCGCGCACGATCTCGGGTGGGCGCCCAGCAGCACCGCGCGGGCGCTCTCGCCGGGTGGCCGCGTCGGCGCCCTGGGCCTGGTGGTCGACCGTCCGGCGCACTCGCTGGGCGTCGAGCCGTTCTTCATGCAGCTGGTCTCGGGTATTGAGGCCGAGCTCGCCGCCACCGGAACGGACCTGTTGTTGCAGGTCACCGAGGACGCGGAAGCCGAGTTGGCGGTGTATCGCCGCTGGGCGGCCGAACGTCGGGTGGACGGGGTCATCCTGGTCGACCTGCGCGTCGACGACGCCCGTGTCGCCCTCGTGGAGGACCTGGCGCTGCCCGCGGTCGTGCTCGGCGGGCCCGACGGAGCCGGCACCCTGCCGTGCTTGTACAGCGACGACGCCGGCTCGATGCGCGAGGTGGTGCACTATCTGGCCGCCCTCGGGCACGAGCGTATCGCACACGTCTGCGGCCCAGGCGGCCTCGTGCACTCGCGGGTGCGGTCGCAGGCCTTCGAACGGGCGGCGTGCGAGGCCGAGCTGCACGAGGCGTTCACCATCGAGGCCGACTACACGGGCGAGGCCGGGACGCGGACCACGCGCAAGCTCCTGGCCAGGTCCGATCGTCCTACCGCACTGGTCTACGACAACGACCTGATGGCGGTGGCCGGCCTGGGCGTGGCCCGGGAGATGGGCGTGGACGTGCCTTCGGGGCTGTCCATCGTGGCCTGGGAGGACTCGGTGCTGTGCCAGCTGGTCAGGCCGTCGCTGACCGCGGTCTCGCGGGACGTGCCCTTCTGCGGCGGCGAGGTGGCGCGGATGCTGGCCCTGGCCGTGGCCGCCGAACCCCTGGAACCCCGTGAGGCACCGAGAGGGGAACTGCACCCGAGGGCCAGCACAGGCCCCCGGAGAGCATGACCGGCACCCATCGCTGCTGTTACAAGGCCATAACAGCGAAGTGTCTGGGATTGACGGCGTTCGTCCGAGCATGTTGTTGTTAACGTCACTTACCCGGTTCAGCAAACGGCCCATCCCGGCATCGTCTGGGAGCGCTCCCAGCTCTAGGGGACCCCCCCACGGGCCGTCCGGGTCGAAGGAGGAGTCGAGATGAGATCGCTGCGGCTACCGGCGGCACTCGCAGCACTGGCCATGGCGGCCACTGCCTGCTCGAGTGGCGGCGGAGAAGATGACGGCAACTCGGGGTCCTACCCCCGAGAGGAGACGCTGTACACGACGGGCACCGCCTGGGGCCCACCCGTCAGCTGGAACCCCATGATGAAGGGCCAGTACGCGGTCGGCACCATCGGCCTGGCCTACGAGCCGCTCTTTCTCTTCGACTCGGCCGAGGGCGAGTACGTCCCCTGGCTCGCCGAGAGCGACGAGTGGACCGCCGACAACGTGCACGAGATCACCCTCCGTGAGGGCATCACGTGGACCGACGGCGAGCCCCTCGTCGCCGAGGACGTGGTCACCACGCTCGAACTCGGACAGGTGGAGGGCGTTCCCTACAGCAACGTGTGGGACTACGTCGAGTCCGTCGAGGCCGTCGACGACCTGACCGTGGCGGTCACGTTCTCGGAGTCCCGTCCGCAGGAGTGGATGAACTGGGCCTACACCAACCCCATCCTCCCCGCCCACATCTGGTCCGAGATGTCCGACACCGACATCATCGAGAACCCGATGGAGGACCCGGTCGTCACCGGCCCCTACGTCTACGACACGCACGCCGACGACCGCATGGTCTGGCAGCGCAACGACGACTGGTGGGGCGTCGAGGCCCTCGACATGGACATGGACGCGCGCTACATCGTGGACATCGTCAACGCCTCCAACGAGGTGACGATGAACATGCTGTCCCAGGGCGAGGTCGACCTGTCGAACAACTTCCTCCCGGGCATCGACCAGGTGCTGGAGGGCGACGAGACGCTGACCAGCTTCTACGACAGCGCCCCGTACATGCAGAGCGCCAACACCGCCTGGCTCGTGGTCAACCACGACCGTGAGCCGATGAACGACGTGAACTTCCGTCAGGCGCTGGCCCACTCGATCGACATGCAGGCGATCATCGAGGGCCCGTACTCCAACCTGGTCGAGGGCGCCAGCCCGACCGGCCTGCTCCCGGCCTGGGACGAGTTCATCGACCACGAGCTGGTCGCCGAGGAGGGCTTCACCTTCGACCAGGACGAGGCCGTCGCGCTCCTGGAGGAGAACGGCTACCTCGACGAGGACGGGGACGGCTTCGTCGAGACGCCCGACGGCGACCCCATCGAGCTCACCCTGCAGGTGCCGTCCGGTTGGACCGACTGGATGGAGTCGGCCCGTCTGATCGCCGAGCAGGCCCAGGCCATCGGCATCAACGTCACCGCGGACTTCCCCGAGTTCGACCTGCTCGTCGACAACCGCAACGCCGGTGAGTTCGACATGCTCATCAACAACGAGCGCCAGCAGAGCAACACGCCCTGGACCTACTACGACTACCTCTTCCAGCAGCCGGTCCAGGACCAGCAGACCACCGTCAACTTCGGTCGGTACGAGAACGAGGAGGTCTGGAGCCTGGTCGAGGAGTTCGCGGCCCTGCCGGTCGACGACATCGAGGGCCAGGTCGAGCTCAGCTCGCAGATCCAGGAGGTCCAGCTGACCGAGCTGCCGGCCATCCCGCTCTGGTACAACGGCCTCTGGGCGCAGCACAGCACCAACCACTGGACGAACTGGCCCACCGAGCACGACGACACGCCGAACTACCCGGCGGCGCTCTGGAACGGATGGCTGGAACTCAGCGCCGTGCAGATGCTCGCCGAGCTCGAGCCGGCCGCCGAGTAATCGAGGCCGGGGCGTCAGGAGCTCCCACCTCCCGCCCCGGCCGATCCCTGCCCCGGCTGGACCGCGACCCCCGTGACGAGCCAGTGCGGCCGTCACGGGTCCGGTCCGGCCGGGGCCGTGTCCCGGTGGGGCGCGAGCCGCCCCCCTCGGCGCCCGCCCCACGAGGGACGCCCTGGATTCCGCACCGAGGAGCCGCCGCCGGGGCGACGAGGAACCCACCGCGTCCCGAGCCCGGAACCCACTCCACGAGGTCCGGGCCACGGGCCCCTGACCGTCCGCCGCCATCACCCTGGAGGAAAGTGTGTGGCGCTACATCGGCCGCAAACTGGCCGTCTACCTGCTGACGTTCGTCGTCGCGGTCACGATCAACTGGATGATCCCCCGGTTCATGCCGGGCGACCCCATCCGGAGCATGCTCTCCCGCGCCTCGATCAGTGACCCCGAGGCGCTCGAACGCATGAACGCCTACTACAACGAGCTCTTCGGACTCGACACCCCGCTGTGGCAGCAGTACCTGAGCTTCTGGGCCGGACTGTTCCGCGGTGACCTGGGGATCAGCATCATGCTGTACCCCGAGCCGGTGACCGACATCATCCTGCGGGCGGTTCCCTACACCCTCGCGGTCCTGCTGCCAGCGATCATCCTGAGCTGGATCGTCGGCAACCGCTTCGGCGCCTTCGCGGCCCGCAGCAAGGTGCTGGACAACACGATCCTGCCGATGGGCTACGTCCTCACCGCGACGCCGTACATGTGGCTGGCCCTGCTGCTCGCCTGGACCTTCGCCGTGGTGCTCGGCTGGTTCCCCGTCGCCAACGGCTACAGCTTCTCCCTGATCCCCGCGTTCACGTGGGAGTTCATCTGGGACCTGGTCATGCACTGGTTCCTGCCGTTCCTGTCCATGTTCGTCGTGGCGCTCGGCGGCTGGGCGATCGGCATGCGCAACATGATCATCTACGAGCTGGAGGCGGACTACTCCAACTACCTGCAGGCGCTGGGCGCCCCCCGCAAGCTGATCCGCCGCTACGCGTTCCGCAACGCCATGCTGCCGCAGATCACCGGCCTGGCCGTCCAGCTGGGCACGATCATCGCCGGAGCCCTGCTCACCGAGATCGTCTTCAACTACCCGGGTCTGGGCTCCCTGATCCTCGACTCCCTGACCAGCCGCGACTTCTTCCTGCTCCAGGGCATCTTCCTGTTCGTGGTCGTCGGAGTCCTGATCGCCAACTTCATCATCGACATCGTCTACGTCCTGGTCGACCCGCGTACCAGGGTCCAGATGACAGGAGGAGCGGCATGACCAACGTCGCCGGCGCCCCGGGCGCCGATGGGGCCGCCGCCCCCGAACCGATCGGGGAGCGCAAGATCTCCGAGACCCTGCACTTCGCACGGCGCAACCCCAAGCTCCTCATCGGGTCGAGCATCGTCCTCGTCCTCCTGCTCATCGGGCTCATCGGCCCCTTCTTCGTCAGTGACGACCCCAACGCCTACGTCGGTCCGAAGAGCCAGCCGCCCAACGGCGAGTACTGGCTCGGCACGACGAGCTTCGGCCAGGACATCTGGGCCCAGTTCGTCTACGGTGTGCGCTCCACGTTCCTGATCGGCGTGTTCGGCGGCGGCGTCGCTTTCGTCATCGGTACCACCGTCGGCTTCGTGGCCGGGTACAAGGGCGGGATCGTCGACGAGATCCTCAACATGCTCACCAACGTGGTCCTGGTCCTGCCCACCATGGTCGTCCTGATCGTGGCCGTGGCCTACCTCGACGCACGCGGCATGGTCGTCCAGGGCCTGTTCATCGGTCTGACCTCGTGGCCGTGGGCCGCGCGCGCGGTGCGTTCGCAGACCCTGTCCCTGGCGACCCGCGACTTCGTCGACCTGGCCCGGCTCAGCGGACGGCGCACCTGGCGGATCATCACCACCGAGGTCGCTCCGAACATGAGCTCCTACCTGGTGATGACCTTCATCCTGCTCTTCGGCAGCGCGATCCTCATCGCCGCCGGCCTGGACTTCATCGGCCTCGGCCCGACCAACGGCGTCTCGCTCGGCCTGATGCTGGAGAGCGCGGTCGCCTGGAGCGCGCTGCAGCTGCAGATGTGGTGGTGGTTCATTCCGCCGGGCCTCGGCATCACCACGATCGTCGGTTCTCTGTACATCCTCAACGTGGGTCTGGACGAAGTGTTCAACCCCAAGCTGCGGGAGCTGTGATGACCCTGCGCGTCAAGGACCTCAAGGTCTACTACCAGACCCTGCGCGGGGACGTCCACGCCCTCGACGGAGTCACCTTCGACCTCGCCGACGGCGAGATCATGGGCCTGGCCGGCGAGTCGGGCTGCGGCAAGTCCACCCTGGGCAAGAGCCTGATCCGGCTGGACTCCCGGATGCGCCACGTCGGCGGGACGATCGAGCTGGACGGCAAGGACGTGCCGATCGCCGACGACGACGCGATGGTGCCCTTCCGCTACCACGAGATCTCCCTGATCCCGCAGTACGCGATGAGCGCGCTCAACCCGACGCGCAAGGTCGGGAAGATGATCAACGAGCTGCTGCGCTCGCGCGGGCTCCGTCCGGCCGACATCGCCGAGGAGCTGCAGCGCCGACTGGAGCTGGTCGGCCTGGACACCGACGTGCTCAACCGGTTCCCGATCGAGCTCTCCGGCGGGATGAAGCAGCGCGTGGTCATGGTGATGTCCACGCTGCTCAACCCGTCGCTGCTGATCGCCGACGAGGCGACCTCGGCGCTGGACGTGTCCACGCAGCGCTCCGTGGCCGAGTCGATGGTGGAGTTCCGCGACCGCGGCTACGTCAAGAGCATGGTGTTCGTGACCCACGACATCTCGCTCGTGTACCAGATGGCCGACACGATCATGGTGATGTACGCGGGCCGGATCGCGGAGAAGGCTTCCACGAGCACGATCATCAACAACCCGCAGCACCCGTACACCAAGATGCTGATCTCGGCGCTGCCCGAGGTCGGGTCGACGGCGGACCAGGCCCGCCTGGAGGGCATCCCCGGCACACCGCCCGGACTGCTCCACCCGCCGAAGGGCTGCCGGTTCCAGGACCGCTGCCCGATGGCGTTCTCCAAGTGCTCCGAGCAGCCGCCGCTGCTGGAGATCGAACCCGGCCACTGGGCCGCCTGCTGGAAGACGGGGTGAGGCAGACCATGCTGGAACTCGACCGCGTGCACAAGGTCTACCGGGTGGGGGCGTTCGGCGGGGGACGGCTGCGCGCCGTCCGCGACGTCAGCCTGACGGTGAAGCCGGGCGAGGTCGTCTCGCTCATCGGTGAGAGCGGCAGCGGCAAGAGCACCATCGGCAAGATGGTCCTGGGCCTGTTCAGGCCGACGTCGGGCCGGATCACGGTCGACGGCACCGACCTCACCACCATCAAGGGGTTCGCCGCACGCAAGGAGTACTACCGGAAGGTGCAGGGGGTCTTCCAGGACCCGTTCAGCTGCTTCAACCCGATCTTCAAGGCCGACCGGGTCTTCGCGATGATCCGCAGCTCCTACTTCCCGGGCGTCTCGGACGCGGACTGGAAGGACAAGGTGCTGGCGGCGGTGGGGACCGTGCGCCTGGACCCGGAGAACGTCCTCAACAAGTACCCGCACCAGCTCAGCGGCGGCCAGCTCCAGCGCCTGCTGATCGCGCGGGCGCTGCTGCTGGACATCAAGCTGCTGGTGGCCGACGAGATCATCAGCATGCTGGACGCCTCCACCCGGATCGACGTGCTCAACCTGCTCGGCGACCTCAAGGAGCGCGGGCTGGGCATCCTGTTCGTCACCCACGACCTGTCGCTGGGCAACTACGTCAGCGACAAGTCGGTGATCCTGCGCAAGGGCGCCATCGCGGAGATGGGTCCCACGCTGCGGGTGTTCGACAATCCGCTGCACCCCTACAGCCGCCACCTGCTCTCCTGCGTGCCGCAGCTGCACCGCACGTGGGCGGAGGTGGACGCGGAGCTGGCGGCGAACCCGCCCGAGGACGTGAAGCTGCCCACGGTCGAGGAGGGCGACGACTCCGCCCCCCTCATCGAGGCCGAGGCGGGCCACTTCGTCGGCATCGACCAGGGCTGAGGCCGCTCCCGCCGGACCACCCCCGGGCCGCCTCGCCCGTCGGGAACGGCGGGGCGGCCCCACCGGGCTGTTCGGACCGGGCGGTTCGGACCGGGTGCGAGGCACGGTCCGGCGGGGGAGTGGGGCATCGGGGGAGCGGACGTGTCCGGGAAGTCGGCGTGTCGGTTCTTCGCCCGTGCCCGACTCCGGCCGGGAAAGGTCGATATCGCTCGCCGATTCGACGGCGGGCGCCCCGGTTCCTGCGCTCTCGTGCGGCTTCGTTCCGCCCGTGGACCGGTGCCCGGACGGGGTGTCGTCGCACGCCGCGGCGGTGTCTCCGCGTGTGTGAGGGGCGTACGCGCTCTTCCCGGCCGGCGCGACCCGCTCGGTCCCGGCCCCTTCACAGCGCCACACGCCCTGACGTGGGCGGACGACACGCCGGTGACATCCGCGTAAGCGGAGGGTGACATGCGGGCGTCCATCCCAGGCGCCACAGGGGTTACCCGATCCATCGGATCGTATTCCTCAAGAAGCCGTGCGTGTTGCCACACTCAGGACTCTCGACAGCGCGCTCGTCTGTGATAAGTTCAGTAGTGATTGTTAGTCGTTGAATTTCGCAGTTGGTGTCTTGCCCGCGGAGTTTGTGACCGGCGGGCGGTTTCTCATGGATCGGCTCGCGGCAATTATCGGGCGCGTGAGTATGCGTCCGTGTACACCGAGCTGAAGGAGAAAACATGGCTCAGGGAACTGTGAAGTGGTTCAACGGCGAGAAGGGCTTCGGCTTCATCTCCCCCGACGATGGCGGCCCCGACGCCTTCGTTCACTACAGCGCGATCCAGGGCACGGGCTTCCGTAACCTGGAGGAGAACCAGCGCGTGGAGTTCGATGTCGTCGCCGGCACGCGCGGCCCGCAGGCCGAGAACGTCGTCGCTATCTAAGACGTAGCAACGTCGTAGGACGCCCCCGGAAGGTACAGCCTTCCGGGGGCGTCCTCGTTGTGTCCGGGGGCGGTTCGTGCCCGGGTCGGCCGCCGGTGCGAGCGGAGCCGCCCCCAGGGGCCGCCCTCAGGGGCCGCCTCGCCGGGGCCGTCCCCCAGGGCCGCGCCCCTGGGGCCGGTGTCCCGGGCGGGCGCGGACCGGGGTCCGCGCCCGCGGGCGCTCAGCTCTGGAGCAGTTCCTCGGTGATCCGGCGCACCTCGGGCGTGTCCAGGCCGCGCACGGTCACCGTGGTGCGGCGGCGCAGGACGTCGTCGGCGGTCACCGCCCACTCGTGGTCGCGCGCGAAGACCACCTGGGCCCGGATGTCGGGCCCCTCGGGGTGCAGGCGCTCGCCCAGTTCGGGCTGCCGGCGGACCAGGGCCGCGATGTCCATGGCCAGGCTCCCGTAGTGCGAGGCCAGGTGCCGCGCGACCAGCGGGTCCATCCGCGCACCCGGATCGCGGTCGATGATGATGCGCTGGGCCACCGCGTCCGGGCTGGCCAGACCGGGCAGCGGGACGGTGCGCAGGGGGTCGGCCATGTCCTCGGCCAGCGGCACGGCGGAGACGCGGCGCAGCTCTTCCAGGACGGTCCGCCCGATGTGGCGGTAGGTGGTCCACTTGCCGCCCGCGACCGACAGCATGCCCCCGCGGCCCTGGGTGACCACGGTCTCCCGCTTGGCGGTGCTGCTGTCCCCGGATCCGCCGGGCAGCACGCGCAGACCCGCGAAGGAGTAGCCCACGTGCGCCGGGTCGAGGTAGGGGGCGTCGATGCCCACGGCGGCCTCGCCCAGGATCTGGTCGACGTCGGCCTGCACCACGCCCACGTCCGCGGGATCACCGGTGAACTCCTCGTCGGTGGTGCCCAGGAGCAGGCGCCCCTCCCACGGGATGGCGAAGGAGACGCGGTACTTGTCGACGGGGATCGTCAGCGCGGCGCGCCACGGCTCCGGGGTCTTGAGGACCAGGTGGGCGCCCTTGGACAGGCGGACGCTGGGCGCGGCGCCCGGGTCCTCCATCCGGCGCAGCCGGTCCACCCAGGGGCCGGTGGCGTTGAGGACCAGGCGCGCGTCGATCCCGAACTCCTGGCCGCCGACACGGTCGCGCAGGTCGGCTCCGGTGACCCGGCCGTGCGTGTTGCGCAGGCCCACGACCTCGGCGTGGTTGAGTACGACCGCTCCCGCGTCCACCGCCGCGCGCACGGTCATCACGGCCATGCGGCTGTCGTTCATCTGGTGGTCGCTGTAGGCCGCCACCGACTTGAGCCCGTCGGTGCGCAGGCCGGGGGCCAGGCGGCGGGCCTGGGCGGGGGAGAGCAGGCGGCCCATGCCGTCACCGAACGCCGACAGCGCCGAGTACAGGAACACGCCCGCGCCCATCTTGGCGGCGCCGTGGGGGCCGTCCTTGTAGATGGGGACCAGGAACGGCATGGGGTTGACCAGGTGGGGGGCCACGTCCGAGGCGAGGGAGCGGCGCTCCTTGTGGTTCTCCGCGACCAGGCGCACGTTGCCGGTCTGCAGGTAGCGCAGTCCGCCGTGGACCAGCTTGGAGGAGGCGCTCGACGTCGCCCCGGCGAAGTCCCCGGAGTCGACCATGGCCACGCGCAGGCCGGCCTGGGTGGCGGTCCAGGCGACGGACGTGCCGAGGATGCCGCCGCCGATCACGAGGAGGTCGAAGGTGCCTCGCTCGAGCTCCTCGCGCGTGCTCGCGCGCGAGGAGGCGATGTCGTTCTGGTGGGCTTGGACTGTCATGGCTGGTGCTCCAACCGGTCGGGAGGGATGGCGGGGATCCGCGCGGTCGCCCGGGTTCCACGTTGCAGAGGGATGTCCACTGCATAATACGACAATGCCGAACGTCAGTGAAGATCGGCCGCCCTTCTGCTGGTCGGCGTAGCGAAGATCCACACGCGACCAGTGGTTTCAGCTACCCTCTGTGGCCAATGTGGCCCAAGTGATGACTGTCTGCTTGTGTTGTGCGGCATTGTCGAACCTTGTATGCCGGTGGTTCGCGCGGCCGCCGCCCGACCCGGACACGGCGAGGGGCGCCCGGCGCGGTGCCGGGCGCCCCTCGCCGTGGGGGGGGCGCTGTGCGGATCAGGCGCCGAAGCCGCTCAGCCGCCAGATCCAGGCGCCGATGACACCGCCGACGATCGGGGCGACGACGGGGATCCAGGCGTAGCCCCAGTCCGAGGGGCCCTTACCGGGGATGGGCAGGAGCGCGTGCGCGATGCGCGGGCCCAGGTCGCGGGCCGGGTTGATCGCGTACCCGGTCGGGCCGCCCAGGGACAGCCCGATCGCCAGCACGAGCAGACCGACGAGCAGCGGGGCGAAACCGGTGCTGAACAGACCCGCCAGGTCGACCTCTCCCTGGGAGATGTGACCGGAGTTGGCGCCGATGCCCAGGATGCCCAGGAGCAGCATCGCGGTACCGATGACCTCGGTGACGAAGTTGGCGACGGGGTGGCGCACGGCGGGAGCGGTGCTGAAGACGGCGAGCTTGGCGTCGGCGTCATCGGTGTGCTTCCAGTGCGCGAAGTAGGCCAGGTAGACCAGCACGGCGCCCGTGAAGGCGCCCGCGATCTGGGCCGCGATGTAGCCGGGCACCTGGGACCACGGGAAGTCGCCGATGCTGGCCAGACCGATGGTGACCGCGGGGTTGATGTGGGCGCCGCTGGTCGTGCCGGTGACGTAGACGGCCATCGCGACCGCCATGCCCCAACCGAACGTGACGACGATCCAGCCCGCGTTCTCGGCCTTGGACTTGGCCAGCACGACACCGGCGACGACGCCGCCGCCCAGCAGGATCAGGATCGCCGTACCGACGAACTCTGCCAGATAGACCATGGGGACCTCCGCCCCTTCTGGGGCAGCCGGGTCACGGGAGGGCCGGCCGCGTCGGCGAGGGACTGCCGGACGCGGGCATGATCGGACCCACCCGTCACATAATGGGGATGGAAGGGGCACGGAAGGTGCCCCGGGGCCGCGCCCAGGGGTTCCAGGTGGCACCAGTGCCCCTGGGCGGCGGTCGATGGTGAAAGGGGGAGACCCCCGGGTTACTTCTCTTCGTCGCGCTCGACCCAGTCCAGGGTCCGGCGCACCGCCTTGTTCCAGTTGTGGTACTCGCGGGCACGGACGTCGGCGTCCATCTTCGGCGTCCACTCGGCGGCCTTGTGCCAGTTGGCGCGCAGGGTCTCCACGTCGGGCCAGTAGCCCACGGCCAGGCCGGCGGCGTAGGCCGCGCCCAGGCAGGTGGTCTCGGCGACCATCGGGCGCACGACCTCGGCGTCGAGGACGTCGGACAGGATCTGCATGAGCAGGTTGTCGGCGGTCATGCCGCCGTCGACCTTCAGGGAGGTCAGGTCGATCTGGGAGTCGGCGTTCATCGCGTCGACCACCTCGCGCGTCTGCCAGGCCGAGGCCTCCAGGACGGCGCGGGCGATGTGGCCCTTGTTGACGTAGCCCGTCAGGCCGGCGATGACGCCGCGCGCGTCGCTGTCCCAGTGCGGCGCGAAGAGGCCGGAGAAGGCCGGGACGATGTAGCAGCCGCCGTTGTCCTCCACCGTGCGGGCCAGGGTCTCGATCTCCGGGGCGCTGGCGATCAGGCCGAGGTTGTCGCGCAGCCACTGCACGAGCGAGCCGGTGACCGCGATGGAGCCTTCCAGCGCGTACACGGCGGGCTCGTCGCCCAGCTTGTACCCCAGGGTGGTGAGCAGGCCGTTCTCGGAGGTCACGGGCTCGGTGCCGGTGTTCATCACCAGGAAGGTGCCGGTGCCGTAGGTGCCCTTGACGTCGCCCGGGTCGAAGCAGGTCTGGCCGAACAGGGCGGCGTGCTGGTCGCCCAGCGAGGAGGCGACGGGGGTGCCCGCGAGGTAGCCGCGCGCCTGGCCGTAGACCTCGGAGGAGGAGCGGATCTCGGGGAGGACGGCCGCGGGGATGTCCATGGCCTCCAGGATGCCCTGGTCCCACTCCAGGGTGTGCAGGTTCATCAGCATGGTGCGGCTGGCGTTGGTCACGTCGGTGACGTGGCGGCCGGTCAGCTTCCAGATGATCCAGGTGTCCATGGTGCCGAAGAGGACCTCGCCGCGCTCGGCGCGACCGCGCAGGCCCTCGACGTTGTCCAGCAGCCAGCGGAGCTTGGGGCCGGAGAAGTAGGTCGCCAGCGGAAGGCCGCAGGTCTCGCGGAAGCGGTCCTGGCCCTGGTCGCCGCCGAGCTCGCGGGCGAGGTCGCCGGTGCGGGTGTCCTGCCAGACGATGGCGTTGTGGACCGGCTCGCCGGTCTCGCGGTCCCAGACGACGGTGGTCTCGCGCTGGTTGGTGATGCCGATGGCGGCCACCTGGTCCGGCGTGATGTCGCTCTTCTGGAGGGCGTTCTTGACCACGACCTCGACGTTGGCCCAGATCTCCATGGCGTCGTGCTCCACCCAGCCCGGCTGGGGGAAGATCTGGCGGTGCTCGCGTTGGTCGACCGAGACGATGCGCCCGTCACGGTCGAAGAGGATGCAGCGACTCGACGTGGTGCCCTGGTCGATCGCGGCGACGTACTGCTGACTCATCGGGTGCTCGCCTTCAGGTGGACGGCTCTGGGGTGGGCGCGGGCGGACGGGGAGGGGTGGCGCGGCGGCGTGCGGTCTCGGCTTCCCGAGTCCGGCTCCAGTGGGCCGCTGACGTGTGAACCCTTCTCAACTCCGCACGATGTACGACATTGACGCACGATTAGGCGCTAGTTTCATCCGTCTTTCCTTCCCATGTCAAGGCCGCGTGACGCAATCGTGTCGCGTGGGTCACCGCGGGACCGCTCGTCACGCTGTCAGAGGCGGACAGGGCAGGGAAGCGCACCACTCCGGTGAGGGGTGCGTGAGAGATCCCGTGAAGGGTTGTGAAGGGGCCGGGGCAGGGGTGTCCGGGGCTCAGTAGGGCGTGACGCCCAGGTCCCGGGAGATGGCGCGCGCGGCGTCGCGCACGTAGGAGACCTGCTCCATGTCGGGCTTGCCCTCGGGTCCGGCCAGGCGTTCCACGGCGCCGCGCACGCCGATCGCGCCCACGGTGACCCCGCGGCGGTCGCGGATGGGCGCGGCGATGGACACCTCGCCCTCCACCAGCTCCTCGACCTCCCAGGCCCAGCCGCTGTCGCGTACCTCGACCAGCTGTTGTTCCAGGGCGGCGGGGGAGGTGACGGTGTGGCGGGTGAAGGAGGCCAGGGTGAGCGCGTCGCCGTCGCCGGCGGTCGCGGGGTCCTCGTCGGGCACGGCCAGGGGGTCGAAGGCCATCAGGGCCTTGCCGATGGCGGTCGCGTGCAGGGGCAGCAGCGTGCCCACGTCCAGGGTCTGGGCGGAGGAGTCCGGCCGGAACACGTGGTGCACGATCAGCACCTGGCGCTTGTGCAGGGTGCCGATCCGCACGCTCTCGCCGCTGCGTGAGGCGAGGGTGTCCGCCCAGTTCAGGGCACGCGTGCGCAGCTCGTTGCCGTCCAGGTAGCGCGTGCCGAGACTCAGCATGCCGCCGCCGAGCCGGTAGTGGCCGGACTCGGAGTCCTGTTCGACGAAGCCCACGTGCTGGAGAGTGCGCAGGATGCCCAGGGCGGTGCCCTTGGGCAGTTCGAGCGACCGGGAGATCTCCGCGAGGCTCAGCCCTCTGGCGCCGCTCGCCAGGAGGCGCAGGATGGCGGCCGCGCGTTCGATGGACTGGATTCTTCCCGGCATTGCGGTGCTACCACTCTCTAGTACGACAATGTCATACGCCGAATGCTACTACGCGCCGTGACGCGCGCCACCCCCGGGTGAGGCATTCGGCGGCGGGATCGGCACAGTGTAGCCGCGAGCGTCCGCCCTGACCTGGGCGGGTGCGGCGGTCACAGCTGGGCGGCGGCCTTGGAGATGCGCTGAGCGGCCTCGGCGACGTCGCCGTCGGTGATGTCCAGGTGGACCACGAGACGGATGCGCGACCCGTCGCCCAGCGCGGCCACGCCGTGGTCGGCGAAGGCGTCGACGTACTCTGCGGCCCGGCCCAGCGGAGTGTCCACCAGCACCATGTTGGTGGCGGCCGTGGCCGACAGGCCGGGCACCTCGTCGATCCGGGCGGCCAGCAGCTCCGCGCGCTCGTGGTCGCCCACCATCCGCTCGCGGTGGTGGCGCAGCGCGTGCAGCGCCCCGGCCGCGATGATCCCGGCCTGGCGCATCCCGGCGCCGAGCATCTTGCGGCCCCGGCGTGCCCGCAGCACCGTGTCGGCGTCGCCGGCCAGCGCGGAGCCCACGGGCGCGCCCAGCCCCTTGGAGAAGCACACCGAGACGGTGTCGAAGCCCTCCGCGACCTGGGCCGGCGTCACGTCCAGGGCGGCGGCGGCGTTCCACAGCCGGGCGCCGTCCAGGTGGGCGCGCATGCCGTTGCGGTGCGCGAACCCGGTCACCCGGCGCTGCTCCGCCAGGGGCACCACGCGGCCGGTGAAGGTGTTCTCCAGCCACAGCAGCGAGGGCTCGGCCCGGTGCACGTTGCCCTGGCGGGCACCGGCGAACCAGGAGGCCAGCTGTTCGTCCGAGGGCGCCACGCCCTCGGAGAAGGTGCGCGGCTGGACCCGCGCGAGCACGGCCGAGGCGCCCTGCTCGTCTCCGATGAGGTGGTGGTGCTCGTGCGCCCACACCTCGTCGCCGCTGCGCGTGGACACGTACAGCCCGAGCTGGTTGGCCATGTGGCCGGAGGGCACGTACAGCGCCGCCTCCGTGCCGAGCAGGGCGGCGGTCTCCTCCTCCAGTTCGCGCACGGTCGGGTCCTCGCCGAACACGTCGTCGCCGACCTCGGCTCCGGCCATGGCGCGGCGCATGTCCGGGGTGGGGCGGGTGACGGTGTCCGAGCGCAGGTCGATCATGGCGGGCTCCTTCGTGTGGGTGCCCACCGAACATAACCGGCGCCGGTCAGTCCCTGGTGACCCGGTCCAGGGCCTGGGACAGCGAGCGCAGGGCCGTCAGCGCCCTCTGCGCCTCCTCCGCCCCCATCTCGGCCACCAGCGCGTCGGCGAACCGGGCGTGGTCGGGGTCGATCCTGCGCACGGCGGCCACCCCCGCGTCGGTGGGTCTGAGCAGCTTGGCCCGGCTGTGCGCCGGGTTGGGCCGGTACTCGCACAGGCCCTGCTCCACCAGCACGTCGGCGATGCGCTGGACGCTCTGGCGGGAGGTGCCGAACCGGCGGGCGATGGCGGAGACCGGCTGCGGCTCGGCCAGGACCGCGCCCAGTACCTGCCACCGCGCGGCCGTCAGCCCGCCCGCGCGGGCCAGCTCCTCGGCCACGGCCAGGATCTGGCCGTTCAGGCGGAAGACGCTCATCGCGGTTCCGGTGAGCAGTTCGGCGTGGTCGGCCGCGGCGGGGGCCGTGCTCACGCCTCCTCCTGCAGGACCATGTAGGCCGAGGCGTCGTGCTGGGCGAACAACCGGTACCAGGCGTCGACGACCCGGGGCAGGTGCAGGTCCAGGCGCAGGAAGATCTGCCGGGCGAACTCGACCGGGGCGGTCGGGTTGGCGGTGATGAGGTCGCCGTCGATGACGGCGAGGTCGTGGCGGTAGCGGTCCGCGCCGGAGTAGCCGGTGGCCTGGAGGTACTCCGGGACCGCGCTGGTGTGGTCGCGGTGGTCGAGCAGCCCCTCGCGGGCCAGGCCGGCGGTGGCGCCGCAGATGGCGGCGACCGGGACGCCCGCGTCCAGGAAGATCCCGGCGGCGGACGCGAAGGGCGCCAGCGACTCGGGGTCGATGTCCCATCCGGTGGCGCCCGGCAGGATCAGCATGGCGCTGGCGGTGGGCTTGAGGTCGGCGAGCGTGATGTCGGGCAGCACCGTGAGCCCGCCCATCGTGGTGATCGGCGCGCCGGTCAGTCCGACCGTGACGACGTCGTAGCGGCCGGGTTGGCGCTGCCAGTCGCCGCCGCGGATCTGGGACACCGCGTGCCCGATCTCCCAGTCGGCGAGATCGTCGTAGACGGCGAGGTGGACGGTGGTGGCGCTCTCTGTGCTCATGACAACAGTCTGTCAAAACGACAACATGCTGTCAAGGAGTCGAGTGAACAGCCCCCGTCGGTGCGGGGCGCAAATCATCGCATCCCTCCAGCTCACGGGTCTCGGATTCGAGGAAAAAGGTCGCGGGGTTCGCGCACGATCACGCGGTGGGCCGGGAGCGGCGACGCTCTCGTCGGCACCGTTCCCCGGTCCTGCTGTTGGACGACGCCGTGTCCTGGAGGGTGAGCGTCCTTCTCCTTCTCCTGGGTCTGGGATCTCCTGGCGGCCCGACGTGCGGGAACGCCTGCGGGGCGGGGGTTGTGGGTGACGCGGGTCTCAGCGACGTAACAGAAACGAACGCGTGGGTTCACAGAAGCTCACAAATGGTATTACCATTGCCGGTGTTCGTTTCCAGCGTGGGTCAGAGCCGTGTACACGGCGGCCACCGCACCACCGTCCACTGGAAGGCTCCGTCGTGGAGAACTTCGAGCCCGTCTACGGCACGGGTCCCCTTCTCGGGATCGCGGCGGGCGCCATCGCGCTCCTGCTGCTGTTGATCATTCGCTTCCGCCTGCACGCGTTCGTCGCGCTCGTCCTGGTCAGCGTGCTGACCGCGCTCGCCACCGGCATCCCGGTCTCCGGGGTGGTGCCCACCCTCCTGGACGGCTTCGGCGGCACACTCGCCAACGTCGCCCTCCTGGTCGGACTGGGCGTCATGATCGGGCGCATGCTGGAGATCACCGGCGGTGCCGCGGTCCTGGCGAGTGCCCTGATCAGGCTCTTCGGTGAGAAGCGCGCGCCGTTGGCCCTCGGTGTGGCCTCACTGCTCTTCGGCTTCCCGATCTTCTTCGACGTCGGCCTCATCGTCATGCTGCCGATCGTCTTCAGCGTGGCCCGCCGCGTGGGCGGATCCGTGCTCATGTACGCCCTGCCCACGGCCGGCGCGTTCGCGGTCATGCACGCCTTCGTCCCGCCGCACCCCGGGCCCGTCACCGCCGCCGTGGAGATCGGCGCCGACATGGGCCTGACCCTGCTGGTCGGCCTGGTCCTGGCCATCCCGACCTGGTACGTGTCCAGCTACCTCTTCGGCCTGTGGGCGGGCAAGCGGTTCGAGCTCCCCGTGCCCGACGACATCATGGCCGACGGCACGGTCAAGCACGAGGACCCGCCGCACCTGGCCACCGTCCTCGGCCTCCTGCTGCTCCCGATGCTGCTGATCTTCGGCAACACCGGCACCTCCACCCTCGTCGCCACCGGTGCCGTCGCCGAGGACGCCCTGTGGGTGCAGATCCTCCTGCTGCTGGGCCAGACGCCCATCGCCCTGCTGGTCACCCTGCTCGCCGCGATGATCGTGCTCGGCAGCGGGCGCTTCAGCCGCAAGCGCGTGGAGGAGATCGTCGGCGGCGCGCTCGGCCCCGTGTGCGCCATCATCCTCATCACCGGCGCGGGCGGCATGTTCGGCGGTGTCCTGCGCACCAGCGGTATCGGCGAGGCGCTCGCCGGAACCCTGGAGTCGACCGGCCTGCCCGTGATCGTCGCGGCCTTCGTCATCGCCCTGGCCCTGCGCGTGGCCCAGGGTTCGGCGACCGTCGCCCTGACCACCGCCGCCGGCCTGATCGCGCCGGCCGTGCACGCCAGCACCGGCCTGTCCTCGATCGACCTGGCCCTGGTCGTCGTGGCCATCGCCTGTGGCGCCACCGCGTTCTCGCACGTCAACGACTCGGGCTTCTGGCTGGTCGGGCGCTTCCTCAACATGGACGTCAAGACCACGCTGAAGACCTGGACCGTCATGGAGACGCTCATCGGCTTCGTCGGCTTCGGCCTGGCCTTCGGCCTCAGCCTGGTCGTCTAGGCCGTGTTTTTTGAAGCATTCCGGGCTCGCGGCCGTCAGGACCGCCTCTCGCGGCGCCTCTGCGCTCGTCAAGCACGACCAGGCTGAACTTCGCACATCGTCTTGCGAGAGACGACCTGACGACCGCGAGCTCACCCGAAAGCCTGCAGAAAAACACGCCCTAGACCGTGGGGGAGTCCACCGTTCAGGCGGACGGCGCGTCGCTCGGCGGCGCGTCGTCCTCCAGCGCGGTGGACACCTCCGTGACGATGGAGCGCATCGCGGCCTCCGCGACGTCCGGGAGCCCGTCCCGGATGGCCTGGGCCACCGCCAGGTGCAGGCGCAGCGCCTCCGGCCGCGGCGTCAGCGGCATCAGGTGGTAGGAGGTCCGGCCGACCAGGACCTCGGCGACCACCTGGGCCAGCCCGGCGAACATCTCGTTGCCGGACAGTTCGAGGATGCGGCGGTGAAAGGCGATGTCCAGGTCGAGGAAGGTCTCCAGGTCGCCCGCGCGTCCGGTGGCGGCCATCCGCTCGGCCACCACGGCCAGCTGGGCCCGCTCCTCGGCCTCGCCGTGGCGGGCCGAGAGCGCGGCGGCCGCCGGTTCCACGGCGGCGCGCAACTCGTTGAGGGAGCGGAGCTGGTCCATCCGGCCGTCACCGGCCAGCCGCCAGCGGATCAGCTGGGGGTCGAAGATGTTCCACTCGCGGCGGGGGCGCACCCGGATGCCGGTGCGGGGGCGGCTCACCACGAGCCGCATCGACTCCAGGACCCGGACTGCCTCGCGCGCCACGGTGCGGGAGACGCCGAAGTCCTGCTCCAGGCCCTGGAGGGTGAACGTGTGGCCGGCGGCGTACTCGTCCCCGGCGATGGCGGGCCCGAGCACCGCGAGCACCCGGTTGTGCAGCGTGCGGTGGTCTGTCGCCATCGTTTCCGTGCTCCTGTCGGCTCCGTCCTCGACCGCTCCCGGCCAGTCGTCAGCCTGAAGCCTAGCCCGAAAGATCGATATCACTATTGGTGGGCCCGTCCACGCGCACGTGCGCGGGCCCATGACACGGAGAGACCATGCACTTTGTCTTCATGGGCGTCGCGGGTAGCGGGAAGACGACCGTGGCCCACCAGGTGGCCGAACGGCTCGGTCTGCCCTTCGCCGAGGCCGACACGTTCCACCCCCGGGCCAACATCGACAAGATGGCGGCGGGCGTGCCGCTGACGGACGCGGACCGCTGGCCGTGGCTGCGCGAGCTGGCCGGGTGGATCTCCGGGCACGACGCCCGCGGGCAGGACTCGGTGATGGCCTGTTCCGCGCTGAGGCGCGACTACCGCGACGTCCTGCGGGGCGGCGCCCGGGACGTGCACTTCCTGCACATGGACGGTCCCGAGCAGGTGATCCTCGACCGCATCGCCGCGCGCCCGGACCACTTCATGCCGCCCGCGCTGCTGCGCTCGCAGCTGGACACCCTGGAGGCGCTGGGTGCGGACGAGGAGGGTGCGGTGTTCGACGTGCGGCTGGACGTGGACACCCTGGTCGAGCGGGCGCTGGGGTACGTCGAGCAGCGGATGGGGCCGACGTTCGCCTGAGGCCCCGGAGGGCCGTCGCTGTGCGTGGCAGGGCGGTTTCGGGGCGTGTGCCCCGCTAGGGGCGACTTGTGCGAAGGCGGCCGACACGCGACCCTGGTCGGCATGCAAGATACCGCTTCGTCCCCCGCCCCAACCCCCGCGGAGGTCCAGACCGACACATCCGGGACCGGCACCGCCCAGAGCGGCACCCGGGCCGGCCGGCCCCGCGGCGCCGGCGGCGACCGCCCCGCCCGGGGGGCGGCCCGCCTCTCCTCGCTCTCCGGCGCCGACGCCGCGCGGCTCTTCGCCTCGCGCCGCGCCGGGCAGCGCCCGCCCGCGGACGTCACGCAGACCGCCGGCGTACTCCTCGCCGCGCTCCCGGTGGGCGCGCTCCAGGCCTACATGGTGTGGGCCGCCCTGGACGCCGGTGTCCCGGACCGCTTCACGGCGTCCATGTGGACCCTGGTGGTCGGCGCGGCCGTCGTGGGCGCCGCCCTGGCCGGCACCGCGATCCCCGTGCGCCGGGCCGTGCCCGCCCCGTGGTGGGCGGCCCGCGTCCTGTCCGCGGTCGCGCTGGTCGGCGCCGCCGCCGCGCTGCGCCTGGCCGCCCAGTTGGCCGACACGCCCCTGATGCTCGTCGGCGTCCTCTCCGCCCTGCTCGCCATCACCGCCAACATCGCCCTGTGGAGCACCGAGGTGCGCCGCTGGTGCGGAGCGCGCGACGTGTAGGGAGCACGAAGGGCGGGCGCTCCGGGTCGCTCCCCGGTCCGCCCGCCCCCCCACCGCCGCTCCTACACGGCTTGCTCGTGTTCCTCGTCCTCGTCGGAGCCGTCGGCGATGACGTGCAGGCGCGCCAGGTGCTCGCTGTCGTCCTCCCCGTGGCGGGTGACGTAGATTTCGCGCGCCTCGTCGGCGATGTCGGAGGTCTCGTCCTCGAACCCGTAGTCGACCAGGTCGTCCAGCAGGTCCAGTGTGCGGTGGAGGGTGTCGCCGTCGTCCTCCTCCTCGTCCTCGGCGGCCGGTGCGTGGTCGACGACGGCGGCGAGGGTCGCGGCCCTGGCCTCCTCGACGGCGCTCTCGTCACCAGCCGCGGCGGTCAGGCGGATACGGGTGATGGGGTCCTCGTCGGCCACCAGCATGAGCTGTTCGGCCAGCCAGGAGGTCTCCTGGCCTTCCAGGAACGCGGTCAGGCCCGCGTCGTCAAGGGGAGTGGTCATTGCCAGATCATAGGACGCTTCCGGGCCTGATGCGCCGGGGCCTGAGGGGCTTGGTGTGACGATTGGGAACAAAAATCATGTTCCGTTATTCATCCGATGAGCCGATGTAAAAGGTGTTTCTGCGCGTGCGCGGAAAGTGACAGGGGTATCGCGAGGCGGTCGATCGTGCTATGGGCGCGCAGTTGTACACCACGCCAGGAAACGCGACCTATGGATCCCGGCACAGAACTGAAACGGTTGTATTAACACCCAGTCGTCTATCTTCCCCCCGGTACCGAGTTCGGTCTAGGGTCCACTCAATCGACGAGGGCCATACCCCCGGCCCACACTGAGGTGGACCATGCTCACGAAGTCTTCTCGAAAGCCGCTCGCCATGCTGGCGGCGGCTACCTCACTCGCGCTGGTGGCGACGGCGTGCGCGGAGAGTACGCGCGAAGGGGGGGACGGTGCAGACTCCTCAGAGCCCTTCGTGTTCGCGGCCGCGGGGAGCATCAGCACCCTGGACCCCTTCCTCACCAGCGATGGTGAGACCTACCGATACAGCCGCCAGGTCTTCGAAACACTGCTGCGCCACGAGTCGGGCGGCAGCGAGATCGTCGGCGGGCTCGCCGAGGACTGGGAACAGTCCGAGGACGGAACCGAATGGACGTTCCACCTTCGTGAGAACGTGCAGTTCCATGACGGCGACGCCCTGGACGCCGAAGCCGTCTGTGCGAATTTCGACCGCTGGCACAACCTCACCGGCGGTTACCAGAGTTCCAACAACTCCTACTACTGGCAGTCGGTGTTCGGCGGGTTCGCGGAGAACGAGGACGAGGAGATCCCCGAGTCGCGGTTCGTTTCCTGTGAGGCGCAGGACGAGCTGACCCCGGTCATCACCATCACGGAATACTCCTCGATCTTCCCCGGCGGATTCAGCCTCGCGGCGTTCGGCCTCATGAGCCCGACCACGCTGGAGTCCATCGCCGACCAGGAGGTCACCGGCGAGGAGGGCAACTTCACGCTCCCCGAGTACAGCCAGGTCGCCGGGACCGTGTCCGGGACCGGGCCCTTCACCGTGCAGGAGTGGGACCAGGACCAGGACGAGGTCACCCTCCAGCGCTTCGAAGACTACTGGGGCGAGCCCGCGGGCTTCGAGACCATGATCCTGCGCGCCATCCCCGACGAGACGGCCCGCCGCCAGGCCCTGGAGGCCGGGGACATCCACGGCTACGACCTCGTCGCCCCCGCCGACGTGGAACCGCTGGAGGCCGCCGGCTTCCAGGTGCCCACACGCGACGTGTTCAACGTCCTGTACATGGCCTACCAGCAGGAGGCCAACGAGGCGCTCGCCGATGTGGAGGTCCGCCAGGCGCTGGCCCACGCGGTCGACCGCCAGCGCATCGTCGACACGATCCTGCCCGCCGGCGGTGAGGTGGCCACGCAGTTCCACCCCGACACCCTCGACGGCTGGTCACCGGACGTGCAGACCTACGACTACGACCCCGAACTGGCCGAGGAGATGCTCGCCGACGCCGGCCAGGAGGACCTGACGCTGGAGTTCTGCTACCCCTCCGACGTCACCCGCCCCTACATGCCCGCGCCGCGCGACATCTTCGACGTCATCTCCGCGGACCTGGAGGCGGTCGGCGTGACCGTGGAGCCGGTCACCTACGAGTGGGCCGACTACATCCCGCGCACCAACTCCGGCGAGTGCCCGCTGTACCTGCTCGGTTGGACCGGTGACTACAACGACGCCTACAACTTCATCGGCACCTGGTTCTCCGGGTACAACAGCGAGTTCGGCTTCCGTGACGAGGACCTGTTCGAGGCCATGGAGGAGGCGAGCGGCAACCCGGACTACGAGGAGCGCGTCGCCGCCTACCAGGAACTGAACAACCAGATCATGGACATCCTGCCGGGGCTGCCCATCTCCAGCTCCCCGCCGTCCATCGCCTTCGCCGAGAGCGTCAACCCGCCCGCGGTGAGCCCGCTCACCCAGGAGAACTTCTCCGAAGCCTCCTGGAAGTAGGGCGTTCGCACCCCCTCGGGGGAGGGCCCGGCCGGTCACTCGCGCGACGGCCGGGCCCCCACCCTGCACGCGGTCCGCGCGTGCGACCGGCGCTCCGGGCCACCCCCGGGGCGCCGGACCGACCCACCCCCTCCTCGGCGGCGCCCGCCCCATCCCGGCGGCCGCGCCCGCGTCACATCGTTCTCACCACTGACGAAAGGCGGCGAAGGTGCTGCGATTCATCGTCAGGCGAGTGCTCCAGCTGATCCCGACCCTGGTCGGACTCTCGATCCTGCTGTTCGTCTGGCTGCAACGGCTTCCCGGCGGTCCGGAGTACGCCCTCCTCCCCGATGACGCGACCGATCAGCAGCGCGCCTCGCTCCGTCGCTCACTGGGACTGGACGAGCCGCTCGCGGTCCAGTACCTGACCTTCCTGCGCCGCATCCTCCAAGGCGACCTGGGCACCTCCATCACCACCGGGCGACCGGTCCTGGAGGAGTTCCTGACCCGCTTCCCCGCCACGTTCGAGCTCGCCGTGTCGGCCATGGTCATCGCCGTCACGGTCGGCCTGCCGCTGGGCTACCTGGCCGCCCGCCGCCGCGGGACCGTGCTGGACTTCGCGGCCGTCGGCGGATCGCTGGTCGGCATCTGCACCCCGGTGTTCTTCCTGGCGTTCATCCTCAAGGTCGTCTTCGCCGAGCGGCTCGGCCTGTTCCCCTCGGCCTTTCGCCTCTCCCCGGGGCTGAACCGCACCAACCTCAGCGGCTTCGCCGTCCTGGACGGCCTGCGCACCGGCGAGTGGGACGTGGTGGCCGACGCGCTCGCCCACCTGGTGCTGCCGGGCCTGGCGCTGGCCTCCATCCCCCTCGCGGTCATCGTCCGCATGACGCGGGCCAGCGTCCTGGAGGTGCTGGAGGAGGACTACGTGCGCACCGCCGACGCCAAGGGCCTGCACCGCAACACCGTGCGCACCAGGCACGTCATGCGCAACGCGATGCTTCCCGTGGTCACCGCCATCGGTCTGCTCACCGGAAGCCTCTTCGCCGGGGCGGTCCTCACCGAGAGCGTGTTCGCCTTCCCGGGGATCGGGTCGTTCATCTACTCGGCCACCCAGGAACGCGACTACCCCGTGCTCACCGGGTTCATCCTGATCATCGCCACCGTCTACGTGTTCATCAACCTGCTGGTGGACATCTCCTACAGCCTCCTCGACCCGAGAGTGCGGGCCCAGTGATGACGACGCCACCGAGTCCTCAGAATCCCGCGGCCGCCGGGACCAGGAGCGGGGACGTGCCCCTGCTGGGCCGCAAGGCCGCCAAGGTCGACCGGCTCGCCGAGCTCATGGGCGGACGCGGCGACGACGGCCACGGCGCCGGAGTCTGGCGCGAGGCGCTGGTGCGCATGCGCCGCAGCCCCATGGCGATCTCCGGCGCGGTCATCGTCACCGTGTTCATCCTCGTGGCGCTCTTCTCGCCGCTCATCGCCCCCTACAGCCCGACCGCGCAGACGTGGGGCTCGGAGGTCTTCCCCAACCGCAACGTGTTCGTCGGACCGCGCGCGGAGAACCTCCTGGGGCTGGACAACCTGGGCCGCGACCAGTTCTCACGGATGGTGATCGGCGCCAGACAGACCCTGCTCGTGGGCGTGGTCGCCACCCTCGTCGGGTTCTGCGTCGGCGCGCTGATGGGCGGCACGGCGGGCGCCGCGGCTGCCCTCGGCGGCGCCTGGGGGCGCCGGCTCGACAACGTGGTCATGCGCGTCATCGACATGATGCTGGCGCTGCCCACCCTGCTGCTCGCCGTCACCGTCGCCGCGCTCATCGGCCCCAGCCTGACCACGGTCATGATCGCGGTCGGCGTCGCCCAGATCCCGATCTTCGCCCGCCTGCTGCGCGGCGCCATGATCTCCCAGGGCTCCCGCGACTACGTCCTGGCCGCCCAGGCGCTCGGCGTGCGCAAGCGCCGCATCGCCCTGGCGCACATCCTGCCCAACTCCATGGGCCCGGTGATCGTCCAGAGCACCCTCACCCTGGCCACCGCCATCATCGACGCCGCGGCCCTGTCCTACCTGGGCCTGGGCAACCCCGACCCGGCCTTCCCCGAGTGGGGCACGATGCTCGCCGACGCCCAGCGGTTCCTGTCCAGCGCGCCGTCGCTCGCCGTGTACCCGGCGCTGGCCATCATCGTCACCGCCCTCGGCTTCACCCTGCTGGGTGAGGCCATGCGGGAGGCCCTCGATCCGAAGGTGAGGAAGTGACCATGAGTTCCAGCACGCCGCTGCTCACGGTGGACGAGCTGTCCGTGGTGTTCCACCGCCGCGGATCGGACGACGTCCGGGCCGTGGACGGGGTCTCCTTCACGCTGGAGGAGGGGCGGGTCACCGGCCTGGTCGGCGAGTCCGGCTGCGGCAAGAGCGTGACCTCGCTCGCCCTGATGGGACTGCTGCCCCCGCGCGGACTCACCGTCGGCGGTGCGGCCCGCATGCGCCTGCCCGAGGGCGAGACCGACCTGCTCGCCCTGTCCCCGCGCCGGATGCGCGACCTGCGGGGCGCGCAACTGGCGATGATCTTCCAGGACCCGCTCAGCTCCCTGAACCCCGTCATCCCCATCGGCCTCCAGGTCACCGAGATCCTCCGGCGGCACCGCGGGCTGCGGGGCGCCGCCGCCCGCAAGGAGGCCGAGGACCTGCTGCACCGGGTGGGCATCCCCGATCCCACGCGGCGGCTCCGGGAGTACCCGCACCACCTCTCCGGCGGGATGCGCCAGCGCGCCCTCATCGCCATGGCGGTGGCCTGCCGGCCCAAGCTCATGATCGCCGACGAGCCCACCACCGCGCTGGACGTGACCATCCAGGCGCAGATCCTGGAACTGCTCAGGGACCTGGTCGTCCAGGAGGGCACGGCCCTGCTGATGATCACGCACGACCTCGGCGTGGTGGCGGGCCTGTGCGACGACGTCAACGTCCTGTACGCGGGGCGGGCCGTGGAGGCGGCGCCCCGGGGCCCGCTCTTCGCCGAGCCCACCCACCCGTACACGGTCGGGCTCCTGGGCTCCGTGCCGCGCCTGGACGCACCGCGCGGCGAGCCGCTCACCCCCGTGCGGGGGTCGGTCAACGACAACATCGCCTGGACGGACGGGTGCGCGTTCGCGCCCCGGTGCGACCACTACACGATGGAGTGCGTGCACGGGGCGCCCGAGCTCGTGCACGCGTCCGACGAGCACACGCACCGGTGCGTGAACCCGATCGAACACGCCGAGGCGGCCGACGGCACCGTTCTGGAGAGCCCGGCCGCGGTCGGCGACGAGGAGGCACGGGGATGAGCCTGCTGGAGATCAAGGACCTCAAGGTCCACTTCCCGATCAAGCGCGGTGTGGTCTTCGACCGCACCATCGGCCACGTGCGCGCGGTGGACGGCGTCAGCCTGACCATCGAGCGCGGCCAGACCTACGGCCTGGTGGGGGAGTCGGGCTGCGGCAAGACCACCCTCGGCCGGGCGGTGCTGCGACTGGTCGACATCACCGAGGGCCAGGTGTGGTTCGGCGACCGGGACCTGGCGGGCCTGGACACCGAGTCGATGCGCCGGGAGCGCCGCAACCTGCAGATGGTCTTCCAGGACCCGCTCGGCAGCCTCAACCCGCGCCAGAACATCGGGTCCATCCTGCTGGAGGGCCTCCAGGCGCACGGCATCGGCGGCCCGGACGGCGATCAGGAGATGAGCCCGGGGGAGCGGCGCGCACGCACGCTCCAGGACCAGCGGGCCCGCGTGGTGGACGCACTGGAGCGCGTGGGGCTCTCGGCCAAGGCGCTCACCCGGTACCCGCACGAGTTCTCCGGCGGCCAGCGCCAGCGCATCGGGATCGCCCGCGCCCTGGTGCTGCGGCCCGACCTGATCATCTGCGACGAGCCGGTCTCGGCACTGGACGTGTCCATCCAGGCGCAGGTGCTCAACCTCCTGGAGGGGCTCCAGTCCGAACTCGGCCTGACCTACCTGGTCATCGCGCACGACCTCGCGGTCGTGCGCCACGTCAGCGACGTGGTCGGCGTGATGTACCTGGGCTCGCTCGTGGAGGAGGCCTCCGGCGACGACCTCTACGAGACCCCGATGCACCCGTACACGCGCTCCCTGATGTCGGCCGTGCCGGTGCCGGATCCGAAGGTGGAGGACGCCCGCGAGCGCATCCTGCTGGCGGGCGACCTGCCGTCCCCGGCCGCCCCGCCCCCGGGCTGCCGCTTCCACACCCGGTGCCCGTGGCGCCAGGAGGAGCGCTGCGACACCGAGCGCCCGGAGCTGCGCACGATCAGGGGCACGCACAAGGTGGCCTGCCACTACGCCGAGCGGATCCTGTCCGGCGAGCTCCAGCCCAAGGAGGAGTACGCCGAGCGCATCGTGCACGGCACCGCGTGAGGGGGCGCGGGGGCCGGGCGCCGGACCGGCGGCCGGCGGCCGCCGGCCGGAGGGCGGAGGGCGGAGGGCGGTGCGCGGAGGGCGGCGCATGACATCTGTCATGCCGCGGCGGCCCGATTCTCACGGCCGGACGGTGACAGCGGCGACTTCAAGGACGCGGGCGGGCGGGTCAGTCTGGGGGCATGGTTTCCGTTGACTCCCCCCAGGCCCCCACCGCCCCTGCGCGCGGGGTCAGGCGCCTCTCCGCGCCCGCGCCCGGCCGCGTGTGGCTCGTCGCCCTGGCCGTCGGCGTGGCCACCGCCGTACCGGCCCTGATCCTGGCTCCCCACGTTCCGCCGCCCCCCGCGGCCTTCTCGGGCGACGACGCCCTCGTCGCGGACCTGGAGTCCGTGGTCGACCCCGAGGCCGTCCAGGGGCTGAGCGTCGCGCGCTTCCCGATCGAGGACCCCGACGCGGTGGAGCGGGCCGTCGCCGGCACGGCGGAGCAGGACACCCTCTTCGAGACGGCGTCGGTCTTCAAGACGATCACCGCGATGACCCTCGCGGACATGGTCGAGAGCGGCGAGACCTCCCTGGACCGCACCCTGGCCGAGGTCTTCCCCGACGTGGACTTCGCCGACCCGGAGGTCGCCTCCGCCACGCTGGAGGAACTGGCCACCCACCACTCCGGACTGCCGACCGCTCCCGACGGGGACCTGCTCGGGCAGCAGATCCTGCCCGCGCTCACCACGGCGGACCCCTACCGCGACGCCGAGCACCCCGCCGACGGCCCTGACCTTCACCGAGGCCGGGACCAAGGGGGAGTACGCGTACTCCAACCTCGGCTACTCCGTGCTGGGCGAGGCCCTGGCCGCGGAGAGCGGGACCCCCTACCCCGACCTGGTCCGGGAGCGGATCCTGGACCCGCTGGGCATGGACGACACGCTCGTCCACGCGGGCGTGCCCGAGGGCGGCGCGGCGCCCCACATCGAACCCGGCGCCCCCTCCCACCCCTGGCACAACACCGCCTACGCCCCCGCCGGGATCACGACCTGGAGCACGACCCCCGACCTGACCCGCCTGCTCAGCGCGGTCACCTCGGGCACCGCGCCCGGCATGGGCGCCCTGGAGCCCCTGCGCGAGGACGTGCGTTACCCGGGTGCGACCGCGGAGGCGGAGACGGGGCTCGACGGCTTCGACGTGGGCTTGGCCTGGCACATCGCACCGGTGCCCGGCGTCGGCGAGGTCACCATGCACAGCGGCGGATCGCTCGGCACCAGCACGATGGTGGCCTTCGACGACTCCCACGGCGTCGTCGTCATGGCCAACTCCATGTCCCTGGACGCCGTCGGGCTGAGCTACGAACTCCTCAAGGACCGGCCCGAACCCCTGGTCCCGGTCATGCCCGGCTGGGCGATGATCGCCCAGACACTGGTCATGGCGGTGCTCCCTCCGCTCCTGCTGGTCTCCCTGATGCTGCGCCGCCGTACCCTGGTCGCGCAGCGGCGCCTGGACCGCCTGCGCATCGTGTCCCTGTCGGCGGGCGCCCTGGCCTGGCTGGCGGCGGCCCAGCGGATGGGCAGCTGGGCGCAGACGCCGATGGTCGTGTGGGCCGTGGCGGCCGGGCTCGTCGCGGCGGGGATCACGGTCGGCGTGTGGCACTGGCGGCGGGTGCCGGTGGAGGCCGGCCGCTTCCGGTGGCTGCACGTCCCGGTGTTCGCGCTGTCGGTCCTGTTCTCCCTGACCTTGGCCTTCGTCGCTCTGTGGGGGCTGGCGGGCTCCTCGTTCTGACGCACGGTGATCGCCTCACGCCTCTCCGTGTGCGGCGGGTCTCATTTCGGTGACCTGTCGCAGGTGTGACTACTGCTTCTTGTGGGAAGAGAGATAAGTTTTCTCCGTCCCGACCACAGGTGGCCAGGTGCCCCGCTCGCCTCGGCATCACGACACGCAGGAGTCCCCCTGTGAGCATCCCCTTCCACGCGGGCACGTTCTGTGCCCGCTTCATGACCGGAACCGCCATCGTGGCGGCCGCCGTCCTGGGCGGCTCCGCCCTGGCGTCGGCCTCGCCCGGTGACTCCGTGCAGGTTCCCAACCACGAGCGCGGCGACAACGGGACCGTGAAGATCCACGATCCCCTCACGCCCGAGGACGACCGCCGCAACGTCCCGAAGGTCTGCGAGTTCCAGATCGCGGCCTTCGGCTTCGACGCCGCCCAGGACGTGTCCTGGGAGATCACCACCCAGGGCGGCAAGCCCTCGGACCGCGAGGTCGTGCTCTCGGACACCATCGTCCTGGACGACGAGGGCGAGGGCCTCACCGAGCTCCAGGAGCTCCCGAACGGCCACTACCGCCTGAACTGGACGTTCGAGGGCGAGAACGGCAACGGCAAGCACAAGGTCTTCAAGGTCAAGTGCGACGAGGTGGACCCGACCGAGGAGCCCACCGTGACTCCGACGGAGGACCCGACGGAGGAGCCCACCGAGACTCCCACCGAGGAGCCCACGGAGAACCCGACCGAGGACCCGACGGAGGACCCGACCCCGGATCCCACCAACGGGCCCACGGACCCGGCGGAGAGCGACGGGCCCACGGACCCGGCCGAGAGCGACGAGCCCACGACGCCCGCCGACGAGAGCGGCGTCCCCGGTGAGTCGGGCGGCCTGCCCGTCACCGGTACGGCCCTGGCCGGCCTGGTGGCCGCGGGAGCCGTGGCGATCGCCGGCGGTGGCGCGGCCGTGTACTTCACCCGCAAGCGCCGGGACACCCCGGCGGACTCGGGTGAGTCCACCGAGGGCTAGCCCCCGGAAGCGGTACTGAGGGGGCGGCGCCGAACGGCGCCGCCCCCTTCGTCGTTCCCACGGGGCCCGCATCCGGCCCGCTCACAGCACCGTGAGCGCTGCCGACAGGCCCGCCACGAGCCTCCGCCAGGAGGAGTCCCGACGCTCGGCCGCCCCCAGATGGACGGCGGCGATGTCGTACCAGTCCCCGAAGGCCGCCGGGAGCTCCACCTCGTGCGGGAAGGGGGGCAGCGCCTCCTTCGACCTGCCGGAGGTGCGCGCACGCATGGTGTTCGTGGTGTCCCTTCAGGATCGGCCCGCGGCGGAGGAGGGCGCGAGCGGGGGGTGAGCGGCCGCCGCCGCCCTCATCGCTCCCGCAGGGCCCGGCACACGCGCAGCAGGCGCTCGCGCAGTGCGGCGCCGCGCTCGGCGAACGCGCTCTGGGCCGCCATGTAGGCGGCCTTGCCCTCCGCCGTCTCGATCCGGACCGGCGGATACCCCCAGTCGGCCAGGTCGTAGGGCGAGGCCCGCATGTCCAGCACGCGGATGTCCTTCGACAGCTCGAAGCAGTCCACCACGAGCTCGGACGGTACGGCCGGGGCCAGCTTGTAGGCCCACTTGTACAGGTCCATGTTGGCGTGCAGGCACCCGGGCTGGTCCAGGTCGGCCTGGGTCTCGCGGGTGGGCCGCAGAGCGTTGAGGGGCCGGGCGGGCTCGGTGAAGAAGCGGTAGGCGTCGAAGTGCGAGCACTGGACGCGGTGCGACTCCACCACCCGGTCCGTGCCCTCGTGCCCCAGCCGCAGCGGCACCTGGCCGTGGCGGACCTCGGTGGTCCGGTACACCATCGCCCATTCGTGCAGGCCGAAACAGCCCAGGTGCGCGGGGCGGGCCGCCACCGACTCCAGCAGCCGCTCGACGAACCCCAGCACCGGCCGCGCGGCGACGAAGGACTCGGTGTCCAGCGCCACCGCGCCGTCGGCCTCGGTGTAGAACCGCTCGTCCAGCCGGGCGCGCGCGCCCTCGCCCAGCAGCGCCGTACCCGCGCCGGGGTGCCACCTGCGCAGCTGGGACGGCTTGAGGTTGTAGTACGTGAAGAGGAAGTCCTCCACGGGGTGGCGCTCGCCCGCCCGGCGGCGCCGCAGGTGGTCGGCCAGCAGCGCGTCCACGCGCGCCTCGTGCCGGCTCGCGCGCTCACGCCACTCGGTCTCGGCGAGCGCGTTCCTGGTGATCGTCACGGCCCCAGGGTAGGCGTCGCGCGGCCCCGGACGGTCACGGGTCGCGCCTGGAGAAGTAGTGGCCGTTGTCCATACCGGCGAGCAGACCGGGCTGGGCGGGTTCCCAGCCGAGGTCCCGGCGGGTGATGAGACTGGACGCCGGGTAGTTCTGCGTGACCATGTGCGCGAGGAACCCGAAGTACCCCGGCACCATCAGTACGTCCGCGGGGACGCTCACGACGGGCAGGCCCAGGCGGTCGCCGATGGCCTCGGCGATCTCGCGGAGCGGGACGGCCCCGTCCCCGACCGCGTGCCAGTACCTGCCGGCCGGCCCCTTCTCCAGCGCCAGGCGGAACAGGGAGGCGGCATCGCGGACGTGCACGGCGTTCCACGGGTTCGCGCCCTCTCCGGGGTAGCCGACGAAGCCCTTCTCCTTCGCGAGCGCGATCAGGTGCACGAGGAAGCCGGCCCGGTCGGTCGTGCTGTGCGCGATGTTGGCGATCCGTACGACCGACGACCGCACTCCCCGCTCGGCGAGGCCGATCACGGCGGTCTCCACGACGTTGCGCACCCGCAGGGTGCCCTTGTGCTCGTCACCGCCGGGAAGGGCCGGGTCCTCCTCGGTGACCGGCCGGCCCAGGTCCCCGGGCGAGCCGATGCTGCCCGCCGCGACCAGCGGCTTTCCGGTTCCCGCGAGAGCGTCGCCGTACGCGAGCATGATCGGGAGCTCCGCGGCGGCCACGGCGTCGATCCCGCCGGACGGCAGCAGGTCCTGCCGGTGCGCGACGTGGACGACGCCGTCGGAATCCGCGGCCGCGTCCTGGAGCCCGACGAGATCCGCGAGATCCCCGCGACGCACCTTCGCGCCGAGCGCGGACAACGCCGCCGCGGCCGTGTCCGACCGGGCCAGGCCGGTGACCTCGTGCCCGGCGGCGATGAGCTCGGGGATGATGTACGAACCGGAATGGCCGGTCCCGCCGGTGACGAAAACGCGCACGCTACTGCTCCTTGTATGAAAATGGCGCGAGAAATGGGCGGTGCGGGGTGCGCTTACTTGAGAATTCTGACGCCCAGGGAGAAGTCGGTGTGCTTGACGGAATGGGCGACGAGGCCCAGTTCGAGCAGGCCGGCGTTCTCCAGGGCCCGCGCCATGGTCAGGGGCCCGGTGTCCATCGGGCGCAGCCCCATGCTCTCGACGAACGCCGACACACGCGCCTTCGCCCGCGGGTCGTCGCCGGCGATGAACACGTCCAGTGGGCGGTCCTCGGCCGGACCGGCGGCCAGCACATGGGAGAACAGGGTGTTGAACGCCTTGACGACATGCGCGTCGGCGGGGGCGGCCTTGGCGATCTCCTGTGCGCCGGAACTGCCGTCAGGGGTGACCAGGCCCGCGAGATCGGGGGAGACGGGGTTGGTGATGTCGATGATGGTCTTGCCGCGTAGCGCGTCCCCGTACTCGCCGACCACCATCGCCGCGCCGGCGTACGGCACGGCGAGGACGACGATGTCCCCGGCCGGGGCCGCGCCGGCCGTCCCGACGGTGGCGCCGCCGAGCTCGGCGGCCAGCTCCTCGGCCCTGACCGGGTCGCGGCCGATGATCTCGACGGCGTTGCCGCCGGCGAGCGCCCGTGCGGCCAGGGCGCCGGCCATGTTGCCCAGGCCGATGATGCTGACGCTGCTCATGGGTGTTCCTGCTTTCTGAAGCTGGAGAGGACGCCGTTCAATGGCGAAAGGCATGATGCGCCCCTGCGTTTTCGGGCCCTGCTCATCGATTCCCGGAGAAATCTTCGAATTCGATGCGTTCCGGGTACTTGTTCAGAATGCCATCGGCGCCAGTGGGTGTCCAAGACCCGTTTTCGCCGTTGCGATACCCTCGAGGCATCGCCGGACCGGGAGGCCCCATGGATCTGGACCTGCGCAAAGTGCGCTACTTCGTCGCCGTCGCCGGCACGTTGCACTTCGGTCGCGCCGCCGACGAGCTGCACATCGCGCAGCCCGCGCTCAGCCGGCAGATCCGCGCGCTGGAACAGGACCTCGGCGCTCCGCTGCTGACCAGGGACAGCCACGGGGTGGAGCTGACCGACGCCGGCAGGCAGCTGTTGACCGACGCCGGTCCGCTGCTGGGCTCCGCACACGCGGTCCGCCGCCGGGTGACCGTGGCCGCGCGGGGCGTCCCACGGCTCACGGTCGGATTCCGGGCGGGCATCGCCGTCGCTCCGGCGGTCCGGCTGTTCGCCGACCGGCACCCGGACGTTCTGGTGGACGTGCAGCGCATCGAAGGGGACGACCAGGCCGCGATGCTGCTCGACGGCCGCATCGACGTCGGTTACGTCCGGCTGCCCATGGCCGAGGCCGGCCTGCGCGTCGTCCCGCTGTACACCGAGCCGCGAGTGGCGGTCCTTCCGGCCGGCCACCGACTGGCCGACCGGGAGCAGATCACCGAGGACGATCTGGCCGGCGAGCCGCTGGTCTGGAACATGGACGCGAGCACGCAGCCCACCAGGCGGCCGCACCCCAACGCCGGGTACCTGGTGCGCGGGGTGGACGAGACGCTCGAGCACGTCGCGGCCGGGCGGGGCATCTCGTTCCTGGCCCGTTCGGCGACCGTGTTCTACTCGCATCCGAACATCAGCTACGTGCCCGTCGCGGATCTGGCGCCCGACCAGGTGTGCCTCGCGGTGGCGGCTTCGCACACCTCACCGGTGGTCGACGACTTCTTCGCCGCGGCCCATGCGGCGGCCGAGGTCACGGCGGAATGCGGGAACTACGACATGTGGCGGCGCGGAGCCGGTGCCGTTCCCCTGGGGTGATCCCGCAGGGGAACGGGCACCCGGTCTGCACCACACGACGGGTGTGTTCCGGGGCGCGGAGCCCTGTCCGCCGCCTGTTCGCCCCGGGGCTCAGCCGGTGAGTGCGTTGGCGCCGAGAGCGAAGTCCCCGTGGCCGATCCCGTTGCCGGCGAGGCCCACCGTGACCACGCCCATCCCTTCCAGCCAGTGCGCCATCCTCAGGCCGCCGACGTCCAGCGGGCGCAGCCCGAGGCTCTCGACGAACGCCGCCACGTCCGCCTTGGCCCGCGCGTCGTCGCCGGCGATGAAGACGTCGGGACGGCCCTGTTCCAGGACATGGCGGAAGACGGTGTTGAACGCCTTGACCACGCGGGTGCCGGCCGGGGCCGCCCTGGCGATCTCCCGCGCGATCGAGGTCTCCTCGCCGTGGGCCAGTCCGTCGAACGTGGCGTTGAAGGGATTGCTGATGTCGACGACGACCTTGCCCGCGAGGGCGTCTCCGTACTCGGTGACGACCGGAACGACACCGTCGTACAACAGGGCCGTGATGACGATGTCCCCGGCCGGGACGGCGCCCCACTCGCCCGCCGTCGCACCGCCGCCCAGAGCCGTGGCCAGGTCGTCGGCCTTGGACTGATCGCGTCCCATGACCTCGACGGTGTTGCCGCCCGCCACCGCGAGCGTGCCGATGGTCCTAGCCATGTTCCCCGTACCGATGAGGGTGATGCCGCTCATGAGGTCTGCTCTCTTCGTGTTCTGGAGGTTTCGGTCCACCGCGGGGCGTGCCCGCGGCGGCGGTGTGCGGGTCAGATGGCGGTGGTGCCGCCGTCGGCGACCAGTTCCATGCCGTTGACGTAGCTGGAGGCGTCGGAGGCGAGGAACAGAGCGATGGTGGCGATCTCTTCGGGGCGGCCCATCCTTCCGCGGGGGATGAGGGACTCGAAGGCGGCCCGGGTCGCCTCGTCGAACAGTTCCTCCTGTTTGGCGGTGCCGACCTGGCCGGGGGTCAGGACGTTGACCCGGATCCCGCGGTCGCGCAGTTCGTTGAGCCAGACGCGGGCCCAGGCCTGGTGGACGGCTTTGCTTCCCGCGTAGAGGCTCCAGCCGGGAAAGGCGCCGAGTGAGGCGTTGGATCCGGTCATGAGGATCGAGCCGCCGTCGTTGATCAGCGGCAGTGCCTTCTGCACGGTGAACAGGGTGCCGCGCGCGTTGAGCGAGAAGGCGCGGTGGAACTGCTCCTCGGTGATCTCGCCGAGGACGGCGGGTTCGCCCGTCCCGGCACTGGCCCACAGCACGTCGATCGAGCCCTTCTCGCGCTTGACGGTGTCGTACAAGCGGTCCAGGTCGTCCAGTTCGGCCGCGTCGCCCTGGACGGCGGTGACGTTGCGGCCGATCAGTCTGACGGCGTCGTCCAGTGCTTCCTGCCCCCGGGCCTGGATGAAGACGTGCGCGCCCTCCTCGACGAACAGTCGGGCGCCGGCCAGCGCCATGCCGGTGGATCCTCCGGTGATGACCGCTACTTTCCCATCGAGCTTTCCCACGATCACTCCGTTGCGTTGATGGGTACGCGAATCAGCGCGGCTATTAAGTACACCGAACTGTGTACTTAACGTACGCGACGGTCGATCGGAGCGCAAGCTATGTAGACCGATCCGTACCAAGCGGTCTACGCTGGAGGAATGACGGAGTTGGAGAAGGGGCCCCAGGGCCGGCGCCGCGGCAGGGGCGCACGTGAGCGCATCCTCAGCGCGTCACAGCAGCTGTTCCGCGACCAGGGCATCAACCGCACCGGCATGGACCAACTCAGCGCCGTGGCCCAGGTGTCCAAGCGCACGGCCTACCAGCACTTCGCCGGCAAGGACGAACTCGTCGCGGAATACCTGCGCCGATTCGATCCCGACGTCATGGCCGGGGTGTTCGACCGCACCGACCTCACCCCGCGTGAACGACTCCTCGCCGCCTTCGAGATACCCGAGTCCACGCCCCTGTGCCCCTACATCGCGGCGGCCGTCGAACTCCACGACCCGCAACACCCCGCGTCCCGGTACGCGCGCGACTACAAGACCGCCATCGCCGGGCGGTTCACCGACACCGCCCGTGAGGCCGGCGCCACCGACCCCGAACGGCTCGGCGAGCAACTGGCGCTGCTCCTCGACGGCGCCGCGGCCCGCACCCGAGTCCTCGACGGCGATTCCTTCCCCACCGCCGCCGCCATCGCCGCCGTCCTCATCGACCACGCCCTTCCCGCGGCGTCTCCCGGGCAGCCCGACGAGTAGCACGGAGCGGGCGCGGGTCACCTCTCGACGCGGTAGGCGCGGGCCTGGATCCCGTACAGCTCGGCGTAGCGGCCGCCGAGCGCGAGGAGCTCCTCGTGGGTGCCCCGTTCGCACACACGGGCCCCGTCCATGACGACGATGAGGTCGGCCATCTGCACGGTGGAGAAGCGGTGCGAGACCAGCAGCGTGATGCGGTCCCGGTCGCTGAGAGCCCTGGCGCGTTCGGCGTAGCGCTCGAACAACAGGTGCTCGGTCTCGGCGTCCAGCGCCGAGGCGGGCTCGTCCAGCAGCAGGAGCAGGGGAGCGTCGCGCATGTAGCCCCGGGCGAGCGCGACCTTCTGCCACTGTCCCTCGGACAGCTCCACCCCGCCGGCCCAGGTGTTGCCGAGCCGGGTGTCCAGGCCCCGGTCGAGCCGGTCGACCAGAGTGCGGGCGTCCGCGCGCTCGACGGCCCGGTCGACGGCCTCGGCGTCCTCGGCTCTGGGAAGGTCGCCCAGCCCGATGGACAGCCGCAGCGGATACTCGAAGCGCGCGAAGTCCTGGAAGGCGCCCGAGAGCCGCTCCCGCCACGCGTCGGCCGGCATGTCGGCCAGGTCGGCGCCGTCGACGAGGATCCGCCCGGAGTCGGGCTCGTACATCTTCGCCAGGAGCTTGACCAGCGTGGACTTGCCCGCCCCGTTCTCGCCGACCACGGCGACGACCGCTCCCGCCGGCAGGTGGAGCGTGACGTCGTCCAGGACCGGCCGGTCGGTCCCGGGGTAGCCGAACGAGACCCGGTCCAGGGTGATGCCGGAGCGCATCCGCTCCGGCGGCGGGACCGGGCTCCGCGAGACGGACCGGGCGGACAGCTCCTCCAGCCACAGCAGGCGGCGGCCCCCTTCCAGCCAGATGGTGCGCAGGAAGTGCACCTGGCGCAGCGTCTGGCCGATGTACTGGGCCAGGCGCCCGCCCGCGGTGAGCAGCAGGACGACCTGGGCCGCCGAACCGGTGCCCGACGCCACCCAGACGACCGAGCCCGTGAACGCGCAGCCGAAGACCGCGAGCGCGGCCGCCTGCCACACCGTGGTGGCCCAGCGGGCCCGGGACAGGGCCCGGTGGCGTGCGGCCCAGGCCTGGTGGCGCCCGTGACGGACGCGCTCCCTGGTGCGGGTGACGCGCAGCTCGCGCCCGGGTGAGGCGTTCGTGCCCAGGAGGAAGAAGTGCCGCGCCAGGCGCTCGTGGTGCCCGAGCCCCTCCTGCAGCGCGTGCTCCGCCCCTCCCCGCCAGTGGGAGACCAGGGCGGTGGGCACGGCGAACAGGACCAGCAGGCCGAGCAGGGGGTGGACGGTCATCAGCAGCGCCGTGGTCAGCCCCAGCCGCAGGAGGGCGCCGATCGCCTGGAACAGGTACTGGTAGACCTCGCTCAGGGTGTCCGCGTGGTCGCGGAGCAGCTGGGCGCGGTCGACGTAGGCGGGCCGTTCGTGGTGTTCCAGGGTGGGGATGCCGCTCTGGAGGCGGACCACGTGCGCTTCCATGAACACCGCGGCGCGGTCGGCGAAGCGGCGGTCGGCCCGCTCGCTCACCACGCGCAGCAGCCAGCTCAGAGCGGCCAGAGCCCCCAGGAGCACGGCGGCCGTGATCATGGCGGTCCGGCCACCGGAGACCACCGCCTCGGTGAGCCCCGCCAGGACGGCGGCGATGAGGACGTCGGGGAGGGCGGCGCCGACCGTGGTGGCGAACGCGACGGCGATGAGTCCCGGTGAGGCGCTCCAGCCCAGACGGAGGGTGCGGCCCAGGGCTCGCCAGGACGAGGGCAGGGGGTGGTCGTCAGTCGGCACGGCCGGCTCCGTCCTGGTCGTGGCCGGACTCTTCGGAGAAGCGCGCGGCCTGGAGGTCGAACAACCGCGCGTAGGCGCCCCCGAGGGCCATGAGCTCGTCGTGGCTCCCGAGCTCCACGACCCCGCCCCGGTCCATGACACAGATCCGGTCGGCGCGGCGGACCGTGGAGAAGCGGTGGGAGATCAGGACGGTCGTGCAGCCCTTCGTGGCCGCCAGCACGCGGTCGAAGACCTCGGCCTCGCCGCGCACGTCCAGCTGGGCGGTGGGCTCGTCCAGCACGACCACACCGGCGCCTTGGTCCACCGCGTACAGGACTCGGGCGAGGGCGACGCGCTGCCACTGTCCGCCGGACAGGTCGGTGCCGTCGGCGTACCCGGGGGAGAGCACGGTCTCCAGGTCGTGCAGGTCCGCGGCGCCCGCGATCGCCAGGGCCCGGCGGACCCTTTCGTCGGTGGCGCCCAGGGGGGCGACGTTGTCCTTGAGCGGCAGCTCGTAGCGGACGAAGTCCTGGAAGATCGCGCTGACGCGGCGGCGCCAGGACTCCACGTCCAGGTCCTTCAGGTCGGTGCCGTCGACCTCGATCGTCCCCGAGACCGGGTCGTAGAGGCGGCACAGGAGCTTGACCAGGGTCGACTTGCCCGCGCCGTTGACACCGACCACGGCCAGTGAGCCCCCGGCGGGAATGGTGAGGTCGAGACGGTCCAGGACCGGCGCGGACATGCCCGGGTAGGCGAAGGTCACGTCGCGGAACCTGATCTGCGCCGCCGGCATGCCCTCCGCCGCGGTCCGGCCGGAGACCACGGCGCGGGCCGCCGCCGCGGCGGACATCGACTCCTCCACACGCAGCACCGACGCCACGCCGTCGGAGGCCAGGGACAGGGCCCAGTTCAGCCCTCCGAAGGCCAGGGCGCTCGCGCCGACGGCCGCGTAGGCGAAGGTGCTCACCTGGCCCGGGCCGACGGCGCCCGAGGCGGCGTCCCGGCCCAGGGCCCAGAAGAACAGCCCTCCCGAGACCAACAGGACCGCCACCGCCCAGCGCATCGGCCGCTGCCGTAGCCGGGTGGCGTGCCAGCGCAGCTCGATCAGGGTGCGCCGGTCCGCGGCGAAGTGGTCGGTCAGCCGGCTCGCGAGCCCGAAGAGCCGGATCTCCTTGGCGGCGGGCGGGTCCACCGCCAGCCGGTAGGAGTACTCGGCGCGGCGCTGGGCGTCCAGGACCTCGCCGGTCGTGCGGTCCCACCGGCTGCTCTCGCGCAGCAGCCGGTGGGTGGAGAGCCAGGCGCCGCCGACCAGGAGCGGGGCCCACCAGGCGTAGGCGGCCAGAACGGCCGCCTGGGCCAGGCCCGCGACCGCCTCCACCAGACCGCCCGCGATGAGGCCCATGGACAGGTGCAGGGGCGGGCCGGTCATCCCGAGGTCGAAGTCGCGGGCGGCGGTGAGCTCGTCCATGAGCTCGCGGCTTTCCAGGTGCGCGACGCCCTCGGGGGCGCCCGCGGCGACGAGCAGGCGGTCGTGCAGGCGGTCGGAGACGTGCTCGCCCAGGAGGGAGCCGACCTGGGAGTGCAGGGGCGTCAGGACCTGCATGAGGACGAAGGCGACGCCGATCAGGAGCAGCGGTGTCCGGAGCGGGGCGTCGTCGGCGACGGCGCCGACGAGCGATCCGACCGCCACGACGAAACAGGCGGGCAGGAGGCCCTGGACCAGGATCAGGGCCCACCACAGGGCGGTCAGCCCTCGGTGGGACCTCCACAGGGTGCCGAAGAAGACCGCTTCCCGTCGGGCCCGGAGTGCTCCGAGCCGGCGCGGGAGCGCTCCCAGCAGGCGTTTTCTCATATGTGGCATGGTCCGCATCGCAGTCGGGGGTTCGGGGGGTCGGCTCACGCGTCGTTCGGCGAGGTCCAGCCAGTGCTCAGCGGTGATCCGGCTTTCGAGCGCGGCACTGCGGCGGTCGTGCAGGCGCAAGGGGTCGTGCGGGCAGTAGCCGGGGCCGTCCTCACACGGGTGGAACTCCATCGGGGGACGGGCAGGGGCCGTCCGGAGTCAGGCGGGCACCGGTCCGGGTGCGCAGGGCCTCGATCGCCCGGGCGGCGTCGAGCCGCTCGGCACGCGCCCGACCCGGGGGTGGAGAAGTCACTCGACCGATGATCGCCGCCGGCTTCGCGGTCCGCAACCGCTCGGACCACCGGTGCGGTCCTGGGCACGGGCGAAACCGTCCGGGCTCCCGTCAGTTGGACTGTTGGACGGGCAGGTGGCGCCCCAGGTAGCCGATGTAGACCCGGTTGGTCGTGCCCGGCCCCAGGTCCGGATAGAAGTACAGCCGCGGGCAGATCCCGTACTCGATGTCCAGCTTGATGTGCGCGTACATGGGGACCCGGCCGCTCGGCTCCACCTCGGGGGGCACGCGGAACAGCCGCTTCTCGTTGAGCTTGCCCCGGTTGCGCACGTAGTCCGACTCCTGGGACGCCAGCCGCTTGACCGGGATGACCTGGTAGCCGTCCGGGGTCTCGCGCAGGTAGGAGTGGAAACCCAGTCCGCTGCCCGGGTTGTCGAACTGGTAGCGCGCGTAGTCGTTCAGGGCCAGCAGCGCCTCCCAGGCGCGCGTGACCCACAGGGTCTCCTTGCGGCTGTCCTCCAGCTCGTGCACCGTGTCGTGGTCCTCGATGGTGAAGAACAGGTGCGGCAGGGCGCTGCCGTCGGTGATGCGGTCCAGCAACTCGCGCACGGTCACCGGCGGGCGCTGCTGCGGGTCGGGGGGCGCGTGGGTGGCGGCCAGCCGGAACAGGCCCTCCTCGCGCACGCGTTCGCGCAGCCAGCGCGCCTCGAAGCGCGCCGCGCGCAGCTGCTCGCGGGCCGCCTCGACCTCCTCGGAGAGGTCGGCGGTCTCGGCCAGCAGCGCCTGGCGCTCCTCGGACAGCTCCGCGATCCGCGCGCTCTGGCGTTTGACCTCCTCGCGCAGCCGCTGGGTCAGCTGTTCCTGCGCGTCGCGCTCCTGGACCGCGGCGAAGTCGTCCGCGCCCGTGTCCCCGGAGGGATGCCGCGCGGCGGGGACCCGGATCTGGCCGCCCGGGCCGCTGCCCCGGCCGCCCGGGCCGGTCGGCCCGCGCTCGCCCCGTCTGAGCGCCCGCAGCCGCAGGTCCGTCGCCTCCTCGTCCAGCAGGGCGTCCACCGCGGCCAAGGGTGCGGGCAGGCCCGTCTCCAACGCGGTCTCGCGCACTCGTCGGGAGAGCGCCGCGCCCACCCAGTTGCGGATGCGGTCGCCCTCCCGTGCCGTGTCGAGCGTCGCGGGGCTCATCCGCGGATGGCGCGGGTGGTCGCCCTCGTCCGCCACGTCGACGGCCGGTAAGAAGGTGCGCACTCCGCCGGGCGGGATGTCCAGGCCCCGGGGCAGCAGCGCGCCCACGCGCTCGATGGCGGCGGCGTCCAGGACGTATCCGGCGCACATGCCGGTGGACCGGGCCAGCGCCCCCGCCATGGCCTCGCGCCAGCCGGCGACGGTGACGTCGCGGGGCGTGCCCGTGGCCACCACGGCCAGCCGGCGGTCGGTGGCCCGGATCGCCGAGACCAGCGTGTCCACCAGCGCGTCGTCCCGGCCGCGCACGATCCGTGGGGTCGCCGGCAGGGGCTGGGCGCCATCACGGGCGGCGACCTCCTGCAGCAGCATCCGCGCGGCCTCGGGCGGCATCACGTCCAGGCGCGGCTGGTCCGCGGGGGACTCCTCACGCGGGGCGGCGTCGACCGTCATGTCGATCCACAGGTGCTGGCCGGGGGAGAGCTCGGGGTCCACGACCACGGTGGCGATGGTCCGCCACACCCCGTCCGGCTTGTCCGACTCGGTGGTGAGCCGGAGGAAGGTCAGGCCCTCCTCGGGGTTGTCGTGCCGGACGACGAGGGCACGGGATCGGTTGCTCAGCTCGTAGTGGCCCGAACAGGTGAAGTCCACGCGGGCGCCCGAGTTGCCACGCTTGCTCAACCAGCGGGAGAACACCGCAGACGCCGCGGCGACGAGGTCTCCGTCGTCCTCCGGGACCGAGGCGAGCGTGCGGTACACGAGCGGCAATGAGCACTCCAGGGTGTTGGCTGCGGACCGGTCCGGGCTCGTTTGTGCTGGCCGAACCCTCATCCACCACTCTGGATGAAGGACAGCGCCTGCGCTAGTCGGTTGACCGGAACAACCTGCCCGGGTCGCGGGGCGTGCCCGCCGCCGCGGCACGTCGGCCGCCGCGCAGGCGACCGGGAGCGGCCGGGGCCGGGCACCGCGCCGTGTTCCTGCGCCAGTGTGGCCAACTCGGGCGGCGGGGTTGGCAATCGTGGACAAGGCGGGCGCCACGGGCGGGGACTAGCGTCACTGCCATGTCTACGCGCCCGTTCTGGCTGGCCGGCACCGCCGCGACCGGCGACACCGAGATGACCGTCGTCAACCCCTACACGGGTCGGACCGCGGGTACGGTCGCCGTACCCTCCGTCGCCCAGATCGAGGAGGCCGTCGCCGCCGCGCACGCGGTCTCCGCCGAGGCCGCGGCGCTGCCCGCGCACGTGCGGGCCGACGCCCTCGACCACGTCTCCCGGCGCCTGGCCGAGCGTGCCGAGGAGATCGCCCAGACCATCACCGCCGAGAGCGGCAAGCCGATCAAGTGGGCGCGGGTCGAGGCGGGCCGCGCGGTCTCGGTGTTCCGCTGGGCGGCCGAGGAGTCCCGCCGTGACAGCGGCGAGCTCCAGCGCCTGGACACCGACCCCGGCGGCACCGGGCGGATGGCGCTGGTGCGCCGCGTGCCCCAGGGCCCGGTCCTGGGCATCTCGCCGTTCAACTTCCCGCTCAACCTGGTGGCGCACAAGATCGCCCCGGCCATCGCGGTCGGCGCGCCCATCATCCTCAAGCCCGCGCCGGCCACGCCCATGACGGCCCTGCTCCTCGGCGAGATCATCGCCGAGACGGCGCTGCCCGGCGGCATGGTCTCGGTCCTGCCGATGCCCAACGACCGCGCCGCCACGCTGCTGACCGACGAGCGGCTCCCGGTCATCTCCTTCACCGGCGGCCAGTTCGGGTGGGAGCTGCACAAGCTCGCCCCGCACAAGCACGTCACCCTGGAGCTGGGGGGCAACGCCGCCGCCGTCGTGCTCGACGACGCCGCCCTGGACTGGGCGGCCGGGCGCGTGGCGCTGTTCGGCAACAACCAGGCCGGTCAGGTGTGCATCGGCGTCCAGCGGGTCGTGGTCACCGAGGCCGTCCACGACGAGTTCGTCGCGCGCCTGGTGGACGCGGTCGAGGCGCTGGGCGTGGGCGACCCCGCCGACCCGGCCACGGACGTGGGCCCGCTGGTGAACGAGGACGCCGCGGTCCGCGTGGCCGCGTGGATCGACGAGGCCGTCGACGCGGGCGCCAAGCTGCGCACGGGCGGCACCCGGGACGGCGTCACCGTGGCGCCCACCGTCCTGACCGACGTGCCCGCCGACGCCAAGGTCGTGCGCGAGGAGGTGTTCGGTCCGGTGCTGGTCGTGCAGCGGGTGGCCGACACCGACGAGGCCTTCGCCACCGTCAACGACAGCGACTTCGGCCTCCAGGCCGGTGTGTTCACCCGGGACCTGCCCACCGCGTTCCGCGCCCACCGCGAGCTGGAGGTCGGCGGCGTGATCATCGGCGACGTGCCGACCTTCCGCGCCGACCAGATGCCCTACGGAGGCGTCGGCAAGTCGGGCGTGGGCAAGGAGGGCGTGCGCGCGGCGATGACCGACCTCACCTACGAGCGGGTCATGGTGCTCACCGGCATCGACCTGTAGCGCGCGGGCGTCCGGGGCCCGCACGCGGACCTCGGGCGCCCGCACGGGCGCCTACAGGTTCTCGGCGTGCTCGAACACCTGGCGGGCCGCGGCACCGAGCCGCGGCCCGTACTGCGTGCTGGTGTCGGACGCGTACTTGAAGCTCACGACCGAGGAGATCGTGCCGCGGCCCGTCCCCGTGTCGAAGCCGGCGAACCACGGGCCGCCGCTGGACCCCTGGGTCATGGTGCAGCCGACGCCGTTGGCGGTCGTGCCGCCGGTGTCGGCCGTGGTGCGGCCCGAGCAGTAGTGCAGGTCACGGCCGTCGAACGGGGAGGCGGCCGGGTACCCGAACGTGTACACCTGCACGCCGTCGCGCACACGGTCCTCGGTCCAGGTGTCGAAGGCGATCCGCTGGGCGCCCACGGACTCCTGGACGGTCCGGCCGTCGCGGGTGTTGAGCACCGCCATGGCGAAGTCGTAGCTGTCGTCGGCGTCGCGCTGCCACTGCGGCGCGACCAGCAGGTCGCGCGCGGTGTAGCGGCCGTGCGGGGACGCGCCGTCGGCGTACCCGGGCACGAACGTCCAGTTCTTCGCCCAGGAGCCGCGGCCGTCCTTGGCGCAGTGCCCGGCCGTGACCAGCGTGCTCCGGTTGGCCGAGTCCACGACCGACGCCGAGCACGTGAAGTCGCGCCCGTCCATGGTGAGGAAGACCTTGCCGGTCGTGCGGGTCACCAGACCGCCGCCGGTCCAGGGCTCTCCGGTGCTGTTGCCGTGCGGCGCCGCCTGCGGCTCGGCCCGCTGCGAGCGCTCCGAGAGCCGCAGGGCGTCCTCCACGAGGTCGACGGCGGCCATGCTGATCGGCTGTGCCGCGGCCATGCGCTCGACCGTCCAGTAGTCGAGCACGGCGCGGCTCTGGGCGTCGGTGACGGCGGCCGCCTGGTGCGCGACCCCGTCCGCTCGCGCGAGCGCCTCCCGGTCGGGGACCTCCGAGGAGGCGGACACCGTCCGGGTGAGGGCGGAGGCGGGGGAGGGGAGTCTGTCGGCGGCGGCCGTCCCGCCGAGGAGGACCGCCGCGGCGGCGAGACAGGCCAGGATCTTGGGAGTGGTGGGCGATTTCATGCGCCCGATACTTGCATACTTTGAGTAACTCGAAGACTACTTTGAGTTTGTGTCCGCGGTTCGTGGGAACCCGTGCGCGGTGCGGCGGGGCCCACGCGCGCGGACCGGGCCCCGGTGCGGCCGGACGGCGCGGCGGGAGTCGCGTCGCCCGGCCGCCGTCCGGCGGCGGGTCGGGGCGGCAGCGGCCGACCGGGTCAGCCGAACGGGATGGTGACCTGCGAGGGCGCTTGTTCCGGGGAGGTCACCGTGACGCGGTCGCCGATCACGCTCTCACTGTCGTAGCGGTGGTCCACGGTGTCGACCACCACCGCCAGGCGGTGCCCGGCCGGCACGTCCCACACGACCGGCTGGAGGTCGGCGCGCACCGTCACGGGTTCACCGGGCACGGCGTCGCGCAGAGTGTGGGGCGTGTGCGACACCAGCGAACCGGTGCCGGAGCCGTCGACGGCGTACAGGTACACGAACACCGACTGGTCCGGCGTGGTCGGCGTCAGCGTGAACACCGCCTCGGGCGTGCCCGCCACGCGCGCGCCGTCCGGGTAGCGCGGGCTGGTCCACACGGCGGCCCGGTAGCGGTCGACCAGGGGCAGGTACACCCCGGTCGGCACGTCGAAGAACTGCTGGAGGGCACCGGAGAGCAGCACCGTGCCGCTCTGCGCGGTCGTGCCGATGCCCGCGCGCATGCGGTAGTCCCAGCCGGTCGCGGGCTCGGGCTCCATGGCCCCGCTGCTCTGCCAGCGGAACCAGTCCGTGCTCGGCCGGTCCAGGTAGTAGGTCTCGGTCGCGCCGGTCACCGACGGCCAGTCGGGATGGGTGCTCCATCCGCCGCGCCCGTTGTTGGCCCTGACGTGGACCGGGTCCTCGGCGGCCACGGTGTCGGCCTCGCCCTTGAGGTGGTGGTCGAACCAGTCGCCCAGGGACGCCCAGACCTCGTTGGGCAGGCCGAGCGCGCCGAACGCCTCCTGGGTGGCGTGGTCGCCGGGGGCCAGCATCAGCCGTTTGGGGCCCTCCAGGGCTTCGTAGAAGTCGGTGATCTGGCCGGGCGGGAAGATGCCGTCGTTCCAGGCGTTGGCGAGCATGACGGCGGTGCCGTTGGCGTTGAGGGCGTCGACCTTGGTGGCCGCGGAGCGGTCGGGGGCCAGGTCCAGCGCCGGCTGGATGTTCCCGGCGCGGTACTCGCGCTCCATCTCGCGCAGGCTCTCTCCGGGGCGCCCGGTGAGGTTGCCGGCCAGCAGCAGCAGTTCGGCGGCCTGCTCGTTGACGGTGGCCTCGGGGTAGAGGGAGGCGGCCAGGTCGGTCCACCCGCTGAGCGCGGCCACCGCGCGCACGCGGTCGTCCTCGGCCGCGGTCAGCAGGCTGATGCCGCCGCCGTAGGAGATGCCGGCCATCCCGATCCGGTCGGGGTCGGCGTCGGTGTTCTCCAGAGCCCAGTCGATGACGGCACTGGCGTCGGCGCGGTCCTCGGGGCCGGCCACCTCGATCCCGCCGCCGGAGTCGTAGAAGCCCCGGGAGGTGTAGGCGATCACCTGGTAGCCGGACTCGTGGGCCAGCCGGTGGGCCGCGCCGACGTAGATGAGGTTGGGGGTGCCCCAGGCCGAGGGCATGACCAGCAGCGGGTGCGGGCCCTCCACTCCCGTGGGGGTGAAGACCTTGGCCTGGAGGTCGATGCCGCCGTGGCCGGTGATCGTCTCGTGGGTGACGGTCGCGCCGACCGCCGCGGCGGCGGTCGCGGCGGGCAGGAGCACGACGGCCAGGAGGACGGCCAGGGCGCCGGAGACCAGGCGTGCGAGGGCACGGGCGGCGGGCGGTCCGGGATCGGGCACGGGCGGGGGAAGGGGCGCGCAGGGCATGGGGGACCTCTGGGGGTGGGGGACGGGGGAGGGGGTCCCGAAGGCGTCGCGCCCCGCCGCCGGGAGATCCGTTGCTTAACTCGTCAGTAACCTACTCACGGGTCAAGTTAAGTGAACGCAGCGGAGTTGTAAAGCCCCGTCCACGACCTTCCGGCACTGCTTCGGCGTCCCGCCGCGGGCCCCGTTCGCGCTCGTCCACAGGCCGTCGGCGGCAGCCGCGCGCGTGCGGAACAATGAGGGCGTGCGAGAAGAACAGCAGCGAACAGTAGTGATCCTCGGCTCCACCGGATCCATCGGAACCCAGGCCATCGACATCGTCCAGCGCAATCCGGGGCGCTTCCGGGTCGTCGGGCTCGCCGCGGGCGGGGGCCGGGTCGACCTGCTCGCCAAGCAGGCGGCCGAGCTCGGGGCCGGCACCGTCGCGGTCGCCGACCCCGCACGCGCGGCCGAGCTCGCCGCCTCGCTGGCGGAGCACGGCAGCGACGCCACCGTCCTGGCCGGGGCCGACGGTGTCGCCGAGCTCGCCGGGTCCGCCTGCGACGTCGTCCTCAACGGCATCACCGGGGCGCTGGGCCTGGAGTCCACCCTCGCCGCCCTCCGGGCCGGCCGCCGGCTCGCGCTGGCCAACAAGGAGTCCCTCATCATCGGCGGCCCGCTGGTGCGCGAGCTGGCCGCCCCCGGCCAGATCGTCCCGGTCGACTCCGAGCACTTCGCCCTGGCCCAGTGCTTCCCCCACCTGCCCGAGGGCGAGCTGGTCGGCCTCGCCCAGGGCCACGTGCACGCCCGTCGCGAGGAGGTGCGCCGCCTGGTCGTCACCGCCAGCGGCGGGCCCTTCCGCGGCCGCACCCGCCAGGACCTGGCCGACGTGACCCCCGAGGACGCGCTGCGCCACCCCACGTGGAGCATGGGGCCGGTCATCACGGTCAACTCCGCCACCCTGGTCAACAAGGGGCTGGAGGTCATCGAGGCGCACCTGTTGTTCGACATGCCCCTGGACCGTATCGGCGTCGTCGTGCACCCGCAGTCCATCGTCCACTCGATGGTGGAGTACGTCGACGGCTCCACCATCGCCAAGGCCAGCCCGCCCAGCATGATGATCCCGATCGCCTACGGCCTGGGCGCCCCCGACCGGGTCCCCGACGCCGCTCCCGGGCTGGACTGGACCACGGCCCAGAGCTGGACCTTCGAACCGCTGGACCACGAGGCCTTCCCCGCGGTCCGGCTGGCGTGCGAGGTCGGAGCCGAGGGCGGGACCGCGCCCGCGGTCTACAACGCCGCCAACGAGGAGGCGGTCGACGCCTTCCTGAAGGGAAACCTCGCGTTCCCGGCCATCATGGACACCGTCGCCCAGGTAGTCTCGGATCATCAGCGGGCGGGGCAACGGGGGCCGTCGCCCACGGATCTGACATTGGGCGACGTGTACGCCGCTGACAGCTGGGCCCGGACCCGCGCACACGAGCTGCTCGCGGGTTAGGACTCACACCGGCTTGAGGAGAGACGCATGGTCCTGTCGATGACCGTGATCGGGATCATCCTGTTCGTACTGGGACTGCTGTTCTCGATCGCCTGGCACGAGCTCGGCCACCTCTCCACCGCCAAGATGTTCGGCATCAAGTGCACCGAGTACATGGTCGGCTTCGGCAAGACCCTCTGGTCCGTCCGCCGCGGGGAGACCGAGTACGGCATCAAGCTCGTCCCCCTCGGCGGCTACGTGCGCATGGTCGGCATGCTGCCCCCGGCACGCAGGACCGCCGACGACGGCGGCCGCAAGCTCTCCCGTTGGCGGGCCATGGCCGAGGACGCCCGGGAGGCCTCCTACGTCGAACTGACGCCGGAGGACGAGGACCGCCAGTTCTACCAGCGGGCGCCGTGGAAGCGGCTGATCGTCATGTTCGCCGGACCGGCGATGAACGTCGTGCTGGCCGCGATCCTGCTCAGCGTGCTGTTCATGGGCATCGGCGTCCCGCAGAGCACCACCACCATCGCCGCGGTCAACGAGTGCGTGGCGCCCGTGGGCAGCTCGGCCACCGACTGCGAGGGCCTGCCGCCCACCCCGGCCGCCGAGGCGGGCCTGGAGCCGGGCGACGTCATCGTCTCGGTCGACGGGGAGTCCACGCCCGACTGGAACTCCGCCAACCAGCTGATCCGGGGGTCGCTGGGCAGCACGGAGATCGTCGTGGAGCGCGACGGCGAACAACGCGCCTTCGACGTCGACGTCATCGAGAACGAGCTGCCCGCGCGTGACGCCGACGGCGAGATCCTCTACGAGACCGACGCCGAGGGCGAATCGGTCTACGACGAGGACGGCTTCGCCGTCTACCGGACCGAGACGGTGGGCTTCCTCGGCATCATCTTCCTCAACGAGCGGGCGCCGCTCACCCTGGGCGAGTCCGCCGCGGAGATGGGCAGCATGCTCGTCGCCGTCGGCGAGGCCCTCATCAACCTGCCCAGCCGCGTCCCGGAGGTCTTCGCCGCCGCCTTCCTCGGCGAGCAGCGCACCCAGGACTCCCCGGTGGGCATCGTCGGCATCTCCCGCATCGGCGGCGAGATCATGTCGCAGGGGCTGCCGGTCGCCGACACCGCGGCGCTGATGATCCAGATCCTGGCCGGGGTCAACCTCTTCCTGTTCGCGTTCAACATGGTGCCGATCCTGCCGCTGGACGGCGGGCACATGGCGGGCGCGATCTGGGAGTGGATCAAGCGCGGCTGGGCGAGAATGACCAAGCGGCCCGACCCGGGGCCGGTGGACGTGGCGATGCTGACCCCGGTCGCCTACGTGGTGGTCGCGTGCTTCCTCGTCTTCAGCGTGGTGCTCCTGATCGCCGACGTCATCAACCCGGTCCGACTGTTCGGTTAACGACGGGGGAACCCGGCGGGCAGGCTTCGGTGAACCTGCCGGGCGCCCTCGTCGGTGCAGGTAACCTTGGGATCGCGATCCGGGAACGGTGATGCGACCCGGGCCGCCGGTTGCACCGGACGGCCGTGCGCACACTCGGACGCGGCACCGCGCGCGACAGGCGCCCTATCGGAAGATTTCAAGTGCCGCCCCCCTCCGGCGGTAGACGAGGTGAATCAAGCGTGTCCATCGATCTCGGCATTCCCACCACTCCGCCGCGCCCCTTGGCGACCCGTCGGCGCTCCCGGCAGATCATGGTGGGAAACGTCCCCGTCGGCGGGGACGCCCCGGTCTCGGTGCAGTCGATGACGACCACCCGGACCTCCGACATCAACGCGACCCTCCAGCAGATCGCCGAGCTGACCGCCTCGGGCTGCCAGATCGTCCGGGTGGCCGTGCCCACCAACGAGGACGCCGACGCGCTGCCGATCATCGCCAAGAAGTCGCAGATCCCGGTCATCGCGGACATCCACTTCCAGCCCAAGTACGTGTTCGCGGCGATCGAGGCCGGATGCGCGGCGGTGCGCGTCAACCCGGGCAACATCAAGAAGTTCGACGACAAGGTCGCCGAGATCGCCAAGGCGGCCAGTGAGGCCGGGACCCCGATCCGGATCGGGGTCAACGCCGGCTCGCTCGACAAGCGCCTGCTCGCCAAGTACGGCAAGGCCACGCCCGAGGCGATGGTGGAGTCGGCGCTGTGGGAGTGCTCGCTGTTCGAGGAGCACGGCTTCCGCGACATCAAGATCTCGGTCAAGCACAACGACCCCGTCGTGATGGTCAACGCCTACCGGCAGCTCGCCGAGGCCTGCGACTACCCGCTGCACCTGGGCGTCACCGAGGCCGGTCCCGCCTTCCAGGGCACCATCAAGTCGGCCGTGGCCTTCGGCGCCCTGCTGGCCGAGGGCATCGGCGACACCATCCGCGTCTCCCTGTCGGCCCCGCCGGCCGAGGAGGTCAAGGTGGGCGCCCAGATCCTGGAGTCCCTGGGCCTGCGCGAGCGCGGTCTGGAGATCGTCTCCTGCCCCAGCTGCGGCCGTGCGCAGGTGGACGTCTACACGCTCGCGGAAGAGGTCACCGCGGGCCTGGAGGGCCTGGAGGTGCCGCTGCGGGTGGCCGTCATGGGCTGCGTGGTCAACGGTCCGGGCGAGGCCCGTGAGGCCGACCTCGGTGTGGCCTCCGGCAACGGCAAGGGCCAGATCTTCGTCAAGGGCGAGGTCATCAAGACCGTCCCCGAGTCCAAGATCGTGGAGACCCTCATCGAGGAGGCCATGCGCATCGCCGAGCAGATGGGCGAGTCCGGTGTCGAGCCCGGTGCGCCCACCGTGGCCGTCGCCGGCTGACCTTCGCGACCGACGCGGGCGGCCGTGCGCCGCCCCCGTGTCCGCGTCCCGACCCGTCCCCCTCCCTCACGAGGCGGGCGGGTCTTCTCGTGTCCGGGCACTGTCGTCCGCGCACCGATGTCCGGGCACCGTCGTCGGCGCACTGTCGTCCGCGCACTGTCGTCCGCGCACCGGTATCCGAGGACTTCGCCTGGGGCGGACACCGCCGGGGACCGTTCGCGCGCCGGCAGGTGTGACACGAACGCCGGCGAAACCGCAGGTCACGCGAAGATGGACACCCTGCGTGATCACCAGTGACATGGATCACGCCTTCGTGCGTTTTGTTGCGCCGCGCCGCACGGTTGCCGGGTTTTGGGGCGGACAAACGCAACGAATGTGGGTCATGTTACGCGGGTTACACGGCTAATGTTGCCTAGGGCACGTTCCGCCCGAGACGGGCATGGAACGGACGCCCCCACCCCCTTTCGCACCGTGCCAGGGGACCACTGTGTCCTGGCCGATATCGGTGTGCCCGCACGCAGGAACGTCGAGGAGTGACACGTGGTCGACCAAAAGAGCCCCGTGGGAGCGAACGCGCCCACGCGCCCGGGCGGTGCGCCCGCGCTGAGGGAGCGACTGGCCAGGCGCAAGCCGATCGAGAAGCTGGTGGCGGAGACCCGGTCGGCCGAGGGCACCGGACTGCGGCGCCACATGGGCTTCTGGCAGCTCTCCATGATCGGTATCGGCGCCACCCTCGGCACCGGCATCTTCGTCGTGCTGGGCGAGGCGGTGCCCATCGCCGGGCCCGCCGTCATCCTGGCCTTCGTGCTCGCCGGCGTGACCGCGCTCTTCTCCGCCCTGGCCTACGCCGAGATGGCGGGGATGATCCCCGCCTCCGGGTCGGCCTACTCCTACTCCTACGCCACCATGGGCGAGTTCATGGCCTGGGTGTGCGGCTGGTGCCTGATGCTCACCTACGGCGTCTCCGTCGCCGCCGTCGGCGTGGGCTGGGGCCAGTACATCAACGAGCTCCTGTACCTGACCACCGGCCTGACGATGCCCGCCGCGATGCTCACCGGCCCCTTCGAGGGCGGGCTGATCAACGTCCCCGCCGCCGTTGTGGTCCTGCTGTCGATGTTCGCCCTGCTGGTCGGGGTGCGCGAGAGCAGCCGCGTCAACGCGGTCATGGTCGCCATCAAGGTCGCCATCCTGGTCATGTTCGTGGCCATCGCGGTCACCGCCGTCCAGGACGGCAACTTCGCGCCCTTCATGCCGATGGGCATGGCGGGCGTGAGCGCCGCCGGAGCCACCCTGTTCTTCTCCTACATCGGCTTCGACTCGGCCTCCACGGCGAGCGAGGAGGCCAAGGACCCCCAGCGGGACCTTCCGCGCGCGATCATGTTCTCGATGATCCTGGTCACCGCCCTGTACTGCCTGGTGGCCTTCACCGCCGTCGGCGCGCTCAACTGGGCCGACTTCGCCGACGGAGAGACCTCGCTCGCCGGGATCCTCACCGCGGTCACCGGTACCCCGGTCTGGGCGGTCATCTTCGCGGCCGGCGCCGTGCTCGCCCTGGCCAGCGTCGTCCTGGTGGTCCTCTACAGCCAGACGCGCATCCTCTTCGCGATGTCGCGCGACGGCCTCATCCCCAAGGCGTTCTCCCAGCTGGACTCCCGGGGCACCCCGCGCGCCAACACGATCATCACCTCGGTGCTCATCGCGCTGCTGGCGGCCCTCGTGCCGCTGGGCCCGCTCGCCGACGCCACCGCGATCGGCACCCTCTTCGCGTTCGCCCTGGTGAACGTGGCCGTGCTGGTGCTGCGCCGTTCGCGGCCCGAGCTCAAGCGGGCCTTCCGCATGCCGGGCTCGCCGGTCACCCCGGTCCTGGGCGTGCTCTCCTGCGCCTACCTGATGTTCAGCATGTCGCTGAGCGTGTGGGTGGCCTTCCTCGCCTGGCTCGCCGTCGGCCTGGTCATCTACTTCTCCTACGGCATGCGCCGCTCCGCCCTGGAGCGCGAGGACACCGTCGAGGTCGGCTCCTAAAGGCCGCGCCGCGCACACGGTGAACACCGGGAGGGGCCGGGCGAGCGCACCGCTGTCCGGCCCCTCCCTCGCTTCGCCCCGCGTGCTCTGGGACACAGATCCCGCGTCCTTGTGCGTCCTCACGCAAGAAAGACGACCGGTTCAGCTCAAAGACGCAATGAACCGATGATCCGGTGCACTGAAAAAGCGGACATTCGCCCCTAGAGTGGATGCGGCCGAGCAACGACCGACGACCGGAGGTGACACGGTGAGCGACCGCACCCTGCGCGTGGCCCTGGACCAGGGCACCGCACCCGGTAGCGACACCGCCGCCGCCCTGGTCCGTCTGGCCGACCGGGCCGCGGCCGCGGCCGCCGCCGGAGCCGACCTGCTCGTCGGCCCGGAGATGTCCATGACCGGTTACAACATCGGCGCGGACACCGCGCGCCTGGCCGAACCCGCCGACGGCCCCCTGGGCTCCGCGGTCGCCGCCATCGCGGCCGAGGCCGGCGTCGCCATCGTCTACGGCTTCCCCGAGCGTGCCGACGGCACCGTCTACAACACCGTTCGGCTCGTGGGCGCCGACGGGACTCCCCGCGCCGCCTACCGCAAGACCCACCTGTTCGGCGACCTGGACCGGGGCGCGTTCACCGCCGGGTCCGAGCCCGTGGTCCAGGTGGAGCTCGGCGGCCTGCGCCTGGGCCTGCTGGTCTGCTACGACGTGGAGTTCCCCGAGACCGTGCGGGCCCACGCCCTGGCCGGAACCGAGCTGCTCGTCGTGCCCACGGCCCTCATGCACCCGTTCACCGACGTGGCCACCCGGGTCGTGCCGGTGCGCGCCCTGGAGAACCAGATCCACCTGGCCTACGTGAACCGGTGCGACACCGAGGGCGACCTGCGGTACGCGGGACTGAGCGCCCTGGTCGCCCCGGACGGGACCGACACCCTGCGGGCCGGACCCGACGAGGAGCTGCTGGTCGGCGACGTCGATCCGGACGCGCTCGCCCGGGCCCGCCGGGACCAGTCCTATCTGGCCGACCGGCGCCCGGAGCTCTACGCCCCGCTCACCCGCTGAGCGGCCCCCGCGCCGCGGCGCCCTCCCGGCCGCCCGCGCCGGCCATACCACCCGCATCACCCGCACCAATCCGCCCGGCCCCAGGCCGGCCGATCGAGCCAACCGCTCGCCGACACCCACGTGAAGGAGGGGTCTGATGACGTCTGCCGTGCCCACGGCCGCCGGTGCCACGCCCGCGCAGGACACACCGCTGAACATGTGCGGACCGGACTTCCCGTTCGCCTACGACGACTACCTCCAGCACCCCGCCGGACTGGGGCAGGTCCCCGCAGGGAGCCACGGGACCGAGGTCGCCGTGATCGGCGGCGGGCTCTCCGGCGTCATCACGGCCTACGAGCTGATGAAGATGGGTCTGAAGCCGGTCGTGTACGAGGCCGACCGGATCGGCGGCCGCCTGCGGACCGAGAAGCTCGACAACTGCCCCGACGACGTCGTCGCCGAGATGGGCGCCATGCGCTTCCCGCCGTCGTCCACCTCCTTCTGGCACTACGTCGACCGGGTCGGCCTGGAGACGGTGGCCTTCCCCAACCCGCTCTCCCCGGTGACGCCGAGCACCGTCGTCGACCTCAAGGGCGAGGCCCACTACGCCACGACCCTGGACGACCTGCCCGAGGTCTACCGCGACGTGGCGCGCGCCTGGGAGCGGACCCTGGAGGAGGGCGCCCAGCACACCCGCATGCAGCGGGCCATCCGCGAGCGCGACGTCGCCACGCAGAAGGAGATCTGGAACGAGCTCGTCGCGAAGCTCGACAACCAGACCTTCTACGGCTTCCTGTGCGACTCCCCGGCCTTCGCCTCCTTCCGCCACCGGGAGATCTTCGGCCAGGTCGGCTTCGGGACCGGCGGGTGGGACACCGACTTCCCCAACTCCATCCTGGAGATCCTCCGCGTCACCTACACGGGCGCCGACGACGACCACATGGGCATCGTCGGCGGTGTCCAGCAGCTCCCGCAGCGCCTGTGGGAGGACGCCCCGGACAAGATCGTGCACTGGGCGCAGGGCACGACCCTGGCCTCGCTGCACGGGGGAGACCCCCGCCCGGCCGTGACGGCCCTGCGCCGGACCGCGGCCAAGGGCTCCCCGTCGGGCAACATCACCGTCACCGACGACTCGGGCTCCACCCGCACCTACGCCGCTGCCGTGTTCACCGCGCAGAGCTGGATGCTGCTGTCCAAGATCGACTGCGACGAGGACCTGCTGCCCATCGACCACTGGACGGCGATCGAGCGCACCCACTACATGGAGTCCTCGAAGCTGTTCGTGCCGGTGGACCGTGCGTTCTGGCGGGACCAGGACCCCGAGACCGGCCGCGACGTCATGAGCATGACGCTCACCGACCGCATGACCCGGGGCACCTACCTGCTGGAGGGTGAGGACCCCGACGGCCCCGCGGCGATCTGCATGTCCTACACCTGGTGCGACGACTCGCTGAAGTGGCTGCCGCTGTCGGCCAACGAGCGCCTGGAGGTCATGCTCTCCTCCCTCGGCAAGATCTACCCGAACGTGGACATCCGGTCGCACATCACCGGTGACCCCGTGACGGTCTCGTGGGAGGACGAGCCCTACTTCATGGGCGCGTTCAAGGCCAACCTGCCCGGCCACTACCGGTACCAGCGCCGCCTGTTCACGCACTTCAAGCAGGACTCCCTCGACGAGCGCCACCGCGGCCTGTTCCTCGCCGGCGACGACGTGTCCTGGACGGCCGGCTGGGCCGAGGGCGCCGTGCAGACCGCCCTCAACGCCGTGTGGGGCGTGGCCCGCCACTTCGGCGGCGAGACCGACCCGGCCAACCCGGGCCCGGGCGACGTCTTCGACGAGATCGCCCCGCTCGCCCTGCCCGAGGACTGAGATCCCACCGGGCCCCCGCCCGGACCCTCCGGTCCGGGGCGGGAGCCCTGGATCCTCCACGGCCCCGGCCGCGCCCAGCGCAGCCGGGGCCGACGCGTTCGGGAAGGCTTTCACCCAGTGAAAGTCCTGCTGCGCGACCGGTCGCGCGTCACACAGCATGGTGACCGAGGCCACGGAGCGAGGGGCGCCCGACCCCCGGCGACCCGACACCGCCGTTCGCGGCGGTGCGCCGGACCCGCGCCACCAGTGGCCGACCACCGACGCAGGAGGCCGCGCACATGACGGAGTTCGTTCGCAACCAGTGGTACGTCGCCGCGTACGGGACCGAGATCGGCCGCGAGCTGTTCGCGCGCACGATCCTCGGCGAGCCGATCGTGTTCTACCGCACGGAGGCCGGTGAGGTCGTCGCCCTCGCCGACCGCTGTGTCCACCGCCGCTACCCGCTCTCGGAGAGCCGGTTGGAGGGCGACCGCATCATCTGCGGCTACCACGGCTTCACCTACGACACGCTCGGCACGTGCGTGTCGGTGCCGGGCCAGAAGCGCATCCCGCGCACGGCCCGGGTCCCCGCCTACACCGTCGTCGAGCAGGACTCCTTCGTGTGGGTCTGGATCGGCGACCGGGAGCTCGCCGAGTCCACCCCGATCCCCCGTGCCCCCTGGCTCGACGACGAGTCCTACACGGTCGTGTGCGGCATGGAGCCGCTCGCCGCGCGCTATGACCTGCTGGTCGACAACCTGCTGGACCTGTCCCACGAGACCTACCTGCACGGCGGCTACATCGGGACGCCCGAGGTGGCCGAGACCCCCATCACCACCGAGGTCGACGAGGCCGAGCGCGTGGTCTACGTCAGCCGCCACATGGCCGACGCCGCCTGCCCGCCCTTCTACGCCGAGTCCACCGGCATCCAGGGCCGCATCACCCGCTGGCAGGACATCGAGTACCGTCCGCCGTGCCTGTACCTCCTGCACAGCCGCATCGCCCCCGTCGGCGTCCTGCCGAACGAGGACGGCACCGACCCCGACGCCTTCCACGTCGAGGTGGTGTACGCCATCACGCCCGAGACCGAGCACAGCACCCACGACTTCTGGGCGGTCGCCCGCGACTTCGCCCTCGGCGACGAGAAGGTCTCGGCCTTCCTCAAGGAGAACAACCGCACCGTCGTCCTGCAGGACGTGGTCGCCCTCGACCTCCTGGAGAAGGTGGTCGAGCAGGAGGCCGACGGCTACCAGGAGCTGTCGGTCAACATCGACACCGGCGGGCTCGCCGCGCGCCGCATGCTCAAGGCCATGGCGGCCGAGGGCCGTGGGCAGGCGCCCTCGACGCCGGCCGCGGCGGCCGGGCGGGTGCGGTCGTGACCCCCGCCGGCAACCGGCCCATGCTCCAGGGCGACGGCATCGTCCGCGTCCACTGGGTGCTGGGCACCGACCGGCTGCGGGCGGTGTGCCACTGCGGGGCGCAACGGCTCTTCGAGGACCCGGTCGTGCTCTGGGAGTGGGTGCTGGACCACCCCGACGGGCACCGGCCCGGTTCCGCCGACGAGGCGGGGCCCGCCCCCGCCGGGGACGAGCGACGCCCGCGCACACCGGTTCCGGCCGGGCGCTGAACAGTCACGGGTCCGCCGTGGACAGGAGAGGCAGAAGATGACCGTCACCACCGGGCCGCGCGTCGAGCAGGAGTACGACGCGCGGCTGGACCGCAGGGAGACCGTCGCCGACGGTGTGCTGCGGCTGACCCTCACCCGTGCCGACGGGGGCGCGTTCGAGCCCTGGGAGCCGGGCGCGCACGTCGACCTGGTGCTGGGCCCCGACCTGGTCCGCCAGTACTCGCTGTGCGGCGATCCGGCCGAGCGCGACGTCCTGCGCGTGGCCGTGCTGGACGCCCCCGAGGGCCGCGGCGGGTCCCGGTTCGTGCACGAGCGGCTGACCGAGGGGAGCACCGTGCGCGTGCGAGGACCGCGCAACTCCTTCCCGTTCCTGCCGGCGCGGCGCTACGTGCTCGTGGCGGGAGGCATCGGCATCACCCCGCTGCTGCCGATGATCGCCGCGGCCCACGCCGCCGGGGCCGACTGGCGGCTGGTCTACGGCGGACGCACGCGCGCCGCGATGGCCTTCGGCGCGGAGCTGGCACGGGAGCACGGGGACCGGGTGTCGCTCCATCCCCAGGACGAGGTCGGGCTGCTGGACCTGGACGCCCTGCCCGCCGACCCCGGCGCGGACACCCTCGTCTACTGCTGCGGCCCCGAGCCCCTCATCGCGGCCGTGGAGGAGCGGGCCGCCGGCTGGCCCGCGGGTACGCTCCGAGTCGAGCGGTTCGCCCCGCGGGAGGCCGCCACCGGCGGCGGCGCGTTCGACGTCGAGCTCGTCGAGTCGGGTGTGACCGTCCGCGTCCCCGAGGACCGGTCCGTGCTGGAGGCCGTCGAGGACGCCGGCGTCCAGGTGCTCTCCTCCTGCCGTGAGGGCACCTGCGGGACCTGCGAGACGCCCGTGCTCGACGGTGTGCCCGACCACCGGGACTCGCTGCTCACCGACGAGGAGCGCGCCTCGGGGGAGATGATGATGATCTGCGTGTCCCGTGCGCACTCGCCCCGGCTCGTGCTCGAACTCTGAGCGGCCGGAGGGGGAGGCCGGGCACGGGAGCCGGAGGGGAGGAGGTACGCGTGGCGGACGCCGCGGGCGGGGCGCGCCCCGACCACCGGACGGTCACCGCCAAGGTGCTCGCCCTGCTGGGCGCCTTCACCCCCGACACCCCCGAGCTGACCCTCACCGAACTGGCCCGCCGGTCCGGGCTGTCCCTGCCCACCGCCCACCGGCGGGCCGCCGAACTCGTCGAGTGGGGCGCCCTGGAGCGCGGCGCCGACGGCCGCTACCGGGTCGGGCTGCGCCTGTGGGAGGTGGCGTCGCTGGCCCCGCGCGGCCTGGGCCTGCGCGAGGCCGCCATGCCGTTCCTGGAGGACCTGTACGAGGTCACGCGGGAGAACGTGCAGCTCGCGGTCCGGGAGGGCCGGGAGCTGGTGTTCGTGGAGCGCATCGCCGGACGGCACGCCATCCCCGTGCTGACCCGCGTCGGCGGGCGCTTCGACCTGCACTCCACGGGTGTGGGACTGGTCCTGCTCGCGCACGCGCCCGTGGACGTGCAGGACGCGGTGCTGGGCGGGCCGCTGCGCGCCCACACCCCGCTGACGGTGACCGACCCCGTCCGGCTCCGCGCGCGGCTGGCCGAGATCCGCCAGTGCGGGTACGCCGTGAGCGAGGGCCAGGTGACCACCGACGCGCTCTCGATCGCCGCTCCGGTCAGGGACGCGGGCGGCGCCGTCGTGGCGGCGGTCTCCCTGGTGGTGCGGATGGACGAGGCCCGCCCCGCGGCGCTGGCCCCGGTCGTCCAGGCCGCCGCGCGGGGGATCTCGCGCGTGCTCGGCTCCGCGCCGCGACGCCGCTGACCCCGCACCGGCTCAGGGCAGGTCGGCGGCTCCGGCGAGGATGGGCTGGTCCACCAGACGGGACAGGACCAGCGTGCTCTTGGTGCGCACCACGAAGGGCTCGGCGCCGATGCGCTCGATGACCTCCTCCAGGTGATGCGTGTCGCGGGCCCGGACCTGGACGATGGCGTCGGCCTCGCCGGTGACCGTGCACGCCGAGGTGATCTCGGCGTAGGCGGCCAGCCCGGTACGGATCTCGCCGGGGGAGGTGCGCGCCCGGCAGTACAGCTCGATGAAGGCCTCCGTGGTCCATCCGATGGCCTGCGGCTCCACCACCACGGTGAACCCGCGGACCGCGCCGGACTCCACCAGCCGGTCCACGCGCCGCTTGACCGCGGACGGGCTCAGACCGACGGAGCCGCCGATCTCGGCGAAGCTCATGCGCGCGTCGGCGCCGAGTATCGCGATGATCCGCTCATCGACGCGATCCAGACGCATGCCGACCTTCCGTTCAATTCCGACCTGACCAGGGCACATGCTACCGGGGAGTGGGAGGAAGGTCCTCGTGTCGCCACCCTTGGTCACTCTTCGTAGTGATAACTATTCAGAGGGAAATCAGTCGGGTGTGAGGGAGTCGACGAGTGCGAGCACGAACCTGGGCCACCGCCTCCACCGGAGCGATCCTGGCCTCCCTGGTGGCGGCCCTGCCCGTCCAGGCGGCGGAGGCGGCCCCGGCGACGCGGGTCGACCTGCGCGCCCTGGACTGGAGCTCCTGCGAGGACCTCGCGCCGGTCGGCGAGGAGACCCTGGAGTGCGCCACCCTCACCGTCCCGATGGCCCGCGGCGACCACGCCGCGAGCACGGAGGGGCACGACGCCACCGTCGACCTCGCCCTGTCCCGTGTCCCCGCCACCGGCACCGCCGAGCACACCCTGCTGGTCAACCCCGGCGGGCCCGGCAGCCCCGGGCGCATGTGGGCCGCCCACACGCACCAGCGCATGTCCGAGGAGCTGCGCGAGGTCTACGACGTCGTCTCCTTCGACCCCCGCGGCGTCGGCGCCTCCACCCCGGCGGTCGCCTGCGACCCCGACCACTTCACACCCGCGCGCCCCGACACCGTCCCGGACGGGCCGGCGGAGGAGGCCGCCCTGCGGGAGCGGGCCGAGGCGCACGCCCAGGCCTGCGCCGACAACAGCGGCCCCATCCTGGAGCACATGCGCACCGAGGACACCGCCCACGACATGGACGCCATCCGCGCGGCCCTGGGCGTGGAGCGGATCGACTACCTCGGCTACTCCTACGGCACCTACCTGGGCACGGTGTACTCCGCGCTCTACCCCGAACGCGTGCGCGCCCTGGTCCTGGACAGCGTGGTCAATCCTGACAACCCCTGGTACGAGAGCAACCACGTGCAGAGCCGCGCCCTGGACCGCGCCGCCGGCGCCTTCTTCTCCTGGGTCGCCGACCACGACGACGCCTACGGCCTCGGGGACACCGGCGAGGAGGTCGCGGACGCCTACTACGCCCTGCGGGAGCGCCTGGGATCCGAACCCGCCGCCGGGACCGTGGGTCCGACCGAGCTGGAGGGGGCGGCCATCGTCGTCGCCTACAGCGGCCGCACCTGGCCCGCGGTCGCCTCGGCCCTGTCCGCCCAGGTCAACGACGACGATTCCGCCCCGCTGGTCGGCCTGCACGAGGCCTACGGCGACAACGCCGACAGCGACAACGGCTACGCCGGCTACCTCGCCGTACAGTGCACCGACGCCCACTGGCCGCGGGACTGGGAGACCTGGCGCTCGGACACCGCGGCCGTCCACGAGGACGCGCCCTTCATGGCCTGGCACAACACCTCCTACAACGCGCCCTGCGCGACCTGGTCCGCGCCCTCCGGCGACTGGTTCCGGGTCGACGACGGCTCCTACGGCCACCCCGCCTACACGGGCGAAGCGCTCATCGTGCACGCCACCGGCGACGGCGCGACCCCGGTCGAGGGGGCCCACTCCCTGCACCGGCGCCTGACCGGATCCGCCCTGGTCATCGAGGACGGCGGCCTCACCCACGGCGTCGCGCTGACCGGCAACGCCTGCGTGGACGAGGCGGTCTCCGCCTACCTGCTCGACGGCGAGCTGCCCGAGGCCGCGCCGGGCGCCGACCTCACCTGCGAGGCGGGGCCGCCGCCCCAGCCGCGTACGGCCCAGAGCGAGCCCGCCCCCGACGTGCAGCGGTTCGGGCCCTTCGGACTCGACCGCGCCTCGGACTCCCCGCACATGGTCGAATAGGCTGGAACCGGCGCGAACAGGCACGTGCGGCCGTCGACGGCGGCCGCCGCGACGTCGGCGAAGCGATGGGGGAGATGCGATGCTGCGAACCTCGCCGGTACGGGTCCTCGGAGAGCGCGACCGCGAAGCCGTCCACGCGCTCCTGGACACCGATCCCGTGGGAAACGTCTTCGTCACGTCACGGCTGATGGCGACCGGTATCTCGGCCGGGCCCACCGGCACCGAGGTGTGGGGCCACGTCGATCGAGGGCGGTTGACCGCGCTGTGCTACTCCGGGGCCAACCTGGTCCCGGTCAACGCCGGCCCGGCCGCGATCCGCGGCTTCGCCGACCACGCCCGCTGGCGCGGCCGCCGCTGCTCCTCGATCGTCGGCCCGGTCGAGGCCGTCTCCGAGTTCTGGCGGCAGGTCACCCCGGCCTGGGGCCCCGCCCGGGTGATCAGGAGCAGCCAGCCGGTCCTGGAGATCGACGGGCCGCCCCGGGTCGCCGCGGACCCGCTGGTGCGGCGCGTACGCCCCTCCGAACTCAACATCCTGCTCCCGGCCTGCGTGGCGATGTTCACCGAGGAGGTCGGCGTGCCGCCCGACTCCGGGGACGGCGGCGCGCTGTACCGCGCGCGGGTGGAGGAACTGGTCCGCACCGGCCGCGCCTTCGCGCGCATCGAGGACGGGCGGGTCGTGTTCAAGGCCGAGATCGGCGCCGTGACACCGCACGCCTGCCAGGTCCAGGGCGTGTGGGTGCACCCCGACCTGCGCGGCCGCGGCCACTCCTCCGCGGGAATGGCCGCGGTGGTCGAGTACGCGCTCGCCGAGATCGCCCCCCGCGTGACCCTCTACGTCAACGACTTCAACACCCCTGCCCGCGCCACCTACCGCAAGGTGGGCTTCCGCCAGGTCGGCGAGGTCATGTCCGTCCTGTTCTGACCCCGCCGGCCTCGGCCCGCCGGGACCGGGAGGCTACTCCGCGGCCTGGGCGAAGCCCGGCGCGAAGTGCGGGGTGTCGGCGATCAGCGCGCGCGTGTACTCGTGCTCGGGCGCCGACATCACCTCCCCGACCGGCCCGTACTCCACGATCCGGCCCTGGTCGAGCACCGCGACGTGGTCGGCGATGTTGGACACCAGCGCGATGTTGTGGGTGACGAACAGCAGCGCCATCCCCGCGTCCTGGAGGTCGCGCAGCAGCGCGACGATCTCGGCCTGCACGGACACGTCCAGCGCCGAGGTGATCTCGTCGCACACCAGCAGGTCGGGCCCGGTGGCCACCGCGCGGGCGATGCACACCCGCTGGCGCTCGCCGCCGCTCAGCTGCTCCGGGAAGCGGTCGGCGTAGGACGCCGACAGGGCGGCGCGTTCCAGGGCCTCGGCCACCACGGCGTCGGGGTCCCGCGGCCGTCCCACCAGGTGCCGGTAGGGGCCCAGGATCTGGTCGCGCACGCGCTTGCGCGGGTTGAGGGCCTCGTACGGGTTCTGGAACACGTACTGCACGCGCCGCCGCTGCTCGGCGGTGCGCCGGTAGGCGCCGGCGGCCAGAGGAGTGCCGTCGAAGAGCAGTTCGCCGGAGAACTGCCGGTGCAGCCCCACGACCGCCCGGGACAGGGTCGTCTTGCCCGACCCCGACTCGCCCAGCAGCGCCACGCACTGCCCGCGCGAGACCGACACGTCGATGTCCTCCAGCACGGTGGTGCGCCCGTAGCCGGCGGACAGGCCGCGCACCCGCAGCAGCGGCTCCTCCTCCGCCGCCGTGTGCTCCTGGTCGCCGTCGGTCCGCAGCAGGGGGACGGCCGACAGCAGCCGGCGCGTGTACTCGTGCTGGGGCGCCGCCATGACCTTCGCGGTGCGCCCGCGCTCGACCAGCTCGCCCCGGTACATGACCGCGATCTCGTCGGCCAGGCCGGCGACCACCGCCATGTCGTGGCTGATGTAGACCCCCGCCGTGCCGTAGTCGCGGGTCATCCGGCGGATCGTGTCCAGCACGTGCGCCTGCGTGGTCACGTCCAGGCCCGTGGTCGGCTCGTCGAGCACGATCACGTCCGGCCGCCCGATGAAGGCCATGGCGATCGCCACGCGCTGCTGCTGGCCCCCCGACAGCTGGTGCGGGTAGCGCGCCAGGAAGGCGGCGTCGTCGGGCAGGGCGACCTCGCGCAGGACCTCCCTGACCCGTTCGGCGACCGTGCCCGCGGACAGGGAGGAGTCGTGCAGCGCCTCACGCAGCTGGGTGCGGAGCCTGAGCGCGGGGTTGAGCGCCGAGGCGGGGGACTGCGGGATGTAGGCCACCGCGCGCCCCCGCAGCGCGCGCACGCCCCGTTCGGACAGCGTCGCGAGGTCGGCCCCGGCCACCTCCACCCGGCCGCCGGAGATCTCCGTGGCGCGCTTGCAGTGCGCCAGCAGCGACAGTCCCAGCGTGGTCTTGCCCGAACCGGACTCGCCCACCAGGCCGAGGATCTCACCGCGCCGCACCGTGATGGACACGTCGCTGATGATTTCCACGTCCGAGGGACGCCCGATCACGCTGAGGCCGTCGACCACCAGTGCGGTGGCGTCGTTCGGAGTCTTGTCCTGAGTCACTTCTCGACCCCCCGGTCGATACCGATCGCGGCCCGTGAGAGCCCGTCGGTGATGAGGTTGGCGCCGATCGTCAAGATCGCGATCGCGGTCACGGGCAACGCCACCGCCCACGGCTGCACGACCATGCCCTGGCGGTTCTCGTTGATCATCAGGCCCCAGTCGGCCGTCGGCGGCTGCAGCCCCATGCCGAGGAAGCCCAGGACCGCCACCACGCCGATCGAGTAGGTCAGCCGCAGGCCCAGCTCCACCAGGAGCGGGCTTGTCACGTTCGGCAGGATCTCCACGGCCATGATCCGCCACCGCGGCAGACCGATCGCCTCGGCGGCCTTGACGTAGTCCTGCTCGATGACCTTGCGGGTCGCCTCGCGGATGACCCGTGCCACGCGCGGCAGGTGCGAGACCGCGATGACGGCCACGATCAGCCACACCTTGGGGCCGATGATCGACATCACCAGCAGCGCGGCGATCAGTTGGGGGAAGGCCAGCAGGACGTCGTTGACGCGCATCAGGGCGTTGTCGAGCCACCCGCCCAGGTACCCGGCGACGATGCCGACGACGGTGCCCGCCGCCACACCGATGCCGGCGGCGGCGCCCGCCAGGACGAGCAGGGTCCACCCGCCCCACAGGAAGCGCGTGAGCACGTCCCGGCCGCGGTTGTCGCCGCCGAACAGCGCGCCGTCCACGCCCGTCTCGAACGGCTTGGCGACGAACTCCGTCGGCGTGTACGGGGCCACGAAGGGGCCCACCACGGCCACGAGGACGATCAGGGCGGTCAGGACCACGCCCACCTTGGTCCGGCCGAACCGCCACGCGGTCCGGAACAGTCCGGGGCGGCGCCTGGGCGGGGTGGCGACGGCCTCGGCCGTCGGCGTCGAAGGTGTACTCATCGGTTCGCGACCCTCACCTTCGGGTTGGACGCCAGACCGATCACGTCGGCGACCAGGTTGACGAGGATGTAGATCCCGGCGATGAGGAGGACGACCGCCTGGATCAGCGGCACGTCGCGGTTCTCGATGGCGTCCATCAGCACCTTGCCGACGCCGGGGAAGTTGAACAGGTACTCGATCGCCACCACACCGCCGGCCAGCCACGCCAGCTGCAGCGCGACGACCTGGGCGACCGGGCCGATGGCGTTGGGCGCGGCGTGGCGCCAGAGCACGAGGCGCTCGCTCATGCCCTTGAGCCGTGCCTGCTGCACGTACTCGCTCTCCCGGACCTCGATCATCGTCGCCCGCATCATCCGCACGATCGGCGGGGCCACGGCCAGCGACAGCGTCAGGACGGGCAGGATCCACTGGTCGGGACCGCCCTCGCGGGCGTACACCGACGGGAACAGGTCCAGGCCGCCGGGACCCAGCAGCAGGATCAGCAGGATGCCGACGACGAACTCGGGGATGGACGCCACGACCAGCGTTCCCATCGACGAGGTGTGGTCGAAGGCCCGGTCCCTGCGCAGCGCGCTGAACGCGCCGACGGCCAGCGCGATCGGCGTGGCCACGAGCGCGGACAGCCCCATGAGGGCCATCGAGCTCTGGACGGGCGAGGCGAGGTACTCCGCGACGGGCTGACGGTTGGAGAACGACGTGCCCAGGTCGCCCTGGACGATGCCCTGGAGCCACTGCAGGTACTGCACGGCCACGGGCTCGCCCAGGTTGAGCTGTTCGCGCAGCACGGCCAGGCGCTCGGGCGTCGCGTCGCGCCCGAGGATGAGCTGGGCTGCGTCGCCGGGCAGCGCCTGGGTGGCGGCGAAGACCACGAGGGACACCGCCCAGAGCGTCAGGGCGCCGTAGAGGAGCCGGGCGACGATGAGTCGAGTCATGGTGAGCTTTCGGTTGCGGTCGGACGGGGGCGGGTGCCCGGAGCACCCGCCCCGGCGGGCGGTGCCGTCCTACTGGTCCATCCACACCAGGTGGAAGGCGTAGGAACCCAGGGGGTGGCCGGAGACCGCGGGCTCCAGCCCGTGCACGCTCGTCGTGTGGGCGTCGATCAGGTTGACGAAGCCCCAGACGATGTAGCCGCCCTCCTCGTACTCGATCCGCTGCGCCTGCCGGATGATCTCGTTGCGCTCGTCCAGGTCGGAGGTGCTGCGGGCCTGGTCGACGAGGTCGACCCACTCCTCGTCCTCGCCCCACATCGTCTCGTTGTAGGGCGCGCCCACGACCGAGCCCTGGGCGGTCTGCGTGATGTAGTTGCGGGCGCTCCAGAAGTCCTGGCCGAAGGCGTAGGGGAAGCCCTCCTCCGGGTTCCAGTAGTCGCTGGGGTTGACCCGGCGCAGGGTGACGGTGACCCCGGCCTCGGTGGCCTGCTCCTTGAAGACCTCGGCGGCGGCGACCACACCCGCGCTGATGTCGCTGGTGACCAGCTCGACCTCCAGGCCGTCGCCGTGGCCGGCCTCGTCCAGCAGTCGGCGGGCCTCGTCCAGATCCTGGTCGCGCTGCTCGAAGTCCTCGGGGTAGGAGGGGTCCATCCGCGCGTACATGTCGTTGCCGATCTGCCCGTAGCCGGACAGCGCCTGGTCGATCATCTCCTGGCGGTCCACGATGAGCCGGAACGCCTGGCGCACGCGCACGTCGTCGAAGGGGGCCTGGTCCACGCGCATGGTGAACGGCAGCCACATGCCGGTCTCGGACTCCAGGACCGACAGCGACGGGTCGCCCTCGATGATCGCCACCTGGGCGTGCGGGACCTGGCTGATGATGTCGACGTTCTGGCTGCTCAGCGCGTTGACGCGGGCATCGTCCTCGGGGAAGTCGATGATCTCCAGCTCGTCGATGTAGGGCAGGCCCTCCTCGTGGTAGCCCTCGTGCCGGGCCATGAGGCTGTACTCGCCGACGGTGAACTCGGTCAGCCGGAAGGGGCCGCAGCCGATCGGCTCGTCGGGGTCGTAGCCCTCGGGCACCACGCAGTTGTAGTACTCGGCCAGCGCCTCGGGCAGGGTGACCATGGGCTCGGTGCAGTGGATGACCACCGTGCGGTCGTCGACGATCTCCAGGCCCTCGTAGTCGACGCCCTCCAGGTCCCCCGCGCCGCGCATGGGTTCGTCCGGGTCCAGGATGCGGCGGAGCGAGAAGACGACCGCGTCGGCGGTCACGGGTGACTCGTCGTGGAAGGTCAGGCCCTCCTTGAGGACCAGGGTCCACTCGGTGCCGTCGTCGTTGGACTCCAGGGACTCGGCCAGGTACGGCTCGATGGTGCCGTCGTTGCTGTAGCGCATCAGCGACGCGTACAGCGCGTAGTTGCGCGCGATGTCGACATTGTCGGTGGGGTCGTGCGCGTCGAGGGTGTCGCTGGCGCCGCCGCCCGCGACGCCGACGCGCAGGCGACCGCCCCGCTGCGGCTCGCCGTCACCGGACCCCCCGGACCCCTCGTCTCCGCCGCAGGCGGCCAGGACCGGTGTCAGGGCCGCTCCGGCGGCTGAGGCCTTGAGGAGGGAACGGCGGCTGGGGACACCGAGGACGCGGGCGGGGGTGGGGTCTTCGGACAGGGAAGGCACAGGACACCTCGTCTGGACTGGGAACTTCGCGGTGTCGACGCCGGGCGGGGCGACGCCCGCTGGGCCCGGGGGCACGGGGCCGGCATTGACGCTCCTGATCCTTGTTGCGCCTGATGAGAGCGTCAAATGAGCCCATGTCCGGACAGGTGGTCGTTCCAGCGTGCCGCGGGGAGCGGGAGAACGGCCGCGTGCCGGGGTGGCGAAAGCGGCTGTGGCCTGGTACTTTCCGGCGCCGGGTGCGGACGCCGCGCGTGCTCATGTGCGCATCGCGCCCACGTGCGGGGAGCGGTGTCCGGCCCGCTCGGAGCACCGGGGGTTGTGCCCTAATCGATGTCTCCAGGAAGCGAAACCGTGGTGTTTAACGGATGATTTATCCGTTTTGCCGGATTCCGTCACACGCTGGTAACGGTGAGATTCCATGTGGCTGCTGTGCGTATCGGTGCCCAGCGGACCGACGGGGCTCGAAGCCCGGCCCACGGCCGGTTCCGGCCACGAACACGGGCGGGTCCATTGCCTGCGTGTTACACCTCACATGGGATCGCCTGGGGTGCGGAGCGTTTCCTTTGTCCTCCTCGGGGAGGACACGTGACGGGGTTTTGTGGCCAATCCCCGGCATGCCGAAGCCGGGTGTGCTGTTCTGGAGCAAGTACGCCCTTGTCTAAGGTGAGTGCAGGCGGCGCGACCCGCGCGCCCGACGCGGGTGATTGGAGTGACCGGATGGCTGAGGCGAGGCAACTCCGCGAGTTCGTGCCCGCGAACGCCCCGGACGGCACCACACCGGGCGTTCCGGCGATCGATGTCGCCGACCTGACCGGAGGAGTTACGGACCACACCGTATGGAGCTGCGCGGGCAACCTCACCGCGGTCCGATCGGTGCGCGCCCGCGTGCGCGAGTTCCTCGACCGCATGGGCCACTCCGACGAGGTGCTGGACGACGCCGAGCTGGCGGTCAGTGAACTCGCCACCAACGCGCTGCTGCACTCGCGCTCGGGGCAGAGCGGCGGGGTGATGACCCTGTTCATCCGCTCCGACGCCGGACGGCTGCGCGTGGCCGTGGCCGACCAGGGCGAGCGCCAGGGCGAGGGCGGACACTCCCGCGACGACGGCGAGGACTTCGGCCGCGGCAAGCTCATCGTCGACAGCTGTGCCACCCGCAGCGGCGACTACTGGAACGAGGCCACGCACGTGGCGTGGTTCGAGATCGACGACCCCCGAGCCGAGGCCGAGGCCGCCGCGGGCTAGGCGGCCCAGGCGACCCGGGCGGCCCTCGCGAGCGGCCTCCTACACCGGCCGCGCCGGGCGTGGGCTCAGCACATACCCCCGGCGCGGGGGTGGGCCACCCGCACCGGCTCCGGCGCGCACCGCACCGTCACCTCACGGCCCTCCGGAGCGGGGGAGCCGCTGCCGCACACCACGCACGCCCCCGTCCACAGCGCCAGGGCCACCAGGGCCGCGCGTGTGGGCTCGTCGCCCCGCTCGTCCACCGCCACGACGTCGTCGGAGGTGAGCTCCAGGCGCTCGCGCAGGTCCGTGAAGCGGGCCATGAGGTCGCTGTGCGGGTACAGGGTGGTCAAGATGCCCTCGGGCGTACTGTCGTAGCCGAGGATGCCGTTGTCGAAAAGGCCCCGCGTGGGGTTGTAGCCGTTGCCGTCCGGGCTGGGCTGCAGAAGGTCGTCGAAGGGCGTCGTCCCCAGGGCGCCGCCGAACGCGATCACCTGGCGTACGCGCGAGTGCTCGGCCAGCTCCAGCGCGGTCGTCGCCAGGTCGGCGCTCACCAGCAGCAGCCGGGCGTCGGTCTCGGCTAGCACCGCGCACTGGGTCTCGAGGTCGGACTCCGTGGACAGCGGCAGTGCCCGGCCGCCCACGGCCATCACCGTGTACGTGGCCGTGAAGCGCTCCGGGGAGACCGGTGCGAGCACGCCCACGACGTCGCCCAGGCACATGCCCCGACGGCTCAGTCCGGCGGCGGCCCGCTCCACCGTCGCGGCGAACGTCAGCGCGTCCACCCGGCGGCCGGCGCCGCGGATCGACCCCCCTCTGGTCGGCCGAAGCCGAAGCCGCTCGCACAGGCCCCCGGTCAGCGATCCGATCGGGTCGTCCCTGCGCGGCAGGTGGCGTCCCGACCGCTCGGTTCCTGAACTCAGCCCAACCCCCATGCGTACCCCCACCTCGTTCACACAACGGCGGATCCGCTGCTCGGGCTCGTCACGCCCCCTCCACGTGGCGAGCCCGGCAGCGCCGTGCGGAGGCGGGGTCCCTCCCCAGGTTCCACCCCGCGCTCCCACGGTTCCACCGGCCCCGGGACGGGCCCGGGGCTGACGGTCCGACGGGTGTCCGGTGTTCGGCCCGGACCCGACGGCCGCTCGCGGAACCCCTGCCCCCACCGCCGCTCCCGCGAGCGGAAGGGCCTGAGTTCCATGTGGGGAAGCCTAGCGCGTTCACGGCCAGATGCACATGCATATTGCGATGCAGATGCATATGTAGATTCTGTCGTCGCGCTGTCTACACAGCCCGATTCGGGCGATTCGAGCCGGAGTGGGACCCCTACTCGGAGCCCCGATGCCGCTCCACCCACGCCGCGATCTGCGTCCGCGAGTGGAAGCCCATCTTCCGGTTGATGTTGGCCACGTGACGCGCGGCGGTCGAGGGCGTGATGAACAGCGTCCGGGCGATCTCCGGATTGCTCTTGCCCCGGCTCACCAGGCGTGCGATCTCCAGCTCCCGCTGAGTGAGCCGCGAGCTCGGGGGCTCCGACTCCGCCGGGGCGGAGCCCGCGGGCACGGCCGGTCCGGCGGCGCCCTTCCCGGGCGCGCGGCGGGCCCGTCCGTCCTCGGCCGTCCTGTCCGCCTCGCGCCGGCGGGGGCGCGCCGGAGGGCGCCGGCCGTCCACCGTCACCTGCTCGGCGAGGTCCACGGCGTCCGAGAGCGACATCGCCCGGCCCCGCTCCCACCAGTCGACCAGCCGCCGGCGCCGCCGGCGGACCCGCTCCACCTTCACGAAGGGCCACGGCGCCTCGTGGGTCACCAGGCCCAGCCGCGACCGCACCTCGGTCGCCGCACCCGCCAGCAGGCACGCCTCCTCGCGCAGCCCCGAACCGAACGCCACCCGCGCGATAGCGACCAGCGACCGCGCGGCCTCGGCCCGCTGCCCCGTCGAATGACTGAGGACCAGCCCCTCACTCAGGTAGTCGTAGGCCTGCTCCGTGGAGCCCAGCGCGTGCGCCACCCGGCCGATCCCGGCCAGGCACCGTGCCTCCTCGGCCACCGAGCCGATGACGCGCTGGGTGTCCAGTGCCTCCCGGTAGCAGCGGTCCGCCGTCATGAGGTCGTCGTTGGCCTCCGCGGCCCGCGCCTGGCCCATGAGGGTCACCGCCACGCCCCAGCGGTGGTCCATGCCGCGCAGCAGCGCCAGCGCGGTCGTGTAGTGCTGGTCGGAGCTCGGGTAGTCGCCCTGCTGCGCGACCAGCGCCGCACGGGTGCCCAGGGCGATCGCCTCGCCCCACACGTCCCCGGCGTCACGGCACAGCCGCAGCGCCTCCTCGACCCGCACCGCCGCCCGGTCCGGCGTGCGCGAGCGCACACCCACCAGGGCCAGTAGGTTCAGGGCCGTGCGCACGAACACGTCGTCCCCCGCGTCGCGGCACAGCCGCAGCCCCTCCTCGCCCATGGACAGCGCCAGGTCGTGGTCGCGGCGGACCCGGGCGAGCTGGGCGCGGCCGACCAGGGCACGGGCACGCGAGGGCGCCTTGGCGGCCTCGTCCAGTGCCAGCAGCCGGTCCAGCCAGTGCGCGCCCTCGGAGTAGTTGTGGTGGCTCACCCAGTGGGCGGTCAGGCTCACGCACAGCCGCAGGCCCGGCTCGGCGGCGCCCCGCTGGTAGGACCAGCGCAGCAGGGAGCGCAGGGTGTCGTACTCGGCGATCACCCGCTGGCGGCCGGAGTCGCGCTCGGACCAGGGCATGCCCCGGCTCGACTCCAGGCGTCGGCCCAGGTCCTCGACCAGGCGGAGCATGCGCGCCATGAGCCGTTCCTGGAACACCTCCGCCTCACCCGCGCCGGCCAGCCGTTCCAGGGCGAACCGGCGCACGGCCTCGGGAAGGCGGTAGCGGACGCGGCCCTCGAACTCGCCGGTGACGGTGATCAGGGACCGGTCCAGCAATGACGTCAGCAGGTCGAGGATGGCGGACTCGGGCAGGAGCTCGTCGGAGCAGACCTGCTCGGCCAGCTCCAGGTCCCAGCCACGGAACACCGACAGCCGCCGCAGCAGCAGGCGTTCGGGCTCCGGCAGGGACTCGTAGACGAAGTCCAGCACCAGGGGCAGCACCTCGCTGCGCGAGACCGCCTGACCGGGGCCGGGCCGGGCGGCGGGCGAGGCCAGATGGGAGCGCAGGCCCCGGGCGAGCCCGTCCGGCCCGGCCTCGGGCGCGCTCGCGCCCAGCACCTCGATGGCCAGCGGCACTCCGCCCGCCAGGTCGCACACGACGGCGACGTCCTCCAGCTCCTCCGGCGAGGCGGAGAAGCGCGGGTCACGGGTACGCGCGCGGTCCAGGAACAGGCGGACCGCCTCGCCGTCGGCCGGATCCGGGGGCGGCGCGTTGCGCGCGGCCAGGGGCGGGGCCATCGCCGGGACCCGCCACACCGTCCCGCCGGAGAGCCGGATCGGTTCCTCGCTCGTCAGCAGCACCGACACGTTCGGGCACGAGGCGAGCAGCGCCTCACCGACCCCCACGACCTCGTTCGCGACATGGTCGCAGGAGTCCAGCACCAACAGCAGACGCCGGTGCCGCAGCGCCTCGGTCACCGTGGCCGACAACGGCTGCCCCGGCTCCTCCACCACTCTGACCGCATGCGCCACACGGGCGTACACCTCCAACGTCGACCGGGCGTCGGCGAGGTCGGCCATCCACACACCGTCGGGGAAGGAGGCGGTGGACTGCTCGGCCACCCGGAGCGCGAGCCGGGTCTTGCCGATGCCGTCGGCCCCGCACAGGGTGACGGAACGACTTGAGCCGAGCAGCCGGAGCAGATCGCTCAGATCCCGCTCACGGCCCACGAAGCCGGTCCCCGGTCGGGGGAGGTTGTGCCGCGCGGGCGCGGTCAAAGGTGCCATGGCCTTCACTTGTAGGGGATGTCGAGGGAGGTGCTGGAGCCGGAGGCTCTCGGTCGAGGGTGGCCCCGCCCCTCGCGTAGCGCCCGGGGGCGGTGGCGGTGGTGGGAGACGGGTGGGCAGTGCTGGAGCCGGAGGCTCCCGGTCGAGGTGGGAGCCCCTCCCGTGTGGTGCGTCCGCGGGGGAGTGAGGGGTGGTCGGATCGGGTGGAAGGGGTGGGTTGGCGGCAGCGTACGGAGTTCCTGGTTTAGCGCGTGCACGCGCACTGTGCAAGTGCTTCCGACGTCGCGCACGGTGCTCAGCCAGGGTCACGCGAGGCGCTCCAGCCGGTCAACTGTGTCCTGGATGAGATGGAGAGTTTTCTGAAGATGTTCGCGATGTGTCGGGCCGCGGTCGCCTGGCTGATCGTGAGCCGGTCGGCGATCTCCCGATTGGACAGACCGTGTTCGGCCAGCTCGGCGATCTCGCGCTCGCGGGGCGTCAGGGCCGCGTAGGGCGACTGCTCGGTGACCACCTGCGGGAACGCCAGCGCGCGGTCGCGGACCTGCTCCAGGGGGAGCGAGCGCCAGGCGTTCCAGGCCTCGGCGGCCCGGGCCGATCCCACCCTGCGCTCCACCGCCGACCTGAGCCGGACCGTCTCGCCCGAGGGCCGGTTCAGCGACGTGCGCAGGTCCGAGGCCACGCCCGTGAGCGCGGCGGCGCGCTCGGCCTCCTCCTCGGCCAGCGCCAGCTCGGCCAGGGCCTCCAGGGCCCGCGCCACCGCCACCCGCTGCCCGGAGGTGAAGCTCACCCGCAGGCAGGTCGCCAGCGGCTCGCGCGCCGCCATGACCTCGCCCTCCGCCAGGTGCAGCCGTCCCAGGGCCCGGGCACAGCGGGCCGTGGCCGGGGCGGCGTCCAGTTCCTCGAAGATCGACAGCGCCTCGGCGAACCGGGCGCGCGCCCGCGCGAAGTCGCGCTGTTCCGCGGCGATCGAGCCCAGGCCGTGCAGGCAGCGCGCCGAGCCCCAGCGGTCGCCGAGCTCCTCGCCCATCGCCATGCTGTGCTCCAGGTGCGCGACGGCCTCGTCCGTCCGCCCCGCCCGGCGCGCCAGCTGGGCGAGCACACCGCGCACGCTGCCCTCGGCGATGGGGTCGTGGACGTCGGCGATCCACTCCTGGGCCCGCTCGGCGTGGGCGCGGGCCTCCTCGGCCGCTCCCGTGCGCAGGGCCAGCGCGGCCAGGGTGGCCAGGGCGGAGGCGGCCGCGCCGGCCTCGCGGCAGGCCCGTGCCGCCTCCAGGGCGCTCAGGGCCAGGGTCGTGGTCCGCTGCGCGGTGTCGATGTCCAGCCGCAGTTCGGCCTGGAGCGCCAGGGCACGCGTGCGCAGGGACGGCGGCTGGTCGTCGGGGGAGGCGGCCAGGACCCGCTCCAGGAGCCGGCTGCCCTCGGACGCCAGGTCGCGCACCATCCAGTAGGGGCGCAGCGCCAGGCACACGCGCAGGGCCTCGGCCACGCGCCCGGCCCCCAGGGCCCAGTCCACCACCCGGCCGTAGTTGTCGCGGTGGTGGTCGAGCAGGCGCAGCAGGGACAGGCGCTCGGACCACTCCAGGTTGGTGAGCGAGCGCTTGGCGGCCGTCTCCAGCTGCGCGACGCAGAACCGGAGGTAGCGCGACCAGCGCTCGTGCTCCTCCCGGCCCTGGGCGGCCAGGTGCTCGGCGGCGTAGGCGCGCACCGTCTCGGTCAGGCGGTAGTGGGCCGTGCCGTCGATCTCGGCGTCGATCACCACCAGCGACTTGTCCAGGAGGGAGAAGTGCAGGGGAAGGATGTCGGCGGAGGCCACGCCCTCGCCCGAGCACACCTCCTCGGCCGCCTCCAGGTTCCAGGTGGTGAACACCGACAACCGGTGCAGCAGCAATCGCTCGGACTCGGTGAGCAGGCCGTGGCTCCACTCCAGGACCGCGCGCAGGGTGCGCTGGCGGGGCGGGAGGTCGCCGGAGCCGTCGCTGGTCAGCAGTTGGAAGCGGTCGTCCAGGCGGCGCAGGATCTGCTGGACGCTCAGCACGCGCACGCGGGCCGCGGCCAGTTCGATGGCCAGCGGCATGCCGTCCAGCATCCGGCAGATCTCCGCCACGTAGCCGGAGTTCTCTCGGGTCATCTCGAACCCGGCGCGGGCGGCGTGCGCGCGGGTGACGAACAGGCGCACCGACTCATAGCGCTGGGTGTCGCGCCGGGGGATGGGGGCCGGGTCGTCGGCGTAGGGGTCGGTGGGGGTGGGGCGCGAGGGCAGGGAGAGCGGCGGCACCCGCCAGATGCTCTCCTCGGGCACGTGCAGCGGCTGGCGGCTGGTCGCCAGGATCCGCACGCGGGGGCAGTCGCGCAGGATCGCCTGGCAGAGCTCGGCCATCGGCCCGACGGCGTGCTCACAGGTGTCCAGGAGCAGCAGGAGGTTCTGCGTGCGCAGGGACGTGATGATGGCGTCCGTCATCGTGCGGGCGCCGTCCTCGACCGCCTGGAGGCTCACGGCGACGGCGCGCAGCGCCTGCTCGTGCGTGGAGGCCTCGCTGAGGTCGACGAAGCGCGCTCCGTCGGGGAACCGGCGCAGCACGCGCTCGGCCAAGTGCAGGGCGAGCCGGGTCTTGCCGATGCCGCCGGTGCCCGTCAGGGTGACGAGTCTGGCGGTGCCGAGCAGGCGGCCGAGGTCGACGATGTCGCGCTCGCGTCCGACGAACCGGATGAACTCGCCGGCGGACAGGGGCAGGTTGTGGCGAGGATGAGACATGGCCTCGATTACGTAGGACACCGAATCGGCCCGCGACGTGCACGCCGAGGGCGTGGCGACCACGGAGGACAGGCTGTCACCAGTCTGACACCCAGCGGTCGCGTATGTCTCGGGAATGGCCGGTTCCGGTACGGGCGGCAATGATCCGCCCGTACCGGTCGCGCCGTGACGATACAGCCGTTATCCTGCGGCCGGCCGCCAGGTGGTGGGGTCGGCGGGGGCCTGGTCGCCCGAGCCCATGTCCTTCACCTCGTGCTCGCCGCCGTCCTCGAACGGCGGGAACCAGACGAAGGGGATGCCCTTCTTGGCGGCGTACTGGATCTGCTTGCCGACCTTGGCGGTGGAGTGGAACACCTCGGTGTTGAAGCCCCGCTCGCGCAGGCCCGCCCCGGTGCGCAGGGCCTCGGCCCGCCGCTCGGCGCTGGGCACCACGACCATGACGTCGGTCGGGCAGATCCGCCCCTCCTCGATGCGGCCCTCGGCCACCAGCTTGGCGAAGATCCGGGTGAGCCCGATGGAGATGCCCACGCCCGGCAGGCGGCGCCGGATGAACTGCCCGGCCAGGTTCTCGTAGCGGCCCCCGGCGCAGATGCTGCCGTAGTCGGGGTCGTCGTCGAAGGACGCCTCGTACACGGTGCCGGTGTAGTAGTCGAGCCCGCGCGCGATGGACAGGTCGGCCACGACGCTGCCCTCCGGCAGGTCGGCGAGCTCGTCCAGGACGAAGGTGAGCTCGTCCAGGCCCTCGGTGAGCAGTTCCGAGGTGACGCCCAGCTCGGAGACCCGCTCGGCCACGTCGCCGCCCCGGATCCGGGCCAGGGCGAGGCAGGCGTCGGCCTGCTCCCCGGTGAGCCCGTCCGCGAGCATGATCTCGCGCACCGCGTCGTCGCCGATCTTGTGGAGCTTGTCCACGGCCCGGATGACGGCCACCGGGTCCTTGACGCCCAGGCCCTCGTAGAAGCCCTGGAGCACCTTGCGGTTGTTGACGTTGAGCGTCCAGGCGGGCAGGTCCAGGCCGCTCAGGACCTGGTGCACGATCCTGGGCAGCTCGGCGTCGAAGTGCAGGGGGACGGAGTCGACGTTGATCACGTCGATGTCGCACTGGGTGAACTCGCGGAAGCGCCCCTCCTGCGGCCGCTCTCCCCGCCACACGCGCTGGGTCTGGTAGCGCTTGAAGGGGAAGGTCAGCTCGTTGAAGTGCTGGGCCACGTACCGGGCGAAGGGCACGGTCAGGTCGAAGTGCAGCCCGAGCCTGGCGTCGGAGTCGTCCTTGGCGTCGGCCTGGAGGCGGTGCAGGGTGTAGACCTCCTGGGAGGTCTCGCCCTTGGCCATCAACACGTCCAGGCTCTCGACCGAGGGGGTCTCCACGGACGCGAAGCCGAAGGACTCGAACCCGGCGCGGATATGGTCCAGCCACCGCTGCTCCACAGCTCGGACCTGGGGGGTCCACTCGGGAAAACCGCTGATGGGGGTGGGGCGGACGACGCGCTGCTCGGACATGTGGGGTTCTCGGCTCCCTCGGGAGAGAAGTCGGATGGTCACGGCCCGTGGGCCGAGCCCATTCTAGGCCGTGCCCACGAGGCCGCCGCGCTGCCCGCGCCCAGGCCGATGGCAGGCGACGGGCGGATGACGGGTGGGGCGACCCGCGGCCGGAGGCCGTCCGTTGAGGGTGGTTGCCCGGCCCCGCGCGAAAGCGCCCTCCGGGCGACGGCGGGCGACGGCGGGCGATGGCGGGTGACGGGTGGGCCGCCACCGGCCCACGTGGACGGTTGTGGGCCGGTGGGGCGCTGGAGCGCCGTCCCGAGCGAAGGGCCCGGACCGACACCGAAGAGCGAGGCGTCGGTACCGGCCGGTCGCCCCCTGGGCGTCGCCGAGGCTCCCGCGGAGGGTCGCGTCCTCGTGCCAGGAGTCCGGATGACCGTGTGTCGGCGGGTGCCTGTCCTCCACCGTAGACTCCGCCGCCGGACCCGGACAGGGATTGGCGCGGCCGAAAGCGGCCGGAAGCGGTCGCTCGCACAGTCGTAAAGTGCCGCTGCGAGGGTACAGATGTGTGCCTGCCCGATCACCCAGTGTTCCTCGGGGGGTCAGGTCCGGGAAAATCGGGACCTTCGGTCCCCGATCCGCCCGAAACCGACCCTTCCCTGCTCATGACCCCCGTACTCGTCCCGTCACGGAACGCGGTGAACCACGTCTCGTCGCCGACTGTTCGGAAACGCCGCCCGGAGGCTCCGGCCGGTGTTAGGTTCCAGATGCGGCGCCCCGCGGTGGTTCGGACCGGGGGAGAGTGCCGTTCCCCTCAGCTCCGGGCACTCTGAGCCGCACGGCCGCGCCCGGCTCTCCCGCTAGGACACACCGTGAATGAGCCAGCCAGTAGTACGCACACCGTCCACGCACCCACCGGACTGTCGACCAAGATCATCATCGCGGGTGGCTTCGGCGTCGGTAAGACCACCTTCGTCGGCACCGTCTCCGAGATCCCACCGGTGCGAACCGAGGCGGCCGTGACCGCGGCCAGCGCGGGCGTCGACGACCTCTCCCACACCCCCGACAAGACCAGCACCACGGTCGCGATGGACTTCGGGCGGATCTCCCTGGAGACCGACCTGACCCTCTTCCTCTTCGGAACCCCGGGCCAGCAGCGCTTCTGGTTCATGTGGGACGACCTCGTCCGGGGCGCGCTCGGCGCCGTCATCCTGGCGGACGTGCGGCGGCTGGAGGACACCTTCCAGGCCCTGGACTACTTCGAGCGCCAGTACCGCCTGCCCTTCGTGGTCGCCATCAACCAGTTCGACCCGGAGTACGCCTACGGCGCCGACGAACTCCGCGACGCGCTCGACCTGCCCCCCGAGGTGCCGGTCGTCTACTGCGACGCGCGCGACAAGCAGTCCGTGGTCGGAGTCCTGGTCACCCTCGTCAAGCACGGCATGGCCTTGGAGGCCCGCCAGCGCTCGCGCGGCCAACTCGTCCGGTGATCCGCCGGCCCCGGTGAGGCGGATGCGGCACCCGAGGGGAACGAAGGGGTTGTGTCCGGCGTTACTCTGGCGTGGTGTTCGGACGAATGGCCGACAGCGTCCGCCGCCTACTGGGCAAGCCCGGTGCGGTGGACCTGAGGCCTTATACCAAGCTCCTGTCGGCCATCGAGGACAAGGAGGCGGAACTGCGTGAGCTCGACGACGCCGAGCTGACGGAGACCGCCATCGAACTCGGCAACGCCGAGCTCCCCTATGAACGCGACGACCTCGTGTCGCTGTGCGCGGTCGGCCGTGAGGCGGCTCGACGCGCCCTCAACGAGCGGCCGTTCGACGTCCAGCTGCTGGGCGTCATGGCGCTGTTGGACGGGCACGTCGCCGAGATGGCCACCGGTGAGGGCAAGACCCTCGCGGGCGCCCTGGCCGCGGCCGGATTCGCGCTGCGCGGCCAGCGCGTGCACCTGGTGAGCGTCAACGACTACCTCGCCAAGCGCGACGCCGAGTGGATGCGCCCCCTCTACGACCTCCTCGGCGTCACGGTCGGGTGGATCAACGAGGACTCCACGCCCGCGGAGCGCCGCGACGCCTACTCGTGCGACGTCACCTACGCGGCCGTGACCGAGCTGGGCTTCGACGTCCTGCGCGACCGCATGGTCACCGACGTCGACGAGCGCGTGGTCCCGCCGCCCAACATCGCGATCGTCGACGAGGCCGACTCCGTGCTCGTGGACGAGGCGCGCGTGCCGCTGGTCCTGGCCGGCGCGGCCGAGAGCCAGGTCGGCGACGTCGAGATGGCCGACATCGTCCGCCACCTGCGCCCGCGCCTGCACTACACGGTCGACGCCGAGGGCCGCAACGTGCAGCTCACCGACGACGGCATCGACGCGGTGGAGAAGGCGCTGGGCGGGGTCGACCTCTACTCCGAGGACGACACCTCGATCCTTCCGCAGGTCAACCTCGCCCTGCACGCGCACGCGCTGCTCCAGCGCGACGTCCACTACGTGGTGCGCGACGGCGAGGTCCGCCTCATCAACGAGTCGCGCGGGCGCATCGCCCTGCTCCAGCGCTGGCCGGACGGCCTCCAGGCCGCGGTCGAGGCCAAGGAGAAGGTCGAGGTCAGCGAGACCGGCGAGGTGCTGGACTCCATCACCGTGCAGTCGCTGGTCCTGCGCTACCCCAGGCGCGCCGGCATGACCGGTACCGCGATGGCGGTGGCCGAGCAGCTCCGTGAGTTCTACGAGCTCGAGGTCGCGGTCATCCCCTCCAACAAGCCCAACGTCCGCGAGGACCACGGCACGCGCCTGTACGCCACGCGCGAGGAGAAGGAGGACGCCCTCGTCGCCAAGGTGGCGGAGATCCACGAGACCGGGCGCCCCATCCTCATCGGCACGCAGGACGTCGCCGAGTCCGAGCTCCTGGCCGGGCGACTGGCGGAGGCCGGGCTGGAGTGCGTGGTCCTCAACGCCAAGAACGACGCCGACGAGGCGACGATCATCGCCGAGGCGGGCACCCACGGGGCCGTGACCGTGTCCACCCAGATGGCGGGCCGGGGCACCGACATCCGCCTGGGCGGCAGCGACATGGCCGACCGCGACCGGGTGGTCGAGGCCGGCGGGCTGTACGTCGTGGGCTACGGCCGCTACCCCAGCAGCCGCCTGGACGGCCAGCTGCGCGGTCGCGCGGGACGCCAGGGCGACCCGGGCGACTCCCTCTTCTTCGTGAGCATGGACGACGACCTCATCGTCAACAACGCCCCGGAGTCCACCGGGTACAAGACGACCGCCGAAGGCGAGATCACCGACGAGGGCTGGCTGTCGATGGTCGACCACGCGCAGCGGGTCGCCGAGGGCCAGCTGCTGGAGGTGCACCGGAACACGTGGCGGTACAACCAGCTCATCGACGTCCAGCGCGACGTGGTCCTGGAGCACCGCGAGCTGGTGCTGACCAGTGACCAGGGCGACCGGCACGTGGCCGCGGACCGGGCGGAACGGCACGCGGAGCTGGTGGAGGAGCTGGACGAGGAGAAGGTCGCCCGGGCGGCGCGCCTGATCACCCTGTTCCACCTGGACCGCGGCTGGACCGACCACAACGCGTTCCTGGCGGAGCTGCGCGAGGGCATCTACCTGCGCTACCTGGGCCGTCGCGACCCGCTGGACGAGTTCAACCGCGAGGCCGTGCCGGTCTTCAAGGGGTTCCTCGACGACGCGCGCACACGGGCGGCGGAGAGCTTCGAGGAGCTGGAGGTCGTCGACGGCGAGCTCGACGTGAGCACGGTCGGGGTCAAGCGGCCGTCGATGACGTGGACGTACATGGTGCACGACCAGCCGTTCAGCTCGGCCCTCGAAACGTTCGTGGGGCGGCTCAAGGGTTCTCCGTCCAGGCGCTGAATAACTCGAAGGAATCCGCGGCGCGGGTGAGGACCAAAGTCCTCGTCCGCGCTTTCCTTTTGTGGGATAACATCAGCAAGCGTCGTTCGCATGGAGCCCGGAGAATTCACGCGGGGGGTATCGGGCGGCGATTTCAATGGAAACTGAGACGGTTGGGACTGGATCCACTGTGGTGCACGAGGTCGGCGCGCAGGAGAAGATCAGTTACGGGCGGAACGATCGTTTCGTCGGAGGGCCGGTGGGCGGCGGCCACTTCTGGGTCGACGATGACGGCCGTCCGGTCGCCAAGATCGGGGGACCGAAGGAGTGGCGCCCCACTCCGATGATCGACGTTCGCGTCGGTGACGTCTTCACGGTCGGCGGCCAGGCCTGGAGAGTGACCGATATCGTGGACGCGGACGCGCCATCGGCCTATCTACTGGCCACGAGGGTCAGTTGAACAGAGCCCCGGGGGCCTTTACCCCGGGGCTTTTGTCTTGCGCTCGACGGGTGGAATTGCAACCTCGTGCAACCTTTTTGATTTCCGTGACGCAGCGTTTCCATTGGTGAACTCCCTTCCTGTGCGCGCGGCCCCGGCGCCGGGCGGCGGACCGCCGTCTGTTCCGCGTCCGCCCCGGTCCGCAGGCGGGACCGCGACGGCGCGGGGCGGCGCGGGAGGGCGCCGTCGAGGACGGTGGACCGCTCCCCGGCCCCGCGAGCCCCGTCCGCAATCGAGACGTTCCGGTTATCCGAACAGGGGTGTTCGCGTTACCGACCGCTCGTTACCGTCAATGGGACGGGGCGTGCCCCGCTCAAGGCTGAAGGGCCGCCGGTCGTCCGGAGGGCCTCAAGGCCGCCGCATCCGTCGCCCGGGTGTCGGTCCCAGGGGCTGTCCCCCGCCCCTGGGCCTGACGGGAGTAGGTTCTCCCGTATGGCTATTCGACACATCGCACTCTTCCGCTGGCGGGACGACGTCACGCCCGACGGGGTGACCCGGGTCCAGGAACTCCTCACGAACCTGCCCAGCGCCATCCCGGAGCTGCGCGCCTACTCCTTCGGTCCCGACGCCGGCATCAGCGACGGCGCCTTCGACTTCGCCGTGGTGGCCGACGTCGACGACGAGGCCGGATTCGTGGCCTACCGCGACCACCCCGAGCACCAGGCCGCCCTGGGCGTCATCCGCCCCATGATCGCGGACCGCGCGGCGATCCAGTACACGCTCCCGGACGCCAAGTAGATCCTGTTCCACAAATGTCGGCCGGTTGCAGACCGATAGGCCTGTCGCGCATGATGAGCATGCCCGGGGTCTTGCAGTAGAACGCGTTTCAGTATTAGTCTCTGCGTAGTGCCTGGCCCGGTGAGGGCGTCCGGCGGCCCCGCCGCCCGGACGCCGACGGTGGCAGGCGAGTGAGAACCGTCGCCCGTTGAAGCCGGATCGCGCCCCGGCTTCGACGGGCGACGTTCGTCGTGGCCGCTCGGCCGGCCTCAGCGCATGAGGCGGGCGAGCTCGTCGAAGGTGGGACAGGGCCAGGGTTGACGGCAGCCGTGGCACACCTGTCCGCCCGCGGTGTCCGCGTCTGCGTCCGCGTCCGGGCTGTGCAGTCGGAGCAGGTCGGCGCACACTCCCGCCAGGACCGACACCTCCTCGCGCGCGTTCGCGTAGAAGGCCACGTCGTTGATCCGGGCCAGGGCGCTGTCGGTGGCGGGTTCCGGCAGGCCGACCGTGTCGGGCTCCCAGGGGACCGCCCGAGCCGAGCGCTCCTGGATGCCCTGCACGCACCGGAGCAACCGGTCGTGTTCGGAGTGTCGGCCCCGCAGGGGCGTCCGTGGCGCTTGTCGTGTGAACGGCGGCATCGCTGATCTCCCCCAACGGGTGGATACGCAGCTTCGTAGTAACTCAGCGTATACCTATCGTCGCGGAATGTCGCGACACGCGGGGTGTGGCCGTCCGAAACCCCGTGGGCCGCCCTGGGGGACGGGCCCACGGGAACCGGTGTGTCTAGCCGCACTTACCGCCGCAGTTGCACGAGCCGCCGCTCTGGCAGCCGCAGCCGCAGCCCGAACCACAGCCGCAACCGCTCAGCTCCGGGGACGTGTCCAGGGGGTGTGTCACAGTCACTCCTTCAGGGGTCGGCGCCGTCCGTGCGCGATCACGCCGACCTCCGCCGAACCGGAGGGGCGTCACGGACGGTCTCCGAGAGGAAGGGTTTCCGTTCCCGGGCCCGGTCAACCGTTCCCCTGGGTATTGGCCGTTATCGGCCGGGCCCCGGCCTGCACTAGGCGAAGAACGTCGGCACCGGGGCGGGGCGGCGCGCCAGCCGGTACATCCACACCTGGCCGAGCACCATGAACGGCACGGCCGGGGCCAGCATCACCCACACGAACACCGCCGCCGTGGCCGGGACCGGCTCCACCGGCAGCTGCGCGCACAGGGCCGTCAGGACACCCGCCGCGCCCATCGCCAGCGCCGACGTGTGGCGGGAGAGCATCGGTCCCGTCAGCCCGCTGGTCACCGCCAGCACGCCCAGCAGTGCCACGGCCGCCACCGCGGCCACCAACGGCCGGCCGGTCACCACACCGCCCGGCAGCAGGGCGGCCCCCGCGGCCAGGAGGGTGGCGGCCAGCGCCACCCTCGCCAGGACCCGGGTGGCCTGCGCCGCCACGTCCGCGCTGTCGTCGTGGAACTCGCCGACCAGGCGCTCGGCGCCGAAGGACGCGCCGCGCAGCGCGAACAGCGCCAGCACGGCGACCACGCACAGCGGGGTGAACACGCTCGCGGTCGGGCCGTGGGTGAGCAGACCCGCCAGCACCAGTCCCCAGGAGGCGGCGACGCCCCAGCTGCCCGCCACGACCGCCGTGTCGCAGACGGCGCGCCAGGACGGGGTGTCCACCCGAGCGCGCAGCCACAGCCCGGAGTCGCGGACGAGCCAGGCGCCGAGCAGGGCCAGGAGCACCGGACCCAGCTCGGTGACCACGTGGTGGTCCAGGGACGGGAACAGGCCCGCCAGCACGCCGACCGCGGCGACCAGCCAGACCTCCGAGGCCAGGAAGTACGGGGCGATCGCCGCCACCACGCGGCGCCGCTGCTCCGGAGTGCGTGCCACCTTCGGCATCAGCATCCCCAGCCCGATGTCGGCGCCGGCCAGGACGAGGTAGCCCACGACGAACAGGGAGAGAAGAAGAGTGGAGAGGACGTCCATGTCAGGTACTCCGGGTCTCAGAACGAGTGGACGGGGGCGGTGGGCCGCTCGGGTGCGTCCGCGGGGCGCTCGGCGAGCGGACCTCCCCGCGGCCCGCGCCGGGCGAAGCGCACGAGCAGCCAGCACGTGACCACGGCCAGGACGGCGAACGCGCCCGTGAAGAAGGAGAAGGAGACCGCGGCCGCCCCCGGGGACAGGGGGGTCACGGCGTCGGCGGTGGTCAGGTGGTGCACGACCGCCCACGGCTGGCGGTTGGTCTCGCGGAAGACCCAGCCGGCCACGCTCGCCGCGTAGGGCAGGAACGGGGTCACCAGCAGCGGGGCGAGGAGCAGCCTGCGCAGCCCGGGAAGGCGACGGAGCGGCCGGTACAGCAGCAGGCCCACCAGCATGAGCGGACCGAGGAAGAACATCAGCGCCCACATGGTGACCATGAGGACCTCGCTGCCCGTGTTGGCGGACGTGAGCAGCGCTCCGCCGGACGCCGCCTCCTCGATCGCCTCGATCTCTCCGGCGGTGTAGGTGAGCCCGCTGGTGGGCGGCGCCGTGCCGAAGAGATCGAACTGCATACCGCCGAACGCCGCCACCGGGATGGGCAGCAGGCACATGAGCACCGTCGCGAAGACGGCGCCGCGGCGGAAGATCCCGTCCGGGTCGTCCGCGCGCCGGAGGTGGTAGGCGCTCGTGGCGGCGATCACCAGCGCTCCGACCAGCAGCGCCCCGGTGATGATGTGCAGGAAGGCCACCAGCGCCGCTGAGTTGGTCATCAGCGCCACCGGGTCGGTCAGGTGCGCCACGCCGTCGACCATCTCGAAGCCCACCGGGTTGCGCAGGAAGCCGTTGGCCACGAGCACCCACCAGGCGGAGAGGTAGGCGGTGGCGGTGACCACCGCGAAGCACCCGAGGTGCGCCCACCGGCCCATGCGGTCCCACCCGAAGATCCACAGCCCCAGGAAGGTCGACTCCACGAAGAACGCGGTCATCGTCTCCAGGGCCAGCGGAGCGGCGAAGGAGTAGCCGAACATCTCGTGCAGGCCGTTCCAGTTCACCGCGAGCTGGAGTTCCATCACCAGCCCGGAGAGCACGCCCATCCCGTAGTTGACCAGGTACAGCCCGCCCCAGAAGCGCACGGCGGCCATCCGTCGGCGGTCGCCGCGCAGGGTGGCGATGAGCTGGGTGACGAGGATGTAGGGCGCCAGGCCCAGGGTCAGGGTGACGAACATGAAGTGCGTCGCCGCGGTCAGGGCGAACTGGAGCCTGGCGAGCAGGAGGGGATCTTCGAACATCGTGTGCCTTGCGTTCGGCGTGAGGTGGGAACGCTGTCAGCATCCGATGCGGACCCGGGCCGGCACATCGTCCCGGAGGGGTCTCTCGGTGTCCCTCCCGCGGGGTAGCGGTGCCGCGGCCGGTACTCCCGCGGGTGTAGGGGATCGCCCTGAGGCCGCCCCGACCCGGCCCCGAGGGTTCGGGGCGCGGACCAGGGGGAGGGGGAGGGGCCCGTGCGGCCCGCGCGGCCCCGGCCGGTCAGCTCCCCTGGCTCCACTTGGGAGTCACCAGCGCGGTCTCGTAGGCGATCACGACGAGCTGCGCCCGGTCCCGCACGCCCAGCTTCACCATGGTGCGGCTGACGTGGGTCTTGGCCGTGGCCGGGCTGACCACCAGCCGCTGCGCGATCTCCGTGTTGGTCAGGCCCTCGCCGACCAGGGCCAGCACCTCGCGCTCACGCTCGGTGAGGCCGTTCAACCGGACCGACGGCGCGGGGGCGCCGCGGGGGCGGCCCGCGTAGTCGGCGATCAGGCGGCGCGTGATGCCCGGGGACAGCAGCGCCTCGCCCTCGTGCACCACGCGCACCGCCTGCAACAGGTCACGGGGCTCGGTGTCCTTGACCAGGAACCCGCTGGCGCCCGCCCGCAGCGCCTCGAAGATGTACTCGTCCACATCGAACGTGGTGAGGATGATGATCCGGGTCGCGTCGAGGTTCCCGTCGGTCAGGATCCGCTCCGTGGCGGCCAGACCGTCCACGCCGGGCATCCGGATGTCCATCAGGACGACGTCGGGACGCTCGGCCCGGGTCAGCCGGACCGCCTCCTCCCCGTCGGCGGCCTCGCCGGCCACCTCGATGTCGGGGGCGCTGTCGAGCAGCGCGCGAAAGCCCGCCCGCACCAGTGCCTGGTCGTCGGCGAGCAGCACGCGGATCACAGGGGCCTCGTTTCGTCGTGGGGAACGGCGGAGGGACGATCGCCGCCGTCCAAGGGCAGACGTGCCCGTACCCGGAATCCTCCCCCTTCCAGCGGGTGCGCGTCCACCGAGCCGCCGACCATGGCGGCGCGCTCGGCCATCCCGGTGATGCCGTTGCCGGGCACGGGCGGGCCGACGGTGCCGTGGCCGTCGTCGGTGACCTCGATCTCCAGCGCCGACGGCCCGTAGGCGATCCGCACGTGCGCGTGCGAGGCCCCCGAGTGCCGCACCACGTTGGTCAGGGCCTCCTGCACCGTGCGGTAGGCGGCGCTCCCGGTGCTCGCGGGAAGGTGTCGCGGCGTGCCCGTGGTCTGCGCGGTCACGTCGACGCCGCCGCGCCGTGTGCCCTCGACCAACTCGTCGATGCGCTCCACACCCGGGACGGGGGAGCGGGGCGCGGCCTCGTCGACGGCGCGCAGCACGCCGAGGATGCTCCGCAGTTCGGACAGCGTGTCCTTGCTGGTCCGCTTGATGGTGGCCAGGGCCTGGGCCGCGCGCTCGGGCTCGGACTCCATGAGGTAGAGGGCGGTGCCCGCCTGCACGTTGATCAGGGAGATGTTGTGCGCGACGGTGTCGTGGACGTCGCGGGCCAGGCGCAGCCGCTCGTCCGAGGCCCGGCGCAGCAGCTCCTCCTCCCGGGTGCGCTCGGCCTCGGCGGCCCGCTGGCGGTCGGCCTCCTGGTAGTCGTCGCGCCAGCGCAGGACCTCCGCGGTGCACAGCAGGACCAGGACCCACGCGATGACGCCGACGGCCTCGGGGCGAAAGCTCGTGTGGGCGACGAACTCGTAGACGTTCAGGGCCAGGAACTGCCCGATGCCGAGCGTCCAGCCGAACGCGCGGTAGCCGTGCCTGACCAGGGTGTAGAGCATCACCGCGGCGCACAGCATCACCAGGCCGTCGGGATAGCCCAGCGGGTAGTAGACGGTGGCGGCGACCACCACCACGGCCGCGGCCGCGCACGGGAACGCTCTGCGCCACAACACGGGCAGGCACGCGGCCAGGATGAGCGCGTACCCGCAGGGCCAGGGATCCCGGTCGGTGGCGACCGGGTCGACCAGGGTGATCACGAAAATGCTGCCCAGCGAGAGCAGGAGCAGGATCGCCGTGAGCCAGGCGTCGGTGCGCGTGGGGCGCGGAAGTAGTGCTGCCACGATCTCGACACTACGGTCCGCACCTCGGGGTCGCGCGTCGTCCGGGGGGAGGCGGTTCATCCGCCCCGGTACTCCCCGTGGGGTACCCGCACGGTCAGAACAGGTCCTCGGGCGGGGCGGGGGAGTCGGCGGCGTCGGCGTCGTGCACGGCCGAACGGCCCGAGGCGAACCGGTCCAGGTCCCCGCCCTCCACCAGGCGCGCCATCTCGGGGTCGCGGTGCGCGCGGCGGCCCAGTTCGTCGACGGGCAGCGGACGGTGCCCCGCCACCAGGACGAGGTTGCCGAACCTGCGCCCGCGCAGCACCCCCGGCTCCGCGGTCAGGGCCACGTGGGGCAGCACCGCCCGGACCGTGGCCACCTGCCGGCGCGCGTGGGCCAGCGCGTGGCCGTCCCCGACGTTGACCGCCAGCAGCCCCGAGGGGCGCAGGACGCGGGCGGCCTCGGTGTAGTACTCCACCGACGTCAGCCGCGCCGGGGTCCGGGCCCCCGCGAACACGTCGCTGACGACCAGGTCCGCGCTGGAGTCGTGCCGGGCGCCGATCCACTCGCGGGCGTCGCCGATCCCCACCCGCAGCTGGGCCCGCCGGTCCCACGGAAGGCGCCGCCGCACCAGTTCGACCAGCGGCGCGTCGACGTCGACCGCGCGCTGGCGCGAGCCGGGACGGGTGTGCGCCACGTACCGCGCCATCGTCAGCGCGCCCGCGCCCAGGTGGAGCGCGTCGATGGGCTCGCGCTCGGGCGCGACCAGGTCGGCGGCGTGCGCGATCCGCCGCATGTAGGAGAAGTCCAGGTAGGACGGGTCGCTCAGGTCCACGTGCGACTGCGGTGTGCCGTCCACGACCAGGAACCACGACTCGGCGCGGTCGGCGTCGGCGAGCAGCTCCATCCGGGGCGGCCCGTCCGCTTCGGGGGCCTCGTCCTGTGCCCGGATCCCGCGTCTGCCCATGTTCCCGCTCCCCGTTCGGCTACCGCCTCCACGGTAGGACAACCCGGGTGCACCGGCGCCTGGCCCGGAGCGGCGGCGCGGGCTCGCTCATGGCGCTAGCCTGGGAAACCCCGGCCGCCCGTGTGCACACACGGGGGTCCACGGAGCAACCGTGCCGCCGGGGTCCGAGTTCCGAACCCGCGCCCGACGGGCGTGATCACCGAGGAGTGGCCGTGCTACTGCGGATGTCGAACCTGTTCCTGCGCACCCTGCGTGAGGACCCGGCGGACGCCGAGGTGCCGAGCCACAAGCTCCTCGTCCGCGGCGGATACGTCCGCCGCGCCGCCCCCGGCGTCTACTCGTGGCTGCCCCTGGGCAAGATCGTCCTGGAGAACGTCGCCCGGGTCGTGCGCGAGGAGATGGACGCCATCGGCGGCCAGGAGGTCCTCCTGCCCGCGCTGCTGCCCCGCGAGTACTACGAGGCGACCGGCCGCTGGGACGACTACGGCGACACCCTCTTCCGCCTCCAGGACCGCAAGGGCGCCGACTACCTGCTCGGCCCCACGCACGAGGAGCTCTTCACGCTCCTGGTCAAGGGCGAGTACTCCTCCTACAAGGACTTCCCGGTCATCCTGTACCAGATCCAGGAGAAGTTCCGCGACGAGGCCCGGCCCCGCGCCGGAGTCCTGCGCGGCCGCGAGTTCCACATGAAGGACTCCTACTCCTTCGACATCGACGACGAGGGACTCCAGGCCGCCTACGAGGCCCACCGCGCCGCCTACGTGCGCATCTTCGAGCGGCTCGGGCTGGAGTACGTCATCGTCTCCGCCACCTCCGGCGCCATGGGCGGTTCGGCCTCCGAGGAGTTCCTCGCCGTCGCGCCGACCGGTGAGGACACCTTCGTGCGCAGCACGGGGTCCGACTACGCGGCCAACGTCGAGGCCGTCACCACGCCCGCGCCCGCCGCCCGCCCGCTCGAAGGGCTGCCCGAGGCGGTCGTGCACCACACGCCCGGCACCGCCACCATCCAGACGCTGGTGGACTTCCTCAACGGCGCCGGCCTGGGCCGGGACTTCGTCGAGGCCGACACCCTCAAGAACGTCCTGGTCAAGACCCGCGCCCCGGGCTCGGAGGAGTGGGAGCTGCTGGCCGTGGGCCTGCCCGGCGACCGCGAGGTGGACTTCAAGCGCCTGGAGGCCGCCCTGGAGCCCTCCGAGGTCGCCCTGCTGGACGAGTCCGACTTCGCGGCCAACCCGTTCCTGGTCAAGGGCTACATCGGCCCCCGCGCCCTGCTCGACAGCAAGGTGCGCTACCTGGTCGACCCGCGCGTGGTCACCGGCACCGCGTGGGTGACCGGCGCCGACCGGGACGAGCACCACGTCATCGACCTCGTGGCCGGCCGCGACTTCACCCCGGACGGCACCATCGACGTCGCCGAGGTCCGCGACGGCGACCCCTCGCCCGACGGCAAGGGCACGCTGTACACCGCACGCGGCATCGAGATCGGGCACATCTTCCAGCTCGGCCGCAAGTACACCGACGCCTTCCAGGTGGACGCGCTGGGCTCCGACGGCAAGCCGAAGCGGGTCACCATGGGCTCCTACGGCATCGGCGTCTCCCGCGCCGTCGCCTCGGTCGTGGAGCAGTCACACGACGACAAGGGCATCGTGTGGCCGCGCGAGATCGCCCCCGCCGACGTGCACGTGGTCGGCACCGGCAAGGGCGACCAGATCGAGGAGGCCCTGCGCATCGCCAGGGAGCTGGAGGCCAAGGGCCTGCGCGTGCTCGTGGACGACCGCAAGGGCGTCTCGCCCGGCGTGAAGTTCACCGACGCCGAACTGCTCGGCGTGCCCACGAGCGTCATCGTCGGCCGCGGCCTCAAGGACGGCCTGGTGGAACTGCGCGACCGCTCCACCGGCGAGCGCGACGAGGTCGCCCTGACCGAGATCGTCGAGCGCACCGTCGCCGCCTGCCGAGGCTGACCCCGCGAGCGCGGAACCCGCGCGGGAATCCGCACACCGGAATCCGTGGCGCCCCCAGGGGCGCCACGGATTTTGTGTGAGCACAGGGCGGGGAGGACGGTCGGGAGCCGGCCTCAGGCCTGTTCGAATCCGGGCAGCGCGTCCAGCTCCCCGCCCCACGTCAGGGCGCGCACGGTCGTCTCCTGGAGCGCCCTGGCGGCCGTCCAGCGCAGCTCGGCGTCCTCGGAGGCGGTCAGCCACAGGTACGCCCGCGCCGTCGTCCCCTCCAGCTCCACCGCGAAGGCGTCCACGTCCCCGTCGCCGTGCCCCTCGGGCAGGGGGTAGGAGGCCAGCGCGGGCGGCGGGTCCAGACCCCGCTCCACCGCGGCCGCGTGCAGCGCGTCCCGCAGGGCCTTGTGCTTGGCGGTCTCCGCCAGGGCGCGCTCGCGCCGCCCCTGGTCGTCGGCGGTCCCGCCCAGGTACTCGTACCCGTACACCGCCGCGTGCTCGGCGCGCAGCGCCTCGGCCAGCGCGTCCGGGCCGGTGTCGGTCCCCTCGTCGCCTGCGGGAGTCTCGCTCACCATGCTCCTCCTCCTACGTGCCGGGCCGGGGCCCGCTCAGCGTTCCTCGTCGAGCAGGTGGGCGTGCCCGGCCTCGCACGCGCCGATACCGCAGATCAGCTGGGCCAGCCCGGCGTCGGTGACCGCGGCCGCCTGGTCGAGCCGTGCGGCGGTCGCCGACGACTCCAGCACCAGCAGGTCCGCCGCCGTGAGGGGCGTGTCCAGCGCGGGCCCCTCCACCGCGGACGCGTCCGGCGCGGCCTCCGGCGAGGGGTCGGCGTCGTCGGGCAGCGCCTCCGCCAGGGCGTCGGCGTGGGTGAGGTGGTGTTCCAGCAGCCGCCCCAGCAGCTCGGCCGGCTCCGCGCCGCCGGCGATGGCGGTCTCGTAGCGGGTCACCATCCGCTCCTTCTCGCGCAGCACCGCGCGCACGACGTACGCGTCGGGCGTCACCTCGGCCGGATACCACTCGGCGCCGCCGCAGCCCGACAGACCGACGGCCGCCGCTCCGGCGGCCGCGGCGCCCAGCACCGTGCGGCGGTTGACGCAGCGATGACCCGTGCTCACGCGGACTCCTCCCGTACGCGCCCGGCCCGGCGCGCCACTCGCACAAGCGGTCGCCGGCGGCGACCGCCCACCCATCTTTCCACGGCCTCCGCCGGGCGGGGTCCGGGCCGACACCCCCTGCCACGCGGCGTTTCCGGCACCCGGGATCGGGCCCGCGCCGCGCCCCGCGCGCCGACGGCGACCTGGAAGGCGTCCGGGTGTGGATACCCTTGCAGCACAGCCGCCGTCGAACGCGACGCGCGCTGGGTCCGCGCCCACAGGGACGCGGACCGATTCGTCGAAGACTACGTACAGAGCTGGACCGCCCCGTGCACGGCCCGTCGGCCGCGGGGGCGGGGTTTCGCCTTTTGGAGGGGCAGACACGACATGGGAGCGCAGTCGCGTGACGAGCGCATCGTCGAACTGCTGGAGCCGGTACTGGCAACGGTCGGACTGGACCTGGAGTCCGTCGAACTGACACCCGCGGGCAAGCGGCGTGTGCTGCGCGTGGTCGTGGACTCCGATGACGGGGTCGACCTGGACACGGTGGGCGAGGTCACGCAGGAGGTCGACGCCGTCCTGGAGGACTCCGACGTCATGGGCACACTGCCCTACGTCCTGGAGGTCACCTCCCCGGGCGTGGACCGCCCGCTGATCGAACCGCGGCACTGGCGGCGCTCTCGCGGCCGCCTGGTGCAGGTCCCCCTCGTCGAGGGGGGCGAGGTCACCGGTCGTGTCACAGCCGCCGACGACCAGGGTGTCACCCTGGACGTCGAGGGGCACCCCCGGAGCTACACCCACGCCGAACTCGGCAAGGGCAAGGTCCAGGTGGAATTCCGTCGGGCAGCCGACACCGACGCGGCGGACTAGAGGGGGAGCCCCGTGGATATTGACATGAGCGTTCTGCGCAGCCTCGAACGCGAGAAGGACATCTCGGTCGAGCTGGTCGCCAAGGCCATCGAGGACGCGCTCCTGATCGCCTACCACCGCGAGGAGGGCGCCGACAAGCGGGCCCGCGTCGAACTGAACCGCTCGACCGGCCACGTGGTCGTATGGGTCGCCGAGCTCGACGAGGAGGGAGAGGTGGTCGGCGAGTTCGACGGCACCCCCTCCGGATTCGGTCGCATCGCGACCTCCACCGCCAAGCAGGTCATCCTCCAGCGCCTGCGCGACGCCGAGGACGAGCTCACGCTCGGCGAGTTCGCCGGCCGCGAGCACGACATCGTCTCCGGCATCATCCAGCAGGGCAAGGACCCCCGCAACGTGCTGGTGGACCTGGGCCGGCTCGAGGCCATCCTGCCGCCGCAGGAGCAGGTGCCCACCGAGGACTACGTCCACGGCGAGCGCCTGCGCGCCTACGTCGTGCAGGTCCGCAAGGGCCACCGGGGTCCCTCGGTCACGCTCTCGCGCACCCACCCCAACCTGGTCCGCAAGCTCTTCGAGCTGGAGGTCCCCGAGATCGCCGACGGCACCGTCGACATCGCGGCGATCGCCCGCGAGGCCGGCCACCGGACCAAGATGGCGGTCCGCTCCAACCGGGGCGGCGTCAACGCCAAGGGCGCCTGCATCGGCCCGCTCGGCAGCCGTGTCCGCAACGTCATGGCCGAACTGCACGGCGAGAAGATCGACATCGTCGACTACTCCGACGACCCCGCCGTGTTCGTCGCCAACGCCCTGTCCCCGGCACGGGTGAACTCGGTCGAGGTGCTCGACATGGCCGCCCGCGTGGCGCGCGTGATCGTGCCGGACTACCAGCAGTCGCTGGCCATCGGCAAGGAGGGCCAGAACGCCCGACTGGCCGCGCGGCTCACCGGGTGGCGCATCGACATCCGTTCGGACGCCGACCCCGCGGAGCCCGTCGAGACCGGCGAGCCGCGTGCGGGCGACGCACCTTCCGCCGGCTGATCGGACCGTGCCCGTGTCACAACGCGATAGGGTGGTCGAAGACGGTCGTGACGGTCCCGTGCGCACCTGCGTGGGATGCCGGTCGCGGACAGTCCAGTCCGACCTCGTGCGGTTGGTGGCCGTGGGCTCGGCCATCATTCCCGACACCCGAGGTCGACACCCCGGGCGCGGTGCCTACCTGCATCACGACCGGCGATGCTTCGAGCTCGCCGTACGTCGCAGGGTGTGGTCACGCGCCTTTCGGGACCGGGAGGGATCCGGGCGCACCGCGTGGGACGTCTCACGGGTGGACGCCCTCTTCGAGCTCGCCCCAGATGGCGGATCGAGTCGGCCCTCCCGATAGGGTTGGAATGTCTGGGCCGGCCTTCGGGTTGTACTGACCGAGGTCGGCGTACTGTGCTGTGTCGGCACGTGTTAACCGGCCCATTGTTGTGTAGCGATGAGGAAGCAGGTCGAGATTGCGATGAGCGCCTGATGAGTACGCAGCGATGAGTAACTCAAGCTAACGACGGTCCGGCACAGGCCCATGTCCCGGACCGAAGCTGAAGGAGAGCAGTGGCGAAGGTCCGGGTGTACGAACTCGCTAAGGAGTTCGGTGTAGAGAGCAAGGCTGTTCTGGCCAAGCTCAACGAGATGGGCGAATTCGTCCGTTCGGCGTCCTCGACGATAGAGGCGCCGGTCGTGCGACGTCTGCAAGAAGCTTTCAAGGGGTCCGAGAGCAACGGCGGCAAGAAGGGTGGATCGGCTCCCAAGCCGGGTCCGCGCCCTGCCGCCCAGGCCCCCAAGCCGGGTCCCGCGGCTCCCAAGCCCGGTCCGGCCCCCAAGCCTGGCCCGAAGCCGGCCCCGGCGGCCAAGCCCGCCGAGCCGGTCGAGGCGGCCGCGTCGGCCGAGCCGGTCGAGCAGCGACCCGCCGCGCCCAAGCCGGCGGCCAAGCCCGCCGCGCGCGAAGAGGCTGGTCCGCGTCCCACCGGCGCGCCCAAGCCCGCTCCGCAGGGCGGACGCCCCGAGCGCGGTGACCGTCCCGAGCGCACTGAGCGCGCTGAGCGCGCTGAGCGCGGCGAGCGGCCCCAGCGCGGCGAGCGTCCCGAGCGAGGTGGCCGTCCCGAGGGCGGTCGTCCCGAGGGCGGTCGCGCCCCGCGTCCGGGCGGTCCCCGTCCGGGTCCGCGTCCCGGCAACAACCCGTTCGCCTCCAACGCCTCCGGCATGGGCTCCAAGCCCGCCGGCCCGCGTCCCGGTGGCGGCGGCGCTCCGCGTCCGGGCCCCCGGCCCGGCCCGCAGGCCGGCGACCAGCGCACCCCCCGTCCGGGTAGTGGCGCTCCGCGTCCGGGCGGTCCCCGTCCGGGTCCGCGTCCGCCGCAGGTCGGCGACCAGCGCACCCCGCGTCCCGGCGGTGCCGCGGGCGCTCCCCGTCCCGGTGGCGGCGGTCCGCCGCGTCCCGGTGGCGGCGGCGGTGCCCCGCGTCCCGGTGGTCCGCGTCCCAGCCCCATGAACATGCCCTCCTCGCGTCCCTCGGCTCCGGCCGGCGGCGGTCGTGGAGGAGCCGGCGGCGGTCGTCCCGGTGGCGGCGGTGGCCGTGGCCGCGGGGGAGCCCCCGCGGGTGCGGGTCCGCGTCCCGGCGGCGGTGGCGGCGGCGGTCGTCCCGGCGGCTTCGGTGGTCGTCCCGGTGGCGGCGGTCGTGGCCGCGGTGGCGGAACGGCCGGTGCGTTCGGTCGTCCGGGCGGTCGTCCCGGGCGTGCCCGCAAGTCCAAGAAGCAGCGGCGTGCCGAGTTCCACGAGCTCTCGGCCCCGTCCTTCGGCGGCGTCAAGATCCCGAGCGGCAACAACCAGGTCATCCGACTGTCCCGCGGCGCCTCGCTGTCGGACTTCGGCGACAAGATCGACGTCAACCCGGCGTCGCTCGTCCAGGTCATGATGCACCTGGGTGAGATGGTCACCGCGACCCAGTCGCTGCCCGACGAGACGCTGCAGCTGCTCGGCGAGGAGCTCAGCTACCGGATCGAGGTCGTCAGTCCCGAGGACGAGGACCGCGAGCTGCTGGAGTCGTTCTCCATCGAGTTCGGTGAGGACGAGGGCGGCGACGAGGAACTGCGTCCGCGTCCGCCGGTGGTCACCGTCATGGGTCACGTCGACCACGGTAAGACCCGACTGCTGGACACGATCCGTAAGACGAACGTGGTCGGCGGCGAGGCCGGCGGCATCACCCAGCACATCGGTGCCTACCAGGTCGCGACCGAGGTGGACGGCGAAGAGCGCAAGATCACCTTCATCGACACCCCTGGTCACGAGGCGTTCACCGCCATGCGTGCCCGTGGTGCGAAGGTCACCGACGTCGCGGTTCTGGTCGTGGCGGCCGACGACGGCGTCAAGCCGCAGACGGCCGAAGCCATCGACCACGCCAAGGCGGCCGAGGTGCCGATCGTCGTCGCGGTCAACAAGATCGACGTCGAGGGCGCCGACCCGCAGCGGGTGCGCGCCCAGATGACCGAGTACGGCCTGGTGGCCGAGGAGTACGGCGGCGACGTCCAGTTCGTGGACATCTCCGCGCTCCAGGGCACCAACCTCGACGCTCTGCTCGAGTCGATCGTGCTCACGTCCGACGCGGCCCTGGACCTCCAGGCCAACCCGGACATGGACGCGCAGGGTCTGGCGATCGAGGCCTACCTGGACCGCGGTCGCGGTTCCATGGCCACGGTGCTGGTCCAGCGCGGCACGCTCAACGTCGGTGACTCCATCGTCTGTGGCGACGCCTACGGCCGCGTTCGCGCCATGCTCGACGAGCACGGTGAGAACGTCCAGTCGGCTGAGCCGTCCCGTCCGGTCCAGGTCCTGGGTCTGACGAACGTGCCCAGCGCCGGTGACAGCTTCCTGGTCGTCAAGGACGACCGCGTGGCCCGTCAGATCGCCCAGCAGCGTGAGGCGCGCGAGCGCTTCGCCCAGCAGGCGAAGTCGGCCCGCCGGGTCACCCTCGACAACTGGCAGTCCGCCATCAAGGAGGGCGAGCGCTCCGAGCTGCTCCTCCTCATCAAGGGCGACATGTCCGGTTCGGTCGAGGCGCTCGAGGAGTCGCTGCTCAAGATCGACGCCGGTGGCGACGAGGTCAGCATCCGGATCATCGGACGCGGCGTCGGCGCGATCACGCAGAACGACATCAACCTGGCGTCGTCCGCGGACGCGATCATCGTCGGCTTCAACGTGCGACCCGAGGGCAAGAACAGCCAGCTCGCGGACCGCATGGGCGTCGACATCCGGTACTACTCGGTGATCTACCAGGCCATCGACGAGGTCGAGGCCGCGGTCAAGGGACTCCTCAAGCCCATCTACGAGGAAGTCCAGCTGGGCAGCGCCGAGATCCGCGAGGTCTTCAAGGTGCCCAAGATCGGCAACATCGCCGGTTCGATCGTCCGGAGCGGACTCATCCGCCGCAACTCCAAGGCCCGGCTCATCCGGGAGGGAGTCGTCATCTCCGAGAACCTCACCGTGGAATCCCTGCGGCGGTTCAAGGACGACGCGACCGAGGTCCGCGAGGGCTTCGAGTGCGGTATCGGGGTCGGTTACAACGACCTGCGCCCCGAGGACGTCATCGAGACCTACGAGATGCAGGAGAAGCCCCGCGACTAGTCCTCGCGGAGTCTGATCCCACTGGGGCCCCGGCCGTGCGGCCGGGGCCCCGCCTTTGACGGTTCACACACGACCCGGGTGATCACTTGTACGTTGGGGCGCTGACCCTGGACGTCCTCCTCGGAGACGTCCACTCGCTCAAGCAGAAGCGTTCGCTGGTCCGGCCGATCGTCTCCGAGCTGCGCCGGAAGTTCTCGGTGTCGGTCTCCGAGGTGGGCGAGCACGACCTGTACCGGCGGGCGAAGATCGGGGTCGCCGTGGTCGCGCCGACCGCGGCGTTCGCCCGCGAACAGATGGAGACCTGCGAACGATTCGTCGCGGGCCGCCCCGAACTGGAGCTGCTCTCCGCGAGGCAGCGGCTCTTCAACGAAGAGGAAGACTGACGATGGTTGACGCCGCACGCGCGCGCAAGATCGCCGACCGCATCCAGCGCATCGTCGCCGAGATGCTGGACCGGCGGATCAAGGACCCGCGACTGGGATTCGTCACCGTGACCGACGCCCGCATCACCGCCGACCTGCGGGACGCCACGGTGTACTACACGGTGTTCGGCACCGCGGACGACAAGCGCGCCTCCGCCGCCGCTCTGGAGAGCGCCACGGGCGTGATCCGCAGCGAGGTCGGCCGCCAGACCGGCATCCGGCACACGCCGAGCCTGACCTTCGTCATCGACGAGGTGCAGGAGAACGCCCAGCACATCGAGGAACTCCTCGTCAAGGCGCGTCAGGCCGACGAGGAGGTGGCCCAGCGGGCCACCGCCGCCTCGCCGGCGGGGGAGGCCGACCCGTACAAGGCCCCCCGCGAGGACGACGAGGACGACGAGGACCAGTAACGCCCCGGGCGGCGGCGCCGAGCGCGCCGCCGCCGGCACGCACCCCGAAGGAGACCCATGGCCGAGAGCGGCGTCGTGGTCGTGGACAAGCCCGCCGACTGGACCTCGCACGACGTGGTCGCCAAGACGCGCGGACTCGCGCGGACCCGGCGGGTCGGCCACGCGGGAACCCTGGACCCGATGGCCACGGGCGTCCTGGTCCTGGGGATCGAGAAGGCCACGAAGCTGCTCGGCCACCTGACCCTCACGGAGAAGGTCTACGAGGCGACCTTCCGGCTCGGCCAGGTGACCAGCACCGACGACGCCGAGGGCGAGTTCGGCGCGCGCGTGGACGCCGCGGGGGTGACCGACGAGGCCGTGCACGCCGCGGTGGCCGCCCTCACCGGGCGGATCCAGCAGGTCCCACCGCAGGTGAGCGCGATCAAGGTGGACGGCAAGCGCGCGTACAAGTCGGCGCGTGAGGGCAAGGAGGTCGCCCTCAAGGCCCGCGAGGTGACGATCGCGGAGTTCGCGGTCTCCGACATCCGCCGGGTGGTGGACGAGGGCGCCACGTTCGTGGACGTCGACGCCTCGGTCACCTGCTCCAGCGGGACCTACATCCGCTCGCTCGCCCGCGACATGGGCGCCGACCTCGGCGTGGGCGGCCACCTGACCGCGCTGCGCCGCACCCGCGTGGGGCCCTACGACCTGTCGCAGGCCCGCACGCTGGACCAGCTCGCCGAGGAGTTCACGCAGGTCCCGCTGGCACAGGCGGTGGCCGCGGCCTTCCCGGTGCGCACGCTCACCGAGGACGAGACCGGCCGCATCCGGCACGGCAACCGGATCGGGCCGAGTTCGCTGGGCGAGGGCCCGGTGGGGCTGTTCGCACCCGACGGCCGTGTGATCGCGCTCGGCGAGAACCGCGGCGACCACATGAAGCCGGTCGTGGTCTTCGCCCCCGCCTGACCGGCGCGGCCGCGCCCGCTTCCCGGACCGCATCCCGCATCCGCCGGTGGTTCAGGCGCCGCGCAGCCCCGCTTCCTCCAGCTCCTCCCGCACGGCCCGGTGGATGAGAAGCGAGAGCGATTCGAGCTGGTCGACCGTGGGAGCCTGGTCCTCGAGTCGGCTCAGCTGCTCCTCGATCCACTGACGCATCAGAGCGGTCGGCTTCACTCCTTCGGCGGCAGCGACCTCGCGGACCCGGTCCATGGTGGGCTTCGGTAGGCGGATGGAGGACACGATCATCACCTGGTCCGCCGGCTCGTGGCGCTCCAGAGGTTTCGTGGCGATCGCCTCGCTGATGTCCTCGGCGTCGTAGTGGGCGGCCAGTTCTTCGAGTCTCTTCTCATCCATGACCGGTACACCTCCGTTTGAATGTCCGCCGTTCGGCGAATGTCATGTCGCGTGCGGTCGCGATGTACCAGCTGCCGAGTTCGTCGACGGCCGGAACCATGATCACCGTCAGATGCCTACCGCCGTAGGTCCTTCCCAGCAGGTGCTGCCGCTTCGTCCACCCAAGGTCCAGTAGGGGGATTCCACAGCCTCTTCCACCTCTCTGGGGTCGACTCCGTGGCGTGCGATGTGATCTTCGCTCTTGTCGGTCCAGTGAAGATCTCCACACTGGGTAACGTAGTACATCGTAATACGCATGGTTGTGGTGTGTCGATGATCAGCGTGAAGGAGCGGCGTCGGCGAGGAACTCGGTCAGGGCCGCCGTGAACACCTGCGGGTGCTCCACCGGGGGCAGGTGGCCGGTGTCGGGCATCTCCAGCAGGCGCGCGCCGGGGATCCCCGCCGCGTACTGCGCGGCCACGTCCTGGACCTGCGGGACGTCCGAGAGGCCCTTGACCACCAGGACGGGGACCCCGATCTCGGTCAGACGGCCCTCGGCGGGCGGGTCCGGCCAGACCATCTCGGTGGGCGGACCGCTCCACGCGCGCCGGAAGAGCGCGCGGTACATCAGCAGGGCCCGCTCCCATGCCTGGGCCGACAGGTCCTCGGGGACCCGGTCCGGGCCCACGACCATGAACCGCGCCTGGGCCTCGGCCATCGCCGCCACGTCCGCCGGGTCCGGGTCTGCGTTCCCGGCGCGGTAGATCGCCATCCGCTCCGGAGCGACGGCGCCGGCGACCACGCGCCGCCCGGCCTCGACGAACTCCGGCGGCCACGCCCGCCCCGTCATACCCGGGCACACCAGCGCCAGGGCGCCCACCCGATCCGGGGCGACCAGGGCCGCGTCGACGGCGTGCGCCCCGCCCATCGACGACCCCACCAGGGCGGCCCGCCCGATGTCCAGGGCGTCCAACAGCGCCAGCAGGTCCCGGTAGTGCGCCACCGGTCCCTCGGCGTCGTCGGACTCCCCGTATCCCCGCCAGTCGTAGCGCACCACCCGGTACCGCCCGGCCAGCGCCGTGAACGCGTGGTCCCACATCCGCCGGTCCGCAGCCGCGGCGTGGACCAGGACGACGGCCGGACCCTCGCCCGCCTCCTCGTAGCCCAGCACGGTGTGTCCGATGTCGATTCTCGTCATGGGCGGCACGCTAGCCGCGCTGTGGCGCTCCGCCCACCCCGCTCTGCGGCGGGCAGAAGGCCGGAGTGGGCCGGGCCACACCCCCCGCGTGTCGGTCCGGGGGCGGCGGGCGTGGCACCCTTGTCTGGGGCCCGGGGGGACGATTGCTCCCCCGGAGCCGTGACATCGGCAGCGAACAGGGTTGAGGGGAGCCGGACGTGCGGCGATGGGGCGGGCTGGAGGACATTCCCTCCGAGTGGGGGCGGTCCGTGGTGGCTGTCGGGGTCTTCGACGGTGTGCACCGCGGCCACCAGGCCATCCTGGCGACCGCCGTCGAGCGAGGGCGGGCCCTGGACCTGCCCGTGGTCGTGGTGACCTTCGACCCCCACCCCGAGACGGTCCTGCGCGGGGCGACCCCGCCGGTGCTGACCCCGCTGGACCGGCGCGTGGAGCTGCTGGCCGGCCAGGGCGCCGACGCCGTGTGCGTCCTGCCCTTCGACAAGCCCCTGTCGGCGCGCTCACCGGAGGAGTTCGTCCGGTCGGTGCTCGTCGACCGCCTGCACGCGGCCGCCGTGGTCGTGGGCGAGGACTTCCGGTTCGGCCACCGGGCCGCGGGCGACGTCGCGGCGCTGGCCGGGTTCGGCCACGAGTTCGGGTTCACCGCGCACGGCGTGCCGCTCGTGGCCGACGGGCGGACCATCACCTCCACCCGCGTGCGCGCCCTGCTCGCCGACGGGGACGTGTCCTCCGCCGCCGCCCTGTTGGGCCGGCCGCACCGGGTCGAGGGAGAGGTCGTGCACGGTGCCGCGCGCGGGCGCGAGCTGCTCGGCTTCCCCACCGCCAACATGGACCTGGCGCCCGGTACCGCCGTGCCGGGCGACGGCGTCTACGCGGGCCGGCTGAGCCGTGTCTCCACCACGGCCGGGCAGGAGTCGCTCTGGCCGGCCGCGATCTCGGTGGGCACCAATCCCACCTTCGACGGCGCCGAGCGCACCGTGGAGGCCTACGCCCTGGACCGCGACGACCTGCAGCTGTACGGCGTGCACATGGCCGTGGAGTTCACCCACCGGATCCGCGGGCAGGAGCGCTTCGACAGCGTCGACGAGCTCATCGTGGCCATGCACCGCGACGTCGCCCGATGCCGTGAGGTGCTGGTCGGGGACCCGTCGGTCGGGCCGGCGGCCGGTTCGGCGGGGGAGAGCGGCTCCACAGCGTGACGCAGCCCCGTCACCTCGTGGTCTGCGGTAGTGTGGGTACGTCCACGTGTGCCCTGTGCCAGGACCTCGTCTTCGAGGACCGCGGCGCTGGGAGCGCGCTGCACCGACGCCGTCGGCGACGGTCCGCGCCCACCACACGCGACGGTGACTGTTCGTACGCGCGGTCACCGCGTCTGACCCCGGCGCAGAGCCAGGGGTTCCCTGCGTGCCGAATCAATGAAGGAGCGTTGTGTCGATCGACACCGCCACCAAAGAGAAGATCATGGCCGAGTACGCCACCTCCGAGGGTGACACCGGTTCCCCCGAGGTCCAGGTCGCGCTGCTCACGCACCGCATCACCGAGCTGACCGAGCACCTCAAGGGCCACAAGCACGACCACCACAGCCGTCGTGGCCTGCTCCTGATGGTCGGTCGCCGCCGCCGTCTGCTCAAGTACGTCGCCAAGCAGGACATCACCCGTTACCGCTCCCTCATCGAGCGTCTGGGCCTGCGCCGCTAACACCGGCGACGGGAGTGGCTTCGGCCGCTCCCTTTTTGTTAGTAAGGTGTGACACGCGTGACGGTCCACGACCGTCACGCGTGCACCACCCACAACTCCATAGCGAGTCCCGCGTACTGCACCCTCGGCAGCAGAGTCGAGGCCGGTCCTCGGTAGTGGTCTCCGGACACCGCCCCCTGGGGTGGCTGCCGTGGGCTTCGATCGATGACCGGCCGTCATCAACTCCCTGGTCCGGACGCGGGACGAACAACCCAAGGCCGCCGGCCGCGCATCCGCGCGGACCGCGGCACATCCCACACCCGTACCAGGAGGTCGCCCATGGAGGGCGCTTACTCGGCCGAAGCCGTCATCGACAACGGCAAGTTCGGCACCCGTACCATCCGCTTCGAGACCGGCCGCCTCGCCCAGCAGGCCGCCGGATCGGCCATGGTGTACCTGGATGACGAGACCGTCGTCCTGTCCGCCACGACCGCTTCGAAGCGGCCCAAGGAGAACCTCGACTTCTTCCCCCTCACGGTGGACGTCGAGGAGCGCATGTACGCCGCGGGCCGCATCCCCGGCTCCTTCTTCCGGCGCGAGGGACGTCCCTCCGAGGACGCCATCCTCACCTGCCGCCTGATCGACCGGCCGCTGCGCCCGTCGTTCAAGAAGGGCCTGCGCAACGAGATCCAGGTCGTCGAGACGATCCTGGCCCTGCACCCCGAGCACCTGTACGACGTCGTCGCGATCAACGCGGCCTCGCTGTCGACTCAGATCTCCGGGATCCCGTTCTCCGGCCCGATCGGCGGCGTGCGCGTCGCCCTGATCGAGGGCCAGTGGGTGGGCTTCCCCACCCACGGTGAGCTGGAGAACGCCACCTTCGACATGGTGGTCGCCGGTCGCGTCCTCGATGACGGCGACGTCGCCATCATGATGGTCGAGGCGGAGTCCACGCCCCGCACCCTGAAGCTGGTCGCCGAGGGCGCCGTCGGTCCCAACGAGCAGACCGTGGCCGAGGGCCTCGACGCGGCCAAGCCCTTCATCAAGGTGCTGTGCAAGGCCCAGCAGGCCGTCGCGGAGCAGTCCAGCCGCGAGGTCGCCGAGTTCCCGATCTTCCTCGACTACGAGGAGGACGCCTACAACGCCGTCCAGGCCGCCGTCCGCGAGGACCTGGCCAAGGCTCTGACCATCGCGGACAAGCAGGACCGCGAGGCCGAGCTGGACCGCGTCAAGGCCGCCGCCGGCGAGAAGCTGGCCGAGGACTTCGAGGGCCGCGAGAAGGAGGTCGGCGCCGCCTTCCGCTCGCTGAGCAAGCAGCTCATGCGCGAGCGCGTGCTGCGCGACCAGATCCGTATCGACGGCCGTGGTCCCAAGGACATCCGTTCGCTGAGCGCCGAGGTCGGCGTTCTGCCCCGGGTGCACGGTTCGGCCCTCTTCGAGCGCGGTGAGACCCAGATCCTTGGCGTCACCACGCTCAACATGCTGCGCATGGAGCAGATGGTTGACACGCTCAACCCTGACAAGACCAAGCGCTACATGCACAACTACAACTTCCCGCCCTACTCCACCGGTGAGACCGGTCGGGTGGGCTCGCCCAAGCGGCGCGAGATCGGGCACGGCGCTCTCGCCGAGCGCGCCCTGCTCCCGGTCCTGCCCTCGCGCGAGGAGTTCCCGTACGCCATCCGGCAGGTGTCCGAGGCGCTGGGCTCCAACGGCTCCACCTCGATGGGCTCGGTCTGCGCGTCCACCATGTCCCTGATGGCGGCCGGCGTGCCCCTCAAGGAGATGGTGTCGGGCATCGCCATGGGTCTGATCAGCGAGGGTGACCAGTTCATCACGCTGACCGACATCCTGGGCGCCGAGGACGCGTTCGGCGACATGGACTTCAAGGTCGCCGGTACCCGTGAGCTCATCACGGCCCTGCAGCTGGACACCAAGCTCGACGGCATCCCCGCCGAGCAGCTGGCGATCGCGCTGCAGCAGGCCCGCGGCGCCCGCCTGGCGATCCTCGACGTCATGCGCGAGGCCATCGACGCCCCGGCCGAGATGAGCCCGAACGCTCCGCGCATCCTGACGGTCAAGGTTCCGACCGACAAGATCGGCGAGGTCATCGGCCCGAAGGGCAAGATGATCAACTCGATCCAGGACGACACCGGCGCCGACATCTCGATCGAGGACGACGGCACGATCTACATCGGTGCCGTCGACGGTCCGTCCGCCGAGGCCGCGCGGGACACGATCAACCAGATCGCGAACCCGACGATGCCCGAGGTCGGCGACCGCTACCTGGGCACCGTCGTCAAGACGACGACGTTCGGCGCCTTCGTGTCGCTGCTGCCCGGCAAGGACGGCCTGCTGCACATCTCGCAGATTCGCAAGCTGCACGGCGGCAAGCGGATCGAGAACCTCGACGACGTCATCGGCATCGGCGAGAAGATCCAGGTCGAGATCCGCGAGATCGACGACCGCGGGAAGCTGTCGCTGGTCCCCGTCGAGGTCGTGGAGTCCGAGGCGGCCGCCGCCGCCCCGGCGCCCGAGGCCGCCGACGAGGCCCCGGCCGACGACGACAACGGCGACAACGGCGACAAGGGCGACGAGTCCGGTGACGCCCCGCGTCGCCGTCGCCGCCGCAGCTCGGGCGGGCGTTCCGAGAACACCTGATCCCACCACGCCTGAGGGGGCGGCCGCACCAGCCGGTGCGGCCGCCCCCGCGGCGTATCCTCGGCCTGACGAGGGGCGGCGCACTGTCCCACGGCCGCCCCTGCTCCGACGCGAAGACGAAGAAGAAGGATTCATGAGCTCTGCCCCCATCGCCGCCGAGCAGGAGCCCGGCACCACCGCGACGCTGCTGGAGCCGAACGGCGGCTCCGGCCTCGTGCGGCGCACGGTGCTCCCCGGCGGCCTGCGCGTGGTCACCGAGAACATCCCCGGCGGCCGTTCCGCGGCCTTCGGGATCTCCGCGACCACCGGATCGCGCGACGAGGACTCCGCGCACGCGGGGTCGGCGCACTTCCTGGAGCACCTGCTGTTCAAGGGGACGCGGACCCGCTCCGCGCTGGAGATCTCCGCGGTGCTGGACGGCGTGGGCGCCGATCACAACGCCTACACCACCAAGGAGCACACCTGCTACTACGCGAAGGTGCTCGACCGGGACCTGCCGCTGGCCATCGACGTCGTCGGTGACATGGTGGCCAACTCGGTGCTCGACGAGGGCGAGGTGGAGACCGAGCGCGGCGTGATCCTGGAGGAGATCGCCATGTACGAGGACGAGCCCGCCGACCTGGTGGACGACGTCTTCGCGGAGCACTTCTTCGGTGACACCCCGCTGGGCCGCCCGATCCTGGGCACCATCGACTCCATCCGCGCCCTGCCGCGCGAGCGGATCGCCGAGCAGTACCGGGACGCCTACGTGCCCGCCGAGCTGATCGTGACCGCCGCGGGCAGCCTGGACCACCACGCGGTCGTGGAGCAGGTCCGTGCGATGTTCGCCGACCGGCTCGCCGCGGCCGGCGACGCCCGCCCGGCCCGCCCGCGTATCGGCGGAGCCCCGGTCGCGGTCAACGACGGCACCGTGGTGACCTCCCGCGACACCGAGCAGGCCCACATCATCCTGGGCTCGGAGGGGCTGGCGCGGACGGACCCGCGCTGGCACGCGCTCCGCCTGCTCGGAGCGGCGCTGGGCGGCGGGATGTCGTCGCGCCTGTTCCAGGAGGTGCGCGAGAAGCGCGGCCTGGCCTACGCGGTGCACGCCTACCACACGGCCTACGCCGACACGGGCACGTTCCAGATCTACGCGGGCTGCCTGCCGGAGAAGGCCGACGAGGTCATCGGCGTGTGCCGTGACGAGCTCGCCAAGGTGGCCGCCTCGGGGATCGACGCCGAGGAGCTGGCCCGCGCCAAGGGCCAGATCCAGGGCACGTGGGTCCTGGGCAGCGAGGGCACCAACGCCCGGATGAGCCGCCTGCTCGCCCACGAGCTGAGCCACCCCCGCCACTTCTCGATCGACGACGACCTGGCGCTGTTCGACGCGGTGACCGAGAAGGACGTCGCCGAGGTGGCCGCCGACCTGCTGTCGCGTCCGCGCGCCCTGGCGGTCATCGGCCCCTACGACGAGTCGCGGCAGTTCTAGTTTTGGGCCGCCGCTTCGCTTTGGCCCGTGCTCGGGGCGCGCCAGCGTTCTTCGTCGTCGACTCGCCTGGCTCGCAGGCTCGCTGGCGGCAACGTCTCCTCCTGCAGAACACTGGCGCGCCCCGAGCGAACCCCGCAGGGGGCCCGTAGGACCGCACCCGCGGCCTACACCCCCTGGGGCGCGAGCAGGCTGAACGGCCTACCTCTCACCCCCTGGGGTCGAGGTAGGCCGTTGTCGTGCCGCGTCAACTCCCTGGGGCTGAGCCCTAGTGTTCTGAGTCGTTAATTCGATGAAGATACGCGGCGATGGTTTCGAAGATCTCCTCGGCCGTCTTGGTCCACACGAACGGCCGGGGGTTCTCGTTCCAGGTATCGATCCACCCCTGGAGTGCGTGCTCCAGATCGCTGACCGAGGTGTAGGACCCCCGCCGGATCATCCTGCGGGTGATCTCGGCGAAGAACCGCTCCACCAGGTTCAGCCAACTGGAGTAGGTCGGGATGAAGTGCAGGTGGAAGCGGGGATGGGCCAGCAGCCAGTCCTTGACGATCGGCGCCTTGTGCGTGCCGTAGTTGTCCACGATGAGGTGGACATCCAGCCCAGGGGGCGTTTCGCGGTCGATCTGGTTGAGGAACTTGCGGAACTCGACGGAGCGGTGCCTGCGGTGGTGAGCCGAGATCACCTTGCCCGAGGCCGCGTCCAGGGCCGCGAACAGGGTGGTCGTACCGTGCCGGATGTAGTCGTGGGTCTGGCGCTCGGGCACGGCGGGCATCATCGGCAGCACCGGGGCCGACCGGTTGAGCGCTTGGATCTGGGACTTCTCGTCCACGCACAGCACCAGTGCCGCGTCCGGCGGGTTGAGGTAGAGGCCGGTGACGTCGCGGACCTTCTCGATGAAGAACGGGTCGTTGGACAGCTTCCACTCGTCGACCAGGTGGGGTTTGAGCCCGAACGCTCGCCAGATCCGCGAGACGGCGGTCTGGTTCAGCCCGGTCCGCTCGGCCATCGACCGGGTCGACCAGTGTGTACCGCCGTCGGGCGAGGGCTGTTCCAGGGTCTGGCGGATGACCTCCTCGACGTGGGCGTCGGTGATCTTGCGGGGCTGGCCGGGGCGGTCCTTGTCGGAGAGCGCCTCCAGCCCGCCGTCGATATAGCGGTTGCGCCACTTGCCCACCGTCTGCGGCCAGACCCCCAGCACCCGGGCGACCTCGGCATCGGTGCCGCCCTCGGCGCAGCGCAGGATGATCCGTGCGCGCTGCGCCATGACCTGCGCTGACGTGGGCCGCCGTGCGATCTGTTCCAGCGTGCGCCGGTCCTCGTCACTGACTACCAGGGGCCTTTTCTTCCTGCCGCGTTGCGCCATGAGACCATCGTAACCAATTATTCATCGAATTAACGACTCAGAACACTAGATCGTTGATGGGAAAATGTGTCCTGGTCAGTGGTCGTAAGCCACCAGCGACCGCTTGATGGGGGCTCCGATCTGCCAGTTGTGCCAGATCGCGGCGTTCAGAGCCAGGATCCTCTGACACACCCGAGCCCAGAGCCCTTCGGTGGTGCGGGCGTTGTGGCGCTCCAACCCCAGCTGGTTCTTCAGCGTCCAGATGATGGCTTCGATGCGCTGGCGCAGCCAGCCCGGGAACACCCGGGCCCTGTCCTTGGGCTCGTCCTTGCGCCGGGGCCGGATGAGCACGTGCCCCAGATCGGTGGCGGCCTGCTCGATTCCGGCCCCGGCGAAGCCCTTGTCGCACACGATCGGGCACGGCCCCGGGGCGCACTCCTGGGCGTGGAGCAGGTGCAGCGCTTGTTTGCGCTCGTCCAGCTCTTTGGGGTGGGCCAGGGAGAAGGCCGTCACGGTGCCCTCGGCGGTGGTGACGAGCACGAGCTTGGACCCCCAGTAGAACCGGTGGTGGGAGGCATCACGCCCGTAGCCGCACATTTCGCCCAGACCGGAGCGTTCCACGGTGGTGCGCGAGGCCCCGCACGGCACGGGGGTGCCGTCCATCAGCCGCAGGTTGTCGTGCCAGGTCGGGGTGTGGCGGGCCAGCCATCCGATGGCGGTGAGCATGTGCGGGGCCAGGCGGGCCAGGTGCCGGTTGTACTCGGACTGGCCGGGCAGGCGGGGGAAGAGGTGGCCGATCCGGGCCGGGGCCACCCGTAGCCAGCGGCGTTCGTCGTCGCAGCGCAGCAGGACCTGGGCCACGGCCACACAGATCAGCTCCGCGTCGGTGAGCAGGCGCGGCCGGCCTGGTCCGCGGGCTTGCTTGGCAGAAGGGATCACGTCGTCGTCCAGGTGGACGTAGAGTGCTGTCAGAAGGGCGTCAAGGTCAGTCTTCACACACCGATCTTCGACGCCCTTCGCTGTGTCCGCAGGGGTTTCAGGAATTTCCCATCAACGATCTAGTGTTCTGATTGGTTAGTTCGCTTGCTGATGCGTTGGCAGTACGAGGCGAGGGATTCGAGGATCTCCTCTGCGGTCTTGGTCCACACATAGGGTCGGGGATTCTCGTTCCAGGACGCGGCCCAGGCGCGGATGTCCTTCTCCAGGGCCTGGACGCTGCGATGGGTACCGCGGCGGATCAGCCGGTTGGTGATCTCGGCGAACCACCGCTCGACCAGGTTCAGCCAGGAGGAACTGGTCGGGATGAAGTGCAGGTGGAACCGGGGATGGCGGACCAGCCACCGCCGGACCTCGGCCGTCTTGTGGGTGGCGTAGTTGTCCAGGATCAGGTGCACCTGCAGGTCCGCGGGGACCTCGCGGTCGATCTTGGCCAGGAACTTCTTGAACTCGATGGCGCGGTGGCGGCGGTGGATGGAGGTGATCACCTGGCCCGTGGCGGTGTCCAGCGCGGCGAACAGGCTGGTCACCCCGGCACGCACGTAGTCATGGGTGGCCCGCTCGGGGGTGCCGGGCATCATCGGCAGCACCGGTTGGGTGCGGTTGAGCGCCTGGATCTGGGACTTCTCGTCCACGCACAGAGCCACCGCCCGTTCAGGCGGGTCCAGGTAGAGGCCCACCACGTCGCGGACCTTGTCGATGAAGAACGGGTCGGTGGAGATCTTGAACGACTCCTGCCGGTGGGGCTGCAGGCCGAAGGCGTTCCAGATGCGCCACACCGCGTTCTGGGTCATGCCGGTGTGCTCGGCCATGGAGCGCGTGGACCAGTGGGTGTCAGGGGCGGGTGTGCTCTCCAGGGTCGCGGCCACCACCGCCTCGACCTGGGCATCGGTGATCGTGCGCGGTCGTCCCGGCCTTGGTTCGTCGGTCAGGCCGTCCAAGCGGTGCGCGATGAAGCGCTGGCGCCACTTGGTCACCGTGGGCGCAGATACCCCGACCTCGCGGCGGACCTGGGCGTTGGACAGGCCCTGGGCGCAGGCGAGCACGATCCGCGCCCGCAGGGCCAGGTCCTGTGCGGTCTTGCGTCGTCTGATCCACCGCTGGAGCTCGGCGCGTTCTTCATCGCTCAGCTCCAGCGGCGGCAGCTTCGGTCCAGGAGCACTCATCCCACAACCATAAACGAAATAACCAATCAGGACACTAGGCCGTGTTTTTTGCAGCATTCCGGGCTCGCGGCCGCCAGGACCGCCTCTCGCGGTGCCTCTGCGCTCGTGCAGCACGACCAGGCTGAACGTCGCACCTCGGCTTGCGAGAGACGGCCTGACGACCGCGAGCTCACCCGAAAGCCTTCAGGAAAGCACGCCCTAGGCGGCGACCTGGCGCACGAGGTCGCTCCTGGCGCGGGCGACCCGCGAGCGGATCGTCCCCACCGGCGCCCCGATCAGGCGGGCGGCCTCCGCGTAGGTGCACCCTTCGACCTGGGTCAGGACGAAGGCCTGGCGGCGTTCGGGGCTGAGCGCGTCCAGCAGGGTGCGCAGCGCCAGGTACTCGTCGAAGCGCTCCCGGGAGGCGGGGACCAGCTCCCAGTCGGTGCCGCCGACGCAGTGCGGGCGGGCGGCGTCGCTGCGGTAGCGGTCGACGACGGTGTTGCGGGCAATGGCCAGCAGCCAGGCGCGCACCGGCGCGCGTCCGGAGTAGCGCCGCAGGCCGGCGAGGACGCGCAGGTAGGTCTCCTGGGTGAGCTCCTCGACCCGGTCGTGCGGCACTCGGCGCGCGATGTAGCGGGTCACGTCGGGTCTGGTCCGCCGGACCAGGTCCTCCAACGCGGATCGTGACCCCGTGCGGGCGCGGGCGGCCAGGTGTTCGAGGTCGTCGTGGACGTGGGTGACGGGCATGGGCCCTCTTCGGTGCCGAGCGCGCGCCGTTCGGCCCGGGGCGGCCCGTGCGGGTGCCCGGCGGGGGCCGGACCGCACGCGCCCCGCCCCGGGCGCCGGTGCGCGCGGTGATCAGGGGACGCGAAGGGCGCGCGGCCGGCCGAGTCCGGAGAGCCCCGCGGCGGAGCCGGGGACACGGGTGGTCGGGACGACACGCCTCAGGGCGTGGCCGGCGGACCCCTGAGGACCAGGCTGTGGCGCAGGTAGGGAGCGCTGCGCCGCGGAGGCGCGGGCGCCAGTGGCCGCGCCGGGCGGGGCAGCGGGCGCACCCGGGGCAGGACGACCAGCAGCAGGGGCAGCAGAGCCGCCGCCACCAGCCGCAGGTAGCCGAAGAGGGCGGCCTCGCCCTGGCGCAGCCACCAGGCGCAGACCGCGGCGGCCACGAGGTGGAGGGCGAGCATGCCGCCGCTCCCCGAGGCGTCGGCCATCGCTTCCGCGCCGGCCGCCGCCGATCCGGGGGCGTGGCCGCCGTGGGGACCGGGGGAGGCCGCCACGGAGTAGAGCAGGTGCAGGGCGAGCTGGCCCCACAGCATCCAGGCGGTGATGGCGCCCAGTCCGCGCTCGCGTCCGCTCCCCGCCCAGGCGGAGAGGAACACCAGGGCGGCGCCCGCGACCAGCCCGACCACCGGGACGCCGTGGCCGGAGGCCGCGGCGTGGCCGCCCGCGGACACGGCGAGGCACACCGAGGTGAAGACCCCGGCGCGCGCCGCTCGCATCGGAGGCCGCTCCGTCATGGGTTCATCGTCGCACGGTCAGCCCTCGACGAGCGGACGGCCCACGTAGTCGCCCTCCTCGCAGCCAGGGGGGATCGCGAACACGGCCGACCCCACCGTGGTGACCCACTCGTTGAGCAGGTCCAGCTCGTCCAGGCGGCGCTGGATGGGCACGAACTGGCGCACCGGGTCGGCCTGGAAGGACGCGAACACCAGCCCGGCCTCGCCCGCCCCGCTCAGCGTGTCGCGCAGGTCGTAGTTGTAGCCGCGGCGGAAGATCCGCTGGGCGGGGTCGCCGGTACGGGCCCGCCGCACGTGCGCGAACGCCGGGATGACCGGCAACCCGGTGTGGTCGGTGGCGTCGAGGTCGGCCTCGTCGCGCTCGCCCCCGCCGGTGAGCGGGGCGCCGTCGGCCACCCGCCGTCCGATGACCGCCTCGCGTCCGGGCCGGTCCAGCTCGTCCCAGGTGTCCAGGTCGGTGGCGATCCGGCGCAGCACCAGGGACGTGCCGCCGTCGAGCCAGGCCGGGCCACCGGTCGCCCAGACCAGCTGATCGAAGTCGTCCGTGCCCGGCCTCGGGTTGACGCTGCCGTCCAGTTGCCCCATGAGGTTGCGCATGGTGGTGCCGTCGGGCTCGGAACCGTGGGCGCGGCGGAAGCCGGTCTGGGTCCAGGCCACGCGGGCGAACGCGCGCGCGTCCTTGACCAGCATCCGAGCGGCGTGCGAGACGGTGATCGGGTCGTCGGCGCACACCTGGAGCAGCAGGTCGGCCTGGCCCCACTCCGGACGCAGGTCGTCGTGGTCGAACTCGGGCAGCGGCCCCAGCCAGGAGGGGGCGGCGTCGGGGTCGACCCGCTCCACGAGGCCGCGCCCGAACCCGAAGGTCGTGGTGAGCCGGGCGGGGACCGCGGCGAGCTCGGGTTCGGTGTCGGCGAGGGGCGCCTCCCCGTCGCCCAGACGGGCGGCGTCGTCGCTGAGCAGGCGCAGGAGTCGCCCGACGCCCTCGGCGTCCACGCCGGACTCCAGGTCCAGGGCCACGAAGCGGGCGTGCGCCTGGGGCGGTGTCTCCACCCCGGCCTGGCGGGGGCCGTGGAAGGCGACCGTACGGGTGCCGTGGACCGGGGGCGCGACGGGCGCGGGGGAGGGCTCGCCGCCGGACAGGCGGTGGGCGACGGTGGCCCCCGCGGCGCCCAGGCCCGCCGCGGCGCCGCCCAGGAGCAGCCCGCGCCGCGAGAAGCGCTCCGAGTACGGTCTGTGTCCGCTCATCGGTCCATGTCCTGGGCGTGCTCGTCGTCGTGGCCGTGCTCGCCGTGGCCCTCCTCGCCGCCGCCGTCGTACTCCTCGTTGGCGCCGGAGAACTCCTTGACCGGGGCGGTGAACTCGGCGGTGGAACCGTCGGCGAACTCCACGGTGACGGTGGTCTCGGTGCCGGGCTCCAGGTCCTCGCTCAGGTCCATGAGCATGATGTGGTCGCCCCCGGCCTCCAGGACCCGGGAGCCGCCCGCCGGGACGGCGAAGCCGCCCTCGATCTCGCGCATGGTGGTGTCGGCGCCCTCGGTGACGCCCTCGTGCAGTTCGACCTCGCCCGCGGCCTCGTGCTCGGCGGCGACGATGGTCACGTCGGTGTCGGAGCCGTTGCCGATCTCCCCGAACACGGCCGTCATGCCGTCGTCGACGGTGGCGGCCTTGATCCAGGGGTCGGTGATCTCGAAGCCGTCGGCGGCGGTGGCGCCGTCGGGCGCTCCGCCCTCGTCGACGGCGCCGGCCTGGTCGCCCGCCTGCCCGGTGCCCGCGCAGGCGGACAGGGCCAGGGCGAGGCAGAGCAGGGCGGCGGCCCCTACGGTACGGGTCGGGTGCATGGGTGCTCCACGGTCTCGGGCCGCGGGTGCGCGGCCGTTCCCCTCCCAAGTCGGATCGCGGCCCCGTTCGGTTCCCGGCACTCTCCGGACACGGGAGGACCCCCGCGGTGCGTCACCGCGGGGGCCCTCGGATTCCAGTGGTGTACCTGTGCCCCAGGTGGTTGTAGGTGCAGGTGCGGTCCTACAGGTCCCCTGGGGGGTTGCTCGGGGCGCGCCAGTGTTCTGCAGGCCGTGGGCGTAGCTGAACCGAGCTTGCGAGGGCCAGCACGCACTCGGCCGAAGAACACTGGCTTCCGGGCGCCCCGAGCACGCGTCCGAGCTTGCGAGGACGCCAAGAAACACTACCTAGCGTTTGCGCCTGCGGATCGAGATCTGCTTGGGCGCGGCGCTGTTGGCCGCGCCGTGCACGGTCACCTCCAGCAGTCCCTCGCCGTAGCTCGCCACGATGTCGTCCTCACTGACGTCCTCCGGCAGGCTGATCTCCCGGCGGAAGGTGCCCATGTACCGCTCGGACGAGTAGTACACGACGTCGTCCTCGTCGCGCTGGCGCTCGCCGCTGATGGTGAGGACGCCGTGGGTCAGGCTGACCGCCACGTCCTGCTCGTAGACCCCGGGGATCTCGCACCTGATGACGAGGTCGTCGCCGCGGGCCAGGATGTCGGTGGGCGGGCTCCAGGCGTCGGCGTAGCCGCGCTCGCGCTCGCCGGCCTGGCTGGTCTCGAAGGAGGACATGGTGTCGGAGATGCGGTTCATCTCCGTGATCATGTCCACCACCCCGTGGAAGGGGTTGCTGAACCTCTTCGGCGTCACGTCCGCCTCCTGTCGGTGTCCGTCGATGCGTGGCTCACGTGGTGTGTTCCCTTCGGTCTAGGGCGTGTTCTTCTGCGGGCTTTCGGGTGAGCTCGCGGTCGTCAGGTCGTCTCTCGCACGACGATGTGCGATGTTCAGCCTGGTCGTGCTGCACGAGCGCAGAGGCGCCGCGAGAGGCGGTCCTGGCGGCCGCGAGCCCGGAATGCCGCAAAGAACACGGGCTAGGTCCGGGTGGGCGGCCGTTTGTCCTCGGGGCGGGGTTTGGCGTCGACCAGCTTCGGGATGCGCTCGCGGGACAGCGACCGCGCCAGCCCCCAGATCATGAACAACAGGATCAGGGCGAAGGGCAGACCGGTCACCACCGACGCCGCCTGGAGGGCCGCCAGGGCGTTCTCGCCGCCCAGGACCAGCAGGATGAGGGTGACCGCGCCCTCGGTGAGCGCCCAGAAGGCCCGCTGCCAGCGGACCGGATTCCGGTCGCCCCCGTTGGTCAGGGTGTCCACGACCAGCGAACCGGAGTCGGACGAGGTGACGAAGAAGATCGTGACCACGAGGATGAGCAGCAGCGAGACCGCGTTGCCCAGAGCCGGCGCGAAGGAGAACATCAGGTCCAGCACGCGGAACGCGCGATCCTCCTCCGCCAGTTCGGCCAGTCCGCCGTCCCGGTAGAGCTCGTAGAACAGGCCGGAGCCGCCGAACACGCCGAACCACAGGATCGAGACGGCGACCGGGGCGAAGAGCGCCCCGAGGACGAACTCGCGGATGGTGCGGCCGTAGGAGATCCGGGCGAGGAAGATGCCCACGAAGGGCGCCCAGGAGATCCACCAACCCCAGTAGAAGACGCTCCAGGCGGTGGTCCACTCGGCGGCCTGCGTGTCCGTCAGCGGACTCGGAAAGGCCAGGCTCCACGGGACCAGGTGGCCCAGGTACTCGCCCGCGGACGTGGTCATCGTCGAGATCATGAACAGCTTGGGGCCGAACAGGAAGACGACGATCAGCAGCAGGAACGCCAGCCACAGGTTGATGACCGACAGGCGGCGGATGCCCTTGTCGATGCCGGCCAGCACGCTCAGCAGCGCGATGCCGGTGATGACGATGATGATGATCGACTGCACGGTCGAGTTGGTCGGAATCCCGAAGACGTGGTTGAGCCCGCCGTTGATCTGCAGCGTGCCCAGGCCCAGGGACGTGGCCAGGCCGAAGATGGTGCCGAAGACCGCCACGATGTCGACGACGTTGCCCGGCCAGCCGAAGGCCCGCTCCCCGATCAGCGGGTACAGGGCCGAGGCCGGGCGCAGGGGGAGGCCCTTGCGGAAGGCGAAGTAGCCCAGCGCCATCCCCAGCGCGATGTAGATCGCCCAGGGGTGGAAGCTCCAGTGGAAGAGGCTGAGGGCCAGGGCCTCGTTGGCCGCCTCCGGCAGCGGGCCGTCGTCGGTGGGCATGTAGTCGGCGTTGCGCGGCCACGTCAGGTGGTGGATGGGTTCGGAGACGCCCCAGAACACCAGTCCGATGCCCATGCCCGTGGTGAAGAGCATGGCGAACCAGGCGAGTGTGCTGAACTCCGGGCGCGAGTCGTCCGGTCCCAGCCGGATTCGGCCGAACCTGCTGAGCATCATGAAGACGGCCAGGCCCAGGAAGAACGTCGTGGACAGGACGTACAGCCAGCCGAGTTCGGTGCTGATCCAGTCACGGGTGGCTTCCGCCGCGTTGAGAAGGGAGGTGGTCGCGACGATGCCGATGACGAGGAACGCGATGATCACGAGGCCGGAGACGCCGAAGACCGTCGGGTTCGTGTGTTCTCTGATGTAGGTGCGCAGGGATGAGATGGTGGCTCCTTCCCAGCCCGAGTGGGGACGGTTACGCCTGCGGCGGATCGGTGGCCGGAGGAGTCCGCACGGGAACCCCGGCGCCAGGGTGTGTCCCGTGGATGGTAGGGGTCTGCCCGGCCGATCGCCAAACAACCTCGACAACGTGGACGTTCGTCGCGTTTCGGGGCGAACGTCGGGGAACGCGTCAGTCGGAGGCGGTGATGAGGTCGTCGAGGGTCGCGCCCACGCGGTCGAGCCAGTCGGTGATCACCCGTAGCTCGTCCACGGTGTAGTCCTCGTGCAGCCGGGTCATCGCCTCGCGCATCCCGGGAGCGGAGGCGGCGGCGAACGTGTCCGCGCCCTCGATGAGGCGGACGGCGACCTTGCGGCGGTCCCGTGGGTGTCGGGTGCGCTCCACGAGGCCGTGTGCCTCCAGGCGGTCGATCACCCCGGTCACCGATCCGGTGGACAGACGCAGGCTGTCGGCGATCTCTCCGGGTGTCAGAGTGCCGCCGACGCGCAACAGCGTGTAGCACTGGAAGTCGGTCGGATTCATCCCCGAGCGGTCGGACATCCGGTGCAGGAGGCGGACGAGTCGTACGGCGAGTTGCTGGCCGTCGGTCTGCAGGGCCTGGTAGAGCTCTGCCCGTGCCTGGTCATCGCTGGTGCCACCCGGAGCCGCGTCGGACGCGGGGGTGGGCGATGCGGTGTCCATGCGGCTCCCAACGGCTCGGCGGCCGGACGGTCGGTTCTCCTCCGTGAGTCTACGGGGCGCGGAGCGGCGGATGATTGACGGCGGTGGGACGGGGAATTAGTCCGGAAACCGAGATTCTTGCTTTCCAAGCTATATAGGAGCGTGTCATCCAGAAGGTGCGGACCGATCAGGGCAGGGAGCGTCCTCCGGCCGGCGCGGACACGGAGTCCGTGCGCGGCGCCGTCGACGCCGTGCTGAGCCGGTACCTGGACGTTCGGGAGCGCGAGGCCGAAGGACTGGACCGGGAGTTCGGCCGGGATCTGGTGGGGGGACTGCGTGCCTTCACCCTGGGGGGAGGCAAGCGGCTGCGTCCGCTGCTGGCCTGGTGGGGCTGGATCGCCGGGGGAGGGGTCTCCCGGGGGCCGACGGCCGAGGCCGCGCTGCGCGGCTGTGCCGCCCTCGAACTCCTCCAGACCTTCGCGCTCGTGCACGACGACGTGATGGACGGATCCCCCCTGCGCCGTGGCGCGTCCTCGGTGCACGACACCTACGCGGCCGAGCACCGGGCCGGCTCGTACACGGGGGAGGACCGCCGCTACGGCGAGGCCATGGCGGTCCTGACCGGCGATCTCGCCCTCGCCTGGGCCGACGACCTGATCGACGAGGGCCTGGCGGGCCTGCCCACGCGTGCGGAGGCGCGCAAGGTGTGGACCCGGGTGCGCACGGAGGTCATGGCCGGGCAGTTCCTCGACCTGCGCGGCCAGGCACGGCGGGAGCGCTCCGAGGACGCGGCCCTGCGGGCGGACCGGCTCAAGACGGCCGCCTACACGGCCGAACGGCCGCTGCACCTGGGCGCGGCGATGGCCGGGGCGCCCGCTCCGACAGTGCGCGGACTGCGGGCCTACGGGCGCGACGTCGGAGTCGCCTTCCAACTGCGCGACGACCTCAGGGACGCCTACGGATCACCCGAACTGACCGGCAAGCAGGTCGGGGAGGACCTGGCCCGGGGCAGGAACACCCTGCTGCTGTCGGCCGGGCTGCGCCTGGCGCGCGAGCGCGCGGACGCCGAGGCCGAGCGTGTCCTGACCGGTGCCGGGAGGGGGACCGACCCCGCACTCGCCGCGAGCGTGCTCGAGGCCGTGGGCGCACGGGACCTGGTCCTGCGGACCTGCCATGCGCTCTCGGCCCGCGGCGTGGCCCACCTCTCGGCCCTCTCGCTCGACCCGGACGTCATGCGGGAGCTGCGGGACCTGGGCGAAGCGGCCGCCCGGCCCTGAACACGCCCCACGGGGCGGGAGAGGACCAGAAGACCATGCCGATCCATCGGAGGCGGCGCGCACAGGAGCGCCACCGGCCCCCGACGCGAGGCCGCGCACCGGTCGTCGTGGTCGGGGCGGGCCTGTCCGGTCTGGCGTGCGCCCTGCACCTGCTGGGCGCCGGACGCGACGTCGTCGTGGTCGAACGCGAGGACCATCCGGGCGGGCGCGCCGGCCGCCTGGACCTGGACGGGTACCGCATCGACACCGGGCCGACCGTCCTGACGATGCCGGACCTGCTGGACGAGGCCTTCGCCGCGGTCGGCGAGTCGGTCGGGGAGCGCCTGGACCTGGTACCGCTGGCGCCCGCGTACCGGGCCGCCTTCGCGGACGGCTCCACCATCGACGTGCACACCGACCGCGCCGACATGGCGGCCGAGGTGCGGCGCGTGGCCGGAGCCCGCGAGGCCGCCGGGTACCTGCGCCTGCGCGAGTGGCTCACCCGCCTGTACCGGGTGGAGATGCGCTCCTTCATCGACGCCCAGTTCGACTCCCCCCTGGACCTGGTGCGGCCGGACCTGCTGAGACTGGCGGCCCTGGGCGGCTTCGGCCGCCTCGCCCCAGCCGTGGGCCGCCACGTGCGCGACGAGCGGCTGCGCCGGATCTTCTCGTTCCAGTCGCTGTACGCGGGGGTGGCGCCGGACCGGGCGCTGGCGGCCTACGCGGTCATCGCCTACATGGACACCGTCGCGGGCGTGTACTTCCCGCGGGGCGGCATGCGCTCGGTCGGCGAGGCCATGGCCGCCGCCGCGACCAAGGCCGGCGGCGTCCTGCGCTACGGGGAGTCGGTGACGCGGCTGGAACGGCGCGGGGACAGGGTCACCGCCGTGGTGACCGACCAGGGGGAGCGGCTCGAGTGCGACCAGGTGGTGCTCACCACGGACCTGCCCGCCGCCCACCGCCTCCTCGGACACCGGGCCCGCCGACCGGTGCCCCACCGCTTCTCGCCCTCGGCGGTGGTCCTGCACCTGGGCACGGACCGCACGTGGGAGCACCTGGCCCACCACACCATCTCCTTCGGCGGGGCCTGGCGGCGCACCTTCGAGGAGATCATCGGCGAAGGGCGCCCGATGAGCGACCCCTCGCTGCTGGTGACCCAGCCCACCGTCACCGATCCGTCCCTGGCCCCCGAGGGCCGGCACCTGCTCTACGTGCTCGCCCCCGCGCCCAACCTCGCCGCCGGCCGGATCGACTGGGACGCCGAGGGGCCGCGCTACCGGGACCGCCTGGTCGCCACGCTGGAGAAGCGCGGACTGACGGGCCTGGACTCCTCGATCCGCACCGAACACCTGGTCACCCCTGCCGACTGGGCGCGGCAGGGCCTGGCCCGGGGGACACCGTTCTCACTCGCGCACACCTTCGCCCAGACCGGGCCCTTCCGGCCGGGCAACACCGTGCCCGGTACGTCGAACGCGGTCATCGCGGGCTGTGGGACCACGCCCGGCGTCGGCGTGCCCACCGTCCTGGTCTCGGGCAAGCTCGCCGCCGCGCGCGTGCTGTCCCGGAGCGGGGGCGACCGATGAGGGGCGCGCTCGGCGAACTCGACGCGGCCGGGGTCCGGGAGGAGCGGCTGCGGGCCGACTACCTGCACTGCCGTGCCCTGCACGCCCACCACGGGCGGACGTACTACACGGCCACGCGCGTGCTGCCTCCCGCGCGCCGCCCCGCGGTCCACGCGCTGTACGGGTTCGCGCGATGGGTGGACGACATCGTCGATGAGCCGGAACCGGGGACGGACACCGCCCACCAGCGCGCGCGCCTGGACGCCATCGACGCCGGACTGGCGCGGGCGCTGGCCGGAGGCGGGTCCGCCGAGCCCGCCCTGCGCGCCCTCGCGGACACGGCCCGGCGCTACCGGCTGCCCGACTCCTACTTCACGGCGTTCATGGCCTCGATGCGCATGGACCTGACCGTCACGCAGTACACGGACCTGGCGCACCTGCGGTCCTACATGTACGGGTCCGCGGCCGTGATCGGACTCCAGGTGCTGCCCGTCCTGGGCACCGTGGTGCCCCACCACGAGGCCGCCCCGCACGCCGCCGCGCTGGGCGAGGCCTTCCAGCTCACCAACTTCCTGCGGGACGTGGCCGAGGACCTGGAGCGCGGCCGCGTCTACCTGCCCGCGGACGTGCTGGCCGAGCACGGTGTGGACCGGGGCCTGCTGGAGCGCTGCCGGCGCGCCCGCGCCGCCGACCCCCGCGCCCGCCGCGCGATCGCCGCCATGGTGGAGGTCAACCAGGACTTCTACCGCCGGGCGCGCCCCGGCATCGCGATGCTCTCTCCGGTGGCCCGCCCGTGTGTCGCCACCGCCTTCCGGCTCTACCGGGCGATCCTGGAGGAGATCCGCGCGGCCGACCACGACGTGTGGAGCATCCGGCACCGGGTCTCGGACACGCGCAAGGCGGTCGCGGCGGTGCCCGCCCTCGCCCGTGCGCTCCTGGCGCGGTCGGTCCCCCGTCCGCGCGTCGGCGAACACGGCGCCCACCTTCGTAAGGAGTGACACGTGAGCACCCCTGATCCCGGGACCGGCCGGTTCCCGCTGTCCCGACTGCCCGCGACCCACTGGACCCGGCAGGAGCCCACGTGGCGGGGCGCCTCCCCGTCCGTCATCGGAGCCGCGCTCAAACGGGCGCTGGCCCGGCCCTCCGGCAACTGGTTCGTGCTGGCCGCGAGCGACCAGGTCCGTTCGGACCGCCCCTTCGGCCGGGTGGTCGCCGGAACGGAACTGGTGGCCTGGCGCACGCCGGACGGGACCGCGCACGCGGGGCCGGGCGCCTGCCCGCACCTCGGCGCGCCCCTGTGCCGGGGCGCGGTGAACGAGGGGCACCTGGTGTGCCGGTGGCACGGGCTCTCCCTTGGATCGGACGGGTTCCCGGGCTGGAGCCCCTACCCGGCGCACGACGACGGCGTCCTCGTGTGGGTGCGCCTGGACCGCGAGGGCGGGGAGGAGCCCCTGCCGGAACCGGTCGTGCCCGAGCGGCCCCGAGCCGGGTCCGCCATCGCCGCGGTGGAGAGCCTGGCCGGTCGCTGCGAACCCGAGGACGTGGTCGCCAACCGCCTCGACCCCTGGCACGGGTCCTGGTTCCACCCGTACTCGTTGCTGGGGCTGAGGGTCGTCGAGGTGCCGGAGGGGCCCGACCCCGAGCCCGAGCCCGACCGGATGGTCGTGGACGTGGGCTTCAAGGTCGCCGGACGGTGGGGCGTCCCGGTGCGGGCCGAGTTCACCTGCCCCGAACCGCGCACGGTGGTCATGCGCATCACCGAGGGCGAGGGCCGGGGGAGCGTGGTCGAGACCCACGCCACCCCCCTGGGCGTGGACCGGCAGGGCGTCCCGCGCACGGCCGTCATCGAGGCGACCGTGGCCGCCTCCGACCGGCCCGGCTTCGCGCTGGCCCGCCGCCTGTCCGCGGCCGTGCGACCGCTCATGCGCACGGCCGCCCGGCGGTTGTGGCGAGACGACCTCGCCTACGCGGAGCGCCGCTACCTGCTGCGCGCCTCGGGGCGCTGGCCCGGCTGACGCGCGGCGCGGGCCAGGGCGCGCAGCGGCCCGCTGCGTCCGCGCGTGGGCACGCTCCACACGGTGTGCCCCGGCCGCCCCCAGCGGGACAGCAGCGTGTTGGCGGCCAGGAACCCGCTGGTGGCGGCGCGTTCCATGAGCGCCACCGGCAGGTCCACGCGTACGTGGTCGCCGGCCACCGCCAGCAGCGGGTCGGGTGTGCCGACCCGGACACGGTCGGCGTGGCCGCCCGGTGGGAACAGGGGGCAGTCCGCCCGCAGCTCGTGCCGCGCGTCGACCGCGCGGGCGCCCCGCAGCTCCGGGTAGACGGTGGCGGCCTGCTCCCAGAGCGAGGCACGCTCGGCCTCGGGGTCGCACCCGGGTGCCAGTGCGTAGGCGTGCAGCTCCACGACCGAGCCGCCGGTACGTCGCGCCCAGCCGCGGGCCTGGTCCTCGTAGCGTTCCAGCACGCTGATGTTGTCCAGGGTGGGGTACCCGGCGGTGCCCAGGAAGGCGGGCCGGTGCGGGCGCACGGGCCGGTCCAGCCAGTAGCGCGAGACCAGGAAGGGCGGCGCGCTCGGCAGCCGCGCCACCCGCTCGCGCCAGCCGGTGTCGCCCAGGTTGGGGGAGGCCGCCACCAGGGCGCGCAGGCCGCCCGGATCGGACGCGAGCACCACGCCGTCGAACTCCTGCGCCTCCCCTTCGCCCCAGCCGACCCGGAACCGCCGGTCCCGTCCGCGTTCGACGGACCCGACCGGCGTTCCGGTGCGCAGCACCGCCCCCCTCCTGGTCAGGTACGCGCCCAACGGGTCCCATAGCGACTGCGGGAAGGGAGAGCGGGGCACGTCGAAGAGCAGCCCCTCGGACGAGCCGAGGAAGTACACGTGGAACATGACCGCCAGCTCGGCGGCCGAGAGCCGGTCCGGTGACGCGAAGAAGCTGCGCGTGAACACCTCGAAGGCCAGGTGCCGGGCCGTCGGGGGAAAGCGCACCGCGTCCAGGAACTCCCGCGCGCTCAGATGGTCCAGGCGCTCGTAGACCCCGGGCGTGTCCACGTCGAGCAGTTGCAGCGCGGCGGGCACGTTCACCCCCGCCAGGTCGCGCAGGGGGAAGCTCGGGCTGAGGGCCGCCAGGACGGCGGCGTTCCACGGGGGAGTGGAGGGCAGGCCGGCGAAGCGGTCGCGCGGACCGTCGCGGTGCACGAGCGGGTAGTCGGCGAGCGGGACCAGGCCGTCCAGGTCCGGGTCGGCCCGCCGCAGCAGCGCCCGCAGGTTGTAGTACTGCCGGAAGAACGCGTGGAAGCCCCGGGTCATGGTGGCCCGGGAACCGTCGGCCAGGACGGTCTCCCAGCCGCGCAGCCGGCCTCCCAGGGAGTCCTCGCGCTCGAACACCACCGCCTCCACGCCCCGCTCGACCAGTGCGCAGGCAGCGGCCAGTCCGGCGATCCCGCCGCCGACCACGGCCGCGCGGGGCGTGCCCGGCGGGCGGGGGCCGTCGGCGGGAGCGGGGCGCAGGGCCTCGGCCCGGGTGTCGGCCGGCCGGACGGGGATCATCCGGCCCGCCCCTCCAGCGGGCGCGCGCCCACGAACGTGTGCGTGATCCCGTACTGCCATCCGGGGAGCGGCGCGCTCGCCACGGACACCAGTCCCGCGCGGCGCATCCGGTCCAGCAGGCACGCGCGGCCGTCGAACTCCATGGCACTGCGCCACAGGTAGCGGAACAGGTCCGTGCGCCCGGTGAGCACGCCCCCGGCGGGGATCACCACGCCCCAGCACACGGCCGACCACACCGCGCGCGCCACGGCGGAGTCGGCCACCGAGTACTCGTGCAGCGCCAGCCGGCCGCCGGGCCGCAGCACCGCGCGTACCGAGGCCAGCAGCGCGTCCGGGTCGGGGACGTTGCGGATCAGGTAGGCCGCGAAGACCGCGTCGGCGGGACCGCCGAGGTGCTCGGCCGCCCACGCGGGGGTGACCTCCTCGGCCCGCGCCCGGTGGAAGGTCACCCCCGGCGGCCAGTCCTTGGCGGCGGCCGCGTCGAGCATGCCCTGGGAGGCGTCCACCGCGGCGATCCGCGCCATCGGCGCCGCCCGCAGGAGGGCGTCCGTGGAGGCGCCGGTACCGCAGCCCAGGTCCAGCAGGCGCAGGCCCCGCCCCCGGTCGGGAAGGCGCAGCCGCCGCGCGGAGGCGCGCAGGTGGGCGTGGTAGCCGGGGTTGGCCGCCACCAGCCGGTCGTAGGACCCGGCGGCGTGGTCGAACTCGGCGGTGACCGGCCCGTTCTTCATGTCGATCGTGGTGCTGGACATACCTTCCCCGAACCCTTGGATGTCGTCCGCCCACGGACCGTCGCGCGAGGGGCATGCTGGTCGCATGGCCGACTATGACGTGGCGATCATCGGTGGGGGAGCCGCTGGGCTCACTCTCGCCCACCTGCTGGGGCGGGTCAACGAACGGCGCGGTGTGCCGTTGGACGTGGCGCTGGTGGAGGCACCGCCGGGGCCGCACACGCCGCCGCCCCGGACCTGGTGCTTCTGGGAACGGGACGGGGGCCCGTGGGACGCGCTGCTGGCCGCGCGGTGGGAGAACCTGGCCGTCGTGGACGGTGAGGGGACGGTCATGGCCTCCCCGGCCGATCCCTACGTGTACAAGATGCTCCGCTCGGCCGACGTCGCCGAGCACGTGCGCAGGCACTCCGGCCGGCACGTGGACCAGCGCACGCTGTGCGTGACCGGTCTGGCGGACGGTCCCGACCACGCCACCGTGACCGCCTCGGCCCCCGACGGGTCGCCGGTGGCCCTCACCGCCCGCTGGGTGTTCGACTCCCGTCCGCCGTCCCGGCCCCTCCCGGCCCGGACCCGGCTGCTCCAGCACTTCCGGGGCTGGTTCGTGCGCACCCCGGAGGACGCCTTCGACCCCGCCGCGGCCGTGTTGATGGATCTGCGCACTCCGCAGCCGGCGCACGGGGTCTCCTTCGGCTACGTGCTGCCGCTCACGCGCCGCACCGCCCTGGTCGAGTACACCGAGTTCGGGCGCGCCCCCCTGACCACGCCCGCCTACGACAGGGCTCTGGCCCACTACTGCGAGCTCGTCGGGATCGGCGAGATGGAGGTGACCGCCGCGGAGCAGGGCGTCATCCCGATGACCGACGCCCGCATGCCCACCCGGACCGGGCGGCGCCTGTTCCGGGTGGGGGCGGCCGGGGGAGCGACCCGGCCCGCCACGGGCTACACCTTCAGCGGAGTGGGGCGCCAGGCGCGCGCCGTGGCCGACGCCCTCGCGGCGGGCCGCGTGCCGGTGCCGCCGGTGCCGCACCGCCGGCGGCACCTGGCCATGGACGCGGTCATGCTGCGGGCCCTGGACACCGGCCGGGTGCACGGAGCGGAGTTCTTCACCCGGCTGTTCGCGCGCAACCGGCTCGGCGAGGTCCTGGCCTTCCTGGACGGCGACTCGCCCCTGCACCGCGAGCTGGCCATGGGCCTGACCACGCCGGTCGGCCCGATGTCCCTCACCACCGCCGAGCACCTGTGGCGGACCGTGGCCGGGGCGGGACCCGCTACCGCCCCGACAGCAGGGCCGCCACCGCGTCGCGGAGCGAGGTGAGGTGCCCGCCCGCGACGCCGGACGGGCCGGCGGCGTCGCGCCATCCGGACCCGGCGGTGAACACGGCGGTGTCGACGGCGGCCCCGGACACCGCGCCGGCGGCGGCGGCCAGGACCGCGCCGTCGTCCTTGTCGGGTGCGTGGGACCACAGGACCAGGGCCCGGGGCCCCAGGCGCCGCAGGGCGCGCAGCGTCGCCTCGACCGGAGTGCACGGGCCCAGGACCCGGTACGGGGACCCGGCCTCCCGCAGCGCCGCGGCCAGGGCCTCGAGCGGGAGCCCGTGCATCTCGCGCGGGGTGCAGGCCAGGAGCACGGGCCGCTCCCGGGACGTCTTCTCCGCCGGGCCCGCGGCGACGCGGCGCAGGGCCGAGGACACGCACCACGACAGCAGGTGCTCGACCTCCACGTAGGTGCCCGTCTGCTCCCACTTGCGCCCCATGCCGTACAGCAGCGGCCGGGCCAGCTCCTCCCACGCCACCACGACGCCCGCATCGAGCAGGCTCTTCTCCAACAGGGACTCCACGAGGTCGGCGTCCATGCGCATCGCCGCGCGCGCCAAGCCCTGGAGCGCGGCCTGGCCCTCCTCGGCCGGAAGCAGCCGGTCGGAGGAGGGCGACCCCTCGGCCGTGGGCGCGACGTCGCCCGAGACCGACCCGCACCGTGCTTCGAGGGCCTGGCGCGCCGCCTCGGCGGGCGCGAGCCCCTCGCCCACCAGGCGGCACAGGGTGCGCAGCCGTGCGATGTCCTCGGGGCCGTAGCGGCGGTGGCCGCCGGGACTGCGCTCGCTCGGCCCGATGCCGTAGCGGCGGTCCCAGCTGCGCAGGGTGGCCGGGGCGACGCCGAGCAGGTGCGCGGCGGCTCCCGGGGTGAGTGCGTCGGACATGGTTTCCAACCCGTTGCGAAAGCGATGCGACTTGTGGCGCACGCCACTGTGGGCAGACTCTAGACGCATGACCACCGCGAGGGGGGCGGATCATGGAACTCGACAGAAACCGCAGGCCGGACCGTCGACTGGACATCGCCTACCGGGCGGGATCCGGAGTCATCGCACTCGTGCTGATCGGCTTCGGGCTGGCCGGGCTGACGGTACGGCTGCCTTTGTTCGACACACAGGGGGAAGTGGTGGCCGGACTGTCCACCAACGGTGCGCTGGGGTTCTTGTCCGTGGCCTTCGGTTCGCTGCTGTTGGGGGCCGCGGTGCTCGGAGGGGTGTACGCCTCCACCGTGTGCACGGTGATGGGGACGGCCTTCGTGGGCAGCGGGCTCGTCAACCTCTACCTGATGACCACCGACGCCAACGTGCTGGCCTTCTCGATGCCCAACGTCATCTTCAGCTTCGTCGTGGGGCTGACGCTGATGACCATCGGGATGTACGGGCGCTTCAGCGGTGGTCTGGCGGAGGACAACCCGTTCCGTGAGTACCGTGCGCGGGGGCCGCGGTGGCACGGGATCCGTGTTCCGTGGGCGCAGGGGTGAACCGCCCCCTGCGTGTCCTGGTGATCGGGGCGACCGGCTACATCGGCGGTCGCCTCGTCCCGGAACTGCTGGCCGCGGGGCACGAGGTGCGCTGTCTGGCCCGCACACCCGGCAAGCTGCGGGACCACCCGTGGCGCGACCGGGTCGAGGTCTTCCAGGGTGACGTGGTCTCTGGGGAGGGACTGGCCGAAGCCCTGGAAGGAGTCGCGACCGCCTACTACCTGGTGCATTCCATGGCGGGTGGGCGCGGCTTCGAGGGGAGCGACGCGCGGGCGGCGGACAACGTCGCCCGCGCGTCGGGCGAGGCGGGTGTGCACCGCCTCGTCTACCTCGGCGGCCTGGCGCCGCGGGGCGCCGAGCTGTCGGCGCACATGGCCTCCCGGGAGGAGGTCGGCCGGATCCTCCTGGCGGGGCCGGTGCCGACCGTGGTCCTGCGGGCCGCCGTGATCATCGGGTCGGGTTCGGCCTCCTTCGAGATGCTGCGGTACCTGACCGAGCGCCTGCCCGCGATGACCACGCCGCGCTGGGTGCGCAGCCGCGTCCAGCCGATCGCCGTGCGCGACGTGCTCCGGCTGCTCAGGCGTGCGGTGGACCTGCCCGAGGGGACCGCCCGCTCCTTCGACATCGGCGGACCGGACGTGCTGACCTACGCCGAGATGATCCAGCGCTTCGCGAAGGCGGCCGGCCTGGCGCGCCGGCTGATCCTCCCGGTCCCGGTGCTCTCGCCCGGCCTGTCCAGCCTGTGGGTCGGCCTCATCTCTCCCGTGCCGCCGGCGGTCGCCCGGCCGCTGGTGGAGTCGCTGCGCCATGACGCGGTCTGCGGCGAGGACGACCTGGCCGCCGCGCTGGACGACCACGAACGGCTCGGTTTCGACGAGGCCGTGGAACTGGCCCTGCGCCGGACCGACCAGGCGCGGGTGGACACGCGCTGGTCGTCGGCGGCGTGGCCGACCGCTCCGTCGGACCCGCTGCCCACCGATCCCGACTGGGCGGGGGGCAGTCTGTACACCGACCGCAGGGCCCGCCGCGTGGCCGCCCCGCCGGAGCGGGTGTGGCGGGTCGTCGAGGGCATCGGGGGCGAGCGCGGCTGGTACTCGTGGCCGCTGGCGTGGTCGGCGCGGGGCTGGATCGACCTGGCGATGGGCGGGGTCGGTCCACGCCGGGGGCGGCGTGATCCGCGACGGCTGCGCGCGGGGGACTCGCTGGACTTCTGGCGGGTGGAGGAGATCGTGCCCGGCCGGCTGCTGCGGCTGCGCGCGGAGATGCGGCTGCCCGGACTCGCGTGGCTGGAGCTGGGGGTGGCGCGCGTGGAGGGCCGCACGGTCTACCACCAGCGCGCGCTCTTCCGCCCGCGGGGGCTGCCCGGGCACCTGTACTGGTGGGCGGTCACGCCCTTCCACGGCATCGTCTTCGGGTCGATGGCCCGCAACATCGCCCGTCGGGCCATGCGCGAGGACACGGCCGCGGCGCTCTGAGGACCCGGCCCGCGGCGCCTCAAGGGGGGCGCCGCGGGCCGGGGACCGGGGCCGCGGGGGACCGATGCGCGTACCGGACGACGTAGGGGGTACTCTTGCGTCGTCAAAAGCCTCGGATTCCGAGAATCATGGAAATCAAGCTTATTTATGGAGGGCATCGATGGCGCGGACACCCGAGCGGGCGATGGCGCGGCCACGCGGGAGAACGGGGAGACGGGGCCCATGGCGGTGGACCGCCCTGGCACTCCTGGTGACGCTGGTCTGGATCCTCGGGGCCGGTCCGCTCGGCTCCTTCGTCGGTCGCCTGGGCGAGGTGCAGACCAACGACCCCGCCGCCTTCCTCCCGGTCGGTGCGGAGTCCACCCGGGTCGACGCGATCGCGGAGGACTTCGACCGCGCTGAGGGCGTCCCCGCCGTCGTCGTCCACTCCGCCGACCACGACCTGGCCGAGGGGGAGCTGGCCGCGGTCGGCGAGGTCGCGGAGCGGGTGGGCGAGCGGCCCTGGACCGCCGGGCCGGTCGCGGGCCCGTTCCCCGGGACCGAGGACGCCTCCGTGGCCCAGTTCGTGGTCACCATCGACCCGGAGTACGACACCGGCGAGAGCGTGGAGGACCTGCGCGCCCTGCTGGCGGAGGAACCGGTCCCCGGACTCACCGCCCAGGTGACCGGACCGGCGGGTTACGCCGCCGACCTGTCCGCCGCGTTCGGCGGCATCGACTCCACCCTCCTGATCGTCGCCGTCGTGGCGGTCCTGGTCATCCTGGTCGTGGTCTACCGCTCACCCCTGCTGCCGGTCCTGGTCATCGTGGCCTCCCTGCTCGCCCTCGGGCTCTCCGGCGCCCTGGTCTACGCCGCCGCCGACGCGGACGTGGTCAGCCTCAACGGCCAGAGCCAGGGCATCCTCTTCATCCTGGTCGTGGGCGCCTGCACCGACTACGCGCTTCTACTGGTGGCCCGCTACCGCGAGGAGCTGGCCGTGCACGACAGCGCCGCGGGGGCCGCACTGGCCGCGGCGCGCGCGGTGACCGGTCCCGTGCTGGCCTCCGGCGGCACGGTCATCCTGGGCCTGCTGTGCCTGCTCGCCGCCGACCTGTCCTCGACGCGCAGCCTCGGCCCGGTCGTGGCGATCGGAGTGGCCGCGGCCATGCTGTCCGCGATGACGTTCCTGCCCGCGGCCCTGGCCCTGTGCGGACGGGCGGTGTTCTGGCCGCTGACGCCCCACCGCGAGGGCACCGACACCCGCGAGTCCACCGACCTGGTCCTGTCCCGCCACCGGGTGTGGGGCCGGGTGGCCGCCTCGGCGGGCCGTCGCCCCCGGGCCTACTGGCTGGCCTGCGGCGCGGTGCTGCTGGTCGCCGCGGCGTTCGCGCCCCAGTTCGACGCGGGCGGCAGCGGTCAGGCCGAGATCTTCCGCACCGAGGTCGAGGCGGTCGACGGACAGGAGGTGCTCACGCGCGGATTCGGCGCCGACTCCTCCGCCGCGCCCACCCTGGTGGTCGCCGACGCCGAACACGTGGACGCGGTCGTGGCCGCGGCCGAGGGCCTGCCCGAGGTCACCTCCGCCGCGCCCTTCACGCAGGAGGGCCCGCCCGGAGCCGGGGGCCCGCCGCTGGTCGTGGACGAGCGTGTCCTGGTCGAGGTCGTGCAGGACACCGAGCCCGAGTCGAGCGAGGCGGTGGACGCGGTGCGTGCGCTGCGCGCGGAGCTGGCCGGTGTGGAGGGCGCCGAGGCCCTGGTGGGCGGGGTGACCGCCACGGACCTGGACACCCTGGAGACCGCGCAGCGCGACTTCACCGTCGTGGTCCCGCTCGTGCTCGTGGTGGTGTTCCTGGTCCTGGTGCCGCTGCTGCGCTCGCTCCTGGCGCCCCTGCTGCTGGTCGCGGCCAACGTGCTGTCCTTCGCGGCGACCCTGGGCGTGGGCACGCTGCTGTTCGACCACGTGCTCGGCCTGCCGGGCGCGGATCCGGTGGTGCCCCTGTTCGCGTTCGTGTTCCTGGTCGCCCTCGGCATCGACTACAGCATCTTCCTGATGTCGCGCGCACGGGAGGAGACCCTCGTGCACGGGCACCGCCAGGGCATGCTGCGGGCGCTGACGGTGACGGGCGGGGTCATCACCTCGGCGGGGGTGGTACTGGCCGCGACCTTCGCCGCCCTGGCGGTCATCCCCCTGCTGTTCCTGTTCCAGCTCGCCTTCCTCGTGGCGTTCGGGGTCCTGGTGGACACGCTGCTCGTGCGCACCATCCTGGTCCCCGCGCTGTCGCTGGACGCGGGCCCGCGCGTGTGGTGGCCGGGCCGCGCCTACAGGCGGTCCCCCGACAGCGAGGAGTAGCCGTGGGCCAGCCGCGTCACCACGGAGGAAGGGGGCGTGTGCACCCCGTCCAGGGCGGCCACCGGGCGCAGACCGGTCGCGGCGTTGGTGACGAAGGCGCCCGACATCCGGGTGGCCGCTGAGGCCGTGAGCGGTCGCCGGATCACCGGGATGCCCAGGTCGGCGGCGACCCGGTCGACCAGCCGCGCGGTCACGCCGTCGAGGGCGGGGGCGTCCGGCCACACGAGCCCGCCCCCGTCCACGAACCCGATGTTCCACGTCGGTCCCTCCGACACCAGGCCGTCGGGCGTGGTGAACAGGGCGTCGTCGAAGCCGTCGAGCCGGGCGGCGCGGCGCTCGCGGATCGCCCCGAACAGGCCGGTGCCCTTGACCCGCGGGGCCTCGCGTGAGAACCGGCGCGTGCCCAGGCGCACGGGCGGCGGGGCGTGCGCGGGGTCCGGGGCCGGGCGCGCGGTGACCAGCACGTGCGGGAGGACGCTGGCGTCGGGGCGGGCCAGGTCCATGTGGGGGTCGTAGACGGTCACCCGGATCACCGTGGGGGAGGGGTGTTCGCGGGCGGCGCGGCGGGCCAGCTCCCGGACCCTGGGCACGTCCAGGTCGGCGCCGAAGAGGGCGCGGCAGTCCTGGGCCAGCCGATCCGTGTGCAGGTCCAGGCCGCGCACCCGCAGGTCGTTCACCAGCATGGTGGTGAAGTGGCCGTAGCCGTACAGGGCGAGGGAGGAGAGTTCCCCGGTGCTGACGGGGCGTCCGTTCAGTTCCATGGCGCCCCCATCATGGCACTTCGGGACCTTGGTCAGGCCTCGTTCTCCATCTGGGTGAAGGCGGTCACGAGCTGGGTCTCCGAGGCGTCCAGATAGGCGGCCAGTTCGTCGGCGGCCAGTTCCGGGTGCCCTGCGGCCAGGGCGGTGTGGATGCGCCGGTTCCAGTCCAGGTAGGGGGCATGGTACTGCTCCGGGTCGTTCATGACGTGGAAGACCAGACGGGTCTCGGCCAGGACCTGGTCCATGAACTCGTTGAGGCGGGCGCTGCCCGCGAGCGCGCCCAGGGCCTGGTGGAAGCGCATGTTGGCGGTCCCCATCGCCCACCAGTCGGCGTGGTCCCGGGCGGCCTCGCCCTCGTCCACGGCCGCGCCCACCGCGCGGACCGCCTCGGCGTCGGCGCGGTCGGCCCGGCGGACCGCGGGCAGCTCCAGGTGCCGCCGGACGCTGAACAGGTCGCGTACGTCGGCGACGGTGGGGCGGTTGACGAACACGCCGCGGTGCATCTGGTGGACCAGCAGGCGCTCGCGGCTCAGCAGGCGGAACGCCTCGCGCAGGGTGTTGCGGGAGACCTCGTACTTGCGGCTGAGCCGCTCCTCGGACAGGCGGACGCCGGGGGCGAGGGAGCCGTTGATGACGAACGACCGGAGCATGTCGGCGACCCGCTCGGCCTGGCTGCTGGCCGGCGCCAGGGCGCGGTCGGCCTCGGGGAGCCGGTCGATGTGGTCGTCCGTCGCCGTCAACATGGGCTCCTTCGAGGCTCGGTGGACCTCCCATGTTACGTAACGGAGACCTGTGATTTTACGCTCGGCCCCCCTACAGATTCGCCACGTATTGAAGTATTGTTCAACAATCCCACGACGGTGTGGGTGACCGTCGTGCACGCCCCCCGCTCCTCGCCACCGTTCAGGAGAACCCATGGGTGACATCCCTCCCGCACCCGCCAAGGTGCGGCCCCGTTTCGGCCGAGTGACGCTGAACAGCGGACTGCTCGGCGCCCTCTTCCTCATGGCCACCAGCGCCGTGGGCCCCGGCTTCATCACCCAGACCACGACCTTCACCGCCCAGCTCGGCGCCACCTTCGCGTTCGCGATCCTGGTGTCGATCCTGGTCGACATCGCCGTCCAGCTGAACATCTGGCGGGTCATCGGCGTCGCGAACATGCGCGCCCAGGACCTGGCCAACAAGGTGGTGCCCGGCGCCGGCTACCTGCTGGCCGCCCTCATCGTCTTCGGCGGCCTGGTCTTCAATGTCGGCAACCTGGCGGGCACCGGGCTCGGCCTGGACGCCATGACCGGGCTGGACACCCGCGTGGGCGCCGTCCTGTCCGCGCTGCTCGCCGTCGTCATCCTGGGCGTCAAGCGCCTGGGGCTGGCGCTGGACCGCATCCTCGTCGTGCTCGGCGTCGGCATGATCGCCCTCACCCTCTACGTCGCCATCGTCTCCCGGCCGCCGGTCGGCGAGGCCCTGCGCCAGTCGGTCGTGCCCGACCAGCTGGGCGCCGACGTCTTCCTGGCCACCGTGACGATCATCGGCGGCACGGTCGGCGGCTACATCACCTACGCGGGCGTGCACCGCCTCGTCGAGCTCGGCAAAGGCGGCCGCGAGAACGTCGCCGCCATCACCCAGACCTCGGTCACCGGCATCGTCGTCACGGGTGTCATGCGCGTCCTGCTCTTCCTCGCCGTCCTGGGCGTGGTCGCCGGCGGCGCCTCGCTCCTGGACTCGGCCAACCCGGCGGCCGAGGCCTTCCAACAGGCCGCGGGCGACGTCGGCATGCGCCTGTTCGGCGTGATCATGTGGGCCGCCGCCGTCAGCTCCGTCATCGGGGCGTCCTACACCTCGATCTCCTTCGTCTCCACCTTCCACCCGCTGCTGGAGAAGCGGCGCGGAACGCTGGTGACGGCCTTCATCGGGGTCTCCCTGGCCATCCTGCTGGTCTCCGGGCAGGCGCCGACGACGCTGCTCGTCCTGGCCGGGGCGCTCAACGGCGTGATCCTGCCGGTCGGCCTCGGCATCATGCTCTACGTCGCCACCCGGCGCTCCCACGACCTGCTGGGCGGCTACCGCTACCCGGTGTGGCTGCTCGTCGTCGGCTGGCTGGCGTGGGCGCTCACCGCCTACATGGCCGTCAACTCGCTCAGCGGGATCGCCGCCCTCTGGCAGTGACCGGCGCGGGCCCGCCCCGGGCGGGCCCGTGTCCAGGGGTGCTCGCCTCCAGGGGGCGCCCGCCCTTGTTCACAGACCCGGATCCGGTCCGCTACGGCGGACCGGACGGGGTACAGGCCCGGTAGGAGACCGGGCACGACCACGAAGGAGCACCGACGTTGCGCATCGACCTCAACTCCGACCTCGGGGAGCACTTCGGCCGCTGGGAGCTGGGTGACGACCGGTCCCTGCTGTCCATCGTCACCAGCGCCAACGTCGCCTGCGGCTTCCACGCCGGGGACCCGTCCGTGCTGCGCCGCACCACCGACGAGGCCGCCCAGCGCGGAGTGGCCGTCGGCGCGCACGTGTCCTACCGCGACCTGGCCGGGTTCGGGCGCCGCTTCATGGACGTGCCGCCGGCCGAACTGACCGACGAGGTCGTCTACCAGCTGGGCGCGCTGGCGGCCTTCACCCGCCTGGCGGGCGACCGCGTCCGCTACGTCAAGCCGCACGGGGCGCTCTACAACGCGATCGTGCACCACCAGGAGCAGGCGGAGGCGGTCGTCACGGCCGTCCGAGAGTTCGACCCCGGCCTGCCGGTCCTGGGCCTGCCCGGATCGCGCTTCCTGGCGGCGGCCGAGAAGGCGGGCCTGCGCACCCACCGCGAGGCCTTCGCCGACCGCGCCTACACCCCGGAGGGCACCCTGGTGTCCCGCCGAGAGCCCGGCGCGGTGCTGCACGACCCCGAGTCGATCGCCGAGCGCTGTCTGCGCATCGCCCGCGGCGAGCCCATCACCGCCGTCGACGGGACGGAGATCCTGGTCGAGGCCGACTCCCTGTGCGTGCACGGCGACAGCCCGGGCGCCGTCGACATCGCCCGGTCCGTGGCCGCGCGGCTGCGCGCCGAGGGCATCGAGATCGCACCGTTCGCGGAGAAGTATGTGTGACCGTCCCGGGGCGCGGACCCCGCACACCCGCCCCCGTGCGGCCGAGGAGGTCGCGTGCGCGTGCTGAAGTGCGCCGACACCGGTGTGCTCGTGGAGGTGGCCGACCTGGCCGAGGTCGTCGCGCTGCGTGCCGCCCTGGCCGAGCGGCCGCCGCCCGGGGTGACCGACGTGGTCCCGGCCGCCCGCACGGTCCTGCTGCGCGTGGAACCGGGGACCGATACCGACCGGGTCGCCGCGGCCGTCACCGAGCTGCCGGTCGCCCCGGGCGCGCACGGGTCAGGCGGGGAGACCGTCACCATTCCCGTGCACTACGACGGGGCCGACCTCGCCGACGTCGCCGAGCTGACCGGACTGACCCCGCGCGGGGTCGTGGCCGCCCACACCGCGGCCCGCTGGACCGTCGCCTTCTGCGGTTTCGCCCCCGGGTTCGGCTACATGGTCGGCGACGACCCCCGCCTGAACGTGCCCCGGCGCGGTGAGGCCCGGACGCGGGTGCCCGCAGGGTCGGTCGCCCTGGCGGGGGAGTTCACCGGCGTGTACCCGCGCAGCTCGCCCGGCGGCTGGCAGCTGCTCGGCCGGACCGAGGCGCGGATCTGGGACCTGGACCGCGACCCTCCCGGACTGCTGCGCCCGGGTGTGCGCGTGCGGTTCACGGAGGCCTCATGAGCGTGCGCGGGGGACTGGAGGTCATCGCCGCCGGACCGATGACCACGGTGCAGGACGCCGGCCGTTTCGGACACGCCGACCTGGGGGTGGGCCGCTCCGGCGCGGCCGACGCCCACTCCTTCGCCCTGGCCAACCGGCTGCTCGCCAACCCGCCCGGCGCGGCGGCCCTGGAGACCACCATGGGCGGCCTGCGGGTCCGCGCCCGGGGCCCGGTCACGGTCGCGGTCACCGGCGCGCCGGTTCCGCTGAGCGTCGACGGCCGCGGCGCCGCCACGGACACCGTGCTGCACCTGCCCGACGGGGCGGAACTGGCCATGGGCCTGCCGGACCGGGGCCTGCGCTCCTACCTGGCCGTGCGCGGAGGCGTGGCCGTGCGCCCGGTCCTGGGATCGCGCAGCACCGACGTGCTGGCGGGGCTGGGCCCCGACATGCCCGTGCCGGGCGCGGTGCTCCCGATCGGACCGGCGCCGAAGGACTTCCCGGTCGTGGACCACGCGTGCACCGCCACGGTGGGCGGGGACCGCGTCACCCTGGGCGTGGACCTGGGGCCCCGGCAGGACTGGTTCACCGCCCGCGCCCTGGGCACGCTGCTGTCCGGGGAGTACGAGGTGACCTCGCGCAGCGACCGGGTGGGCGCCCGGCTGTCCGGGCCGGCCCTGGAACGCGCCACCACGGGCGAACTGCCCAGCGAGGGGATGGTGGCGGGGTCCCTCCAGGTGCCGCCCGGCGGGGAGCCGGTGCTGTTCCTGGCCGACCACCCCGTGACCGGCGGCTACCCGGTGGTCGCGGTGGTGCGCTCCGCGGACCTGCCCCGGGCGGCCCAGGCGCGGCCCGGCACCCGAATCCGCTTCACCGACCGGCCCCGCCCGTGAGCGACCACTGGAGGACGAGATGACCACCCCGGCCCAGCTGAGCCCCGCTCGGGCCCGCGCGCTGTTCCGCGACGGACTGCGGGCGCCCACCTCCGGGTACAGCGCGGGCTACGCGCAGGCCAACCTCATCGCCCTGCCCCGCGAGGCGGCGTTCGACTTCCTGCTGTTCGCTCAGCGCAACCCCAAACCCTGTCCGGTCCTGGACGTGACGGAGCCGGGGCAGACCAGTGCCTCCGTCTTCGCGGGCGACCTGCGTACCGACCTGCCCGCCTACCGGGTCTACCGGCACGGCGAGCTGGTGGAGGAGCGCTCGGAGGTGGCCGACCTGTGGCGCGAGGACCTGGTGGCCTTCCTCCTCGGCTGTAGTTTCACGTTCGAGGCGCCGCTGCTGGAGGCGGGGATCCCGGTCCGCCACCTGGAGGCGGGGACCAACGTGGCCATGTACGTCACCGACCGGCCGTGCCGCCCGGCCGGGCGCTTCCAGGGACCGCTGGTGGTCTCGATGCGGCCGGTCCCGGCCGACCGGGTCGCCGACGCCGTGCGCGTCACCTCGCGCTATCCGGCGGTGCACGGCGCCCCGGTGCATGTGGGCGATCCGGCGGCCCTGGGGATCGCCGACCTGGACGCCCCGGACCACGGGGACCGGGTCGAGGTGCGGCCCGGCGAGATCCCGGTGTTCTGGGCGTGCGGCGTCACCCCGCAGGCCGCGGTGGCGGCCTCGGCGCCGGAGTTCGCGATCGGCCACGCCCCCGGGCACATGGCCATCACCGACGTCCGGGACAGCGCCTACCAGGTGCCCTGAGCGGGGCCGGAATTCGGTGCGTGGTGGACGCAGGCAGGGGAGCGGTGCTTCGTCGGCGGGCGTTCGGCCGGGTGGCGGTGATCGTGTGCCCGCAGTACCGGCACGTGGCCGTCGCGGTGGTGCCGTGCCGTGCCGCACGGGCGGTTGGTCGGGGAGGTAGTCGTGACCTGCGGGGCTGGGGCACGGGACCGCGCCGTCCATCGCCGTTCTCCGTTGTCCGTTCGCCGGGCACGGAACCGGGGAACGCTCCGGGCCCGGCTGTCCTGGGGTGGATCAGTCGTGTAGGGCCGCGCGCAGGAGGGCCCGCAGCCGGAGGACGAGGTCGTCATCGGTGTCCGGCGCGGGCGGCGCGACCAGGGCGAGGCCGACCGCGTCCGCGAGCGCTTCGGGAGAGAGCACAGTTGCTTCTGTGTCGCCGGATCCGTCCGGGTGCTCACTCACGGGAGCGCCTCCGGGTTCTCCAGCGGGGAGCGCCACACGATCGGACGCCGGTGGAGGTCGGGACCGGAGTCCCGGGCCAGCCGGGTGAGGTGCCCGCGCGTGGCGCCGTAGACGGGGCGGTTCTCCAGATCGGCGCCGAGATAGCGGATCCGCGCGCGGTGTTCGGCGGCCCACGTGCCCAGTTCGGCCAGGGTGGACAGTTCGCGGATGTCGCACACGCGGATCACCGGTCCACTCCCATCCTCAGCAGACCGCCGAGGACCGCACTCAGCACGCACGCCGGAAACGGGGACGCGCACGGTCCGGGCGCGTAGCTGCGCACTCGGGCCGCCCGGCGTGGCCGCCGGGGGAGGGGGGTGGGACGGTCGTTCGCTGCCCGCCCCCGGCTCGGTATGTCACTGGGCATTCGCACGGCTCTGGTTCCTCTCGCTGGTCTCGGGTGGCTCGGAGGCCGGTGGCCGCCCGGCCCACGCCGAAGATCGTCACCGGCAGGCTCCGCCCCTGATGAATCGGTCAGGACTCAGCCGTTCGGCTTGCATGACTTCAAGGTTCCAGCTGAGAGATGGGTATTAAAGGTCGGCGCATTCACCGGCCACTAGTGGATACTGCAGTTATACTTCTGGATACTTTCGGTAGACTTCCTGTAGCCGGGGTGGTTTCCTTGGTGCATGGTTCTAGATGGTGAACGGGACGTATCCGACATCCGGTTCGGTCAGGCGCTGGCGAGAGCAAGGAAAAGGGTAGGAAGGACGCAAACCACCCTGGCGCGCTTTCTGGGGTGCAGTAAGGGGCACATCTCCCATATCGAGTGTGGATACCGGCGTCTGGCCGAGGTTTCGGTGGCCGGGATCGATGAGGAGCTTCAGGCGGGTGGGCGGCTCGTGCGGCTGTACGGAGAGCTCTACGCACCGCAGGCGCTCGACTGGTTGGACAAACTGCACCATCTCCAGGCCGAAGCCGAAATCATCCGTGAATACCACAACTCGTTGGTGCCGGGGTTGCTGCAGAAGCCACGTTATGCGGCTGCGGTTATAGCGGCTGGAGGTCCCTGGCTCACGACGCAGGAGGTCGAAGAGCGGGCCAAGACTCGGATGGGGCGATCCAATGCCATCGTGAAATCGAGCCTTCCGTACCTCAACGTGGTACTGGACGACATGGTCGTCAAGCGTCCGGTCGCTGATCCCCTGGTGATGTTTGAACAGTGTCAGTACCTGTGCGAACTGGCGGAGTCAGGACGCATCGTTCTGCAGTTCTTTCCTTGGGACAGTCGGCCTCATGCTGGTCTGAACGGACCCATGATGTTGCTGTCGTCCGGAACGGCACCCGATGTCTTCCATGCTGAGTCCGTGTATCTCGGTCAGTCGTTCGACGATCCGTCCACAGTACGTCGGTATGGCATGCTGTTCGCACGATTGCAGGCCAATGCACGCCCCGAGCGGGAGTCGGTGCGGTTCCTGCGCGAGGTGATGAAGGAGTACGAGAATGCCCAGTGAGCGTTCGTGGCACAAGGCCACCTACAGTGCGGGAACGGACAACTGCGTGGAGGTCGCCGAAGGCCCGGTGACCGGGGTTCGTGACACCCAGTACCGGGACCGAGGACGTCTGGATCTTCCTGCTGGCGAGTGGGCCGCGCTGGTGAACGCTGTTGGCCTCGCCGGGTAGGGGCTGTCTCACTGGGCATGGGCAGTGTGTGCTTGGAGTCCCCTGCGAGGTGATGAAGGAGTACGAGAATGCCGAGTGAATGTTCGTGGCACAAGGCCACCTACAGCGCTGGTTCCGAGAACTGCGTGGAGGTCGCCGAAGGGCCGGTAATCGGAGTTCGGGACACCCAGTACCGAAGCTTGGGACACCTGGACGTTCCCGCTGGTGAGTGGGCGGCGCTCCTGGCCTCCGTGGGCATGGCCGGATAGCAACAGGGCCGCACCGATCTTCGGCCTGTGATCGGGCGGGCCGGAGGTGGTCAGGAGTCGGTCGGGGACGCGGTCTCCGCCACCGTCACCACCGTCTTGCCCCTCGCGTGCCCCTGGCCCTGGCGGGCGAGCGCCGCGGCGGCGTCCGCCAGCGCGTAGGTCCGGTCGATGACCGGCCGCACCCGGCCCGACTCGATCAACTCGGCGAGGGCGGCCAGGGCGTCGGGGCCCGGCTTGGCCGCGAAGGGCTTCATCCTCGGCCCGCCGCGCAGGGAGGCGAGCACCACGCGCAGGAGGAAGGGGAGCGGTCCGAGCAGGCTGCCTCCGGGCATGCCGGTGGCGGCGACGTAGACGCCGCCCCGGTGCAGCACCCGGCGGTAGGCCGCCGGCGGGTGACTGCCCACGAGGTCGAAGACGACGTCGTAGCGCGCGGCCGACCGGGTGCAGTCCTCACGCGTGTAGTCGACGACCTCGTCGGCGCCGATCGAGGTCACCAGATCGACGGCGGGGCCGCTGCACACGCCCGTCACGTGCGCCCCGAGTGCCTTGGCGATCTGGACCGCGAACGTCCCCACGCCTCCGGACGCGCCGTTGACCAGGACCCGGTGGCCGGGGCGCACGCCCCCGGCGTCGCGCAGGCCCTGGAGCGCCGTGACTCCCGCCAGTGGCACGGCCGCCGCCTCCGCGAGGCCGAGTCCGGCCGGCGCGGCCGCCAACACGTCCTCCCCGGCCACGACGAACTCGGCGTAGGCGCCGGCGGACAGTTCGCCGAACACGGCGGTGCCCGGTCGCCACCGGGTGACCCGGGCGCCCACCGCCTCGACGGTTCCGGCCACGTCCTTGCCCCTGATCGCGGCCTTGGGCCGGGCCAGGCCGAACAGGAGCCGGAGCACGTACGGGAGACCGAGGAGCTCGAACCGGTCCGCCGGGTTGACCGACGAAGCGTGCACGCGCACCAGGACCTCGTGGTCCGCGGGCTCGGGGCGGTCCACGTCGCGGAGTTCCAGAACGTCATGGGGCTCGCCGTAGCGGCTCTGCGTGATCGCCTTCATGACGCTCCATTCCTCTACTTACACCGTAAATACTTACTCCGTAAGGTAGACTCCGCTGCGCTGCCCGTCAAGAGGAGGTCGATGTCCCGGTGCCGACGCGCAACGATCCGCCCCAGGCCCGCCGCGCGCCGCTGACCCGCGACCGCGTCCTCGACGCCGGCGTCGCCCTGGCCGACGCCGAGGGCATCGGAGCCCTGTCGATGCGCCGGCTCGGACGCGAACTCGGGGTGGAGGCCATGTCGTTGTACAACCACGTCGACGGCAAGACCGACCTCCTCGACGGGATGCTCGACCGGGTCGTCGGCGAGATCGAGTTGCCCGAAGGGGACACCGGTTGGCGGGACCAGGCGCGCAGGCGTGCGATCTCGGCCCACGAGGCGCTGATGCGCCACCCCTGGGCGGCGTCACTGTGGACGTCGAGCCTCAACCCGGGACCGCGGCGGATGCGCTACATGGACGTCGCGCTGCGGTCGCTGCGGGCCGCGGACTTCACCCCCGGACTGCTCGACCGGGCCTTCCACACCATCGAGGACCACCTGGTCGGCCACGCCCTGCAGGCGCTGGGCTTTCCCCTGGACCCCGACGAGATGGAGGAGGCGGGCGAGCGCGTCCTGCGCTCCTTCCCGGTCGAGACCTATCCGGACCTGGCCGCGCACATCCGGTACCACGTGGAGTCGAAGGACCAGGGCGGCGGCTTCGAGTTCGGTCTCGACCTCATCCTCGACGGCCTGGAGCGGCTGCGCGGATCGGCCTGAGGGGTCCGTGGTGCCCTCCGGGCCGCCCGCGCGAGCGACCGGCGCACCCCTGTGGAGCTGGCGGTCGTTTGCCTCCCACTCGTCCGGGTAGCGCGTCGCACCAAGGCACGTCCCGTGCCCCGAAGCGCGGGAGGTGCACAGCGAAGCCGAATTGGGGGATCTACGTGAGCAGTCGCGAACAGCTCATCATCTGGCTCAACGACGCGTACGCGATGGAGAAGGCACTGGAGGACGTCCTGGAGCGCCACGCCAAGGACGCGAAGGACCATCCCGACGTGCACGAGCGCATTGTGCGGCACATCGAGGAGACGCGGGGACAGGCGGAGACGGTGCGCGGGTGCATCGAGTCGCTCGGCGGCTCTCCCTCCGTGGCCAAGAACACCTTCGCCGACGTCCTCGGAGCCATGCAGGGCGTGGTGACCAAGCCCGCGAAGGACACCATGGTCAAGAACGCCCTGGCCGACTTCGCCACCGAACAGTTCGAGATCGCGTGCTACAGGGCCCTGATCCACTCCGCCCGCGTCCTGGGCGAGGAGGAGATCGCGCTGAAGCTGACCGGAATTCTGCGCCAGGAGGAGGACATGGCCGCCTTCCTGGAGGAGAAGCTGCCGATCGCGGTGAACGAGGTCCTCGCCCAGGCCTGATCGCACGCCCGCTCGCCCGTACGCGGCCAGGGTCCGTCCTGTGCCCGCCCTCCCCCGACCGCCGGGCACCGGTCCGGCCAGGGTCCGCCTCGCGCCCGCCCCCGTACCGACGGGCTCCGGTCCCCGCCGCACGACGCGGCGGGGACCGGACGTCTCAGTCCTCCTGCCCCGGGTCCTGCGGCGGCCTGCGCCGGGACCGGGGTGATTCCGGGTCGGGGTGGTACAGGTCGCCCCCGGTCTGGTGGCCGCTGATCTCGCCGCCGGGCCGCGGCGGGGTTCCCTCTCCGGGCCGCGGCGTCTCCGACCCTGGCCGCGATTGGTGCCGGCCCCGCTTGCGCGAGTACCCGGACTGGCTGGAGTACAGCGACTTGGAGGTGCGCGAGGCGTCGTCGGTGCGCGCCAGCGCCGACATCCGGCCCAGTTCCTCCTCCTGCGCCGCCAGGTCCGCCGACGCCGCGCCCGGGACGCTCGACGGCCGGGGCAGGTCGCCCCGCGCGCGGTCCAGGATCTCCGCTGCCGCGTTCCGGTCGCCGCGCCGCAGTGCCTCGCTCGCCTCCCGCTTGGCGGTCTGCGCCCGTTGCAGGGCCTCCTCCGTGCGCACCTCCGGCCGGGGCGAGCGGTCGCGTGCCTCGTCACCGGGCACCACGTTCACGGTGATCGGCAGCGTCGCGGTGTAGGTCGTCATCGTGGTCGGATCGACGTAGGTGACGTCGAGGGTGGTCACGGTGACCGTTCCCAGCGCCGCCATCCCCGGGACCTCCACGCGCAGCAGCAGGCGGCGGGTCTCCCCGGAGAAGAAGTCGCCGAGCTCCACCATGAGCGAGCCGTCGGGCAGTCTGGAGGACGGCATCTCGCCGACCACCGAGACCTCCTTGACGTACGGGCCGGGCGGGACCCGCAGGGACGCCGCCTGGGCCGACTTGGCCAGCAGGTACTCCGCCTCCTGGGCGATGAGCCCGCCCGCGGTGTCGGGGTCCTCGGCGAACAGTGCGCTGCCCGCTCCGCCGTCGGCGACCGCGCCGAGCAGCGCCTCGTCGTAGCCGAGCCCGTAGCCGAGCGTCGTGGTGGTCACGCCGTGGCCGTAGGCGTCGGCGGTGACCTGGTGGAGCAGGTCGTGGTCGGTGACCCCGTGGTTGGCGTGCCCGTCGGAGATCAGCAGCAGGGTGGCGCCCTGCGCGCCGCCCGCCCTGCGGGCCTCCTGGATCCCCCGGAGCAGTCCGGAGGACAGGTCGGTGCCGCCGCCCGGCACCAGGCCCCGGATGCGGCGGCGCACGGCCTCCTTGTCGGTGAGCGGCCCGGTGGGCACCTCCACCACGGCCTGGGTGTCGAAGGAGACCAGGCCGAAGTGGTCGGAAGGGGCGAGCCGGTCCACCAGGCCGACCAGGGCGGTGACCGCGCCGGCGAGTCGGCCGCCGCCCATCGAGCCGCTGCGGTCCAGCACGATCTGCAGAGTGGCGGGCGGCCGCTCGGAGTCGGCCTCGCGTTCGGGGGCCGTGATGTCGATCAGGACGGACACGGCGTCGTCGGTGTCGAGGGGGACGACGTCGAAGTCGAGGAGAGCGGACAGGTGCATGTGTGCTCCACGGGTAGGCGCGGTCTCCAGCTTAGGAAGGGGGTCCGACGATCGCGAGGACCGTCGGGACCCCTGTGGACGAACCGGCGCACGCGCGTGGGCGCGACGGGCCGTCAGGTCGAGCGCAGGCCGAGCCTGCGCAGCTCCAGTGCGGCGAGCACGCGGGTCGCCTCGGGGTCGTCCGCGTGCCAGGCGCCGACCGGGTCCTCGTGGACGCCCATCAGCCGGGTCGGCGAGACGGACGTCAGGGCGCGCAGCGCCAGCAGGCGGGACCCGGCCTCGGGGCTCATGGCGCGCATGCTCCGCACGGCGGTGGCCTGGCGCATCCAGCGGACCCGGGCCGGAAGCCACGTGGCGGCCAGCAGGGCCAGCGGGATCACCGCGGTGACCAGGGGCAGGTACAGGGCCAGGTCGGCCACCGACGCCTGGAAGGACGTCCCGGCGGAGGTCAGCGACTCCCCGGCCCCGCCCACGCTGGCGAAGGGGGCCGCGAGGGCGTCACCGGCCAGGGGGACGCGCTCGGCGGCCTCGGCCGCGGTGGCCATGTGCTCGGACACGCCCGCACCCGCGCTCGCGAGGAGCTCGCCGGGCCGGTCCAGGCGGGAGACGGCCTCGCGCAGCGACAGCGCGGTGGAGATCCACAGGACGGCCCAGGCCAGGGCCAGCAGATCGGACAGCAGTTGGAGGCAGGCGCGCACGGGACGCTCGGCGTACAGCTTCACGGGGGGCTCCGGGATGAGGGCGGGGCGGGACGGTCGTCGAGTGACCGTTACCCGCCTGGTGCTCCGTCCACCCTGCGACAGGGTTCTGTTGGAAATAGACTGATCCTGTTGACTTGATGTTTGATTTCGTATGTTCTGTGGGGAAACGCGGGAACTGCACCGACTCGGAGGGTGATATGCGGGTTCTGGTCACTGGCGGCGCCGGATACATCGGCGGCGTCGTCACGGCGATGCTCGTGGAGGAGGGCCACACGGTCACCGTGCTGGACGACCTCTCCACCGGGCACGCCGACGCCGTGCACCCCGGTGCGGCCTTCGTCCAGGGCACGGTGCGCGAGCGCGCCGCGGAGGTCCTGCGGGAGGGGTTCGACGCGGTCCTGCACTTCGCGGCCAAGTCCGTGGTCTCGGAGTCGGTCGCGCACCCGGGCCTGTACTGGAGCGGGAACGTGGGGACCTCGCTCGCCCTGCTGGAGGCGATGCGCGCCACCGGGACGGGGCGCCTGGTGTTCTCCTCCACCGCCGCCGTCTACGGGGAACCGGAGTCGGTGCCCATCACCGAGGACGCGCCGGTGCGCCCGACCAACCCCTACGGCGCCACCAAGGCCGCGATCGACACCGCCCTGACCGAGCACGCGCGCCTGCACGGCATCGCGGCGGTGAGCCTGCGGTACTTCAACGTCGCGGGCGCCTACCAGGGGCTGGGGGAGCGGCACACGGTGGAGACCCACCTGGTCCCCAACGTGCTCAAGGTGGCGCTGGGCGAACGGGAGTCGGTGTCGGTGTTCGGGGAGGACTACCCCACGCCGGACGGCACCTGCGTGCGCGACTACATCCACGTGGCCGACCTGGCGCGCGCCCACCTGCTCGCCCTCGGCAGGGCCCGGGCGGGGCGGCACGACGTGTTCAACCTGGGCAACGGTGCGGGCTTCTCGGTCCGCGAGGTGGTGGAGGTGTGCCGTGAGGTGACCGGCCACGCCATTCCGGCGGTGGCCTCGCCCCGCCGCCCCGGTGACCCGGCGGTGCTGGTGGCCTCCGCCGACCGCGCGGGAGCGGTGCTCGGCTGGCGCCCCGAGCGCTCGTCCCTGCGCGACATCGTCGCCGACGCCTGGTCCTTCCACCGCGACCGCGCCGGCGCCGCCGTCGAGTAGGGGCCGCCCGGCCCCGGTCAGGCGGCGGGCAGGCCCGTACGCGGGCTCGCCGCCGGGCCGCGGAAGGTACGCCGGTACGCGCTCGGGGAGACGCCGAGCTCGGCCTGCATGTGCTGGCGCAGGGAGGCCGCGGTGCCGAACCCCGCGTCGTGGGCGATGCGGTCCACCGGCAGCGCCGTCTCCTCCAGCAGCTGGCGGGCCCGGTCCAGCCGCCGCTGGGCGATCCACTGCCCCGGGGAGACCCCCATCTCGTCCCGGAACCGCCGGGTGAACGTGCGCACGCTCACCGACTCCAGGTCAGCCATCGCCCGCAGGCTCGGCTGGCGGTCCAGGTGCTCCAGCGCCCAGGCGCGGGCGCGCGCGGTGCCGGAGCGCTCGGGCTCGGGCACCGGACGGCGCACGTACTGGGCCTGTCCGCCGTCGCGGTGCGGCGGTACGACCGTCCCGCGCGCCACCTCGCCCGCGACCGCGGCGCCGTGGTCGGCGCGGATCATGTGCAGGCACAGATCGATGCCGGACGCGACCCCGGCGGCCGTGAGCACGCGCCCGTTGTCGGTGTAGAGCACGTCCGGGTCGAGGTCGATGTGCGGGTACAGGGCACGGAAGATCCCGACCGAGCGCCAGTGCGTGGTCACCCGGCAGCCGACCAGGATCCCGGCGGCGGCCAGGACGAACGCCCCGGTGCAGATCGAGGCCACCCGCGCGTCCGGGCGGATCCGGTCGAGCGCCGCCGCGAGCACGGGATCGATCGGGGAGTGCGGCCGGTCGCCGTAGTCGGCGTCGGCGGCGGGCACGACCACGGTCCGTGCGTCGTCGAACGCCTCGGGGCCGTGCGCGACGTTGAGGCTGAAATCGGTGTCGGTGCGGACCTCGCCCGGTGCGAGTGCGCAGGTGGCGACCTCGTAGAGAAAGGCGCCGGAGGAGTCGCGGGCCTGCCCGAACAGGCGGTGGACGATCCCCGCCTCGATGGGCAGGACCCCGTCCCGGACGAGGACGGCGACGCTGTGGCGGTCGGGATGCGTGAACACGGACATGACCCGATTCTTGCGCATGTTGGCCTTCGGGTCACTGTCGGGGCGGAGCTGAGCGCCCGAAGCTGGTCCCATGAAGCACCAGACACGCACTCCGCTCCTCCACCGGGCCTGGCCGGTCGCGCTCGTGGCCGGCCTGGCCATCGTCGCCGCCGCCGCGTTCGCCGGGATGCCCGGCCTGCTCGTCGACCCCCTGCACGCCGAGTACCAGTGGTCACGGACCTCGATCGGAGCCGCCGCCTCGGTCAACATGGTCGTCTACGGGCTGGTCGCTCCGTTCGCGGCCGCCCTGATGGACCGCTTCGGGCTGCGGCGGATCGCCGTCGTCGCGCTGCTGGCCGTCATGGCCGGAGCGGCCCTGACCACGGTCATGGACCAGGCCTGGCAGCTCACCCTCTACTGGGGCGTGCTGATCGGCGCGGGCACCGGATCGCTCGCGATGACCTTCGCCGCGACCGTCGCCCACCGCTGGTTCGTCCGGCGGAGGGGCCTGGTGATCGGGGCGCTGACCGGGTCGAGCGCGTTCGGGCAGCTGGTGTTCCTGCCCGCGCTGGCGTGGGTCACCGACACCCAGGGCTGGCGCCCGGCGGTCGTGACCCTGGCCCTGGCGGCGGCGGTGGTGGCGGTGCTGGTCGTCCTGGTGCTGCGCGACCATCCGGCGGACGTGGGGCTGCGGCCCTATGGGGCCCGGGCGGACGTCCCCCGGCCGCGGGTGCGGGAGGGCGCCGCCCGCCGGACCGTGCGCGTGCTCGCCCGGTCGGTGCGCCGGAGGGAGTTCTGGCTGCTCGCGGGGGTGTTCGCGATCTGCGGGGCGACCACGAACGGCATCCTGTGGACGCACTTCGTGCCCGCCGCCCGCGACCACGGGATGGCGGTCACGGCCGCCGCCGCCCTGGTGTCCACGATCGGGGTGTTCTCCCTGGTCGGGACGGTGGCCTCCGGCTGGCTCACGGACCGCTTCGACCCGCGGGTGCTGCTGGCGGCCTACTTCGGGGGCCGGGCCGTGCTGCTCGCGCTGCTGCCGACGCTCTTCGGTCCGCAGGCGGGCCCGGCGATGATCGCGTTCGTCGTGGTGTTCGGCCTGCTGGACGTGGCGACCGTGCCGCCGGTGATCCTGCTGTGCCGACGCGTGTTCGGCGCGGACGGTGCGATCGTCTTCGGCTGGGTCAACGCCCTGCACCAGGTCGGAGCCGGGGCGATGGCGGTGTTCGGCGGCCTGGTCCGCGACGTCACCGGGGGCTACGGGCCGCTGTGGGTGCTGGCCGCCGTCCTGTGCGGGGTCGCGGTGCTGCTCGCCCTGCGCGCGCCCGGCGGGTCGCAGGAGGCCGCCGGGGAGCCTGGTGGTCCGGCCGAGCGGACCGCGGAGGTGCGCCGATGAGCGCCAAGCGCACGTTCCCTTCGTTCGCCCTGGCCCTGCTGGTCCTCGCCGGAGCCGTCGCCTACGTGGGATTCGCCGGACTCGACCAAGGGCTGCGCGCCGCTCGCGGTGAGGGCACACCGGGCGTGTTCACCGCGATCGCGCTCAGCTGTGTCCAGCACCCCGGTCACGAGTCGTGCGGCTGCGACGGCACGTTCGCCGGCGCCGGGGGCGGCCCCGACCGCGAGGTGACCCTGCACGGGGCGGGCCGCGACACCTGCGAGGTGGGCGCGGAGATCGCCGCCGTGGACGCCGGGTCGGACACCCGCGTCTACGGCCCGGACGGCTCCCGCGAGTGGATCTTCTCCGCTCTCCTGCTCGCGGGCGCCGGGGCCGTGGCGCTGTGGTCCGCGGTCCAGGCCGGCCGGGGCGTCCTCGCGGCTGGTCGGAGCGGCGCCACCGCCGACCGGGAGAGCCTGGGGGAGGGGCGCCGGGAGTCCCGCTGAAGCAGGGTGCTGCGGCTCGCCGGGTGGAGGCCGAGGAGTCCTGCCTGAGCCCAGAGCGCCGGTGCGTCCCGGGCGGTGGCTCCGGGCCTCCCGGCCGAGTCCAGGCCCGCGGTGGTTCATGCGGCCGGCCTCCGGGTGTCCCGCCGGAGGGCGGGACACCCGCGCCGCTCAGCGGTGGCGGTCCAGGAACTCGCGTACGGCCGCGCCCCACGGCTCGGGCGCCTCCGCGGCGACCAGGTGGCCCGACTCGATCTCGACCAGTTCCGCGCCCGGGATGCCGGCGGCCAGCTCACGGGAGAGCTCCGGCGAGGCGAGCCGGTCCAGGGTCGCGGCGACCACCAGCGTCGGCACGCCGATCCCCGCGAGTTCGGCGGTGGTGTCGACCCGCTCCACCAGGCGCACCTGCTCCGGTGTCCCCTCGGGAACGAACTCGGCCAGCCCGGCCACCGAGTCCGCCAGCTCCGCCGGGCTCAACCCCTCCAGGGCGGGGTCGCCCGCGGCCATGAGGGTCAGGAAACGGGCGAGCAGCTCGCGGTCGCCGTCGAGCAGGTCCCGCCACACGCGCACCGCCAGCCGCATCCGGTTGTTCATCCGTGCGAACCCGGCCGTGAGGACGAGTCCGGTCACCCGGTCGGGGTGCCGGGTGGCGGCGCGCACGGCGATCCCGGTGCCGAGCGAGTAGCCCAGGATGGTGAAGCGTTCCACCCCGGCGTCCACGGCCGTGGCCACCAGGGTGTCGGCGACCGTGTCCAGGTCCAGCGGGACGGCGCTGCGCGGGGTGGCGCCCGACCCCGGCAGGTCCGGGGCGACCACGGTGTGGGTCCGCGTGAGGTCCGCCATGAGGGGGCCGAAGTTCGCCTCCGCGCCGCCGCCTCCGCCGTGCGCGAGGAGGAGACCGGGGCCGGAACCCTTGACTGTGTGTGTGAAATGTTCGACCATGCGGCGACGTTAGGCACTCACACCGGTGTGAGGGTCAAGTGCGGGACAAGGGTGAGGTGGGCCACGGCATGCTGATCGGCGAGCTGTCGGAGCGGACCGGCGTGAGCCGTCGACTGCTGCGCTACTACGAGGAGCAGGGGCTGCTCGACTCGACCCGCTCGGCCAACGGGTACCGCGTCTACGACCCCGAGGCCGTGCGCACCGTCCGCCACATCCGCGCCATGCTCGACATGGGCCTCACCACCCAGGTGATCGCCGCGCTCCTGCCGTGCGCGCGCAGCGGGGAGGACGCCCCGCTCGATCTGGAGATGTGCCCGAGCCTGGTCGGCACCATCCGGCGCGAACTCGCCGAGCTCGACGCGCGCATCGACGAACTCCAGCGCCACAAGGGCGCCCTGGCCGCACACCTCGCCTGAGACTTCGGGCGGCCCGGAGCCGCCGGGCCGAGCACACTCGGAGCGGTTCCTTCTCATGGAGGCTCCTCGTGGGGCCCGACGGGTCCCACGAGCCGCGTCCGTGAGATCGGCCGGTGCTCCCGCCCGCTCCGGTGCGCCGGCGGTTCAGGGCCGGCCGGAAACGCCGTCGGGCTCGCGGGGAACTCGCACCCGGACCAGCTGACTGAGCACCGCCAGGACCGGCAGTTCCACCAGTGGGCCGACCACCAGGGCCACCGCGATCAGCGGCCGGTCGGGGAAGGCCGCGACCGCGATGCCCAGCGCGACCGGTGAGTTGCGCGCCACCGTGGTCATGGCCAGCGAGGCCCGCTGGTCGGTGGGCAGGCGCAGGAGCCGCGCGACGAGTACGGCCACCGCCGGCATCACCGTGAAGAAGACCGCCAGGGGCACCAGCAGCACCGCCAGCTCGCCCAGGTGCGCGGCCACCGTCCGGGCCTGGGAGGCGAACATCGCCAGCACCGCGAGGTAGAGCAGCGGCAGGACCGCCCGTCCGGCCGGGGCGACGACCATCCGGTCGCGCCAGGCCGCACCCCTCCATCGGCCCGAGGCCCACCGAAGGACCACGGCCGCCACCAGGGGCACCACCAGCACCAGCAGAACGGCCTCGACCAGCGTCCCGGTGCCCACACCGGCCGCCTCGCCGCCCAGGAGCAGCACGTACACGGGCAGCAGCGCCAACTGGAGCACCAGGTTGATCGGCAGCACGGCCGCCGCGACGCCCATGTGCCCGCGCGCGAGTCCCGTGAACACCAGGTACCAGTCGGTGCACGGTGTGACCAGCAGCAACAGCAGCCCGATCCGCAGATCCGGCGCGCCGCCCAGCAGACCGGCCCCCAGCGCCCAGGCCAGCAGAGGGGTGAAGACGAAGTTGAGGACCAGGCTGGCGGCCACCACGGTCGTCGCGCCCCGGGCCCGGCGCACCTGAGCGGCGTCCACCTGCACGAACACCGCCACCAGCATCAGGACCAGCGCGGGCAGGACCAGATGGCCGGCGACCCCGCCGACCGGCCACAGCGTCCCGACGGCCAGGCCGACGACGGCGGCCAGGGCCACGAAGACGCTTTGGAATCTCTCGGCGACGGACACGGTGCTCTCTCGGCGGGGCTCGGCGGCAGGTCCCTTCACTCTAGGACGGGCCCGCACACGCGCCCCGGGCCGGTTCCCGACCGAGCCCCTGCGGGCGCCTACGGCTCGGATGTGCCGTCGCGGCGGACGTCGGCCACGCCCTCGTGCGGTCCGCCCCCCGTGCTCCCGGTGCTCCCGGTGCTCCCGGTGCTCCCGCCCCCGGTCCCAGGGCCGGGCGGCGCCTCGGTCGCGATCCCCAGGGTGTGCAGGAACGACACCACCGCGGCGCGCATGTCGACGGCGCCCGGGTCCAGGAGCCACTGGACCTGGAGCCCGTCGGTGAGCGCCACGAGCTGTTGGGCGGCGATTTCCGGTTCCGGACCGCCGCGCTCTCCCACCAGGTCGGCCAGGGCGGGGACGAGGTGCTCGCGCAGGGTCCGGTACCGGCCGACGAAGTACTCGTGCGCGGGGTGGGCGGGATCGGTGGCCTCCGCGGCCAGGGTCGCGTGCAGCGAGACCAGGCCCGGATCGGCCGCGTTGCGCTCCACCATGCGCACGACGTTGTCCACCAGCTCGCGGTGGCCCAGGCCCGGCGCCGTGAGCAGGGGCGCGTCCACCTCGTCCCGTCGGCTGAGCACGTGCAGGAGCACGGCCTCCCGGCTCGGGAAGTGGTGGAGCACCCCCGCGTGCGAGAGCCCGGCGCGTTGGGCGACGTCGCCCAGGGACACGCCCCAGTAGCCGCAGCGCGAGAACAGCTCGGTGGCGGCGTCGATGATCCTGCGCCGGGTGCGATCCCCCTGGGCCGTGTGGTGCCGGTCGCGCTCGTGGTCGGTCACGGGCGGCCTCCTCGGTGCTGGTCGTACGGCCGCCGGCGGCCCGGGGACCACCGGCGGCTTCGAGCCTACGGACGCGACGGGCCGGGAACCCGTCACCCCGCACCCGACCCGGGCCCGTGTCGCGCCCGCCGCCAGGCTAGGACCAGGCGCCCGCCGTCGCGGCGCGCGTGACGTAGCCGCCGAAGTCGCCCGCCGGGCGGCCCAGCGCCCGCTCCACGCCGTCGACCGGCTTGACGTTGCGGCCGTCCAGGATCTCGGTGAACAGGCCCGCCAGCCCCTGGGCCACCTCGGCGGGGACGCCCTCCTGGACGGCTCCGTCCACGAACTCCTTCGGAGTCACGGGCACGTAGGCGACCGGATGCCCGACCGCCGCGCCCAGCAGCGTCCCGGCCTCGGCGAAGGTCAGCGCGCGCGGTCCGGTCAGCTCGTAGAGCTCTCCCGCGTGCCCGTCCTCGGTGAGGGCGCGGGCCGCGACCTCGGCGACGTCGTCCAGGTCCACGAAGGGCTCGGGCACGTCGGCGACGGGCAGCGCGATGGTGCCCCCGCGAACCGAGTCCACGAGGAAGTGCTCGGAGAAGTTCTGCGCGAACATCGCGCAGCGCAGCACGGTCAGGCCCGGGAACACGGTGCGCACGGCCTGCTCCGCGCGCTCGGCGCCGTCCTCGCCGCGCCCGGACAGCAGCGCCATCCGGGTGACGCCGCGCTCGGCGGCGCGGGCGGCGAACGCCGAGACCGTCTCGGCGGCGCCAGGGAAGGCCAGGTCGGGGTGGTAGCAGAGGTAGACGCCGTCGACACCGTCCAGGACGGCGTCCCAGGTCTCGGGGGCGTGCCACTCGAAGGGCGGGGTTCCCGAACGGGAGCCGACGCGGACGTCGGCGCCGCGCTCGGCCAGGAGGCGGGTGACGCGGCGGCCGGTCATGCCGGTGCCGCCGGTGACGAGGATGCGTGTGTTGGTCATGTCCTCAGTACAGCCCACTTTTCCTGGACGCACCATGATTCATCAACTGGATGGCATAAGAGAGCGTCCAGACGTAGAGTGCCGTCATGGACCCACTCACACACCTGCTCGACGGGCCCCGGGCCCGGGGGGCCTTCACGCTGCGCGTCGTCATGAGCCCGCCCTGGTCGATCGACCTCCGTGACGGCTCCGCCCTGGGACTGGCCGTGGTCACCTCCGGTCGGGTCTGGGTGCGCTCCGGGGACCAGGAGGCCGCGCTCGATCCCGGGGACGTCCTCCTCACCCGCGGGCCCGACCCCTACGTGCTGTCCGACCGGCCCGGCCGCGCTCCCACGATCACCGTCCACCCCGGTCAGCGCTGTGTCGCCGACGACGGCCGCGAACTCCACGTGAGCATGTCCCACGGCGTGGGGACATGGGGCAACGACTCCGAGGGCGCCTACTCCCTGGTCATCGGCGCCTACGAGGACGACAGCGAGGTCGGGCGGCTGGCGCTGTCCGCGCTCCCGTCCCTGGCGGTCCTGCGCGCGGGCAGCGTCGACCCGGCCCTGGTCGACCTGCTGGTCCGCGGGATCACCACCGCCGGGGTCGCCCAGGCCAGTCTCAACGACCGCCTCCTGGACTGCCTGCTGGTGATGTCCGTGCGCGCCTGGCTGGAGGAGCACCCCCGCGCGCAGCCCAGCTGGCTCAGCGCCCGGGGCGACGACGTCGTGGCGCGGGCCCTGGAACTGGTCCACGAGAGCCCCGAGCGGCCCTGGACCCTGGCGTCGCTCGCCCGCGCCTGCGCGGTCTCGCGCTCCACCCTGGCGGACCGCTTCCAGCGGGCGGTGGGCACTCCGCCCATGGCCTACCTGCGCACGTGGCGGCTGACCACCGCCGGCGACCTGCTCTCGGCCCGCCCCGACCTCGGCCTGGAGGCCGTCGCCGCGCGGGTCGGCTACGGCAGCGCGTTCGCGTTCAGCACCGCGTTCAAGGCCCACACCGGCGTCAGTCCCTCGGAGTACCGCAGGAACGCGCACAAGCCCGCCCGCCCGGGGACGGAGGTGCCGACCGGATAGTCTCGCTGACGCCGCGACCGACGACGGAGGGGAGCAGCGTGGGCGACCGTACCCAGGACTTCGACCGGCTGACGGAGAACTACCGGCGCTTCCGGCCCGGCTACCCCGCCCCTCTCCTGGACCGGCTGCGCGAGCACGTCGCGGGCGCGAGCCGCGCCGACCGGCCCGAGCCCTGGCTGCTGCTCGACGTCGGCGCGGGGACGGGGATCTCCACGCGCGCCGTCCGCGAGGTCTTCGGGCCGGGGCCCCGGGTGGTCGGCGTGGAGCCGGGCCACGCGATGCGCGACACGGCCGCCGCCGGCCCCGGCGGCGTGGAGTTCACCGACGGCCGCGCCGAGGACCTGCCCTTCGCCGACGGCTCGGCCGTGCTCGTGCTCGCCGCGCAGGCCGTCCACTGGTTCGACCGCCCCTCCTTCTACGCCGAGGCGGTCCGCGTGCTCGCCCCCGGCGGCACCGTCGCCGTCCTCAGCAACGACCGCGACTGGACCGCGAGCGCCTTCGCCGACGCGCACGAGACCCTGCTGGAGGAGTACGGCGAGGGCTACCGGCGCGACTACCGCGACTTCGACACGCTCGGCGAGCTGGCGGCCCAGGAGGGGCTGGCCGAGGCCACCGAGAGCACCGGCCGCTGGGTGCGCGAACTCGACCTCGACGGCTACCTCGGGATGGCCCTGTCCTCCACCAAGATGGCGGCCGTGGTTCGCGCCATCGGCCCGGAGCGCACACGGGCCGCCCTCACAGAGCTGGCGGAGCGGCACTTCCCCGACGGAGTCGTGCGCGTCCCCTACCTCACGCGGCTGCGCCTGGCCCGTCGCACCTGACTCGGGGCCCCGGCGGGGAGGGCGCCCCCGCGCCCAGGGCCCCGCGCCGAAGCGCGGGGCCGATCGACGGGTTCCGGTCGGGTTCCGGTCGGGGCGCGGGGTGGGGCGCCGGTCAGTCCAGGGTCGCGAACGCCTCGACCTCCACGAGCACGTCGGGCTCGAAGAGGTAGTCGACGCCGATGAGCGACACCGGCGGGAGCGGCCGCGGCAGCCCCAGCTCGTCGGAGACGCCCTCGATGCCCGCCATGAAGGCGTCCGCCATGTGGGGGTTCCAGCCCGTGACGAAGAACCGCAGGCGCACGACATCGGAGAAGTCCGCTCCGGCTCCGGCCAGGCCGCGGGCGGTGTTGCGCAGGGCCTGCCGGACCTGGCCGGTGAGGTCGCCGGTCGCGACGGGCCTGCCGTCGGCGTCCCGCGCGATCTGGCCGGCGACGTGCACCTGGCGGGTGCCGGTGCCGATCGAGACGTGGTGGTAGGGGACGGGCTGGAACATGCCCTCGGGGGTCAGGAGTCGTACGGCCATCGGAGGTCCCTTTCGAGCACCGGGTGTGTGGTATCCAATGTCTACTTGGTACCTTGAGGGAACTTCAACGAGACCAGGTTTCATGCGCGATACCGACCAGGCCGAGAGCGGCCACTCCCAGATCACCGCACCGCAGCGCGAGCTCCTCGACCAGTTGCTCGACAAGTGGTCGCTCCAGGTGCTCGACCGGCTGTGCGGGCGGCCCTGCCGCTTCAACGACCTGCGACGCGCGATCCCCGCCGTCACGCAGAAGTCGCTCACGGCCACCCTGCGCCGACTGGAGCGCAACGGGATGGTCGAGCGCGTGGTCGTCAACACGCGGCCCGTCGCCGTCGAGTACCGGATCACGGCGCTCGGCACGACACTCCAGGACCTCATCGACGCCCTGCTGAAGTGGAGCGCCGCCAACCTGCCCGACGTCGACCGCGCCCGCGAGCGCTTCGACGCCGATCAGGACTGAACGGGGCGAGCGACCGCCGGTGGCCCGGTTCTGTCCTCGCGAGGCCGTAACGTGCCGACCATGATGACGCGACCCTCCCTCGCCTGGCGCGAGACCAAGAAGGACATGGCCGCCCAGGTGGCCGCCGGCACGCGCGAGGAGAACTGGGCCGAGCACCTGTGGCCGGAGGCCGCGGTCGAGGCGATCGACGCCGTGCTGGTGGCCTACGAGACCGAGGCCGCCGCCCTGGTCGCCGACGGTGCGGCGCCCGGAGACGACGCCGTGCTCGCCGTCGCCGAACGCGCGGTGACCGGGCTCAACGCGGCCGACGAGGAGCACGGCATCATCGAGACCACCGAGCGCGAGGAGCTGTGCGAGTACATCGAGGCGGTCCTGGAGGCGCACGGCGTGGACGTCACGGGTCTGGCCGCGCGCCGCGGATTCGACCCCGGCGACCTGGCGGGGCTCTGGCGCGACTGGTGACCGCGGGCGGCCTGGCCGGTCCACCGCACCGCGGCTTTGCGCGACGCCGCCCCGGACATGGGTCTGCTGGGAGACGATCCGGGGCAGCCTCCCGCCGATCGGGCCCGGAGCGGGTCCGGCACCATGACGGGGGGAACACACCCATGGCTCAGCTGATCGTCCTCGGGGTGGCCGACCGCGACACCGCGGAGAGGGCTCTGGACATCGCCGCCGACCTCGGTAAGCAGGAACTCCTGCGCCTGGAGGACGCCGCCTACGTCTACAAGGACGCCAAGGGGCGTCCGCGCATCCACCAGACCGTGAACCTGACCGGCCGCGGCGCCCTCGGCGGCGCCTTCTGGGGCACGCTCATCGGCCTGCTCTTCCTCAACCCCGTCCTCGGCCTGGCGGTCGGCGCGGCCTCGGGCGCCGTCGCGGGCAAGCTCACCGACATCGGCGTCGACGACGACATGATCAAGAAGATCGGCGCCGAGCTCGAACAGGACCGCGCGGCCGTGTTCCTGCTGGCCGACGAGGCCACCAGGGACCGCGCCGTGGAGGCCTTCAAGCCGCTGTCCCCGACGGTCCTGCAGACCAACCTGTCCCACGACGACGAGCAGGAGCTCATCAACGCCCTGCGCGCCTGAGTCCGGGCCTGGTCAACGCCGCCGGTGCGGGCCGCCCGCACCGGCGGCGGCGTGTCCGGACCGGGCGCCGCGCCCGGTCAGAGCCGGACCACGCCCGGGCGTGAGCGCAGGCGGCGCAGCATCCGCGCGTCCTGGAACCCGACGGCCCGTGCCGCGGCCTCCACGGTGGCGCCGCGGCCGATGAGGTGCTCGGCGTGCTCGGCCCGCAGGACCTGCTGGTAGCGCAGCGGGGTCAGGCCGGTCGCCGCCGCGAACGCGCGGCTGAGCGTGCGCTCGCTGACACCGACCGAGGCGGCCAGGCCGGCCAGCGGCAGGGTCGACCGGAAGCGGGCGTCGATGGTGTCCTGGACGCGGTGGACGACGTCGACGAGGTGGTCCCGGTGCCGCAGCATCGCGCTGGACTGGGGATCGTCGCCGTTGCGGCGGGCGTAGACCACCATGTTCCGCGCGATGGCCGCCGCCGTCGACGGCCCGTGGCGCGTGGTGACCAGGTGCAGGGCGAGGTCGATGCCGCTGGCGATCCCGGCGGAGGTCACCACGCCGCCGTCGGACACGTACAGTACGTCCGGCACCACCCGGGCGCGGGGCCGGCGCCGCGCCAGCTCGTCCTGGAGCTCGTGGTGGGTGGTGCAGCGGCGCCCGTCCAGCAGACCGGCGTCGGCGAGGGCGAAGGCGCCCGAGCACACGCTGGCCACGGTGCCGCCCGCCGCGTGGTGGGCCACCAGGGCGGCGGCGTGGTCGGGGCCGAGCACGTGGCGCCGGACACGGCCTCCGGTACGCCAGCCGGGGACGACCACGAGGTCGTCTGCGCCCAGTTCGGGTATGCCGGTCTCGGCCCGCAGCCCCACGCCCTGGGCGGTGGGCACGTCGGCGTGCTCGGCGACGTAGTGGACCCGGTAGGGCAGGCCCAGGTCGGCGGCGGTGGAGAACACCTGGGCCGGGCCCGCGAGGTCCAACAGGTGCAGGCCCGGCGTCAGCAGGAAGACGACACTGGTCACGATCCGGTCAGTCTACTGTGCCAGGATCAGCCGATGATCTCCGCGACCGTGCGCACGTCGGCGAACCGCCCGGAGAGGGCGTAGACCGTGCGGGTGATGATGTCCTCGGGCAGGAGCGTGCGGGGGTCGGCCAGGATTTCGGCCACGGAGCGGCCCGCGGGGGAGCCGGGCGCCTCGATGGGCTCGGTCGCCGTGGCGTCCACCGCGAAGGTCACCCGCAAGCCCAGGTCGGAGGCCACCCGGGCGGTCGTCTCGCAGCACTGCTCGGTGCGTACACCGCAGACGGTGACCTCGTCCACGCCCCAGTCCGCGAGCACCTCGGACAGGTCGGTGCCGGTGAAGGCGTTGTGCACGGTCTTGGTGCGCACGGGCTCCCCCTCGGCGGGCGACAGCCCTTCCATGAGCTCGACGAACCCGCGCGCGGGGTCGAAGACCGTGCCGCTGCCCGGTTGGGTGTGCAGGACCCACACGATGTGGTCGCCGCGGTCGCGGTGGTGCTCCACCAGGCGGGCGATGGTGTCGGCGATCTCGGGGTCGGAGGCGGCGGACCAGCTCTCGCGCTGGAGGAAGGACCGCTGGGCGTCGATCACGAGGAGTGCTGTCGTCATGCCCTGATCGTGTCAGCGCGGCCGGGGCGGCGACAGGCACGATCCCGACCGTGGCCGGACCGATCCGGTCACGGCCGTGCGGCGGTCAGCCCAGGGGTTTCTTGAGGCCCACGTGCGAGGCGGTGTAGCCCAGCCGCTCGTAGAAGCGGTGCGCGTCCGGGCGCGAGGCGTCCGAGGTCAGCTGGACCATCGTGCAGCCGCGCCGCAGGGCCTCCTCCTCGGCCCAGGTGATCAGTCGGGTGCCGAGCCCTCCGCCGCGCTCGTCGGCGTGCACGCGCACGGCCTCGATCTGGGCCCGCAGGGCGCCCCGGCGGGACAGGCCCGGCAGGACCGTGAGCTGGAGCGTGCCCACGACACGGTCGCCGCGCCGGGCCACCGCGAGGAACTGGTGGGGGTCGGCGTCGATGGCCTTGAACGCGGCGAGGTAGGGCGTGAGGTCGTCGGGGTCCTCGCGCCGCGCGCCCAGGTGGTCGTCGGCGAGCATGGCGACGATCGCCGCCACGTCCCCGGCCCGGGCACGGTCGACGGTGACGCCGCCGGTCGCTTCGCTGTCCGTCATGCTTTCCTCTCCTCAGGGATGGGGCAGCAGCAGGCGGGCCACGTCCGCGAGGTCGTCGACCACCGTGGTCGCGCGCGCCAGTTCCGCCCTGGCGGTGGTGGACGCCACCGCGACCACCGGCATCCCGGCGGCCAGGCCCGCGTCGGTGCCGCCGGGGGAGTCCTCCACCACCACGCACGCCGACGGCTCCGCCCCCATGCGCTCCGCGCCGAGCAGGTAGGGCTCCGGACGCGGTTTGCCCTCGGTGACGTCGTCGGCGGTCACCAGCACGCCGGGCACAGGCAGGCCCGCCGCGGCGATGCGGGCCGTGGCGATCCGGCGGCTGCCCGACGTCACCACCGCCCAGGGCCGGCCGTCGGCCGCCAGCGCCGCCACCAGGTCGTGGGCCCCGGGCATCGCGCGGACGGTGTCGCCCCGGGCGGCCTCGTGGCCCTCGATCACCAGGTCCTCGGTCTCCGGATCCAGGTGGGGCGCCACCAGCGCGACCAGCCCGGCGTTGGTGCGTCCGTGCGAGTGCCCCAGGACCAGCGCGGGATCCAGATCGCGTTCGCGGGCCCAGGCGAGCAGGCCCTCGCGGATGGCCGTCTCGGAGTCGACCAGCACGCCGTCCAGGTCGAACAGCACCGTCGCTCCGCCGAAGTCGCCCACACCCTGCTCCCGTCTCTCGTCCGTGCTCGGCTCCAGCATGCCAGCCGGGTGCGGGCTCCGCCCCCGTGCTCACCCGAGCGCGTGGGCGAAGCGTTCCATGCGCTCGCCGAACCCCTCCGCGTCACCGAACCACACCGCCACCGCGTCCGCTCCGACCGCCGCCAGCGTGCGGTAGGCCGCGACCGCCTGCTCGAACCCGTCCTCCCCGCCCTCCCACACGATGCGTGTGCCCGCCCGCACCGGCCGGTCGGTGAGCTCGCGCAGCCGGTTGCGGGCCGCCACGAACGCGGGCGCGTCCAGACCCACCCCCTGCCACTCGTCCGCCCGCTCGGCGGCTCGCCGCAGCGCGCGCTCGGACACCCCGCCGACCATCACCGGCACGTGCGCGCGCGGCCTCGGCTCGAACACGCCCCGGTCGTAGGAGTGGAAGCGCCCCTCGAAGGGCCCCTCGCCCTCGAACAGGTGCCGCAGCAGCCGCAGCGCCTCGTCCGTGCGGGCGCCGCGGGCGGCGAAGTCCGCGCCCACCGCGGCGAACTCCTCGGCCTGCCAGCCGACCCCCACGCCCAGGACGAACCGGCCCGAGGACAGCGCGTGCAGCGTCGCCACCTGCTTGGCCAGCACGAACGGGTCGCGCATCGGCACCACCAGTACCGAGGTCCCCAACCGCACCCGGCTGGTGCGCGCGGACAGGTGCGCCAGGGTCACCAGCGGCTCGTACACCCCGCCGAACGTGCGGCCGTACGGCCCCGGCGGCAGCAGGTGGTCGGGCAGCCAGACGGTGTCCGCGCCCAGCGCCTCGGCCCGCACGCCCAGGTCGACCAGGACCTCGGGCGGCATGTGCGGGGACTCGTCGGGCAGGACCACCTGGAACCGGGTGCCGGTCATCGGCTCCGTCAACTCGCTCATGCGCCGAAGGTAGACCCTGACACCGGTGGCACGGTCAACCCTCGGGCAGGGAGACCTCCACGAACAGCGCCCGGTGCGTGCTGCCCTCCACGTCCACGGCGGAGAAGTCCCTGATTCCCGCCCGCGTGTCGACCAGAACGTGGTCGAGCGCCACCCGCGGCAGGGGCGGCCCGCCCACGGGCCAGGTGCCCGTCAGGCCGTCACCGGTCGTGGCCGCGGCGTCGGCGTACCCGGTGTCCAGCACCCGGCGCAGTTCCGCGTGGTCGAGCGTGGCGTTGAAGTCCCCCGCCAGGATCATCACCGGCCCGTCGCCGCCGGCCTCCGGCAGCGCGCGGTGGGCGTCCCGCCACGCGGCCATCGACGACGGGCGCCGGGGCGACATCGGGTGGACGGACGTCACCTCGACCCCCGACGCGAGGCCGGGGACCGCCACGGCGGCCCGGGGCATCGCGAGGGACCCGAGGTCGCGCCCCGGGTCGCCCAGGTCGGTGAGCGGGTGGACCGCGTGGACGCTCCCGCCCGCCGCGGCGGGCGCGGAGTGGTCGACCGCGTGGGGCAGCAGGTCGTCCAGCCCCGCGGCCGACAGCCCGGCGGCCAGCTCCGGGGTGACCTCCTGGAGGGAGAGCACCTGCGCGTCGTACTCGCGCACCAGGTCCACCACCGCGTCCGGAGAGGCGTGGCCGAAGTGGGCGTTGAGGGTGAGCAGCCGCAGCTCGGCGCCCGTGGAGCCGGCGTCGTCGGCGCTTCCCGCGGGCAGGGCGCGGGGCGCGACGACCGCGGCCAGCACGACCACGGACAGGAGCAGGGCGGCCGCCGGCAGGAGGCGCCGCAACAGCGCCGTGCCGATCAGCGCCGCCAGCGCCGCGGGCAGGACGTAGGGGGTGTAGGCCAGGAGCGGGACCAGCGGGAACCCCCGCTCCAGGCCGAGCAGCCGCAGCGCGGCGAACGCCAGGAATCCCGCGGCGGCGAGCACGCACAGGCCCGTGACCCAGCGGCGCCGGGGCCGCGGAGCGGCGGACGGGGCGGCGGGGGCCGAAGGCCGGGCCGGTACGGGCCCGGAGGGGGTCGGGGGGTTCACGGGTGCTCCCATCGGTCTTGCCGGTGTGCGGGCGTTCGGGGGTTCTGATGCCGGCCGGCGCGTGCGTGTTCGCACGGACGCCGACGGCGCCGGGGCTCCGGCCGGGCCTGTGGGAAGGGGCGCGGCGCCTCAACGACCCTCGGGCAGCGTGACCCGCGCGAACACGCCGAGGTGGTCGGTGCCCGCCACCGGCACGACCGCCACGTCGCCGACACCGATCGACGAGTCCACCAGCACGTGGTCGATCGCCACCCTGGGGAGCGGCCCGGACGACGGCCACGTCCCCGCCAGCCCCTGGCCCCGGACCGACGCCGCGTCGACGTACCCCGAGTCCAGCACTCGGCGGAGTTCCGCGTGGTCGGGGGTCGCGTTGAAGTCCCCGGCCAGGATCCGCAGCGCCTCGCCGTCGGCCGCCGCCGGCAGCGCGCGCAGTCCCGCGCGCCAGTGGGCCGTGTACGACGCGTCGATCGGCGGATACGGGTGCACCGCCGTCACCTCCAGGACTCCCTCCCACCCCGGCACCTCCACCCGGGCGGTCGGCATCGCGAACGCGGACACGCCCTCGCCCGCGTCGCCCAGGTCCGTCAGCGGATGGACCGAGTGGACGCTGGTCCCCTCCACCGAGGGCGCGGAGTGGTCGACCGCGTGCGGCAGCAGATCGTCCAGGCCTTGCGCGAAGAGCCGCGCCAGCATGTCGGGGGTGGACTCCTGGAGGGCGAGCACGTCCACCTCCCGCTCGCGCACGGCCGCCATCACGGCCGCGGGGTCGGCGCCGCCGCCCAGCACGTTCACGGTCAGGATCCGCAGCTCCGGCCCGCCGGCGCCGGTGATCCCGAACGGCACAGCGCGCGGCACGACCGCCACCGCGAGCACCACCACCGCGACCGCCGTGGCGGCCAGAGCGGCCCACCGCCGCAGGACCGCCGCGGCGACCAGGGGCACGACCGAGGCGGCCAGGACATAGGGGGTGAAGGCCAGCACCGGAACGAGCGGATAGCCCCGCTCCAGACCCGCCGCGCGCAGCAGCGCGAACACCGCCAACCCCGCCGCCGCCAGCCACACCGCCACCGACACCGGAACGGACCGGGGGCGCGTGCGCGCGGCCCCGCCCGATCGCTCGCCCGCCGACTCCACCGTGGCCACCGCGCCTCCTCCCGTGCGGGCGCCCACCGCCCGCCCCTCGACCTGCTGGGACGCGGTCCGGGGCCGCGGGGTTCTCGTTCTGGCCGTGCCCGCGCGAACGCGGCGGGCGCGGCGGGAGCAGGCCCCGCGATCACGGGCCCGCCAGGGCGCACAGGGACACGGCGGCTACCAGTCGCGGGCGGCGCTCCTGAGCAGGTCGTGGACCCGCGTCACGTACGGATGGTCCACCGGGCCGGGCCGTTGGACCAAGTACGCGGTGTTGATCGGCGGGTCCTCCGGCTCCAGCAGCGCCACCAGGCGGCCGTCGGCCAGCTCGGCCTCGCAGAGATAGCGCGGCAGGACCGTCACGCCCGCCCCGTGGACCACCGCCGCCAGCACCCCGCGCAGGTCGGGGACCACGAGCGCGGGCTCGTAGGCCAGGCGCACGCCGAACACGTGCCGCCAGTACCGGCGCACGATGGGCAGGTCCTCGGCGTAGGTCACCAGCGGGACGCCGCACAGCGCCGTGGGGCCCTGCCGCTCGATCCGCTTCACCGCCCCGCGCCTGGCCGCCTCCGGCACCGCCGTGTCGGCGCACGGGGACCCGATCCGCTCCGCCCAGGAGGCGTTCGCGACCAGCACGAAATCCTCGTCCATCAGCGGGTCGGCGCGCAGGGCCCGGCCGCGCGGGCGGACCGAGGACACCACGAGGTCGTGCCGGCCCGCGCGCAGCTCGTCGAGCAGGTCGTCGGCGAGTCCGGCCCGTACGCGCAACCGCACGCCCTCCTCCGCCAGGGGCGCCAGGGCGGGCAGGATCCGGGCGCTGAGCATCTCCGCCGGTCCGGCCAGGCGCAGGGGCGCGGGCGGAGCGGCCGGGGCGCCGAAGTCCCACCCGACCGCCACTTCCAGGGCGTCCAGGGGGCCGGCCACCCGGGCGGCGAGGTCGTTGGCGTCGGCGGTGGGGGCGACCCCGCGCGGCAGCCGTTCGAACAGGGTGTGTCCGAGGCGCTTCTCCAGGGAACGGATCTGGGTGGTGACGGTCGGTTGGGACAGCCGCAGCAGCTGAGCGGCGGCCGTGAACGAACCCGACCGGTGCACCGCCAGGAAGGTCCGCAGGAGTTGCAGGTCGAGCGGCCCGCCCACGGGGGAGGCCGCGGCGGCCGCGGCCACGGACCCATCGGAATACTTATGGCTCACGCAGATCATCCTATGCGTGGCGCAATGACCTGGGGCGCTAGGGTCGACAAGCGCGTTCCACCGTCCCATCCGCGGACGGCCGCCGGCGCCTCCACAGCACCAGAACGACGGAGATCGACACATGCCCGTTGCCAGCAAGGAAGTCCACCTCGTCAAGCGTCCGGTCGGCGAACCCGGCCCCGAGAACTTCGCGTTCGTCGAGACGACGGTCGCCGACCCCGGCCCGGGCCAGGTCCTGGTGCGCAACGACTGGATGTCGGTCGACCCCTACATGCGCGGACGCATGAACGACGTCAAGTCCTACGTGCCGCCGTTCGGTCTGAACGAGCCGATGCAGGGCGGCGCGGTGGGCACCGTGGTCCAGTCGAAGAGCGACGACGTCCCCGTCGGCACCACCGTCTCCCACTTCGAGGGGTGGCGCGAGTACGCGCTGCTGGACGCCGCGGCGGTACGCCCCGTGGACACCTCCCTCGCGCCGGCCGAGGCCTACCTCGGCGTGCTGGGCATGACCGGCCTGACCGCCTACGCCGGTCTCACCGACGTCGCCCACGTCAAGGAGGGCGACGTGGTGTTCGTCTCCGGTGCGGCCGGCGCGGTCGGCAGCGTCGCCGGACAGCTCGCGCGCCTGCTCGGCGCCTCCCGCGTCGTCGGCTCGGCCGGCGGCCCGGAGAAGAGGCGCCGCCTGCTGGAGGAGTTCGGCTTCGACGCCGCGATCGACTACCGAGAGGGCGACCTGGAGGGCCGGCTCGCCCAGGCCGCGCCCGACGGCATCGACGTCTACTTCGACAACGTGGGCGGTGACCACCTGCGCGCCGCCATCGACGCCATGCGCAAGAACGGTCGGATCGCCATCTGCGGCATGATCTCGCAGTACAACGCCACCGAGCCGGTGCCGGGCCCGGACAACCTCGCGCTCACCATCGGCAAGCGGCTGACCCTGCGCGGCTTCCTCGTCGGCGACCACGGCCACCTGGCCGCCGAGTACACCGAGCGCGCCGCCGCCTGGATCGCCGAGGGACGGCTCCGCTCCGAGGAGACCGTCGTCCTGGGCATCGACAACGCCGTCGAGGCCTTCCTCGACATGATGCGCGGGGCCAACACCGGCAAGATGCTCGTGCGCATCACCTCCTGAGCCCGCGGGCCCCGGCCCCGCACACCCCCCACCTCTCACACCCGCTCCGTGAAGACGAAGGGTAGTCATGCAGCACGTCTCGCTGAACGACGGCCACACCATGCCGCAGCTCGGATTCGGTGTCTGGCAGGTGCCGGACGACCAGGCCCAGGGCGCGGTGGAGACCGCGCTGGAAGCCGGTTACCGCAGCATCGACACCGCCCGCATCTACGACAACGAGACCGGTGTCGGCCGCGCCGTCGCCGCCGCCGGGATCGACCGCGAGGACCTGTTCCTCACCACCAAGCTGTGGAACGGCGACCAGGGCTACGACACGACGCTCAAGGCCTTCGACGCCAGCCTGGAGCGCCTCGGCCTGGACTACGTCGACCTCTACCTCATCCACTGGCCGCTCCCGGCCCGGGACCAGTACGTGGACACGTGGAAGGCGATGGAGCGCATCCGCTCCGAGGGCCGCGCCCGTTCGATCGGCGTCTCCAACTTCACCCGGACCACCCTGGACCGGCTGATCGCCGAGACCGAGGTCGTGCCCGTCCTCAACCAGATCGAGCTGCACCCCTACCTCACGCAGGAGGACATGCGCCGTGCCGACGCCGCGCACGGCCTCCTGACCGAGGCCTGGAGCCCGCTCGGCCAGGGCAAGGGCCTGCTGGAGGACCCCGTCCTGGTCTCGCTGGGGGACAAGCACGGCAAGACCCCGGCCCAGGTCGTGCTGCGCTGGCACCTGCAGCTCGGCAACGTCGTCATCCCCAAGTCCGTGACCCCGTCGCGGATCCGGGAGAACATCGACGTGTTCGACTTCGAGCTGTCCGCCGCCGACGTCGACGCGATCAGCGCGCTGGACCGCGGGGGCCGGATCGGATCCGACCCCGACACGTTCGACTAAACCGGCTGATCGTTTCCCAGGTGTCCCCGTACCGGTGCCGGTGCGGGGACACCGTCGTTTCCGGCCCCGGCCGAACCCAGCGCGCCGCGCCCGCGCCGCCGGGGCGGTGCCTCCTCAGGGCCGCATCGAATGGGTGAATTGTCTGCATTGCGAATGATGTCGCCGACCAGTGTCGTCTCCCGCGCCGATTCCTGGAGCCGGGCCCGCGCCGTTCTGTGCATTCCCGTGTTCTCTCCGCGATTCTGGGGAAGGACGCTTCCAGCGTCCGCCCGCCCGACCGGAGACCGTTCCACGAGAAAGCAGACGGCATGTTCGCATACCTTGCCCGCATACTGGGTCTACGGACGAATCCGGTCATCTTCTTCGCGTCCGCCGCGCTGACCCTCATCTTCGTCCTGTGGTCGATCCTTTCCACGTCGACGGTCGACCTCGTCTTCGGAGCGACGTCGGGATGGATCCTGTCCCGCCTGGGGTGGTTCTACATCCTGGGCGTGACCACCTTCCTCGTCTTCCTGGTGTGGATCGCGCTCAGCCGGTTCGGCAGAGTCCGGCTCGGTGACCAGGACAGTCGTCCGGAGTACACCAACCTGGCGTGGTTCTGCATGCTGTTCGCCGCAGGCATCGGCAGCATCCTCATGTTCTGGGGTGTGGCCGAGCCCATCAGCCATTTCGCCGAACCACCGCAGCGCAACGTCGAACCGGAGTCGGTCGAGGCCGCCCAACAGGCGCTGGGCTTCACGCTCTACCACTTCGGTCTGCACACGTGGACGATCTTCTGCCTGCCGGGGCTGGCGTTCGCCTACTTCGTGTACCGCAAGGGCCTGCCCTTCCGGGTCAGCTCGATCTTCCATCCGCTCATCGGTGAGCGCATCAACGGCCCGCTCGGCCGCACGATCGACGTGATCGCCGTACTGGGCACGCTCTTCGGCGTCGCGGTCACCATCGGCCTGGGCACCATGCAGATCAACAGCGGCCTCAACGTGCTGTTCGGGGTGGAGGAGAGCCGGCTCAACCAGGTCATCCTCATCGCGGTCGTGACCACCATCGCGGTGATCTCGGTCGTCAGCGGGCTCGACATCGGCATCAAGTGGCTGTCGCAGATCAACATCGTCCTGGCCGTGGGCCTGCTCGTGTTCGTCTTCCTGGCGGGGTCCTCGCTGTTCCTGGCCAGGGGAGTCATCGAGACCACCGGTGTGTACCTGTCGTGGCTGGTCCCGCTGTCGTTCTGGAACGACACCTTCGGCAACACCGGCTGGCAGGGCACGTGGACGGTCTTCTACTGGGCGTGGACCATCACGTGGTCGCCCTTCGTGGGCATCTTCATCGCGCGCATCTCCAAGGGGCGCACCATCCGCGAGTTCGTGATCGGCGTGCTGGCGCTGCCCACGGCCTTCAGCATCGTGTGGTTCAGCGTGTTCGGGCTCTCCTCCTTCGACATCGAGCTGAACCAGGACGGCGGCCTCGTCCAGGAGGTCGTGGTCGACCAGGACATTCCCGGAGCGCTCTTCGCCTTCCTGGCGAACTATCCGTTCGCCACCGTGGCCTCGGTGCTGAGCATCGTCATCGTTATCATCTTCTTCACCACCTCCTCGGACTCGGCGTCCCTGGTGGTGGACATGCTGTGCTCGGGATCGGTCACCGGCCCCACCCGCCAGCGGGTGTTCTGGGGCGTGACCGAGGGTGTGGTCGCGGCGACCGTGCTGACCGCCACGGGCAAGACCGGACTGGACGCGCTCTCGGAGACGATCATCGTGTTCGGTCTGCCGTTCTTCGTGATCGCGTTCCTCATGATGTTCGCCCTCGTACGCTCACTGCGCCAGGAGGAACTCGCGGGCACGGCCTACCGCGGCGCGAACCTGCCGGGGGCGGCCGAACCGCCGGTCGCACCGGGCGAAGACGCGGGAGCGGACGGGTCGGCGACAGGGCCCGAGCCGTCGTCCGGTCCGGGTCGCACGTCCGAGCGCGACGACTGACACGCGTGCGCAGGGGGTGGCCGTCCCGGCTTCGGGGCGGCCACTCGGACGTTCAGCGCGGGTCGCGGCCCAGGGCCGGCAGGATCACCTCGTCCACGATCCGCTCGACGTAGTCCGGGGACGGCGGTTCGCGCTGGTCCAGGGTGTACTTGATCATCATCGCCTCGCCGATGTCCGTGGTCACCGGCGTGACCCGGGCGGGGTCGACCTTCCCCCGGTCGGCGTAGTACCGGAGCACCGTGGCGGTGAAGCGCCCGCCCCTGGGCTCGTAGACCTCCCGCCACAGCCGCTCGTTGAAGTCGGGCCGGTAGGCCGCCTCGGCCACGCAGGCGAGCATGACCGGGCCCAACGGCTCCTGTCCCATGAGCCCGTGGAAGAGCATCAGCGCGGCGAGGAGGTCGCCGCGCAGGTCGTCGGCGCCGGGGGAGGGCTCCTCCTGTGGGTAGGCGCTGTGCAGCGCCTCGACCAGGATGTCCTCCGGCGTGGACCAGCGCCGGTACAGCGAGGTCTTGGCCGTGCCCGCGCGCCGGGCGATGCCCTCCATGGTGAGCCGGGCGACGCCGGTCTCGGCGGCCTCGCGCAGGATCGCGTCGTGGATGGCGTCGACGAGCTCCCGCCCGCGCCGACGGGTCGGCTTGCGCGGTGCGTCAGGAGCCTCGGGAGGTCCGGGTGTGTCGGGCTCGGCCGCGGGTGGCCGCTTCCGGTCAGTCACGTGGTTTCCTTCTAAGACACGGTGTCGTATCTTAAAATCGTTCGATGAGATACGCCATCGTATCTTACGCGTCCTCGATCCCCTGGAGCCGCACCATGTCCCCTCCGCCGACTTCCGCCGCCCCCGGCGCCGCGCCGATGGCCCTGGCCCGGCGCTCGCTCGCTCCCGACCTCGCCCGCGGGTTCATGCTGCTGGTCATCGCCACCGTGCACGCGCACATGTTCCGCCAGTTGGCCACGGGCGGCGGCGAGACCTTTGCCCTGACCGGCACCCTCGACACCGCCGTCACCGCGTTCATGCTGATGTTCGCCGAGAGCCGCGGGTACCCGATGTTCGCGGCCCTGTTCGGGTACGGCCTCGCCCAGATCTTCCTGCGGCGCGGTGCCGAGGGCCACGACGCGGCGTGGGTGCGCTCCCTGGTGCGCCGCCGCGGCCGCTGGCTCATGGTCATCGGCTTCCTGCACACCCTCCTGCTCTTCTACGGCGACATCATCAGCGTGTACGGCCTCATCGCCCTGGTCTTCGCGGGCCTGCTGTGGGCCAGTGACCGCCGCCTGCTGGCGCACGGCTTCGCCTGGATGTCGGTCGGTTCCCTGATCTACCCCGCCGCCATGACCGCGGTGCTCTCCGGGGACATGCAGCAGAGCGCCCCGGCGGAGGTGACGCCGCTCATCGACATGGTCATGCGCCTGGGGGCGTGGCCGGTGATGCTCCTGCTGATGGGCCTGGTGTCGGTCTTCCCGTTCACCGTCGGCGTCTGGGCGGGCCGCCGCAGGATGCTGGAGGAGCCGGAACGGCACCTGGCCCTGCTGCACCGCGTCGCGCTCGTCGGTATCCCCGTCGCCGCGCTGGGCGGGGTCCCCCAGGCGCTGGTGGCCGTCCAGGTGTGGCCGTCCGACTTCCCCCTGGCGTTCGGGGCCGGCTGGCTCCACCTGGTCTCCGGCTACGCGGGCGGGTTCGGCTACGCCGCGCTCATCGCGCTGATCGCGGTCCGCATCGGCGACCGGCGGGGTCCGGTCGTCCAGGCGCTGGCCGCGACCGGGCAGCGGTCCATGACCTGCTACCTGCTGCAGTCGGTGGCCTGGGGCGTGCTGTTCATGCCCTACACCCTCGACCTGGCCCGCGGCCTGTCCGACGCCGCCGCGGTCCTGGTGGGAGTGGCGGTCTGGCTGGTCACCGTGGTCCTGGCCGACCTGATGCGGCGCGTCGGCCTGCGGGGCCCGGCCGAGGCCTTCCTGCGCCGACGCACCTACGGGCGGCCGCAACGCACCGCCGACACCGCGGTGCGGTGACCCGGACGGCGACCGGCGGCGACCGGCGGCGACCGGCGGCGCCGCGGGCAGCGGAAGCCGGCCCGGTCCGCCCGGTCCGTCCGGTCCGCCCGGTCGGCGCGGTCGGCGCGGGCCGTCCGCCGGTGCGCGGTCAGGTGCCGGCGGGACCGATCCGGTCGGCGCTGTCGCGCAGGTACCTCTCCTCCACCCCGTTGGCCGTCAGGTCGGCCGCCCGGCGGTACGCCGCCGCCGCGGCCTGTCCGTCACCGGCCATCTCCAGCAGGTGGGCGCGCACCGCGAGCTGGCGCCGCCGGGTCAGCGGATCGCGGTCCAGGCCGTGGCGCCGGTTGAGGTCGTCCAACAGGGCCAGGCCCCGATCCGTCCCGTAGGCCCGGGCGACCGCGACCACCCGGCTCAGCCGTACCGGCGCGGTCGGAGCGAGCCGTTCCAACCAGAGGTAGAGGGCGGCGATCTGCGGCCAGTCCGTCGCCTCCGCCGACGCGGCGCCCGCGTGCACGGCGGCGACCGCCGCCTGCAACCGGTACGGGCCCGCCTCCCGGCGGTCCCAGACCGCGTCGATCAGAGCGGTGCCCTCCCGGATGAGGGCGCGGTCCCACAGTGACCGGTCCTGCTCCTCCAGCGGGACCAGCTCCTCGTCGCCGCCGACGCGGGCGGCCCGCCGCGACTCGGTGAGCAGCATCAGCGCGAGCAGAGCGGCCACCTCCGGGTCGTCCGGGCGCAGCGCGTGGAGCAGACGGGCCAGCCGGATCGCCTCGCGGCTCAGATCGACGCGGACGAGCCTCTCGCCGGTCGTGGCCGTGTGGCCCTCGTTGAACACCAGGTACAGCACCTGTGCCACGGCAGCCGTCCGGTCGTCCCGTTCGGCCTCGGCCGGCGCGGCGAAGCGTGCACCAGCCCGGGCCAGGCGCTGCTTGGCACGGCTGATCCGCGTCCCCATGGTCGCCTCGGTCGTCCCGTAGGCGTGCGCGATCTCGGCCGTGGTCAGTCCCCCCACCGCGCGCAGGGTGAGCGCCACCTGGGAGGTGGTGCTCAGCGCCGGGTGGCAGCACAACAGGAACAGGGTGAGGCTGTCGTCGCTCTCCCGGGCGGGACCCGGGCGGCGGTCCGGTTCCTCCAGAGCGAGGTCGGCCGCGCCGATCCGTAGTTCGCGCTCCCGCCGTGCCCGGTCGGAGCGCAGCAGGTCGACCATCCTCCGGTAGCCGACCCGGATCAGCCAGGAGCGCGGCCCGTCGGGGACACCGTCCTCGGGCCACGTCCGGCTCGCGGCCAGCAGCGCCTCCTGGACCGCGTCCTCGGCCAGGTCGAACCGTCCGAAGCGCCGCACCAGGGCGCCGAGCACCTGCGGTGCCTCGGTGCGCAGCAGGTGCTCGACCCGCGCGTTCACGCCGTGAAGTCCTCGCCCATGACCGGGCGGACCTCGATCGGTTCGCCGAGAGCCCCGACGATCCGGGAGGCGATGTCGACCGCGCGTTCGTGGCCGGACACGTCGATCACGGCGAAGCTGGCCAGGACCTCCTTGAGTTCGGCGAACGGGCCGTCGGTGGCCACCACCCCCTCGTCGGTCCGGTGGACGGTGGTGCTGACGGCGGGGTGTCCCAGGCCCTCGCTCGCCACGAGTTCACCGCGCTCGAGCAGTTCGTGTTCGAGCCGCTGGTAGGCGGCGAAGGCGGCCAGCGCCTCCTCCGAGGGGGTGCCGGCGGTCGCGGCGTCCCAGGAGGCCGCCGGTGTGTAGCCCAGGAGCAGGTACTTCATGTCGTCCTCGTCTCTGTCGGGGTCGGACTCTAGCGCCCGGGTCGGTTCGCGCGGTGCAGCCACAGGGCCAGGGCGGTGGTCCAGGAGAAGGCGACCAGGCCGTTCACCGCGATCTGGACGCTCATGTGGTCCGGTGACATCGGCAGCAGGAGGACGCACCCGGCGGCGGCGCTGAGCACGGCCGGCCACACGGCGCGGCGGCGGGCGTGGCGGACGGCCAGCACGATGGCGGCCACGGCCAGCGCGGTGAAGGAGATCGCGGCCGCGGCCGAGTGCGCGACGCTGTGCCAGGACATCTGGGCGACGGGGCCGTCGGGGGTGCCGACGGGGAAACCGTGCTCGGGGTCCATGGTGAACACGCCCGCCGCGATCATCCCCAGGCCGAAGACGGCCACCAGGAGGGGCAGCGCCCTTCGTCCGCGCCCCTCGGTGAGGGTGCGGGCGGTGCCGGCGGCCAGGGCCAGGGCGCCCAGGCCGGCCAGGACGAACGTGGCGATCTGGATCCATCCGGGGTCGCCGGTGGCCAGCTGGCTGATCGGGTGCCGGGTGAGGTCGAAGCCCTCGCGGGTGAGCGTCTGGACGCCGGCGGAGGTCAGGAAGAGCGGCCCGGCGAAGGCCCCGGCGAGCAACAGGCGGCCGGTCGTGCGGCGGGTGTACGGGTCGGCGGGTGCCGGGGCGGTCGTGGGGGTGGCGGGTCGGGGTGCGGTGGTCATGGCGGATCCTTCCTCTCGGTTCTCGCCGGTACCTCGGGGCCGATGCGGGGGTTTCGACCTCCACCAGGAGTGGCGTGGATCACATCGCGGCGGTGTCGAAGTCCGAAGGCCGACCACGAGGTACCGGCGCAACCCACCGAGGAGGACGAGATGGACGAGAAGAACGAGGACAACCGACCCAGCGCAGCGGTCACCGCACTGGAACGGCTGGTCGGCACGTGGACGGTGACCGGCGGCGCCGAGGGGACCGTGCGGTACGAGTGGATGGAGGGCGGGTTCTTCCTGCTCCAGCACGTGGAACTCGCGCAGTTCGGCGAGTCCGTCACCGGGATGGAGGTCATCGGGAACCTGCACCCGTTCGGAGAGCCGGTCGGCGCGGACGTGGTGTCCCGCTTCTACGACGCCCAGGGCAACACCTTCGACTACGTCTACGAACTCGACGGGGACACGCTCGTCATCTGGGCGGGCGCCAAGGGCTCACCGGCCTACTTCGAGGGCGAGTTCGACGCGGACGGGGACTCGCTCACCGGCGCCTGGGTCTACCCCGGCGGTGGCGGATACGACTCCACCATGACCCGGGTCTGAGCCCGGGGCGCGCCCGCTCCCGGTCATGGCCTCTCGGTGCGGGCACGCGCCCCGCCCCGGCATGATGGGGCCATGGCCACCGACGACGAACGCTTCCTGACCGCGACGGCCGACCGACTCGCCGCCCTGCCGGGTGTGCGGGCGGTCAGCCTCGGCGGCTCCCGTGCCCAGGGCACCCACCGGCCCGACAGCGACTGGGACCTGGCCGTGTACTACCGGGACGGCTTCGACCCCCGGGACCTGCGCGACACGGGCTGGGAGGGTGAGGTGTCGGAGATCGGCGGCTGGGGCGGAGGCGTCTTCAACGGCGGGGCCTGGATGCGGCCACCCTGTCCTACGCCGAGCACAACCACGCACCGCGGGGCCGGGTCGCCAAGTGCGCTGGGCTCATCGCCCAGGCCGCCGCCCAGACGGCCCACGCCGTCCTCGCCGAACGGGGGGTGTCAGCTGTCGGTGGTTCTCTCCACATCTGTTCGTACTCATTGTGGTCACGTGGTAGCTCTACGTTCATCCAATGGGCGAAAGCCAAGCCCATCGGGTGCTGGAAACCCTGCGACGGCAGGTGAAACACGTATGAGGTCCGGGTTGCGCCCGGCGTCGACCGGAGCGGCTGGGAGACGTTGAACAGCATGTGGAGCCGGTGTGAGACCAGGCGTACGCCAGGCGGTCGGCGGTGAAGCGTGTACCCAGGGCCTACCCTGTCGGGCGGGTACGGGACTTTCGCCCGGGAACGGTGCGATTCGCTGACGCCTGACAAGGCTTCAGTGAGCGGAGTGGGTCACCAACGACAAGGCCCTGCTGTTCAGTGCCGGGCTGACCGAGATCGACCTGGTGGTGGCGGGCATGACCACCACCAGGGCTTGATGCTCGCGGTGGCCGAGACCGGCCGCGTCCTCGCCACGGCCTGAGCCGAGCGCGCGCGGGCGACCCGGCCGCCGGTCGGGCGCGGGGCCGGCCTTCGGCTCGACCCGGGGCCGGCCGCACCGGCTAGCCGACGGATCCGACCGCGCTCAGCCAGGTCCGGTACCGCTCGGCGACGCCCTGCACGCCGTCGGGGTGGGTGAGCACCGCGGCCAGGAGCAGGCGCGCCTGCCAGGGGGACAGGTCCCCCGCGGGGAGCGCCCCCGCCCGCACCAGGTCCGCGCCCCCGCCCGCGTACACGCCCTCGACCGGACCCGCGCCCACCCGGCTGGCCAGGACCACCGGCGTCCCCGAACCGAGCAGGTCCAGGCACGCCGCCGTGACCTCGGGTGTGGTGTTGCCCGAACCGAAGGCGGACAGCACGAGGCCGCGCGCGCCCGCGGCCACGGCCGCGCGCACCGCCGTGGCGTCCACCCCCAGGTACTGGCCGATGACGTCCACGCGGGGCAGGTCGGCGTCGGGGGACAGGATCGCGGGGGCCGCGGCCGGGGCGGCGTAGGGCCGCACGCCCGTGCTGTCCACGGCCGCGACCGGAGCGCGGCCGGGAGCGGCGAAGCCGTTCAGGGCCATCGTGTGCACCTTCCGGCTGCCCACGGCGGGCAGCACGGTGTCGCCGAACACCACGCTGACCCCGGTTCCGCGCGCCCGCGGGTCGGCGACCCAGCGCAGGGCCGCCGCCAGGTTGCGCGGGCCGTCGGGTGCGGGGTCGTCGAAGGGGCGCTGCGCGCCGGTGAAGGCCACCGGGGCCCGGTGGCGGTGGGTGAGGGCCACGAGGAACGCCGACTCCTCCATGGAGTCGGTTCCGTGGGTGACGACCACGCCGTCCGCGCGGGCGGCGGCCTCGGCCACGGCGCGCGCCAGCGCGAGGATGTCCGCGCAGCTCGCCGCGGAGCTGATGATCCGGTTCACGTCGAGCGCCTCGACCCGGACCTCCTCCGGGTCCCAGACCGTCCGCGCCTGGCGCCACAGGTCGTCGGCGTTCGCGCTGACCGCGAGGCCGTGGGAGGTAGCGGTGGTGGCGATGGTGCCGCCGGTGCCCAACAGAACCAGATGACGCACGTGTTCTCCTCCTCGGTGTCCGCATGCATCATCGGTGCGGGCACGGGCGGGGTCAAGGAGGAGTGGCGGTGGGCGAGGCGGTGCGGCCGCACCCGCGTCCTTGCACCCGGTGGGCCCTCCCGTCTAAGTTAGTGAGTGCCCACTTACTCAGGAGGTCCGCATGTCCCGTCCCCCCGCCGAACCCGGTTCCCGGCGCGCGCGTGCCGCCGACGCCGGGATCGCCGCCCTCGTGCTCCTGGTCGAACTGGCCGCCACCTACGGCAGCCTCACCGGCGCGCCCCTGGACCCCGTCGAGGGCTGGACGCTCACCCGCCCCACGGACGCGGTCGCCTTCGCCTCGGTCGTCGTCGGCTGCGCGGCCCTGTACTGGCGCCGCACCAGGCCGGCCGCCGCCCTGCTGGTCGCCACCGCGGCCTACGCGCTGTTCCTGCTGCGCGACTACGAACTCGGTCTCCTCCTCGCGCCGATGGTCGCCCTGTACTCGGTCGCCGCGCTCGGACGCACCCGGACCGGCAGCTCGACCGCCCCGGGGGAGCGCCGCGCGCGGTACGGGACCTCCCCCGCCGGACGGCCCTCGGCCGCGGCCCTGCTCGCGGCGTCGCTCGCGGGAGCCGCCGCCGTGGCCGTCTCGCTCGTGTGGGTGCGGGCCCGGACCGAGGCCGTCAGCGATCCCGGCGTCGCCCTCCTGGCCTGGGTCGCCTTCGGGACCGTGATAGTGGTGTTCTTCGTCGGTTCGTTCGTCGCGGGGGAACTGGTGCGCTGCCACCGGCTGCTCTCCCCGCGCACCGACCCCCGCGTGTCCACCGCCCCCGCACCAGCCCGCTAGGAGACCCCATGGACGGCGAGCCCAGGAAGCGCCGACCGCGCTCGACGGCCGCGCAGACGCGCCGGCACATCCTGGACACCGCCGCCGAGGTCCTGGACCGGCTGGGCATGGCCCGGGCCACGACCAAGGAGATCGCCCGGGCCTCCGGGTACTCCGAGGCCACGCTCTACAAGCACTTCACCGACAAGTCCGAGCTCATCCTGGAGGTGATGCGCCACCGTTTCCCGCCGTTCGTCGACGACCTCGCGCGCATGCCCGAGCGCGCCGGACAGGGCAGCGTGCGCGACAACCTCGTCGGCCTCGTGACGCGGGCCGTCCCCTTCTTCCGGCACGGCGCGCCCATGCTCGGCTCCCTGTTCGCCGAGCCGGAGCTGCTGCGCCGCCACCGGGAGGGGATGGGCCGGCACGGCGCCGGACCGCTCAACGTCAACCGGGGGTTCGCCGCCTACCTGGAGGCGGAGCGGCGGCTGGGCCGGATCCCCGAGGACACCGACCCCGAGGCGTCGGCCGCCCTGCTGGTGGGGGCCTGCTTCCAGCGCGGCTACTTCGAGGCCTTCTCCGAGGGCGGCGAGGACTTTCCGCCGTTGGAGCGGTTCGCCGCCGACGTCGTGGCCGCCTCGGGGCTCGTGTCGGGCTCCGATTCCGCCCCGGCCGTCGACTCCGCCCCGTCCTCCGCCCCGGCCTTCGACGCGGGCGCCGAGTCCGACCCGGCCTGACCCCGTGCCCGGCGCCAGGCCCCCGTCACCAGCAGGGTCAGCACCCCCGCGATCAGCCCCCAGAAGGCCGACCCGACGCCGAGCAGCGTGAACCCCGACGCGGTCGCCAGGAACGTGACCACGGCCGCCTCCCGCGACCGCTCGTCGCCCAGCGCCGAGGCGAGCGAGCCCCCGATCGTGCCGAGCAGGCCCAGGCCCGCGATGGCCAGGATCAGCGTCGTGGGCAGGGCGGTGAGCAGCGAGGCGACCGTGGCGCCGAAGACGCCCACGCCCAAGTAGAAGATCCCGGCCCACACCCCGGCCGTGAACCGCCGCTCGCGGTCCGGGTGCGCCTGCGGGCCGGTGCAGATCGCCGCGGTGATCGCGGCCAGGTTCATTCCGAAGCAGCCGAACGGCGCGAGCACCATGTTGGTCGCTCCGGTCCAGGCCAGGACGGGGGAGATGGGCACCCGGTAGCCGTCGCCGCGCAGCACCGCCACCCCGGGCAGGTTCTGCGAGGCCATGGTGACCACGAACAGGGGCACCCCCACGCTCACCATCACCTGCCAGGAGAACTCCGGCGCCACGAACACCGGGCGGGCCAGGGCCGGAGCCACCTCGCCCAGGTCCAGGGTGCCGTTCACGGCCGCCACGGCACCGCCTGCCACCAGCGCCAGCAGGACCGCGTAGCGCGCGAGCCACCGGCGGCACACCAGGTACACCGCGAACATCGCCGCGACGACGGTGAAGTCGTCCTCCATGCTCGTGAACAGGCCGAGGCCGAACTGGAGCAGCACTCCCGCGAGCAGGCCCGCCGCCAGCGGCACCGGCACCCGGTCCATGACCTTCTCGAACAGGCCGGTCACACCGCTCAGCGTGATCAGCGCCGCGGAGAACAGGAACGCGCCGATCGCCTGCGGCATCGTGACGCCGTCCAGGCCGACCGCGAGCAGGGCGGCGCCGGGTGTGGACCAGGCGGTCACCACCGGGGCCCGGTAGCGCAGCGACAGGCCCACACAGGTGACGGCCATGCCCACGCCCAGGGCCAGCACCCATGAGGCGGTCTGCTCGGCCGTCGCTCCGGCGGCCTCGGCGGCGGCGAACACGATCGCGATCGAGCTGGTCATGCCGACGAGCACGGCGATGAGGCCGGCGGCGACGGCGGGGAGGGGCGCCGCGAGGCGGACGAAGCGGATGAGTGCTCTCATGATCCCCCATCCTCGCTCCTGCCGGAGAGTGCCGCGCACACGGGTCACCCCATCCTGGGGTCATCCTATGTATGCGGTGGGCGACACGTGCGGGCGCGCGTCGAATTCGGTGGACACGCGGTTCCTCATCGAGGCCCGCAAGCCGGAGTGACTCGGCCCGGGGAAAATCTACGACGTAAAGGTCCAAGCGGTCGCAAGGTGCTCTTCGGGGGGAACAACCAGGCAGAGGCCTCGTAGCCTGGTGGGCTCGGAGCCGGCGGCCCGGCGGCCCGGCGGGCTCACGACCGCAGGGCCGCCACAAGGGCTCGACGGGGCGGGGTCAGGCCGACCGCACCCGACTCGCGAGAGCGGGTCCGGTGGCCGCGAGCGCACCCGAAGGCCGAAGGGCACGCCCTAGGACTGGGCCTTGACGTGCTGGATGACCTCGAAGCCCCACAGCTCACTGCCGGTCGCGGCCGGACCGCCGTGGCCGTGTCCGTGACCCGTGCGGCCCTCCGCCTCGGCGTCCTTCGCGGCCTGCGCGTGGCCCTCCCGGAAGGCCTGGCCGTTGACCCAGTTCTGGAAGTCCTCCTCGGACCGCCACCGGGTGTAGACGAGGTACTTCTCGGTCCCCTCGACCGGACGCAGCAGCTGGAACTCCTCGAACCCCGGCTGGTTCTCCACCAGCCCGGCGCGCTTGGCGAAACGCTCCTCCAGGGTGGCCCCCTCGCCCATGGGGACGGTCAGGACGTTGAACTTGACGACGCTGTTCACGTGACACCTCTCGCCGTTGTCTTCGGACTCACGCCCAACCTAGAGCAGGGCCGGGCCGCCGTCCCACCCGACCGGCCCCATCGCATCCGGCGGGGCGTGGCGGACGGCGGTCGGCTACCGGCCGGTTCCCAGGAGCGCCTTGCCGAGGACCGCCCGGATGTGGACCGGATCGGCGTCGCGGTCGTCGAGGAGGATCGCCGCGCACAGCCCGTCGCAGAGTGCGACGCAGGTTTCGACGGCGTCCGGGTCGTCCGTCAGCGTCCGGGCGAGTTCGGCGACGTTGTCGCGCCAGCCGCGCGCCGCCGGGCGCAGGGCGGGGCGGCGAGCCGCCAGGGTCGACAGCTCGCGCTCGGCCAGTGCGCGCTCGCGACCCGGTCCGGCTGATTCGGCGATGAGCCGGGCCAGCCCGCCGAGGGGGTCGTCCTCGGTGTCGATGAGCTGCCGGATGCGGCGGGTGTAGGTGTCGGTGACGCTGGTCAGGGCGGCGACCAGCAGGTCGTCGAGGGTGGCGAAGTAGTAGAGCGTCAGGCTGGTGGTGATCCCCGCCTCCTTGGCCACGGTCCGGTGGGTCACACCGGCGGCCCCCTCGCGGCGGACGATCGTGAGCGTCGCCTCGATGATCTGGGCCCGGCGGCGCTGACCGCGCAGCCTGCGCCCATCGACCGTGTCCTGCTCGTCCGCCATCGCCCTCACCGATCGTCGTCGCACCCGCGCGTCGAGGGTATCGGCTCCGCCTCGGGACCGGCCTCGCCGATCGGGCGGATGTGGCGCAGCGTCCGCAGGCACACGACCGACGCTCCGGCGATCGCGAGGCCCGCGATGATCGCGGCGGTGTTGAGTCCGCCGGTGAACGCGTCCTGGGCGTGCGCGAGCGCCCCGGCCGGCAGCCGGTCCGCCACGGAGGCCGCGCCGGAGAGGCCGTCGCCGTAGGCCTGGGCCACCGGCCGGGGGAGTCCGGGCCAGTCCTCGACCGCCGTCCGATAGACCGCCGTCGTGAGGCTCCCCAGGAGCGCGACCCCGGCGGCGATCCCGAGCTCCTGCACGGTCTCCGACAGCGCGGCGGCCGACCCTGACCTCTCCGAGGGCGCCGCGCCCACGACGATGTCGGTCCCCAACGCGGCGATGACGCCGAGGCCGAGATAGAGGAACGCGAATCCGGCCACCACGCTCACCCTGTCGTCGGTCCCGACGAAGGCGAGCAGGGCGTATCCGACGAGGGACAGCGCGAGGGCGGCGGCCATGACGTTCCCCGGTGGGACGCGCGCGGCGACCAGGGGCGCACCGAGGCCCCCGATCAGCATGGCCAGTGCCGGTGGCCCCATCCACAGGCCGGCCGCCGTGGGGGAGAGGCCCCCGACCAGCTGCAGGTGTTGCGTGACCAGGAACATCATGCCGCCGAATCCGACCAGGCCGACCAACAGCACGGCCAGGGCGGCGGAGAAGGCCCCGTTGGCGAAGAGCCTCATGTCCAGCAGCGGCTCCTCCAGGCGCAGTTGGCGGCGGACGAACGCGACCGCCGAGCCGCCGCCGACGAGGACGGCGGCCAGTGCCTGGACGTCGACGCCGTGCGCGGCGACATGCTTGATCGCGTAGACGGTCGCCAGCACGGCCGCCAGGGACAGGACGACGCTCCACAGGTCGAGCCGGCCGGCGCGGGTCCGAAACTCCGGGAGCAGCGCGGGGGCGGCGGCCAGCACGACCACGCTGACGGGTACCGCGACGAGGAAGACCGCGCCCCACCAGGCCCAGGCGGTCAGTGCGCCGCCCACGACGGGGCCGGCCGCCATGCCGAGCGCGAACATCGTGGCCCACGCCCCGATCGCCGTCGCCCGCTGCCGGGGGTCGGTGAACATGGTGCTGATCAGGGACAGCGTGGACGGCATGAGCGTGGCCCCGGCGACTCCCAGCAGGGCGCGGGCCAGGATCAGCCAGAGGGCGGTGGGGGCGAACGCCGCGAGCACCGAGGCCGCGCCGAACGCGGCCATGCCGACCATCAGCAGGCGCCGGCGCCCGATCCGGTCGCCCAGCGTGCCCATGGTGATCAGGAAGCCCGCGATGAGGAATCCGTAGGCGTCCATGATCCACAACGTCTCCGCCGAGGTCGGACGCAGGTCCGCGGCCAGGCTCGGGGCGACGAGGTACAGCGCCGTGACGTCGAGCCCCAGCAGCACGGTCGGCAGCGCCAACACCGTGAAGCCGGCCCACTCCCGCCACCCGGCACGTGCGGACGGTCGCGCCATCATCCCACTCTCCTATCTAGTTGAACTAACGTACTAGTTGTACCATCGTTCAACTTTAAGGGCGAGGGGGTCGCGAGTCCGCGTCCGCCACCCCGCCGGCGACGACCGGCGCCCGCCACCGGTCCGGCGGCTCCGCGCGCCGGTTTTGACGCGCTCACGCACTCCTTCTACCTTTCCTGAATGTCCACCCCCGTGAGTTCCTGGTTCGCCGGCGGTCTGGCGGTCTGCGGATCGGCCCTTCTGATCTGGGCGGCCTCGACGGCCCACGTGTCCGGCGACGGCCACCCCTGGGCCGCCTACGCCGTCCTGCTGATGCTCGCCGTCGTCGCCCTCGGCGGGCTCGTGTACCGGCTTCGGTGGACCGGGCGGACCGAGACCACCGTGGCTCCGCGCCTGGTCCTCGGCGTCGTGGCCGTCCTGGTGGTCCTGCTCTGCGTGCCCGCGTGGACGGTCGTGCTGGGTGTGCGCGGGGAGACGACCAAGGGTTTCGTGGACTTCACCGCCTGGGGGCTGGCCCTGGGCCCGGCCCTGGTCGCGGCCGCGCTGGCACTCCCCGCCCTGGTGCCGGCCCGCTCCGTGCGCCGCCGATGGGCCGTCCCCGTCGCCGGAGCCTCCGGTCTGGCGCTCGGCGCGGGGCTGGCCGCCCTCGTCTTCGCGGCGGTCGAACTGCGACCGGTGGACGCCACCGCCGCGTCCGCGCTCGCGTCGGAGGACGTGGCCACGACGCCGAGCGCCGTGAGCGGGGTCGGTTGGCGGTGGGACGTGCCCGAGGGGCAGGACGTGGTGGACACGGTCGTGGCCGGTGGCGGCGCCGCGGTCCTGCACACGCAGGGCGTCACCCTGCTGGACACCCGGACCGGCCTGGAGCGCTGGCGGTACCGGCGCGCGGACGCGCGCGCCACCGACATCGCGGCGGCACCGGGCGGCGGCGCGCTCGTGGTGTCGTTCAGCGCCAGAGACCACACCGGCGGGTCGGCGCTGCGGCTGGTGGCCCTCGACGCGGACACGGGCCGGGTCCGTTCGGTGACCCGGAGCCCGGACGTCGACTTCGGCGACACGGTCCCCACCCTGCCCGAGACCTTCGCGGTGACGGCCGGCGCCTTCCTCGTGGAGGGGGAGGGCCGGGGCGGGGAGGGGACGTCCTTCACCGCCTTCGACCTGGACTCGGGGGAGCGGGCCTGGCGGTTCGATCCGCCCGAGGGCTGTGTGCTGAACGGGTGGACCCCCTACGGTGTCCTGCGCGACGAGGTGGTGGCGCTGGCCCAGTGCGGGCTGTCCGTCGAGGAGGCCGGCGAACCCGACGGGGAACCGCTCGCCCACGACGTCGTGCTGATCGGTCTCGACCCGGCCGGCGGGGCGGAGCTGTGGCGGCACGAGGAGCGGGTGACCGCCCTTCCGTACTGGGTGCGTGCCCACCCCTCCGACGACGGCGGCGTGTACGCGGTGGAATGGGAGACCGGTGGGGAGGAAGCGCGCGAGAACCTGTTCGTGCGGCCCGGCGGCGAGGTCGTCGGCCGGGACCTGGCCGACCTGCGGGACATGATGACCTGGGACGGCGGTGGCACGCTTACCTCCGAGGGGTTCGTGACCAGCGGCGAGGACGGGCACGTCGACCGCTACACCTGGCACACGTTCGAGGGGCGGGAGCGCGTGGCCTCGGTCGACGACGTCCCCGCGCTCAGGGTCGGCAAGCTGGCCCTGGACGATCAGCTCCTCGTCCTGCGCAGCCTGCATCCCACGGGAGACCTCCCGCCCGAGCAGGAGCCCGTCCTGGTGCTGGCGCAGGCGTGGGACGCGGCGGGGGACGAGCGGTCGGTGCGGCTGGAGTTCTCCCTGGGACGGGACGGCGACCGCTTCGGGCCCCTGCTGGAGGCGCATGGACTGAGATCGCTGCACGCGGCGCCGGGGGCCGTGGTCGTGGCCAGGCCCGGCGCCCGGGAGGTCGTCGGCCTCCAGTGATCCGGTGTGGCGATGAATCGGTGGGGCGGGTGGGGAACTGAACGCCTCGTGGGGAGCGTCTGACGGAACATCCCGCCCCGTGCGGGCACCCCTGAGAGACCGGAGCGTGCCTAGCCATGAGCCCCACGTCCTTCCACCAGCCCGGCCGCCCGGAGGACCTGCCGCCGCCCGAGATGCTCTGGGCCCAGAGCAGGATCGAGCTCGGCGCCTACCGCCTGATCGAAGCACGCCCGGAGGAGACCTTCGCCTACGACCCGGTGGGGACCACCTACGCCCGCGGCGGGTTCACGCTCGGCCCGCACGGTACGCACTTCAACAACGGGTCGGGCTGCTGGTGGCGGCTGACCTGGGTGGAGGGCGGCCGGGCCGTCCTGACCGGTTGGGAGCCGCTGGGCCAGGACACGATCGACGAAGGGCTGGACCTGCTCGCCGGCGGCCCGGACTGGCTGCCGTGGGAGTGGCTGGACACGCTCATGGCCCGGTACCTGCGCGAGCAGATGGGGGTGTCCTTCCTCTACTGGTGGGACGGCGCCGCCTGGGGGCGCACGGACTACCCGGACGGCATCGGGGACGACGGCCTGTGCACCGTGGCCCGATCCGGTACCCCCGAGGGCCTGCTCGGCTTCCTGTCCGTTCACTTCCCCGACGACGAGGCCCATCGTGCCGTGGCGGACGAGCTGATGCGGCACGTCGCCGAGGGCGGTGACGGCGACCGCGCCTGGGAGCTGTTCCGGGACCTGTACGGCTCCGACCGCGTGGACCTCGACGCGGCGCGGGAGCTCTTGGGCGCTGACTGGTTCACCCGGCGGGACGATCCCATGACGGCGGGGACGCCGTCCGCCGAGCCCCGGCGGCGCCGCGTGCTCACGAGGCAGGACTGGGACGCGCTGGTCGCGCGCGCCATGCGGGCGGCGACCGAGGCCGAACGCCCGGCCCCGCCGGAGAGCGAGGAGTTGCGCGTCCTGCGTGAGGGCCTGGGCTCACTGGCCGCCGAGCGCGGTGGGGAGCTGACCTTCACGGTGGCCTGCGAGCGGGGGGCCGTGAGCTTCCCGGAGCTGGTGGATGCCTCGGGGGAGGCCCTGGAGGTGCCGTGGGAGGACGGTCTGCTGCCGTTGCGGCTGCGCCGGGCGGAGACGCACCCCGAACACGGCGCGTGGTACTTCCTGCGGGCCCGTGCCACCGCCACCGGCGGCGTCACGGTCGAGCGTGCCTACGACCACTGGCCCGCGTGGGGCCGGCGGTCGGGCTGGTTTCCGGACCGGATGACCCCGCCGCGGCTGCCCGACCTGCGGGAGGAGATGGCCGCCCGCTCGCCGCGGTGGCGGCCGGAGTGGACGCGCCTGCTCGACGAGGAGGTCCCCTACGATCCGCCGACGGACGTGTGACCGAGGCTCCTCCGGATCCCGCGGGTCTCAGCCGAGGACGACGTTTCCGTCCTCGTCGATGCGCCAGCCGGGGTTGTGGGCGATCTCCCACACGACCCCGTTGGGGTCCTTGACGTGGGCGTGGAAGACCCCGCCGAACTCGCCCTCCTGCGGTTGCTTGAGCACGCTCGCGCCGGCGTCGACCATCGCGCGCACGGTCTCACCCACCTGTGCGCGGTCCTCGACGTTGTGCGCGAGCGTCACCCCGAAGGCCCCGGTCGTGCCGGTGACCCCGGCGTGCCCGCCCAGGTCGCGGTCGAACTTCTCCGCGTCGAACAGGCCCAGCAGCAGGCCGGGGGCGATCTGGAAGAAGATGATCTCCCCTGGGACGTCGAGGAGGGGGTCCCACCCGAGCCCGTCCCGGTAGAAGGCCCGGGCGGCGCCCAGGTCGGCGGTGGCGAGCGTGATGAAGTGGGCCTGTTGCTTCACGGGTTCCCCCAGTCGGTGTGCGTCCCACCCATATCCTGCCCGGACGCACCGACAGGGCCGGGGAACCCGGCCCCGGCGAGGCGGACGCTGCCGGGCGGCCGATGCGGGGCGGGGCCCGGAGCCGGCCTCCGGTGCGCGGTGGCCCCTAGATCGTTGATGGGAAATTCCTGAAACCCCTGCGGACACAGCGAAGGGCGTCGAAGATCGGTGTGTGAAGACTGACCTTGACGCCCTTCTGACAGCACTCTACGTCCACCTGGACGACGACGTGATCCCTTCTGCCAAGCAAGCCCGCGGACCAGGCCGGCCGCGCCTGCTCACCGACGCGGAGCTGATCTGTGTGGCCGTGGCCCAGGTCCTGCTGCGCTGCGACGACGAACGCCGCTGGCTACGGGTGGCCCCGGCCCGGATCGGCCACCTCTTCCCCCGCCTGCCCGGCCAGTCCGAGTACAACCGGCACCTGGCCCGCCTGGCCCCGCACATGCTCACCGCCATCGGATGGCTGGCCCGCCACACCCCGACCTGGCACGACAACCTGCGGCTGATGGACGGCACCCCCGTGCCGTGCGGGGCCTCGCGCACCACCGTGGAACGCTCCGGTCTGGGCGAAATGTGCGGCTACGGGCGTGATGCCTCCCACCACCGGTTCTACTGGGGGTCCAAGCTCGTGCTCGTCACCACCGCCGAGGGCACCGTGACGGCCTTCTCCCTGGCCCACCCCAAAGAGCTGGACGAGCGCAAACAAGCGCTGCACCTGCTCCACGCCCAGGAGTGCGCCCCGGGGCCGTGCCCGATCGTGTGCGACAAGGGCTTCGCCGGGGCCGGAATCGAGCAGGCCGCCACCGATCTGGGGCACGTGCTCATCCGGCCCCGGCGCAAGGACGAGCCCAAGGACAGGGCCCGGGTGTTCCCGGGCTGGCTGCGCCAGCGCATCGAAGCCATCATCTGGACGCTGAAGAACCAGCTGGGGTTGGAGCGCCACAACGCCCGCACCACCGAAGGGCTCTGGGCTCGGGTGTGTCAGAGGATCCTGGCTCTGAACGCCGCGATCTGGCACAACTGGCAGATCGGAGCCCCCATCAAGCGGTCGCTGGTGGCTTACGACCACTGACCAGGACACATTTTCCCATCAACGATCTAGAGCCCGTGCTTGCGGGCGACCATGCGCAGGATGAGTGACCGCGGGAACAGGCGGCGCAGCGCGAACACCACGGGGGCGTTGCTGCCCACCGCGTACAGCGGCCGGGGCGGGTCGGCCTCGATCGCGCGCACGATGGTGGCGGCCACGCTCTCGGCGGGCACGCCCCGGGCCTCGTTGGCGTTGAGCGCGGCGAGCATGGTGCGGTACTCGGCGGCGAACGGAGAGTCCGGGCCGATGTACTGGGTGCGGCGCTCGCTGATGCCGGTGTTGATCGACCCGGGTTCCACGGTCGTCACGCCCACGCCGTAGGGGGAGACCTCGCGGCGCAGGGCGTCGGCGAACCCCTTCAGTGCGGCCTTGGAGGCCACGTAGGAGGACCGGTAGGCGAGCGGGAAGCTGGCCAGCATGGACCCGATCATGACCACGCGCCCGTACCGGCGGGCGCGCATGCCCGGCAGGAGGAGCTGGGTCAGGCGCACCGCGCCGAACACGTTGGTCCGGAACAGGCGTTCGAGGGCCTCCGGCGGCAGCTCCTCCAGGGGGCCGCTCTGGCTCTCCCCGGCGTTGTTGACCAGGACGTCCACCGCGCCCGCGGCCTGCGCGCACGCCACGATCGAGGCCTCGTCGGTCAGGTCCAGGGCCAGGTACTCCACGCCGGGGACGGGGGCGGCGACCGCCTCGGGGGAGCGGCTGGTGCCGTACACGCGGTGGCCGCGGCGCACGAGGGCGGCGGCGGTCGCGGCGCCGATGCCCGACGACGCGCCCGTGACGAGCACGGTCCTGGGGGTCTGGTCCATGGGGCTCTCCTGGCGGATCGAGGGCGCTGTACCGGCCGGTAGGGCCGGGGACACCAGTCATACTCCCCGTCCGGTGCGGGCGGGCCCTCGGGGGCGGCCCATCGGTCGGTCATGGCCGGAGCCGACGGGCACACGGGCGGGCGCCCGCCCACACGAGGTGGACGGGCGCCCTGTCCCGGTGCGGCCACCGGGAGTGCGTCATCGGTCAGGTGGTCACTGGATGGGCGGGTGGGCGTTGGCGAGCAGCTCCTGGAACTGTGCGGAGAACCAGTGGCCGGCCACGGGGGCGTCCGGCAGGGCGCCGCTCATGTTGTCGTTGTTGCGCGGGTTGCCCTCATAGGTGGGGTCGCACATGCGGTCGAAACCCTTGCCCTCGTCGTTGGGGATCTCTTCGCTGGAGCCGTCGGACTCGCCCGGGGGCTTCATCCACACGTAGGCGTCGATCCCGGGCTCGGGCGCGGTGGTGGGCCGCTCGCCCAGTCCGGCACCGGCCTGGTTGCACCAGTTCCCGGTGTTGAACCGGCGGTCGTAGCGGCCGCCGTCCACGTAGGCGTTCACGTCGGTCTCCGGACCGGGGCCGGTGGGCCGGTCGGGGCCGCCCCAGCCGTTGCGGGAGGTGTCGATGAGCATGCCCAGGTTCGGGTCGAAGCCGTGGTCGGAGACCATCATGTCGCGCAGGGCCTGGGCGAAGGTCAGTTCATCGACGTACTGGTTCCAGCTGACCCAGTCGGACTGTCGCACGGGGGTGCCGGCGATGGTCTCGCCGATGGCGAAGTTCTCCTCCTTCAGCGCGGAGTAGTTGGCGGTGTTGGCGATGAAGCCGTGCACGTCGTCGGGGGTGGCCCCGGCGGCGTTGGCGGCCTCGGCGAAGACCTCGGCGGAGGCGGAGAGGTTGTCCTCCCAGCCGATCCAGCCGTGGTGGCCGGCGTCGATGTAGTTGTAGACGTTGTCGATCGCGCCGAGCGTGTTCAGGGCGTAGCCCACGCCCTCCACGTAGTTGCCGTTGGCCAGCATCACGTCGCACTCGGGGGTGGCGGTCTCGCGCGGGGAGACGTTGGTGACCAGGTTGGGCAGAGAGTCGATCTCGATCGTGGTGACGATGCGCAGGTCGGCGTAGGCCGGGTCGTCGATGATCTCCGCGATCGGGTCGATGTACTCGTCCTTGTACCGGTCGATCTCGTCCGGTGCGAGCTCGCCGTTGGAGGCCAGCGCGGCGCAGTCGCGGCCGGGCAGGTTGTAGATGACGACCTGGAACACGAGGGGGTCGCCGTCGGCCTGCTCCACGGCCTCGTCGAGGTGGTCGCGCAGTCCCATGTTGCCGGTGGTGGGGCTGTCGTTGCCCTCGATGGCGCCGATGCGGTCCATCCACACGCCGGTGGGCTCATCGGCGATGGCCGCGCCGCCGGGCTCGGAGCGGGCGTTCTCCGCCCAGATCGGGTTCACGTAGACGTCGGCGCCCACGTAGGGATTGTCGACGCGCTCACCGGGCTCGGGATCCGGGTCCGGGTCCGGGTCGGGATCGGGGTCCGGCCCGGGGTCGACCGAGCCCTCGCACACGACGCCGTTGAGGGTGAACTCCGTGGGGGCGGCGTTGGTGCCGGAGTAGGAGGCGTTGAAGCCGAAGGAGACGGTGCCGTCCGTGGCGATCGAGGCGTTGTGCCCGCCGTCGGTGACCTCCACGGTCTGGCCGGTCTGTGTGTGGCCGGCGTTCCAGATGTTGCTGATCTGCTGGTTGCCGGAGTACTCCCAGCCCAGGGTCCAGCCGTCGACGGCGTCGCCGAGGTTGTTGATCTCTACGGAGGCGGTGAAACCGGAACCCCAGTCATTGACCTGGTAGTCGACCTCACACCCGGTGGCGGCGCCGGCCGCGGAGGGGATGGCGACGGCCAGGGTGGTGCCGAGGACAAGGGCGGACGCGGCGGCGAGGCCGCGCCGTGTCCGCGCACGGGTGTCCGCGGCGCGCGGGTTGGTGCTCATCTCTTCTACTTCCTGTTGAAGGGGGGCAGGAGGAGTGGTCAGAGTGGCTTATTCAGTTGTCTCGACGATGGGAACTGGGTGGTGCTGAATGGTGAATGGCAAGGAATGCCCGCGTGGAAGCGGACCGGAAAGGAATTGGGAGGTGGGAGCGCTCCCAAGCGGCGGTCAGCGGGGGGCATAGGGAGTATGGGGGCAGTGGACACCGCAGTGTCAGTCGGGCCGGGCGTGTGGGGTGCGGCGGCCCGAAGCGCTGACAGAACAGTAGCTCCCGATTTGTTGAGTGTAAATACTAAATCACGAACTCGTGTCCGGCCGTGTCTCTCGCGCCGCCGCTCCCGCGCACTTTACTCCCAGGTCAACGGAGGAATTGGGCGTTTTCGACAAAGCCGATCGAACGCCAGGCGATGGGCACCAGGAGTGCCACCGCGCCGGCGGCGACCCAGAATGGCGCCAGCGGCGACGAACAGGCCGAACCCGAGGTGGACAGGCCCAGGTGCCGCTGCGCGTAGACGACCCAGACCGAGAGCGCCCCCACCCCGGTCGGGTTCGTGACCAGGATGCGGCCGCACGGGGTCCGCAGCGAGGGCGTCGACCACACGAAGCCCAGGCCGCGGGCGCTCTCCGTGCGCAGCCGTTCGGGCCGGCCGTTCCCGGGGCGCGGGGCCTCCAGCGGGGTCATGCGGGCGATCACCGCCGCCGACAACAGGAAGGCGAGGGCGTCGAAGCCGAACGGCGGGGTCCACTCCGCCGCGAACATCAGCGCGCCCAGGGTCTCCCCGGCGCCCAGGGCGAACTCGGCCAGCTAGGCCGCCCACAGTCGCACGTCGCACGTCGCACGTCGCACGTCGCGCACGTCGGACGTCGCCCGTGGCCACGGCGATCGTGTGCAGGGCGAGGGACCGCGCCGCGCGCGGTGTGGGCGGCCAGGAACATCGAGCGGCGCGGCCGGCGGTCGACCAGGGCGCCCGAGGCCAGCGAGAAGAGCGAGTGGCGAAGGGAATTCTCACTGTTGGTTTGAGTGGATGTGACGCGGGTAACTACCGCTGCGGGAGCGCTCCCAATCGGCTCGGCTGCTACAAGCCGAGACGTTTGGAGAACGTGATGCACACCAAGAACGACACGGCAGGACACCCCCGCTGGGCGACCCGCGCGCTCGTCCTGGCCTCGGTGCCCCTGCTCGGACTGACCGCCCTGGCCGCGCCCGCTTCGGCGCACGGCTCGATCGTCGACCCGGCCAGCCGCAACTACGGCTGCTGGGACCGCTGGGGTGCCGACCACCAGAACCCGGACATGGCACAGGAAGACCCCATGTGCTGGCAGGCGTGGCAGGACAACCCCAACGCCATGTGGAACTGGAACGGCCTCTTCCGTGAGAACGTCGCCGGCGACCACCGGGGCGCCATCCCCGACGGCACGCTGTGCAGCGGCGGCAACACCGAGGGCGGGCGCTACGACTCGCTGGACGCCGTGGGCGAGTGGAAGACCACGCCCGTGGACGACGACTTCACGGTCCACCTGTACGACCAGGCCAGCCACGGCGCGGACTACTTCCAGATCTACGTCACCGAGGAGGGGTTCGACCCCGCCACTCAGGAGCTCAGCTGGGACGACCTCGAACTGGTCGAGGTGACGGGGTCCTACGCCCCGGCCAACGACATCCTCGTGGACGTCAGCACGACGGGCCGGACCGGGCACCACGTCGTGTTCACGATCTGGCAGGCCTCCCACCTGGACCAGAGCTACTACCTGTGCAGTGACGTCGACTTCGGCTGAGCCGCGTTCGGCCCAGGCGCGTCACCCCTGAACGCCGGCCGGGTATCCGCCCCTCCTCCAGGCGGACGCCCGGCCGGTCGCCCTCAGTCGTCGGCGTGGTGGGCGCGCTTGCGGCGCAGCCGCTCGGCGAACTCCTCGGCCATCTCCAGCTGGCGGCGCAGGGCCGAGCAGCGCTCGGCGAGGTCGGCCTCGACGGCGTCCAACCGCTCGCTCAGCGCGGCGCGCTCGTCCTCACCGGTGGTGGCCGAGCCCAGCCGGTCGATGCTCTCCAGCAGCTCGCGGGTCTGCTCCAGGCTGAACCCGAGCGGCTTCATCCGCTTGATGAGCTGCAGGCGGTCCACGTCCGACTCCGTGTACAGACGGAACCCGCCGCGAGAGCGCGCGGAGGGCTCCACCAGGGCGACCTCGCCGTAGTAGCGGATGGTGCGCAGGGAGAGTCCCGTGCGCTCGGCGACCTCGCCGATCCGCATGTGGTGCGCCTCCGGCACGGCGGGCCTCCTCGTGTTCGTGCGTTCTCCCCACACGTTAGACGCGTTCCCGAGCGCCCCGGACCAGGGGTGTGCCGCGCCCCGGCCGGTGTGTCAGCGGTCGGTGACCACCATGCGGTTGCCCTCGCTGTCGCGGAACTCGGCGAAGGTGGTGCCGGGTTCCCACGGCGCCTGCTGGGGCTCGCTCACGATCTCCACGTTCTGCTCGCGCAGCTTCTCGACCGTGCCCTGGACGTCGTCGTCGACCAGTACCAGGACGGGGTCGGCGGAGGGCTCTTCGTTCTCGCGCGCCAGGAAGTGCAGGTGGGACTCGGCGCCGGGGAAGGCGAGCTCGACCCACCGCCATCCGTCCTCGCCCATGGGGGCGTCGGCGGCGACGGTGCAGCCGAGGGCGCGGGTGTAGAAGGCGATGGCCCGGTCCTGGTCGAAGACGGGCAGTTCGGCGAACTTGACGCGCATGGCGGGCTCCTCGGCTCGTGGCGGACGTCCTGGAATGGAACTGGACCGTCCAGTACTGTTCTGTGTGTCAAACTAGACCGTCCAGTACTACTGGGTCAAGCATCCGGGCCCTCGTGCCCGAACCGCAGCCACGCCGAGGGAGTGAGAGTGAACCTGCCGGACCACGCCGCGGGAACGACGCGTTCGGCGCGCAAGCGCCGGGCGATCCTGATGGCGGCGCAGGGGGTCTTCCTCGACCGCGGCTACCTCGGCACCAACATGGACGAGATCGCCGCGCTGTCCGGGGCCTCCAAGCAGACCGTCTACAAGCACTTCGGGAGCAAGGAGGCGCTCTTCGTCGAGATCGTGCAGACCATGACCGCCGAGGCGGGCGACGCCGTGCACCAGCGGATCGCCGAACCCGAGCGGCCCGAGGACCTGGCCCCCTTCCTGCGCGAGTACGCCCTGCGCCAGCTCACGGTCGTCCTCACCCCCGACCTCATGCGGCTGCGGCGGCTGGTGATCGGCGAGGTGAGCCGGTTCCCGGACCTGGCCCGGGCCCTGTACGACGGGGGACCGCGGCGCGCGATGGCCGCGATGGCCGCGCTCTTCGCCCGCCTGTCGGAGCGGGGCCTGCTCAGCGCGGCCGACCCGGACACGGCCGCCGCCCACTTCAACTGGCTCGTGATGTCCGCGCCGGTCAACGACGCCATGCTGCTGGGCGACGACGCCATCCCGGGCGAGGCGGAGCTGCGCCGCCACGCCACCGAGGGCGTGCGCGTGTTCCTGGCCGCCTACGGTCCCGGCGGCGGCTGAGCGGGCCGGCCCGGGCCGGGGCGCGGGTCCGTCGGTCCCCGCGTGTACCTTCGCCTGCGACCGTGCCCGCGCCCGTGCCCCTGGCCCCGCCCCGACCCGAAGGCAGCGACCGTGAAGTTCGACAGTTCCGTCACCATCGAGGACCTGCCCCCGCTGGACACCCTGTGGACCCGCGCCGCCGTCGCGGCCGCCCTGGAGGCCGGCACCGGAAAGTACGCCCTGCACGCACCGGAGGACGGGCGGATCCTCTTCGACGACGGCGGCGGCAACTCCTGGCGCCTGCTGTGCCTGGAGGGCGGCAAGGGGCTCCTCATCGGTTTCGACCACGAGTGCGACGAGCACATCGAGGACCCGGCCGTCGACGTGTTCGCCGACGCCCCCGCGTGGCTGCCGTGGGAGTGGGCGCTGGACCTGGAGGCGCGCGGACCCATCGGCTTCGTCTACTGGTGGGACGGCACGAGGTGGGCGCGTACGCCCTATCCCGAGTACCTGACCAGTGACGGCATCGGCTGGATGCTGCCCCCGCTGCTCACCGAGGACGGCTTTCGCGTATGGCTCACCGGTGCTCTGGAACGCGGCGCCGACCACCGCGGGACCGGTGGGGCCGCCGAGGCCGTTCTGCGCGACCGCCTTCCCGGGCTGCTGCGCACCGCCGCGGCGGGGGAGTGGACCCGCGCCACGCTCGACTCGGTCCTGGGGGCGCTGGGCGAGGGCGTGGACACCGACCCGGACGAGGCGGAGCGGGCCGCTCGGGAGCTGGGCCTGATGTCGGGCACCGTCCGACCGGCCATGGCCCAGGGCACGGTGAAGCCGGTGCGCCCCGACTTCGCGTCCCACGGCGTCGGCCTGCTCGGCGACCTCATGCGGCACGAGACGGAGATCCCCGGGCGCCCCGAGCCCGCCCCGGGACCGGAGCTGCGGGCACTGGTCGACTGGGCGCGCGCCCACCGGCTCGACGGGAACGGGCGCGCCGTGCTCGTCCACGACGCGGTCCGGGCCGCGTGGTTCGTGGTGCCCCGGGAGCGGGAGCTGTCACGGGAGGACGCCCTGTGGCGGGCCCTGCACGAGGCGGAGACCGATCCCGTCCACGGGGGATGGCTGTTCCTGCGCTTGGAGGTCACCGAGGACGGCCACACCGTGCAACGCGCCTACGACCACTGGCCGGAGTGGTTCACCGAGCACACCAGCGGCCCCGACCTGATCACCGCGGGCTACTCCTTCACCCTGTGGCTGCGGGAACGCGACCGGGCGTGGCTGCCCTCCTGGGCCGACGACAGGCGTCGGCGGGCCGCCGCGTCGTCGCTCCCACCGGGCACGGCCGAACCCGGCGGTCCCGCTCCGAGCTACCCCTGGAGGCGCTTCACTCCGGAGGAGGCCGAGGCGCACCTGGACCGGCTCCTCGGAGTGCTCACCGAGACCGTCACCGGCCCTTGGTCGAGCCTCCGTCTCACGGGCGAGATGCTGTTGGAGGTGTCCGGTGTCCTTCTGCGCGCCGTGCGCCCCGACGGGACGGAGGAACGCGTGACCGCCCCCGCGAAGGCGAGGCAGCTGCTGTCCGCCCTGCGCTCGGGGACCTACGAGCGCGGGACCGGTGCGTGGTACCGGGTCGAGATCGCCTTCCACCGCGACGGCGTCCGGGAGGTCGCCTACGACCACGAGGGCGAACCCGCCTTCGGCCGGCGGGTCGGCGACGCGCCCTACCGCGTGGACTTCCGGTACTTCCCGCGCGTGGCCGATCGCGTCCCCGACTGGATGCGCCCGCGGATCGGCCTGTGACCCGGCCCGCGGCGCGCACTACCGGGTCGAGGCCGTGGCGCCCCACCAGATGTTGACGTCGGAGTCGACCGCCCAGCGGTCGATGGCGCGCAGCTCCTCCTCGGTGAAGCCCGGCGCGTCCACCGCCGCCAGGTTCTGCTCCAGCTGCTCCACGCTGGAGGCGCCGATCAGCGCCGTGGTGACCGTGCGCGGACCCTGGTCGCGCAGCACCCACGCGATCGCCATCTGCGCGAGGGTCTGGCCGCGTTCGGCGGCGATCCCGTTGAGCGCCCGGACCCTGTCCAGGACGTCCTCGGAGAGCATGTTCTCGCGCCAGCTGGGCCGGCCCACGCCGGCGCGGGAGTCGCGGGGCACCGAACCGTCCAGGTAGCGGGAGGTCAGCAGGCCCTGGGCCAGGGGGGAGAACGCGACCACGCCCATGCCCTCCTCGGCGGCCGCCGCCAGCAGGCCGTCCTCGACCCAGCGGTTGAGCATCGAGTACGAGGGCTGGTGGACGACCAGGGGTGTGCCCAGGTCGCGCATGATCGCCGCCGCCCGGCGGGTCGCCTCGGGAGCGTAGGAGGAGATCCCGGCGTACATGGCCCGGCCGGAGACCACGGCGTGGTGCAGGGCCAGCATGGTCTCCTCCAGCGGGGTGTCCGGGTCGGGCCGGTGGCTGTAGAAGATGTCGACGTGGTCCAGGCCCATGCGGGCCAGGGAGCGGTCGAGCGAGGACAGCAGGTACTTGCGCGACCCGCCCTGCTGGTGCGGGCCCGGCCCCATCACCCATCCGGCCTTGGTGGTGATGACCATCTCGTCGCGGTAGGGGCGAAGGTCCAGGTCCAGGATCCGGCCGAAGGCGGTCTCGGCGGAGCCCTTGGGCGGTCCGTAGTTGTTGGCCAGGTCGAAGTGGAACACGCCCAGGTCGAAGGCGCGGCGCAGGATCGCGCGCTGCCCCTCCAGGCTCCGGTCCTCGCCGAAGTTCTGCCACAGTCCCAGCGACAGGCGCGGCAGCCGCAGCCCGCTCCTGCCGCACGCCCGGTACTCCAGTGACTCGTACCGGTCCTCACGCGCCACGTGTGCGTCCATGGTCGGCGTCCCCTTCCGTGCTGCCCACCCGTCGTCGGGGCGCCGCGGCCCCCGGCGATTGTGCCAGAGCGCGCGCGGCGCGCGGGCCGCCGGCCCGAGGGTCGGTCCGACACCGCTCGAGCCTTGTTTACTCCGGAGTGCACATGTAGTTTTGTTCATGGCGGAGTAAACAACGAGAGGGGGCGCCATGGGCGCCGACGGTGTGCGGCACCCGCTGTTCGCCCGCTTCTACACGCGTGTGGGCGGCGCCATGGACGAGGGCGGCCTGGAAGGGCACCGCGCCGCCCTGCTCGGCGCCCTCCACGGCGACGTGGCGGAGGTGGGCTGCGGCCACGGACTCAACTTCCAGCACTACCCCCGGGCGGTCACCTCGGTGACGGCGGTGGAACCCGAGCCGTACCTGCGCCGGGCCGCACGGGAACGCGCCGAGCGCGTCGAGGCTCCGATCACCGTCGTCGACGGGCTCGCCGACGCCCTGCCGCTCGCCGACGCCTCGGTCGACGCGGTGGTGGTCACACTCGTGCTGTGCTCCGTGCCCGACCAGGCCCGCGCACTGCGCGAGGCCCGCCGCGTGCTCCGGCCCGGTGGCCGGCTGTGCTTCCTCGAACACGTGCGCGCCCCCACCCCGGGCCTGCGGCGGGTCCAGCGCCTCCTGGACGCCACGATCGGGCCGCGCCTGCTCGGCGGGTGCCACAGCGGGCGCGACACCCTGGCCGCGATCGCGTCGGCCGGATTCACCCCGGGCCCCGTCGAACGCTTCCTCTTCCCCGCCGCCCGCACCCCCGTCTCCTTCCATGTGCGCGGCGAGGCACGGCCCTCCTGAGCCGCGCGGGACCCATGTGTTCCCGCGCGCCCATCCGGGTAGTGGGGGCGCACGGGCGCCCGCGACCGCCCGGTTCCCCGCGATCGGGGCCCGGCGACGCGGAGTTCGGCGCCCGTCAGCCGAGCCGGCGAGGGGGGACCATGAAGGCGGTGGTGTGGCACGGGACGCGCGACGTGCGGACCGAGGAGGTGCCCGATCCGCGCCTGGAACAGCCCGGGGACGTGCTCCTGCGCGTCACGAGTTCGGGCCTGTGCGGGTCCGACCTGCACCTGTACGAGGTGCTCGCGCCGTTCATGAGCCAGGGCGACATCCTGGGCCACGAGCCCATGGGCGTGGTCGAGGAGACCGGTGCGGGCGTCACCTCGCTCCGGCGCGGAGACCGGGTGGTCGTCCCGTTCCAGATCTCCTGCGGACGGTGCGCCATGTGCGAGGCGGGGCTGCAGACCCAGTGCGAGACCACCCGGGTCGAGGAGCAGGGCATGGGGGCGCGGATCTACGGCTACAGCTCGCTGTACGGGTCGGTTCCCGGTGCGCAGGCCGAGTACCTGCGCGTGCCCCGGGCCGACGACAACGCCCTGAAGGTGCCCGACGAGGGGCCCGACGACAGGTACGTCTACCTCTCCGACGTCCTGCCGACCGCGTGGCAGGCGGTGCGGTACGCGGACGTGCCCGAGGGGGGCTCCGTGGCCGTGCTGGGACTCGGGCCGATCGGTGACATGTGCTGCCGGGTCGCGCTGCACCTGGGAGCGGAGCAGGTGTTCGGCGTGGACCCGGTCCCCGAGCGCCGTGCGCGCGCCCAGGCCAGGGGAGCGCAGGTGTTCGACTCCTCCGGCTCCGAGGATCCGATCGAGATGATCCGGGAGCGCACCGGCGGGCGCGGCCCCGACGCGGTCATCGACGCCGTCGGGATGGAGGCGGACGGCCACGGCCCGGTCCGCCTGGCACAGAAGGTCGTGAACATGCTGCCCAAGGGGGCGGCAGCCTCACTGATGGAGAGCGCGGGGGTGGACCGGCTCTCCGCGCTCTACACGGCCGTCGACCTGGTCCGGCGTGGAGGGACCGTCTCGCTCGTCGGCGTGTACGGCGGTATGGCCGACCCGCTGCCGATGATGACGCTCTTCGACAAGCAGATCCAGCTGCGCATGGGACAGGCCAACGTGCGGCACTGGGCGCCGGAGATCCTGCCGTTGCTGGACGGGTCCGACCCGCTCGGGGTCGAGGACTTCGCCACCCACCACCTGGGGCTGGACGAGGCCGCGCACGCCTACTCGATGTTCCAGAAGAAGGAGGAGGGCGCGGTCAAGGTGCTCTTCCGCCCCTGACCGTGCTCCACCGCGCGTACAGGACCGCAACCGGATGGGGGAGGACATGAGCGAGAACACTCCGGAGAGGCCGGAGGACCCGATCAACCCGGACGAGGCGGACTGGGAGGAGGCGGGACTTCCCGCGCAGGAGGACGCCACCGAGGACACCGCGCTGCCGACCGACCGCGAGGGCCCGGCCCCCATGGGCGGTACGGCCGACCCCTACGCCTCCGAGGGCGGGCGTTCGCTGGACGACGCCCTGGCCGAGGAGGTGCCGGAGCCGCCCGAGGCCGGCGGCAGTGCCGCGCCGACCGAGGAGGAGGGCCTCGGGCAGGACCGCGGGGAGCGCAGGAGCGCCCACGGGGCGGAGGAGCAGGCCGTGCACGAGCGGTCCGAGGAGAGTCTCTAGGGAGGGCTCCGCGATGCGGCGCAGCGACCCCGACTCCGCCGGGATCACCCGGGTCCGGCGGGGTCGGGGCTTTCGCTACTACGGCCCCGACGGCGCTCCGGTCACCGATCCGGAGGAGCTCGAGCGGATCCGGGAGCTCGTCGTTCCCCCGGCCTGGCGGCGGGTGTGGATCTGTCCCGAGCGCGAAGGCCACATCCAGGCCCGCGGCACGGACGACGAGGGGCGCCTGCAGTACGTGTACCACCCGCAGTGGCGACGGCGGCGGGACAGGGAGAAGTTCGAGGACGCCCTCGCCTTCGCCGAGCGGCTGCCCCGGATCAGGGTCGCGGTCGCCGGGCACCTGGACCGGCCCGGGCTGGGGCGCGAGCGCGTCCTGGCGACGGCGCTGCGGCTGGTCGACCTGGGGCTGCTCCGGGCGGGGGGTGAGGCCTACGCGGCCTGCAACGAGTCCTACGGGGCCGCCAGCCTGCTGCGCGAACACGTGCGCCGCACGCACGGGACCGTGGTGGTGGAGTTCCCGGGCAAGTCCGGGCGGTACTGGCGGTTCACCTGTGCCGACCCCGGCGTCCACCGGGCGGTCGCGGGACTGCAGCGCGTGCGCTCAGCGGGGCAGGGGCTGTTCGCCTACCGGGACGGCGAGCGGTGGCGCGACGTGCGCAGCGAGGACCTCAACGCCTATCTGAGCGAGGTCGCCGGGGCGGACCACACGGTCAAGGAGTTCCGTACGTGGCACGCCACGGTGCTGGCGGCGGTCGGCGTGGCGGTCGCCGGTCCGGTCGAGGACCCGAGGGCCCGCGCGCGGCTGTGGACGCACGTGGCCGGCGAGGTGGCCGCCTACCTCGGCAACTCCGAGGCGGTGGCCCGGGAGTCCTACATCGACCCTCGGGTCTTTCGCCTGCACGAGCGCGGGGTGACGGTCGCGTCCTCGCTTCCGGCGCTGGGATGCGAGGCCGCTCCGGGTGAGCCCGCCACCCGGGGGCGTGTGGAGCGGGCGGTGGGGCGCATGCTCCGCGAGCACCGCGACGCCTGAGCGAGGCGGGGCGCGTGCCGCGTGCGCCGGGGCTCCCACGTCCGATTTGAATGTTCATTCATCTTCGTGCATACTTATTTCCATGTCCAAGGTACTCACCTCTCTGCCCGTCGGTGAACGTGTCGGGATCGCCTTCTCCGGAGGCCTCGACACCTCCGTGGCGGTCGCGTGGATGCGCGAGAAGGGCGCCGTCCCCTGCACCTACACGGCCGACATCGGCCAGTACGACGAACCCGACATCGCCTCGGTGCCCGGTCGCGCCAACGACTACGGCGCGGAACTCGCCCGGCTGGTCGACGGTCGGGCGGCCCTGGTCGAGGAGGGGCTCGCGGCACTGGCCTGCGGCGCGTTCCACATCCGCTCCGGCGGTCGCACCTACTTCAACACCACCCCGCTGGGCCGCGCCGTCACCGGCACCCTGCTCGTGCGAGCGATGCTCGAGGACGGGGTGCAGATCTGGGGCGACGGCTCCACCTTCAAGGGCAACGACATCGAGCGGTTCTACCGCTACGGGCTGCTCGCCAACCCCTCCCTGCGCATCTACAAGCCCTGGCTCGACGCCGACTTCGTGCACGAGCTCGGCGGCCGCAAGGAGATGTCGGAGTGGCTGACCGAGCGCGGCCTGCCCTACCGGGACAGCGCGGAGAAGGCCTACTCCACCGACGCCAACATCTGGGGCGCCACGCACGAGGCCAAGGCCCTGGAGCACCTCGACACCGGCATCGAGATCGTCGACCCGATCATGGGCGTGCGGTTCTGGGACCCCGAGGTCGAGATCGCCGCCGAGGACGTCACCATCGGCTTCGAGCAGGGCCGCCCGGTGACCATCAACGGCAAGACCTTCGACTCGGCCGTCGACCTGGTCCTGGAGGCCAACTCCATCGGCGGACGCCACGGCCTGGGCATGTCCGACCAGATCGAGAACCGCGTCATCGAGGCCAAGAGCCGCGGGATCTACGAGGCCCCGGGCATGGCCCTGCTGCACACCGCCTACGAGCGGCTGGTCAACGCGGTCCACAACGAGGACACCGTCGCGGCCTACCACAGCGAGGGCCGCCGCCTGGGACGGCTGATGTACGAGGGCCGCTGGCTGGAGCCCCAGGCCCTGATGGTGCGCGAGTCCCTGCAGCGCTGGGTCGGCACGGCGATCACCGGCGAGGTGACGCTGCGCCTGCGGCGCGGCGAGGACTACTCGATCCTGGACACGACCGGACCGGCGTTCAGCTACCACCCGGACAAGCTGTCCATGGAGCGGACCGAGGACTCCGCGTTCGGCCCGGTCGACCGCATCGGCCAGCTGACCATGCGCAACCTGGACATCGCCGACTCCCGCGCCAAGCTGGAGGAGTACTCCAGGCTCGGCATGGTGGGCGCCGCCGACTCCCACCCGACGACGATCGGCGCGGCCCAGGCCGCTTCGACCGGCCTGATCGGCGCGATGCCCGAGGGCGGCGCCGAGGCGATCGCCTCGCGCGGCCAGGGCTCCGACGACGCGGACCTGCTGGACGCCGCCGCGATCGACGCCGGCAACGACTAGGCGCGCGCGCTGTTCGCGTGAGCACTCCCGCCGACGCCCCGCCCGGACTCCGGACGGGGCGTCGGCCGTTCCGCCCAGGGCGCTCACCGCCAGGGCCCCGACGTCGCGCAGGGCGGCGAATTCACCGTGGCTGCGCACGAAGCCGGCCAGGGCGACGCCGGCCGGGCCGGATCACTGACCCAGGTAGGCCAGGACCGCCAGGACCCGCCGGTTGTCCTGCGAGGCCACCGGCAGGTCGAGCTTGGTGAAGATGCCGCTGATGTTCTTGGCCACCGCCGCCTCGCTGAGCACCAGGGCCTGGGCGATGGCGGCGTTGGACCGGCCCTGCGCCATCAGGTCCAGGACCTCCCGCTCGCGCGGGCTCAACCGGTCCAGCACCGACCGGTTGCGCTGCCGGCCCAGCAGCCGGCGCACCACCTCCGGGTCGATGACCGTGCCGCGCGAGGCGACCCGTTCGAGGGCGTCGATCAGTTCGTCGACGTCGCCGACCCGGTCCTTGAGCAGGTAGCCGACACCGGAGTCGGCGCTCTCCAGGAGTTCGGCCGCCGCGCCGCGCACCACGTACTGGGACAGCACGAGGATGCCCGTGCCGGGGTGCGAGCGGGTCAGCCGCAGGGCCGCCCGGAGGCCGTCGTCGCTGTGGTCCGGGGGCATGCGCACGTCGGTCACGGCGACGTCCGGCTCGTGCTCGGCGACCGCGCGCTCCAGGGACGGGGCGTCGGCCACCGCCGCCACCACCTCGTGTCCGACCATGGTGATCAGCTGCACCAGCCCCTCACGGAGCAGCGCCGAGTCCTCGGCGATCACGACGCGCACGGGATCTCCACCTCCACCACGGTCGGGCCGCCCGGCGGACTGCTCAGGCGCACCAGGCCCTCCAGCGCCGCGGCGCGGTCGGCGAGCCCGGTCAGCCCGGTGCCCGCGCGCGGATCGGCGCCGCCGACACCGTCGTCGCCCACCCGCAGCAGGACGCGCCCGCGCGGCCCGGTGCTCGTCCTGAGGTAGAGGGTGATCTCGGTGGGCCGGGCGTGGCGCACGGCGTTGGCGAGGGCCTCGGCGGCGCAGAAGTAGGCGGTCGAGGCCACCGCCGGCGGCACGGGCGCGGCGCCCTCGGCGTCGAGGGAGGCCGGGACCGGGCAGGCGTCGGCCAGTTCCTCCAGGGCGGCCGCCAGCCCGCGCTCGTCCAGGACGGCCGGATGGATGCCGTGCACCAGGTCGCGGAGTTCGGACAGGGTGAGCCGGGCGTCCTCGTAGGCCTGGTCGACCAGGGCCCGGGCCTGTCCCGGGTCGGCCTCGAACCGGGACCGCGCCATGCCGAGCCGCATGATGACGGAGGTCAGGCGCTGCTGGGCGCCGTCGTGCAGGTCGCGTTCGATTCTGCGGCGCTCGGAGGTGAAGGCGTCCACGATCCTGGACCGCGAGCGGACCACCTCGCCCAGGCGGTCGTCCAGTTCCTCCTCCCGGTCGGCGGTGACCATCAGCCGGGCGAGCCGTGCCCGGCCGGCGGCCAGGGCCATGGCGAGGTAGGCCGAGACCGGCAGGGCCAGCAGTCCGAGGGCGAGGTCGGCGGCCCAGGGCATCGCGGGCAGCAGCCGGGTTCCGGCCAGTGCGGCCACCTCCGCGGGTTCGAGCGCGTCGGTGGCCCTGAGCAGGGGAGCGGCCAGGAGGGAGAGGGGGACCGCCACCAGCAGGGTGACGGCCACGGCCTCCGCCAGCGCCAGCGGCAGGAGCAGGAGGCCGTAGGCGAGCTCGCGCCAGGTCGCGGTCTCGTGCAGCCGTGCCCGCACCCAGGCGGGGGAGCCGAGCGCACCGGGCGAGGGGGCGTGCGGCGAGGGCGCCGGAGCCGACCCCATCAGCCGGAGCCGCCGGCGCTCCACCGCGCCCAGCGGCAGTCCGGACAGCAGGAGGAGCGGCCAGCACAGCAGGACCCAGGCGAGGGCCACCGGTGCCGACGTGGCCAGATAGGCCAGCGCCCGCCAGGGCCAGGCCGAGGCCAGGACCAGGAACGGCCGCCGCGCCGCGGCACGCCAGAAGCCCTCGCCGCCCGGGGGCGGCACGGAGGGGGCCGCCTGGTCGGCGGCGGGGCGAGCGGGGCCGCGATCACGCGCAAGAGTCGGCATCGAGCGTGATCCTACTCAGGTGCGCAACGTCGACCGGGGAGGTGGAGTTTTCTCTACTCGACCTCTCCACCCAGGGCCAGTGCCGTGCGTCCGCGCCTTTGTTTGACTTCTCGACGAGTCCGCGTCGGAACCGCCGACGCCGTCGAACCAGGGGAAGCGAGTTGAGGACCGTGGGCGCACACGAGGACGCCGGGCCGGGGAGCGAGGACTGCGCCGCTCCCGCGGCCCTGCGGGTCCGCGGGCTGAACCGGACCTACACGCGCGGCGCCCGCCCGTCGCCCACCACCGCCCGACGGCCGCCGCGCGAAGGTGCGGGCCACCCTCGACGGACGCCTCCGGCGCACGATCCCCTCCATGTGTACGCGCTGCGGGACGTGGACGCGGTCTTCCCCCGAGGCGGGTTCACCGCGGTCATGGGCCCGTCCGGATCCGGCAAGAGCACGCTCCTGCACTGCGCGGCGGGCCTGGAACGCCCCGACTCCGGGACGGTGGAGGTCCAGGGCCGCGACATCACGCGGCTCACCGAACGAGAGCTCACCCGACTGCGGTCGCACGCCTTCGGCTTCGTGTTCCAGTCCTTCCACCTGCTCCCCGCGCTGACCGCGCAGGAGAACATCACCCTCGGCCAGCGCCTGTCCGGGCAGCGTCCGGACCGGGCCTGGCTGGACGAACTCGTGCGCTCCCTGGGACTGGAGGGGCGGTTGGGGCACCGACCCGCCCAGCTGTCCGGCGGACAGCAGCAGCGGGTGGCCGTGGCGCGTGCCCTGCTGCACCGGCCGAGCGTGGTGTTCGCCGACGAACCGACCGGCAACCTCGACTCCCGGTCCGGGGAGCGGGTGCTGACGGCGCTGCGGGGCGCCGCGTCCGAGCACGGCCGCACCGTCGTCATGGTCACCCACGACCCGGTGGCCGCGGCGCGGGCGGACCGGGTGCTGTTCCTGCGCGACGGCCGGATCGAGGGCGCGCTCGACCGCCCCCGGCCGGACACCGTGCTGCGGTGGATCGAACGCCTGGAGGGAGTGTGATCGCCCTCGTCCTGCGCGGTGCGGCCGAACGGGCGGGCGCCCTGGCCGTGTCGGTCCTGACCGTGGCGCTGGGCGCGGGACTGGCCGTGGCCGCCCTGAGCCTGCAGGCCGCCGCCGACCGGGTGGCCGATGAGGGCACCGGCGCCGCGTGGCGGCTGGAGGGGGCGCCGGTCGTGGTGGTGGCCAGGCCCGACCGTGTGGAGCCGACCACGACCCCCTCGGGGGAGCCGCCCAGGCTCGACCCCGCCACCGTGGCGGCTCTGGGCGAGGTCCCCGGCGTGGACGCCCTCACGCCGGCGGCCCCCTTCCCCGCCTACGTCGTGACCGGCGAGCGCACGTTCGGCGATCAGCGCTACCGCTCCTGGGGGCACTCCTGGGACCTCGCCGAGACCGAGCGGCTCACCCTGGAGCGGGGACGGCCGCCACGGTCCGAGGGCGAGGTCGTGCTCGACTCCCGTACCGCCGCCGAGGCGGGGGTGGCGCCCGGCGACCGGACCCGGGTCCTCACCGCGGAGGGGATGGCCGACGCCGTCGTCACCGGGGTCGTGGGAGCGGGGACCGGCGAGGCGGGGACCGGCGGCGGGCGCGACCGGGCGGTCTTCTTCGCACCGGAGGCGGCCGCCGCGGCGGGCGGGGACGCCGTGCTGGCGGCGGTCCGGCCCGTGGAGGGGACCGACCCCGACGCCCTGGCCGAGGTGATCGGCGCCGAGCTGCCCCAGGTCAGGGTGCTCACCGGCGCGGCGCGGAGCGAGGCGCTCCAGGTGGACCGGACCGAGCGGGAGCTGGCCTCCGGCATGGGCCGCGTCCTGGGCACCGTGTCCGGACTGCTGCTGGCGCTGGCCGCGGTCATGGTCGCCAACCAGTCCGCGATGACGGTCCGCCGACGGGCGCGGGAGTTCGCGCTGTTGCGCCTGATCGGGGCCGCGCCCGGGCAGGTGCGGCGGCTCGTGGCCGGCGAGGCCCTGATCCTGGGCTGTGTCGCCGCCGTCCTGGCCTGTGCGACGGGGGCGGTGCTCACGGTCGCGCTGGCCGCGTTCTTCGACGCCATGGGCGGGCTCCCGGACGGCTTCGACCCGGGGCTGGAACCGTCGGCGGCGGTCACCGGGGCGGTCCTGGCCCTGGCGGTTCCGGTCCTGGCCGGCTGGTCGGCCGTGCGCGGTGCGGGCCGGACCGCGCCGATCGAGGCCGTGCGCACGGCCCAGGTGCCCGACACCGCCCCGTCACGGGCGCGCGCCGCCGCGGGGGTGCTCTCCCTCGGCGTGGCCGCGGCGGCACTGGCCGCGTCGTGGGCCATGGCGGGGAGCCAGGGGGCGGTCGTGGCGGCCTTCACGGCCGCACCCGTGCTGGTCCTGGCGGGCGCCCTCCTCGCACCCGCGCTGTGCGCGGGCGCGCCGGCCCTGCTCCGCCCGCTCACCCGCCGCGGCGCGGTGGCCTTCCTGACCGTCGGTGAGGCCCGCGCGCACACGCGCCGCGTGGCCGGCGTCCTGACCCCCCTCGCGGTGACGATGGGGATCGCGTGCCTGCTGCTCTTCCAGGGGGCGACGGTCTCCCGGGCGCAGGCACACTCCTACGGGGAGCGGCTGGCCGCCGACCTGGTCGTCTCCGGCGCCGAGGGCGTGGGCCTGCCGGAGAGCGCGGTCGACGCCGCCCGCGCCGTCCCCGGCGTGGCCGCGGTCGGCGGCTTCCGGCAGACCGTCACGTTCGGCTCCGGAGCGACCCTGCCGACCCACCTCGTGGACCCGGCGACCGTGCCTGACCTGTACCGGCTCGAAGCCGTGCGCGGCGCGTGGACGGACTTCGACGCGGGCGGGGTCGCCGTGAACGCCGCCACCGCGCAGCGGGAGGGATGGCGGCACGGCGACGACATCACCCTGACCGGGCCCGACGGGGACCCGGTCCCGGCCCGCGTGGCCGTGCTGTACCGCGCCGGACTCGACTTCCCCGAGGTGCTGCTGCCGCGCGCGGACCTGGCGCCCAGGATGCTGGACGCGATGGACGCCGCCGTCTACGTCGCCCTCGAACCCGGCGCGGACCCCGCGGACGTGGCGCGGCACCTGGAGCGGGAGGTCGACGCGGGGCCCGCGCTGCTGGTCGCCGACCGCGCCGGGCACGTGGCCGCGATGGCGGACCGGGCCGAGGAGGACGGCTGGATCACCACGTTCATGGTGGCCCTGGTGGCGGGGTTCGCGGGGATCGCGGCGGTGAACACGCTCGTCGTCTCCGTCGCGGCCCGCTCCCGGACCTTCGCCCTCCTGCGGCTGGTGGGGGCCTCCCGGCGCCAGGTCGTGGGCGTGGTCGTGGCGGAGGCGCTGACGGTGTCCCTGGCGGGGGTGGTCCTGGGCGGCGTGGCCGCGCTGGTCGGGCTCGCCGCCGTCGGCCACGCCCTCACCGGGGACACCGTGGTCCCGGCGGTGCCCATGGGCGGATTCCTGGGCGTGGCCGCGACGGTGGTGGCCCTCGGCCTGGTCGCGAGCCTGGTCCCGATGATCGCGGCGCTGCGTGCCCGGCCGCTGCGCGCCGCGGCCGACGGGTGATGGGGCCCGCCGAGGTCCGAGTCCGGTGCCCGGGAGCGCGGCCGGACGCGGTGGCGCCCCTGGTCCCGGCCCCCGGTTCCGCGTGTCCAGGGGCCGAGGCGCGATGGTCGAACCGCGTCCAGGGGCGGGTGCCCGGTGTCGCGGCCCCGCCGGGGCCGCGACACCGGGCGGGTCAGGGCCGGCGGCGGGCCAGCACGAAGGCGGACAGTCCGGACCCGACCAGGACCAGGGCGGCCACGACGAGGCCGACCAGCGGTGCTCCGGTCATGGGGAGCCCGCCGCCCTTGCCCGCGGGATCACGGTCGTAGCCCCCGGTGGGATCGGTGGGAACGATGGGCGGCTCGTCGGTCGGGCTCCCGGTCGGGGTGGGATCGGGGCTCGCGGTGGGGTCCCCGGTCGGCTTCGGGCTCGGGCTCTCGGTCGGAGAGGGGCCGGGTGTGGGCCCGGGCGTCGGGTTCGGGTCGTCGTCGATCACCGTCTCCGCGCAGGACTCGTTGTTGCCCGTCTCGGTCTCGCGGCTGCCGGTGTAGACCGTGGCGCAGTTGTCGATCGACGTCCCCTCGGGCAGGTCGGACCCGGCCTCGACGACGATGACGAGTTCCACCTCCTGCCCGGGCGCGAGGGTCCCGAGGGCGCAGGTGATGGTGAGGCCGCTCGGCGGGCACTCCTCGGGCAGGTCGGTGATCGTCACGAGATTGCCGTCGGTGGGGTCCTGGACCGTCACGTCCACGGCGTCCGAGGGGCCGCGGTCGGTCACCACGACCGTGTAGGTGATCTCGCCGCCGGGCCGGACGGTCGGCGTCGCGGTCTTGGTGATCTCCACATCGGTCTGAGTCTGGGCGATGGTGATGAGCTGCGTGGACGCGTCCGCCACCCCCGCCGTGGAGGAGGACGCCTCGGCCCGGTCGGTGATGTTGTCGCCGTCGGACAGGGAGGGGTCGACCTCCACCGGGATCGTGTACGACACCGACGACCCGGCGTCGACCGTCACCCCCTCTCCGCCGCACACCACCGTCGAACCGGTGCCCTGGCAGTCGGCCGGCAGGGCACCGGCGGTGATCCCGTTCCCCAGGGTGTCGGTGACGACCACGTCCTCGGCCGCCTCGTCACCGGCGTTGGTCACGGTCACGGTGTACTCCGCCGACCCGCCGATCACCAGCGGATCGGGTTCGACGGTCTTGGACACCTGGAGGACGGGCGCGATCTGCGCGACCCGCCCGTCCTGTGGCGGACTCGGCGCCGTCGACGCCAGTACCGAGAGCACCGCCACCGCCGCTCCGAACATCCCTCTGGACACTGTCGATGCCACTGGCCGCACGCCGCCCCTCCGGAGTTTCACCTGGTCAGATCACCACCAAGATCAACACGTCGAGGGCTCGGAGGGGCGGATGGACACGGCGTCACCACCGAATCCGGTGGAGGACGGGTCAACCGGTCCCGAGGGCCGCCTCGACCGCTTCGATGTGCCGCTCGGCGGCCTCGTCCGGGGTGATCTCACCGAAGATCAGCTCGTCGTGGATCACCTGCACGGTGTCGACGGCCTCACCCGCGCCGACCGGCCAGGGCGGGTTGCCGTCCACGACCGCGTCCTCCAGTTCCATCGTGAACGAGGTCACCTGTGCCTCCGGCCCCTCACGGCCGTCGACGACGTGCTCGCGCACCTCCAGGTTGGCGGGCACGCCGAGTTCGTTGCCCACCAGCTCCCCGACGCCCGGGTCGTTGACCAGGTGGTCGACGAAGCGCGCCGCCTCCTCGGGGTGCTCGGTCTCGTTGGAGACGGAGTAGAACATCGACGGCTTGAAGTACGTCCCGGTCCGTTCGAACCCGGTCTCCCCGGGGAAGCGCGGCCCGGGGGAGGCCGCGCCGTTGGGCGGCGGTGCGCTCGCCCCGGCACGCCGACGGACCCGGGGGCGCGCGGCCGGAGCGGCCGGCGGGCCGGGGACGACGGAATCGGGGCTGACGTGGCTGGAGCCGTGCTCGCGACGCGGCGGCGGAGAGCGCGCCGCGCGGAGGCGGCCGTGCCGTTCCCGACGGCGGTGCGAAGGCGCCGGTGGCGCGTTCGACCGCGGTGGCGGGGTCGCCTGCTTCAAGCAGGCGGGCAAGCACGGGGGAGGGGACGGTGGACACGTGAAACAGCCGCAGAAAGCTCGGTAAGCGTTATCCCGCTCCCGAGGAGTCCTGTTTCCAGCACCCGACCGCCGGACGCGTCAACGGTGGGTACCGCCGCGAACACGGGGCGCCCGGACCGGCCGCCCCCCGTTCAGATCCAGGGCCGACCCCCGCGCCGCCTCAGGAGCCGCACCCGATCGCGCAGGTCATCCCCGGGGGGCGGGACCGGTGGACTCGCGCCAGATGATCCGGTTCAGGGGCTCCTCCGCGCTCTGCGGCTCGGTCCCGCGGACCACGGCGACCAGCCGTTCCATGGCCCTGGCCCCCAACCGCTCCCGGTCCACGTCGACGGTGGTGAGCGCCGGCGACAGGTAGGCGCCCACCGGGTTGTTGTCCCACCCGGTCACGCTGAGGTCGCCGGGCACGCTCCAGCCCCGGTCCAGGGCTCCGCGCACCACCCCCGCCGCGACCACGTCGTTGCCCGCGATGACGGCGGTGACGCCGCTGTCGGCCGCCAGCGCGCGCACGGCCTCGCGGCCGGAGTCGGCCGACCAGTCGCCGTCGACCACGCCGTGGGACTCCAGGCCGAGGCGTTCGACGGTCGCCAGGTAGGTGCGCTTGCGCTCCCGGGCCGAGGCGAAGCCCAGGGACCCCGAGACGTGCAGGAAGCGCCGGTGGCCGGACTCCGCCAGGCCTTCGACCAGGTCGGCGACGACCGATCCGTCGGCCAGGCCGCCGATGCCGCGCATGTCGTCGTCGAAGTCGGCGGAGACGACCACGGGCGCGCCGTCGGCGGGTGGCCGGTCTCCCCCGGGGGTGAGCGGCGCCAGGGCCAGGACGCCCTCGACCTGCCCGGACCCGGCGAGTTCGAGCGTGCGCTCGGTCCGGTCCTCGGGTCCGCCGTCCACGCTCAGCACCTCGACCACGAATCCGGCGGCGTGGCCGGTGGCGATGGCTCCGGCGAGCATCCGGTCCGGGCTGAAGGTGCTCACGCTGGGCAGCAGGATCGCCAGGCGCCCGGTGCGCCGCGTGCGCATCGACCGCGCGATGAGGTTGGGGCGGTAGTCCAGCTCCCTGATCGCGGCGTCCACCCGCTCGCGGGTCGACTCCTTGAGCCCTCCGTCGAAGCGGAGGTAGCGGGAGACGGTCTGGTGCGAGACCCCCGCGACGCGGGCGACCTCCTTGAGCGTCGGCCGCCGCCGCGGCGTGTCGGACGTGGCCATCGGACCTGCTCTCTTGCACGGGGGCACTCTTGACATCGCATGTGAACGATCACTATCTTAGGCCGCGCCGCAGATAGTGAACGTTCACTTTGTCGACCTCCAGGGGTGTCCGTGTCAGATTCCAGTCCCCCCGTCCGGGTGGCCCTCGTCGGCAGCGGCGGCATCGCCCGCGGCGTCCACCTCCCGGCGCTCGCCGACATGGGCGACCGGGTCGAGGTCGCCGCCCTGGTCGACGTGGACCAAGCCCGCATGGCGCAGACCGCGGACGAGTGGCGCGTGCCGGGCCGCTACACCGACCTGCACGCCATGCTCACCGCCGAGTCGCCCGACCTCGTCGTCGTGTGCACACCGCCCGTCGCCCACAAGGACGCCGTCATCGCGAGCCTGGACGCCGGCGCCTGGGTGTGGTGCGAGAAGCCGCCCGCCCTCTCCCTGGCCGAGTACGACGAGGTCGCCGGACACGAGGGCGGCGACCGGGGCCCCTTCGCGAGCTACGTCTTCCAGCACCGGTTCGGCTCCGGCGCCGAACGACTGCGCCACCACCTGGCCGAGGGCACGCTCGGCCGCCCGCTCGTGGGCGTGTGCAACACCCTCTGGTACCGCGACGCGGCCTACTTCGAGGTGCCCTGGCGCGGCCGGTGGGAGACCGAGGGCGGCGGCCCGAGCATGGGGCACGGCATCCACCAGATGGACCTCATGCTCTCGCTGCTCGGCGACTGGACCGAGGTCACGGCGGTGATGTCCACGTCCGCGCGGGCCACCGAGACCGAGGACGTGTCCATGGCGATCGTGCGCCTGGCCTGCGGCGCGACGGTCTCCATGACCAACAGCCTCCTCTCGCCCAGGGAGACCAGCTACCTGCGCTTCGACTTCGAGCACGCCACGGTCGAGCTGGAGCACCTCTACGGCTACGACAACGCGCACTGGCGCTGGACACCGGCGCCGCACGTGGACGATGCCTCCGCCGCGGTCGCGGCCTGGCGGCCGGAGCGGGACGTGCCGAGCTCGCACCGGGCCCAGCTCGCGGCCCTGCTGGAGGCCATGGAACGCGGCGAGCGGCCCCGCGCGAGCGGACACGACGGACGCCGCGCGCTCGAACTCGTCGCCGGGATGTACCGGTCGGCGATCCTCGGCGAGACGGTGCGGCGCCGGGACCTGACCCCCGACAGCGGCTTCTACCGCGCCATGCACGGGGGCGACCCGCGCGCGGCGGCGTCCGCGCTCACCCGAACGGAGACCAGCACCAGTGTCTGACCGGATCACCCTGACCAGGAACGACGACGAGCTCACCGTGACCGCGGGCGGCACCGACATCGCCCGCTACGTCCTGCGGCCCGACGCCCCGGCCGTCGAGGCCCCCAAACCCTTCCTCCACCCGCTGCGCACGCTCAGCGGGGCGCCCCTGACCGCCGAGCGGCCGTGGGACCACCGCTGGCACAAGGGCCTGCAGATGACCTGGTCCCACGTGTCCGGGCAGAACTTCTGGGGCGGCCCCACCTACGTGCACGGCCAGGACTACGTGTGGCTCGACAACGTCGGGTCCATCCGACACGAGCGCTTCGAGACCGTGGAGGAGCACGAGGACGAGGTCGTCCTCACCGAGGACCTCACCTGGCTGACCTCCGAGGGCGAGCGGTGGATGACCGAGGTCCGCACGCACCGGTTCCACTCCGTCGACCGGGAGCGCGGCCTGTGGGCCCTGGACTTCGCCACCGCGCTGACCAACGTGCGCGGCAGCGAGCTCGAACTGGGCAGCCCCACCACCGCCGGCCGCCCCGCCGCCGGCTACACCGGGCTGTTCTGGCGCGGCCCGCGCGCGTGGACCGGGGGCGACGTGGTCAGCTCGGCCGGGCGCCGCGGCAACGACGTCATGGGCACGCGGGCGGACTGGATCGCCTTCAGTGGACAGCACGACGAGATCGACGGCGGCGCGACCATCCTCGCCTTCGCCGGTACGACCACCGGCGCCGTGCCGATCAGCTGGTTCGTGCGCTCGGAGCCCTTCCCGGTGTTCAGCCCCTCGCCGTCCTTCGACCGGACGCTCACCCTCACACCGGGCGACGTGCTCGCCCTGCGCCACCGGCTGGTGTTCGTCGACCACAGATGCGGCGCCGAGGAGATCGGGGCCCTGGCGAAGGAGTACACGCCATGAGCACACCGCGCTTTCCCGGCGGGACCGCCGTCAGCGGCCTGCGGGTCTACGACTGGGAGGCGGCCGACGGCCTGCACGGGGGCACGCCCCACATGCACACGGCGTCGACGGAGGCCTACGTGGTCTCCGCGGGCAGCGGGCAGGTGCACACCGTCACCGCCGAGGGGACGGCGGTGACCGACCTGTCCGCCGGCACCGTCCTGTGGTTCGGTCCGGGCACGGTCCACCGCCTGGTCAACCACGGCGGTCTGGAACTCACCGTGGTCATGCAGAACGCCGGGCTCCCGGAGGCGGGCGACGCGGTGTTCACCTTCCCGCGCGAGGTGCTGGTGGACCGGCAGGCCTACGACGCGGCCGCCGGGCTCGACCCGGACGCCTCGGAGGAGGAGCTCGGCCGCCAGACCAGGGCGCGTCGCGACCTCGCCATGGAGGGCTACCTCGCCCTCGTGGCCGAGGTCCAGGAGCACGGTCAGGAGGCCCTGCGGGAGTTCCACCGGCTCGCGGCGCGGGTGGTCCGCCCTCGGATCCAGGAGTGGCGGCGGATCTGGCACGAGGGCGTGGAACGGGAGCTGGAGCTGACCCGTGACCAGCTCGCCGCGCTGGAGCGGGGCGATCCCGGCCTCATGCACGACGCGGCTCTGGTGCGGGCCGAACCGAACCCGGGGCCGAGGCGTTTCGGTATGTGCGGACGGCTGCTCACCTGGCGGGCGCCGGCCGACGGCCGGACCTGACGGCGCCGCCGGCGGCCCCGGGGAGCCTCAGCCCCGAAGCCGCCGGAGGTCGAGCCGGCCTCACCTGCCGGTGTCAACGGTCGACCGGCCGCCCGGCCTCACCGACCGGCCGCCCGGCCTCACCGACCGGCCGCCCGGCCTCACCGACCGGCCGCCCGGCCTCACCGGTCGGTCACACCGGCGTCTCGGGCGCCGCGGTGGCGTCCCAGAACTCGGCGTAACGGCCCCGCCGACGCAGGAGTTCGTCGTGGTCGCCCTCCTCCACCACCCGGCCGCCGTCCAGGAAGACGATGTGGTCGGCATGGCGCACGGTCCGCATCCGGTGGGCCACCATCACCACCGTCCGGCCCGCCATGAGCCGCTCGATGCCCTCGTGGACGGCCGCCTCGTTGGCCGGGTCCAGAGCCGAGGTCACCTCGTCCAACAGCACGATGGGCGCGTCCTTCAGCAGCGCCCGCGCGATCGAGACCCGCTGGCGCTCGCCCCCCGACAGCAGCGCCCCGCCCTCGCCGACACTCGTCCGCCAACCGGCGGGCAACCGCTCGACCACCTCGTCCAACCGGGCCGCGGAAGCCGCCGCACGCACCTCGGCGTCGTCGGCGTCGGGCCGGCCGAGCCGCACGTTCTCCTCGATCGTGCCGTCGAAGAGGTACACGTCCTGGAAGACGATGGCGAACCGCGCCATCAGCTCCTCGGAGTCGATCGTGCGCACGTCCGAGCCGCCCACGCGCACCGCGCCCCCGTCCACGTCGTGGAACCGGGCGAGCAGTTGCAGCAGCGTGCTCTTGCCCGCGCCCGAGGGCCCGACCACGGCGAGCCGCCGGCCCTGCGGCACGGACAGCGACACCCGGTCGACCACCGTGCGCTCGCCCTGCCGGAAGGTGACGGAGTCGAACTCCAGGCCGTGTCCTCGCGGCAGCACCGGGTCGCGCGGCTCCGGCAGGGGCGGGGTGCGCAGCAGCGCGTCGATGCGGTCCAGCTCGGCACGCGCGCCGCGGATCTGGCCACCGAGCTGCGCCCACGACAGCAGCGGATCGGTGCAGCGGGCGGCCAGCACCAGGATCACCACGACCTCCGCCGCGCCGATGCTCCCGCCGAGCGCGAGATAGGCGCCCAGGGCCAGCAGCGCGGTGAACGCCGCCTGTACGACGAAGGACAGCCCCACCACACCGGGCAGCGTCGCCAGCGCCGTACGCCGGGAGGCGCGCTCGACCGCACGCAGCGAGTCGTCCAGCAGACCGAACCGCTCGGTGGTGCGGCCGCCGGCCCGCAGTACCGGCTGGGCCTGGAGGAACTCCACGACCCGGCCGGCGGCCTCCTGGTCGTGTCGCGCGCGCTCGGCGTCGGCGGCGGCCGTCGCGCGCCCCGCCCGGATCTGGACCGCCGCCACGACCGGCACGACGGCCAGCGCCGCCAGTCCGAGCTGCCAGTGGAAGGCGAGCATGACGACGATGATCGCCAACGGGGTCACGGCGGCCGAGACCAGCGGCGCCAGCAGGTGCGCGAGCACCCCCATCGCCTGGAGGACGCCCTGACCGGCCAGGGTCGAGACCGCGCCGATCCGGTCCGCGTCGTACCAGCCCAGGGGCAGCCGGGCCAGATGGTCGCCCAACCGGCGGTAGAGCCCGCGCAGCATCGTGGTGCCGACGCGGAAGCCGGACAGGTCGCCGGTGTAGCGCAGGACCGCGTAGACCGCGACGGCGGTCCCGAACGCGACCAGCCAGGGCCGCGCGTCGGCGGGACTGCTCCCGAAGAGGGCCCGCAACGCGGGGACCAGCAGCGCGTAGGACAGGCCCTCGACCACCGCGGCCGCCGCCATCAGCGCGATGGTGAGCCGCATGGGCCGGGCGTGGTCGGGCCCCAACACGCGTAGCAGCGTTCGGATCATCGGAGCTCGCCTCCTCGTGGTGTGCCACCGGCGGTCGCGGTGTCATCGGTGGGGTCCGGTCGCCGGGCCCGCCAGAACCGGGCGAACGCGCCGCCCCGCGCCAGCAGCTCCCCGGGTTCGCCCTGTTCGGTGATGGTCCCGTCCTCCAACAGCACGGCGGTGTCGGCGTCGACGACGGTTTCCAGGCGGTGGGCGATGACGAGGACCGTCCGGTCGCCCCGCAGGGTCGTCAGGGCCCGGCGCACCGCCTGTTCCGTGCGCGGGTCGGCGAACGCGGTCGCCTCGTCCAGGACCAGGACGGGCGTGTCCGCCAGCAGGGCGCGGGCGATCGCGATGCGCTGCGCCTCGCCGACCGAGAGCCCGGCCCGCGTTCCGATCACCGTGTCGTATCCGTCCGGCAGCTGGAGGATCCGGTCGTGGACGCACGCCAGCCGGGCGGCGCGCTCCACGTCCTCGCGGTCGGCGTCGGGGACCGCGAGCGCGATGTTGTCGGCGACCGACGCGCGCAGCAGCCGCACGTCCTGGAAGACGAAGGAGACCGCGCGGTGCAGCCGCGACCCCTCGAGGTCGCGCAGGTCGACGCCGCCCAGGGTGACCGACCCGTGGGTGGGGTCGAAGAACCGCGGCAGCAGTTGGACCAGCGTGGACTTCCCTCCGCCCGACGGGCCGACGAGCGCGGTGACCGTTCCCGGTTCGAGGACCAGATCGATCCCGCGCAGCACCTCGTGTTCGGCGTCGTAGCCGAACCGGACACCGCGGAGCTCGATCCGGTGGCCTTGCGGCGCCACCGGGTCCACGGGTGCGGCCAGCGGCGGCACGCGCAGCACCTCCCGGATCCGCCCGACCGCCCTGCCGGCGTTCTGGATGTCGTCGAAACCGTGGCTGAGCGCCGCCACCGGGGCGGTCAGGCCCAGCCCGAGGAGCAGGAACGGCAGCAGGTCGGCCGCGGCCAGACCGCCGCTCGTGATCAGGGCGGCCCCGCCGGTCAGCACGGCCAGCAGCACGAACGGCGGCGAGAGCATCAGCTGCATGGCCGCGGCGGGCCTGGAGAGCCCGCGCACCATCAGTTGGAAGGTCCCGACGAAGTCGTCCGTGGCCGTGCGGAACCTTCGGTGTGCGCGCCCGTGGCCACCGAAGGCCTTCACGACCGTGATGCCCTGGACGAATTCCACGACCGCGCTCGCGATGCTCCCCATGGCGGAGGTGGCGGCGTCCTGCTCCCGCACCCGTGCCGGGGTCATCATGAACGGTATCGGCGTCAGGGCCAGCACCACCGGGATCAGGGTGATCAGGGTCAGGCGCCAGTCGACGGTGAACAGGTACACCAGCGACACCAGCGGCACCACGAAGGCCGCGACGAGATCGCCGGGCGTGTGGGCGATGAACGGGTGCACGGCGCTGACGTCGTCGCCCACCACCTTGGCCAGCTCACCGGTGCGGCGCCGGGAGAACCAGCCGATCGGCACGCGCCCCAGATGGGCGGCCAGCCGTCGGCGCAGCGAGAGCTGCACCCTGCCGTCCAGCACGTGCCCCACACCGGAGGAGGCGGCCGTGAACACCAGCCGCGCGAGCAGGCCGGCCGCGCCCACCAGCACGATGGTGCGGACGTGGTCGGGATCGGCCGGGCCCGGCGAGAGCAGCGCACGACCCAGCTCCGCGACCGCCAGCAGTGGTGCCAGGCCCGCGACGGCCCCGATGGCCTGGAGGACCACCACGGCCAGGAAACCCCCGGCGAAGGGCCGCAGCGGCCGGGGCGTGTCCTGCCGCGTCATGAGCTCACGGCACGGCGCAGGGCCCCGCCGAGCTCGGTGAGCTGCCGCTGGGACACCTCGGCGGACAGAATCGACTGGGAGCCGTGGAAGGTGCCGGCCCACTGGTGCAGTTCGACGGAGACTCCCGCCTGGAGCATCCGCACGGCGTAGTCGATGCCCTCGTCGCGGTTGGGGCACAACTCCGCCGTGGTGACGTAGGCGGGCGGCAGGTCGGACAGGTCGGTGGCCCGCGTGGGCGCGGCGTAGGGGGTGGCGGGGGTGGAACCCAGGTAGTACCGCCACATCTCGGTGACCTTGCCGCGGTTCATCCAGGGCGTGTCGGTGAGGTGGCGGGCCGACCAGGTCGTCTGCCGGTCGTCGATACCGGGCTGGTTGAGCAGCTGGAACCGGATCGGCGGCCCCTGCTCGTCACGCTCCCGCAGCGCCGTCGCGGCGGCGAGGCACGCGCCGGCGCTGTGGCCGCCGACCGCGACGCGCTCCGGGTCGACGCCGAGTTCGCCCGCGTGCGCGACGGTCCACGCCAACACGGCGCGGACGTCGTCCAGGGCGGCGGGGAACGGGTGTTCGGGAGCGAGCCGGTAGGCCACCGAGACCACCACGGCGCCGGACTCGGCGGCGATCCGGGTGGCCCACGGGTGTTCGGAGTCCAGATCGCCCATGACGAATCCGCCGCCGTGCAGCCAGACCAGGGCGCCCTGGGCCCGCTGCGGACGGTAGACCCGCACGGCGACGTCGGGGTCCGCGGGCACCGTACGGTCCTCGACGTCCATGCCCGGGACGTCGGGTACCGGAACCGCGGCGGACAGTTCGGCGTGCTTCGCGCGAGCGGTGACCGGGTCGATCAGATTGGGGAACAGCGGGAGGAAGGCTTCGAGTTCGGGATCCATGTCCATGATCCTGGTCCCCGGCGGGCCGGGAGGTCATCCGACGCCCGTCGGGCATCCCGGACCCGCGGCGCGACGATCGACGCGTATCCTCCAAGCCATGGAGGCATTGGCCGCACGCCTGTCGCAGTTGGACTCCGAAGCCGAGGGAGCGCTCCGTGTCGTGATGTTCTACGACACACTGATGCGCCGACGCGTGGACCTGCCCGCCCTCGCGCGGGCTTCGGCCGGCCTGGCCGAGTGCGTGGCCGGGATCCGGTTGCACGGCACGGCGCGGGCGATCCGGATGGCGCCCGACGGCGGTGAGGCCCGGACCCCGCCGGCCCAGGAGGCGTCCACCAGCCTTCCGGTCATCCTCGATGAGGAGGAGGTCGGCACGGTGTGGCTGGAACGCGCCGAGCCGGCCGGCCCTCTCGACGAACTCCTGCTCGACCGGCTCGCGATCGCCGCCGCGGCGGTCGTCGAGCGGTACGGGCCGGCGCACACCACCATGGCCGACCCGGCCCTGGTCGAACTGGTGATCAGCGCGGACGGCGACGACGCGGCCAGGCACCGGGCACTGCGGCTCCTGGGTTTCGCCGCGGACCTGCCGGTGCGGGTCATCGCCGTCCGGTCACGGCTCCCACTGGAGCGGATCGGTGCCCTGGTCTGCCCGGACCGACTGGTGAAGGCCGCACCCGTCGCCGGCGTCGGGGTCCTGCTGGCCACCGCCGTGGACCCGGACGGCTTCCCGCCGGGCGCCCACGCGGGCCTCGGCGCCGCCGACAGCCCCGAACGGTCCTGGTGGGAGGCCCGCACCGCCCTGCGCTTCGCCACCGACCGCCGACCGGTCGTCCACTACGACGGCCTGGGCGCGCTGGCGCTGCTCGCGCAGGTCCCCCCGGCGGCCGCGCGCGCCAACACCGACGTCGCGGCGATCGCCCGCCTCGCCGAGCAGCCGGAGGACCTGGACACGTTGGACGTCTACTGCGCCACCGGGTCGCTGCGCCGCGCCGCCGAACTCCTCCACCTGCACCACAGCAGCGTCGCCCGCCGACTCGAACAGATCGGCCGGTCGCTGGGCGTGGAGCTCACCGATCCCGCCGGCCTGGTCCGTGCCAGGCTCGCCCTGGTCTCGTGGCGGCTCCTGGAGGCCTGACCCGCCAGGGGCGCGGTACCTGGCCGCCGTCAGGCCCCACCCGCCGTCGGGCACTGCCCGCCGTCAGGCCCCCTTCGTCGTCCGGCCCTTTCCGTCATCAGGTCCCACCCGCCGTCGGACCCTCTCCTTCGCCGGGCGATCGGGCGTCGGAGCCGGGCAGGGTGACCGTGACGTCGAGCCCGCCTCCCTCGCGCGGGCGCACGTCGAGTGTGCCGCCGTGCACGGTGACCACCCGCGAGACCAGGGCCAGGCCCAGGCCGTACCCCTCCCCGCCGCGGCGGGTCCGGCCCTGCCCGCGCAGGAACGGCTCGGTGAGGCGCGCCACGCCCGCCTCGGTGTGCACGGCCCCGGTGTTGGCGACCCGCAGCACCGCCGCGCCGTCGTCGGCCCGGCCGGTCGAGCACCACGCCGTGCCGCCCTCGGTGTTGTGCCGCACGGCGTTGCGCAGCAGGTTGTCGGCCATGCGCGCGAGCAGCTCCTCGTCGCCGCGGGAGGCGGCGGGGCGCAGGTCGCTCTTGAGCGTGACACCGCGCCGCCGCGCCTCCGCCGCGACCTCGGCCGTGGACCACCCGGCCGCGTCGGCGAGGTCGACCGGGCCGGAGTCGGCGGTGACGGCGTCCACGGAGGCCAACCGCAGCAGGGCGTCGGTGAGGCCGACCGCGCGCGCGTTGACCACGTTCAGGCGCTCCAGCAGTGCGGCGTGGTCGTGGTCGGGATCGCGCCGGGCCACGTCGAGCATGGTCGCGGTGATCGCCAGCGGAGTGCGCAGTTCGTGGGAGGCGTTGGCGGCGAAGCGCTCCTGGGCGGAGAAGGCGTCCTGGAGCCGGTCCAGCATGTGGTCGAAGGCGTCGGCGAGGCGGCGGAACTCGTCGTCGGGCCCCCGGTGGCGGATCCGGTGGTCCAGGCGGCCGGTGGCGGCGACCCGGACCGCCGCGTCGATCCGGCTCAGCGGGCGCAGGATCCACCCGGCCAGGAACCAGCCGCCGACCAGGCCGGTGACGGCCAGGACCAGGAGCACCACTCCCGAGACCTGGACGAGGGCCTGCAGGATCTGGCCGCGGGAGGTGATGCTCACCTGGCGCACGCTCGGGTCGGAGGTGGTGAGCGGATAGTCGGGCAGGAAGCGCAGGACCGCGTACACCCCGGTCAGGACGGTCAGCCCGGCCAGGACGAGGAAGCCGGCCAGGGCGAGGGTGAGCCGCTGCCGAGCGCCGATCACGGGCAGCTCGGGCCGGCTCACCCCTGCTCCTCGGGGTCCACGAGGCGGTAGCCGACCCCGGGCACCGTGACGATCGGATCGGGGGCGCCGAGGGCCTTGCGCAGATGGGACACGGCGACCCGGGGCGCGGTGGTGAAGGGATCGGCGTACTCGTCCCACACCTTCTCCAGCAGGGTCTCCGCCGTGACGACGGCCCCGTCGGCGCGCAGCAGCGTTTCGAGGACCGCGAACTGCTTGCGCGGCAGGCGCAGCGGGTGCCCGGCCCGGTGGGCCTCCCTGCGGTAGGGGTCCAGCCGCAGGTCGCCGCACTCCAGGACGGGGTCGACCGCCGCGGCGGGACGCCTGGCGAGGGCACGCAGGCGCATTACCAGCTCCTCCAGGGCGAACGGCTTGGTGAGGTAGTCGTCGGCGCCGAGCGTGAAGCCGTCGACCTTGTCACGGAGCCGGGCCGCGGCGGTCAGCATGAGCACCCGGGTGCCGGGATGGTCGCGGACCAGGACGGCGCACACGTCGTCGCCGTGCGTGCCCGGGATGTCGCGGTCCAGGACGACGACGTCGTAGTCGTGGACGGCGATGCGCTCCAGCGCCTCGTCGCCGTCCAGGGCGACGTCGGCGGCGACGGCCTCCTGCCGCAGACCCGACCGGAGGGCCTCGGCCATGAAGGGTTCGTCCTCGACCACCAACACGCGCATGTGCCGTCCTCCCTGTTCACGGACGCCTCCGCGGGCGTGTCCGGGGTCCGAGTGTAGGAGACCGCCGTGTTGCGCCCGCGTTGCGTTTTCACCCCACACGGGCGCAACACCCCTCCTGGTGGCCTGGACGCCGTGCACCGGGCGTCGGGCCCGGTCCGGGAGAGAGGGAGGACGCGGTGGCGAGATCGCGCCGGTCCACGGTGGTCGCCGCCCTGGCGGTCACGTCTTCGGCCGTCGCCGTACTGGCGGGGGCCTGCACGCCCGGCGGCGGCGCCGGAGGAACACCGGACTCGGCCGGCCAGGACGAGGGGCCCGGTGCGGCCCAGCGGATGCCGGTCACCCGCCTGACGCCGCTGACCGAGGAGGACGGCTACGTGCCCGAGGGGGAGGGCCTGCCGGCCGCGGCCGAGGTCCCCGCGCTGGAACGGCTGGAGCCCGAGCTGCGCGCGGCCGTGCGCGAGGCGGCCGCCGCGGCCGAGGCCCAGGGTGTGGAGGTGGTCGTGACCAGCGGCTGGCGCAGCGAGCGCTACCAGCGGTTCCTCCTGGACGCGGCGGAGCAGACCTACGGGAGCGCGGAGGAGGCGGCCCGATGGGTGGCCACCGCGGAGGAGTCCTCGCACGTGACGGGGGAGGCGGTGGACGTGGGGTACACCGACGCGGCGGACTGGTTCTCCCGGTTCGGCTCGGAGTTCGGGCTGTGCCAGACCTACGCCAACGAGCTGTGGCACTACGAGCTCGCCGTGGAACCGGGCGGGGAGTGCCCGAGCCCGGCCACCGACGCCGCCGAGGGTTCGTGATGCCCCGTCAGTCGGTGAGCGGGGTCATCTCGTCGCCGTGGACGTTGACGGCCCGCACGGACACGGGATCGGCGGGCGGGCCGTCACCGCGGCGGGGACCGGGCACGGCCAGGGCCGCGTCGTCACCGTCGCCCTCGACCGGGCCCGACACGCTCAGGTCGGCGACCTCGCGCGAGGCCGCGGCCAGGTAGTGCCACCGGCCCTCGGGCTCCTGCCACCAGGTGCCCGCGACCACCTGGCGGTTCAGGTTGCTGCACGTCCATCCTCCCGGGCGCTCCCCTGCGGTGATCGTCTCGGTGCCCTCCTCGGTGCTCGCCACCAGGACCGCGCGGGCCAGGCCGCCGCCGTCGTGGGTGCCGTAGCGCACGCACACCCAGCGGCCGGCGCCGCCGCCGGGCAGGTCCTGCCGGGCGAACTCCCACGCCGTCGCGGTGGCCACCGCCCCGCGCGGCGCGTCGCCGGCGCAGGCCACCTCGCCCCACAGGTCGAAGCCGTGCTCGGTGTCCAGGACCTCGTGCGGCCCCAGGCGGCGGATCTCGGCCGGCGGGGGCGGCATGTACCCCAGGTGCGCCGTGGCGTGGCCGCCCAGGTCCACGACGGTGTAGGGCTGCCCGTGCGCGACCTCCGGGGCGCGCAACCGCAGCACCGGTCCGGTTCCGCAGTGTTCCGAGACCGGTAGGGGGTCGGTCACGCCGCGCTCGTCCCACGCGGTCTCGTTCCATCCCTCCTCCGGCGCGCCCAGGGACGCCCAGTCCGCCTCGGTGACCCACGGGGGCAGCAGGAAGCGCACGCCCTCGGAGGTCTGCGACAGGCGCAGCGCCGGCCAGTTCGCCACACCGTGGTCGGGTTCGGCGGACACCTCCACCCACGACTCGCTCCCGTCCCGGGTGTACCGGGCCATCCACGGGGCGTCGTGCAGCAGCACCACGTCACGCCCGTCGACCCGGCCGGCGAACACCAGCCGCGGGTCGCGCGGTGCCGGGTCGCTGTCATTCCAGGCGGCCAGGGCCTCGTCCACCAGGGCCTCGTCGTCGGCGGCCTCGCCGCGGGTGTGCCAGGCCGTCAGGTCCAGCCGGAAGGTCTCCCGCCACGTCCGCGCGTCCGTCAGCGCCGTCGCCGTCGCCGTCGCCGCGGCCGGCGCGGGCGCCGGGGGCGCGGGGGCCGCGGGGCCGGCGGATCCGACCAGCGCCGTCGCGGACAGGCCCAGGGCGAGCGCGGCGGTGCCGGCCACCAGCAGGACCGGCCGCCCTGGGGGTGTGCCGCGCCCGCTCACGCGCACGACCGTGGGGTCGGGCGGGCGGAAGCCGGCGGGCACGGCGGCCGCCCGGTCGAGGGCCTCCTCGGGAGCGGCGACCCCGGCGGACCGCAGCAGCGCCAGTGCGTCCTCCGGTTCCATCCGCTCGATCCGCAGGAGGGCGAACCCCGCGCGGGCCGCCGGGTCGAGCCCCTCCAGCGGGGCCAGGGACCGGGCGAGCGGTCCGGGGCCGTCGACGGGGGCGACGCGGAGTCCGGCGTGCCGACGCGTGCGGCGGGCGCGCAGCGCGCTCCGCAGGACCCGGCGGCGCACCCCCGGATACTCGTGCGCGCGGGGGTTGCGCCGGCCCCACGGCAGGGCGGAGGAGACCAGCCGGTGCGCACGGTGGAGCAGCTCGTGGGCGGGGGGCCGCCCGGACAGGGTGAGCAGGGCGAGCAGGACCAGGTTGCGGTAGGGATCCCGGGGGAGGGGGTGCTCGGCTGGCTTGGACATCGACGCTCCTCGTTTCCGAACGACCCTAGGCAAGCCGGACCGTCCTTACCCGGCGAACGGGGATTCCTGGGCCTATGTCCGAAGCGCGGGCCGAGCGGCGCGGAGCCCCGGCCGGGTCGGCACTCTGGCCGAGGTTGGCCCTCGGGCCCTCGGGTATTTCGGTGAGTACGCAGGTCACGACTTGATAGGCAAGTGGATGCTTGCCTATAGTGGGGGCATGGCCGAAGAAGTGTTCAAAGCCCTGGCCGACTCCACCCGCCGTACGATCCTCGACGAGCTCGCCGAGCGCCCCGGACAGACACTGTTCGAGATCTGCTCGCGGCTGAGCATGAAGCACCGGCTCGGGATCTCGCGGCAAGCGGTCTCGCAGCACCTGGCCGTGCTGGAGGCCGCCGGACTCGTGGAGAGCCGGCGGGAGGGCCGCTACAAGTTCCACGACCTGAACACGGCGCCGCTACGGCACATCGCCGAGCGGTGGATCAGGTCCGGCGAAGGAGAGACCACACCATGAGGATTCACCTGACCAGCGTCTTCGTCGACGACCAGGACAAGGCCCTGCGCTTCTACACCGACGTGCTGGGCTTCGTGAAGAAGACCCAGGTCCCGATCGGCGACGACTGGTGGCTGACCGTCGTCTCGCCGGAGAACCCCGAGGGGACCGAACTGCTGCTGGAGCCGTCCGGCCATCCCGCCGTGAAGCCGTTCCGCGAGGCGCTGGTCAACGACGGCATCCCGTCCACCGCCTTCGCCGTGGACGACGTGCGCGCGGAGTACGACCGGCTGCGTGAGCGCGGGGTGCGCTTCACCCAGGAGCCGCTGGAGATGGGGCCGGTCACCACCGCGGTGTTCGACGACACCTGCGGCAACCTGATCCAGATCGTGGACCAGGCGTAGGCCGCGAGCGGGGCCGGAGGCCGTGCGGCGCCGGGAGGCCGCACGATGCGCCGGCCCCGCGGCGAGTGTCGCAGCCCGCCCGTAGGCTCCGCGTGTGTCCGGGGGCACGGCGCGACCCGTCGGCGGACGGCCCCTGGACCGGACCCCGCACGGTTTGGAGCCCCATGCAGGAGAACGCACCCGACCCCGTCGTTCACACCGAACGTCAGGCGCCGCCACCGGAGGGCGCCGGCGACCCGGCCGCCGGGCCACCGGCCACCGTCGAGGCCTGGCGGGCCTTCCTGGCGGAGTTCAGCGCCGACATGCTCCGCCTCCTGGACGAGGGCGACCTGTACACCACCAGTGCGGAGCAGCGCTCCGCGTGCTGGCTGGGCTACGACGGCGCCACCGAGGAGCGGCTCTCGGCGCTGGAGCACCGACTCGGTCAGGCCCTGCCGCCCAGCTACCGCTCCTTCCTCGCCGCGTCCGACGGCTGGACCACCATGGGCACGTTCATGTACAGGCTTCGCGACACCGCCTCCGTCGGCTGGCTGGACGAGCTGGAGCACGAGGCCTTCCCCGAGGAGTACCTGCGGGGCCAGGGACTGATCGGGCCGGTCCTGCTGGTCTCCGACGAGGGCGACGCCCTGTACTGGCTGCTCGACGCGGGTGACGTCTCACCCGACGGCGAGTGGCCCGCCTACGCGTGGGCGAGCTGGTACCCCGGGCTCGGCGAGCGCCACCACTCCTTCGCCGAGCTGGTCGTCGGCGAGCGCGCCTCGTTCGAGGACCTGGTCGGGGCGCAGGGACGCCCGGCGCGCCCCGAGGACGACTAGGGCGTGTATGACGGACACTCACCCTGCTGCGCGACGCCCCAGCGGCACCCTCGCTGCGTTCTCATCAGTCAACAGCCACACCAGGAGGGGCCCACGCTGTGCGACACTGCGGAGCAGGGCACAGTAGGGGAATTCCTTCTTCGGCCTTGCGAGGCCACCACTGGATGCGCCGCTCGCGACGGGCGGCATCCGTCATACACGCCCTAGGAGGCGCCTGGGAGGCGCCGCCTACTTCAGGGGCTCGGACATGCGCGACGGGCCGTCGGTCCCGGGCCGGTGGGACTAGGCTCTGCCGTCATGGACGCCGATGATCTCGACCGACGTGTGCGCATCATGCGGGGCCTGGTGCCGACTCCCCTCGTCCTTCTGCTGATCGAGCGGGGCCACCTGGACGAGGTGCGTCGACAGGCGGCCCGGGGACAGTGGTTCTGCGCGGTCGAGTGGGCGCGCACCCTCGGCGGCCGAGGGGACGGGGACGCCGCGCTGGAGGTTCTGCGGCCGTTCACCGACACCGGCTGGTGGGAGGCCGCGCGGACCGCGGCCGACCTGGCCCAGCAGTGGGGACGAGAAAGCGAGGCCCTCGCCCTGGTCGCGCCCTTCGCGCGGGAGGGCGACCCGGTGGCTCTGGGGTACACCGCCCGGCTGCTGGCCCGCCAGGGGCGCGGCGACGAGGGCTTCGCGATGCTGCGCCCGCACGCGGGCGACCCCCGCCTCGCACGGGCCCTGGTCGAGGTGGCCGCAGGGCTCGGCCGCGATGACGAGGTCGCCGCCCTCCTCGAAGCCGCCCTCACCCGGCCCGACGCCCCCGGCGACCCCGCCCCGCTCGCGGCGGTCTACGAACGCCAGGGCAGGATCGACGCGGCCGAGGCACTCCTGCGCTCGACCCGCACGGGTGTGGTCAGCGACGTGGACGCCCTCGTCGACCTGTTGTTCCGGCAGGGACGCCATGACGACGTCCGCGCCCTCGTCCTCGGGCAGGCCGGCTCGTGGGCCGCCCACCGCCTCGCCGGTCACCTGGAACGGGCAGGGGACGTCGACGGCGCGGCCGACGTGCTCCGGCCCTTCACCGGACCCGTCTCCTGGGCGGCCCTGCGGCCGCGGGTGGTCCTGGCCCAGATGCTGCGCCGCCACGGCAGGGCCGACGAGTGCCTGGACCTGCTGCGCCCCCTGCCCCAACTGGTGGTGCCCGACGGCGAGGACACGGCCACGGTCATCGAGGAGCTGGGCACGCTGCTCAACGACCAGGGACGCCCGGAGGAGGCCCTGGCCGTCGTCGACGACCTCGTCCGACGCGACGGCGGTATGTCGGAGGAGCTGTTCGAACAACGGGTGATGCTCCTGTGCCACGCCGGGCGGGTGGGCCAGGCGCTCGCCGAGACACGGGCGCGGGCCGAGGCGGGGGAGCCGGACGCACCGGACACGGCGTGGTACCTGGCCTCCGCTCTGGAGAGGGCGGGGCGGTACGCGGAGGCCATCGGTGTGATCCGAGAGGCCGGTGACGCCTGGTGGGACAAGAGCGTCACCGCCCGGTTGCTCCTACTCCAGGGCCGGGTGCGGGAGGCCGTGGACCTCCTCACCCAGGATCCCGTTCCCCTTGGCACAGGGGAGGCCTGACCGTTGTGTACGTCCCGAACGCGCTCCTGGGCCGACTCGCCGGCCGCCGGATGTTCTCGGTGCGCGTGTGACCTCCGGCGCCCGACCCGCCGATGCGGGCCGACCGCCGAAGGCCAAGGGGCATGGCCGGCGCCCGCTCAGGCGCGGTCGACCAGGAGCTCTCCGTCGGAGGCGCGCTGGCCGCTCAGACCGGTGCCGTAGTTGGCCTCGACCCGCTGGCGCTCGGAGGCGTTGGGATAGCGGCTGGTGCAGTTCACACCGCCGGTGGAGCCCGACATCAGCGACGAGCACGGGCCGGGCTTGGCGTCGGGAAGGCCCAGGCTGTGGCCGAGCTCGTGTGCGGCGATGCGCACCGCGTCGTACCCGGCATCGGTGCCCTGACGGCCCATCCAGACGGTGACCTGGCCGCCGGGGCGCACCGGGCCCAGGTGGGCACGGGGCCAGCCGTCGTCGGCGATGATCCGGATCTCGGCGCGCCGCCCGGCGGCGGCCGGCTCCAGGCGCACGTTGTTGACGCTGGAGTTCCACACGCTCACGGCCGAGGAGACGGCGGAGGTGTACTCGGCGGCCTGGCTCGCGTCGTAGTACAGGACGGTCTGACGCAGCGGTTGGGACTGCTCCGCGGGCGCGGCGGTGGCCGGCACGGTGCCCACCAGCGTCAGCGCCAGCGCGCTCAGGGCGATCAGAAGGGGTGTGAGGATCCGTCTCAGCATGGGGGTATCCCTGGGGGTGAGGGGGCTGATCCAAAAGGTGACCGGGTGAGGTCGCCTCGATGCTAGGTGTAGTGACGAAGTGCCACAAGACGTGCAGAACGCCTAATTTCGGCGAGTTCCAGCGCCTCGGGTCCTCCCGACCGACCCGCGCGGGTGGCAGGACGCGAATAATGTCCTCATGGGAACGCAGCGCCGCCCAGAGGATCGCGGCCAACGCCTGGTACGGGACGTGCTCATGGCGCTCGAAGCGTCGACCGGCGGCGACCCGGGACGCCGCGATCTGGCCGCCGAAGTGCTCGGCGATGTCCTGCGCGGCGCCATGCTCGACGCGGCCACCGCCCGCCTGGTCGTCGGACGCCTGGTCGCCCTCGCGGTCGGCGATTCCGTGGCCGGAGTCCGTGAGGCCGCCCTGAACGCGCTCTGCGAAGCGTCCTCTCGCTACAGCCTGCCCTGGGAGCTGGTCGAACCGCTGGACGCGGCCATGGCGCGGCTGGAACCCGAACTCATCACGTATGTCCTGTGCGTCTTCGGCGCCACTCATGACCTACGAGCACGACCGCTGATCGAGCCCTTCCTCCGCCATCCCCATCCGGATGTCCGCGAGGAAGCCCGCCTCGCGGACGCCGAGATCACGATGTCCAACACCCCCGGCGGCGCCTCTCCCGGCTCTGCCTAGGACGTCACGGAAACACCGTCCACATGGCTTCTCGGGCCGGTTCAAGCACCATTCCGAGCCGGGTCCCGGACACATCCTGATGGCCGCTTTCGGCCAGTGGACTTCACCTCGCAACACACCGGACGAACCTCCGGCGCTTGTTCGATATCAGGCCCCACCTGCGTGAAGCCACGCCCGGGTCCGTTTCCATGGGTTCGCGTACGCCTGCCCAGGGCGTCGGTTCCGTCGCCGTGCACTGATAGGACATAAGGCGCGCTCGGATCACCACGCACCCAAGGCAGCCCGGTACGAGCGCTACGCGTGGATGTCCATCGGAGTCACCCTGGTGGGAGGCGTGGGCATCGGACTCGCCTTCATGAACGCCGGGTCATGAGACCGGCCAGCCATCGGGCGACCTGCACGACGAGAAGATCATTCATCTTCCCTCGCGGTGAGGAATGCAGGATGATCTCCTGCGGTGCCTCCCTGAAGTCCCGCAGAGGCTCTTCTGCATCGTCCCCCACCCCCGGAGCACTACGCCAGACTCGGGGAGATAGGGCTCCACCCTGTTGAGTTCGCTTCCGTGAACGAACGCGAACCCGCCACTCAGCTCCTCGTCGAGCATTCGTGAAATCGGATCGTCCGGCCCTCCGGGAACCGTGTGTGCGTGCACGACGTGAACCCGGGGCGCGGGGGCGTCCGCCCAGGATTCCACCCAGAAAGAGTGACCCGTATGGTCCGCCACCATCGCCGCATGGGCTGAACCGTCCTCGACACACGTATAGGCCACCAACAGTTGGTTCCCGGCGGATGCGAGTTGGACGTCATCCACGCTCCCCGACGTGCACGTCTCGGTCAGATCCCGCTGCCAGGCCACATCACCGTCGGAGTACCGGCGGCCGGCCAGTATCCCTTCGGGCTCGGCCGTCACCGACACCTCACGGAGCAGGTGCCCCGTGCCGGACACGGGCTCGCCCCAGGTGGTGTAGGACCCGATCACTCGGCCATCGCTCGAGTTCAACAGCATGGTCCTCTCCCGGTCCACAGGGCCGAGTCCAGCGTCGCTCCGTAGTGCAGGCAGGCATGGGATGCTTTCGTGATGGTTTGGCTTCAGTACCACAATGATCACGAACCCCGTGCCTGCTTCGCCATGCGCCCCCATCCGTTCCAACCAGGCCCATTGATCCACCACGGGACTTGAGCAAGCCCTGTTCCCACTGTCCGTTGAAACGGGTTCGGTCTCCGGCCGGCACCGGGTCGGCAACATGAGATTCCGCCCGAATGAAAGGTCTGAGCATGTCCGGTAAGGGTCGGCTCACCGAGATCACCGTTAAGGACCGCATCGAACCGTCGACTTGGCTTTGGCTGTCGTTCGGCCTCCTCGTGGTGCTCGCCGCGCCGTGGCTCCTGACCGCCGCCGGCACCGGTGAGGTGACGGTCAGCGATCGGGTCACGGGGCTCGAAACGCAGACCTACGCCTGGGTAGGGCCGCTGATGTGGGTCCTGGCTGCGCTCGGTTGCCCACTCCTGCTGGTGATCGGTTTGTTCTTCCGTGGCCCGGCGGTGCGCCTGAATGCCGAACGGATCCAGCTCCGCGGCAAGTCCAAGGTCTTCGCGCGCTGGGACGAAGTCGACCGAATTGTGTTGTGGCGCCGGCGGGTCCGACGATTCGGCTTGATTCCCGGCTGGGAACCGCAGGTCGCTGTCGTACCGAACAACGCCCGGACCAAGGGCTTCCAGCAAGTCGCGAGCGGGCGGCAATGGGACGCAAGCGACCTGCGGCCCAATGGCGTTCCGGAGTGGCTGCCAGGTGGGGTGCAAAAGCGCAGCGTCCGGCTCTCATACCGGTGCGGTCCCGAGTTGGCCGCGGGCATCGCCCGCTTCGCCCCGGATATCCCGGTCGTAGACGAACGGGACCCCGGACAGGCGACTCCGGTCGAACCACGTTGAGGTTCATTCGCTCAGGCGGTGCGATATGGAGCGGATGGTGGTCACTGATGCCTCAGGCTGAGGAATGCTTCGCCCTTGAGCTCGTCGAGCGCTTCCCACCGCTCGGGAAGAATATCGACTTCTACTACGACGGCCCGGAGGACTTTCTCGCCCACGTGTTCTTCGGGATCGAAGTGACACGCGAGGTAGTCGCGGCCTATGTCGCGGACATCGGTGGAGTGTCGATCGGGGGCGGGCTCGACTGGCGCGGAGTGCTCGGCTTCCTCAATCGCTGCTTGCAGTCCGGCGGCGCGGCCGTGAGGACCGTGATCGGCACGTCGTTCCTGTTCCAGCTTCCCACGCCCGGCCACGAAGGCTATGGCATTGTGGAGGAGCTGGACGACGAGCTAGCCCGACTCTTTGAGTCGGCGAGGCCGAACGGCTGACCGAGGATGCGACGCCCGCGGCCGGGCGCCACCGTCGATACCGACTCGCTCGACCAGGATCTGCCCAACGCAAACCGACCGCGACCAGCGGGACGGTCCCGGAAGCAGCCCCTCGCCCTCCTGGTCGTCGGGCCGGACGTCGTAGCGACTGCCTCCGCTGCGGTCCTCGCCGGGCTACCCAGCTCGCCAAGGGTGTCCGTGTCCTCAACACCGACGAACGCACCGGCAGATGGGAACAGCTCAGCCGAGGCCTCCATCACCTACGACTACGACGACCTGAACAACATGGTCGGCACCCAGCTGGTACTCGACCGACAGGAACGGCACGCCGCTCTGGGACACATGGCGGGCGACGGGTCCGTCGAACTGGTCGATGTGGCCGAAGACGTAGCCGCCGCCGTGGAAGAAGACCGCTGCGGGTCCAGCGACCGGGCCGTCCTGCGTACCAGCCGACCGTGATCTGAGCACCGTCGCCGGTCGGGACCCGGTGGTCGGAGATGGTCACGTCGGCCGGGACCGGCAGGGCGGCGCTTGCGGCGGCCAGTCCCGGCTCCCACACGGCCCGGCGTCCGCGATGTCGCCGACCGCCGGTGGGCCGGTCGTCGCCCTGGCCTCGCCCATGAGGGCGAGGGCCACGGCGACCTCGGGAACGAGATTCAGGGTCATGTTCTCCTTCACACACCGGGGGTGAAGGCGTGGTCGTCAGACGGTGGGCGGGACGGCCACGACCTTGCCGTGGATCCTTCCCGCATCGGCCTGCTGGTGGACCTCGGGCAGCTCGCTCAGCGGCACCCGCCGGGCGATCTCGACGTGGAGGTCGCCGCTGTCGACGAGAGTGACGAGGCCGGAGAGCGCGTCCGCGTCGGAGCGCACGAAGACCGTGGCCGCGCGCACGTCTCGCTCCTCGTCGCCGGGCGTCGTCACCATCGGTGTCGTGGAGACGACCACGCCGCCGTCGCGCACTCGGGCGACCAAGGCGGTGAACCCGTCCGTAGTGATCGGGGCCAGGTTGAGCAGCACGTCCACGGGCTCGGTGACCGCGTCGAGCACGGAGGTGGCCGTGTGGTCGATGATCTCGTCCGCACCGGCCGACTTGACGGTCTCGCCGCTGCGCGGGCTCGCCGTGGCGATGACGTACGCCCCCGCGCGCTTGGCCAGCTGCACGGCGTACCCGCCCACGGGGCCGCCGGCGCCGTTGACCAGCACGCGCTGGCCGGCCGTGAGCCCGCCCGCTTCGAAGAGCGCCTGTGAGGCGGTGAGCCCGACCGACGGCAGTCCGGCGGCGTCCGCCAGGGGGATACGCGTGGGCGCCTTGACCAGTACCTCGGCCGGGGCGACGACGTACTGCGCGGCCGAGCCGTCGGCGTCCATGGGGATGAGCCCGATGACGTCCTGGCCCAGGGTGAGGGCCTCCACCCCGTCGCCGAGTGCGTCGATCGTGCCGGAGACGTCGTAGCCCGGGACGTGCGGCAGCGTGACCGGGATCGGCAGGAAGCCGCCGCGGATGCCGCCGTCGGCCGGGTTGTACGCCGACCCGGCGACCCGGATGCGCACCTCGCCCGGGCCGGGGACCGGCTGGTCGATGTCCTCGTAGCGCAGAACCTCGGGGCCGCCCGTTTCGTGGAACCGTACTGCCTTCATGATGTCTCCCTCGGCAATGTGCTTCGAAGTCGAAGCAACTGGGATCACCGTAGCAGTGCTTCGAATTAGAAGCAAGTGCTTCGAAACAGAAGCACTGGTAGGGTCGGCCCATGACCTCTCCGCCGCCTCTGGACGCCACGCAGCTGGGCGCGTACTTCGCCCTCATCGAGGCGAGCAGCCTGCTCAAGCACGCCGTCGAGCAGCAGTTGCGGGACGCCGGGGATCTCAGCTACGTGCAGTTCCAACTCCTGGCCACCCTCGGCGACTCGCCGACGGGCAGCCGGCGGATGACCGATCTGGCCGACGGCGTCGTCTACAGCCGCAGCGGACTGACCTACCAGGCGCAAACGCTGGAGAAGCGGGGCCTGGTGACCCGGTCGCCGTCACCCGACGACGAGCGCAGCATCACCGTCACCATCACCGACGAGGGACGCGCCGTGCTCGCGAGGGTCTTCCCCGGTCACGTCGCTGTCCTGGACGACTTGCTGTTCGCCCCGCTGTCCCGCTCCGACATCGAGACACTCGCCGACATCCTCACCCGCGCCCGGGACCACATGCGTCAGACGCCGCCGCGGTCGGCCGGACCACGGCGGCGCAGGAAGACGGCCGGAACCGACCCGGCTCCGTAGACCCGCGTCCGAAGCCTCGCCGGCACACGCGCGGTCGTCAGGGTGCGGCACGGCGCGCGGACCATCCACCGCTTGGGCGATCACGTGCCCACGCCGCTGCTGACCCAGGGGCTGTGAGCAGGGCCCGGTGACAGCGGACCGGATACTCGGTCTGAGCCGCACCACCACCTGCCGGCTCCTGCGCACGGGAACCTTCCCGGTTCCTGCTCCGCGGGTGGGCCGGTCCTGGACGGACCTCACCGCGGGAGTTTCGGCCCACCTCGGCCCACCTCGGCCTGCCGGTGTCTTCCACCGAGTGTGGGTGCTCCCGGACGCGGCCAAGGCAGCGGCCGAGGCCACCGCTGCGTTGCCACGAGGCGCGGCGGCTCCTGCGGGGGCGGCTGGTGTGGATCCGGTGCGGTAGCCGGTTCAGGGGAGCACACCAGGCCCCCCACAGGGCCGCCGACCTCAGGCGAAGAGACGCGTTCACCCGTCCTGGTCTGGGGGTCTCCTCATGTCCGGGTCCCCAGGAGCAGGGGTGGGGTCTCTACAAGCCGGACCTCTGGTACGACACTTGCCTCCACAGGGGATATATCCCTTGTGGAGGGAGAGTTTCGATTTGCTCTGCCGGGGGCCTACGTAAATGCCATGAGAATTTACGGAGGTGAGCAATTCCTGTTCCTGGATCTGTTGGCTGTCGTCTCACACGGGGAGCGGAGGAGGACCTGATTACCATAAACCAGTCGTCATTTATTCCCGAAGGTTTTCTGGCAGTGGCTCCTGTGGGAACAGGAGACTGGTGGGGTTTTCCCGTGCGTGAAGGAGTGTGTACGGACACCATGGTCTTTCTCGACCATGGGGACGGGATGACCGAGGAACTCGGGCTGGACTTCCTCGAATTTCTCGTTCGTGAGGGGCTTCGTGCATCGTGACATGGGCGGGTGGGGCAGGAGCCCAATGGAGTTCGGCCCGATGTCACCCGCGAACACCAGGAGGGGCCACGCACGGGGTGGCCCCTCCTGGTGTTCGGCCCGTGCCGGTTCGGGACCGTCCGGGACTCAGCTCGGCAGCTCGCCCCTGCGGGCGAGCTCCCCGTACCAGCGGCCGCTCGGTTTCACGGTGCGCCCGAAGGTCTCCCGGTCCACCTCGACCAGCCCGAACGTGGGCGCCCAGCTACCCCACTCGTAGTTGTCCAGCAGCGACCAGTGCAGGTAGCCGCGCACGTCCACGCCGTCGGCCATCGCCCGGCCCAGCCCGGCCAGGGCACCGGTGGTGTACTCGATCCGCTCCTCGTCGGAGGACGTGGCGATACCGTTCTCCGTCACGATGACGGGGACCCCGCCGGTGCGTTCGGCGGTGTGCCGGACGGCCCCTTCGAGGGCCTGCGGGTAGAACTCCCAGCCGGTGATGGTGCGGCGGGTGCCCGGTTCCGGCTCCCTCGGCCCCTCCGGTCCGATCACAACCCGGGTGTAGGCCTGCACCCCCACGAAGTCGTCGTCCTTCGCGGCGTCCAAGAACTGGTCCTCGCGTGTGTGCGCCCACTCCGCGGCGAGGGCGTCGGCGCCGTCCACCGCCTGGAAGTTCTGGTTGGCGACGGTCCACCCGGTGGCCGCCCCCGACAGGTCGGACAGTTCCTCACTGGCGGCGTGGTGCGCGGCGACCAGCGCCTCGGCGGTCTCCTGGTCCGGCGGCGGCATCGCCCCGGCCACGGCCTCCCTGCGCTCACCCTGACGGAACATGCCGGCCATCATCGCGAGCATGTTCGGCTCGTTGACGGTGCACATCCACGGCACGCCGTCCAGGATCGCCTTGGCCTGGTGCACGTACCGGCGGAACAGGCCGACGCCGTCCGGGCCGGTCCAACCGCCCGCCGCACGGAACCAGGCGGGCGAGGTGAAGTGGTGCAGGGTCACCACGGGGGTGAGCCCGCGTTCCAGGCACCCCTCGACGATCCGCCGGTAGTGGGCCAGCCCGGCCAGGGAGAAGCGCCCCGGTTCGGGTTCGATCCGGGCCCACTCGATCCCGAACCGGTAGCTGTTCAGCCCCAGGTCCCGGACGATGTCCAGGTCCTCGCGCCACCGGTGGTAGCTGTCGCAGGCGTCGCCGCTGCGCTCGGGCAGGATCGACCCCTCGGCGTTCTCCAGTGCCCAGATGTCGCTGTTGGTGTTGTTGCCCTCGACCTGGTGCCCGGCGGTGGCCGCGCCCCAGAGGAACCCTTCGGGAAGGTTCGTCATCGTGTCGGTCCCCTCCTCAACCGGTGATCTCGCCGCGTTCGACGGCCGCCCGGCGTTTGGCCTCCACGTCGTCCACGAGGAGGTCGAGCATTTCCTCGGTGACCCCGAGGCCGAAGGTCCGCAGTGTGATCAGCGGCAGGGAGTCCGCCATGCGGAGCAGTTCCTCCGGCACGTCCGTGAGCCCGGGGAACGAGGTGATCAGCTCCCGCATCACCGGTCCGCCCACGTGGTGGGTGCGCCACTCGCTCACCGTGCAGTGCTTGGTCAGCTTCCGTACGTACCGGTCGCCCTCGGTGGTGATCTCGCCGGTGAGCCGGATGTCCCGGGAGGAGGCGCCGACGGAGACGGTGTAGGAGCCCGCAGCCAGGGACCAGCGCTGGTCCCTGGGGTCCCAGACGGACAGGTCGCGTCCGGTGAGCGGGAGTTCGACCCGGGTGCTCCCGCCCGGCTCCAGCGCCGCCTTCGCGAACCCGCGCAGTTCGCGCCGGGGCCGCGTCGGGTGGTCCTGCCCGATGCCGGTGTAGAGCTGGGCCACCTCGCTTCCCGCGCGGTCGCCGGTGTTGGTGACGGTGAACGACACCGTCCACGCGTTCTCCCCGTTCGGGGCCACCTCCAGCTCCGAGTACGCGAAGCTCGTGTAGGTGAGCCCGAACCCGAAGGGGTAGGCGACCGGTACGCCCAGGGTGTCGAAGTGGCGGTAGCCGACGAACACGCCTTCGCCGTGGCGGACTTCGCCGTGCTCGCCGGGGAAGTTCAGGTACGTGGCGTGGTCGCTCAGCCGCACCGGGATCGTCTCGGTGAGGCGCCCGGAGGGGGCGGCGGCCCCGGTCAGGACGTCCACGGTGGCGGCCCCGCCGGCCTGGCCGAGCAGCCAGCCCTCCAGGACGGCGTCGGCCCGGTCCTGCCACTCGGCCACCGAGACGACACCGCCGTTGGACAGTACGACCACGACCCGCTCGCTGACCTCGCGCACCCTGGCGAGCAGTTCGAGCTGGGGTGCGGGCAGGTCGAGTGTGGTCCGGTCGTAGCCCTCGGACTCGGCGGACTCGGGCAGCCCCAGGAACAGCACGGTGGTGTCCGCTTCTCGGGCGGCTTCGACGGCCTCCTCGGCCAACCCGGGGTCCTCGGTCCCGTCCAGGGTGAACCCGGAGGCGAACCGCACACCCGCCAGGGCGCCCTCGGAGAGTGCCGCCTCGAAGGAGTCCAGGGCGCTGTGCACCCGGGTCGGCACCACGCGGGAGGAACCGCCGCCCTGGTAGCGGGGGGTGCGGGCGAACTCGCCGACCACGGCCACGGACCGGTCCGTGGCCAGCGGCAGCACACCACCGTCGTTCTTCAGCAGCACCAGTGCCTCACGGGCGGCCTCGCGGGCCAGGGCGTCGTGCGCCTCGTGCTCCGGGGAACGGGTGGTGTCGGTCCACACCCGCTCCTGGAGCCGTTTCAACCGCTCCACCACCGTGTCCAGCACGGACTCGTCCAGGTCGCCGCGGTGCACGGCGTCCGCGACGAGCTGGTCGGTGCCGCTGGGCGGCATCTCCAGGTCGAGTCCGGCGCGCACCGCGGCGACCCGGTCGACGACGGCGCCCCAGTCGGAGACCACCACGCCCTCGAACCCCCACTCGCCGCGCAGCAGGTCGGTCAGCAGCCACGGGTCCTGGCTGGTGTACACCCCGTTGAGCCGGTTGTAGGAGCTCATCACCATGGCGGGTTCGGTGGTGCGGATGACCTCCTCGAAGGCGGGGAGGTAGATCTCGCGCAGGGTGCGCTCGTCCACCTCGGCGCTGACTCGGTGCCGGTCGGTCTCCTGGTTGTTGGCGGCGAAGTGCTTGACGCAGGCGCCGACGCCCTGGGACTGGATGCCCTCCACCAGTGCGGCGGCGATCCGCGCGGTGACGTGGGGGTCCTCGGAGACGTACTCGAAGTTACGGCCGCACAGGGGCGAACGCTTGATGTTCATGCCGGGGCCGAGGACGACGTCCACCCCCAGCGAGCTCGCCTCACCGCCCAGGGCCTCGCCGACCCTGCGCACCAGGGCCGGGTTCCAGGTGGAGCCGAGCCCGACGGCGGGAGGGAAACAGGTGGCGGGGACACTGCCGCCGATGCCGAGGTGGTCGCCATCCTCGGGTTGCTGCCGCAGGCCGTGCGGGCCGTCGGCCAGGTGGAGGGGGCGCAGTTCGCCCTCCACCCCGGTGCTGTGCCAGGTGTCGGAGCCGGAGGTGACCGAGGCCTTCACGGCAGGGCCGAGCCGGGGGTGGGTACTCATCTGGGCCTTTCCTGGGTGGGGTCGGTGGTGTTCGTGGGGTTGTTTGGGCCGTTGCTGCCGTTGCTGCCGTTGCTGCCGTTGCTGCCGTTGTTGCCGGTGCTGCTCGTGGGGTCGGCGGCGTCGGTGGTGTCGGCCGCGATCCGGTCCCCGAGTCCGTCGTCCGGGGCGGGGATCCCGAGGCTGCGCAGGAAGGCGAGAACGGAGGCCCGCATGTCGACGGCGCCCGGCTCCAGGAGCCACTGGACCTGGAGTCCGTCCAGGATGGCGAGGAACTGCTGTGCGGCCGTCTCGGGGGAGGGCGCGGGGGTGGCTTCGGTCCGATCGTCGAGCAGGGCGGCGAACGCGGGTACGAGCAGGCCGCGCAGGATCTGGTAGCGGCCGAAGAAGTATGCGTGCGCGGGGTGGGCGGGGTCGGTGGCCTCGGCCGACAGGTTGACGTAGAGCGAGACCAGGCCCGGGGTGCCCGTGTTGCGTTCGACGATTTTCACGATGTTGCCGACGAGCTCCCGGGGGGTGAGGCCCTCGTCGAGGATAAGAGGGGCATCGACCGCGTCGCGCCTGCTCAGCACGTGTATGAGAGTCGCCTCCTTGTTGGGGAAGTGGTGGAGCACCCCGGCGTGGGTGAGCCCGGCGTGCGCGGCGATGTCGCGCAGGGACACCGCTCGGTAGCCGGACCTTGAGAACAGCTCCGTGGCGGAGTCGATGATGCGCTGCCGGGTGCGTTCCCCCTTGCTCATACGAGGGCCCTGGTTCAGGCGCTGCCGGGCGCGCTCTCTGTCCGTCACGGGACGGTCTCCTAGCGGGTTGTCGCGTGTTCGTGCCACGAGTGTCTGGGTCTCTCGGCGGCCGTGCAGACCGTGGTGGCTCCGAGATTACGGTTTCGGCCGCCTGTTCCCTCCGCTCTTCCTGGATCGGTTCCGGTGTTGTACGGTGACCGACACGAAACCTACCACGTGGTTAATTTGTGGTGCCAGACACATCAATCGATCCCCCGGAGCTTCCTCCGGGCCGTGCTCACCGGAGTGGGACATGCAGACGAAAACCCGCATCAACACAGGTGTGGCCGCCGCAGGGGCGCTCGTGCTCATGCTGACCGGCTGTGCCGGTTCCAGCGCTGACACGGACGCCTCATCCCTGACGATCGGGACCATGACCGTCCCGCAGAGCCTGGACCCGGCCGAGGCGATGGGCAGCGCGATGCCCTACTTCCAGGCGGTCTACGACACGCTCGTCAAACGGGAGCCCGACGGCGGCTACACGCCCATGCTGGCCACGGAGTGGACCTACGACGAGTCCCTCACCGAACTCACACTCACCCTGCGCGAGGACGTCACCTTCGACGACGGAACCCCGTTCGACGCCGAGGCGGTCAGGGCCAACCTGGAGCGCTTCCGCGACGGTGGCGGCGGCCAGGCCCAGACCATGGCCCTCCTGGAGGAGGTCGAGGTCGTCGACGACACCACCGTCGTCCTGCACCTGGAACAGCCCAACCCGGCGATGGTCTTCTACCTCAGCGACGCCGCGGGCCTCATGGCCAACCCGGCCGCCTTCGACGGCGACTCCCTCACCACCGACCCGGACGGCACCGGACCCTACGAACTGGACCAGGACCGCACCGCAGTCGGCACCACCTGGGTGTACACCCGCGCCGACGGCTACTGGGGCGAGGACCTGCCCTACGACGAGGTCTCCATCAACCTCTTCGACAACGAGAACGCGATCGTCAACGGCGTCCGCACCGGGCAGATCAACGCCGCCCTGCTCCAGGACGTCGACCAGCAGGCGGTCGCGGAAAGCGACGAGAAGGTGGAGACCCAACCCCAGGACATCGACTACCAGGGCATCATCCTGTTCGACCGGGACGGGCACATCGCCCCCGAACTCGCCGAACCCGAGGTCCGCCAAGCCATCAACCACGCCGTGGACCGCGAGACCATGCTCGAACAGCTCCGCGACGGCCAGGGCGAGACCACCAGCCAGATCTTCGGCCCCCAGACCGACGCCTACGACCCCGAACTGGACACCTACTACGACCACGACCCCGAACGCGCCCGCGAACTCCTCGCCGACGCCGGGTACCCCGACGGCTTCGCGCTCACCCTGCCACGGATGAGCGAGATCGTCTCCGACCCGTTGGCCACCAGCCTCCAGAGCGACCTTGCCGACGTCGGTATCGACCTGACCTGGGACAACCTCGACTCGGGCAGTGCCCTGAACAGCATCTTCACCGAGCAGGCCTACCCGGGCATGGTCATGAACAACGCCCAGCCCGCCGAGGACTGGGTGACCACGGTCGAACTGGTCCTGCCCGGCACCTTCAACTTCTTCGGCACCACCGACGAAACCGTCCAGGACCTCACCCACACCATCCAGACCTCCCCCGACGGCGAGGCCGCCGACCAGGCGCGCGAGCTCAACCGGCACCTGGTCGAACAGGGCTGGTTCGTACCCTTCTACCGGATGACGTTCCTGCACGTCAGCGACGGCACCGTCGATGTCGAACCCCAGTCCGGCATGGCCGTCCCCGCCCTGTACAACTACGCTCCCGCCGAGTAGGGGCCATGCTCTCGTTCATCCTGCGGAGGCTGGGGTCGGGGCTGCTGCTCCTGGTCGTCATCTCCGCCCTCGCCTACCTCCTGCTGTCCCTGCCCGGCACCGACGTGGGCCGCCACGTTCTGGGCCCGGCCGTCCCGCAGCAGGCCGTCGACGCGCACAACGCGGCACTCGGGCTCGACCGGCCGGTCGCCGTGCGCTACCTCGACTGGCTCACCTCCGCCCTCCAGGGCGACCTGGGCCGGTCCTGGTACACCAGCGAGGACGTCTCCCGTGCCCTGGCCAACCGGCTCCCGGTCACCGTCAGCCTGATGGTCGGGGTCACCCTCGTCACCGCGGTGGTCTCCTTCGTCCTCGGCGTGTGGGCGGGGGTGCGCCGGGGCGCCGTGGACCGGGCCGTGCAGACGGTCAGCGTGCTCGGCTACGCCCTGCCCGGCTTCCTGGTCACCCTGGTCCTCGTGCTGGTGTTCGCCGTCCGGCTCGGGTGGTTCCCCGCCGTCGGCTACACGCCCCTGAGCCAGTCCCCGAGCGGCTGGCTCGCCACCGTCACCCTGCCGATCCTGTCGCTGTCCGTCGCCGGGATCGCCGGCGTCTCCCAACAGGTGCGCAGCTCCGTCATCGAGGTGATGGGCCGCGACTACGTGCGCACCCTGCGTTCCCGGGGACTGCCCGCCTCCCGGGTGGTCTTCCGCCATGTACTGCGCAGCGCGGCCACACCGGGCCTGACCGTGCTCGGCATGCAGTTCGTCGGCCTGCTCGGCGGCGCGGTGATCGTGGAGCAGATCTTCGGCCTCCCCGGTATCGGCGCGATGACCGTCCAGTACACGACCAGGGGGGACATCCCCGTGATCATGGGCGTGGTCATGGTGACCGTCATCGGGGTCATCCTCACCAACCTGCTCGTGGACGTCCTCGTCGGCTGGCTCAACCCGAAAGCGAGGGTCTCGTGAGCTCCCCCGTCACACCAGGCGCGCCAGAGAAGGCCGCCACGGAACCGGAGCACCGGCCGGCGGCCGTTCGGCCACCGGGGCCGGGACGCCGGTCGGCAACGGCCCGACGCTTCCTCGTTAGCCCCCAGGCACTGGGCTCGTCCCTGGTTCTGGCCGCCATCGTCGTCCTGGTCGTGTTCGCCCCGCTGTTCACAACGCACGCTCCGACCACAGCCGACCTCGAGGACGCCTTCGGGCCGTCCGGCGGCGGCCACCTGCTCGGCTTCGACTCCTCCGGGCGCGACGTGTGGTCCAGGCTGCTGTACGGCGGCCGCAACACCCTGGGCGGCGCCCTCCTCGCGGTGGCCGTGGCCCTGGCCCTCGGCGTACCGAGCGGACTGGCAGCCGGGTACTACGGCGGCTGGTTCGACTCCCTGTCCAACTGGTGGGTCAACCTGGTCATGGCGCTGCCCGCCATGGTCGTCCTGCTGGCCACCCGCGCAGTCCTGGGCACCAACGTGTGGGTGCTCATGGTCGTGCTCGGCGTCCTGGTCGCCCCCGCCTTCTACCGGCTGGTGCGCGGCGCCGTCGCCGCGATACGCGGCGAACTGTACGTGGACGCGGCGCGGGTGTTCGGCCTGCGCGACTCGCGGATCATCGCCCGCCACGTCCTCGTCGTCGTGCGCGCCCCCATCATCATCCAGGGCGCCCTGGTCGCCGGGATGGCCATCGGCCTCCAGGCCGGGCTGGAGTTCCTCGGCATCGGCAGCGGTGACCTGCCCACCTGGGGCGCCATGCTCAACGAGGCCTTCACCAACATCCAGCGCGCACCTTTGTTCATGCTGTGGCCCGGGCTCGCACTGGGCCTGACCAGCGCCGCCCTGGTCCTGCTCGCCGCCTCTCTGCGCGACGTCCTGGAGGACCAGGGCACCGCACCCGCCACCGGGCGCAGGGCCCGAAGGGGCGGCGCCGGCGCCCCCACCACCCTGGACAGTGCGGGAGAACGCGCCGACCTGCTGTCCGTCCGCGACCTCGCGGTCACCTACACCCTCGCCGACGGCAGCTCCCGGGAGGTCGTCCACGGCGTCGACCTGGACGTGCGCCGGGGCGAGGTCCTGGGCCTGGTGGGGGAGTCCGGTTCGGGCAAGACACAGACCGCCTTCGCCGTGCTCGGCCTCCTGCCCGAGGGCGGCCGCGTGTCCAGGGGCAGCGTCCTGCTCGACGGCACCGAGGTGGTGGGTTCGGCGGACAAGGCCCTGCGGAACCTGCGCGGGGACACCGTCGCCTACGTCCCCCAGGAACCCATGAGCAACCTGGACCCCGCCTTCACCATCGGTGACCACCTCACCGAACCGCTGCGGGTCAAGCTCGGGCTCTCCCGCGCCCAGGCCCGCGAACGCGCCCTGGACCTGCTCCGCCAGGTGGAGATTCCCGACCCCGAACGCACCTTCCGCAGCCACCCGCACCACATCTCCGGCGGCATGGCGCAGCGGGTGCTCATCGCCGGGGCGGTCTCCTGCGACCCCGACCTGCTCGTCGCCGACGAACCCACCACCGCCCTGGACGTCACCGTGCAGGCCGAGGTGCTGGCCCTGCTTCGGCGCCTCCAGGCCGAACGCGACATGGGCGTGCTGCTGGTGACGCACAACCTCGGGGTGGTCGCCGACCTGTGCGACCGGGTCGCGGTGATGCACGACGGTCTGATCGTGGAGACCGGTACCACCGAACAGATCCTCCGCGACCCCCGGGAGGACTACACCCGGGGCCTGCTCGACGCGGTACTCGACGACACCCCGGCCCGAGCGCCATGGCAGCCCAGGGAGGCGGCCCAGTGACCGACCCGTACAGCCCGCGCGACCCGAACCCCGACCACGGCCACGACCCGGACACCGTGGCCGGGACCGGACCGAAACCGCTCCTGGACGTGCGCGACCTGCGGGTCTCCTTCCCCGGCAAGGGATGGCGCGCGCCCCGCATCGAGGTACTCAGGGGCGTGTCCCTGGACATCCGCCCCGGCGAGACCCTCGGCCTGGTGGGGGAGTCCGGTTCGGGCAAGTCCACCATCGGCCGCGCCGTCCTCGGCCTGGTGCCCGCCTCCGGCGGCCGCATCAGCTTCGACGGCGAACGCGTCGACGGGGCCTCCCGGCGCAGGCGGCGCGAGCTCAGCCGACACATCCAGGTGGTCTTCCAGGATCCCTACACCTCCCTCAACCCGTCCCTGCTCGTCGGCGACACCCTCGCCGAACCCCTCCTCGCCCACGGGGTGGGCGCCGCCGAGGCCCGCACCCGGGTGGCCGGCCTGCTCGACCAGGTGGCCCTGCCACGGGACGCCGTGCACCGGCTGCCCCGCGAGTTCTCCGGCGGCCAGCGCCAGCGGGTGGCCATCGCCCGGGCCCTGGCGATCTCGCCCCGGCTGATCGTGTGCGACGAACCCGTCTCCGCCCTGGACCTGACCACGCAGCGCACTGTCATGGACCTGCTGCTGGAGATCCAGGAGCGGACCGGGACGGCCTACCTGTTCGTCTCGCACGACCTGTCGGTGGTGCGGGCGCTCAGCCACCGGGTCGCGGTCATCCACCGGGGGGAGATCGTTGAGTACGGCGGCGCCGATCAGGTCACCACGGACCCCGAACACCCCTATACCCAGCGGCTGCTGCTGTCGGCCCCGGTCGCCGACCCGGGTCGTCAGCGCGAGCGCCGCACCGAGTACGAGAGGCGTTTCCATGCCCGAGCACAATGAACGGGGCCTGGTGCCTGCAGCGGCCCTGGCCGAGATCGGTGCGGCGGTCCGGATCGGTACGGGCGGGCGGCTGACCCTGTCCGGCGCCGCCCCCGACACCGTGGACTGGCTCGCCTGGGCGGCCGGGCGCCTGTACGGCCTGCGGGTGGAACCCGTCCGCGGCGAGGCGGACGTGGCGGTCTCCACCGGGGCCGATGCGGCGGATCTCGCCTCTGTGGCACCGGCCACGGGGGTCGACCCCCGCCCCGAACCGGGGGCTGACGAACGGTATCGCCTGGAGGTCGCCCAGGGGCGGGTGCTGGTCTCCTCGACCAGCGTCGAGGGCGCCTTCCGCGGGCTGACCAGCCTGGTCCAGTCGGTCTCCGTGGACGCCGACGGTGACGTGTGGGCCCCCGAGGGGGTGGTCGTGGACGGTCCCCGGCACGCCTGGCGGAGCCTGTCCCTGGACGTGGTCCGCCACTACTTCACCCCGGACGAGGTACGCCGGGTCATCGACCTGATGGCGCTGTACAAGTTCAACGTCCTGCACCTGCACCTGACCGACAGCGAGGGCTGGCGGCTGGAGTCACGGGCCTGGCCGGAACTGACCCGGCCCGGCCCGGACGGCACCCGCGAGTACTACACCCGGGAGGAGTTCGCCGGTCTCGTCGCCCACGCCGCGTGCTGCCACATCACCGTGATCCCGGAGGTGGACCTGCCGGGGCACATACGGTGGGCCTTCGACGCCTACCCCGAGCTGGCCGACGGTACCGAGTACCCGCATCCCCGGCTGCGCTACCTGCACCCGGACTCCGAGGCCGCCCGCCGGTTCGCCCGGGACGTCATCGCCGAGTTCGCCGAGGCCGCGCCGGGGCCGTTCCTGCACCTGGGCGGCGACGAACCGTTCGGGATGGGCCACGAGGACTACGTGGAGTTCGTCCGCCTTGCCCACCAGTGGGTTCGTGAACAGGGCAAACGCGTGGTGGGCTGGCAGGAGACGGCCCGCGCCGGCGCCCTGGATTCGGACGACGTCCTCCAGTTCTGGATCGGCGCCCCCGACGAGTTCGACCCCGAGGCGATCAAGCAGACGGTCCCCGAGGAGTTCCACTCGCTGGTGGACCAGGCGGCCGAGACCTTCCAGATCTCACCTGGCGACGTTCCGGCCGCCACCGAGGCGGGTGTCCCGGTGCTGTTGTCGCCCAACTCCCGCCTCTACCTGGACCGGCCCTACGCCGACGGGTGCGCCGACCCCGCCCAGGAGGGTGACCGGGACCGGTTGGGCCTGCCCGCCTACCCGCCGATCACCGTCGAGAACAGCTTCGACTGGGACCCGGCGGAGACCGCGCGGGAGGCGGCCCCCGGCACGGTGATCGCCGGTGTGGGGGCCGCGGTCTGGGGTGAGACCCTCACCGGTTTCGGTGACCTGGCGTTCCTACTGCTGCCGCGGTTGCCCGGGGTGGCGGAGAAGGCCTGGACCCAGTACCGGACCGGGTGGTCAGACCATCGGGGGCGGTTGACCGGACACGAGCCGCTGTGGGAGGCACTCGGCTTCGACAACCACTTCCGCCCCGGCACCTGAACCAGAGTTGTCCACAGAGTTGTCCACAGGTGTCCCGTGCGGGTTCCGTGGCCATGGCGGTGCGTGCCGGAATCGCCTCCCGTCACGTATTACGGAACGTTCGGGTGAGGGTTTGGATGCATGTCGGCCCCCGGAAGGTGTTCCGGGGGCCGGTCGGCATTGTGCGACTGAAGGCGGCTATACGCACCGCATGGCTGGTGCGGCGCAACTCCAGGAGGACCCGTCGGTATTGACCGCGCGCCGAACACCTCGGCCGTACGCCCGGACACGCGGGAAGGTGCCAGCCGGAGCGGGAGGGGGCTTGGACATTGCCGAGCTCATCCCACTCCACCCTCGTGTGGAGCCCCGGTCTGTCCCGGGGCGGGCGCCTGGTCAGCGCTCAGCGGGCTCCCACCACACCAGATTGGCGGCTGTCTGCGCCGTCGGCTCGATGATCTCCCACGCTTCGGCGATCAGGCCCTTTTCGAGTCGCCAGATGTCGACGACCGTGATCTCCGGTCCGCCCTCGGGAAGCCGTCGCCGCGAGTGCATCACGACGTGGTCACCCTCGGCCAGCACGTGCCGGACCTCGACGTGCATGCCGGCCAGCGGCGCCAGCGCCGTACGTACGGCAGCGAGCCATTCCGCCTTCGTTGAGACGGTCGCATCAGGCCGGTGGTGGATGAAGGCATCGCTCAGGAACGGCGCGAGCGCGTCGACGTCGCCTGTCCCCAGCAGCTCAGCCAGGGCGCGTTCGACGATGCTCTTGTTGTCTGTGCTCTTGTTGTCCGTGGTCATGGACGCAGTGTTCCGGCAGCCGTGGCAGTTGTCGATGAACTCCGATTTCATGGCGTTCGGCTCCGCGGCGAGTAGCCTCGACGACTGTGGACACAACAGTCGGGGAGCTGCTGCGGCAATGGCGGCACAGGCGGCGGCTCAGCCAGCTCGATCTCGCGATCGCCGCCGACGTTTCAGCCCGCCACGTCAGCCTGGTCGAGACCGGAAAATCCAACCCGAGCGCCGACATGGTCCTCCGGTTGGCGGTGCAGCTCGATGTGCCGCTGCGCGATCGCAACCGGCTGCTGCTCGCCGCCGGTTTCGCGCCCAGATATGCCGAGCGTCCGCTCAGCGACGACGCGTTGTCGGCCGCCCGGAAGGCAGTCGAAAGGGTGCTCCGAGCACACGAGCCGTACCCGGCGCTGGCCTTCGACCGCCGCTGGAACATCCTGATGACCAATCGCGCCCTTGATCCGTTCCTCGCTGAGGTGGCTCCCGACCTGCTGCGGCCCCCGGTCAATCTGGTCCGGCTGGGCCTGCACCCTCGCGGCCTCGCCCCTTTGGTGGTCAATCTGGCCGACGTGCGCGCGGCGTTCCGCTCCCGGATCACACGTCAGCTGGCCGTCGCCCCCGACCCCGAGCTCGCCGCGCTCTACGAGAAACTGCTGGCCCCCGACTCCGGAGGCGCGCCGCGCCGACCGGGCGCGGCCGATGTCGTGATCCCTATGATCATCCGCTTCGATGGGCGGGAACTGCGCCTTTTCTCGACAATCACCACGTTCGGTACGCCGATGGACATCACCCTCGACGAAGTCGCGATCGAGTCGTATTACCCGGAGAACGCGCAGACCGCCGCCTACTTCACGAAGTCCGACGACTGAGGCGGGATAGCGGGCCTCTCGGCGAACCTGTTTCCCGCGGTCCGGTTTTCGTGGCCGTCCGCTCGCGGTCGTCTTGTGTGTTTCGTGCCGGGTGTTGAGCGGACATGGTGTGTGCCGGGATCGTCCTCCCGTCACTCGTCAGCGTTGCGCTCAGCCAATGACTGGGCGGGGGCCGGCATGGCGGGGCCTCTCCGGTGAGGGCCTCGATCCGCCCGACCGGCTGAGCCTGCAGCGGCCACGTGCCCTTCTGTCAGTCGGCGAGCATCGCCAGCAGGAGCACGCCGCAGAAGATGAAGAACGCTGTTGAGGGCCAGGAGGAGAACTGCCCTTTGAAGTTGCGCGCGGTCACGTCGCCTCCGAGCTCTGAGGGGGTGGGGAAGGAACGTCAACTGAGTACCACCGGCCGATGACATTCCGCAGCCGTTGGCCACAACAGGCCGCCACAAGAGCGGGACTGGCAGTGTTCCCTCATGCCACCGTCGGTGGAGGCGAGCTCAGGACCAGCATCAACGGCAGGCCCGCCAGCGACGCCCACCGGATTCCGTCCTCGACCCAGCTCTTGCCCGTGTGGAAGGCCACCGGCGACCTGAACATCCACCACCGCTTGCCGCGCACCACGAACGGCCAGGCCAACGGAACCCCCGAGCGGGTCAGCCAGTCTCCCAGAACATGGGTCAGCGCGCCGATGGCGATCGTCACCCCGATCAACCACGGCGCAGGACCGCCGCCCTCGGCGAACATCGAGCCGGCCGCGATGACGACCGCTGCCACCGATGCCGCGATTCTTCGCTTTCTCAGGGGCCCCCACTTCTTCAAGGACCGGGCTACCGTCCCCAACCCCAGCGCGGCCATCGCGAACACCACCAGCCCGGTGCCCAGCGGCGCGATCGCCGCCATCAACGCCACCAGGCCGAAGGCCGCACACGCGGGGATCGTGTGTGTCAGGTACCGATGGGCACCGTCCTTGTCCTCAGCCAGCTCCACTTCCGTAGCCGTGCGCAGGTACACGCTCCGCGAGGCATCCCGCAACCTCTCTGACATCTTCTCCGTCACCAGCCCCAGCGACCGGCCCACGGTGCTGCCCGGCTCGTCCAGATCGGGAAGCAGCGCGGCCCCCGCCCCGACCGCGGCGCACAACAGCACGTCCGCGGGATCGGAACCGCACAGCACACCGGTGGCCGCGCCTGCGAGCACACCGGTCGCGGCATGCGATGAACCCATCATCAGTACCTCCGGGCGGTAAAGGGGGGAGGGCGTCCTGACGGTCTCTCGGACAGAGGTGTCCTGCACGGGTGGTGATGGAGGCTCTGGTAGCCGCCAGGGTTCAATTGGGCCGCCCTACGGGTGACTCGGACTCCTGGATGGAACCTATGGCTTGTGTACCGGTGAGTCCGGCACCCACTCGTCGTCCAGGACCGAGTGCACGATGGAGTCGCGCCAGGCGTTGCGAGTCCACAGGTGACGGCGGATCCGTCCTTCCTCCACCATCCCGGCCCTGAGCATGACGCGCTCGGATGCCAGGTTCTGCGGGGAGCGGGCACCCCATATCCGCTTGAGTCCCAGATCTTGAAACCGAACCGGAGAAGGAGTCCGACGAGCTCGCCGCCCAACCCCTGCCCCCACAGATCGGGCCGAAGTGCGAACCCGATCTGTGCGCTGTGGGGCCACTCGTCCACGGCCAGGCGCGCGGCACCGACGAGGCGATCCTCTCTTGCGACACCGAGCATGTAGACGCCCCTGTTCTCGCGCTGGGCGTCGGCGACCGCAGCGTCGATGATGGAGACGCACTGCTCCTTCGTGCGCGGTGTGAAGGACAGGTGCCGGACGGCCTCCGCATCGCCGTAGACCTGGACCAGGCCGTCGACGTCGTTGAGCCTCAGCTCCCGGAGGGTGAGCCTGGAACTGGAGAGTTCGACTGGGTACATGTCCGGCAGGCTAGTGTTCTGAGTCGTTAATTCGATGAATAATTGGTTACGATGGTCTCATGGCGCAACGCGGCAGGAAGAAAAGGCCCCTGGTAGTCAGTGACGAGGACCGGCGCACGCTGGAACAGATCGCACGGCGGCCCACGTCAGCGCAGGTCATGGCGCAGCGCGCACGGATCATCCTGCGCTGCGCCGAGGGCGGCACCGATGCCGAGGTCGCCCGGGTGCTGGGGGTCTGGCCGCAGACGGTGGGCAAGTGGCGCAACCGCTATATCGACGGCGGGCTGGAGGCGCTCTCCGACAAGGACCGCCCCGGCCAGCCCCGCAAGATCACCGACGCCCACGTCGAGGAGGTCATCCGCCAGACCCTGGAACAGCCCTCGCCCGATGGCGGTACACACTGGTCGACCCGGTCGATGGCCGAGCGGACCGGGCTGAACCAGACCGCCGTCTCGCGGATCTGGCGAGCGTTCGGGCTCAAACCCCACCTGGTCGACGAGTGGAAGCTGTCCGACGACCCGTTCTTCATCGAGAAGGTCCGCGACGTCACCGGCCTCTACCTCAACCCGCCGGACGCGGCACTGGTGCTGTGCGTGGACGAGAAGTCCCAGATCCAAGCGCTCAACCGGTCGGCCCCGGTGCTGCCGATGATGCCCGCCGTGCCCGAGCGCCGGACCCACGACTACATCCGGCACGGTACGACCACCCTGTTCGCGGCCCTGGACGCGGCCTCGGGCAAGGTGATCTCGGCTCACCACCGCAGGCACCGCTCCGTCGAGTTCCGCAAGTTCCTCAACCAGATCGACCGCGAAACGCCCCCTGGGCTGGATGTCCACCTCATCGTGGACAACTACGGCACGCACAAGGCGCCGATCGTCAAGGACTGGCTGCTGGCCCATCCCCGCTTCCACCTGCACTTCATCCCGACCTACTCCAGTTGGCTGAACCTGGTGGAGCGGTTCTTCGCCGAGATCACCCGCAGGATGATCCGGCGGGGGTCCTGCACCTCGGTCAGCGATCTGGAGCACGCACTCCAGGGGTGGATCGATACCTGGAACGAGAACCCCCGGCCGTTCGTGTGGACCAAGACGGCCGAGGAGATCTTCGAAACCATCGCCGCGTATCTTCATCGAATTAACGACTCAGAACACTAGCGGCCCGTTGTCAGCGCTGAGGCGGGGGTCTGGCTGTAGGACTCGATCTCCTGACGGAGCCGGGCGACGGTCTTGCTTCCGGTGTAGTCCGGGCCGCGCAGGGCGCCGTGTACGCGCATGACGCTGTTCACCACTCCGGCCACCCGCTTGGTGGCGGGCAGATCCAGCACCGGTCCGAGGGCTTGCGTGGCACCTTCGATCTCTCCCAGTGACACTCGGGAGTAACTGAGGTCGGCGCGGGCTCCGGCCTCGTCCTGGTAGGCCCAGTCGTCAGATCCCTCAGAGGCCGCGGCTTCGTAGAGGTTCACAGCCTCCTGGGCGACCTGCTGGGCCTGTTCCTCACGCCCGGGGATCCAGATCTGCGTTTCGGCTCCGTAGTAGAGCTGGCGGCAGTGCGCGAAGCGCATCAGACCACCGAGGCCGTCCAGGGGTCGTCCGGGCTCAGGTTCTCACGCAGGGCCGTAGCTTCCTGGAGGTCGTCCAGCGCGCTCTCTCCGTTGCCCAGGGACGCGGACCATCACCTACCAACTCCTCCGCCAAGGGGCCTTCCCCGTTCCCGCCCGTCGGGTCGGAAGGACGTGGGTGGTCCCGACCGCCGGGGTGCTCGCCTACCTCGGGCTGCCGGTGGGCGGCTGTTGTACCGGATGCGGGGCGCGTGAGAACACCGAGACGAAGGTGAGGTCATAGATGGCATCACGTGAGGGGTCCACGTTCAAACGGTGCGGGTGCCGCGACGAGGCAACAGGCAGGGCCCTCGGGGCAAAGTGTTCCCAGCTCAAGCGCAAGGGCGGGGGCTGGAATCCGGCTCATGGGGCGTGGGCGTTCCAGTACGAGCTCCCTCCGACTGCGGAGGGTGGGCGCCGTCAGGCCCGGCGGGTCGGGCTCGCCTCCCACGACCAGGCCCGTGAAGGGTTGGAGCATGTCAAGGCGCTGATCGGCCTGGCGGAGAAGGACCCGGTGGTCGAGGTCCAGATCGCGGACCTGGTGCAGAAGGCGTTGAAGCAGCGCCGTCCGCTCCCGGAGGTGGAGGAGGTGCGCAAGAAGGTCGCGATGTCGGTGGACGTGCGCACCGAACCACCCACCGTCGCCGTATGGCTGGCCGAGTGGTTGGAGGGCAAGCCCGATCTCGCGGAGGGGACCCGGGCCTCCTACGCCGGGCACATCCGCAAGTACCTCGTGCCGCACCTGGGCCGGCTGCGTGTGGACAAGCTCCAGGCCCGCCACGCCGAGGCGATGTTCGCCCAGATTGAGGAGGCCAACGTCCACATCCTGGAGTGCCGCGAGTCCGACGACGCCAGGGTGAAGGCGTCGGTGCGCGGCCAGCGGGTGATCTCGCTGTCCACCAAGCACCGGATCCGCGCCACGCTGCGCAGCGCCTTGTCGGATGCGGTGCGCCGCCCGGATCTACCCGTGTCGGTGAACATCGCCTCGCACGCACGGCTTCCGTCGTGTCCGAGGAAACGGCCCCTGGTGTGGACACCGGACCGGGTTCGCCAGTGGAAGGCGGACGGGGTGGTGCCGGGGGAGGTGATGGTGTGGACCCCCGAGCAGACCCGCGCTTTCTTGTCGCACGCCCGCAAGTACCGGCGGCTGTATGCGATGTTCCACCTCATCGCTGCCAAAGGGCTCCGACGCGGTGAAGCGGTCGGGCTACCGTGGTCCAACACCCGCCTGACGGACGGGCAGGTCGATATCCGGGTCCAGATGGTCCAGTTGGCGTGGGAGACGGTGACGTCGACGCCGAAGAGCGCGGCGGGCCAGCGCACCATCACCCTGGACACCGACACGATCAAGGTCTTGCGGGCTTGGAAGCGGTTCCAAAACGAGGCCCGACTCCAAGCAGGGAAGGACTGGCAGGACACGGGGTTGGCGTTCACCCGCCAGGACGGCACGGGGTGGCATCCAGCCCAGGTCAGTGACTGGTTCCTGCGCATCTCCCGGGCGGCGGGGTTGCCGCCGATCACGCTGCACGGGCTGCGCCACGGGGCCGCCTCGCTCGCGCTCGCCGCGGGAACGGACGTGAAGGTGGTCTCCAACGAGCTGGGTCACGCGACTACCCACTTCACCCAGGACACTTACCAGTCGGTGTTCCCGGACGTGGCCAAGGCGGCGGCCGAGGCCACCGCGTCACTGCTGCGGGGCGGGCCGGTTCCGGTGAAGGCGCCGGTGCCGTAGCCGGACCGGCGAGCACACCAGGAGCCATACGGGCCCACCGACCCCAGGCCAGCACACGGGTTCACCCCACTTGGCCTGGGGTTCCCTCACGCCCGGGGGTGGTCCACCATCGGATCAAAGGTCCGATTGCCTCAGCGAGAGGTCTTGCCGCTTCGCGCCGGGATTCAACCCCGCTGTGCGCGAGACGAGAGGTGTGCACGGTAGACGCCAGTGCGCGCGTACTCGCAAGTCTTGGGCCTACAAGGCCCGAGTCCGTACCCGTTGAAGTTCGGATGAAACGCGAAGCCCATGAGGGGTCGCATGATCGTAACCGTGCTTGAAAGTGGCTGGATGCGGCCATGGTGGTTTAGAGCCTGTTCACGCGGCTGGTTTACAGGACTCACATCACAATCTAAACAAGACATATCGCCCAAAAGTCGCATTTCCGCCTGGTTCTGAGTACCATCCCGTGTTGTTCGCACACCGTGCGGCCGAATCTCCGGATTCGTCATCCCACGAGGACTGGCATCCCCCATGCGTCGCGCCCTGACCCGAGCGACGGCGGTCTCGACCGCCATGGCTCTGGCCCTGTCACTACTGACCGCTCCCTCCGCTCTGGCGGATGAGGACGACTCGACCGGCACCGACCCGAGCTCTTCCGAAGAGGAACGGGACGCTCTCGCTCTGGCCGAGGAGACGGGTGAGCGGGTGGAGATCGCTGGGCTGACGGACGAGAAGACCCAGCACTTCGCCAACCCCGACGGCACCCTGACCATGGAGACCCACGCGGTCCCGGTCCGTGTTCGCTCGAACGGGGGGTGGGTGGACGCCGACCCCAGTCTCGTCGCCACCGAGGATGGACTGGTGCGCCCGCGGGCGGCGGGTATGGACATCGCGTTCTCAGGCGGCGGTGATGCCCCGATGGCGGAGATCGGTATCGGTTCCAACAGTGTCGAACTCGGTTGGACCGGCGATCTGCCTGAGCCGGTGTTGGACGGGGCCCAGGCCACCTACGCCGACGTGTTGCCGGATGTGGATCTGGTGCTGACCGCAGGGGTGGAGGGTTTCACCCAGGTTCTGGTCGTACACACTCCAGAGGCAGCCGAAGCGCCCGAGCTGGCCGAGCTTCAGCTCGCGCTGGGCACCGAAGGCGTCACTGTTACCGAGGACGAGCACGGCAACCTCGAAGCGGTTGGCGACCAGGGCGGTCAAGGCGTGTTCGCGGTCCAGGCGCCGGCGATGTGGGATTCGGCCGGAGCCGAAGAAGCCGTGGAGAGCGAGGACCCCACAGTCGCACCGCTGTCCGGTTCACGGGTGGAACAGGTGGAGACCACGGTCGGAGTGGACTCGATTCGCCTGGTGCCCGACCAGGCGATGCTGGCGGACGAGGCCACCGAGTACCCGGTCTACATCGACCCCTCGGTCAGTGCGAACCGACCCAACTGGGGCTACGTCGACAAGGCCTATCCGAACCAGGAGTACTTCAACCCCACGGTCGACTCGGTCGGCGTGGGGCGGATCGAATGGGACCGCGTCTACACCCGCCGGGCGTTCTTCCAGTTCACGACGATGGGCCGCACCGAGCACTCCAACACCATCATCCACTCGGCGACGCTGCGCACCGAAGTGGACTGGGCCTATGACTGCAACAGCGACTCCCACATCCAGCTGCACCGCGTGGACCGGTTCAACTCCAACACCACCTGGAACAACCAGCCCACCACCCGCACAAAGCAGGACGAGAAGAACGTCACAGGCGGGTGGGCGACCTGCCCCTCTTCTAGCGGTGTGGAGTTCGATGCCACCAACGCCTACCAGTGGGGGCTCGACAACGACGAGGCCTACATCTACCTGCGGCTGAAGGAGCAGGACGAGTCGGGCACGACCGCCTGGCGCCGGTTCGACACCAAGAACAAGCCGCCGGTGCTGGTGGTGGACTACAACCACCCTCCGGAGAAGCCCACGACCTCCACCATCTCGGATTCCCTGGGCGGGGTGTGCCAGACCGACCGCGAAGACCCGCGACTGATCAACGACACCTCCATCACGTTGCGCGCCCAGATCCGCGACCGTGACTCCTACTGGGTGGGACAGCAGGTCAAGGCCCAGTTCGAATGGAAGCTCACCGGGGTCACCGAACGCCTGGGTACCGCGGACTCGGCCTATGTCACCGTGGCCAAGTGGTCCGGTGGCAGCTACCGGTCGACCACCGCCTCCGATCTGCCCGAACAGCAACTCATTGCCTACCGGGCCCGAGGACACGACAAGACCAACTGGGGGCCGTGGTCTTCCTGGTGCTTCATCGAGATCGACACCAGCAAACCCGACAGCGGACCCGAGGTCACCTCCACCGACTACCCCGCAGGGGACGAGGCGCACGGTTCGGTCGGTCGTACTGGCGACTTCACGTTCACCAACGACGGCGTCGAGGACGCGAGCGCCTACCACTACAGCGTCAATGACGCTTCCTGTTCCACCACCATCGACCTGGACTCCCCAGGCGCCGAGGCGACGGTGCCGATCACCCCGCATCGGGACGGTCCGAACCTGATTCACGCCCGGATCAGCGACGCCTACGGCAACTCCTCCGAGTGCGGTCTGGTGTACACCTTCACGGTCGCCCCGCCCACGGACCCGGCCTCCTATTTTCCTCTGGATGAGGGCCAGGGCACCACCGCCGCGGACATGTCCGCACCCGACCGCACGGCCGACACCACTGGGACGGTCGACTGGACGCGGGGCCGAGTCGGGGAGCGGACCGGTTCGTCCTACCGGTTGGAGGGCACGGCAGTCCAACCCGTTGACGGCGGACACTTGCGCACCGAAGGGCCGGTGATCGACACCAGCGGTGCCTTCACCGTCTCGGCCTGGGTGCGGTTGGACGAAGCGACGGGCAATCACACGGCCGTATCGCAGGACGGTGACCGGCACAGCGGCTTCTACCTGGGCTACAACAACACCTCCGCCGGCAACTGGGTGTTCAAGCAGGCCCCGTTCGACGGCGACGAGACCAACATCGCCCGACGCGTGTACTCGACCGAACCCGCCGAGCTGGGGGTGTGGACCCACCTGATGGGCACACACGACCCCGAGACTGGTGAACTCGTCCTGTACGTCGACGGTGTCCGCCAGGGCGAGATCGTCCAGGAGTCGCCCTGGAACGCCGAAGGCCCACTGGTCATCGGCGGCGCCAAGTACAAGGGGCAGTTCTACGACGCATGGCCCGGCGCGATCGACGACGTACGAGTATTGGACCGCGTCCTGACCGACCAGTCCCTGAACGGCGACGAGGACACGCCCTCGGAGGCCTGGACGCTGGCCAACCGGCCCACTGCTCTGGAGGGCCGCTGGCAGATGGACGAGACCGAGGGCACCGCGGTCGCCGACTCCTCCGACCACGGCCTGGACGGCACCCTGCACGGTGACCCGATGACGGCCTGGAACCAGGCCCTCAACGACGTGACCTTCGCCCCCGGCGTCAGCCTCAACGCCGAACACCAGGAGCACATCACCACCGACGCTCCGGCGGTGCGTACCGACCGCAGCTACAGCGTCGCCGCTTGGGTCCGCTTGGACGAGGTCGGCCACAACGCCACCGCGGTCTCCCAGGACGGCAACGACCACAGCGCCTTCTACCTCAGCTACCAGTCGACCTATGAGTGGAACAACTGGGTGATGAAACTGCCGCCCTCGGATGAGACCGGCGCCACCGGCTGGCACCGGGCATTGTCGGACCACGAACCGGAATTCGGTCGGTGGACACACCTGGCCGCGACCTACGACCACACCGCGCGGGAGGCGACGCTCTACATCGACGGTGTCGCCCAGGGCACAGCCGAGGTTCCGGCCGCCTGGCACGCAGGCGGCTCCACGGTCATCGGCGGCGCTCGGTTCGAAGGCGCTTTCGAGGGTGAGTGGGAGGGCGACATCAGCGACGTCCACCTCTACCAAGGCGTACTCGACGAAGCCGACATCGCCCGTGTCTATGAGGGCTTCCTACCGCTCAACTGACCCCGGCATCTGACTTGTACTGCTCGACCAGCGATCTGCCCAGCGGACACCGTTCCGCTGGGCGGGAGGTTCCCCCTCGTGTCCGACATCCCCCAGACTCCCCTTACCGAGGACAGGCCGGTCTCTCGCTCCGCGATTTCCCGGCGTAGCCGCAAGCCCCTCATCTCCTTCATCGCCGTGACTCTGGCGGCGAGTCTGGCCGCGACGGTGCCGGCCTCCGCCTTGGCCTACAACACGCGCCCGGAGGTGGCCGAGACCGCGTCCGTGCAGGGCCAAGCGGCTGTTCGAGAGGCGATCGAGGCCGACAGCGCCGCAGCTGATGCCTCGGTCTCCGCGCTTGACGAACCTGCGTGGCCGGGACAGGGCACGGTCGCCTTCGACCTCGACGACCCGCAGGCTCAGCCACGCGGCGGCCCGGGCGAGAGCGAGAACGCCCCGGTGAGCATTCAGCCGGTGGAGGGCCAGGATTTCGAGGAATGGGACTCCCCGATCCCCGAACCCGAAAAGCCAGCAGCGGCCACAGAAGAAAGCGCTGGGGCGGAGGGGGAACCCGGTGACGAGGCGGCCCCGAGCGAGCGCCGCCTGCCCGCCGAACCCGAGGACGCCCCAGACGCTCCCGGCACCGCTGATCCTGGGGAGGGAACCGGGCACGAGGAGCCACCTTCTGCTCCGAACCGGCCCAGCCCGGAACCTGACGAGACCGAGCCCGGCGACAGCGAAGCGGACGCCCCCGAGGAAGAGCGTCCTGAACCGACCGAGGCCCCTGAACCCCCGGAGGCGCCGGAACAGCAGGCACCGGCGCAGCCCGAGCCGGTGACCGCCGCCGAGGTCGAGGTTCTGGACCGGGACGAAGCGGCTGAGCTGGGGCTGTCCGGTCTGGCACTGCGTGTGACGCGTGCCGATGGTTCCGAGGCGGCCGGTCCGGTCCAGGTGGAGGTCGACTACGCCGACTTCGCCACCGCCTATGGCGCCAACTACGGATCCCGGCTGTCCCTGGTCGCCCTCACCCCCTGCGACGAGGAGGGCGCCGAAGCCGACTGCTTCGCTTCCCACGAGGTTGACTCGGTCAACGACACCGAAGCCCAGACCCTGACCGCGACGGCACCGGCCACGTCCTCGGGCACGCTCCTGACCACGACCGCCACCGGCGACAGCGACGAAGCGACCGGCGATTACACCGCCACGTCGCTGAGCCCGTCCTCCACCTGGAACGTGGGCCCGCAGACCGGTAACTTTTCCTGGAACTACCCCATGGCTGCTCCGAACGTGGCCGGCGGCCTCAAACCGGAAATCAGCCTGTCCTACTCTTCCCAGTCCGTGGACGGGCGCACCTCGTCCACGAACAACCAGACCTCCTGGATCGGCGAGGGCTTCGACTACCACCCCGGCTACATCGAACGCCGCTACGAGGTCTGTTCTGAGGACGATACCGCTGACATCCCCGACCAGTGCTGGTCGCACCACAACGCCGTGCTCAACCTGGGCGGGAGCTCCACCGAACTGGTCTTCGACGACGGCGAATGGACCCCCAAGCGCGACGACGGCGCCAAGGTCGAGCGGCTGACCGGCGCCACCAACGGTGACGACAACGGCGAGTACTGGAAGGTCACCACCACCGACGGCACCCAGTACTTCTTCGGCCGCAACCGCCTGCCCGGCTACGCCTCGGGCGATGAGGAGACCAACGCGGCCTGGACCGTGCCGGTGTTCGGTGACGACTCCGGCGATCCCTGCTATGACTCCACCCTGGACGATGCCTGGTGTGACCAGGCCTGGCGGTGGAACCTGGACTTCGTCGTCGATGCCCAGGGCAACGCGCTGGCCCACTACTACGAGGCCGAGACCAACAACTACGGGCGGCACCTGGAGTCCGACCCTGTGGCCTACGACCGGGGCGGCCACCTGGTGCGCACCGAGTACGGGCTGCGCGAGGACGATCCCTACGCGACCGCCCCGGCCCAGGTGAAGTACAGCGTCTCCGAGCGGTGCCTGCCCGACGACGACTTCGACTGCGCGGCCTCTGAGCGCACCGAGGGCAACGCCGAGCACTGGCCCGACACCCCTCTCGACCAGGAGTGCGACGACGACTGCGCCGGGCAGCACTCACCGACCTTCTGGACCACCAAGAAGCTTGACAAGATCACCACTCAGGTCCACGACGGGGCCGACTACACCACCGTCGACACCTGGGAACTGGAGCACAAGTTCCCCGAACCCGGCGACGGCACCGACCCGGCCCTGTGGCTGGACTCGATCACCCACACCGGCCACGTCGGCGGCAGCGACGCCTACCCGGCCATCACCTTCGCCGGAACCCCGATGCCCAACCGCATCGACTCCACCACCGACGGCCTGGCCCCGATGAACAAGTGGCGCGTCACCGCGATCTACACCGAGACCGGCGGCCAGATCGACGTCTCCTACGCCACGCCCGACTGCACCGAGGGCTCCACCCCCAAGCCCCACGAGAACACCCAGGCCTGCTTTCCCGTCATCCGCACCCACAAGGCCGGAGCGGAGGAGATCACCGACTGGTTCGCCAAGTACTCCGTCGAGCAGCTGGTCGAGGTCGACCTGGTCGGCGGACAGCCGGACATGATCACCAGCTACGACTACGCCGGCGACGGCGCGTGGCGGTACATGGACGAGGACGGTTTCGTCGACGAGGACAAGCGCACCTGGTCCCAGTGGCGCGGATACGACCGCGTGATCGTCCGCACTGGCCACCCGGATGAGGTCCAGACCGAGACCGAGCACCTGTTCTACCAGGGCATGGACGGCGACCACCTGCCCGACGGGACCCGCACCGCGAGCGTGGTGGACTCCACCGGCACCAGCGTGGACGATGACGAGGTGTTCAACGGCCGCACCCGCGAGGTCATCGTCCGCGACGGCGTCGGCGGGGAGGTGGTGTCCAAGACCATCACCACCCCGTGGAAGGACCGGACCGCTTCCACCTCCCACTCCTGGGATCTGGACGCTCACATGGTCAACACCGGCCAGGTCGACACCTACACCGCCCTGGCCGACGGCTCCTTCCGCCAGACACGCACCGCCAACACCTACGACTCCCACGGGATGATCTCCGAGGTGCACGACGCGGGCGACGTGTCCGATCCCGACGACGACCGGTGCACGCACACCACCTACGCCCGCAACACCGACAAGCACTTGCTGTCCCTGGTCGCCCAGCAGCGGAGCGTGGCCGTCGACTGCGAGGCGACCGCGTCGGTCGACGACGTCATCACCCACACCCGCACCCTCTACGACGACGGCGCCTTCGGCGACACCCCCACCCAGGGACGACCCACCGAAACCCAACGCGCCGCGGACTACGACGGCACCGACCCGGTGTTCCAGACCGTGACGACCTCGACCTTCGACGAGTTCGGACGCGCGATCTCGGTTGCCGATGCCGAGGGCAACACCACCACCACGGACTACACCTCCGCACACCCCGGCGGACACGACACCACGGTGGAGACCACCAACCCCCTGGGCCATGTCACCGTGCAGGAGTACGACGCTCGTTCACAGGTGGTCGCCGAGACCGACGCGAACGGCAACACCACCGAACTGGTCTACGACGCGCTGGGCCGGTTGACCGATGTGTGGCTCGCCGACCGCAAACGCGACCTCGGGGCCACCCCGTCCATGCGGTTCGAGTACCACGTGGCCAAGGACGCCCCCACCACCGTGGTCACCCACGCCCTCAACGCCCGGGGCGACTACACCACCAGCTACAAGATCCTGGACGGTCTGCTGCGCGAGCGCCAGACCCAGGCGCCCGCACCGGACGGTGGCCGGGTGCTTACCGACACCCTCTACGACTCGCGCGGCAACAAGGTCATCGCCCGTGACCCGTACTTCAACGCCGATGACCCGGCAGGCGATTTGTTCGTGGTGGCCAACCACGACGAGATCCCGCGTTGGACCAAGACTGTCCATGACGGCGCAGGCCGGGTCACCGACGTCATCAAGATGTCGCGCGGTGTGGAGCAGTGGCGCACCAGCAGCGAACACCAGGGCGACCGCACCCTGGTCACCGCGCCCGAGGGCGGCACCGGCACCACATCGATCACCGACGCCCGTGGCAACACCGTGGAGCTGCGCAAGCACCACGGCGAGCAGGCCGCGGGAGACTACGACTCCACCCACTACACCTACACAGCTCGCGATGAACTGCAGACCGTGACCGACCCGGGCGGCAACGTCTGGGAGTACACCTACGACCTGCTGGGCCGCAAGATCGCCGAGTCCGACCCGGACGCCGGCGTGTCGAACTTCGAGTTCGATGATCTCGACCGGCTGGTGCAGACCACCGATGCGCGCGGGCAGGTTCTGCACACCAGCTACGACGAGCTGGGCCGCACCACCCACCTGCGCGAGGACTCCGCCACCGGGCCCCTGCGTGCCTCGTGGACCTACGACACCGTGATGAAGGGCCAGCCGGCCACAGCCACCCGACACCACAACGGGCAGGCCTACACCACCCAGATCGCGGGCTACGACGAAGTCGGACGCGAGCGCGCCCGGTACGTGATCATCCCCGGCTCCGAGGGAGAGCTGGGGGGTAGATACCTGCTGCGCACCTCTTACAACCCGGACGGCAGTGTTCGCTCCCGGGTGCTGCCCGCGGCCGGTGGTCTGCCTGGTGAGGCGGTGGTGTACGGCTATGACGAGCTGGGCAATCCCGTCACCATGTCGGGCAACGACCACATCGTCACCGACACCGTCTACTCCAAGGTCGGTAACCTGGTTCAGCGCGAGCTCCACCGGGGCACGCTGGGCTCGGACAAGACCTGGCAGACCTTCGACTTCGATGAGAAGACCGACCGGCTCTCCATGGCCAGCGTCGTCCACCAGATCGGTGACGGATCCCTGTCCACAAAGACCTACGGCTACGACGATGTCGGCAACCTGCTCCGCCTGAGCGACGAGCCCACCAGTTCCGAAGCCAGCAGTGACGTCCAGTGTTTCGACTACGACCATCTGCGCCGTCTGACGCAGGCATGGACCCCCGACGCTTCGGGGGAGTCCGCGTGTGCCGCTGCGCCGGACTCGCAGAACCTGGGCGGTGCGGCTCCCTACTGGCATGCCTACTCCTACGACGCGGTCGGCAATCGGACCGAGGAGGTTCAATACGCTCCCGGCGGTGGACAGACCGTGCGCTCCTACTCCGGACCCGACCAGGGGGAGGGACCCGCGCACGCGGTCACCGGTGTAGAGGAACAGGGTGTCGGCGGCCTGACCGAGCACTCCTATGACTACGACGCGACCGGCAACATGGTCCGCCGCACCACCGGGGACCGCGACCAGGTCTTGGAGTGGGATGCCGAAGGCAACCTCGCCGGTGTCTTGGACGGGTTGGAACAGACCGAGTACGTCTACGACGCCGATGGTGAGCGGCTGCTGCGCCGCGCCAACGGCGCCACCACCCTGTACCTTCCAGGGATGGAGGTGACCTGGGACTCGGCCGCGGGGACCGAGGATGCCACCCGCTACTACATCCACGCCGGTGAGACCGTCGCGGTGCGGGAGAACGACGGAAGCTTGCACTGGGTGCTGTCCGACCACCATGGCACCGGTGAGATCGCGGTGGACGCCGTGTGGGGTGAGGTGGCCCAGCGGCGGTTGACCGCCTTCGGTCAGGATCGCGCCGGCGATGGGGACGCGTGGCCGGGCGAGCGCGGCTTCGTGGACGGCACCATCGACGCGAGCACCGGGCTGACCCAGTTGGGTGAGCGCGCCTATGACGTAGACCTGGGCCGGTTCGTCTCGGTGGACCCGTTGATGGACTTGGCTGATTCCCAGCAGATGCACGGGTATGCCTACGCCAACAACAATCCAGCGAGTTTGACGGATCCTGATGGGCTGATGGTGGCGTCAGGTGGCTCGGGGAGTTCTTCGAGCTCGTCCAACGATGGTTGGTGGCATCCCGCCATGGGTGGTGCATACAAGCCCGACCACGTCGATTGGCCTCCCGCCCCTCCTTCTACGTCCAACGGTGGCTGGTGGCATCCGGCCATGGGCGGTGGATACAAGCCCGATCACGTCGATTGGCCTGCGCCCAGGCCGGTGACTCCGCAGAGGCCTCAGACCAGTGCGACGGTCGACCCCAACACCCAGGCCAACAACGACGCTTCCCACCGAGAATCGCAGCCGGAGCAGAATTGGTGGAACGATGCGTGGGGCTGGACCAAAGATAATTGGGGAACAATATCGCAGGTCCTTGGTTGGGCTGCGTTCGGTGCCTGCGTGTTTGTTTCTGCCGGTGCTTGCCTGGCGGCAGGTGGTGTGGTTCTCGCTGCAAATATCGGGATGGACGCGGCGATCGATGGTTCCGTTAACTGGGGCGAGCATGGATGGAGTGCGCTAATGCTCGGAATGGGAGGAGGTGCTGCTCTCGGGGTTGGGAGGCTGGCTTCCGGGACATGGCGAGGCGCCGTTAGTTCGATGGGGTCAAGACCTACTGTTCGGACCGGAACCCAGAGGTGGCATCAAAATCCCAGGTCAGGTGATCCCCGCGTCAGGGAGGGAGTCTATCAGGGGTGGGATATGAATTCTGGCCCTGTGGACTGGGGCGCTTCAACCGCTGGTTACTCTGTCAACATCGCCAGTGGCGCCACGTTCGGCGGCCCGGAGCCGTATGGGAATCCTTTCGCTAATTAGCAGCCTGGTGGTGAGATATGATTATCAGAAACACAGGAATGCAAATTCTAACTTCCGTACTCGCTGCTGCGATCTGGAGCCTGTTCGCCCTGTGGTCGATGTCCAGCGATTACAAAGTCCATATTTCACTCTTCATTACTGCTGTAGTGGGCCTGTCGATGTGGTTGAGTATCAAGATCGGCTACTGGAGAAACATTGAAATCAGCGAAGATTCTCTGATCATACGTAATTATCTCACCAAGTCTTCGGTGCCCATGAAACAAGTTGCTGTCGCCAGGCCCTCTGGTGGGATGCTCATTATTGAACTGAAGGGCGATGCGGGGGTCGTCAAGCCTGCGGCATTCGAAGGTTCGCTGATCTCCGCAATTTTTGGAAGTCCGAGTGCTGATCGTGCAGCTCGCATGATAAATATCAAACTTGACCAGAAATCCGGGGGTAAATCCGAAGAGGCTGCGAGTGGAAAAGTTGTACACTTGAACCTTGTCGCCTTTTTGGTGATATGGATGGCAGTCTTTTTAAGCTATTTGGTTCTGCATTTGCTTTTCTCTTGAATTCTCGTATTCTCAAACCGGTCCGTAGTGTCAGGTTCTAAGATTTCGAATGGTTGTTTGATTCTCCAGTTGGGTTCCGTGGTTCGTTGCCTGATTTGCACATTTTTGGCGAATCAACCGCCTGGCGAGTATTGTCGGCAGCGACTATTCAAGGAGTCCCGGAGTAACGTGGTCCGATCCGGCCAGACGAACACACACCTGAGCCTGCCTGCCGGTCGCCGGATGCTCCACGGCCATGGTGCCCATGCGGACTACCTCGCCATCCGCATGGAGCTCCACCTCTTGAGTGAGCTCCGGAAGGGGTCCGGGCACGGTGCCGAACACCAGGGTGTCGGGCCTTCGACACAGGTCTCCTCGATGTCCACCCGCCAGTGCTCCCGTGCGGTGGCGAGCAGGGAACGGCTTCGGGCACCGAGCCCGGCCAGGGCAGGACCTCGGGTGTGGATGTGAGCGGCGATCGCGCAGCACAGACGAACCGCCCTCTGTGTGCGAGCCGACCCTCGCCAGGGACGGAAGCACAACGCATCCTCGAGAAGTTCCAGCGCAGCCGCCCGGGCCGCGTCACAGCCCTGGTCCGCGATCCCGAGCAGGATCGGTGCCGCCTGGACCGCGGCGGGCAGGACCGTGCCGCTGTGGTCATGGACGATTCCTCCTTCCGCCGGGAGGGAGGCCGCCGACGCGGCGTCTGTGCGGCCGCAGGCATGGGCGAGGCCGAGCAGGTCCTCGCGCGCCGCGGCCGGGCGATAGTAGTCCGCGGGGCCCGGAATGGCCTCCCAGCCGGTGGTAACGATCGCATCGATCATGCCGGTATTGTCCTGCGGCGTCCTCCTGGGGGGACCGCATGACAGTGCGGCGGGGGTGTCCGGGGCGGGGATGACGGGTTTAGGGGCAGTCGAACCAGTGGTCGGTGGGGCGGTCGGGGCAGGACCGGTACTCGAAGACGTAGATTCCGCCGGCGTCTCCCAGCATGAGCCCGGCGGGGTTCTGTGCCGTTCGGGCCCGCTCGCAGTGCGATGGCTCCTCTCCGGCGCTTGGCCGGTCCTCCATAGGGAGCCAGGTGCGTCACGAGGCCCCGTCGTACTCCCAGCTGGAGACGGTGGGGAGGTGGTCCATGGTCTGCTCGCACCGGCCGTACTCCGGCCACACCGGGTCCTGGGTCCAGCCTGGATATCCGCCGATCTTGATGCCGGGCGCGGCGGAGAGGTGGTCTTCGTAGCTCCAGCCGGTTTCCTGCTCCGTCCGGTCGAAGCGCTCGCTCAGGAGGTCGTACAGGTCCGGTGGGAGATCCGCGCGGGGGTATTCGCTCACCTGTTCGGGATGGACCGCGCAGGGGTCGGGGATGTACTTCGCCGATGCGTCGGCGTGCGGTGGGGGGTGGGTCCGACCTGGTGTACGTCGCGTGAGTCGCGCCAGTACACCCGGGGTAGGGGGCGGAGCAGTTCGCCGTGGTCGTAGGGGCACCGCAGCACCTGGAGGAGGTCGTGCCCTGAGGGGAAGGGGGGCGTCGGGTGCGTGGGTTCGGTGGAGCTGGACGACGGGGACGAGTGTGACTTCTCCGTCGTAGGGTTCCTGGGTATCGCGGTCGTAGTGCTCGCCGTCGCAGACGGGCCAGGGCTCGTGCTGGGGCCACAGGAGCGGTCCTCCGACAGAGCTGTCATGGCTGGAGGGTCGGCCGGGGCGGGGGTGGAGGCGTACGGTCTCCCTGCGCCAGGGGCGCAGCTCGAGATACAGCTCTTCGATGTTGGCCGGGCGGGGTGGGGTGCGGCGGTTCACGGAGGTTTCCGGGGGTGTGAGTTGTGCAGGTGATAGGGGACTCTAGGCTCCATAACCGACATCCCGGCCTTGGGTCGGACAGGGGGACCGGAAAGCCGTGGTGTTCGGACATGAGCGGTGTGGGATTGGAAGAGCGGGTCGAAGATCTGCTCGCCCGAGTGAGGGCTCCCCCCCCGCCGGTATCGGCTTCGAGCGGTCGATGGCGCGACGCGCTAGTCCCGGCTGGTCGAGGGCATGGTCCGTGACCCAGCGGATCGTGACATGGGCGCGCCGGGCAGCGGGCCTGTGGCGTTGTTGTCGTATTCGTGGGCGGCTGTCGTGCCGACCGGGCGGGCAGGGCCGGGATCGCCTGTGGCGCGGCGGCTGCGGGCCGTTGGTGGGCGAACGCGGGGCGCCCCGGGTACGGGCCCGCAGGGTCACGGGATGGCAAAATGCTCCGTGAGGTCCTCGCCCTGATGTACTGGACCTTGCACTGGGGAGCACACGCGGAGCATTTCAGGGCCCCAGCCGGGCTCCGCGCCTCGCCTGTTCGACTCGCGCACCCCGTCTGACCTGGGGTTTTATGGCGCACCCGGCAGGATTCGAACCTGCGGCCATCGGATTAGAAGTCCGGTGACATCGTGCCTCTACGTGCCACAGAGTGACGTTTCGTCTCAATCCATCCGATCACCGCTGTCGTTTCGTGTCAAGAGATGCCGACCGGTGCCGTGCCAGTACCGAACTGCGGAGCATAATCGGAGCACACACGGCCCGTTGGCGGCGTCCGATGGCACCTCACGAGGTTCTCGCTGTGTGGCCGACGGTGAGCACTTCATGGTGGTCGCTCAGATGACCAGTAGGCGAGTCATCAAGGGTGGGGGCATGACGGCACGACGGCTGCTCAGTCGTGGTTTCGGAGTGCCCGGCCAATGATCTGCGCAGATCCCCTTGGCCTTGGCGATATTCAGACGGGGCCCAAGGAGCGCCGGGCTCCCTGGGCCCCGTGCGTCATGGGAACGGGAGGCCGTGGAGTTCGTCCAGGTGTCTGAGACGGACACGTATCTCACGCGCTGAACTGCCCCGCATGGCGTGGACCAGCATGTCAAGGAAATCCTTGGCCATCAGCGGGCTGCCGCAGCACTCCCAGCAGCAGTACCACGAGCGAGGATAGAGGTGGTCGTTCCATGGGGGGCGCCTGGGGTCGCGGGCGTACTCCTCCCATCTGGGGAGCGCCTCGTTGATGATCCCTGGCCACAACTGCGGGTGACGGTGTTCGGCTCGTCGGATCTCGGCCATCGTCTTGGACGACAGGCCGTTGATCGCTGGTGCTTTTCTTTGTCCTCTGCGCGCTCGGGGGTGGTTCTCTGCGCGCAGGCGTCCCGGCCGTCTACGCGGCATGGGCCTTTCTGTCGATGAACATGTCCCACATCATTCCATAGCGCTTCTGTGACGGGCCAGTCCGGGCCTGCGTGGTGTTTCGCTCCTGCCGGTGGACTTGGTCGGCGCTGTCTTGTGCCGGTTGTGATGGAGGTCGTGGTGGGTGCCGGGATCGCCTCCCGTCACTCGTTGGCGCTGCGCTCAGCCAATGATTGAGCGGGGACCGGCATGGCGGGCCTCTCCGGTGAAGACCTCGATCCACTCTGAACCGGTAGCCCTCCTGTGGCCACGTGGCCTTCTGGTCAGTCGGCGAGCATCGCCAGCAGCAGCACGCCGCAGAAGATGAAGAACGCTGTTGACGGCCACGAGGAGAACTGCCCTTTGAAGTTGCGCGCGGTCACGTCGCCTCCGAGCTCTGAGGGGTGAGGAAGGAACGTCAACTGAGTACCACCGGCCGATGACATTCCGCAGCCGTTGGCCACAACAGGCCGCCACAAGAGCGGGACTCGGTGTGTTCCCTCATCCCACCGTCGGTGGAGGCGAGCTCAGGACCAGCATCAACGGCAGGCCCGCCAACGACGCCCACCGGATTCCGTCCTCGACCCAGCTCTTGCCCGTGTGGAACGCCACCGGCGACCTGAACATCCACCACCGCTTGCCGCGCACCACGAACGGCCAGGCCAACGGAACCCCCGAGCGGGTCAGCCAGTCACCCAGAACGTGTGTCAACGCGCCGACGGAGACCGTCACCCCGATCAACCACGGCGCAGGTCCGCCACCCTCGGCGAACATCGCACCAGTCGCAATGACGACCGCTATCACCGATGCCGCGATTCTTCGCTTCCTCAGCGGCCCCCACTTCTTCAAGGACCGGGCTACCGTCCCCAACCCCAGCGCGGCCATCGCGAACACCACCAGCCCGGTGCCCAGCGGCGCGATCGCCGCCACCAACGCCACCAGGCCGAAGGCCGCACACGCGGGGATGGTGTGCGTCAGGTACCGGTGACCACCGTCTTTGGCCGCAGCCAGCTCCACTTCCGTGGCCGTGCGCTGGTACACGCGCCGCGAGACCTCCCGCAGCTTCTCTGACGCCTTCTCCGTCACCAGACCCAGCGACCGACCCACGGTGCTGCCCGGTTCGTCCAGGTCGGGAAGCAGCGCGGCACCCGCTCCGACCGCGGCGCACAACAGCACGTCCATGGGATCGGAACTGCACAGCACACCGACGGCCGCGCCTGTGAGCACACCGGTCGCGGCATGCGAGGAACCCATCATCAGGATCTCCGGGCGTTGAAGGGGGAGGGGAAGACGTCCTGACTGTCTCTCGGACAGAGATGTCCCGCACCGGTGGTGATGGAGGCTCTGGTGTGCTCTGGAATTCTTTCCGGCCGCCTGGCGGGTGACTCGGACTCCGGGATCGAACCTATGGCTTCTCGTCCGGTGAGCCCGGCTTCCACTCGTCGTCCAGGATCGAGTGCACGATGGAGTCGCGCCAGGCATCTCGGGTCCACAGGTGCCGACGGATCCGTCCCTCCTCCACCATTCCAGCCCTGAGCATGACGCTCTCGGACGCCTGGTTCTCCGGGGATCGAGCACCCCATATCCGCTTGAGCCCCAGTTCGTCGAAACCGAGCCGGAGAAGGAGCTCGACGAGTTCACAGCCGAATCCCTGCCCCCACAGGTCGGGCCGGAGAGCGAATCCGACCTGTGCGCTGTGGGGGCGCTCGTCCACGGCCAGGCGAGCGCTGCCCACAAGCCGGTCCTCTCGAGCGACAGCAAGCATGTAGACGCCCCGGTTCCCCTGCTCGGCGTCGGCGATTGCGGCCTTGACGATGGCGGCGCACTGCTCCCTCGTACGCGGCGTGAACGACAGATGCCTGACAGCCTCCGGGTCGCCGTAGACCTGGGCCAGGTCGTCGACGTCGGTGGTGCGCAACTCCCGAAGGGCGAGCCTGGCACTGGAGAGTTCGACTGGGTGCATGTCCGGAAGGTTAGCGGCCCGAGGTCAGCGCCGAAGCGGGAGTCTGGCTGTACGCCTCAATCTCCTGACGGAGCCGGGCGACCGCCTTGCTTCCCGCGTACTCGGAACCGCGCAGGGCGCTGTGTACGCGCATGACGCTGTTCACCACGCCGGCGACCCGCTTGGTGGCGGGCAGGTCCAGGACCGGCCTGAGGGCTTGCGTGGCACCTTCGGCCTCTCCGAGGGATGCTCGGGCGTAGCCGAGGTCGGCGCGGGCCCCGGCCTCGTCCTGGTAGGCCCAGTCGTCGGACCCCTCGGCGGCTGCGGTTTCGTAGAGGTTCACGGCTTCCTGCGCGACCTGCTGGGCCTGTGCCTCGCGTCCGGGGATCCAGATCTGCGTCTCCGCCCCGTAGTAGAGCTGACGGCAGTGCGCGAAGCGCATCAGGCCACCGAGTTCGTCCAGGTCGTCGGTGTGCAGCCTCTCGCGCAGGGCCGTGGCCTCCCGGAGGTCGTTGAGCGCACGCTCTCCACTGCCGAGCGATGCCCAGGTGCGGGCGCTCTGGGACATGAGCCAGATGGCGGCAGTACCGGTGTGCTCGGTCGCCAGATCACGCGCGAGCTCCGCGTACCGGGCGGCCTCGGTGGGCCATCCCGCCCAGTAGGCCATCAGGCTCTGCTGGGCACGCACCCGGACGCGCAGCCCGTTGTGGTCGGCGTTGTCCGCGCAGATGAACGCGGTCCTGGCCTGCTTCATCGCGGCGTGCGGGTCACCGAGGTCATGGCTCGCCTTGGCCAGCATCATGCTGAGGAGGCCGCTCAGCAGGTACAGGTCTCTGGTCTGGTTGGGGCGCTGCCGTCCCTCCAAAAGCATGAACGCCACATCCTGGGCCTCGATCAGGTCCCCCAGGACCTCGTGGAGGGCAGCGCGGGGGTAGGCCTTCGCGAGCCTGGACACCTCTTCGAAGAGTTCCTGGATGGTCTCCACTCCCACGTTCGTCCCTTCCGCCATCGCTCCGAATCTCATCGCACGTTTCGCGGCCATGTCGATCTGCCTTTCTGGAGGTAGCGATCTGATCCCACTGCTGACGGGGGGATATTCCTGTTCCGTGTTCGTTTGCGATATCTCGGCAGGACAGAGCTGGTTTCCGACCCTTTTGAGGACATTCCGCTCGTGCTCACTCAGCCCGTCGAACCCTTCAGGGGTCAGCAGCCTTCGGGGAGAGGTCCCGTACAGCGTTGCCAAAGCGACGACCTGTGTCGCCTGTGGCGCTCGCCCACCTACCTCGGGCCAGAGTTCCAGGCGACTGAGCCCGGCCTGATCCAGCGGCAGCCCAGTGGCGGAACCGCGGTACCGTTCGGTCGCCTCGGCCTGGCTCCATCCGTGCATGTGGCGATAGGCCGCCAGAGGCGAGCAACCGGAACGGATGCGAATCTCATCGGCGATCTCATCGTTCATTCGACCCTGCTCGCGCATCCGATCGCGCAGTTTCCGGAGCTGGGCTTTCGTCCACTTCATGCGGCTCTCCTCGGGCGTCACTCTCCAGATTGCCCGAATCGGTGCAGGCCGCAACCGGGGTATCGCGGCACACGCCCAGTTCGACATAAGAATGCTTGATCCAGCAGCAAAACAGCAGTTCAGGAGCGGTGTCAGCGGCATAAAAACCATGTCTTCGCACCCGGTGACTTGTCATCGCCTTCAGGGTTCGATCGGAGGTGCAGGCAAGAAGGGAACGACCCTACGGCTCAGATGATCGAGGCGCGGATGATGACCGCATCACAAGTGAAGGCGATGGACGGACCGAAGCGGAGCGGCCGGACGGGTGACGGTGCATCACCGATACTGCCGCGCCGCGTGCCCGGCTACTCCTCGATGCCCAAGCTGGGAACGGCCGACCGTCGTCACGCGGCGAGATTCGGGCACACACCTTCGCAGGTCCGTGCGGCCCGCCGCTGGGCGCGGACGGTCACGGGCCTTCCCCAGGAGGAAGCCGATGCACTTGAGCTGCTGCTTTCCGAACTGGTGACCAATGCCCTGGAACATTCGGCCTCGGGCCAGGAGGGCCACTTCACGGTCACGCTCGCCTACCTCGACACCAACGTCATCCGGCTCGCCGTCGCGGACGCCGGCCCTCGGCACGGTGAGGCTCCCACCGTCCCCCGTGTGCGCCCGGTCGACCCCGGTCTGGAACACGGGCGCGGACTCGCGCTGGTGGATCGGCTGAGTCGGCGCTGGGGGTTCCTGGGCGTCCAGGGAGCACCGCTCACCGTGTGGGCCGTCATCTCACGCACGGCGCTGCGGTGAGGGGGAACAGGCGATGGGCTGGACCCGTGCCGACGACGACACGCAATACGCCGTCGCTCGGCGACTCCAACGGGCACACGTGGGCCGCTGGCTCGTGTTCTGGGGGCCTGGGAGCCGAGCCTACTGGGCCTTCTACCGAGGACCAGAACACGTGCGACCCCTGTCGGCCGCCCAACCGGAGCAACTGCACCGGTCGGTACTCGACCTTCAACGACAGCTCGACCTGGCCACGGGCCGCGTCCCGTTCAAACAGTGAGAGGAATCCCTTGACCAGACGTAGGTCGGGTTCAGCCACCCGCGTACCGCAGAAACCCACGCAGACCCTGACCCCGGTCGAGGTCGCCGCGCTCTTCCGGGTGAGCGCCACGACCGTGACCCGCTGGGCGGACCAGGGCAGGATCTCCGCCTTCCGGACCCCGGGCGGACACCGCCGCTTCCTCCGCAAGGACGTCGATTCCGCCCTGGCCGAGACCTTGACGCCGTCCAGATAACCGACAACGGCACGCGTCTCAGCACGGTGCCCCCTTCTTGTAGCTCCGGATAGCACTCCCTGACTCCGGCTGTTGTCCGGTCATGGTCGCGGCACACGGGTGCCCACAAGGCAGTGCGTACAGGCAATCTCGCCGCCCGCACACCGCTCGACCCCATCACCCCTTCGTCAGAGAACCCTGAGAAAGGACCCACTCCATGTCCGTCATGCTGGCCCCGACGAGCCTGAGCATTCCCGGCCACCGCTTCGACCCCCGATGGAACCGCATCACCGGGATGTCGGTCGAGGACAACACGATCACCATCAACCCCGAGGAGTACTTCTTCCGACTGGAGTCCGACACCTGGCGAGTGATCGACTGGGACAAGGTCACCGCTGAACTCCTCCCCATCGACGAGACCTCCGAGTCGGCCATCGAACAGATCGCCCTGGACTACATCGCCCAGAACTCCCGCACCACCCACGATCCGGCCGAGGTCCTGCACATCGCCTGGCAGGTCTACAGCCACCTCTTCCGCGAGGAGCACCTGGCCTCGCTGGGCATCGACGGGGTCACCGCGGACCACCTGCGGATGCTCGCGGAAGTCTCCACCTTCACCGCCCTGAACAAGGTCGAGGACGACGGCCACATCAGTATCGTCGGCCCCACCTGGTTCTTCGCGGACACGGCCCAGGTCATCTACGACCTGGACGAGCCCACGACTGAGCTGCTGGACGAGGTCTTCCACGGCGCCTGGTTCAACGAGTACCGGCGCATCGAGGGCGTCAAGGCCCACGCCGCCCTGGGCGGACGCCTGGTGCACGGCTGCCAGTCCGCCCCCGACCGGCGGGGTGGAGTCGTGGCGCCCTACGGCACCGACATGAAGCGCTTCCGGAACGAGCTGGACACCTTCCGCGACACCTGGCTCACCACGGTCCACTCCTACGGCAAGCACTCCTGACCACCCCGATTTCCAGGGGCTCTCCGTCCCTCGGCGGAGGGCCCCGACCCGACGCAAGGAGCCACACGTGCACCACACCGACATCGACCGGATGCGCGGTGAACTACTCGCCTCGGCTGGAATGAGCGCCAACCTCGTCGAGGCGAAACCACTGCACAGCTGGGAGCTCTCACACGTGGAGCGCCTGGCCCTGGCGGACGGGACCACCGTCATCTTCAAGTGCGCCACCGAACCCTTCACCCACGAGCACGAGGCCCTGACCGCCGCCTGGCAAGCGGGCGTCAGCGTCCCCCGCCTGGTCGAGTCCCTGCGCTCGGGAACCACCCTGGCGATGCTGATGGAGGACCTGGGCGAACCCGACCGGGAGGCCACGGACGCCGACGGCCTCAGCGCGGCGGTCCAGCTCCACTCCGCGGCGGTTCCACCCCACCTTCCCCCCGCTGACAGCACATGGCTGGCATCCCTCCCACAGAGGGCGATGCGCACCCTGGAACTGCTCAACGCCCAGGGCCGGTGGTCCGATGCCGATGACATCAGGGAGGCGCTACGCGACATCGACCGCGCGGCCGCCCAGCGAGCCGAGGGCGCGACGACCGCACCCTATGGATGGGTCCACTCGGAGTTCCACCCCGAGAGCCTGCACGTGCGCGACGGCCGTGTCCGCCTCTACGACCTCGCCCGCGCCTTCTGCGGACCGGGCCTTCTCGACCTCGCCTCCTGGCACGGAACCGTCCAGACGCCCGACCCCGACCGGACCCGAGCGTTCCTGGAGTCCTACGTCGAGGCCGGAGGCAGCGCCAGCGCGCTCACACGCCGCGGCGGCCTGAAGCCGCAGGACTGGGCGCTGGGCTGGCACCGGGTGTGGGTCCTGGAGTGGTTCCTCGCCCAGGCCCTGGTTTGGATCAATGACGTCACGGCCGATCCCGCCTACACGAACGTGGTCCGGCGCCACACCCACGACGCGGCACGGCTTCTCGATATCTGAGCCTCGGAGGACGACCCCATGGCAGGCAACCCCCCGTATCTACTGATCGACGTCGACGGAGTCCTCAACCCGTTCCCCGGCCCGAGCGGTTCCGTACCACCGGAGTACCGCCCGCACCGAGTCGACTTCAAAGGCCACCGAGACGTGCCGGTCTGGCTCAACCCGCACCACGGCGTGACGGTCAACGCCTTGCACTCCATGGGCCTGGTCCGGCCGCTGTGGGCGACGAGCTGGGGAACCGAGGCGAACGCCCTGATCGCGCCACACGTGGGCATGCCCCAGATTCCGCACATCGACCTGGGCACGCCCGACATCTCGACCCCGCATCCGCACGGCTATCTCTGGAAACGCGACCCAGTGGCCGACTGGCTTAAGAACGCGCCCGTTGCCTGGATCGACGACGACTTCGCGCCGCCGGACTACGACTGGGCCGCGGAGCGGGCCTTGCGCGGTGCACCCACGTTGCTGATCCAGCCGAACCCATACGTGGGCCTGCAACGCCACCACATCGTTGCCGTCCAGCTCTGGGTGATCTCCGTCATGCAGGACCACGACACCTTCGGGAACCACCATGAGCGTCCCCTTGCAGACCCACGAGACCCGGTTGCTCCAGGCACCCAGCGGGGTCCGAGTTCCGATCGACCGTGAACTCGTTCCGCTGATCCTGCGCCTGTGGTCCCTCGGGCTGAACACCAAGGCCAGTTGCCAGAACTTCGGTGAATCCCTCCAGGACTCGGGGCCGGGGATGCCTCCGGGGGACCCGCGCTGGAGCGACTTCTACTCCGACCGCGTCTGGCTGAAGCTGCCACCTGCCCCCGCCGATCACCTGATCACCCTCCTTGGAGCGGACCGGGAACTCAGCATCGCCATGAACGAGTGGGGAAGAGCGGCCTCCTGGCTCTGCGTGCGCCCCGTTGTGCCGGACATCTACGGCGGACCGGCACGAACCCGGGACACGCACCTGTTCTTCCCACGAGAGCACCTCGACCACGTGATCGAGGTGCTCGGCAGATCGGAGTCGGTTCCCTTCCAGCCACGCGCAGCGAGCAGTGCGTAAGCCGGTCATCGACTTCAAGAAAAGGCACCCCTCTTCGCGGCCATCGGCAACGTCAACGGCTTCGCCTGGTTCGCTGGGCGGAGCCCTCGTCTCGCAGATCGGGATGTTTTCACTCATCGGCTTCCCTGCCGCTTACCCGTGACCCCCGCTTCCCCCTCGTTTCCGAGGCTGGTGACTGTTCTGAGCGGAAGGGGTTGAAGGTTCTCGCCCACCCAAGCGACCATCGACCAGCCCTGACCAGGGCAGGCGCCCATCCCTGATGGGTTTGGGGTCTTTGTGTCTATTTGTGTGGATTTTTGGGTGAGAAGCGCAGTTCCGGGGGCGCGCGACTTCGGGGCCATTGACACTTACCCCGAACCGCACGAGGAGAAGGGCCAGCCCCGCCTCGGGGCTGGTCAGAAGAGAAAAGGGGTGCCCCGGTCCAGTGCTGCGAACACCGGCCCGGGGCGTGATTCCCACCTGACGTACCAGGAGGAGATCGTGGAGAAGTCTAGCGGGAGGCACCGCAAACGCCGCCAGGGATGGGGCGAACACGTGCGGTGGGTGCTCGGAGTGGTGCTGGCCGCCGTGTTCTGCACCCCAGCGGAACGAAGCACCCCGCCCGTGCGCGAGGTTCGTCGGCCCTTGCCGGCCAGGCGTCCACAGGAGGAAGGCGCCCGCGCCTCGGGGCAGCGCCCGGGGGAGAAACCGGGGAGTTCTTCGAAGGCCCGGTCCCGGAGCGGTGGCAGCAGGGGGCCGGTGGCGGTCCCCCGTCCACGGATGCCGTACGCGGGGCGGCGCGGGTGGTGCGTGGACGACGAGGGGGTGCGCGGGGTGCGCCCCTACCTCGCCCGAGAGGAGGAGCGTGTTCTTCGTACGCACCCCAGGGTGCCCAGCGGGACGGGCCATGTCGATCTCCTGGCTGTCGCTCACGAGCCAGCGCCCGTGTCCTCTCCACCTCCGGGGCCCGGAGGTGGAGGGGCGGGGGAGTTCGCTGAGCTGGCCCGGCTGGTGCGCCACTGGCAGGCCATCGCGACCTGACCGGTAGTGCCCTGTGTCCGGGGTGGTGACGACCGTTCCCATGGTCGGCACCACCCCGGACCGTTCTTCGTCTGCTCGTTGTTCTCGGCCGGGCTCGCTACGGTGCTCTGAGCCCCGAGTGAGAGCGAAGTGAGTAGGGGCCAACAGGTGGGCCAACGAGGGGGCCGACGCCCGGGCCACGCTCTTGGCCCACCCCTCCACGTATATAACCGCAGGTCGTGGCCTACTTAGATGGGCCAACACGTGCCCAGACTTATACCCCAGTGGGGGTGTTCTTCACGTAGGGCGGGCGGGGCCGTCGCTCGCGGGAGCGGCCGCCCCGCCCGCCCCGGGGCACGTAATGGTCCCGGTCCTGCCTCACGTCCCCCTCCTCGACCGCCTCGCCTTTGCCCACTGCTCATACAAAGAGAGCTCTCCAACCACGGTGATGGGCGTTGGCGAGGCGCTGCCGGTCGGAGCGGGGCGACGACGAACGATGGCCTCGTGCCGTGAGGACCCCCGGCTGGGCGAGGAGGGTGGGTGACCGGGTGCCTCGACCGACTCATCGGGTGCCGGGCGCGGAGGTTGCGGGGTGGCCAGCGCGCGAGAATCCGCCTTGCGGGTGTACTCCGTTGGGGTGTCCTGTGACTACGCCAGTGACTACTCCTGTGCCTACGCCGATCGGTACTCCGGTCCCCCCTCCGAACCACCCGAGCGGAGACGTCGGTATCTTCGCAGTTCAGAGGGTATTTGAGTAAGTTTTGAGCAGCCAGACTTATACCCAGTGGGTAGTCATCTTCACGTAGGGCGGGCCCGCCTGCCCCGACCAGCGGGGGCGGACCCGCCCGCCCGTACCCCTGGCCTGGTCCCGTCTGTGTCTGAACCTCTTCTCTCACCGTCACTCCTGTGTCTTGACCCCGTCCGTCCGTCCGTCCTTCCTTCCTTCCTGTGGCTGGCGGGGGAGGACCTGTGGGTCTGCCTGCCGCCTGCTGTGTGTGGGAGGTCCCTGGCGGAGAATCCACGGACGAGGTCCTCCGCCGCCTTCTTTTTCTGCCGTTCTGGAGTGTTTTCATCCAAGGTCGGTGCCGTGCGGTTTCGGTGAGCGGGGCGCGCTCGAACGGCGGACGGCGGAGCGGTGGTTGGTTGGGTGGGAGTAGACGCTGCAGTGCTTTGTGCCGTCGTTCTTCTTCGTGATGGTCCTGGGGGTGAACCCCCGAGTGAGAGCGACGTGAGGAGGGGGCCAACGGGTGGTCCAACAAGGGGTCCAACGGGCGGTCCACGCTCTTGGATCCCCCGACCGCGACCATCCTTGCAGTTCATGGACTACTCAGGTGGTCCAACGCGTGCCCAGACTTATACCCAGTGGGTAGTTTCCTTCACGTAGGGGGCGGGCGGCGCCCCGGCGAACAGGAGGCGCCGCCCGCCCTGTGCAGCTTCGGGAAACCCCGCCCCCACTGCCCTCGCTGCACCCACCTCCCTTCATTCCTGCTTTCCCTTTTTCTGTTCACCTGTATCGAAATGGATCGCGGAGTGATGTTTGGTGTTTGGCGGTTCGGGTGTGGAGATCACCCAGCGCAGTGTGGTGGATGCCCCGGCCTTGGTGCCCACTCATGAGGGTCTTCGAGGGTCGAGTCGAGGGGCGGTTGGTGAAGGAGCGGGCCCGTGTGGCCCGGGGGAAGTCGCTGGGCTGGTGTCGCATTCGTTGTGGGGGCGTCTTCATGGGGGTTCATCAGGGCGAGAAGACGACACGAGGAAGAGGTCTGCTGATGATGAGATCCATCCACCTCCACCTGGTTCCACAACCTGGGCCAGCGAACGGTTCCACGGTCCGGGGCCGTCCGGGCCCCCACGTGTCGCCCCTGCCGCCGTGCCCGGGGCTCTGGCCTGGGGCGTGTGGAGCCACCAGCGCCCCGACGTCGGCCCGACCGGCTGTGATCGGCCCATCACCCCAGGGCGTGCCGCCCGGGGCGGTCGGGCCGTCTGATGGGCCCGCCCCGGGCAGCCCCGGTGCCCGCGGCGGTCATGGGACGCATCACCGCCCATCGGGCACGGGGGCGAGGTTCTCCGCCCATCGGACAGGGAATCCGCTGAATCCGCTTGACCACCTTGGCGAGGTCGAGCGTGGATGCGTGGTGCCCCGCCAGATGCGGGGCCGCGCAACGCATTCACGCACGTCATCCAGGGCGGGGAGGTGGGTCAGGTGAAGGGGACAACTCCGGTGACGGTGGACGAGATCGGCGAGTTGCCGGTGGTGCTGGATCCGGTGACGGCGGGGCGGATGTTCGGCTTCGGGCGGACCACCACCTACAAGCTCCTACGGGATGAGGCCTTCCCTGTCCCGGCTCACCGGACCGGCAGGACCTGGGTCATTCCCACAGCCGGGGTGCTCAATTTTCTCGGTCTGCCGGTGGGCGGTGGTTGTGGCGGGTGTGGTGCGCGTGGCAACAACTCGGAAGTGAGGTCGTAGATGGCATCACGAGAAGGATCCACGTTCAAACGGTGCGGGTGCCGTGACGAGACGACCGGCAGGGCGATGGGGGTGAGGTGTCCTCAGCTCAAGCGCAGGGGCGGGGGCTGGAATCCGGCCCATGGGGCGTGGGCGTTCCAGTACGAACTCCCACGCACCTCAGACGGCAAGCGGCGCCAGGCCCGCCGGGTCGGGCTGTCCACCCACGCCGAGGCTCTGGAGGGGCTGGACCAGGTCAAAGCACTCATGGGTTTGGCCTCGGGGGAGGAGGACGTTGAGGTGCAGGTCGCGGACCTGATACAGACCGCACTCAACCAGCGCCGACCACTCCCCGATACGGAGGAGGTGCGCAAGCGCATCGGCACCGGGGTGGACGTGCGGGCCCAGGTGCCCACCGTCGAGTCCTGGCTGACGGAGTGGTTGGACGGCAAACCCGACCTTGCCTTGGGCACCCGGGCCTCTTACGCCGGCCACATCCGCAAGTACCTCGTGCCGCACCTGGGCCGGCTGCGGCTGGACAAGCTCCAGGCCCGCCACGTCGAGGCGATGTTCGCCGAGATCGAGGAGACCAACATCCACATCCTGGAGTGCCGCGAGTCCGACGATGCGAAGGTGAAGGCGTCGGTACGGGGCCAGCGGGTCATCTCGCTGTCCACGAAGCACCGGATCCGCGCGACGTTGCGCAGCGCGCTCAGTGACGCGGTCCGGCGCCCGGACCTGTCGGTGTCGGTGAACATCGCCTCGCACGTGCGGCTGCCCTCGTGCCCCCGCATCAAGCCGATGGTGTGGACACCCGACCGGGTGCGCCAGTGGAAGGCGGACGGCACGGTGCCCGGCGAGGTGATGGTGTGGACCCCGGAACAGACCCGCACGTTCCTGACGCACGCGAGGAAGTACCGGTGGCTGTATGCGATGTTCCACCTCATCGCCGTCAAAGGACTCCGACGCGGTGAAGCGGTGGGGCTGCCGTGGTCGAACACGCGGTTGACGGACGGGCAAATCGACATCCGTGTCCAGGTGGTCCAGTTGGCGTGGGAGACGGTGACCACGACGCCGAAGAGCGCGGCGGGCCAGCGCACCATAACCTTGGACAATGACACTGTGAAGGTGTTGCGGGCGTGGAAGCGGTTCCAGAACGAGGAGCGCCTCAAGGCGGGCCAGGCCTGGGAGGACACGGGGTTGGCGTTCACCCGTCGGGACGGGTCGGGGTGGCATCCGGCGCAGGCCAGTGACTGGTTCTTGCGGATCTCGCGGGCGGCGGGGCTGCCGCCGATCACATTGCATGGGCTGCGCCACGGGGCTGCCTCGATGGCGCTGGCCGCAGGGTCGGACGTGAAGGTGGTCTCCGGGGAACTGGGGCACGCGACCGTGCACTTCACCCAGGACACGTACCAGACGGTGTTCCCGGATGTCGCGAAGGCGGCGGCCGAGGCCACCGCGTCTCTACTGCGCGGGTCACCGGTTCCGGTGAAGGCTCCGGTGTCGTAGCCGGACCGGTGAGCACACCAGGAGCGACACGGCCCCAGTAACCCTGGGCCAGGATGCGGGTTCGTCCGCGCTGGCCTGGGGTTTCCTCACTCACGGGGTCGGTTTCCGACCGGATCAAAGGTCCGTTGGTGGAACCTACAATAGAAAGCTTTTTGCTTTAAACTCATATAAATTCTCAGAGTTGATTTCTTATAATGTCCGATCTTTTCCTGATCCTTTATGGATTGGCGGTGGGGTGATATTTTTCCACGTGCTCTTCGACATTGGAAAGGTTGATCCAATCGGGCCGTCCGCAAAAAATATAAAAGGACGACTCCGCTACATATCCGGGGCGCCGTAGCCAGTTTCGAACCTTCCCTCCTATTCCCTGCTCTTCGGCTATTTCGACAAGTATATCTTCTGTGTCTTGGTAGACTGTGCCTCTTCTTAGTTTGCCAGGTGATCGATTCAACATGAATTCTTCAAGTACCGATATTTCGTTATTTGCCATGCTCATGCCCCAGGCCTGTAGCGAACTATTCCCCTGAAGGATATCATTCACGGCATTCAGTGATTGCACGTGATGCCAAAGGTCGAGGAGGGTAGCGTGGCGTTTAAGGGTCATTTCCTCTGCCAGATTTGCCAAAAATCGACTCATGAATACTGCATTGTGGTCGACTCGAACTGGCACTTGGGTCCCCAGTACCGCGAGTGCTCCCTCTCGCAGCAGGATGTCGGAGATGCTAATGGAGCTGTTTCCACGTGGAGCTACGTGGCAAGCACTGAGAATAACTACGAGAGGCGGATTGCTCAAGCCGAGCTCTAGGTGGGTCTCATCTCCGATGACAAGACCGGCTGCTAGGCCATTAATTCTGCCGTGTGCACTGATGATTAAGAAATCAGGTTTCTCCTTCGAAACGGCACTTCGCAATGATTCGATATTAGGTATTTCGACTTTCTTTATTGAGATGGCATCGATCGGTCGGACGGTTTCGATTGTGCTACTCCAACCCAATCGAGACAAGCGTCCGACTGGGTCGTCAGCAGGGATGCACTCAGCGACCAGTACTCGGACTCTACTATTCAGATTAATGCTTGGTGGTGCACTGAGTTCATTTTGGAGTGTTCTTGTAAGTGGAAGAATTGGACGATAGGAAATCGGTATTCGTGTATTTAGGGGAGATGTGTCGCCGGGCATGGTAAGTAGGCCAATGGGGAAATTTGAAAAGACAGTGAGTGTCGATGATCGCTTGATCATTTCAACTAATGATGTACTCCACAAGGATTCTGCGGCTGCATTGAGGCGGTTCATTAAGCGTTGCAAACCGGTCGAATTTGCTCGTAGAATGAAGTGTTTTTCTATTTCTGCTAGTACAGTGAACGCGTTTGCTGGAACAGAAGGCATGACTGCCCCTAGTCCGCTGTTTGAAATGGCGTTGTGCGTTGTCGCAAATTCAATGGATGCCCGTTCTACCTGATCATCCGAGCGATTATGGATTTCTGTAGACCAGGTATCTCTGTCTTCGGTGGATTTAAGAGTCCTGATGCGTGATCGAAGTTCCTTACTATAAGCTTCCCGGGAGTAAGTTGGGGAGACGCCAGGGAGGGCAAGGGTCAAGGGGAAGCGAAGCCTTGATGACTCTTCCTTGAATACTTGAGAAAAATATTCATCGCTAATTTCTCCAGGGGAGACTTCTCGCTCGAGGCGTGCTGTAGTCGCAAGGGATATTTGACCGTAGACAATATTCAGGATCCAGTCGTCGTGATTGGTTTCTTCTGTGGGTTGGGAGGTGTCCCAACCCATCTGTCGGGCTAGAATTCGATGAGGAAGTGATGTAGGGGCCAGATCCAGGCGCCGGGTTAGAGACAACCCATTGCCCAGAGGATTTATGTTTGAAAAAAATTTCCGATGGATTTCCCGCCAGTGTGACTGAAGTGTCGTGTTGGAGAGTTCGGAGTAGGACGCGGCAGGCAGTTCAAATCCCATCTCTGATGATCTCTGTTGTGCTTCGTCAATTAGATCATCAGGGCATACCACTAGAGCACGATTTAAATCACGAAGGAATCGCGAGGCATATTTTTCGTTGAATAGATCAATTGGAATTAGGAGGATTCGGTGATCTAGCTTGAGGTGTTGACTGGCTTTAAGTAGCCAAGGTTGGGTATCGGCAAGGTCGATCAAATTTCTTGGAAGGTGGAGGCAATACCAAAGCCCAGGAAGGCATGTTGCTATTTCGCGAGGAAGTCCATGTGGAACAGTTGCATCTGTTTCTATATTTAGTTGCTTGGTGATAAATGGGGTGTATAGAGTTTCGCTCTTCCCTTCCTTGGGGCGAAATGGTGTCACATAAGCTAGTGGCCGTTGATTCGGAAGGTTCAGCTTCAATGCTTTTCCTGCCAATCCGCTTATTTGGAGGCCAGGGTTGCGGGCTTGGGGTTTAATTATTTCTCTGACTTTTTTGTGGAGATCAGACTACTAATATTCCCTTCGTTAAATCTCGAGCAGGGGGCGACGTAGAGAACTTGCCTGTTCAACTCGTTTGCTGGGCAGGACTCGAACCTTCGGCCATCGTACCAAGATCCTGCTTTATTTGGGTAGCGTTTCAGGCAGCTTTCCATCCTGCATGTCCCTGTGTCCAAGACAGAGAATCCGGATCCGGTCACATGCAAGAGAGCGAGGAGTTCGCCAGCTTTGGGGCTCATCTCGTTTACATTCTCGGTAGCTTAGCCGCGTGTCGATAGTTGAACACGTGGTGCCTGGGGCGCCCACCCGTCCCAGGGAGGCGGACGGCTTAGACACAGCAATCGTGAGGTCCTGGCCACCATCATTTTCGTCCCCACCACTGCCTTGTGCCCAGCTTCCGCCGGTGTTACTCCCCGGGCCCGCCGCACACCGAATGGGCATAGGCACGCGTCTGGTCCAAGCTCCACCGGCTGGTGCTGGACGAATGCGGCTCCCGAGGTGAGCTGGACTGATCGCGGTGCGTGATCGGCCTCGTCAACATGCGTGCCCTCATCTGGGGTGTAGACGTCCACGTTGATTAGGTGGCGGCCTTGGACGGTGAGGGTGCGTGATGGCCAGAGGCCGCAGGTCGTCCCAGCCGATGGGCCAGCGCCGGTGAGGTGCTTGCTGGGGTGTTAAACCAGGTGACGGACAGCTTGGCGGCTTCTTCGGGATCCTCGGGCACAGTCGCGTACCGGTGGCGGGCTGCTTGAGCGCAGAAGTGGGCGATCTGGCTCAGGGCGTGAGTTCGTCCACAGCACGTTGATCGCCTGGGTGGGAGTGGTCATTCGGCCCAGAGTAGGGGCATGCTGGGAGGCAACCGGGTCTTGTCGACTCCGCGTGTGCCGGAGAGCATTTGCCGCAGCACCACTGTTCCAAAGCTGTTGAGCGCGGTGTCGACGTGGTTGGCGGCGGTCCGGTGCTGGTGGTAGGCGGTCTCTTCCCGGATGGCAGCGCCCCGGACAGGCCAGTCCACTTGATGAGAGGCAAACTGGACCACGTGCATGTCCCGACCCTGGATGACAGTGCCACCGTAGGTATCTCCATCTACGGTGCTGACGGCGTCTCTGCGGTCATTCCTTGCCATGGTCATGCCATCTGATGGTGGCGGGTGAAGCCCTGCGGGGTAAGGAGTTCCGGCGAGAACGGCTGTATACGGCCGGTGGGGCGGCAGGGCGTGCCCGAGCCCTGCGGTCCCCACCCGACTGTGTCGGGGCGGCTGCGGGGCGCTGGTGGGCGGACGCGGGGCTGTCCCGGTCCGGGGTCCATAGGGTCACGGGATGGCAAAATGCTCCGTGAGGTGGTCCTCCACCTGTACTGGACCTTGTACTGGGGAGCACACACGGAGCATTTCAGGGCCCCAAACGGGCCTCGCACCGCGTCTGTTCGACTCGCGCACCCCATCTGACCTGGGGTTTTGTGGCGCACCCGGCAGGATTCGAACCTGCGGCCATCGGATTAGAAGTGCCCTGGTTACGTATCGTCACGTGCCGCTACGTACCGTTTCGTGTCGCCCTATCCGATCCGCCGTGTCGTCCGGTGCCATGTCGTGCCGCGCGGTGCCGCCCCGGTCCAAAACTGCGGAGCACGAACGGAGCACGTAGGCAGGGGGAAGCGTCCGATGGCACCTCACGAGGTTCCCGCTGTGTGGCCGGCGCTGAGCACGTCATCGCGCACAGCCGGAGCTGTTGTCCCCTACGCAGCCGAGGTGGGCTTCCGATCATGACACCACCCCCTGCGGGTAGTTAGATGAGCTAGGCCAATTCTGCACCGAAGGCCTCATGTAACCCGTCATGTTGTGGGCCAAGGCGCTGCACCCAGCCCCTTGCGGCCTGAAACCACTTGGGTGGGCGTGACCGGTACTGGCCAGCGCCGGTTACTTAGGGTTCTGCGAGGGATGCTTAGGGCGAACGGATTGAGAGGACTTCATGGCTCACCCTGATCCCAAGCGCCGATCCCAGATCGCTTCCCTCGCGGCCCACTGGTCGTGGGCAGACACCAAGGATCGGTCCGCTCGCACTCTCCCGGCTCGCAGGGCATCCATCGCCCGCTGGCAGAGCGTGGTTGATCCCGCCGGTGCGATGCCTCCCGATGAGCGGGCGAGAGCTGCCGAATCCGCGCGGCGTGCGCATTTCAAGACCATGGCCAAGAAGCGTTGGGATGCCTACCGGGTTGAGAAGTCCGTGAAGGCGCGCTGATGGCTCACTCGGGACCAACGGCTTCTGGGTCCTCGACGACCGCCTGGTGGTCGGCGAGGACTGGCACGCCGAACTGTGGCTGGACGAGGCCGAGAACATCGCCCTGCTCGAAGGTCTGCTGCACCTTGTGCGAGTCTGCGGTGTACGGGCCGATGCACACAGCGTCATCTGCGCCGCGCGGCGGTCCCTGAGGGCCGGTCCGGCGCGGTGAGAGCTAAGCGGGCTTGGTCACGGCCGATCTAATAGTTCTCCCGGGCGTACGCATACGTCTTGTTGAACAGGTCGCCTTTGATCGGGAGGCCGTACTCTTTCAACGCGGTTCGGATCTCGCGGCGGACGCGCTTGTCGCCTGCGTCGCTTTCGATCCACCCCGTGTAGGCGACCTCCGCGACGATCGAGTCGATCCTGTCGACGATGTCGGGGACGATCTTGTGAAGCCCTGGCGGCGTGTTCTGCTCGACGATCTGCGTCAGCGCACCGCGTTTCGGGTCTGCCAGTCTCTGCAGCGTCTCCTTGTCGCCTGCCTCTATGGCCCGGTCGGCGGCGACCACGTCCTGAGCGATCTTCAGCGCCTGCTCCAGGAACGCCAGCGAGTCCTCAACGTTCTCGATCGCCTTGGTGCGCAGCTTCTCTATCCGGTCCGCCAGCGACTGGTATGCCGGGATGTCCGTCTCGGCGAGTCGGCGCTTCAGGCGCGCCTCGATCGAATCTAGGACCTCCTTGTAGACGTCGCCGGGCTCGTTCTCCGGCGACCGGGTCTCCGGAAGATTCAGCTGCTCGGCGATCTTTTTGACCAGTTCCAGGCCAGCGGCGTCGAGGGTGACGGTCTTCGACGGCATCGACCGCACGCGCACGTTGGTCATGTGTCCATGGATCAGCTCGGTCGTCTTCGCGCCCAGGCGGTCCCACAGGAAGGCCTTCGAGACGTCCTTGGGCCGGATCGACTCGTACACCTTCGCCAGCCAGTAGTACTGCTGCCGGAACGGCGCGAGCATCGGATGGGGGTCGAGGAACTCCCACACCGTTTGAAGAGCCACGTACGTCTCGATGAACTGGGTCCGCTGCGGGCTGCCCTCGACGATTCGCTCGTGTGCCTCGGCGAGCCCCTCGAACGACGAATCGGCTGTGCTGATGCCGTCGAACAGCGCCACGAGACGTGTCAGGTCGGAGACGAACTTCCCGGCCAGCTGGGAGGAATCTGTGACGTTGAGCTCCGGCTCTTCCTCCGTCTTGGCCTTCGGGCCGGCTACCGCCGTACCGATGGCCTTCGCGAGGCCGATGTAGTCGACGACGCGTCCGTAGTCCTTGCGCTGCCCCGTGATCGGGTTCTTCCACGGTCGGTTCGGACGAGTGATCGTCTGGAACAGGTTCGCACCCTTGGCTGGCTTGTCGAGGTACAGAACCCCCTCGATGGGTGCGTTGAAGCCAGTCATCCATTTCGCTGTCACTACGACGAACGAAATGGGATCGTCGATCTTCTTGAACCGCCGCTTCAGAGCCTCTTCCTGCTCCGGGGTGAGTAGATACTTCTTGTGCTCCTTCGGAGTGTCCTTGGCGTCGGCGACGTGCATGACGACGCTCACTTCGCGCGCCCGGCCGTCCGGCATCGCCGCGCCCCGGCGCTCCAGTTCGGTCTGGATAGCGTGCGCATAGGCGACGACGAGTTTCTGGTTGAACGCCACAACCTGGGCCTTCTGCCCCAGTGGTGCGACGAACGTGAGGAAGTGATCGACGATGTCGGCGCACACCGCGGAAACGCGCTCCGGGTTGGAGAGGATCGTCTCGATGTGCGAGGCCTTCCCGGACAAGTAGACCTTCTCGTCCTCGTCGAGGTCCTCCTCGGCGGCGAACTGGTCAAATGCCTCGTCAAGGTCGGCCTTGTCGAGACCGAACCCGACGGAACGGCCTTCTACGATCACCGGTTTGGTGAACCCGTCTGCGATCGACTGCTCGGGCGTGTACCGAGACATCACGAAGTCCGGGTCGTCAGGATCCCCGAACAGCCGGAACGTGGACCGGTCTTTGTCCTCGATCGCAGTGCCGGTCGCACCGAAGAACTTCGCGTTCGGGACTGCTGCGCGCCACGCTCTGCCGAACTTGCCCTCATGGGAGCGGTGGGCCTCATCCACCAGCACGATGATGTTTGATCGGTCGTTGAGATGGCCGGCCTCGGCGAACTTATGCACGGTCGTGATGACGACGCCAGGGTCGTCGCGGCGCAGCGTCCTGTGCAGCTCGCGTTTGTTGCCGGGCACCGACATGCGGGGCATACCGGCTGTATCGAACATCTCCGCGGTCTGCCTTACCAGGTCCTTTCGGTCGGCGATCACGATTACTGTTGGCGCGCCGCCGTACCTGTCGATCACTGCATCGTCGCGCAGCAGGCGCGCGGCGGCGAACGCCATCAGCTCGGTCTTCCCGGACCCCTGGTGGTGCCAGATCAGGCCGCCAGGACCGTTTGCGAGCACCTTCGCATGGATCGCGAGCGCCGCTTCGAACTGCGGATAGCGCGGCAGGAACTTCACATCGACCTCGGAGGCGTCCCGGGCGTGCCGGTACATCACCAGGTCTTTCAGGATCGGCAGGACCGTTTCCGGTCTCAGCAACAGCCGTGCGGCGCGCTGAACGCGCGCAGGGCCGACCACTTTCTTCGGGTCGTCTTTGGTCGATCCCCACGGTGCCCAGATCTCCGAGTCAGGATCCGGGACGGCACGGATCGGGGCCATCCGGAACTCAAGGCCCTCGGTCGCGACGTTGAAGACGTTGGTGGCGAAGAAGTTCGGGTACTCCTCCTCGTAGGTGCCGTAGATGTCCTTGGCGGCGTTCACCCATGAAACCTGTTGCTTCACCGGCGTCTTCGTCTCGGCGACGACAACCGGGAATCCGTTGACGTAGTAGACGACATCGAATCTGCGGGGCTTCAAGGCACCAGTGATCGTGACCTCATCGGCGACGGTGAACCGATTGTTGTCAAGGTTCGCGAAATCAACGAGACGACGGGGCACATGCTTGCCGTCGATCGTCGGGAACGAGTGGTCTCCGCGCAGCATCACGGTCAGCAGCTCGTTGGCAGTCACCAGGCCGTTGTGGGCATCCAAGATCGCCTGGTTGATCTCGTGCAGAACCAGTTCGGCCGATTCTGGGTCGTCTACGAGCTCCGGATTCAGCGCGAGCAGCGCTTCCCGCGCCCAGGTCTCGATGACGACATCGTGTTGGTCTCGCGGCAGCTCATCTCCAGGGAGGCGCTCCCACCCGGCTTCCTCGGCCCACTCCAGCAAGGAGCGCTGGATGGTAGACGCCTCAGTCCATGCCATGTCAGGAAACCCCTTCCAGGAGGTCGTCGTAGGACTTGGGGATCTCGATCTCCTGGTCCAGGAGGGAGGTCAGGAGGGCTGAGCGGAAGGCGCGGAGGTTGGCGGCTTCATCCTCAATGCTGTGTACGCAGTCGAGCAGCCCGTTCAAGGTGCTTGCGATCTCCTCTTGCGTGTCGCGTTGGGGAAGGTCGACTCCGCGAGCCAGATACGCCTTGGTCTGGAGATTTCGGATGTTGGTACTTGCCCTCTGGAAGTCGAACCCGTCGCCTCGACGATGGCTCGCCCAGAGGATCCAGAAGAGATACCGAGGGGATACCTTTGATGGATCAGCACGCAGCAGCTGGAGGAAGTTGGCTCCGATAGTGGGGCGATAGAGATCTTCGGGCGAGACCTGTACCACGCGTCCCACGGATCGGGTCGGGGTGCCGCCTGATTTCTCGACGAGGATGTCCCCCGCTGCCAGTTGCCTGCTCCGGAACTGGCTAGCCGGCACCGACCGGCGTGCTTCTGGCTTGCCGCTCAGACGACACCAGTTTGTGAACTCGGTTGACCGGTAGACGTCAACGTCCATCTCGCTGACCCCTGGACCGGAACCCCAGGCCCCACCGATGTTGCGGAGGAGAAGAGCGTTAAGAGGAATCCCGCCTCCGTTAGTAGGAAGTGAGACAAGTTCGACAGCGGCGCAAGACAGCGACACTCGCGCACGTTCGACCTCCTCCGTCATGGCTGTCACCAGCTCATCGACGCCTCTCATGAGGTCCACGATGCGGTTCTGCTCGGCCACTGACGGGAGGGAAATTCGAATCGTTAGGAAGTCGGCAGGCTTGACCCTTTCACGTCGACCGCCCATCCCTGTTGACAGGTTCTGCAAGTCGTCCCATAGGCCCTTTGTCGTTGTGAGGAGCCTGAAGTAACTCGGCAGTAGCCATTGCCCGCATGTAAAGGTTGGGAATTCCTGGGATGCATAAACCTGAGAAAGGTCGCTGGGCGCAATGGTGATGGCACCTTCAAAGGCCTTCAGGCGGCTGTACACAATCTGATCCGGTCTTATCAGATTAAGGGTCTTGTATGACGTCTCTGAACCTGACAGTGGGTCTCGGTACAGAAGGCCCCGACCGCGGTTCAAGACACCGACGATGTCGTAGGAGGCTGTCGCCGTGACCGGGGCCGCTTTGATGTCCAGTGCGATGACCTCGCCGAGCCGGACCCGCTCCCATTTACTCACTGGACACCCCGAACAGGCTCAGGTCGACCCCTGCCGCTGCGAGGCGCTCGAACATGACGTTTTCGGTGTCGATGCGGTGCTGCCGGGCGTCGGCATATGCCACGAGCGCAGTGCCCAGATCGGCAGTCTCTTCTGCAGCGACCTTGATATAGCGGCTGATATTGAGGTCAAAGCCGTTCTCTTTGATCTCGTCGAAAGGCACCAAACGGACGTTCTCGTTGCCTTCCTCGTCAGGGTCCTCTCCAGTCCGGTATGCATCGATGAGCGCGTCGACGTCGCGCCCTGACATCCGGTTTTGATTCCTACCCTTCGCGAATCGGGCGGATCCGTCAACGAACAGGACGCGATCCTTGCGGGCGGCTGGCTTCTTATCGCGGAAGATCAACAGGCAGGCAGGGATCGTAGTGGAGTAGAAGAGGTTTGGAGGTAGCCCGATGACAGCCTCCAGCTGGTCCCTCTCAATCAGGCACTGCCGGATCTTCGCTTCGGCCCTGCCGCGGAACAGCACGCCGTGCGGCATGACGACACCCACGCGGCCGGTGCCGGGGCTCATCGACGAGATCATGTGCTGGACGAAAGCGAAATCGCCGTTATCCGCCGGTGGCACGCCGCACGAGGCTCGCGGGTCGGCTGCCCAACGCTCGGCCCCCCAGTTTGTCCGCGAGAATGGTGGATTGGCGATGACCACATCGAAGGTTCGGACAGCGCCGTTGTTGTCCTTGAACGCGGGGGCGCGCAGGGTATCGCCGCGCTTAATGTCGAAATCCTCGATCTCGTGGAGGAAGAGGTTCATCCGCGCGATCGATGCCGTGGTCAGGTTGATCTCCTGGCCGTACACCCGCAAGGTGCGGTGGTCCTTGTCAGACTCCCGCAGTTGGTTGATCGTGGCCACCAGCATGCCGCCCGAACCGCAGGTCGGGTCGTAGACGGACTCACCAGGCTCCGGATGGAGGACCCCGACGAGAAGGTTCACGACCTCGCGGGGTGTGAAGAACTCTCCGGCCTTCTTCCCCGACTCGTCGGCGAAGTTCTTCAGCAGGTACTCGTAGCCCGCACCGAGGAGGTCGTGGGAGACCGTCGATGGGTCGAGTCGGATCTGGTTGAACGCCTGGATGAGGCCCAGCAGGGCCGACTCGGGGATGCGCTCCTTGTTGCCCCAGGAAGCATCACCGAACACGCCGGCGAGTGAGCGAGGGTTCGCCTTCTCGATCCGCTGGAACGTCTTCGCGATCTCGGCCCCGAGGTTGGCGACCTTCCCGGTGACCTCACTCCACAGCGTGCCCACGGGCATCTCGAACCGGTGGTAATCCGCCTCGACCTCATCATCCAGGTCATCGCCGAACTCGTCGAACGCCGCGTCTTGTTCGTAGACCCAGGTGTCCGAGATCCACTTCCAGAACAGCATTGGGAAGACGTACGTCTTGAAGTCGGCCGGGTCGACGGGGCCACGGAGCGCATTTGCAGCGGCCCACAGCCGGGATTCGAGCTCTTGCTGGGTGATCGTCACAGGTGCGTGCTTCTTTCCATCGGCTGGTCTCATTCATATCGGAGCCCGCTGACATTCTCGCAGCACGGCGACCCCCGTCGGGGACGGACGGCACCAGCACAGTGCGGACGCGCACAGGGTTGCTCGCCGTCAGCCGGGGCCGGGTGGCACCATCGGCCGCATGAGCGCTCCCACCACCAACGTCGTGCACCACCTTGTCAAAGGTGGTGACTGTTCCGTACCGAGTGTGATGGAGGCCTTGGTGTGTGCCGGGATCGCCTCCCGTCACTCCCGTGAACCGGGCAATCGGCACTCTCGATCCAGGGGTACACGTCAGCGGTGCAGTTGAGTCCGGCTGGCACCTTGCCGCCGGAGGTGACGCGGTGGGTGTCTGAACGTGTTGCTTATCTGCTGCGGAGCGATTTCGGAAGGGCCCGTCGGCGCCTGGGCGAGGGGTGTGACCGGAGGCCTGGTCTCATCGCGGTCCGACCCTGGACCCACCGGCAGGGCGACTCCGTCAGATCAGAGTCGAACGGGGCTGTGACCTGGAGTTCTGTGGCGCACTCGGCAGGATTCAAACCTGCGGCCATCGGACTAGAAGCGATCGCTTGTCACTGGTAGGCACCCACAGCCGTCAGGTACAGGGCGAAGGCGGTTCCGGTGGCACTTGCACCGACCAGTAGCGCTTGGTTGGGGCGGGCGCCACCGCGCCAGGCGATGAAGGCGCCGGCACAGCCGATGTGCACAGCCACCGACAGCGCCAGTAACAGCCCGAGCAACTCCAGAAAAGACATGGATTCCTCTTCCAGTTCGGTGATCCGTTGGTGCGGACCGAGCAGGAAGAACGCTGTTTGTCCGGTGCCCTGTCCTGCCGCTGTCGTGGCGAAAACGGACCAAACTCCTGCAGGGACCCTGGTGGCGGCCCTAGGCTGGCGATGTCCGGCAGACCCCCTCGCCGGACATCGGACACTGGAAGGGCGGCGTTGGGCGCACAGCCGAACATCTCCGAGGACCTGCGCATGGTCGGCGCGCTCAAACGCGACCTCCTGGACCGTCACCCCTCGGACAACGCCCTACGCAAGCACCCGGATGTGCAGGTCTCTCGGGACACGGTGGGGGCGTGGCTGCGTGGGGACCGATTCCCCCAGAAAGTCGAGCCGTTGCTGGCAGTCTTGGCGCAGATCCGGGCCGAGGCTGCCCGCCGCGGTCTCCTCGATGCTCCAACCGATTCCACTCAGGACAGTACGGTCGCCGAGCTGCTGGCCCCGGACCGTTGGCATACGTCGTGGCAGGACGAACAGCGCCGCAGAACACAGGCCAATCAGGACGCTGCTCAACGCCAACGGGCTCACTCAGCACTTCAGGAAGACGAACGGCGGGCCCGCCAAGCGGCTCTGGCCGATCGCCCCCGCCCGGTGGGCTCCTGGTCCGCGCAACGGTTGGGGGTGCACCCGGCCATCCATACTGGCCCGGTCAGGGAAGATGGGTTCGTCTTGCCTCTCTACGTGCCCCGCCCCCACGACACAGAGCTGCGTGCACACCTGACTGCAGCGGCGGCCGACGGCGCTCGGCCGCAGATGGTGGTGGTGCGAGGGGCATCGTGCACTGGCAAGACCCGCGCTGCCTTCGAAGCGGTCCGTGCAGCGGTGCCCGCGGACTTTGATCTGCTCTTTCCCGCCGATGCCGACGGGCTGCTGGCTGTGCTGGCCGCCGACGCACTGGGGCCGTGCACGGTGCTGTGGCTCAACGAAGCCCAAGATTACCTGGATGGTCCCAAAGGGGAGGCGGTTGCGGCGGCGCTGTTGCGCCGCCTAGACGACCTGGGTCCACTCATCGTGGTGGCCACCCTGTGGCCTGACCATAACCGGACCTTGGCCCGCCGCCCGAACCCAGGCGAAAGCGACCGCCACCCCAAGGCGCGGGATTTGCTTGCCCAGGCCCGCTACACCTACGTCCCCGACTCCTTCACCGGCCACCTGGAAGCGGTGCGCGAGGCCGCCCGCGATGACAACTCACTGGCCACCGCTGTACAGACCGGGGGCGTCGACCTCACCCAGGTTCTGGCAGCCGGACCGGACCTGGTCGAGCACTACGAGCACCCGGCCGGGGAGTACGGACCCTACGGCCGGGCGCTGATCAGCGCAGCCATGGACGCCCACCGCCTAGGAGTGGCAGGTCCTCTGCTGCTGGACTTTCTCCAAGCTGCCGCCTCCGGCTACCTCACCAACACCGAACGCGCTACTGCGCGCCCCGACTGGTTCGCCGAAGCCATGGCCTACGCTCGCACACAGGTCAAGGCCACCATCCGGCCCCTGCAGGAGATCCCTCGTCCTTCGGGGATGGGGGCGCTGCCGGGTGTGGTACGCCTGGCCGACTTCCTCCAGCAGCACGGCCGCCGCACCCGCGGTACGCAGGTCCCGCCCGCCTCTTTCTGGCACGCGGCCACCGCACACCTGACCGACCCGAACGACCTGGTCAGCCTCGCCCACGCTGCTCATTGGCAATTGCGGTACCGTCACGCCGCTCACCTGTACTGTGCCGCTGCCGATGGCGGCAACACCCACGCCCTGTTGACCTTGGCGAGGCTGCGGAAGGGTGCTGGGGATCTGGAGGGGGCTCAACGGTTGGCTCGTCAAGCTGCCGATGCGGGAAACATCGACGCTCTGACAGACCTGGCTTGGATGCGTGAGGACGCTGGGGATCTGGAGGGGGCTCAACGGTTGGCTCGTCAAGCTGCCGATGCGGGAAACATCGACGCTCTGACAGACCTGGCTTGGATGCGTGAGGACGCTGGGGATTGGGAAGGAGCCGAACGATTCTATCGCCAGGCTATCGACGCAGGAGACACCTACGCGCTGGTCGCTTTAGCCGGGCTACGGAAGAACGTTGGTGACTGGGCAGGAGCCGAACGGTTGGCCATTCAAGCCTCCGACGCTGGAGTCGCTGACGCACTGGTGGTCTTGGCGAGTTTGCGGGAGGAGATCGGTGACCGGAAGGGAGCCGAACAGCTACTCCGGAAGGCCGTGGACGCCGGAGTCTTCCACGCAGTGATCGATTTGGTTGAGCTGCTGAAGGACGCTGAGGACGGGGAGGAAGCTGAACGGCTTGCTCGTCGGGTCGCTAGCACGAGAGACTCCGACGCGCTGATCGATTTGGCAGAAGAGCTGAAGGGCACTGGTGACCGGAAGGGAGCCGAACAGCTAGTCCTAGAGGCCGTCCACGCCAGGTATCCTCGCGCCTTGAGATGGTTGGCGGAGTCACGGATGGAGCCACTTGAAGCGTACAACCGCTACGGGCTCGACCCGGAGGGAACTCTGGCCGAGCCGTGGGAGTGGCCAGAGCCCCGCATCCTGTGACAGGGCATGAGATCTTGTCACATAGATCCTCACTGTCCCTGCCAGGGGTAGCAACAAGAACATGCGTGTTTCGCTCTGGGGGGTGGTGGAGGTACTGATGCGTGCCAGTGCATGGGTGCGCGAGAGCCCTGGTGCTGACAGGCACCAGGGCTCCCGTGCATCTGGTTCTAGTCTCCGGCGGGCTTCACGATCGGGAAGAGCACGGTCTCTCGAATGTTCTTGCCGGTGAAGGCCATGAGGAGCCGGTCGATACCGACCCCGACGCCAGCGGTCGGCGGCATGCCGTACTCCAGCGCCTGGAGGAAGTCCTCGTCCAACTGCATCGCTTCAGGGTCTCCTCCGGAAGCGAGCAGAGACTGCTCGGTCAGGCGCCGGCGCTGCTCGACGGGGTCGATCAGCTCCGAGAAGCCCGTACCCAGCTCCATCCCGAACCCGATCAGATCCCACTTCTCTGTGAGCAGCGGCTCGTCGCGGTGCTGGCGGGTGAGCGGGCTGGTCTCCAGCGGGTAGTCGCACACGAACGTGGGCTGGACGAGCGTGTGCTCGACCAGTTCCTCGAACAGGTGCTCCACGAGCTTGCCCGGACCCCATTCCGGGGCCCATTCGATCCCGCGTGCGTCAGCGAGTTCGCGCACGCGCTCCAACGGGGTATGCACGGTGACCTCGGCGTTGACCGCCTCGGACACCACCCCGTACAGGCTGACGCGCGGCCACTCCCCACCCAGGTCGAACTCGCCATCAGGGCGTTCGACCACGGTGGAACCGAACACCGCTTGAGCGGCACCCTGGATGAGCGCCTGGGTGATGGCTGCACCGTCGTTGTAGTCGGCGTAGGCCTGGTAGAACTCCAGCATCGTGAACTCGGGGTTGTGCGTGGAGTCCGCGCCCTCGTTCCGGAAGTTCCGGTTGATCTCGAAGACCTTCTCCAGACCGCCCACCACGAGACGCTTGAGGAACAGCTCTGGGGCGATCCTCATGTACAGGTCCATGCCGTAGGCGTTGATGTGCGTGGTGAACGGCCGCGCTGTGGCACCGCCGTGCACCTGCTGCAACATGGGCGTCTCGACCTCGATGAAGTTCCGCAGCTCCAGCTCGGCACGCAGGGTGCGCACCATGCGCGCCCTGCGCCGGGCCATCTGCTGGGCCTCAGGGTTGACGATGAGGTCCACGTAGCGCTGCCGGACTCGCGCCTCAGGGTCGGTGAGCCCTTTGTGCTTCTCCGGCAGAGGTCGCAGGCACTTGGCGGTCAGCGTCCAGGAGGTGACCATGATGGACAGCTCACCACGGCGGGAGGTGATGACCTCGCCCTCGACACCGACGTGGTCGCCGAGGTCGACGTCGCCCTTCCACGCATTCAGGCGTTCCTGGCCCACTTGGTCCAGGGACAGCATGATCTGGAGGTCGCCGGTCTCGTCGCGCAGCGTTGCGAAGCACAGCTTCCCGCCGGAGCGGTAGAGCATGACCCGACCGGCGATGGCCACGTGTTCGCCAGTGCGGGTGTCCGGGTCGAGTTCGGTGTGTTTGTCGCGCACGGCCTTGATCGACGTGGTCCGCGGGAAGGTCACGGGGAAGGGATCGATGCCCTCCTCCCGCAGCCGGTCCAGCTTCTGGCGCCGGACCCGCATCTGTTCGGGCAGGTCATCGTAGGTGGTCTCATGCGCGTCAGTCACGGCACCGATCCTATCCGTGCTTGGGTTGTGCCACGCCCGATGCAGGCGTTCTTCAGGAGGCGGTGGCCGTACTTCCTTCCTGGGCCGAGGACCGGAGAAGGCCGTGTTCATCGACGGCCTTGAGGAGGTTGATCACGTCGGTGTGCACCTGGTCGCGGTCGGCATCGTAGTGGGCGGTGATCTGGGTGGTGATCTCTTCGATGGTGGCGGTGCCGTCGCACTGTTCCAGGATCGCAGCGGCAACGGGATTGACGACGAGTACTCGTGCGTCGGCGCAGGCGGGCACGACGACGGCGTGGTCGCCGGTGTGCTGGATCTCGGCAGCGAGTCGGGGGTTGTTCATGGCAGATGCCTTTCGTGTGCGAGCAGCCATTCGTGGACGGCGTGGAGCGCCCAGAGGGCCGGGGCGTGCCGGTGGTCTCCGCTGAGGTAGCGGTCCAGTCCGGTCTCGAAGCGGTGCGGGTCCAGGACGCCGAGGTCGATGAGCGGGCTGTCCTTGGCCAGGGCACGGAGCTGGGCCTGGTTGGTGAGCAACCCGGCGTTGAGGATCGTCAATGCCTCGGCCTTGTCCGGGCGCCGGGCGACGGACTCGGGTAGGTATCCGTCCAGGGCCTGGCGCAGGACCGCCTTCTCCAATCCACCGTCGCGGAACATCACGGGCGGGAGCGACCAGGTGAGCGCAGCCAGGTCCGGGTCTAGGAAGGGATAGGTGATCGCGACACCGGCTCGCCGCCCTGTGTCCTCCCACCAGCCCCCGCACTGGGCACGGCCTGCGGCCCCGGCTTCGGCGAACAGGCCGCGTGAGTAGGCGGTGGTCATGCTGCCGGGCTCACCGAGTTGGGGGTAGCTCGAGGTGAGGCGGGGTAGGACGGCGGCTTCGTCCATCCAGGCCTGGGTGAACCAGGAGGGGACTTCTCCCAGGGCGCGTTGGAGGCGTGCGCGGGGGGTGTCGTAGTCCCCGGTGAGCAGGTGGGTGAGGACGGCCCTGCCCCGGGCTGGGTCGGGGAGGGTGTCGGCCTCTCGCCAGCCGCCTTCGGCGTCGCCGTGGGCGATTCGGTCCGCGATGGCGAACACTTGGCCCAGGAGGAGCTCGTCGCCTCCTTCGCCCGCGAGGACAGTGGTCGGTGGGACAGGGCGTTGGGTGATGTGGTTGAGCATCGCCCAGTTGCGGCCCGCGTAGGACCACGCCTCCGGCTCGTGCCCCATCGGGTAGGGGGCCGATAGCGGTAACAGGTCGTTGGCGGGCAGCTCTTCGAAGGTCAGGCCGGTTAGGGCTGCGACGTCTCGTGCGTAGGCGCGTTCATCGCACGCGGTCAGGGGCGCGGTGTAGGTAAGGCCGTAGGCGCGGACCGGGCCGAGACCTGTGGCCGCGTATACCCCGGCCAGGCTGGAGGAGTCGATGCCGCCGCTGAGCAGGAGTGCGTCGGATGTGCCGGAACATCGCTCGACGGCGGTGAACAGCGCATCGCGGAATAGCCCGACGAGCTGGTCCTGGTCGGCGCCGGCAACGTCCCGCGCCGCCAGGGGCTCTGCTGGTGTCACGGTGATCTCACCGTTGTCCCGGATGAGGGTGTGTCCGGGTGGTAGGCGGTGCACTCCCTGCCACGGGCTGCCGTGGGGGTCGCACATCTGGGGGATGAGATAGGCGGCTAGGCCCACCAAGTCCACGGTTGCGGGTACCGCGCTGGTGAGGGCGTCTGGGCGAGTGGCGACCGCCAGACGGCCCTCGGGGCCGGTTGAGTAGAAGAGGGGGCGGGCGGAGGCCGGGCCCCGGTAGGCGACGAGTCGATGGCCGGGCAGGACCACAACCGCGTGGGCATCCCCCTTCAGATGTCCGAGCCAACTCACCACGCTATCGATGGTGGTCAGCGTGGACGCCCGGGGCGAAGGAAGCTGTCGGAGCAGCCAGGCAGGCGCATCGACGACCACGAATCCCTCACCGCCCTCGAAGGGCAGCAGCACTGGCGGAGGCAGAGGAGAGCTGTTCGTACCTCCAGCGGCAGTGATGCCGCCCAAGGTCCGCTGTTCCCACGAGGTGGCACGGTGGGCCAGTGCGTCCTGCATTGTGCCGAGTGTGCCTCTCGCCCATGCTCCGGCGAGAGCGACCAGTGCCGTCACAAGGCCTCCTGTTGGTTACGGCGGGCGTTGACCTGCATGAACCCCGAGGCTGCCAAGAGGAAGAACCGGTCGTCCTCCAGGACGGTTTCCAGTTCGGCCACCGCGGAGGGGTCGTCGGTGATGGCTCGGCACAGCGAGCAGAACGACTCATCCAGCAACCGGCCCGCCACCCGTTCCTGGGCTTGAGGGGAGAGCCGGTCGTAGGCGGCCCGGGGCCCTTGGGTGTGGAGAAGGTTGAGCAGAGGGCTGGGCGCTGCGGTACGCAGAGCCTGACCGGTTTGCGCGGGGGTCGTGATCGGCAGGCGCAGAGGGGAGTCCGGGTGTGCACCCCGGGCCGGTCCGCAACATGTGTAGAGGTCGCCCTCGGGAGTGAGGACCGGCCGGACGACGACGCCGCAGGCATCGGCGGGGACGTTGTCGATGTGGGGATCGCGCATGATGGCGAGCGTGCGGCCTCGGCCGAAGGGAAGCACTCCCGAGGCGATGAGCGCTACTTGGTGGGCGTCAGTGAGTTCCTTCACTTGCCGGAATGCCTCATCCTCGCCTTTCCCGCAGTATTGCACCTGGAGACGGATTCCGGTGCTCGAGCCGCACGTGAGCAAACGCTCGAGAACACGGATGTTCGTCAGGCGCTCGTGAGCATTATGGTACCCGTCGAAGGAGATTGCGAGTTTGTCAAGGCCAGCATCGGAGAGATCAGAGAAAACCTGAACGGCTTCGTTCTTGGTGCGTGCCCAGTAGCCGTTGCTGATCATGGAGGAGACCAGGCCCAGGTTGTGGGTGAGGCGGATGGTGGCCAGGGTGGTTTCGCGGCGCATCCACGGCTCGCCGCCGGTGACGCACACACCGTCGATGTGTGGTGCGGAGCTGTTGATCGCGGCGTGGATATCCTCCCAAGCCAGGTCTCCGCGGGCGCTCGGGGAGGAGTCGGTGATGCAGTGCGCGCAGGTCATGTTGCAGGTGTTGGTGATTTGGATGCCCAAGGTGTTGTAGCGCATAGCGGTCCCCTCGCGGCCCGCAAAGCAGGAAGCCTTGCGGGCCGCTGTTGGTCAGCTGTTCTGGCTGGCGTGGACGTGCGGGGTCAGGTCCTCGGGAACGCTTCCGGCGAGCTGGGCCTGGTCGAGTGTGGCCAGGATCGTCGGGGTTTCGTAGGGGCTGATCGGTTTGGTGTTATCCATGAAGCTCCTTTGATGTGTTGTGCCCTCAGATTGAAAGGCACTCCAGGAACCTAACAAGTAGGTCCTATTAAGGCAAGAGGAAAATATTTGGCCCCAACGGGTGATGATTGCATGAAGGTATTCCGCCGCTCGCACGGCGGAATTATCTTTAGGTTTGGGTTAGGCCAGGGTTGCCTCCCGGGGCAGATCTAGGGATGGGTGGGCACTTGGCGGCTCGAGCGCTGGTGCAGGGAGTGCCACTCTGAACTGGGGAATGGAGCCCTGCAGCAGCTCAAAGGATGCTCGGTGGGTCGAGCCGATCAAGGTACTCGCGGAGTTCTCGCAGGTCGTAGAGGATCACCGCTTCCCCGTCCAGGGACACAAGGGTGTAGACCGCTCCGAGGAGGCGTCGTGCCCGCGTGAGGATGAGACCGTGTTGGGCGGCTTCCCAACGGGCGTCCTCAAAGTCCTTCCGGACCTGATGGGCCGCTGCGGGGATTCGGGTGCGCCGCAGGGGCTTGCCATGCCTATGCCTCATACTGGCGCCCCCTCGCCTGGGCGATGAGACAGTCGACCAAGGCCACATCTTGTGGGCGCGGCGGACGGTCTGCCGGCCCCAGGATTGCCAGGCGTCGGGAGGCTCGGGTGTGGCTGGGCAACGCCCATTCCGCTGGGCTGCGTGCGGGGAACTCCACCAACCAGTCGAGGCGGCACGCACCGGACTGATGCAGGCGCAGGCACACAGCCGCCATCCGAGCACCAACTCCCTGGAGGCGGCCGCCCTTCCAGGAGCGCTCAGTGAAGAGGCGGGCATCGATCGACCAGTCGCCCCCATCGACGTGCGGCAGGTACCCAGCCTCTGCCACAACCGCCTCCATCCGCTTCAGTGCGCGCACGGCCAGTCGTGTGGGGCGAGGTGGGCGGGTGTACAGGGGCACGAGGGAGATGTGGGCGTTCATCGGGGCACCTCCGCGAAGACGCCCATCCCGGCGCGCAGCCGCCCCCAGGTCGTGGAAAACTCCTCCACGAGGAACAGGCCCCGACCGTCGAGCGCGGTGAGCCTGGGCGTGCGCCGTATGGGGATGCGTCCGGAGAGAGGACCATCGTCACGTACCTCGATACGCACCCGATCGGGATGGACGAAGAGTCGGACCGCGAACATACCCCCGTCGAGGCCGCTGCGGGTGTGCTTGATGCTGTTAGTCGCCAGTTCGGACAGGACCAGCATGAACTGGTCAGGCACTTTGATCCCCAGCTCCTGGAGCCGGGTTTCAGCCCATTCCCGAGCTTTGCCGACGGAGCCCGGGAGTCCCTCGAAGGTGTGGCGGACGATCTTAGCCCCCGTCCGAGGGCTGATCGCGATCATGACCCCACCTTCTGTACCTCGCGCACGGGGTGAGACATAGAGAGCAGGACGCTGATACCGGGCGGCTGGTGCAGCGAAGAAGCCGTCAGGTCCGCGATGCTTCGACCGAACGGCGAGGGAAGCGGCGGAGTCGGCACGTTCGGGATGCCACGTCGCTGGCGGTATCGGACGAGCGCCATGGCCAACGGAGGGTTCAGCAGCGCGGTCACGAGGAGCCGTTCCTCTGCCGAGGCTGGGTTGCTAAACTCCACGGTGTCTCACCTCAGGTCATTTCAGGTCAGGTGGGGCCTTCACGCCCCGGAGCCGCTGTCACGGCACCGGGGCGTCTTTCGTGCGGGTGTGCCCTGGCCCCAGCCCCTAAAAGGCCAAGGCGGGTGTGTGCTGGCCACCTCCCGAATGCCAGGGGTGAGGTAGCCAGCTCCACCAGGTCTCCCGGAACCTGTCGACGGTTCGTTCCTCCCGGTGGGGTACTCCCCGGTCTAAAGGAACCGGGCGGCGTGACGCTGCGAGGCGTTACATCGTGACTATGCACAACCCCAGGTAAGAGGTCTACAGGAACAAGAGAACTGTTTTTTCCTGACCTTCGGGGTACCCGTGTGTTCCATTTTGTTGTTGAATGTTGCCATGGCTGACAGTGTCAAGCGCAAGTGGATTCCGTTCGGCAAGGAGGTGCGGCGGCTCCGCAACGAGCAGGGTCTTTCCTTGGCTCAGGTAGGTAAGCGGCTTGGAGTGACTGGCTCTCTGGTCGGCCAGATCGAGCGAGCCACTCGCGCACCAAAACGCCCCTATGTGGACAAACTGGACGACCTCTTTGAAACCAACGGCGAACTCATCAACTTCTGGGTCGACACCCAGCGAGAGGGGCGTGTTCACGAGGACTTCCGGAGTGCCCTGGCCTTGGAGAGGAAAGCCGCCCAAATTCGGGAGTATCAGTCCATCTTGTTCCCCGGCCTGATCCAAACCCCTGATTACGCCCGTGTCCTGATCAAGGCTCGCAACCCTCAAGCCAGCCTGGACGAAGTCGAAGACCTCGTTACTGCGCGCATGGCTCGACTCGGTGAGTTGCGCGACCGCAAGACGACGCTGTGGTTCGTAGTAGACGAAGCCGTGGTGCACAGGCCGATCGGATCGTCGAAGATCCTCTCAGACCAGCTTCAATGGATCCTGCAACTGGTCGAGAGCGGTACGATCCGGTTCCAAGCGCTCCCGTTGACCCGCCACCCAGGGTTGTGCGCTCCCTTCAGAGTCGTGTCGCTGGACAAGCGCCGGATGGTCCTCTACGCCGAACACGCGGTGGGGGGTGAGATTCTGGAGTCCCTCGATCTCGTCAACGAGACGTTGACCCTCTTCAGCGCGATGCAGGCTGAAGCGCTATCGTCCCAGGCGACGATCGAGCTGATCAGTAAGGCGAAGGAAAACCATGAACGAGCCGGCCTGGCACACGTCGACCTACACTGACGGCCGTGGAGGCAACTGCGTCGAAGTAGCGGAGGGGCCCATGACAAGGATCCGTGACACCAAGAACCGGGATCTAGGACACCTTGATGTTCCTGCCGAAGAGTGGACAGCAGTAGTAACGGCGCTGCGTGGGTAACCTCGGAGCAACTCGGCCCTCTGCCGCTGGAGCTGGCGGGGGGCCAAGCCCGCGTCCGGGCCCATCTGGGCTCCCGTTGCTATGCAGTACGTACCAGAACCACCGCAGGGGGAGATCCAATGAGTGACCAGGCCAAGTTGGGGCTCCCTCCAGAGGCGATGGGCAACGAGAAGTGGCACGACACCACCCACGCGGTGTGGATGCGTTCCTCGCTGTCCAGGGACGACTCCGAGGCGGTCGTCGAGGTGGCCCGCTTCGACGACGATTTCCGGGCTGTCCGTGACGGCAAGACCCCGGAGAAGGGCACGCTGTTCTTCACTCCCGCCGAGTGGGAGGCCTTCGTCCTGGGGGCCCGCGACGGCGAGTTCGACATCCCCGAGGAGTACCTCACCGAGGAGGAGCGGCGCATCCAGAACCGCGAGGTTGAGGTCGACGTCGCCTGGGTGCCCTCCCCGCTGAACACGCCTGAGGCGATGGAGGAGTACCACCGCCGCCAAGGGTGAGGCGCAGTCCTGTCGCAAAGCCCCAGAGCGTATGAACCGGCCCCTGGCGCATCGCGAGGCAGGGGCCGGTCCCGTCTCCCAACGTTGGAACTACTGCCCTGCTCAGTGCCTCCTGAGCCCTTGGTCTGCCCCCGACCCGCCCGAGCGTGCGCCAAGAGTGGGGCGCGTCAGTGAGCGTGCCACCGTAGCCCGACCCTCACGCTCACGCTGTGTCAGATCGTTGACCAGAACCGGCTTCTGAGTTGCCTCATGTGTTGGGGCGAGGACACGGCAAAGCACAGCCTTCTATTCCGACATTGCGAACCTTCGGCCCTCGCTGCTTCTCGTGATTCCCGGAATGAAGCGCCGACCATGGCGGTTGATCGCAGTGATCCTGCTTGCCCCTTGGGTTCTTACGCGGCACAACAACTGCCGAAATATGCCAGGAAGGACAACACCTCTGATTCCCCTTCGGGAGCCGTTGAGTTCGGAGTGAGCTTCCCGTGAGTACACGCTTGGCAGTTGAGTGATTCTCGGGCTCGGAGGTGTGTCGAGAAAATATCAAGATGCTCCTCTCAGTCCACTCGCAACGTGCTCATCCCTCCTGTGTGAGTCCTGGGAGAGAGTGCATCTGTGCAGGTGAAGCGCCATCTTACGAGTGCGGTGGGCTGTTGCTCGGCGTGTCCCTCTGATGTCGACGGCCTGAAAACTTTACTCTCCCTTGGGTTGTGTGAGAACGCCTTGAGTGCGGATTGAGATCCGGCTGAGAATGCTCTGAGTAGGGCCTGAGTCAACGGTGGTGTTGAGTTCTCTTGTCGCTTCCCGTTGGTACTTCTGGGGGACTCATGGCTTATTCTCTGTCGCCGCTGACCGTCATCGAAAACCATTTCACTCATCTGGCACCCACGCACCTGACCCTGACCGGATCCACGGTCCACTCCTGGCTCCAGGACCGGACCTATTCGCTGTACGAGCTGCGGGAAGTCCTGATGGATGAGAACAGCCCGCATGAGGTGAAGGACGCGGTGCTGCGCCACGCCGTCCGAGGGGCTCGCTTCTCCCAGGACTGGATGGTCGGCGTACTGGGGTTGTGCATGCCCGCGCTGCGATCGATCGCTCGACGCGCGTGCCGAGGGCTGACGCCGGCAGGCGTGGACGAGGTGGAGTCCGCGATCGTGGCCGAGGCAATCCACCGGGTCCGCACCATCAACACCGCCTACGCCGGTCTCGCCTGGTACCTGACACGGTCCGCCCACCGTGTCGCGCTCTCCACGCGCAGGCGTGAGGAGAACGCGCCTCGCCCGACGAGCGAGTCGACTCGGCTGGCGGCGTCCACCTCTGGTGAAGAGGGCAGCGTCGAGATGCTGTTCGCCGCCGCGGTGCGCTCCGGGGTGCTCTCACGTGTCGAGGCGCGGCTGATCTTCCAGACGCGGATGGAAGGCCTCCCCCTGGCCGAGGCGGCGAAGGACCTGGGGGTGTCCTACCGGGCCGTGGCCAAGCGCCGCGAGCGCGCCGAAGCCCGATTGGTGGCGGCAGTGGATGCGGGCGAGGTGGTGATTGCTGACGCCTTCGTCCGGCCTGGGGAACCCCCCGCGCGTTGCCGCGGACGCCTCGGTTCGGGGGCCGAGCCGAAAATTCTCACGGCGTCGATGTCGTATCGGCCCTTTCCGGTGGCTTGTTAGGGGAGCAGATACGGGCACTGGGCCTCGGGCGCATGGCGCCGAGCGCCTGGTGCCCCGGCAGCGGACCGGTAGGAGGGGGATCGGGTGAGGGCATCAGTGCGGGGCGCCTCGTGGCGCCGGGTGCGGTGGCAGGTGGTGGCCGTGGCCGCTGTGGCGGTGTGGTGGGTGGCGGTGGGTGATGAGGCCGCGTGGGTGTGGGCGGAAACCGCCGATGAGGAGTCGGCGGCCACGCAGACGGCTGAGCTGCGCCGGGTCGTGGATCGGATTCGGCTGGTGATCATCGCTTTGGCCAGCGCGCTGGGGACGCTGTTCCTGACGATCGCGGGGGTGCGGTGGCTGGCCGCCAACGGCGAACCGGGTCAGATCGACGGGGCCAAGAGGGCGCTGTCCGGGGCGGCGATCGGCTATGGGATCGCGATCCTGGCGACGGTGTTGATGGACATCCTGGACTGGATCGTCTCGGTGGGAGCGACTGGGAGCGGTGGGTGAACCCCGCACCGTGGCGGGCGCCGGTCGAACCGGGGCCGCCGTCGGACGAGCCGTTGCCTCCGCCCTCGGACGATCCGCTGCCGCCACCGGAAGACCCCGGGACCGCGCCCGCACCGGAGCCCGAACCTGAGGAAACGGGACCGGCACCGGAGATCACCGATGACCCGCTCCCACCGCCGGAGGACCCGCGCGAGGGAGAGCCTCCGCTGCGCGAGCAGCAGGGCCCGTCTGATGAGCCGGTGGAGCTGGACACGGACGGCAAGGTGTTCGACTGCGGGATTGTCGACCCCGGCTGCCACGTGTCGAACTGGTTCGCTGACTTCGTCGTCTCCGGGCTCAACCCCGCCCTGGGGTGGCTGGCGCAGAAGGCGTTCCACACCCCGGAACCGACGGCGGGCATGGAGGCTCTGCACGACGGCATTCTCGGCACGTCGAATGTTCTCTTCGTGCTGTTGATCGTGGCGGGGGGTCTGGTGGCCATGTGCTACCAGACGGTGCAGAGCCGCTACTCGGCCGCCGACATCCTGCCCCGGGCTGTCTTCGCGTTCGTGGCGTCGAACTTCTCGCTGTGGGTGTCCGAGGAGATGGTGTCCGCCTCCAACCAGATCGCCGCCGCGGTCGGGGCGCAGGGCATCGACGCCCGTGAAGCGGCGGTCAATCTCCGTGACCGGATGGACGTGATCCTGCAGGAAGCGCTCGTCTTCTCCATCCTGCTCCTGGTGGTGGTCGTGGTGCTGCTGGTGGTGTGGATGCTCACCGAGGCGGTACGGATCTGCATGGTGATCGTCCTGGTGATCGGGGCACCGCTGCTGCTGATGTTTCACGCCCTGCCGCACACGAATCGGATCGCGGAGCTGTGGTGGAAGTCGATGGCGGGGCTGTGCGCGATCCCGATCGCCCAGTCCATCGTGTTCATCGCGATGGCCCGTTTGTTCTTCGAGGGCCAGATGACTTTCTTCGGCCCGATGGGCTCCATCGACGCAGCCGCGCACGAGCCCTCACTGGTTTTGGACACCGGCCCCGGAGCGCAGAGCATCGCGTTGGCCAGCACGGTGCTCGCCTCTCCCACGGACCCGGGGGATGTGGCGGATGCGGGCTGGTTGATGAACATCATGCTGCTCCTGGTGCTGCTGTACGTGCAGATCCGGATCAGCGCCTGGGTGATGAAGCTGGTGTGGCAGCCCAACCCCGGCACCTCGCCGATCGCCGCGATGCTGAAGAACATCGCGTGGATGATGGCGTTCCGCTCGGTCGGAAACGTGCGGATGCCGCGTGCTCCGGCGTCGTCGTTGCGGTGGCAGTTCTCTCGGGAGAAGACGCCTGGCCGCAAGTTGCCCCGCTACAAGCCCAAGCCGTCGGGCGGTCTGCAGCCGCTCCAGTCGCAGGCGTGGTGGTACCGGCCACGCCACGAGGCGCCCGAGCCCGCTGGCGCACTGACCGCTGGCGAGCCGCGCGCTCTGCCAGGCCCTGGCGGGGGCCGTCCCTGGCCGGGATCGCCTCCGCCAGGAAGCCCGCCTGCTCTGCCGGGCCAGCGCGCCCTGGTACCCGTACCAGCACCGCGTCCCGGCCCACCCGCACCGCCCCGCCGGTCCCTGGAGGAGGGGCGGATGCCCGGATCGCCGAAGACCGGCCAACAGACGCTGTTCCCACGACAGCTACCACCGCCCACAGCACCTGGCGCCTCCAGGAAGGCCGGGGTCTCGCAAAGAGGCGCTGGGTCCGGGGCGGCGATGCCGCCGCAGCGGCGGTGGCGTCAGGGCGTGCTGCCGACCCCGCCACCGGTCCGTGTGCCGGGCCGCAAGGCCCCCGAACGCGTGGGCCTCCCGGACCAGTCGCCTCGCCCGTCGGCCGGACTGCGTCACCTGCCCACGATGCCTGCCGTGTCGTGGGGCAAGCCGCCGCACGTCAAGGGGCAACAGCCGCTGTTCCCCAACCCGAGGCGGGTGTGGAAGCAGTACGGGCTTTTCCCGCGCCCGGACCAGAAGTGAACCCGCACAGTGAAAGGAACGCGTGTGGCATCGGATGAGGCGTCGTCGTGGCGGGGACGGATCCCCGCTGACATCGACCGGCCCGAACCCCTGCTGTTCAACCTGACCGCCCGTCAACTCCTGCTCATCGCGCCCGCGGTGGTGGGGGCGTGGGGCGCCTACCTGCTCCTGCGCGAGCACATGCCGTTGTGGGCTATCGCGATGGTCCTGGCCCCCGTCCTGGGGGTGGTGATCGCCGTGGCGCTGAGCGAGCGCGACGGTCGGGGCTTGGAGCGGGTCGCGGCCAGTGCTCTGGCCTGGGCTCGCGCTCCGAAGTATCTGGTGCCCGCACCCAGCGGGGAGGTACCGGGTCCGCCCCGGTGGGCGCCCAGAATGCGACGGGCACCCCGTTTGGAGCCGTTGCGGCTGCCCGCCTCGGCGATCACCCCGGAGGGGGTGATCGAGCTGGGCGGGCGGTGCGCGGTGATCGTCTCCTGCACCACCCTGCCCTTTCAACTGGCCTCCGGACGTGAACAGGACCAGGTCCTGGCTGCCTTCGCGGGGACGCTGGACGCGCTCAATGACCCGGTGCAGATCCTCGTTCAGCGGCGCAGCGCCGACCTGTCGGGATTCACCGCGATGGTGCGCGACAACGTCAACCACCTGCCGCACCCGGCGCTGGCCGACGCCGCCATGGCACACGCCGACTTCCTAGACCACCTAGCGGCCACGCACGAGCTGTCGCACCAGCAGGTGGTCGTCGTTGTCACCGCCACCGGCTCTGCCCGCCGAGCGGGCGCCGCTCTGCTTCGCACCGCGCAGGACACCGCCGACCGGCTCGCCGCCCTCGGCATCCGCGCCCAGGTCCTGGAAGGCACCGAAGCCGAACAGGTTCTGCTCCAGGCGATGGTCACCCCGGGCGGAGCCCTCGCCGACCCCGATCCGGACACCGAGATCAACGACGGACACGAACGCCAGCACGAAGAAGAGGGGCACTGATGGACACGTTGTGGACACGACCCGGATCGCCCGCACTGGGCGGACCGGCCATGCACGTCGGAGCACGCCACCTTCAAGTGGAGGGCGGGGTGTGCCAGACCCTGGCGGTGACCGGGTTCCCACGCGAGGTGAGTGCGGGGTGGGCTGAGCCGCTGCTCACCTATCCCGGCCAGCTCGACATCGCCTTCCACCTGGTCCCGGTTCCGGCACCGACCGCGGCCACCCGGCTGCGCAAGCGTCGGGCCAGGTTGGAGTCCGCGCATCGCACGAGCACAGCCCAGGGGCGGGTAGAGGACCCCCACCAGGTAACAGCGGCGGCGGACGCGGCCGAGATCGCGGACCGCATCGCCACCGGACAGGGCCGACTCTTCCGGGTGGGCGTGTACATCACCGTGCACGCCCCCACCCTGGAGGCGTTGGAGGCCGAACTCCAACAGCTCAAGGCGTTGTGCGCGTCGCTGTTGGTGGACGTAGCCCCGGCGACGTTCCGCACGTTGCAGGGATGGATCTCCACGCTCCCCCTGGGCACCGACGTGCTGGGGATGGGCCGGTCGATGGACACCGACGCCGCCTCCACTCTGCTGCCGTTCACCTCACCCGAGCTGGTCGCGGACCTGGCCGAGACGACGGTGGTCTACGGCACCAACACCCACAGCAACGGCGTGGTGGCCTGGGACCGGTTCTGCGGAAGCCTGGACAACCACAACAGCGTGATCCTCGCCCGCTCCGGCGCCGGCAAGTCCTACCTTGCGAAACTAGAGGTCCTGCGGTCCCTGCTGGTCGGGGTGGAAGTCGCGGTCATCGACCCCGAGGGCGAATACTTGCGCCTGGCCGAAGCCGTGGGCGGCACCACACTCCGCCTGGGCACCCCGGACGGTCAGCTGAATCCCTTCACGCTTCCTGCGGAGAGCACCGACAAGCAGGCGTTCACGAATCGGGCGCTGTTCCTGCACACCCTGATCGCCGCGATGGTCGGCGAGCTGTTCTCCACGGAGAAGGCAGTCCTGGATCGGGCGATCATCACCGCCTACGCGGAGGCCGGGATCACCAGGGACCCCAGCACATGGGGGCGGCCCGCGCCGGTTCTGGCCGACCTGTCCGCCGCGCTGGAGGAGTTGGCGACCGACCCCGGAGTAGGAGACGCCCACGGGCTGGCCGCTGAGCGGCTGGCAGGCCGGTTGGAGCCCTTCGTCCACGGGTCGCACGCGACCCTGTTCGACGGCGCCTCCAGCGCGGGAGTCGCCGGGCACCTGAGCGTGGTTTCTCTCAAGGAGTTGCCGGACCAGGTCCGCTCGGTCGGGGTGCTGTTGGCGTTGGACGCGATCTGGCGTCACGTCACCGCAGCGCCGGAGACGCGGCCTCGCATGGTCGTGGTGGACGAGGCCTGGCTCCTGCTCCAGGACCCGGCCGCGGCTCGCTACCTCGCCCGTCTTGCCAAGGCCGGGCGCAAGCACTGGGCGGGTCTGACCCTGATCACCCAGGACGTGGGGGACGTGCTCGGCACCGAATTGGGGCGGGTGGTCATCGCCAACGCCGCCACCCAAGTGCTGCTCAAACAGGCCCCGCAGAACCTCGACCAGGTGGCCCAGACCTTTCACCTCTCGTCCGGGGAGACCCACCTGGTCAGTACCGCACCCCGGGGCAGCGCGCTGCTGGTCGCCGGGCACCAGCGGGTGGGCTTCCATCCCGTAGCCTCCCAGATTGAGCACCGGCTCATCACCTCCGACCCGGCCGAGTTGGCCGCCATGAGGGCCGCAGAAGAAGAGGAACAGGAGCACGGGCACCGGGGTGACGGCCCCGTTCACGGCGTGGATGGGTTCGGGGACGGGGCGGTGGCGTGATGGTCGACTTCCTGCTCAACGGAGGGTTCTTCCTCCTGCTCGGTGTGATCTCGCTGACCGGGGCGGTGGTGTGTGCCGCGCTGGTGGGGGTGCGGTTGGCCCGACACCGCTATCTGTCCCAGAAGGCGCGGGTGGTGGAGATCCTGCCCCCGCCCGACGCGTCGCTGGAGAACGCGACTGCGTTCTGGAACCACACGCTGGGGCTGCTCAAGCCGAGCTGGTCGCGGTGGCTGGTCCAACCCCACCTGGCCATGGAGGTCGTCGCGTCGGCGGCCGGGATGCGGTTCCAGGTGTGGGTGCCGGGGGTCGTGCCGCCGGGGACCGTGGAGCGCGCTATCTCCTCGGCCTGGCCCGGAGCGACGACCACCACCCGCCACCTCCCCCCTGGGGAGTCTCCGCTTCCCGTTGGGGCCTACACCACTGGAGGGCACCTGCGGCTCGGCCGCGCGGAGGCGTTCCCACTGCGGACGAAGTTCGAGGACGACCCGGCCCGCCCGCTCCTGGGCGCGTTGGAGGACCTGATCGAGGGTGAGCACGCTCTGGTGCGGGTCACCGCCCGACCTGTGACGGGGTGGCGTGCGGCACGGGCCCGCCAGGCGGCGGCCCGTCTGCAGGGCCATACCGGGGTGGGCACCTACCTGGTCGACGCTTTGGACCCCACCACACACACCGGTGCCCGCACCCGACCTTCCAACCTTCCAGGGACGGGGGATGACGTGCGGGCGATCCTGACCAAGGCGTCCAGTCCGAGGCTGGCGTGCGATGTCGCCTACATCCTCACCACCACCCACGACGGCCAAGTCGGAAAGGAGCGCCTGCGGGGGCGGGCGCACGGGGTGGCCTCAGCCTTCGCGGCGTTCACCTCGGGCACCAACCACCTGGACCGCCGCTTCATGCTCAAACCCGCCTGGTGGGCGACCAACCGCTTCCTCGGATACGGGTCCCTGCTGTCCACCGCCGAGCTGTCCGGTCTCGCGCACCTGCCCACCGACACATGCGTCCCCGGGCTCCTACGGGCCGGGGCACGCCCGGCGGCACCCGCCCCGGCGGTACCGCGCGGAGGCGAGAACACCCGGGTGATCGGCGACTCCGACGCCGGCACACGCCGCCCGATCGCCTTGGGCGTGCCCGAGGCGCGCCAGCACACCCACATCCTCGGCAAGACCGGCTCCGGCAAGTCCACGCTGCTGGCCAACCTCGTCCTCCAAGACGCCGAGGCGGGCCGGGCAGGCCTGGTGATCGACCCACGCGGAGACCTGGTCACCGACATCCTGGCCCGCCTACCCGAGCACGCGGCAGACAAGGTGGTGCTGTTCGACCCCGACGACCAAGCACGGCCGCCCCGGTTGAACCTGCTCCAGGGCGGAGATCCGGATTTCACCAGCGACACGGTGGTGGGGATTTTCCGCCGCATCTACGCCGAGTACTGGGGGCCCAGGACCGACGACATCCTGCGCGCCGCCACTCTCACCCTGACCCGCGCGGCCGACCCGAACCTGACGCTGGGGGACGTGCCGCGCCTTTTGGCCAATGACGACCTGCGCCAGGACGTGATGGGCAAGGTCACCGCTCGCAGCGGCCCGGACGAAGCCCTGGAGGATTTCTGGGGCTGGTACTCCGGGCTCACGGTCTCGGCCCGAAGCGCGGTGACGGGCCCGGTGCTCAACAAGCTCCGAACGGCCCTGCTGCGCAAGTGGGTGCGCCAAGTGGTGGCCTCCGGGCCCTCCACCATCGATCTGCCCACCCTGTTCAACACCCGGCACCTGGTCCTGCTGCGGTTGCCGAAGGGCCGCCTGGGTGAGGACACCAGTTCGCTGATCGGGTCGTTCGCGCTGGCGGCGACCTGGCAGGCGGTCACCGCCCGCATCCACACCCCCGAACACCAGCGCAAGGACCTGAGCGCCTACGTGGACGAGTGCCAGAACTTCCTCAACCTGCCCGGCAGCTTGGAGGACATGCTGGCCGAGGCCCGCGGTTACCGGCTCGGGCTGACCCTGGCCCACCAGGAACTCGGCCAGCTCCCCGCGGACCTGCGCAAGGCGGTGTCGGCGAACGCCCGGTCGAAGGTGTACTTCTCCGCCTCACCCGATGACTCGGTGAGCCTGCAGCAGCACACCCTGCCGGTGTTGGGCGCCTACGACCTGACACACCTAGGTGCCTACCAGGCAGTCGTCCGCCCGCTGGTCGGGGCGAAGGAACAGGGGGCTGTGACGGTGCGCACCCGCCCGCTGCCGCCCCCAATCGCGGGCCGGGCCACCCAGGTCCGCGAAGCCGCGCGCGACCACGGGGCGGGCGAGGACCAGCCCGCCACTGAAGTTCGGGGATCGAAAGGTGGCACTGCGTGAACTCAACGCCACAGGAGTTGGATGGGCGCGTTCTCAAGCGCACCGAGTACGGGTCGGCTCTGGTGTGGCTGGCACCCAGGGTGACCCCGAGGGATAGGGAGATCCTGAACGGGCTGTACGAGCACCATGTCATGACCACCCATCAGATCCACCGGCTCTACTTCTCTGAGGGGGAGGCCCGCCGAGTCCGCAGGAGGCTGCTCGTACTGCACCGGTACGGGCTGCTGGACCGGTTCCGGCCCTTCAACCGAGTACGGGTGCCCGACCACTGGGTTCTCGCCCCGGTGGGGGCGGCGCTGGTGGCCGAACACCGGGGCATGGAGCCGGGCGAGTTGGGGTTTCGCCAGGACCGGGTTCTGGCCTGGGCGCACTCCGGGCGGCTCGGGCACATGCTCGGTCTGGTGGAGTGCCTGGCCCTGACCACCGAGGCCGCCCGAGCTCTACCCGTCGCGCAGCTGGTGCGCTGGGACAACGAGCGCGAGTGCGCACACCGGTGGGGCCGCCATATCCGCCCCGACGCGTACATGCGCTGGCACCAGGGCCTGGTCGAGTTGGACGCGTTCTGGGAGTACGACACCGGGACCGAGCCCTTGACCAAGGTGCAGCGCAAGATGAGCGGGTACGCGCGCCTGGCGCGGGAGAGCAGGCTTGCGTCGATTGTGCTGTTCGCTGTCCACTCCGACCAGCGCGAGAACCATCTCGCCGCCAAGTTGTCCGGTGACGTCTCCGACCTGGTGGGCGTGTACGTAAGCACCCACGCCCGGCTCGCCGCGCAGGGTCCGGCCGAGGCGGTCTGGCGTGCCGTGGGCTCCTCGGCTTCCCCGGACCGGTTGCGGTTGGTGGACATCGGCCGTCACCACTCCGTCCCCGAGCAGGGCGAGGGGTGATCCGTCTGGTGGCCGCGAGCGCGGGGGTGCTCTTCTTCGTGCTGGTGGTCTTCATCGGCGCGATGGAGAACAGCGAACACCGGACGGGGCTGCCGCAGGGGGTGGAGGGGATCCCCGACGTCCTGCTCGGCGCCTACGCCACCGCCTCTGCCCGGCTGGAGGAGGTCCACAGCGGATGCACGGGTCTGACCTGGCCGGTCCTGGCCGGGATCGGAAGGAAGGAGTCCGAGCACGCCGCCGGAAGCCGGATCAGTAGCAACGGGGACGTCGATCCGGCGATCATCGGCCCCCGCCTGGACGGGACCGGGGCCGGCGGCAACACCACCCCGCACAGGGACAGCGACGGAGGGAGGTGGGACGGGGACACCGAATATGACCGAGCGGTGGGGCCGATGCAGTTCGTCCCCACCACCTGGGCGGAGCACGGACTGGACGGGTCGGGCAACGGTGTCGCCGACCCGCACAACGTCTTCGACGCGACGCTGAGCGCGGCGGTGTACCTGTGCGTCAGCCACCCCGAGGGGCCACGAGTCGACTTCACCGACGATGACCAGCTCCAGGACGCGCTGCTGCGCTACAACCGCTCGCGGAGTTATGTGGGGGACGTGCTGGGCTTCGCGGAGGAGTACGCCGAGATCGCCTCCCGGGCCGCCGCCCAGGTGCCGGTAGGGGTGTCAGGGGGGAGCAGCGAGCAGGGGCGGGCCGCTGCGGAGTGGGCTCTGGCCCAGGTCGGCAAACCGTACTTGTGGGGTGGGACGGGCCCGGGGGCGTTCGACTGTTCGGGGTTGACGTTGAAGGCGTGGGAGGCGGCGGGGGTGAGCCTTCCGCGGGTGACCACCGACCAGGTCAACACCGGAACCCGCGTGGGCCTGGACCAACTCCAGCCTGGGGATCTGTTGTTCTACGACACCGGTGCGCCGGGGGGTTCTCCCTCGCACGTGACCATGTACGTCGGCGACGGGCAGATGGTCAACGCACCCCGGACCGGCCAGTCCATCCGCGTCGAGGCCGTCGAGGGGGACTACTACAGCAGCGTGTTCGTGGCCGCCGTCCGGCCGGGCTGACGTGCCCCACAGCGCCGCTGTCGGTGCGGACGCCACTGGTGCGGGGGTCTGCGTGCCCCTGGGGCGCTGGGGGCGCGTCGGGGCGGCTGAGGGCCACGCGGGAACGCCGCCGCGTTGCCCTCGTCTTCGTGGGGCTGTGACTCTTCTGAGTCATTCGGGTTGAAACTTCTCGCGAGTATAGGGAAACATCAAAAGCGCTGTTCAGCCCGGGTGAACGCGCTATTCCTATATGACCGGATTAATTCTTATGCCTGAAATGGGGTTCTTTGTCATGCCTGGATGTGCCCTGAGAAACGCCGCCCGCGCTCTGCTTCTGGTGGACGTCGACACGGGTTAGCGGAGCCGGACTGTGCCGGGCGGGGTGCGGAAGCGCAGCTTCGAGGGGCGGCCGACCTTCGGGGCCATTGACACCCACCCCGCCCAGGGCACGAGTACCCGGATATCGGACAAGACCGCACGGAAAAGAAGGCGCCTCGGGCAGTGGTTGCACACCGCCCGAGGCGTGATCCCCCACCTGAGTCAGCAGGAGGAAGATCTATGAGTCATGTTACGGGTCGGCACCGCAGGCGCCGACGAGACTGGATCAGCCGTACGAGGCGGGCAGTGGGCACGGTACTCGCGGCGATCATCGGAGCAGAGTCCCCGCCGTCGCCGGAGTCGGCACGGAAGGGCTTGTATTCGTTCCCGCTACGGGAACCCCTGCGCCCCACGTCCTTGCCTTCGGGGTGTGAGCCGGAGTGGGTCAGTCGCTATGACGACGTGCGACGCACCCAGGCGGAACGGGCGTGGACCCTCTTCACCGAGGGTAGCGAGGGGACCGGATCGGGTGCCCCGCCAGAGCTGCCGGAGTTCGGCTGGTGTGTGGACGACGACGGAGTGCGGGCGGTGCGCCCGTACCTGGTCGCACACGAACAACGCCAACGCCTCCAACGGCGACGAGTGGCGTCGTGTGACTCCGACCAGGCAAGGTCCGCTCCGAGCGCGCTTGCCGAGATGGGTGCTCAGGCCGTCCCGGGGGAGTGGGACGAACTGGCGGCGCTGGTTCGACAGTGGGACGCGCTGCGGGTGCCCGTGGCCTGACCTCGGACCGTGAATTCGGGGCTGTCTTCTTGCGGAGGCAGCCCCTTCTGCATGCCGCCGATCGTGTTTATGCAGGTAGAGCGTGCGACATCGAAATCCGGTGGTTCTCTTCACATTTTTGATCACCGTGAGTGTTCGGATGGCGGTTGTGCGATGACTCTGTGTGTGGTTAGTGTCACTCATCGAAAGCACGGTGTCAGGGCCGTGCCCGGTGAGGAATCGGCGGTGGGGGTGTGCGGGCAGCGTGCTGGGCAGCAGTAGGAGTCACGGTGGCAGTCACGGGATGCGCAACGGACGTGAGCGATCCCGTCAGCGAGCCGACGCGCACGCCTCCCGCCCTAGCGGCACCCGCCAGTCCGTCGCCGGAGGAGTTGGCACTGGACGCCTACCGAGGCATGTGGGGCGTGGTGGTCGAGGGCTCCCACGAAGGAGCGGTCGGCCACCCGGACCTGGAGGAGTACGCCTCGGGACAGGCGCTCGAACTCACCACAGCGATGCTGCACGGTGCGGTGGCCACAGGGGAACCTGCCACGGATCCCGAGGTTGTCGACAGCGACCTCACTGGATCTCCGGCCACCGTGTCCGTGGAGGACTGCGTCGATGACTCGACCTGGGTGGTCGAGGACGAGAACGAGGGGATGGAGGGAGGCTCGCGGCTGGTGGCGGCCACCGTTGTTGCCAACGACGGAGAGTGGCGGGTGGATGACCTCTGGCTGGAGAGCTACGGATCATGCTGACCACGACATCTGTGCGGTCCAGGGGAACGCTTGTGGTGGGCATCGTCGTCGCGGTCCTCGCATCTCCGTTGAGAGTCGAGGCTGACAGCGGTTTCATCACGAGTACCGATTGCGCGGACGGCGCGTGCGACGTCACGGCTCACACACCCGCTCGTGGTCCGGTGGCCTCCGACGTCCCCACCGGAGAAGGAAGCGGCGATGCGAACGGGGAGAGCGGTCCCGCCTGCGCGATCCCGGATGTGGAGTTCGCGCAGTCCGGGTTGGAGGGCCCTCACCAGATGCCGCCGGGCTTGGCCGAATGTGAGGCGATATCGAGCGGCACGGGTGCTGAGGTGTTCGATCCTGCGGTGCTGGCGGAGCAGGCGCGGGCGGTGATGCGTCTGCCTGCGCCGGACATCGGCACGGCCCCTGCTCTGGGCAAGCCGAGGTTCGTGAACTTGCCGTCGTGGATGTGGGTGGACGCAGCTGAGTGGGGGCCGGTGTCGGCGACGGCCTCGGTGAGTGCCGGGTCGGTGACGGTCCTCGCGACTCCGGACCGGGTGGTGTGGGACACCGGAGACGGCCACGAGGTGGTCTGCGCCGGGCCCGGCACAGTCTTCTCCGAGGCGGTGTACCGGGAGGAGGGCTCGCCGGACTGCGGCCACACCTATACCACTCTCCCCGAGGCAGGGGCGGGGGCGACGGTCGATGTGAGGGCGGTGTGGGAGTGGGGGGTGTCCTGGTCCAGCAGTGATGGCAGGGGCGGGGACCTGGACGATCTGTCCACGTCTTCGACCGTCGCGGTGCCGGTGAGCGAGATCCACCACGTGATCACTCACGTCCGCTGACGGCACGCAACAGACACGATGACCAAGGAAGGGGTGGGATGGTCGCGCTCGCGAATCCCAATAAAACAGACCAGAAAACCAGGGAAAACCCGACGGGGGCGGGTGGGGAATGGGAGTCGGTGCGGTTGGCGGCGACCTCGCGCCGCCGGTGGAAGTGGGCTCTGCTGGCCGGTGCGTTGATCGCCTCGGGGTGTGTGGCCGGGGCGTGGGTGGGGCTGGCGGGCGAGGAGACGCGCACGGTCGCCGTCCTCACCGCCGATCTGCCCGCCGGGCACGTGATCGGGACTGAGGACGTGTCCTTGGTGGAGATGGCTGAGGCCGAGGGAATGCGTCTGCTGTCCCCGGACACGGTGGAGGGGATGGTGCTGACCAGGCCGGTACCCGCTGGGTCGCCGCTGGTGGCGGGCTCGGTCGGGAACAGTGCTCTGTGGCCGGAGCAGGGGCAGACCGTTGTCGCGGTGCCCGTGGGACCGCTCCCCCAGGACCTGGACGAGGGAGCGACGGTGGACCTGATCGTCCCCGGGCCCGCACCAGCACAGACCACCGGTGGCGACGGCGGTGAGGATGAGGCCTCGGAGGGTTCTTCGGGGGTGGTGACGGGGCTGGTGCACCGGGTCGTCGCGCACGAGGGCGAAGGGTTCGGCGACGGGCAGCAGGTGTTGGAGGTGGTCCTGCCCCGTCAGCAAGCCGCCTATCTGTCTCAGGCGGTGGCGGGCGGGCAGGCGCAAGTCGCGGTCGTCAACCCCTACGACCGGGTGCAGGCGGCCACGGAAGCGGAGGGGGCCGAATGATCGTAGCGGTGTGTTCTGTGAGCGGAGCACCGGGCGTGACGAGCCTGGCCACCGCTGTCGCGGCCTGCTGGCCCTCGACCCCTCTGACCGTTCCGGTGCTGGTGGAGGCCGACGCCTCCGGCGGCGACATAGCGGCCTGGCGCAGCCTGGACTCCGACGAGTCACACAAGGGGCTGGTGTCGTTGGCCGTGGCCTCCCGCACCCCCGCTCCCGTGCGGGTGTCGGGCGCAGGTGAGGCGTGGGCCCAAGCGGGCCTCGTCGGCGCACCGGTCACAGAGGCGGTCCTGCGCTATGCGGTGGAGGTGCCCGGCGGGCTCCGTGTGGTCCCCGCTCCGGCCGACCCGCTGGAGGCCGGTCGGGCGGTGGCGATGCTCGCCCACAACCCGGCCCTGCTGGGCTCGGGCCGGGTCACGGTCCTGGACGTGGGGCGGGCGGTGCCGGGGTCCGCGGGGGCGGCCCTGCTCCGCCACGCCGACGTCGTCATCGTCCTGGCCGACCCGGGCCAGGTGGGGCACGCTGCGCGGCTGCGGGCGTGCGCTCCGGTCCTGGCCTCACTGCGGGACGACGGTATCCGCCTCGGACTGGCCATTACCGGCTCGTGCCCGCATTCGGACGGGGAGGTCTCCCAGATCGCCGCGAATCTGCCGGTGTGGGCACGCATCCCCCACGACTCGGTGGGGGCGGCTCTGGTGCGGGGCGAGCACCGCCCTCCCACCCGTTTGCGCGATCGGTGGGCCGCGTGGCGGTCCCAGCGCCGCGACCCCGACTCCCTGGAATGGATGCCGTTGATCAAGGCCGCCAAGTCCCTGGCTGAGCTGTGCGATGACTTCTCAGGTATCGGTGTGGCCGTGCGTGAGCGCGGTGCGGTGGAGGTGGGAGTCGCGTGACGACGACACACGATGCACCACACCTGGCTCCCGTCCTCGGGAAGACCCCGGACGAGGCCGCCCTGCGCACCACCGCGGCGAGCCTGGCCGGCCAGGTCACCGAACAGCTCATCAACCACCCGGGCGAGGCGGTGAACCGTGACCAGGTGGGCCGACTTGTGGACCGGCTCCTGGAGGATCGGGCACGTACCGCCCTGATCCAGGGAACACCGGCCCCAGCGGACGAGTCCCGGCTGCGCCAATTCATCCTGGATCATGTTCTGGGTTTGGGCCCGGTGGAGGAGCTGCTCGCCGACCCCAATGCGCAGAACATCCACATCACCGGTAGCGACCCGGTGGTCGTGGACTACGGCGGGGGACACCGGGAACACCGCCCGCCGGTGGTCGATACCGACGCCGACCTGGTCGCTCTGGTGCAGCGGGCCGCTGTCCGCGCCTGCGGTGGGGAGCGCCGCTTCGACATGGCCGCGCCGATCCTGTCCATGGAACTCGAGGACGGGTCCAGGTTGTCGGCGGTGATGCCCGGGGTCGCGGCGCGGCCAACGGTGACGATCCGACGCCACCCCCACCGCTTCCTGAGGTTGGGGGACCTGGCCCGGTCGGGCATGGTCGACCAGGCCGCACGCGCCCTGCTTCTCGCGGCGGTCGGGGCGCGGGTGAACATGGTCATCTCTGGTGCCACGAACGCCGGAAAGACCACGCTGCTGCGCGCCCTGGCGGGCACCATCGAGGGCGAGCGGATCGTCACCGTTGAGGACTCGATGGAGCTGGGGCTGCACCGGCACCTGGTCGACGCGGACGTCGTCGCGTTCCAGGGACGTCCCGCGAACATCGAAGGCTTGGGCGAGATCACTCTGGCCGAGCTGGTGCGGGCCGCGCTGCGGATGTGCCCGGACCGGGTGATCGTCGGGGAGACCCGAGGCCTCGAGACGATCGCGCTGCTCAACGCCATGAGCATGGGCACGGACGGGTCGATGTCCACCATCCACGCCTCCAGCTCACAGCAGGTGTTCGCGAAGGTCGCCGCGTACTGCGCCCAATCCCCCGAGCGCTTGACCGCCTCGGCCACGGCGTCGCTGGTGGGCGCGGCCGTGCACCTGGTGGTGCACATCGACACCACCGCGTCCGGAGAGCGCTTCGTGGCGAGCATCCGCGAGGTCGTGGGCTCCGAAGGCGAGCAGGTCATCTCCAACGAGCTGTATGTTCGCTCAGCTGAGGACTCTGGGGGAAGCGTGGTGTGCGCCCCGTCCGGACTCATCGGCCAGCGCCTGGCCCGCGCGGGATTCACGGTGCGGGGGTGGTCCTGATGCCGTGGGACTGGAACGTGGGCGCTCTGGCCATCGGCGGAGCGCTGCTGGGGGCCGGAATCGCCTGCGCCGCCTACACGATGACCCTCATCCCCTGGCACACAGTTCCTGCTGCGTCTTCTTCGCTTCGGTGGACAAAGCCCTTTCGCCAGCGCCGCACATGGCTGCGCGCGGCCGGTGCCGCGCTTGCGGGGGCTGTGATCGGGGTGGTGACGGGGTGGCCGGTCGGCGCGCTGCTCGCCGCCGCTGCGGGGTGGTGGATGCCCGCCCTGCTCGGCCCCGACAACACAGCCCAGGCCGAGGCTGACCTGGCCGAGGCGCTCGCCACCTGGGCGGAGCAGCTACGGGACATGATCACCGGTGCTTCGGGGTTGCACCAGGCCGTCACCGCGACGGTGCCACTCGCCCCGGAGCTGATTCGGGACCAGGTCCAGGCTCTGGAGGCCCGGTTGCGCGCGGGCCAGTCCATGGAGCAAGCGGCCGTGGTGTTCGCCCACCAGCTCGACTCCGATCTCGCAGATCTGATCGCGATCACCTTGACCATGGGCGCCTCCCGCCAGAGCGGGGACGTGGCCGGGGCCCTGTCCCGGCTCGCGGAGGCCGCCCGGGAGCGGGCGGGCACGGTGGCGCGGGTCTCGGCGTCGCGGGCCAGGGTGCGCTCTTCGGTGCGGATCATCGCCGCCGCCACCACGTTCATGCTCGTGAGCATGGCGGCGCTCAACCCCGGCTTCCTCGAGCCGCTGGGCACGTTCACCGGGCAGCTCGTCCTCGCAGCGGTCGGAGGGCTGTGGGGCGTGTCGTTCTTCTGGCTGGCCCGCCTGGCCTGCCCGCCCAGGCAGGCCCGCCCCTTCACCCCTGCTCTCGCGGATGCTGCTGGGGCGGGTGGTGCAAGGTGAGTACGGTCATGATGTCCGTAGCGGGGGGCCTGGTCGGAGCGGGAGTGTGTGCTGCCGCCTATGGGCTGCGCCGCCCCAGCCTGGCGGAACGCCTCACCCCAAACCCTGAGCCGAAGCCCGGCCTTGAGCCCGGGCTCGGGTGGGCCAGGCGGGTCGGACAACGCGCGAGCGGTCTGCTGGCCCACGCCGGCATCCCAGGGCTGGCCATGACCAAAACACTCGCGGCGGCGGGCACCCCGGTGGAGAACTACCGGGCGGAGAAGGCCGCCGCGACAGGGCTCGGTCTCGTCCTCGCCGTTGTGCTGGCCATCGGGGGCAGCGTCGTCTTCCCCGGCTCCCTCGTTGTGGGGTTGCTCGCGGCCCTGGCTGCGGGGGCGAGCTTTCTCGCCCCGGACCTGGCCGCCCGCAGCGCCGCCACGGAACTTCGCGCCGAACTGCGAGCCGCTACATCGGTGCTGGCGGACTTGGTCGTGATGGGTCTGGCAGCGGGAGCGGGAAGTACCGGAGCTCTGACTACAGCGCTGGACCACGGAAGGGGGCGGGCTCCAGAACGCATCCGCGACGCGGTGCGCACCGCGACCCTGCGCCACCGGCCCCCGTGGGAAGGGCTCGAAACCGTGGCCGCAGAGACCGGGGTGCGAGAGCTCGCGGAACTGGCCGCGTCGTTGCGGTTGAGCGGTGCCTCCGGGGCACGCACCCGCACTTCCTTGACGGCGAAGGCGGCCTCTCTGCGGGCCCGGCGGCTGGCCGAGGCCGAGGCCGCCGCGCACGCGGCCACCGAACGGATGACACTGCCCACGATGGGCCTGGTGGCCGGGTTCCTGATGCTGACCTGCTTCGTCGCCCTCACCCACGTGATGGCCGGTTTCTAGACAAAGAGGTTCGATGTGAAGGGCGTTCTTCGGCGTGCACGCAGCCGTGTACGTGCATGGCTCACACCGTCACACAAAGTTGCATCTGATGTGGGGGCGGCGACCACGGAATGGATCCTGATGATCGTGGTGGCGATCACGATCGCCACAGTCGTCGGAGGAATCCTGGTGCAGGAGTTCACCACGGCGGCCGAGTCCATCAACCTGGGGGTGAACCGGTGACGGGACTGGCCCAGCGTCACGCCCGCAAGTGGCTGACGGCTCGGAGCGACCAGGGCAGCGCTGAAGTGTTGTTCGTCCTCCCGGTGGTGTTCGTGATGGTGCTCGCCGTGGTGCAGGCGGGGGTGTGGGCGCACGCCCAGCACCGGGCCCAGGCCGTCGCGTCCCAGACGCTGGCGGCGGCCCGCGCCTTCGACGGAACCGCCGCCGGGGCGTATGAGCGGGCCGAGCAGGCCCGCGACCAGTTGGGCGGCGGGGTGCTGCAGGGGGCGCAGGTCGAGGTCCAGCGCACCGGACAGAGGGCCAGGGTGCGGGTGACGGGCCAGGCTGTGAGCCTGTTGCCGGGGGTGGTGGTGCCGGTGACCTACGAGGCCGCCGGTCCCGTCGAACGCCTGACGCCATGAACGTGTTGAAGGCGCAACGGCAGCGGTGCAGGAGTCGTGGCGATACCGGGAGCGCGACGGTCGAGCTGGCCCTGCTCGTTCCCGTCCTCCTACTGGCGCTGCTGCTGGTCGTGGTGGCGGGCCGCCAGGTCTCGGCCGCGCTCATCACCCAGGACGCCGCCTCAGTGGCGGCACGGGCCGCGTCCCTGCAACGCGACCCCGCCTCCGCCCGCACGCACGCCCATCAGGCGGCTAAAGGGGAGCTGGCCGACCGGGGTGTGGTCTGCGATCCCTTCACCGCCTCGATCGACACTTCCCGGTTCGGCGCGGGCGGGGTGGCGGGAGTGGAAGTGGCATGCACGGTCACCGTCATCGACCTGGGCGGCCTCGGCGGACAGCGCACTCTGAGCGCCACCGCGACCTCCCCGGTCGACCCCTACCGAGGACCCACACCATGACGCCTTCCTTCCGGCCCCGGCGACGTCGTCGCCTCCGTCGGCACGGGGATGGCGGACAGGCGTCGGTCTTCCTCATCATGCTCGTGCCCGCCGTGATGATCGTGCTCGCGCTGGTGTGGGAGGGCGGGCAGATGCTGCTCGCCAAGTCGGAGCTGTTGGGGGTGGCGCACTCGGCCGCGCGTGTGGGCAGCCACACCATCGACCCGGTGGCGACCCTCGGCGAGGGCACGCCAGTCGTGGATCCGATCCGTGCCCGGCAGGCCGCCACCGACTATCTGCGTGGGGCGGGGGCGGAGGGAGAGGCGGCGGTCGATGGGAGGCGGGTGGTGGTGCTGGCCCGCACGGCCTACACCCCGAGCCTGCTCCCCATCGGCGTTCGGCAGATCGAAGCGGAGGCGAGTGCCACGGCTCTCCAACCCTCGGGGTGACTCTCGGCCCACGCAGCGCACAGCGGCCGCGGAAACGGTTCGACATCGAAGGAATGAGGAAGAGGTATGCCGCGAAGCTCTTGGTCCGTGGCGGGAGAAGCCGTGGTCACGGTGGCACTGTTGGTCGGACCGGCATGGTTGGCGTCCTGGCTGGGCTGGCCCCTGGGGGAACACACCACCTGGACCTGGTTCCGGCAGTACCTACGCGGCGGCACGATCCCCGACGAGGTCGTCATCGCCGCACTCGTGGTGGCCTTGTGGGCACTGTGGGCCGCCCACCTGGTCGTGGTCGCCTTGGACATCATCGCCCTGCTGCGCGGCCTGGTGCCCCGCGTGGGGCTGGTGCGGCTGATGTGGGTACTGATTGCCGGGGGCGCCACCGCGACCAGCACCCACACGGCGGCCGTCGCAGCGCAGACGCACACCGTGGCCGAAGCCCCGGCCCAGCCCGCACCGCAGAGTGAACACACCCCGGAGCAGCCGAGCGAGGACCAGGAGAGCAGCGTCATCGACCGCACCCGCAACCTGTCCGGGTTCGACTTCGACTCCAACGAGCTCACCCCTGAAATGAAGGAGTCACTGGAGCCGACGATCGCCAACATCAGCGACTTCGGCCTGCCCGAAGCGCCGGTCGTGGTCACCGGGCACACCGACCCCGTCGGCGACCCTGTCTACAACCGGGCCCTGTCCGAACAGCGCGCCCAAGCGGTTGCGGACTACCTGACCGAACATCTGGATGGCGTCGAGTTCGAGATCCAGGGCGCGGGCTCCTCCCAAGCCCCGGACAACCCGCGGGCGTCCTACGGCGAGTACCGACGGGTCGAGGTCTCCTACACCCTCCAGCGCCCTACCGCCCCACAAGCGACCACGGAGCCCGAAGCCGCCCAGGCCCCAGATACGGAGCCCGCCCCAGACCAGGCGCAGCTGGACGTCGACACCGCAGGTGAGTCGGACCCGGGTCCCGACGCGGTCCTGGTCGGCACTGCAGCGGGGATGGTCGGTGCGGCTGTGGGGTACGCGGCTGGACGCCGACACGGCCCCACCCGGCGCAAACAGCCCACACCCCAAGCCCACGCACCTGAACGTGAACACGAGGAAGACCCGGCCTCGGACACCACCGAGAAACCCGAGCCTGACGCCGGCGAGCTGCTGCGCGAGGACCCGCACGGCATCGCCCGCGGCGTGATCGACGAGGACGGTTACGTGCTCGTGGCCGACACAGTCCGTGTCAACGGCCAGCACGGGCTCGCGTTCGTGGGGGCCCACGCGCCTAGCGTCCTGGCAGCGGTGGTCACGGACCACCTCCCGGGGCCGGTGATCGCCACCCGCGCGGTGCTGGCGGCGCTGGGCGGTGCTGAGACGATGCCGCCAGGGGTACGAGTGGTGGCCGACATCCCCCAAGCGCGGATCGCAGTGGAGGCCGAACTCCTCACCGCCGCACGGCGCCACGTGGACGAAGAGGACGGTTCGCGAAGTGACGAACAGGCCGTAGCCGCTGGGCCTTTGTTGGTGGTGGGCGACGTCAGCGACTTCGACACGTTCCAGGGTTCACCACAGCCGCTGACCACGACCCCGAAGGTGGTGGTCTGTGTACACGGCGAATTAGATCACGCGGGGACCAAACTGGATTGCGGGATCGACAGCCGAGTGCGGGCGGTGTCAGCCCACACCGAAGCCAGCCGAGAGGGCAGGGCATTGCGTCGCCACGGTAGGACCAGGCCCGGTGAGAGCGCGGAAGCGGATGAGTCCCAGCGCCAGCTCCAACCAGAGCAGACACTCGCGGAGTCCCAGGGCTCCACCGAGTTTCCTCCCACCCCCGCAACACCCTGCCCTGGAGAGGACTCTTCCACCCCCCGGGTGCGGATGCGGTTGTTCTCCAAACAGTTGGTGGTGGAGGTAGACGGACGGGAAGTGGCGGGGTTGCGCACAGTGGCGCGTACCCTCCTCGCCTACCTCGCCGTGCACCCCCAAGGCGCGACCGCGGAGGAGATCGCCAAGGAATGCTTCGCTGCTGTGGACTCCACGAGCGCGGCCTCCGCGCGCAAGAACGCGCTCACTAGCGTTCGCTCGTCTTTGCGGGGGGCGTTGGAGGACCCCGAGCATCCCGTCATTATGAACAGCAACAGCCGGTACGCATTGGACCCTCTGCTTTTCGCGGTCGACCTGTGGGATTTCTCTGCAGCATACGAGAAAGTACCAGAACTCCAAGGGCAGGCGCGGGTCGAGGTGTGGAAGGAAGTCGTTCGACTGCACTCCGAACCGCTTCTTGGCGGATCTGACGAGCTGTGGGTGGAGCCGATTCGGAAGTCGTGTTCTCGTGTCGTGGTCGACTCCCTCGTAGGGATCGCTGAGAACGCGTCAGAGGAGGAGGCGAAGGTTCGCCTGTTGGAGCGGGCCTGTAAGTTTGACGAATTCAACGAGCCTCTCTATCAGCGAATCATGGGAATCCATATCTCTCTGGGGCGCCCAGAGATGGCCCATCAGGTCTACGGGTTGCTGCAAGAGAAACTCGCCCTGATCGGGGAAAAGCCAAACGGGGAGAGTCGGGCGATCCTCGAGAGCCGTGCCCAGCTTGCAGGATAAGACATTACAGGTTTAGCGCGAAGGGATGTGCCCCGAGGTCCTGGTGGTGTGGTCCGGTCCCGAGGGTGAGTGAACCCGAAGTGAACCTCCGGGCCAGCACAAGGGCCGTTACCCGGGCCGAGGGGTGGGCCGATTTTAGCTGGCCCACCACACCGGGGTAATCATCGCAGGTCGGAGGCCATCTGAGTGGGCCGATGGCCGTCCAGACTTATACCCAGTGGGTAGTCATCTTCACGTAGGGGGCGGGCGGCCCCCTCCCCGTCAGCGGGTCGGCCTACCGGCCGACCCGCCCCCTTGTCTCCGGCCTACGGCCTCCCTCCTCCCCTCCCTCCCCTCTTCCCTAAGTTTTTCTCTCTCCTCATTAATTCTTCCTATATAACGTTCCAGTGGGCTGTGGTGATCACCCAGATCAGTTCCGCTGATGGAAATCATGATCGCCCAGCCCGGCCTCGACCATGCCTGCGGCCGGCCCCACGCGCGTGCGCGCGCGAGCGCGGTTCCACTCCATGCCGGGCGTCCGGCGAAAAGATTCTCTGAAAAACCCGCGACACGGTTTGACAACCCCGACTCGACCAAGTTGCTATTGGGGTGTTCCCGGAACGGCAGCACGGTTCCGGGGCGGGGCGGGGAATTCTTCCGCGACACGAGTTGACAAACCCGTGCCACCCAAGTTCACCTTGGGCCCCGCCCCGGAAACTGGCACCGTTCACAGGGCGGGCGGAAAAAGGTTCACGGCGCGAGTTGACAAACACACGCCGACCAAGTGAACCTCGGACCGCCAACGAGAAAGAACCGGTCATTCTAGGGGGTTATCGAATTGCGTACGATGCGTGCCATTGCGGTGATAGCGGGGCGGGTATTCGCCCGACCGAAGCCGCCAACTGAGGCCGAGATCGCGGACCGGGCACGGGCCCGACACGCCCAGGAGCTGGCTACCGCCTACGAGAAGGCGATCGCCCAGGAGCTGGCCGCGCGGGGCAGGGCGGTGCACCTGTACCGCACCGAGGGCGAAAGCCAGGCGTCGCGGCGTGCGGTCAGGGAGCACACCAGTGCCGAACGGTACCGGGAGGACATGGGGACCACGCTGTTCCAACTCCGGGCCCACCGCACGATCACCATCCGCTGACACCACACGAAGGAGGACACCGATGATGTGCCCGCACTGTGAGGAACTCGTACAGGACATCGAACCCGAGGGGTGGATCGTCCCGATCGGCCACACCCCGGCCTACAGCCACCTCGACGGTACCGAGCTGTGCTGCGAGATGACCTCGAAGGGGTACCGACCGGCCGAGCCGGTTCCGGCCACCTAGTGCGGCCGGTCCGAAGGTTGCACCCTCCGGACCGGCCCCACCGCAACACCCGCGCTCATCCGGAGCGAATTTCCACACCCGTCTCGGGTGGGCGCGGGCCCAACACCACCAAAGAAATTGGAGTGTGCTGTGCGCACGAGTATGCCCTACACGCCACCGATCGTCATCACGACTGAGGACATCGCAGCCCTGCGCGAGCGGGGACCGGGTGCCTGCCTGACCTGGCACGAGGACACCGCCGCTATCGAAGCGGTCACTCCCCGCGAGGCGCTCGACCCCAGGCGCATGATCATCGCCTCGCACCGGGGGCTGGGCGAGGTAGCCGACCAGTACACCGAGGACGGACGCCAGGCCACCGAGGACGACCTCGCCTGCGACCTGACCGACATCGCCTCGGACTACGCGCTCGACTGGCCCCTGATCCGCACGATGAACCTCATGTGCCAGGACCTGCGCAGCCAGCTCGCCGACACCTGCGCCTACCTCGCGGCCCCGCCCATCTACGAAAACCCCTCGCTCGGGGCGCCCCGGATGACGGATCACTACCGCCTCACCGGCGGGCAGCGCATCGCCCACGTCACGGTCACCTGGGCCTTCGCCCACCCCACCCGGATCCGAACGCGCGACCCGATCGATGACAGGCGCGCGTTCGCGGACCTGACCCTGGTCACCGGCGGGATGCTCACCCACCGGGCGATCTCGGACCTGATCGCGGGCACGGTCTGGCAGACCCTCGACCAGAGCCACTAGCGCGACGCGCCTGACCGGGTCGCCCCGCCATGCGGGGCGGGGCGACCCCACCACCCAACAGCCACTTTCGCGCCGAGCGCTGTGTTCGGCGCGCCCTAAGAAGGGAACCCGTTGTGAGCACCCGTACGATGCGCGACCGCTTCGCCGATGAGGAAACCACTCCGGACATGCTCCGCAAGCTCCACGCGGCCGGTCCCGGCAACCTGATCACGGCCAGCCTGAACCGCAACACCCTCCAGGTCACCCGCTCCCGCGACCTGCCCCCGGGCAACCGGGCCTGCGTCATCATCTACGGCCACGGCGACCTCATCCACGACCTGGCCTGCTACGACGGCGACTGGAACGAGGTGGCCGACGCCGTCACCGACACCACCTGGGACTGCCTGGACGGATGGGCCTCCGCCGCCATGCGCCTGACCCCCCTCCAGCGCGCCCTGCGCGACGACATGCGCGTGCACCGCATGGACCTGGACCGCCGCCCCGTCTACAAGCGCACCCTCGACAGCCGCCTGGAGGTCAGCGACACCTACGCCTGGCGCACCGATACGACCATCACCTTCACCACCCGCACCACACCCGCCCGCGAAGGCACGGGCAACGCCCACCTGGCCCTGACCATGCACCACCAGGGCCAACCCGTCCGGGCCTGGAACAGCCGACTGGTCCGCACCGAGACGGCCCGGGTCGTACGCGAGGCACCCGACCGCGCCCGCGCCTACCTGGCCGCCCTGCCCTAACCGAGCCACCCCGGGGCTGCCCCGCACGGGGCGGGGCAGCCCCCCACCACTCACACACCTTCGCGCCGAGCGCTGTGCTCGGCGCGCCCACAGAAAGGGACTCACCGTGAACAACCCTGCGCCCAACGAGACCGCCCCTGCTGTGTCGGACTGGTTCATGTCCCGCGAGATCACCGGCCGGATGCTGCGCACCCTGGACCGGATCGGACCCGGCGGCCTCATCGTCGCCGACCTGCTCGAGCGGGAGTTCCGGGTCATCCACGCCCGCACCCTGACCCCGGCCACCCACACCCGCTTCATCGTCTTCGGCTACGACGACCTCGCCCATACCCTGCCCGCCTTCACCTCCGGCGACGGGGAGCTGGACCAGGAGGGCTTGGTCGCGGCCGTTGACTGCACCGTCTGGGAGGGCATGGACCAGCGGGTCGAGGACATCGCGCACACCAGCCACGTCATCACCTGCCTGCGCGAACACATGCAGCGCCACGGGTTCGACCTCAACGGCGCACCCGAATACCACGACGTCGCGGGACGGCGCACGGTCACCGACTTCTACGCCCACCGCACGCACCCGCACCTGGCGGTCAACATCAAGGCGCCCAGCACCGACACCAGGGCCGGGTACTCGGTCGTGCGCCTCTACGACCACAACCGCCACGTCACCGGCTGGCCGTGCAGGATCCCGAACCAGTTCGAAGGTGCCCGCGTGGCTCATCGCGTGCGCACCGACGCCGACGCCTACCTGCGCCGCACCCGCCCCTGACCACCGCCCGACTGGGTCGCCTCGCCACCGGGGCGGGGCGACCCCCGCCACCCACCGCTACTCGAAGGGACCACTCCTCATGACCACGAACACCACCGCGCGCCGCTCGGCCGAGCACACCCGCCAGACCATCCTCACCGCCCTGGCCGCAACCCGCGCACCCCTCACCGTGACCGAGCTCGCCGACGCCGCAGGGCTGGGCAAGTCCACCCTGGCCAAGCACCTGCTCGCCCTGGAGAAGGACGGTCTCGCACGGCGCACCCCGGGCTGCCGCGACGGGCGGCGCCGCCTGCCCGACTCCTGGGCCTCCGCCGTCACCACTACCGACGAGGACGAGGCCCCGGCGACCGTGCCCGACCCCGACACGGCACCGGATGGTTCCGCCGGTACCCCTGAGGAAACCACCGGCACGGACCTGGGCCAGACCACGTCGGGCACCGTCACGGCCGACCCCGGCTCCGAGGACTGCAACAGCGGGGAAGCCGTGAACACTGCCCCCGGCAAGGCCGACACCGCCGCCTCACTCTCGGCCGTGACCGCCCCGAGCGCTGGGCCCGCACAGCCCGCCCTCGTCACGCAGGTGCGTGCCCAGCGGGTCGGGGAGCAGAAGACGGGCCTCAACCCGATCAGCGGGTCGGCACGGCTTGCACCGGGGGAACTGAAGCTCATGGTCAAGGCGATCCTCGACGCCGACCCGGGCGAGGAGTTCACCGCGACCGCGATCAGCCACATCCTCCAGGGCCGCTCCATCGGCGCAATCCAGAACAACCTCGCCCGCCTGTCCAAGGAGGAGCGGGCGGTGCAGACCAGCGACAAGCCCCGTCGCTACCAGTCCGTGCGGGCCGTGAACTAGCCCGACACACCACCGGGGGTGTGGGCCAACACCGGCCCACACCCCCACCTTCCAAATACCCTAGGGGAGTATTAGATGTTGAGTTTTGTGTGGCCCTGGACCGACCCGGGATGTGTGGGATGGGGGTACGCCCTGGTCCTGGCCTCGTTGTGTGTGATTGCGATCCTGGTCGGGGTCGTCAACCGCACCGCCCGGCTCCTTCAGACCTACTACGTCGAGGCCCGCTGGCCGGGGATCGTGCACCGCGAGGAGATGGGCCCGGGAACGATCTGCGGACCGTGCGGCCACCACCTCGCGGTCCACGATCGGGCCACGGGGCGCTGCTGCCACGGCACCCCGTTGGACCGCCTCGCGGTGGTCATCGCCCTGCCCATGCCCCTGCTGTTGCGGGACATGCTGCAGCAGGCGGGGTGCCCCTGCCGCCTCCAGGTCAAGCGCCCCTGACCCCAGCGTGTTGACCGGGTGAAGGCCCGGGACCCGCACCAGCGAACCGCTGGTGCGGGTCCCGGGCCTTCAGCTTCCTGTGAACTTTCTCGGCGGTCGATGTCGTATCGGCCCGTCGAGGTGTCTTTTTAGGGGGTCATCAGGGCGAGAAGAAAGAGGTGCACCTGATGACCCACGCACACCACGTGACCACCTCCACCGATCGGGGCAGGCCACCGCTGGCGGTGTGGCCCTGCGCACCGCACGCGGGCCAGGACACCGGCCCAGGGCAGGTTCCGCACCGGCTGGCCCGCCGGTTGGTGGACGAGTACACCCGCCCGGGGCAGGTGGTCGCGGACCTGACCGGCTCCGAGGGCCGCGTAGCGGCAGCGGCCCAGGCGTCGGGGTGCTCCAGCGAGGTCCTCACGCGCACGCTTCCCGGCCGGGCGGAGGGTTGCGCGACCACCAGCGGGGTGGCCTGGGCCGACCTGGCCGTGACCACGATCAGCGCCACGTGCCTGGCTGACCGCCAGGCGCGAGAGCGCAAGGTCCGGGGACGGATGCTGTTCGCCGCGACCATCACCCGACCGGGCGGCATCGTCGCCGTCATCACCCCCGTGGCGCACACCCCCACCCTCGAGGTGGTCGACCCGGCACCGGGGGTCGTACGGGCCGCCTCGTGCGCGGGGCTGGTCTACCTGCAGCACGTGATCGCGCTGACCGCCCCCGTCTGCGAAGCCGGACTCGGCGCCACGATCCGGGTACACGGAGACTTCGACCCCGTCCAGGAGGAGGTGGAGAACGCGTTGCCGGCCTCGGTCGCCGACGCGGCCGCGACGATCACCTCGCCCGCGCACCTTAACGTGTCGGTGTTCCGCCTTCCCAGGCGCGGCCGGCCGTCGGCCGCGGGCACGACCGGGGAGGTGGGCGCATGAGCAGTGACCACCACATGGGCGGGTTCGGCCACGACCACTCCGAAGATGCGCACATGCCTCGGGGCGCGGGCTGGTCGGTGTGGATGACCGGCCAGCAGCAGGCCCGCGCCCAGCGAGGTAACCGCTACAGCCGTCTGTCGGTGGAGCATCCCGCGAAGATGCTGCCCGAGATCGCCCGGCACGCCATCACCACCTACACCCGCCCGGGTGACGTGGTGCTGGATCCGATGTGCGGGATCGGCACCACCCTGGTCGAGGCCGTCCACCTGGGCCGGGAGGCGGTCGGGATCGAGCTGGAACCCAAGTGGGCGTCCATCGCCCGATTGAACCTCGACACCGCCGCGGTCCAGGGAGCGCTTGGGCACGGGCAGGTGCACACCGGGGAAGGTGCCGAGGTCGTCACCCGGTTGGCCACCTCGGCCTTGGCGGGGCGGGTGTCGCTGGTGTTGACCTCGCCGCCCTACGGATCCATGACCCACGGCCAGGTCCGCTCCCGCCGAGACGGGGCCCGGGCGGTGGAGAAGCACGCCCACACCTACTCACGCGACCGCGACCGGCGCACGTCCAATCTCGCCTACCAGAAGCCCGAGGTGCTGGCGGGTTCGTTCACCCGGATCATGGCCGCCTGCCGAGGACTGCTCGCCCCGGGCGGGGTGGTCGTGGTGACCACCCGCCCCTACCGGACCCAGGGCCGACTCGTGGACTTCCCCGGGCAGGTGGCCGAGGCGGGCCGGCGGGCCGGTTTGGTGCAGGTCGACCGGTGCGCCGCGCTGCTGTGCGCGGTGCGCGAGGGGGAGGTGGTCTCGCGCACCTCGTTCTTCCAGATGGTCGAGACCCGACGGTTGCGCAAGGAGGACAAGCCGGTGCACGTGATCCAGCATGAGGACGCGCTGGTGTTCACCAACCCCGGTCCATCCCAGGACAGCGCGAACACGGAAGGGGAAGCGGCATGAGTCAGCACGGCGGCGGCCGACCACACAACCGCGGGGACCACACCGCCCACCTCTACGAGCAGTCGACGAAGGCCGCCTTCTCCGATGCCGCGAGCCAGGACCTGCGGGCCCGGATCATCGGCGACATGAGGGCGCTCGCGGACTTCCTCGAGGCCCATCCGGAGCTGCCCATCAGCCCGCACACGAGCCTGGAGGTCACCTACTTTCCCAGGACCGATGACGACCGGGCGGCGTTCGCCGAGGTGGCCCAGGCCGGAGCCCTGCTGGGGCGGATGCCCGGGTGGGAGGGCGAGCACTACCTGGTCGAGCACCGCGCGGGGGCGGGCCGCTACCGGGCGGTGGCCATCCCGGAGCGAGCCCGCGCCCAGTACCGGGCGTGGTTGACCTACACCGGGCACGTCTGCCCGGACTGACCCACCCGCGATCCCGGGGCGGGTGGGTAGTCCCGCCCCGGGCGGTGCGGGGCGTTGTGGGGCGCTGTGATGCCCCGTGGCGGCCCCGCCGCCCCGGCCAGGCCCCGCCCGCCCAGCCGGGGCGCGCAGGGGTGACAGGGGCGGTTGGTAGCCCCGACCAGCGAAAACGACATAACACACCAAACGGGCGGCAGGGAAAAGGGGGAGCGTGAATCCGATGGGGGATCCGTCGAATCCGCTTGACCACCTCTACGAGGTCGAGCGTGGATGTGTGCTGCCCCGCCGAACGCGGGGCCGCGCACCGTATCCGTGCACGTCAACCATGGTGAGGAGGTGGACGAGATGGCAGTAGATTCTCCGGTCACTCTGGCCGAGGTCGGCTCGTTGCCAGTGGTGCTGGACCCGGTGGCGGCCGGGCGGATGCTCGGCCTGGGCCGCACCACCACCTACCGGCTCCTGCGCCAAGGGGCCTTCCCGGTCCCGGCTCACCGGGCCGGAAGATCATGGGTCATCCCCACCGCCGGGATGCTGGCCCACCTCGGCCTGCCCGCGGTCACGGGGTGCCAGGGGTGCGGGGCGCGCGAGAACACCGAGACGAAGGTGAGGTCGTAGATGGCTACGCGCGAGGGGTCGACCTACAAGCGGTGCATGTGCCGCAATTCCGAAACGGGTAGGGCGTATGGAGCATGCTGCCCGAAGCTCAAGCGCAAGGACGGGTCCTACAATCCCGGCCACGGGCACTGGGCCTTCCAGTACGAGCTACCGCGCACCACCGATGGCAAACGGCGCCAGGCACGCCGCATGGGAATGGCCTCGCAGGAGGAGGCGGCCAAGGACCTGGCCCAGGTCAAGGCGCTGCTGGAGGTCGCCGACGGTGACGCGGAGGTCGAGGTCCAGGTCGCGGACTTGATCCAGTGGGCACTGAAGGACCGTCAGCCCCTGCCCGATCTGGAGGAGGTCCGCAAGCGCGTCGGGGCGGGGGTGGACGCGCGCACCCAGACGCCCACGGTCGCCGTGTGGCTCGCCGCGTGGTTGAAGGGCAAGCCCGATCTCGCGGAGGGGACCCGGGCCTCCTACATGGGACACATCCGCAAATACCTGATCCCGCACCTGGGCAAGCGTCGCGTGGACCGGCTGCAGTCACGCCACATCGAGGCGATGTTCGACCGCATCGAGGAGGCCAACGTCCACATCCTGGAGTGCCGCGAGTCCGACGACACCAAGGTGAAGGCGTCGGTGCGCGGGCAGCGGGTGATCTCGCTGGCCACCAAGCACCGGATCCGCGCCACGTTGCGCAGCGCGTTGACGGACGCGGTGCGCAACCCGGAGGTCGCGGTGACGGTCAACGTCGCCTCCCACGCCAGGTTGCCGTCGTGTCCGAGGAAGAAGCCTTTGGCCTGGACCCCGGACCGGGTGCGCCAGTGGGAGAAGGACGGCACCGTGCCGGGCGAGGTCATGGTCTGGACGCCCGCCCAGACCCGCGCCTTCCTGGAACACGCGAGGAAGTACCGGTGGCTGTATCCGCTGTTCCACCTGATCGCCGCCAAGGGACTCCGACGTGGGGAAGCGGTGGGGTTGCCGTGGTCGAACACGAGGCTTACGGACGGGCAGGTCGACATCCGTGTCCAGGTGGTCCAGCTCGCCTGGGAGACGGTGACCTCGACGCCGAAGAGCACGGCGGGCCAGCGCACCATCACCCTGGATACCGACACGGTGAGGGTGTTGCGGGCCTGGAAGCGGTTTCAGAACGAGGAGCGCCTCAAGGCGGGAGAGGAGTGGGTGGACAGCGGGCTGGTGTTCACCCGCCAGGACGGGTCGGGGTGGCATCCGGCGCAGGTCAGTGACTGGTTTCTGCGCATCTCCCGGGCGGCTGGCCTGCCGCCGATCACGTTGCACGGGCTGCGTCACGGAGCTGCATCCCTCAGCCTGGCGGCGGGGACGGACGTGAAGGTGGTCTCGGCCGAGCTCGGTCACGCCACGACCCACTTCACTCAGGACACCTACCAGACCGTCTTCCCGGACGTCGCGAAAGCAGCGGCCGAGGCCACGGCGGCGCTCCTGCGGGGCGGGCCCGCTGTGGTGCGGACGCCGGTGCCGTAGCCGGACCGGCGAGCACACCAGGAGCCACACAGGCTCACCAGCCCCAGGCCATACAGCGGATTCAACCGCCCTGGCCTGGGGTTTCCTCGTTTTCAGGGCCTGCTGCCGACCGGATGAAAGGTCCCCTGGGCGGGTAGCCCTTGAAGGTTGACGCGGCGGGGATGGTCGTTCGAGTGCAGGCAGTGACGTCAGAGCTCTAAAACGACGGGAGATCCCCCGCCGAGTGAAGGCATCCAAAGAGCCGTTCAAAGGTTCAACAGCACAAGCTGTCGGTGCGCGTGGCTAGACTTCGTATAGACCATCTAGGGGGTGGACGGTGACCGAACCTGAAGTCTGGGTCTATCCGTCGGAATACGGTGCTGCCGCGCTGGCCTGGATGAACGACGCGGTCGACGTCTTGAGTCGTGAGCTTCACCCGATTCTTGCGTCGGTCGGTCGTGAGCGCATCGCCGACCTGCCCCGACCGGAAGAGCACGCATCGGAAACCGCAGAGCTTGCGTCACCATTGTTTCGGGTCATCGAGGCCAGTCACGTCATGACCACCGATGTTCAAGACACCCTGAGTGGGGATGTTGGTTCTTTTCTAGCGATGGTTTTCGAGCTTTCGGATACGTTTGGATCCCAGCTCGCGCAGGGCATGATGGACCACATCAGTGAGGTCTGCGACGCATCTGGTCAGACGATCGATGCTAAGGACAAAGATTTCATTGACGCGATGATAGATGCTCTCGAAACCATCGACATTCCTTTTGACGGGAACGGCGAGCACAACCTGTCGATAGCGTTGCATCCCGACACTGCGGAAAGTCTCCGAAACAAGCAAATGACGCCCGAGCAAGAAGCCCGCATCCAACAGGTCCTCGATCGCAGGCGGGAGGAGTGGCATGCTTCGCGCCGTCGTCTCGACCTTCCTTGAGACGCTGACGGAGCGCGAGTTCGATGCACCATTGCTTGCGCTCCTCTCCTCTCAGGGCTTCACCGACATCCATTTCATCCACGGCGGATTCGAGTTCGGGAAAGACGTCATCGCCAAGCGTCTCGACGTCGATGGTCAGACACTGAGGCAGTATTCTATCCAGTCCAAAGCTGGTGACCTCGGCCAACCAGACTGGAGAGCTGTCCGTCCACAATTGGAGGAATGCGAGTACAACACGCGTGCCCACCCGAGCTTCAACGCGGACCTGCCACGTGTCGCTGTGCTTGTGACGACTGGAACTTTGAAGGGCGGCGCCCCAGTCGACGCGCAGGAGTTCAAGGCCGCGTGCGCGAACCGCGGCCTAGCAGACTTCGAGGTCTGGGACCACAACACGATCGTGGACTGGCTCTCTCAGGATCCATCCCTGGGACTTACCGACCTCAGCGTTCAAGACGATCTGGTAGCTCTGCTTGGTTCGATAGCTCGACTGCAGGTGACCGAGCCGATGTTGGAACGCCACACTCGCTCATGGATCGAAGGAGATATCGCCAACAAGAGGCTTGCCCGAGCCTCGATCGAGACTGCGATGATTTGCCACGAACTTCGCAAGTCACAACGCCTGGACCTGGCGGCCCTTCTAGCGCTTCACCTTTACCGCGCCGCGTGGGAACCACCAGACACCGAGGTCGACGCCTTGCGCTCCACGACCTCCGACGCCGCACTGCGCCTGTTTACCTCGACAGCAACCGAACTTCTGGACCAGGTCGAGCCACTTCTTGATGATCCGAAGAAGCTGGCGCGCGCCGTCATGGACGTCGGGTACGTGTTCACCTATCCGGCCGTCTGTAGCCGACTGGTTGAGACTTTCAGTCTGCTGGTCCTCTCCAAACCACCGGCTGATCTTGCCGAACGTGCAACTGCTGCAGTAGCAACGCTGGCCGCGCACCACCCCGGAACTGTGCGCCCACCTTCGGACCAGTTCGCCGCTGCCGTCCTGCCTACCACCGTCGTGCTCGCTCGTACGGACGCTGAAGCGACCCGCACATTCCTCCGTAAGATTTCGCAGTGGCTGCTGGACAGCCATGACGTGAACAAGGACGGTCTTGGGCTCGGAGCAATTGACGAGGAGGAACGGACCCAGTTCGAGCGTCTTGTGGCGGGCAAGATGACCTTCACGTCAATCGATGTACGAAACTCCAGCTACCTGGCCTCAGTGGTCCTGGACGCCCTATTGATCGTGGATGCCGCGGAGCTCTACGATGCCGTACTCAAGAACATGGACGCGCTCCGAATCGTCGCGACAGGGTTTCGAACGGACGAAATGCGCGCCCGTTGGCGACGTGGCGGACCGAATGTGTACCTGCATCCGCGGATCGACTACGCTGCCTGGGTCGATCGGGCAACCATCAGCCGTCCTGTGGCAGGCACGGCTCTGCACTCAGTCCTACTGGCCTCCGTGACTCGAACTCGTCACTACGTCGGAGCGTTCAAGGAGCTCATCCGGGATACTGTTGAGGGTGCCTCAATAGAAGAAGGTACCGGACCGGCAGGTGGCGGAGGTGAATGAGCGGTCTGCAACTCGGCTATTCGCCCATTCCTGCGGGGCCAAGCCGTTCAACGCTAGGCTGCCTGTAGCGTCGGCCGCGACGGTGTCTGGCGCCACCAACATCACCAGCTGCACCGACACTGCCGGCAAAGCGAGGACATCGAGATAGAGACATGGACCTGGGATGAACGAGCCTGAGGGCACTGACGCGAAGACCAGCACCAACGACCACATCGTGCCCAGGATGTACCTGCGACGGTTCGCCATCGTCGAACGTTCCGGCGGCCCGCAAGTGTGTGCGGCCAGCATCAAGACGCCGGAAAAGCACTTCAAGGTCAATACACGGAACATCGGGGCAGAGAAGTCGTTCTACTGGGGCTCCGGTCCGGACGGCGTTCCCACACACGACATGGAAGCGTTCCTCACTGGCATCGAAGGGGAGGCAACGACCGCGTTCAGACGCATCCTCGACAAGGGCAAACTCCCGACCGACAATGCCTTCCCCGATCGTTGGCCCCCGACAACAGAGACACGAAGCGCCATCGCATGGTGGATCGCCGCCCAGCTCATTCGGACCGCACCACAACGCGAACGCCTCTGGCGCCTTCACGGCGACAACCCACTCGAGCCACCCCGGTCGCTACGCCGAGCAGACCTCCACCACGCCTACATCGTCCAAGCGGTCGCACCACTGGCCGCCCTCATCTACGCCCGACCGTGGGGTTTCGGCTTCACCAACCTGTGCCTCCTCACCTCCGACACACCGGTACAGGTCCTCAACGCCCGCACCGATGACGACCCGCTCGCCACCGCAGCGTATTGGGACATCTATGTGCCCCTAGACCCACACCGGTTCCTGTACCTGCCCGGTCAGATGCACGCTAGCCAACGGCGCCTGATGAGCGACCACCGCATCAGCCTCCCCGGCGGCCTCGCAATCCCCCTGAACCACGAAATCATCCAGACCGCCCACCGACACATCATCTGGCATCCACAACACGACCCACGGTCACGAATCAACCTGGAGGAAGCACAAGAAATCAGACGTTCCCATCGTGACCACGAGGGCACCGGGATGGTCCTGTACTATACGGCGCTCGACGACGGCTTCGGTATCGAACGACGCTGGCTCGACACCCACTCGTGGGAAGCTGATCAGCCCACCGAAACGACCGAAGACACCAACAGCTCAAAGACCGAAGCAGAGCTCACCGCTGTGGTCGAACAGATGTCAACCCAACTCGAAAATGCGAGGACCGATTTCGATAAGCGACAAGGGCCGTCGCGGTGAACGCTGGCCCACGCCTCTTTCCAGCGGCCGCCGCTGTTAGCCATCGCCGCGACGTCCTTCGGGAAATCGGTCTGGGTCAGACCTTGGGCCGGTGGAAGGTGGGCTTTCCAGTCCAGGTCGTCCGTCTCTGTCAGGCTAGCCGAGATGGCCTCCTCGATGGGGTCATCGGCCAGCCGACCAGCCGAGGCTGCGGTGCAGCGCGGTGAAGACCATGGTTTGGGTTCCTAGAATAGGCGGCGGAGACCACGAAGGATCTCGCGGTGTTGTTCCAGGGTTTGGTTGAACTGTTCAGCGCCTCCGAGAAAATCGGTCCAGGGCCAGTCGGGGCGTCGTGTCTGCTGCCTACGGAACACGATCTCGGCCAGCGGCATATCAGGTTCATTCCAGGACCAGTTTCGCCGGTGCACGTATTCACCACTGAGGGCACGCCATGCGCTTGAGGAGTCCTGCTGTTTTTCCTGGATGAGTCCGAGCCGGTACTCGTGTCCGTGGAAAGCTTCGACGAAGTCGCTCTTCAACGATATGTAGTCGTCGAAGAATCTCCGGAGGTCAGTCTTCAGAAGATGGCTCGCTGGATAGAACCACTGTTTCGTATTCCATCGAGGCATCGCGTTGATCCACTCGTCCTCCAAGACCCGGTTGGGGTGCAGTAGTTGCGCAGTCGGCATGGGATCACCAGTCCCCGACCGGTTGCGGCCTTCGACTTCGGTTGCTAGGCGGAGAAAGAGCCTTTCTCGGCCCCGGTGAGCGGCTACCACACCGAATGTGGTAAATGTCAATACTGCCGGATACAGCCGGGCCTGGTCCAGGAACACGTCCACCTGCCTGAGGGGGCGGGTGCCGGCATCGACGAGCCTCTGGAACGCGTCAATCCAGAGTTGATCGTGAATTCCGTCAGGGTCGTGCCAGGTGCCGGGAATGAGGAGATGCAGCAGAGGAGCAGTCGCCTGCAGGTGGTCTTCGTACGTCCGCTGAATCGTGGTGGCGTCGACCGAGGGTAGGGAGGTTGGTTTGTCTGCGATGGCATCGGTGAGAGTGTCGACGGAATCCATTACTAGGTCGTGAAGGTCGATACGTCGCAACGGGTCAGGTAGGTATCGCTTGAGTCGGCTCACGGCCATGGCTGTCGACAAGGGTGGCTCAGCGAGGCGGTCGAGTGCCTCAACGCTGGAGAGAAGCTCAGTGAACAACTCGTCGGCACCAGCGGCGGGGATCACTTGACCTGAACGAGAGTGCAGCAGTCGCTGGGCGGTATCGCCGTTGCTGCTGCGGCTGTCCCACCACAGCGGGTAGCGGCGGCTTGGTGTGTTCTCCAACGCCTCGACGAGAGCGGTGTCCCAATCCGCGGACCACCCCGACACGAGGAGTCCGTAGTCGTCGAACACCTGCAGAAGCAGGTTGGTCCACTCAGGCGGATACGTCTTCAGCTCCGCAGGGGTGTTGCGGCTGCCGAGATCCTTGTAGTCGCCGTGCAGCTTGATGACGGTCGCTTGCGCGTGCGTGAGAGGCATCATCCCGTTGACGGCCTCGGGCCGACTGATGACTTGCGACGAGACTCCGACAGCATCAAGTGCCTGCTCCATGAGCCGGTCGAAGTTCGTCGTCACGATCACCCGTACGGTGCCGCGCTTGACGAGTTCGGCGACCGCCTGGTGGGCCTTGCTCGGCGTTTTCAAGCCATCTGCTCGCTCTTCCTCGGACGGTTCGAAGAAGTCGGCCAGCAGCCCCTGCCGGGCCGCAGCCGTGGGTGCCAGGTGTTCCAACAGGCGGGCGTATCCGAGGTCGCCGTCACCGTGCTCGTCCCACCAGCGTTCAGGATCCTCTGCCGCAGTCTGCGCTGATGCGCTGTCGGACGGATCGGTGGCGGCTGCCAGACGTCGGACGAGTTCCTTGACGACGCCCCAGCCTGTGGGTACCCCGGCACCCGTTGACACTCCAGAACCCAGCAGTACCGCGTACACACCTGGCTGGGCCTGCATCGCCATCGCCAGCGTTGCCATGGGCGAGATCGGTTTGACCATTCCGGCTCCCTTCGCTCAGAGGTCCAGCGTTCCATGTGGGTAAGACATAGCGGTCTGGGACGTGTCGTGTTCTTGGGCAGGCTGAGCGCGGTGATCTCGCTGGTCCTGTTGGCTGGGCGGGCTTGAGCAGTCACGCCCCCGAAAGTGCACTTCACCAGACTTCATGTGAGCCGTAGCGAAGCGAACCGGATCTGCGGCGGTGCTGTGGCGTAGATCCGCCCCTGTATCGGGGCGTGTGGGCGGCTGACGGGCCGGTTGGCCCTTGGGGGTAGGCGCGGGATGTTAGGGCGGACGTGACCGTGTGGGGCGCGTCCGCCCCTACTATGTTCCCGGGGCGAGGAGCCCGTCTGAAGTGGTGTTTCTCGGTCCGCTGGGGTTGCTCCGACTGAGGTGCGACTGAAGAGCACGTATGGAGCACAAACGGCCCGGATCAGGGCCTCGCGCCTCGCCTGTTCGACTTGCGCACCCCGTCTGACCTGGGGTTTTGTGGCGCACCCGGCAGGATTCGAACCTGCGGCCATCGGATTAGAAGTTCGCTGGTTACGTGCCGTCACGTGTCGCTACGTACCGTTTCGTGCCACCCCATCCGATCCGCTGTGCCGTTTGGAACCGTGTGGTGCCGCCTGATGTCGTGTCAGTACGGAACTGAAGAGCAAAAACGGAGCACACACCGGCCCCTGGCGGCGTCCGATGGCACCTCGCGAGGACCTCGGTCGTCCTTCGGTGTTCTCGGGCCAGCGACTCCGAGATGGGGTGGGTGTCCCCTATCGGCCATCGCGCTTGCGAAGTCGGTGGGTGCGCGATGATGGTCGCCCCTCGTTCTTCTTTCGGGAAGGTGCAGGCCGATGCCCTCCACTCCGTTGTTCTCCACCTACCGTCAGGGCGAGAACCGCGTCACCTCCTCCATGCTGGCCGTCTTCGAGCGCGTTGGCCTGTCCGTGACCGAGACGATCCTGGCCCGGGCTTCGGGTGAGTCCACTCTGGAGACGGTCGTCTTCACCAACCAGCACTCCACCGGCAAGGGCACGGTCCCCGACGCGCGGATTGCCGCGGACTTCACCTACCTGTTCGAGGTCAAGACCGCCCGCAACGCCATCCAGGATCCTGAACAGCTCACCGGCCACCTGCAGCTCTTGGACGAGGAGTCGGGGAAGAAGACGTCGAAGCGGTTCCTATTCGTGCTCACCCCCGACCCGGTCCGCCCCCAGATTGTCGAGGACCTGGCGGACATGCGGGTGGTGTGGTTCAACTTCGCCGCCCTGCACGACGCCATCACCGAGGTCCTGGGCGACGCCCTTTCCGCCCCTTCTGAGCGCGACCGGTTCCTGCTGCGCGAGCTCCAGGCACTGTTCGAGGCTGAAGGACTGATCTCCCATGACGACGTGGTGGTCGTCGCGGCCGGCATCGCCCACGCCGAGTACCTGGAGAACTCCGCTTACATCTGTCAGCCGGACCGCTTCTTCCGACCCGGGCTGACCCACCTGGGCTTCTATGCCGGTGGGGCCATCCAGCCGCAGATCGCCCGCATCCACACCCTGGAGAGCCGAGTGCTGTTCACCTACGCCGAGGCCGACCTCCGCAAGACCCAGGGAAGAAACAAAGCCCGGATCGGGGAGGTCATCAGGTGGGCCCTGGACACCGAGGTCCGGGAGGAGGGGGAGGAGTACATGGTGTTCCTGCTCTCCGGACCGGAGGATGCCGACACGGTGCGATTGAGCGCCCCGCTCGTCAACGACAAGGTCGCCTCCAGCGGTCGTCCATGGGCCTGGACCATGAGCCAGGGTTACACCTCCCTGGTGGCCCTGACCAGGCCCGGGGTGTCCAGGACCAGCGACCTGAAACAGGCCTGAACACCTTGGCCTCGGAGCGATGGCGGCCGAATAGAGCGGCGCTCACCCGTGCCCACCCCGACCTGACGGGCCTTCCTGCGGGTTTCGGGCAAAGGTTTCCTTGCTGTATCGAGCCTCGTTAAATCTCAATCATTTTTTGCAGCCATGCGCATGCCTGTAAAGTTTGCTCCAAGTGAGGCCGGTAGATAATTGGTTGAGTGTCTGCAAGTCTCTGGTGAATGCGTGCGGCCCAGTCCATGCAGGCAAGGGCCTCCTCATACTGTCCAAGGCTCTTTAAATGAAATGCCTGATTCTTGAGAGATGTGGCGAGGTTGGGAAGATGGGTGTCGGGATTTTTCTTGCAGAGTTCTTCATAATGATGGACGGCGTGAGAGATCGTCTCGACTGCCTCTCTGTGGCGCCCTACTTTGCCGAGGCGGTTTGCTTGGTTGTTGAGGGATGTGGCGAGGTCGCTGAGGAAAATATCGGGTTTGTGGTGGGCGAGTCCGCGGCGGATGTCAACAGCTAGGGTGATGGCTTCAAGAGCCTCCTCATGGCGCCTTAGAGCAGCAAGGCGGTTTGCTTGGTTGTTGAGGGATGTGGCAAGGTCGTTCAGGAAAATATCGGGTTTGTGGTGGGCGAGTTCGCGGCGGATGTCAACAGCTAGGGTGATGGCTTCAAGAGCCTCCTCATGATACCCCAGATCGCTCATGGCGACAGACTGGTTGTTGAGGGACATAGCGAAGTCGGAAAGGTGAGGGCTGGGCTGTCTCTTAGAAAGAGTTCGGTAGTGACCAACGGCCTGCGTTATGGCATCTAATGCTTGTTGATAATTTCCCATCTCACCCAGGACCTTAGACTGGTTATTGAGGGACAAGGCGAGACTGGGTAGGTAGGTATGAGGGAGTTTCTTGGAAAGAACTCGGTAGAGCTCGACGGCTTCGTTGATGACCTGCAGGGCTGCTTCTTGTTTTCCGAGGTCGATCAATCGAATGGATAGGTTGTTTAGAGATCTGGCGAGGCTGGCAAGGGCCTCGTTCGGGTTGAGTTTTCCCTCCATGCGTAAATTTGTTACTAGCTGGTTATTGAGGCGCACGGCCCATCCCGCGAGGCAATTGCTGAAAACGGGGAGGGAATCTTGTAGGCGCTCAAGAGTCCTTGTATCGGTTTTGGGATGTGCGGTGATCTGGTCGAGAGCCTCTACGAGAGGTGAGGGATCTTCGGACTGTGTGGCTACAGCGATGGTGGCTGGGCCGAGCGCAAGCGGGTGGCGTGCGCACAGTGTGGTCAGGTGCCCTCCCACGGAGGGAAGGGCGGGGTGCGCGGCCGCGCGGGCGTACAGGGTCACCAGGCGTTCGGCGTCCGCGGTGGTGATGGTGTCCAGGTGGGGGTCGAACAGGGCGGGGTCGCGCTGGAGGCGCTGGCCGAGGAAGTACTCCAGCAGCCGGTCCGGTTGCAGGTGCCCCCACATCTGCTCCCCGTCTGTGGGGTACAGGCCGCTGACCCACAGGCGGATCTGGTGTTTGCGGGCGGTGGTCTGGCCCTCCAGCACCGCCGTGCTCCCCAGGAGTTCGTCTGCTTCCTCGACGTCGGCGGGGGTGAGGGCGAAGACCAGGGCCAGCACGTCGCGCAGCGGTTGTGCGAGGTCGGAGTCGTCCAGGCCGTAGGCGGTGGCGGTCTGGTTCCAGTAGCGGAACTCGTGGGCCAGCACCCGACCCTCCACCGCGCTGTCGGAGGTGATGGCCGTGGAGTGTTGGGTGGCGTCCAGCAGGTCGGCCAGGGCGCGCATGTGCACGCTCAGCACGGTCTCCCACTCTGCACCGGACAGGTCCGGATCGGCCAGGCCGTCCGCGACCTGGTCCCAGTCGGCCGGATGCGGTGTGCGGGCCGCCGGTAGTGCGCTGGCGAGGTGACCCAGGGCGGTGCGGTACTCCTGGGTGCGCGCGACCACGCGGGGTGCCAACGAGGGCAGCGGGAGTTGTTGGGCGATGTCGGCCAGCAGGTAGCCGGTGGCGGTGTTGACCTGGTCCCACCACTCGCCCACGGTGCGCACCAACAACAGCAGCCGGACGGGAGCATGACCTGGGGGCCGGTCGCAGAGTTGGAGCAGGCGGATCAGTTGTGTGGTGCGGGTTTCAGCGTAGTCCACCACTACCAGCAACGGGGCCGTGGTGTCCTGGACCGGGTCGAGCGCGTCGGGGGTGGCGCTGCCGGTGAGCCACAGGATGGCCCACCGGCGTCCTTGGGTGTCGGGGCGGGCCAGGCGTGTGGTGAGTTCATGGGCCAGTCGGGTCTTGCCCTGACCGCCAGGTCCGTGCACCACCATCGCCGTGAGCGGTTCTTCGCTGTTACACCAGTCCAGCAGGGTCCTCATGGTCTCGTCGCGGCCGTGGAAGGCCACCACCTGCCGGTGAGCCTCCAACAGCGCGGCGGGGGAGGGCCGGTGGTGTGTGCCCGGGGTGTGGGCCAGATGCGCGAGCTCGACCGGCTCCAAGGCCAGGGGCACACTGTGCTCGGCCAGCACTGCCCGGAACGCCGGGTCGTGGTGCAGGACGTAGGCGGGAACGATCTCCAGGGCGGCGTGGTCGCGGTGTTCGAGGTCGGCGGTGACCACACCCACCAGTAGTTGGCCTTCGGCGCAGCGCATAGCGGCCCCGGACAGGCCTGCCCACAGCGAACGCCGCACCCCCTCCTTCTCCTGTTGCTCGACCTCGTGGGGGTGCCAGCGGGGCGGGTGGGTGCTCAGGTCCATGACGTGCCGGTGGTTGACGAAGTGGTTGCCCGGGGCCACCGTGCCCACCAGCTGTGCGGTCTCCGCAGCCAGACCCGGGCGTTGCGCCAGGTCGGGAAAGCCCCACACCTCGCACGGGGTGTGGGGGGTGGTGGTGACCAGCCGCCCCCACCGGGTCATCACCGCACGCTCGATCCAGCCCGGGTCGGTGATATGGACCAGAGCGGCGTCATCATGCCCATGAGGAGTGCCGCGCCAGAGGACCTGCCCGGTGTGCGGGCGAGGGTCGATGGCGGTGTGCACCTGTACCTGGCCACCGACTGCGGGCACGGTGTGGGCGCTGGTCAACACCAGGCGTGGGGCGATCACGTACCCTGACCCACTGGCGTGGGGGGTGGTGATGCGGGTGATGCGTTGGGCGGTGTCCAACATGCTCTCCGGTCACTGGCACGAGAGGGCTGATAGGGGGACGGGTGCCTCAGCGGGTGTAGGGGGGAGGCGGTGCGGCGTGGGTGTTCTGCTGGGTGCTGGTGATGGACACGTCGCCGTTGGGGGTGTCCTTCGGGCGGGGGGTGAGGGTGAAGGACACCCGGTGAGTGCGGGCCCGGCTCGCCCCGGCCTCGATCTCGCCGGAGGCGATCCACGCGGAGAGTTTGCCCTTGGCCTTGCCGTCGACGCGGAACTGGACCTCGAAGTCCATCTGGATGGGCCCGACCGTGAAGGTGATGTCGGGGCTTTGGGCTTCGGCTTCCTCGACCGCCTCGGTTAGCTCCTCGCGCAAGGTTCGGACGGCGTCGGTCAGGCGAAGTTCCACGCTGGGCTCCTTGGAGGGCAGGGGGTGAAGGGGGTGCGATCCTACGATCGCAGAACCCGCGTTGCGGCGCGGTGTGCGGCTGGGGTTGGCCGTATCCGGTCAGGCCGCCGTCCCAGACTGGCGTTGGGCGCTCAGATGCAGACGGGTGCCGGGAGATCGCCTCTCGTCACTCACGGGAGCGGGGCACCGCTGAACCTAGGGCAGTAGGTACCCAGTCGGTGTGCTGCAGTTGCTGACGGCATGGGAGACGAGGCGCTGAACTTCTTGACTGACGCTGCGGGGCTCCGGCCGAGCCTGCCGACAGAGCGGTTGAGCTTGATCGCCACGGCCAGAGCATGCCACGACCTTTCAGCGAAGCCTCACCCGCTATCACGCACCAACTCGTTAGGCCGTCGCTTACTTCGGCGGTGCTTCCAACCGCTCAACGTCTGCGATTAACTCGGCGACACTCTGGTAGCGCTCGGTTAGGTCGTTGACAGCACACTTGTGGATTATCCGCCCTACAGTGTCATCAGCTGCGGGGAGTGACTCTCTGCCCTTGAAGATATAGGCCAGGACATGCGCGATCGAGTACATCTCGTTCACGACCCCGTAGTCCTTGAAGCTACAGAGCATTGGGTCCCGGATCGTCCCCTTCATCTCGGTCTGGGTCCGGGTGAACTCGTTCGCCTGATCCTTCACGAGCCCAAAGTCCGAGAGCTTCACCAGAACGGCGCCGGAATCGAAGACTTTCAGCAGTATGTTCTGGAGGCTGATGTCACGGTGCAACAACCGTTGGTGGTGAAGGTAGTTGATCCCGTAGAGGAACTGCAAGGCAATGCGCTTGCGAGCTGCGAAGGGCATCGTGGCGTTCTTCTTGCTGATGTGCTCCCGGAGCGTTGTGTCGCAGTACTCCATCCGGTACTCGTTTCGGGTCTCGTCATAGCGGTAGACCTCCACCACGTAGGGAAAGCTCAGCTTCTTCAGGACTTCAAACTCCTGCTTGAAGCGGTGCAGATCGCGCTCGTCCAGCTCTCTCTTCGCCCGCTTGACCGCAAACTTGATGCCGTAGTCGGGGTCGACGTAGGAGTAGACGTGGGCGTAGGATCCGCTCCCCACCATCTTCAGCTCTACGGCAGCCTCCTGCTTCTTGAGCCTAACGCTCTTAGCCGCGTGGGCGAAGACTTGCTCGTAGCTGATGACCTCGATGAGCTCAAAGTCCTCCGGCACCGCACTGCCCCCGCTTGGCGAAAGCCATGGCCGACATCGATCCAGCGCATCCTGGTAGGAGTCGGCAAGTGCGACCTCAATGCCTGCCCTCTTCAGGGTATGCAGGTCGAGCTCGATCTCTTCGATGAGCGCGAGCAAGTCCCTGCTGTTGTCGGCCCAGTAATGGTGAGTGGTCTTGGCACGTCCGTTGATGTCGGTGAAGTGCTCGTTCAACCGCCTATGGAGGACTGCAAACATGTGACCCCACTTGGGGTCGTCGTAGAGGCGAGCGAAGGCCCGTGCGGCGGGCATCGCCTCGTACTTCTCTCGCAGGTCGGCCAGCATGAACTCCACCGGATCGGCCACCGTATCCTCCTCTCTCACTACACCGCCATGATCCCATCGCGTCGAGGTGAGTCACTCCTCCTGTTGACTGAGGCGGCGTTCTGCCAGGCGCCCGCCGCAGTGACCATCAAGCCCGGATCGTCCAGGCGATACTCGCAAGTTTGCTGCCCTTGCGCTCAGCATCTCAGGTGCCTCCGGCATCATGCAGGCTGGATCGTTCCCATCCACCAGCCGGGTCCTCACCGACTGGCCGGTCGCGCATCTTGTCTCGTTCCGGGTGTATTGGAGGCTCTCGTGGGTGCCGGGATCGCCTCCCGTCACTCCTATGAGCCGAGCAGCCATCACTCTCGTTCTGGGAGTGCTTGTTGAAGTATGAAGGGGCCTTCATCGGGTCGCGGTGATGGTGTCTCCGCAGCGAGAACAGGTGGCCGTGGCCGAGCGCCCGTGGCGGACCGGAGGTTGGTCGGGGACGTAGTCATGGCCCTGCGGACTCACGCAGGGGATCGCACCGTCCACCGCTCAACCCACCCCAGGGCCGTCTTTGGCCAACAGGCGGATGCGGCAGGTGTGGCCTCGGTACGCTCCTGAGGCACGGCGACACCAAAGCCCAGGAGGCGCGTGATGCGGGAGATCGAGACGAAGTACCGGGTGGGGGACCTCGAGGGGCTCCTGCTCGCGCTCAAGGCTGCCGGGGTGGAGCTGGGCGAGCCGGTCTTCCAGGAAGATCAGGCCTACGCCCCCGCGGGCTGGAGGCCGGAGATGGGCAAGGCCGGTCACACGTTCGCTCGGCTGCGCAGCCTGGACGGTGGAGCGCATGTCTTCACGACCAAGACGCCGCTGGCCAACTCGATGGAGTGCGCCGAGCACGAGACGGTCGTCGCTGACCGGGAGCAGATGCACGCCGCCGTGCTCGCCATGGGCTACGAACCCACCGTGCGCATCGTCAAGCGCCGCCGTACCGGGGCCGCCGGGCCGATCGGGGTCTGCGTCGACGCGGTCGAGAACGCGGGGACGTTCCTCGAACTGGAACTCGTCATCGACGACGACCGCGACGGCCTGGCGGTCCAGGCCGAGCTGGACACCTGGGCGCGTGCGCTCGGCGTCGAGCTGGAGCGCACCACCGACACCTACGACACGCTGGTGCGCGCCGCCGCCTGAGTCACCACCCGTGCGGGGTGAACGGCACCCCGTCGAGCCAAGCGCGGATGCCCTCGGCCGGATAAGGGATGGTGTTCGACGGCAGCACCCGCGGGTCCACCCACACGAGCTTTCCGCACTCGCCGGGTTCGGCGTTGTAGGGCTCGCCCTGCCACTCGGTGGCCAGGAAGAACAGGCCCATCCGGGCGTGCCCGAGCTCTTGGCGGTGGTGGACCACGGCCGCCAGGGCGAGGTGGCCGGGGTCGATGTCGACCCCGACCTCCTCACGCGCCTCGCGCGCGGCGGCCGCGTGCGCGGGCTCGCCGTCCTCCAGGTGCCCGGAGGGCAGGTGCAGCATGCCGTCACAGTACCCGGTGCCCTGCCGTTCCAGCAGTACGATCTCGCCCTGCCGGTGCAGGATGACGTGCACGTCGATGACGCTCGTGTAGGGCATGGCGGGGTCCTGTCCATGGTCAGGCAGCGGCTCGATCCTGCGACCATAGCGCCCTGATGAGGTCGGCAAGGTGCGCTACGGTCTCCTCCACCCCGCAAGAGGTGTCCACCACCTCGGTCAGCACACCTTCACGGGCCAACTGGTCGGCGACCCGCTCGTACAGGGCGACCTCCCTGAGCGTGTTGGCCGGATCGTCCTCGAACCGGCCATGCGAACCGCGCACCACCAGGCGCTCGCGCAGCTCCTCGGCCGGCGCGGTGAGGACGACCTGCAGGTCCGGGGGTTCTGCGAACCGGTTGAGTTCACGGACGAACCTCTCCGGGATCTCGTCCAGCCCCGCCTGGAGGACGAGCGAGGACGCGGTGAAGCGGTCGCACAACACGAGTTGCCCGTCGGCGAGCGCGGGCCGCACCTGGGTAGCCAGGTGGTGATAGCGGTCCGCGGCCACCAAACAGGCCAACGCCAGCCCGGAGAACTCGTGGGTACTGCTGCGGGCGAGTCGACCGATGGCCCCCGAGGAGGGCTGCGTGGTGGCCAGTACCCGCAACCCGTCGGAGGCCAGGCGTGCGGCGAGCGCCTGGACGGTGGTGGACTTCCCGGCCCCACCCGGACCGTCGAAGGCCACGAGCAGTCCCGTCATGCCGCCGCCCTTCGCTGGTGCTCGCCATGGGACAGTTCGACCAGCGCGGCGCGGACTTCGGCCACGGACGCCTCGCCGAACTGGATGTTGGAGGAGAAGTTGAACTCGTCGCGTTGCCTCATGGCCTCGTCCACGCCCTGGTCGGTCAGGTCGACCGGGCTGTAGTCCAGGAGCTGGTCGGGGGTGTAGCGGCCGGTGGCCATGAGCCTGTGCCACTCCGGGGTGCCGGGGTAGGGGCGGAACTCGAACACGCTGCTGCGGAAACGGCCGGGGGCGCCCTCGGTAAGGTCCCACAGCTCCCGCACCAGATCCACGGTCTGTGCCATCTCCGCCCGTGACTCGCCGGGGAAGCCCAGGATGAAGTAGCCCTTCACGCTGATCCCCCTGCCGACGAGCCGGGTGACGACCGAGCGGATCATGTCCTGGGTGATGCGCTTGTCGATGTAGGACAGCATCCGCTCGGAGCCGGACTCGATGCCGAGCGCGACCTCCCTGAGCCCGTTCGCGACCAGGCGGTCCAAGGCAGTGTCGGTTTCGCGGGCGAGCACGTTGATGCGGCCCGTGGCGTCCCACACCGCCCAGTCCCCGACACGGTGCTCCGCGAAGCCGTCCATCATGGTGTTGATGACGCGGCGGGCACCGAGGAAGAGGTCGTCGACGAACCGGAACGCGCTCACCCCGTAGGCGGTACGCAGGTGTTCCATCTCCGCGACCACGTTCTGGGGGGAGCGGACGCGGATCGTGACGTCGGGGTTCGCGGAGACGGCGGCGCCGCAGAAGGAGCAGTCGTAGGGGCAGCCGCGGGCACCGACCATGTTCGCCTCCCACCGGTCTGCCTCGAAGTGCGGGTCCTGGGTGAGGAAGCGCCGGTCGACGAAGGGCAGGTCGTTGATAGGTGGGGCCAGGTGGTGGCCCTGACCCGGTCGGCCGCCTGTCACTGGAGTCTTCAGGACCGAGTCGAGCCACATCACCCCGGGCAGGTCCCCTCGGTTGCGGTAATCGTGCAGGAGTTCGACGGTGCGGGTCTCACCTTCGCCGATGACCAGAGCCTCGCATCGGGCCATGCGGGGGTCGGTAAGGATCTCCGTAGGCATGGCCTTGGCCTGGTGCCCGCCGAGCATGACCTTGATGCCGGGGTCCAGGGCCGCGGCGATGGTCGCGGAGACCTCGTAGGTGGGTGCCAGCAGGTTGAACCCCACCCACCGGGGCGCGGCTGCGTTGACCGCCTGGACGACGTCGGCGACCGGCAGCCCGAGCGCCTCGGCATCGAGCACACCAACCGCGAACCCGCACCGCGCGGCGTAGGTGGCGACGTAGCCCATGCCCAGCACCGGCAGCGTGTAGTCGTTGACGCGCGGGCGTTCGGCGTAGTCGCGCAGGGGCGCGTTGACGAGCAGCAGGTCGAGGGAACGGCCGGGGGTGTGGCCGCTGATCAGGTCATGAAGGGGGTTGGTCCTGTCCACGGGGTCCTCCCAATGCGAGGGTGAGCACGGTCAGGGCGGAGAGCTGTTCGGGTGTGGCGGCGAAGGACCGCCACCAGCGGGCGAAGGTGCCCTCGTCGGTGGGCCAGTCGATGTCGGGAGAGGCATGAGCCGCCCACTTGCGCACGGCCATGTCGCCGTAGGGGTAGAGGGAGAAGTCGCCGGTGACATCGGCGAGGGTGGCTCCGGCGGTCCACGGGCCGATACGGGGCACCGCCTGCACTTCCTCCACCAGCACGTCGGCGGGAAGCTCCGCCCACTTGGTGCCGGACTCGATGAAGGCCCCGGCCGCCGCGATCAGCGGGCGGCGCTTGAACGCCATCCCCAACCCGGCGAAGTCGTCCTCGTCCAGGGCGAGCACGGTCTCGGGACGCGGGAAGGCGGATGGTCCGGCCTCGGGGAGCGGGGCGCCGTGGGCATCACAGAACCGGTGGTACATCAGGCGGGCCTGGTCGGCGCGGATCACCTGGCGGATGATCGCGGTGGCCAGCGCCTCCCACAGGTCGGCGGTGCGCAACCGCTGGACTGGGCCCTGCTCCTCCAAAGCGGAGCGCAGGTTCTCGGGGATCGACCCGCCGAGGTCCATCGGGGAGTACGTGTCTACGGCCGGTGCCTGATCGCGGCCTTCTCCGACCCGGTTGAGGATGAGGGTCGCACCGGCGGTCGCGGTCCATGCGCTGTTCTCGGTGCGCACGGTGCGGCGAGGCTCGGAAGCGGGGGTCCACCCGGGATGGTCAACGATCACGCGCATGAAGTCCTCCGAGGTCAGTCACGGGACAGCCGGGATACGAGCGCGGCCAGTGCCTGCTCTCCCTGCGAGGAGAGCCCGCGACCGACCACTCGCTGCGTGCGTGGATCACGCACCACCCGATACTGGCGGGTCACGTTCCCGATGAGCGGGTCGGTCTCGAAAAGCAGCCTCGCGAGTTCCTGGCGTGTCCGCGTCCCTGCGGGGATCAGGTGCAGCATCCGGTCACGCCGGGAAGCCGTGAGCTGTGCCGCCTCGGAGGGAGGCAGCACCCGCACAGCACCGGTGGCCAGGTGTAGAGACAGGGCCCGCGGGGCACGCTCAGCGCTCACCGGCCACCGCCTCAAGACGCGCGGTCGCGGCGTGGCGGGTGACGGCCGGCATGAATTGGATGATGGGTTTGCCGGGCTTGGGACGTGCTACCTCCGCCCACACCGTGTGTCCGTGCTGGTCCCCGTGCCAGCCCCACGCGGTCGCCAGAGCGCTGACCAACGTCAACCCCAAGCCCAGGGGAGCGGCCTCGGTTTCCGCGCTGAGGTAGGGCTCCCCGGGTACCGAGTCCGGCAAGGGCCCCTCGTCGGTGGCGGCGATGCGCAGATGGTTCGGCAGGTGTGTGAGCGTCAGGCGCGTCTTCCCGCCCAGCAGCCCGGAGCGGGTGTGCCGGAGGCTATTGGCGAAGAGCTCGTTGGCGATCCAGACCAGGGGCTCGGCCTGGAGCCGGTGGAGCCTGCTGGCCGTCCACACCCAGCGCCGTGCCTGCGCGGCCAGACGCGAGTCGGCGCCGTACTCCACGGCGAGCACATTGGGCTGGTTCGACCTGACGAACCGGGGCAGAGGAAGCGGCGGAAGCGGCATCTCGGTCCTTGACACGGCAACTCCTCATAGGGGACAGGAACTGCGACCGGGATCGGCCAGAGAACAGGAATCGCTTCACGCATGTGATCCAGGTCGCTACGGTGAGATAACCACTGCGCGCGTTCGATCGGTACGGGTATGCACCGTCGAACAGTGCCAACGCTGCCAAAGGGTTTTCGGAGGACGGAATGCGTCGTGGCCCCAACGACAAATTGAAGTCCCTCATCGCCGAGCTCGGCTGGTCCCAGCAGCAGACCGCCAGCCGTTTCGTGAGAGTGGCCCAGGAAATGGGGCACACCGACCTGGTCAGCGTGGGCCGCTCCACCATCTCGATGTGGGCCTCCGGTACCCGGCCACAGGACCCGGCCCCCGCCGTGCTGTGCGAAACACTCTCCCGAGGACTGGGTCGACCAGTACGACTGGAGGAGATCGGCCTGGGCAGGTCCCCGATCCCGTCAGCCGGGGCCATATGGGGAGCCGATACCCTGACGGCGCTGGCCGACTTGGGGAGAAGCGTGGACAGACGAGGCTTCATCGGCGCCGCTGTCTACTCCGTGGCAGGGCTCGCTCTGCCGGAGGAGTCCTGGTGGCAGAAGTGCCTGGAGCAGGCACGGGCCCGCCCGGCGACCCGAGGAACCATTACCCCCGACGACATCGCGGCGATCCGGGACGCCACGGCGCTCTTCCAACGCCTGGACCAACAGCGTGGGGGCGGCTATGGAACCTCGGCGGCCACTGCCCTGCTCGCCGACGAGGTCCTACCGACCCTGCGCCGGCACACCCCCCACGAAGAACAGCGACGCGAGCTCTTCTCCGCCGCCAGTGAGCTGGTCTACGTGCTCGGCTGGTCCAGCTTCGACGCGAACCGGCACGCCACAGCGCAGCGCTACCTCCAGTTGGCCGCCAAGCTCGCCGCCGAGGCCGGGGACCGGGCCCTGGTGGGCCACATCCTCCGGGCCCTGGCCCACCAGGCCATGGACCTGGGACACTACCCGCAAGCCGCGAGCCTCACCGAAGCCGCGACCTCCTGCTACGACGTGGCCGGGCCCCGCGAGCGCGCGCTGCTGGGCGTCGTGCACGCCCGTAGCCTGGCCCGCGTCGGCGACACCAAGAGCGCCTCCCAAGCACTGCTGCGGGCTGAGGACGACCTCTCCGACGCCACACCCGACACCGAGCCCGCCCGGGTCTGGTTCTTCGGCAAGGCCAGCCTCGCGCACGAAACCGCCCGCACCCTGCAAGCGATGGGCGACCTGGGGAGCGCGCAGCGCGAGTTCGAGCGCAGCGTCCAACTCCGAGGCGCCGCGTTCAGCCGCACCCACGCCGTGACCTTGGGTTATCTCGGGGAGATCCAGGCCTCCCGAGGCGAGATCGAAGCAGCCTGCGCCACCTGGTCACGGGCGCTGGACGCGATGGAGGGCGTGCGCTCGGGCCGGGCGAAGAACACGGTCCAGACCATGAGAACCGCGTTGAGCACGGTGCGGGGACGCGGCATCAGCGCGGTCCGAGAGGTTGACCGCCGAGCCGCCGAAGTGCTGCGTGTAGCCTGATCCGGCCCGGTCCCTGGAAGGACACCCCAGTGGAGATCACCCTCACCCCCATCGCCACCGTCGTCGGTGGACGCTCAGAGGTCGCGGACGACTTCTGGGGAGGCATCCGGTCGATCATCCGGCTCAACGCGGATCTGCCCCTGGACACCGTGAAGGGGTTGGAGGAGTTCTCCCACATCCAGGTCGTGTGGCATTTCCACCGCGGGTCAGAAGACGATGTGCACCTGGGCGCACGACACCCGAGGGGAAACACGGACTGGCCGCAGACCGGGACGTTCGTTCACCGCAACCACCGCCGCCCCGCCCGACTCGCGATCTCCCACCCGCGCTTGCTCAAGGTCGAAGGGCGCGACCTTCACGTGGAGGACCTGGACGCGGTCGACGGGACCCCCGTCCTGGACATCGCCCCGTGGTTTGCCGAGTTCGGCCCTCGCGGTGAGGTCCGCCAGCCCGCCTGGCCCGGCCAGATGCTCTCGGACTACTGGGCGGCTCCGCCCCAGTAGTCGTCGTGGGGCGAATATCCCCGCACTGATCGTCAGCGCCTGGCCGCTCCAGCCGTCGCCGGGCACGGGCAGGACCCTTGACCGGGAGACGCTGGCGTCGACCGGCAGGACCAGACGGGGCTTGAACCGATCGGTGTCGTGCAACTGCTCGGTTACCTCGATCGCTCTCCTCAAGATGGCGTGGTCAACGGCGGCTGCCGCTGACCGACCTCACCGGCCTTTCGAGCACGTCGGAAAACACGCGGATCTGGACGCGCGGAACCTTCGAATCGGTAGCGGGCTGCGAAATTCGACGTCCGACTTGACCGTTTATGCGCCCATTTGCGAAAACATTTCTCACACCCGCATGTCGCATCGGCCCTTCGCCTGTCTTTTTAAGGGGTCATAAGGGCGATCAGGGCCGGGAGGTGTTGGCGGTGGCACGCAGCACCCTTGGTGGATGGCCCTGGTGTTGGAGCCCTTGGAGGTTGAGGGCACACGATGACGGAGGTCGACCAGGTGAGAGCAACACAGGCCCACAGGGAACAGCGCTCCAGGAAGCAGATCCCGAAAGTCCGTCTGACCGCCTCGGCAGCGGTGGTGCGGGGTTACGGGGAGGTGGTCGGATGATCGACTTCCTCGTCGGAGGCGGAGTGTTCGCGGTCATCGCCGTGATCCCGCTCGTCGGAGCAGCCGTGTGCGCCGCGCTGATCGGAGTGCGATTCGCCCGCCACCACTACCTGTCACGCGAGGCCCGCCTGGTGGAGATCCTGCCGCCGCCGCAGGCCAGCCTCGCCCACGCAACCGCGTTCTGGAATCACACCATGGGGCTGCTCAAGCCCCGCTGGTCGCGGTGGCTGGTGCAACCGCACCTGGCCCTGGAGATCGTGGCCTCCCCGGCCGGGGTGCGGTTCCAGGTGTGGGTGCCCGGGATCGTGCCGCCGGGGACGGTAGAGAGGGCCATCGCCTCGGCCTGGCCCGGCGCGACGACCTCCACGCACGCCGTGGCCGCTGGTGAGTCGCCTCTGCCGCAGGGGGCGTACACCACGGGAGGTCTGGTGCGCGTGGGTCGGGGCGAGGAGTTCCCGCTGCGCACGAAGTTCGACGACGACCCGCTGCGCCCCCTGTTGGGGGCGTTGGAGGACCTGGAAGAGGGCGAGCACTGCCTGGTCCGGATCAGCGCACGCCCGGCGACCGGGCTCCGGCTGGCTCGGGCCCGGCAGGCGGCGGCCCGACGCCAGGGCCACCCCGGGCTGGGGACGATGCTGCTGGATGCCGTGGACCCCACCGTCTCGGCTTCCACGCAGCGTCGGGTACCGGTGCTGCCAGGGACGGGCGATGACGTGAGGGCGATCCTGACAAAGGCCTCCAGCCCGAGGTTGGCGTGCGATATCGCCTACATCCTCACCACCACCCACCAGGGCGACGCGGCGAAGGAGCGCCTGCGGGGGCGGGCGCACGGTGTGGGGTCCAGCTTCGCGGCGTTCACCTCGGGCACCAACCACCTGGACCGCCGCTTCATGCTCGCCCCCACTTGGTGGGCGTCCAACCGGTTCCTGGGCAACGGGTTCCTGCTCTGCACTGCTGAGTTGGCCGGGATCGCGCACCTGCCCACCGATACCTGTGTCCCCGGTCTGGCCCGGGCCGGAGCCCGGCCGACAGCGCCCAGCCCTGCGGTGCCCCGGGGCGGGGAGAACGCCCGGGTGGTGGGCGACTCCGACGCCGGCGTACGCCGCCCTGTCGCCTTGGGTGTGGCCGAGGCACGGCAGCACACGCACATCCTCGGCAAGACCGGGTCGGGCAAGTCCACGCTGCTGGCCAACCTCGTCCTGCAGGACGCCGAGGCGGGGCGGGCGGGGCTGGTGATCGATCCGCGCGGGGACCTGGTCACCGACATCCTGGCCCGCATGCCCGAGCACGCGGTGGACAAGGTGGTGTTGTTCGATCCTGACGACAACGCCCCACCGCCGAGGTTGAACCTGTTGCAGGGCGGCGATGCGGACTTCGTCTCCGACACGGTGGTGGGGATCTTCCGCAGGATCTACGACCAGTACTGGGGGCCCAGGACCGACGACATCCTGCGCGCCGCCACGCTGACCCTGACCAGGGCCAAGGATCCCGGCCTGACGCTCGGGCACATCCCGCGCCTGCTGGCCGACGACGCGCTGCGCCAGGAGGTGATGGGCAAGGTCACCGCCCGAACGGGTGAGGACGAGGCTTTGGAGGACTTCTGGGACTGGTACTCCGGGCTCACGATGTCAGCCAGGAGCGCGGTGACGGGCCCGGTGCTGAACAAGCTGCGTACCGCGCTGCTGCGCCCCTGGGTGCGCCAGGTGGTGGCCTCGGGGCCCTCAAGTGTCGATCTGCCCACTCTGTTCGACACCGGGCACCTGGTGCTGCTCCGGTTGCCGAAGGGTCGTCTGGGTGAGGACACCAGCTCGCTGATCGGGTCGTTCGCGTTGGCGGCGACCTGGCAGGCGGTTACCGCCCGCATCCACACCTCGGAGGCACAGCGCAAGGACCTGTGCGCGTATATCGATGAGTCGCAGAATTTCCTCAACCTGCCCGGTTCGCTGGAGGACATGCTCGCCGAAGCGCGCGGCTACCGGCTCGGGCTCACCCTGGCTCACCAGGAACTCGGGCAGCTTCCTGCGGACCTGCGCAAGGCGGTCTCGGCGAACGCGAGGACGAAGGTCTACTTCTCCGCCTCACCCGACGACGCGGCCAGTCTGCAGCAGCACACGCTGCCGGTACTGGGGGCCTACGACCTGACGAACCTGGGCGCCTACCAGGCGGTGGTACGCCCGCTGGTGGGGGCCAAGGAACAGGGAGCAGCCACGGTGCGCACCCGCCCACTCCCGCCCGGGGTGACGGGCCGGGCGACGCAGGTGCGTAAGGCCGCACGTCGCCACGCCCCCGAGACGGCGGCACAGCCGCCTGCCCGAGGGGTAAGTCCGTCCCCGGGGAGGCCGTTGTTCCAGCAACGCCCCTTCACGGTGACCGACACCCGGAGGGGGAAGCGCACGTGAGCAGGAACGCGAAGGACCACGTCGCGCGCACCCAGGTGCGCCCCTCCTCGCTGGCCCGGGGAAGGATCATGCCCCGAGACCTCCAGGTCCTGGGCGGGGTGCACGACCACAAGGTGATGAGGACCGAGCACCTGCATCACCTGTACTTCCCCGGCGCGGGAGAGCGGTCGGTGCGCCTGCGGTTGCGCAAGCTCCACGGCTACGGGCTCCTGGACCGCTTCCGGCCGCTCTCGCTGCGAGGAAGCAACCCCTACCACTGGGTGCTCGGCTCGGCCGGTGCACGGTTGCTCGCCCAAAAACGGGGCGCAGAGGCGGTCTCCTACCGGTTCGAGCGGGCGGCGGGGGTCGCGGACTCGCCCCGCCTGGGGCACATCCTCGGCCTGGTCGACTGCCTGGTCGCCTTCACCCTCGCGGCCCGCACCACACCGGGGGCGGAACTGGTGCAGTGGTTGAACGAGGCCGAGTGCGCCCAGCGGTGGGGACGCCACGCGCGCCCCGACGCCTACGTGCGCTGGGAGCAGGAGGGAGAGCAGGCGCATGTGTTCGTGGAGTACGACACCGGTTCGGAGACCTTGGCGATGGTGCGGGACAAGATGACCGGCTACGCCGACTTGGCGCGGGCGACACGGTTTCCCTCGGTCGTGTTGTTCGTCGTGCACTCGCGCAGCAGGGAGTCCAACCTGGCCGGGGTGCTCGCCCCGAGGAGCAGTAGCCGGGCGGCGGCCTACCTGGCCACCTACGCCGACCTCGCAGGACCGGGGCCGGCGGGGGCGGTATGGAGGTCCGCCCACAGCCAGGACCGGCTGACGCTCACGCAGGTTGCCGAACGCCACCCGATCGACTGACACAGCACACCAGCGGCCGTCCGCCCAGGGTCTTCCTGGACGGGCGGCCGTCGTCGTACGTGAGGTATACGCGCTGCTCAGCAGTTTCTGAAGTTTTTCGCGGTTGCGTGACTGTTCTGACGAATTCGGGTTGAAGATTCTCGCTCCCCTCGGGAACCATCGGCACTGCCCCGCGCGGCGGCAATTCTTCCGTGTCCGTGTGATCGAGAATCCGGAGTTCCCCCTATGCCTGAAATGGCCATTTTGTCGTTCGTTTCCCTGCCCGGCGTCAACCTCCCGGGCGGTCGGGGAACAGGCTCCAGCACCCGCGCCCGTGGCCCGGTCTACCTGGCGTGACCTGCCTGGAGGCGGGTTGAACGAACGCCGACTCCTGCGGCGGATGGGGCGAGGAAGCGCAGCTCCGGGTGTGTACGAACCCGGGGCCATGGACACCCGCCCCATCCCGTTCAAGGACGAGGCGAACACGAAACCCCGCGCTCTAGGAACCGACGTGTAAAGAAAGGTGCCCCGGCCGGTGCGGCGAACACCGGTCCGGGGCGTGATTCCCACCTGCTCAATTCAGGAGGTAACCATGGCCGAGTCTATGGGAAGGCACCGCAGGCGTCGACGAGGGAAGGGCAGTCGAGCACGGTGGTGGCTCGCCGCGTTCCTGTCCCTCGTGCTCTCTCGCCCGCAGACGGCCCGTCGGCGTGCCAAGGGACAAGCACCCCGCGATACCCGCCCTCAGCGCCACAGCGGGGCGCCTGTGGCCGAACGGGTACCCACTTCACGCCCGCCCGCTCACGCCAGGGCGGCCGATGAGCCGGGATGGATCTCGAACTACCGCGCGGTGAGCAGCCAGCACTCCACTTCATGGGCGCACGCCTTCGACAACGCCAGCCCGGAGACAGGAGTGGCTCCCGCGTCCCGCAGGTCCAGGGGCGTTGAGCGCGGTTGGTGTGTGGACGACACCGGGATCAGGGCGGTGCGCCCCTATCTGGTCAGGCACGAGGAGCACGTGGCCCGCCTGCGCGAACGAGCGCCACAGAGGGCGGTTCACAGGGAGCCCAGGGGCGGTGGCCGACACCGGGCGGCGCCCGTCCCTGCCAGCTCAGGCGATGAGGCGGGCGAGTTCGACGAGCTGGCCCGCCTGGTCCGCCAGTGGCAGGCCCTGACCGGCTGACCTCAGGCAGCTCCTCGGGGTGGTGACGCCGCATATACGGCGTTACCACCCCTGTCGTGTTCGGCACGCGCAGCGGCTGACTTCGCGAGATCGAGAAACGCAGCGACAACCCGTGAGGCGCACCGAGTTCCAGTGCCATGGCGGAACCCATTTGAGATGTCTGGCAAAAGTCAACGAAGGTCTCCTTATGTGACTGGTGGCTGAAACAAGCGAATAACTCCACGGGTACTTGTCGATGATCCAGGAGTTGGCTCGTGTGGACAGTGCGAGAGCGGTGCGGGGGGTGTCACCTCGAACCGCTGAATCTCTCATTTCGGTGCGATATTTCCAGTGACGTTCATCGCCGAGGGGAAAGTCGACGGGCGGACGGGCCGCGACCACGCGCCCCACCGCCATTCGCTGTGCGCGCCGTCGGCGATCGCTCCGAGGTGCTCATCGTGGTGTGAGCAGGTGCGGTGAGAGTACTCCGTGCCCTACTCCCCTTAGTACGGAGTACCCCCACCCTGTTCTCACCGCAGGTCAGGGCGTTCTCACCTACTCCTATGGGTGTCCCGACTGAATACCTAGTAGGTCGTCATCTCACGTAGGGGGCGGGCGGCCCCCAACCCAGGGCGGACACCGGCCGCCCCGCCCCTGGCTCATCAGTCCCATGCCTGGCCGCCCCCTTCCCTCCCCCTCACCCCTTACCTGTCCCATGCATGAAGGATGACCAGCTCCATCCTTATTCATGCGCGGAGGTGATCACCCAGAACCGTGCCGTTCACGGAAAACATGATCACCCGGCCCGGCCCCGTGAACAGCGCAGCGAAAAAACCTCGCGCCACGGTTTGACAAGCTCGCCTCAACCAAGTTCCTCTTGGATCGCTCCCGAGCCGGAGATCCGGTTTCAGGAATGAGCGGTAAACGGGTTGACGCGACGGGTTGACAAAAACACAACCCCAAGTGAACCTGCGGACCGCCACAGAGAAAGACGGAAAAAGTAAGGGGTTATTCCATGAGTTCTACGCGCGCCATTCGCGGCCCGGCCAGGTGGGCGCCAACCCGCCACCGCGACCGGCTCGGGGACGTAAGGCTCCACCCCCGCGCCCACTGTGCCCGCACGGTCCTCAACCAGACGAGCTCGTAGCCCGGCCCCCGGGCGGGCGGTGCGCGAACACCGACCTCCCCGGAGCCAACCCGCAACCGCTCGCGCCCAGTCCCGTCGCGACAAGCCATTCCGCTTCCGAGGACGCGAGCCATCACCCACAACCTTAAGGACTGCCGCTATGACCTCGCACCGCTCGGCCACCCACACCCGCGAGCGCATCCTGGCCGCGCTGGGCATGTTCACCGAACCGGTCTGCGTCACCGAACTGGCCGAGGCCGTCGAAATGGGCCGCTCGACCATCACCAAGCACCTCAACAGCCTGGAGAAGGAAGGCGCCGCTACCCGGACCCCGGGCGGCCGTGAGGGCAGGCGGCGCCTGCCCGACCACTGGACGCTGTCCACCTCGACCACCACGGGCACTGACCTGGCCCCGGGCACCGAGCCCGAGGACGGCCACCACGACACCGGCGCTGGCCCCGACGAGTTCGACGCCGACGAGGCCCCGACCACCCCCACGGCTCCGGCCGTGACTAGGTCGGAGGCACCCGTGCCGATCTCGCCCCAGCGTCCCGCGGTCGCTCTGGTGGCCGCCCACCGGCTCGGCGGGGGCGAGGCCGGGGCGGTCAACCCGGTCAGCGGTACGAACCGGCTCGCCCCGGGCGAGCTGAAGCTGATGGTCCAGGCGATCCTCGACAGCGACCCGGCCCTGGAGTTCGGGGCGACCCAGATCAGCCACCTCCTCCAGGGGCGGTCGATCGGAGCCGTCCAGAACAACCTCGCCCGCCTGGTGGCCGAGGGGGCGGCCGCGTTGACCCGCGAGCGGCCCCGCCGCTACCGCACCACCAAGGCCACGGCCCCGAACGCCAACTAACACCCGCCCCCAGGGGGTGTGGGCGTACGCCAACCCACACCCCCACTTCGCAAATACCCTGGGAGGGTATGATGTTCGACCTTATGCTGCGCGGAGCCGAGCCGGGCTATGTGGAGTGGGGGTACGCCCTGGTCCTGGCCGCGCTGACCGCAACGGCGGCCGTGGTCGGGGTGATCAACCGGCTCGGGCGACTGATCCAGCGCTACTACATAGACGGCGACTGGCCGGGCCTGGCCCACTACCGCGACCCGTCCGCCTAGGCCAGGTGCGAATGCGGCCACCACCTGTCGGTACACGACGCCGACACGGGCCGGTGCTGCTACGGCCTGCCCCTGGACCACCTCGCCACCGTGATCGCCCTACCGCTCCCGCCACGGGTACGCGACTTCATGCAACGGCCCGGCTGCCCGTGCGTCCGGCTCGCCTGCACCCCTGACAACTAACCCTGACTAACCTCGCCAGCACCCGTCCGGCCGCACGCGCGGCCGGACGGGTGCTGGGGCTTCACGGATGTCGATGTCGCATTCGCTGTGGGGAGGTCTTCTTCAGGGTTCATCAGGGCGAGACGACGACACGAGGAAGAGGTCCGCCGGTGATGAGACCCATCCACCTCCACCTGGCCCTACAACCCTGGCCAGCGAACAGTCCCACGGGCCGGGGCCGTCCGGAGCACCGCGTGGGGCTGCTCCTGCCGCCGTGCCCGGGGCCCTGGCCTGGGGCATGTGGGGCCACCAGCGCAACGACGTTGGCCCCACCGGCCGTGACCGGCCCATCACCCCAGGACACGCTGGCCGGGGCGGTCGGGCCGTCTGACGGGCCGGGCCAGGGCAGCCCCGGTTCCCGTGCTGGATGGGTGTGTGGCGGATCTGGAGCGAATCCCTACCAAACGGGCACGGGGCTGAGGTTCTCGGTGAATCCGGTGGGCCCTGCGTCGAATCCGCTTGACCACCTCGACGAGGTCGAGCGTGGATGCGTGGTGCCCCGACAGATGCGGGGCCGCGCAACGCATCCGTGCACGTCAACCAGGGTGGGGAGGTGGGCCAGGTGAAGGAAACTGCTGCGGTCACGCTGGACGAGGTCGGCTCGCTGCCGGTGGTGCTGGACCCGGTGAGAGTCGGGCGGATGCTCGGCACCGGGCGGACCACCACCTACCGGCTCCTCCGCCAAGGGGCCTTCCCCGTTCCCGTCCATCGGGCCGGAAGGACGTGGGTGGTCCCCACCGCCGGGGTGCTCGCTTACCTCGGGTTGCCGGTGGGCGGCGGGTGTGGGTGCGGGGCGCGTGGCAACAACACGGAGGTGAGGTCGTAGATGGCATCGCGTGAGGGGTCCACGTTCAAACGGTGCGGGTGCCGTGACGAGGAGACCGGGAAGGCGTTGGGGGTGAAGTGCCCGAAGCTGAAAAGGAGCGGTGGCGGCTGGAACCCAGCGCATGGGGCGTGGGCGTTCCAGTACGAGCTCCCTTTGACCTTGCAGGGTGGGCGCCGTCAGGCCCGGCGGGTCGGGCTCGCCTCCCACGACCAGGCCCGGGAAGGGTTGGACCATGTTAAGGCGCTGATCGGCCTGGCGGAGAAGGACCCGGTGGTCGAGGCCCAGATCGCGGATCTGGTGCAGAAGGCGTTGAAGCAGCGCCGCCCGCTCCCGGAGGTGGAGGAGGTACGCCGGAGGGTCGCGATGTCGGTGGACGTGCGCACCGAACCACCCACCGTTGCCGCGTGGCTGGCCGAGTGGTTGGACGGCAAACCCGACCTCGCGGAGGGGACCCGGGCCTCCTACGCAGGGCATATCCGCAAGTACCTCGTCCCGCATCTGGGCCGGCTGCGGTTGGACAAGCTCCAGGCCCGCCACGTCGAGACGATGTTCGCCCAGATTGAGGAGGCCAACACCCGCATCTTGGAGTGCCGCGAGTCCGACGACCCCAGGGTGAGCGCGTCGGTGCGCGGGCAGCGGGTGATCTCGCTGTCCACCAAGCACCGGATCCGCGCCACGCTGCGCAGTGCGTTGACGGACGCGGTGCGCAATCCGGAGGTGGCGGTGACGGTGAACGTCGCTTCCCACGCCCGGTTGCCTTCGTGTCCGAGGAAGAAACCTTTGGCCTGGACACCGGACCGGGTGCGCCAGTGGAAGGCGGACGGCACCGTGCCGGGCGAGGTGATGGTCTGGGCGCCCGACCAGACCCGCGCCTTCCTCGAACACGCGAAGAAGTACCGGTGGCTGTATCCGCTGTTCCACCTGATCGCCGCCAAAGGACTCCGACGCGGTGAAGCGGTCGGGCTGCCCTGGTCCAACACCCGGCTGACCGACGGGCAGGTCGACATCCGCATCCAGGTGGTCCAACTCGCGTGGGAAACCGTCACCTCGACCCCGAAGAGCGCGGCGGGTCAGCGCACCATCACCCTGGACGCCGACACGGTGAGGGTGCTGCGGGCCTGGAAGCGGTTCCAGAACGAGGCGCGCCTCAAGGCGGGGAAGGAGTGGGTGGACAGCGGGCTGGTGTTCACCCGCCAGGACGGTTCGCCGTGGCATCCGGCGCAGGTCAGTGACTGGTTCCTGCGCATCTCCCGGGCGGCGGGGCTTCCGCCGATCACGCTGCACGGGCTGCGCCACGGGGCCGCCTCGCTCAGCCTGGCGGCCGGCACGGACGTGAAGGTGGTCTCGGCAGAGCTCGGCCACGCCACGACCCACTTCACCCAGGACACCTACCAGACCGTGTTCCCGGACGTGGCCAAAGCGGCGGCGGAGGCCACGGCGGCGCTCCTGCGAGGCGGGCCGGTTCGGGTGAAGACGCAGGTGCCGTAGCCGGACCGGCGAGCACACCAGGAGCCACACGGCGCCGTCGACCCCAGGTCAGGTAACGGGTTCACCCGTTCTGGCCTGGGGTTTCCTCGCACCCGGAGGTGGTGCCGATCGGATCAAAGGTCCTATGGTCGGTTCTAATTCCATTTGGCTTCAATGGGACTACTCTTAATGACTTTCCCATCAAGGATTGGCAGTGTCAGGAGCTCCGTATTGGGGTATTATTGGGGAATATAATGTTAAATTTGGATAGGAGCCTACCGCAATGAGTTCTAATCCTAATGGCATGAAGTCACTCTCTGTTCAAATGAAAAGTCTTTCCTTTTCATTTTTTGAACCAATTCTTGAACGTCTTAATCTCACGATTGATCAGATAAGTAGCCAGGGTCTTGATGAGCTCCAGGCTTCTCTTGTGAAGGTTAATGAGGCATTGACAAATCCCGCCTCATTCGGTGTGATGAAGATCATGGTGACGGCTGAGGCTGGTGCGGTTATCGTGCTGTCTAAATCCGAGAGTCACATGGAGATCGGAATTGTTCCGACACTCCTTGAGTGCAAGGCTGTTATTCTAGATAGAATTAAAGAAATTCGCCCCGTGGAGCAGATTCACGAATTTCGAAATGAGGTCATTGAGAAGGTTTCTGATGAGTCCATAAGGGGGCAGCTACTTAAGGTTCTGGATGATCATGAGCGAAAAGAAGAAGAGTTGTCTAGTCGAATAAATCGCGAGACCTTCGCGCTAGATGCGGGTTCGCCTGATGTCTTGGCGGTGGGATCGATTGCTAGGCTTGAAGCTAGGGTGGATTCATTAGATAAGTTGGTTGAGAAAATTGATGGCAACAGCATGAGTCGATTTGATGTTGCAACGACGCTCTTTGCGATATTGGCCGCTTTTGGTGTTGTGATTGGCGTTGTTCTCGGGGTGGCGAATTGGATCTCGAATTGAGGTGTTGGCTGTCGAATCCTCTTTTGTTTGATTCTTTCTTACTTAGGCCTGATTTTTGGAGTGTTGATCGGACGGTAAGTGAAGAGCAGAGTGATGGTCCACCCGTTCCGCGTCGCAAGACTCGTAGATACCTCCTCGGCGGTGGAGGTCCGACAAGCAATTTTTTGCCCGGGCCGGCCACCGACGCCTTCTCGCCCGTGTTCACTCTTAGGCTGTGGCGCGTGCGTTCATCGCCCGCAGCGAAAATTCGTGACGACCGAACCAGCCAATGGAAGTAGAGGGGCAGGAACAGCGCGATGAGTCTCGGTCCCACCCACCACGGTTACTTCTACCAAGACCTGATCACCGCAGTGGCCCTCGTTGATCTCCTCCTAGGCACTGCGGAGACCATCACGGTTGACACCAAGGGGTTCGAAGCAGACAGGTTTGACGACGTCAACATCACGTACGCAGGCGAGGTCCGGCTCCGTCTGCAGATCAAGCACACAACGACGGACCGTAAGCTCTCGAAAGAGACATTCTCCCAAGACGGCCGGAGCTTGAAGCTCAGCAAGGTCTTCAGCTCACTTCTGGAGGACCTAGCGAAATTCCCAGAGACTACCTACCGAATTGTCGTCAGAGATCAAGAACCCGACGACTCACTTGCAGTGGTTTTGAAGCCAGTTGATCCGGCCGACAGGGTCGCAGACCCGCTCCCGGGCATCACGACCGCGAAGTACCGGTTCGACCCCTCCGCGCTACGCGCCAACAAGCCTTGGGCCAACCTAGTCAAGGATCTCAGCGACGACGACCTCCGTAGCGCTTGCGACAGTCTCATCGTCGACACAGGCGCGCCGTCCTCAACTATCAGCTTTGTCGATCCCGGATCTGCCGAGCGCTCCCTCCTCCGACGCGTCCGAGAAGACCTCGGGGCTGGGCGCATCCCTAATATAGACGTCACCCCCGAGTTCGCTGCCTACGCACTCGTTCAAGCAGCAACCTCTGCCCGCGTAGTCGAAACCGGAGTCGTCCGACGCGACCTCATCGAACCCCGTCTCGGGCTACGCGTCGACTTCGGAGCTGTGACCGCAGGACATCCCATCGAAACTGAGGTCGCCGTTGCGAGGGTCGGCGCAGCGGCAGAGAGCAGTAAGCACATCGACGGCACGGCGCCCGCTGGCGGCCGAGTCGTCGTCGTAGGCGAACCCGGCGTCGGGAAGTCGTGGCTCTGCGAAGAGCTGACAGATCGCTACCGAGACAAGGCTTGGGTGGTCGCACGCCATCACTGCTGGCTCGGCTCAAGTGACGACCACCTCGCGGAACGAGTCCTAACCGAAGTCGTCATCGGCAGTCTCCTCGACCAGATCGGCAAAGCAGTCCCTGAGGCGACCAAAGACCTGCGCCCCAAGTTCGCCACAAGCCGTGAAGCACTCGAGTCGGCACTACAGACGTGTCGCGAGACACACCCCGACAAGTCAGTCCTCCTCGTCGTGGACGGCCTCGACCATGTCGACCGAGTCGTCGGACGCAGCACCAAGCAGAAAAAGGACCCATCACGCCTGCTGGTCGAGGAGCTCGCCGCCCTCACCCTCCCCCCAGGCGTCTGCCTCCTCATCGCAAGCCAGCCCGGAGCTCACCTCGAGCCCGCTGCTTCCCCGTCCGAACCCATCCAGATGCCGCCGATGTCTCAAGACGAAATCAAGGCGCTCACCGCCAAGCACGGCCTGCTCGAATCTCCGGACGGCAGCGGACCTGTCGGCTCCTCGGACGAGGCCACCATCGTCGGATTGGTGCACGAACGCTCCAACGGAAACGCGCTTTACGCGACCTACCTGTGTCGGCTCGCAGTCGGCGCTTCACCTCTCGACGACAACCCCGCGCCACTCACCGTCAATGAACTCATCCATCGCCTAGAACTGGTTCCGGACACGGCCACGACTGTCGATGAGTACTACGACTACATGCGTGAGGCGATGACTGCTGACCAACGCTTCGCCACAGACACGCTCGCGCTGTGCGACTTCTCGCTCACCCCGAACGAACTGGCAGAGCTGCTCGGGTCGCCTATCAAATCCATCGTCATTCCGGCCCTTCGGACGCTTGCCCCAGTTCTCAACACTCAGAGAGGGCTCGGTGGGCTACGCCTCCACCACGAGAGCTTTTCGCGGTACATCCTTCGCAAAATCGACCCGGAGAACGCGACCGCCATTCGCCGCAGCATCGCGACGTGGCTCGAAGGCCGCGGCTTCCTCGCTGACTCGCGAGCGTTCCGCCATCTTCCCGACCTTCTCGCGAACCTCAACGAGTACGACCAGCTGACGGCGCTCGTGGGACCACGCTTCGTTGCAGACGGAATCAGGCAGTTCCACTCCCCAGAAGCGCTTCAACAGGCGCTCTGTGTCGTCTCACGCGAAGCCGAAGTACGCCTAGACTGGCCGACCTTGGTCAGGTGCATCGAAGTCCGAAAGGCCATCGACACCTACGAGAACGACGCACTCGCCGACACCGTCACCGAGTATGCCGACGTCATTGTCAACATCCTCGGTGCCGAGGTCGTCGCCGAACGCCTCGTCTATAACGGTCGTCCCACTTTTCCCCCGAGATGGGGGCTGCGCATCAGCGACGCTGTCGACCGCGCTGGCGCGGCGGCCCCCTGGAAGGCGTACATCGAGGGCTGGCAGACGCACCGGAAGACAGAGCGGGGCGGTTACTCCTCCGACCGCGACGGAACACTCCAGCTGGCAGCCCAACGCGGGGCGCTTCGGCTCCGTGCCCAGCGGCAAGACATCGACCCTTCCCTCATTCCAACAATCGCCAAGCACCTGGAAGGCGATCTTGAGGCGTCGCTGACCGACCTCGTCGAGACGTTCACTGCAGGCTTGCCCGCGGAGTACATGCCGCAGGTTGCAGCTGCGATGACGGACCCGGCCGACGCCGCCGTCGTCTACCTGACCCTGGCCGACCTCGCCGCCAACGGAACCATCGGGCTGCCCGACCCCCGCGATCTGGCGCGGCAAGCATGGGCCCTCGACCCGAAGCTCGACACCATCGGATATCTCTTTCATGGAATCGCCGCGCCAGAGGTACTTGCGGGACTAGGAATCACGGATCTCGAAGCCGAACTCAACGCCGCCACGGACATCATCCTCAAGGAGAGGACCGCCAACGAACTCGCGGTCAAGAACTGGCACGCTCTCCTCACCCTAGCGAAGGCCATCGACCCGGCAACCGTGGTCAAGGTTGGCGGCAAACTTTCAGGTGTCGGGTTCTATCGGGCATGGCTGCGCTACACCGTTGCAACGATTGGACTCGCAGACGACGTTCGCGCCGGTACGACATCACTCGAGGATGCTTCAACCGCAGTGGTCGTCGCATTGGCCGACCTCGTCGCCGAGGCCAAACCGTTCACCGGAAAGCCGCGGGCGTGCGACCTGTACTTCCTTCATCCGCTCATCCATCAGGTCATCGAAAGCTCCCTCACCGTCGTTCAGCCAACTGACCTTGACACCGTGCTTGACCATCTCATCGCGATAGGCGATGGGACCACGACAACCACTAATCTCGGTCTCGGCGAGAACGGTCCGCTCATCACCAACGACCTGCTCGCAGTCCTCGCCAGGGCCTCCGACCATGTTGGCATCGACGCGATCCACGCTCTGCTTGCCATCGTCCGCGAACGCCGCAACGACGACCACAGCGGGTACAGCCAGCAAGCCGCGTTCGAGCTCGAGACTGCCCGCATCTGCATCGCAGCGGGAGCCATCGGCGAGGCGCGCGAGTGTTGGAACCGAGCGGCCGACCTGCTTGCAAGCTATGGCGGCCACAAAGACCCCACGCTCTCGGAAATCGTTGAGAGCATTGAAGACATTGAAGACGTCTCGGAAGCACGCGCACGGCTGGCCAAGCTCGTCGATCTGGTCTACCTGGTGCGACAACACACTGACGGCCGCGACACCTCGCATTACGTCATCGAGTGGTGGGAGATTGCAGCTTCGGTCGACCCGGTCGCTGCAGCCCGTGGCGCCGCCGACCTCTATCTCGACACCGTCGGATTCGAAGACGCCCGCGCGGACGCAGCGCAAACGCATCTGCTGCAGAAGCACTGTTCGAGGGCAGACCCTGCCGTCCTCGCCGCGCTGCGCCTCACCACAGGCATTGCCTGGCGCTCACCAACGGTTGACCTGGAAGTCCTCACCCGCCTGGCAGCCGAACGCGGAGCGAGCCAGCGGGTCGACGCGATGCTCGCCGTTCTCGCCAACAGCATCGCCGCCTCCTACGACAACCAGCCGATGCAGCACGCGAGCGACCAGTCCAAGGCAGCCGTAGACCAGGCGCTCGTCCAAGCGGTCTTGAAGCTTGGTGGTCCCGAGTTCGACCCACGATCAGCGCTATCTGAGACAGACCGCAAGAGTTCATTCCCGCAGAATGAACCGAAGCCAGCTCCGAACGCTCTGCTGAAGAGCCTCGTATCAGCCCAACGCCCCGAGGCTCCCGCTGGACGGGCAGGAGCCATCAGCATCGCCCACGCAATCGACAGCGAGCGCTACAGGGACGAGCCAGCCGTCTGGGACATCGACGCAGCGACCAACTCGATTGGCTACCGCATCCTGGAAGCCACACTCGCCGACGGACCTGACGTCGGAATCGCACTCATCGACGACGTCGTTCGCGAGATCTCCATATACGCCCGCAACGACATCTTCTCCGACCTCGGACACGGCCTGGCCGCCTACGCGGACGGTGACCCAGCGGTTGCCAAGGTCGCCAGCTACTGCCTCGCGACCGCATACCAGCGCATCCGAGGCGGTGGGGGCTGGCGACAGTTCGCCGGCAAGGAGCGCCGAGGACTCTGGGAACAAGCCCACAAGCTCGACCCCGACATCGCCGAGCGAGCCCTCGCGGCGGCGGTCACGAACCGTGTAGCCGCCACCTCATACGGCTCATACGGCAGCAGCCAAGGCCTCATCACGGCATTTGCGGCGCAACCCACCATCAGCGCCGGAGGCACTCCGACCGCTTGCTGGGACGCAGCGTTCGACATCATCAGTCACCGCCTCCCCGGGACTGCCGCAACTGGCACGCATGTCTATCACCCGACGCCAGTTCCGGACTCTGCCGACGATCTCGACGTTGCAATCGCAACCTTGGCACTCGCGACCATCTGTCAGGCCACACGGGAGCAGATGCGACTTGCCCTGCTAGCCGCCGGGTTCCTCCTCACCGTCCGCCCCGAGGCCACCCAAAGCGCACTCGCATACATCCTGGCCAAGGACCTGGACGCCGGTCGCACCACATGGCTGCTCGAAGCAGTGCGCGTCAACCTCCCCGCAGGCATACTCGAGGACGACCTCGCCGCCGAACTCACCCAACTAGCGACGAGCGACCGCCTGTCCGTCCGAGCGTTCGCCGGCCAGCTCCTCAGCATCCACGGACGACGTATTCCAGAACCGCCCGCGACCACCCCTGCGCCATCTGTCAGCGCTGCATTCCATGCCCTCGTCCAAGCGCACGAAGAAGAAGCAGAATGAACTGGAACAGCCCACGCGGGCACGCCGAGGGACTCGTCAAGCTCTTCCTCGAGGATCGGCTCAACGATGCGCGCAACCCGCCGGGAGTGCGCGAAGCTGTCGTGCAAAGTCTGGTCGAGCAAGTTGAAACCATGAAGCAGCGCTGTAGTGAACAGATCGACCAGCTGCGCACACCGTCGTCGCAACGCATCCCCGACGCCTACTTCAATGACGAAGAAGAACCAGAGAACGCCCTCCAACAGGTAGCAGCTGGTATCAGAGCGGCACGTGCCCGGGAAAGTTTTTTGGCGCCCGACGCCCGCGGCTTCGAGGCCACGTACGCCTTCGCGCTGGCCCCGTCATCCAGGTGGGCACTCCTCCAAGAATCGTCTCGAGTTCCACGCCCTGCGACCCGACACCACCGGCTCACCCGTTCCCTCACTCCCATCCCTTGGCAGGACAACGAGGATGAGTGGCCGCCACCAACTGCGGTCGACCTGGAGGGCACCCGCCGCCTGACCGGACCAGACGCAGATCCGGTCCGTGTCGCAGAGAACCCATACAGCGACTGGGTTCAACTCGGAATGTTTGAACGCCAAGCCACTTTCGCCACCACCCATCCCGAACAACCAAGTCGCCAACTGCTCATCTCCACGGGCCTTGAGGTCATCGACGGGTCCGTTCCTTCGGGCTCGATGCCGGCTGGCACCAACCCGCCGAACATCTGGTTGACCACCTACGACCACCTACTCCCAGGCATCGACCAAGCCTTCGCCGCGGAGATCTTGGAGGACTTCGAAGGACCACTGACCGCGTTGGCTAACTACCAAGACCAACGGGGCGCGCCCAACCGCGACCGTGGTGTCGGACTCCACCCCTTCACTCTCGTGCCTCGACTCGAGGTCGTGGCGTTTCTCGACCTGCGCCCAGAGTCGCCGACAGTTCGACACTGCCTCGTCGACGGTCAAGGTCCCGCTCTGGTGGGACGCAACTGGCGCGGGTTTCTCATCCATGACGGCAGCTACAGCCCTCTCACACCGGCGGTTCAGGGTACGGACCTCATCATTCGTCCAGACCAGTACGAACGTCTCGAAGCCGCGCTTGGCAAGGACAACATCCAGTCGGGTATCGCCGTGCGGCCTATCGAGCGCGAAGACAATGGCATGTACTGAGTTTGATGGCGAGGGGCCGTGGGGACGGTGGCCGCGCCGAAATGGTCCTCGGGGAGGAAAGCGGGGTTTTGGGGCGGACGCCGCAGTGTGGGGCCGTGCCCGCCAGTCTGTCCGTTTCGGGAGCGGACGTGGGGTGTCCCCAGGCGGGACCACGCGGTCGTGGTCCGGCAAAGTGCTCCGGGAGGTCGACCCCCACCTGCACTCACCTCGTACTGGGGAGCACACGAGGAGCACACAAGCCCCGAAAACGCCGCGAGGACCTCTTCCGAGATCCTCGCGCACCCCGTCTGACCTGGGGTTTTGTGGCGCACCCGGCAGGATTCGAACCTGCGGCCATCGGATTAGAAGTCCGGTGCTCTATCCACTGAGCTACGGGTGCCTGATTCAATTGTCGCCCGTTGTCGCCGGCCGCGACCTCGTCGTGACCCATGGTTCGCCCGTGTTTCCGCATGTCGGAAGCGCCGGGGGTTGGGGTGCGGCCTATGGTCGGGGGACCCCGTGCCGTGGCGCCAGTGGCGTACTGGTCAGACATTCTAGAGTATTCGTCAGATCTCGCCCACAGGTGGGCAAAGCCTCACCAACTACGGTGACTCGTAGTTGTCTCTCGTTACCACTCGCGCTCCACCAAACCGGTCGCTATGGACCCCGCGCTCCACGTTACCGGTGATTAACTCCTGGTGCTGCGCTGCCCCGCTGGCGTGTTGGGCCCGCTCGGCGGCGGGTGGGGTGGGTGTCTCAGAAGAACCACCACTGACCTGCGAAGACCAGGATGGCGGCCAACATGTGGAGCACGTGTGCCTCCCGTGAGATGCGATTACTCTGAGTGTATGAAATAACTACTCAGAGTAATAATCCATAGTTGGTCGGGTCCCCCGGGACGGCCGGCGTCGCTCGTGGCGCGGCTACCGTGGTGGCGTGCGAAGTCTGGGTTTGATGGCGGGGTTCCTGCTCGACGCGACGGTGCCGGATCCTCCGAGGGGGCATCCCGTGGCGCTGTTCGGCCGTGCCGCCGGGTGGTGGGAGCGGCGGATCTACCGGGACGACGAGCTCAGGGGCGCCGCCTTCGCGGTGTCGGCGGTCGCTCCCGTGGTGGCGCTCGGGGCGGTGGCCGAGCGCGGGGGCACGGTCGCGACCGCGGCCGCCACCTGGACCGCGCTCGGGGGCAGCATGCTCGCCAGGGAGGCGGAGGGGATCGCCCGGGCCTTGGAGTCGGGCGACCTCGAGGGCGCCCGGTCACTGGTGCCGCGCCTGTGCGGACGCGATCCCGTGGGGCTGGACGAGGCCGGGATCGCGCGCGCCGTGGTGGAGTCGGTCGCGGAGAACACCTCGGACGCGGTGACGGGCCCGCTGGTGTGGGGCGCCCTCGCCGGAGCGGGGGGCTTGGCCGGGTTCCGCGCGGTGAACACGCTGGACGCCATGGTCGGGCACAAGAGCGCGCGATACCGGCGCTTCGGGGCCGCCTCGGCGCGGCTGGACGACATCGCCGGCTGGGGGCCCGCCCGGCTCACCGCCGTGTTGGCGGTCCTGTCCGCGCCGGTCGTCGGCGGCGATGTCGCTCAGGCCTGGCGGGTCTGGCGCAGGGACGGGCACCGGCACCCCAGTCCCAACGCCGGGCAGTGCGAAGCCGCTTTCGCCGGAGCTCTGGGGCGCACGCTCGGGGGCGTGAACGTCTATCAAGGCCGCACGGAGCGGCGCCCTGTGATGGGGGAGGGCCCCGCGGTGGGCACCGCCGACATCCGGCGGGCGGTCAGGCTGGCCCGGGCGGTGAACGTCGGCGCGCTGGCGGTGGCGTCCGCTGTGGCGCGCGGGCGCCGGTAGCCCGCAGGGGCACGGGTAGCCCGCCCCCGGGCGGTGGGCCCGGGGGCGAGGCGGTCACGCGGCCAGGCCGCGCGCGTAGTTGACCTGCTGGTTGATGTGGAAGGCCGCGCCCGGGTTGCTGACCGGGATGGAGGTCGCGTGGTAGTGGCCGTGGCCCTGCACGGTCACCTGGACGTGGCCGGTCGTCCTCTGGTCCTTGACCAGGAGGAACAGCAGGCCCAGGAGGCAGGTCCACCAGAAGATGAGGATCGCGGCGATGACCGCCCACGTCGGCGTGCTGCGGTCGGTGCGACTCATGTCGGTGACCGTCCACACCGTGCCCCTGATGGGGAAGCGTCCTGCCGGGGTGATCACCGTGCTCTGGGAGATGGCGATGTCGCCGATGGTGGCGAGCGGCGTCTCGTCGGGGACGGGTGAGCCGTAGCCGGCCGGCTGGTAGCCGCCGGTGCCGTAGGGCTCGAGCGCGCCGCCGTAGTGCTGCTCGGGGGGAGGGCCCCAGCGGGGGGTCCCGTCGCCGGGCTGCTGCCAGGGCTCGCCCTGGCCCGGGAAGGGTTCGGGGTGCTGGTTCATGGGCCGATTGTGTCAAATGGCCTTGAGCTGTAGGGCGGTACCGGAAAAGGACACGCGCGCCCTTCCAGTTGGGCCGGGTGCGGCGCCGAAGTTGTGGCCGGATGTGGCCAATCACGACTCCCCGTGTCGGCTCCGGAGCGTGCGGTGCCGATCGAATCGCGGCTGGGTGTGGCGCTGGTCACTTCAAACCGGCGCGCCGTCCGTCGGCCGCTCCCGGCGGGGAGTCAAACGTGAAACTCTTTCGCACTTTGCCTACCCGTGCGTAACATTCCGCTGATCCATCGCCCGCACCCCCAGGTGGTGAAGCACGTGAGACCCCCGTACCCCCGACGGCTCCGCACGGGCGCCGCAGGCGCCGCGCTCCTCGTGGCGGCGGCCACCGCGGCCACGCTCCCGAGCACGCCCGCGGCCGCCGAACCCCCGCCCGACTACTGCGCCCCCCATGGCTGCCACGACATCCTGCCCCCGGGCCAGAACGGCAGCGCCACCCTCGTCGAGATCCTGGGCCACCAGGTCTTCGGTACCCGTCCCAGGCACTCCTCCAGCCAGCTCGACATGTACGACGACCTCGTGCACCACTACGACGGGCTCACCGAGGAGGGGCTGGACGATTTCTTCCTCGACGCCGGCTTCGGCGTCGACCCCGACGACGTGGGCCGTGAATACCGGCCGCGCGAGGACGTCACCATCACCCGCGACCGGGGCCACGGCATCCCGCACATCGAGGGCACCACCCGCGAGGGCACCATGTACGGCGCCGGGTACGCCGCCGCCGAGGACCGCCTCTTCCTCATGGACGTGCTGCGCCGTGTCGGCCGCGGTGAACTCACCTCCTTCGCCGGGGGCGCCGAGGGCAACCGTGCCCTGGAGCAGGACCTCTGGCGGACCGCGCCCTACACCGAGGAGGACAAGCAGGCGCAGATCGACCGCGTCGCCGGATCGGGCGAGCGCGGAGAGCGGGCGCTGGCCGACGTCGACGCCTACCTGGAGGGCGTCAACTCCTACATCGAGGAGGCCGACGGCGACCGCACCTTCCCCGGCGAGTACGTCCTGACCGGGCACAAGGACGCCATCACCAACGCCGGCGAGATCGAACCCTTCACCACGGCCGACGTGGTCGGCATCGCCGCGATGGTCGGCGGGATCTTCGGCGGCGGCGGAGGCGGCGAGGTGCGTGCCGCCATCGTGCGCGCCAACTTCCTGGACCGCTACGGCGCGGAGGAAGGGGCGGAGCTCTACGCCGCCTGGCGCACGGAGAACGACCCGGAGGCCGTGGTCTCCGTCGACGGGGAGTTCCCCTACGCGCAGACCCCCGACGACCCGGTCGGCGAGGTCGTCCCCGACCCCGGATCGGTCGAGCCCTACGGCATCGTCCACGACGAGCACGGCTCCGCGGCCGACGAGGCGCCCGCCACACCCCTGGCCGACGCCGTCGACGACCAGGCCGTGCCGGACGATCCGGCCGAGCCGCCCGCCCTGGAGGACCTCGGCGACGCCGAGCGGGAGGAACTCGACCAGATGGTCGAGGACGGCGACCTGTCGGCGGCCGAGGGCCTGTTCAACGACGGCGTCCTGCCCGACGGCTTCCTCGACCCCCGCGGGATGTCCAACGCGCTCCTGGTCTCGGGCCAGCACACCGAGAGCGGCAATCCCGTCGCGGTCATGGGCCCCCAGACCGGGTACTTCTCGCCGCAGCTGCTCATGCTCCAGGAACTCCAGGGCCCGGGCATCAGCGCCCGCGGTGCCTCGTTCGCCGGCGTGAGCTTCTACGTCCAGATGGGCCGGGGCGTCGACTACGCCTGGAGCGCCACCTCGGCCGGCCAGGACCTGACCGACACCTTCGCCGTCGAACTGTGCGAGACCGACGGCTCCGCGCCCTCCACCGGCTCGCGCTCCTACGTCGACTCCTCCGGTGGCTGCGTCGGCTTCGAGGAACTCAGCGTTACCAACGAGTGGTCGCCCACCGTCGCCGACCAGACCCCGGCCGGCGGCTACACGCTGACCTCCCTGCGCTCGGAGTTCGGCCTCGTGGAGTCGTTCGCCACCGTCGACGGCGCCCCCGTGGCGTTCACCTCGCTGCGCTCCACCTACCAGCACGAGGTGGACTCCATCATCGGCTTCCAGCGGTTCAACGACCCCGGCGAGATCACCTCGGCGGAGTCGTTCCAGGACGCGGCCCACGACATCGGCTACGCCTTCAACTGGCACTACGTCGACGACGAGGACATCGCGTTCGTGAACTCGGGCGCCAACCCGGTCCGGCTGGAGGGCACCAACCCCACGATGCCCATCGACGCCTACGGGGACGCCGGCTGGTCGGGCTGGGACCCCCGGACCAACGACGCCGACCTGCACCCGAAGGAGGACCACCCGCAGGCCGTCAACCCCGACTACATCGTCAACTGGAACAACAAGCCCGCGCAGGGCTACACCTCCGGCTGGTCCACCGGATCGGTCCACCGCGGCGACCTGCTCGACTCCCGGGTGTCCGCGCTGGTCCAGGACGGACACGCGTTCACCACGGCCTCCCTCACCCAGGTGATGATGGCGGCCGGGACCGCCGACCTGCGCGCCCAGGAGGTCCTGCCGCGGCTGCTGGAGGTGATCGACGCACAGGAGGTGGACGATCCCGACCTGGCGTCGGCCGTGGCGGAGCTGAGGGCGTGGCAGGAGGCCGGTTCGCTGCGCCGGGAGCCCCAGCGTGACGCCGGGTACTACGAACACGCCGACGCCATCCGGGTCATGGACGCGTGGTGGCCGGCCCTGGTGCGCGCCCAGTTCGAGCCGGGGCTCGGCGAGGACCTGTACACCGAGCTGACCCGCGCGGTGCAGGTGGACGAGTCGCCCTCGGGTGCGATCGGCGGCGGTGAGGCCGGCAGCGTCAACCAGGCACAGCCGCACCGGGGATCGGCCTTCCAGTACGGCTGGTGGTCCTACGTGGACAAGGATCTGCGGACGGTGCTCGGTGAGGACGTCCAAGGCCCGCTGGGCGGTGAGGCCTACTGCGGAGGAGGCGACCCGGACGCCTGCCGCACGGTCCTGCTGGACAGCCTGGCCGAGGCCGCCGCGGTTCCGGCGGGCGAGGTCTACCCGGGTGACGAGCACTGCTCGGCCGGCGACCAGGTCTGCGCGGACGCGGTGATCCACCAGGCGGTCGGCGGGATCGGCATGTGGCCGATCGCGTGGCAGAACCGGCCCACCTACCAGATGGTCTACCAGTTCTCCGGTGGCCGTTAGGGCCCTTCACCGCAGGTGAGGTCTCGGTCGGGTCCTGTTTCCAGGGCCCGACCGAGACCGTGTCGGGGCCCAGGCACCCCGCCCCGCCCGCCCCGCGGAACCCGGCCACCTCGTGCCGTTCCGGCCCGCGCCCCATCAGCCCCGCGCCCCGGCAGCCCTGCGCCCCATCAGTCCCGCGGGCCGGCGGTCCCGGTTCCGTGCGCGTCGCACGAGGGGCGCTCCCGGTGACGCTTCGGCGGCAGATGACGACGACGCACGGGATTCAGGTGCTTCGCTGTGCTTGTGTGGGTAGCGTAAGGAATACCCGATAGGTAGCGGGAGGGCCCAAGGACTATGCCCGCTTGGCTGATCTGGATCATTCTGGCCGTCGCCCTCGGTGTCGCCGAGGCGCTGACGCTGACGTTCGTGCTGGGTCTGGTCGCGGTGGCCGCCCTGGTCGCCGGACTCCTGGGCGCCATCGGCCTGCCCGTGGTCGTTCAGATCATCGGTTTCGCGGCCACGTCCGCCGCCGGAATCATCCTCGTCCGTCCCATCATGCAGCGGCAGATGCGCAGGGAACCCGACGCGCGGTCGGGGACGGCCGCGCTCGTCGGCCGGTCCGGAGTGGTGATCCAGGAGGTCGACGGGGACAGGGGCCTGATCAAACTCGCCGGAGAGGAGTGGTCGGCACGGTGCATCGACGAGGATCTCGTGATTCCGATCGGCGCGCACGTCGACGTCATGGAGATCGACGGGGCCACGGCGGTGGTCTACCCGCGTGAGGCCCTGCCCGAGCCCCACACGCCCGAGTCATAGCCACGACCCCTAGGCCAGGTGCCCGACATGATCGATCCGGCTATCCCTCTCATCATCCTCGCCGTCCTCTTCGTCGGGATCGCGCTGTCCGCGATCCGGATCGTCCCACAGGCGAGGGCGTACAACATCGAGCGGTTCGGCCGCTACACCAGGACACTCAACCCCGGTCTGAACTTCATCATCCCGGGGGTCGACCGGGTCAATAGCAAGTTCGACCTCCGCGAGCACGTCTTCACCTCCCGGCCGCAGCCGGTGATCACCGAGGACAACCTGGTGGTCAACATCGACACCGTCCTCTACTACCAGATCACCCAGCCCAAGGCCGCGGCCTACGAGGTCGCCAACTTCCTCCAGGCCATTGACCAGCTCACCGTCACCACGCTGCGCAACGTCATCGGTTCGATGGATCTGGAGAAGACCCTGACCTCCCGCGAGGAGATCAACACCCGTCTGCGCGGCGTGCTGGACGACACCACCGGCAAGTGGGGGATCCGCGTCAACCGGGTCGAGATCAAGGCCATCGACCCGCCGCCCACCATCAAGGAGGCGATGGAGAAGCAGATGCGCGCCGACCGCGACAAGCGGGCGGCGATCCTGCACGCCGAGGGTGAGCGCCAGTCCAGGATCCTCAAGGCCGAGGGCGCCCGTCAGCAGGCGATCCTGGAGGCCCAGGGTGACCAGCAGGCGGCGATCCTGAGGGCCGACGGTGAGGCCAAGGCCGTCGAGCGCGTCTTCCAGGCGGTGCACGCCAACAACGCCGACGCCAAGCTCCTCGCCTACAAGTACCTGGAGACCCTGCCCAGCCTGGCCCAGGGCGAGGGCAACACGTTCTGGGTCATCCCGGGTGAGCTCACCGAGGCGGTCAAGAACGTCTCCCACGCCTTCGCCGGGGAGGCCGCCCAGACCCGCCCGTCCACCGAGAAGAGCGGACGCGAGGAGTCGGAGCGCGGACCGGCCGAGCTCACGGGGCCGGACCCCGCGCAGTCCGCGTCGGCCCAGGCCGCGGTGGACGCGGCCGAACAGGCCGAGCGGGCGGTGGCCGACGCCCGCGACGACGTTCGCAGGGCAGGTGCCGGGACCGGGTCGATGCCGGTGCCGCGCGAGGAGCCCTAGGCGTGTTCGCGTGTTGGCGCAGGACCGCCGGAACGGAGTGGCCGAGGGCCCGCGGGCAGACCGCGGGCCCTCGGGCGTGCGTGGGACCGCGGACCTGCGCGGATGAGGGCCCGCGGTGATCCGCGCGAGCGGGGCCGGCCGGGCACGGGGAGCCCGGCCGGCCGGAGCTCAGGTGAGCAGCAGCTTGCCGGTCGTGCGCCGTGCGGCCAGGTCGGCGTGGGCCCGTCCGGCGTCGGCCAGCGGATAGCGTCCGCCCACCCGCACGTCCAGGCGCCCCGAGCCCACCAGGGAGAACAGGTCGCGGCACCGCCCCAGGAGCTCCTCGCGGTCGGCGACGAAGTAGGCGAGCGAGGGACGGGTGAGGTACACCGACCCCGCCGAGTTGAGCCGCTGCGGGTCCACGGGCTCCACCGCGCCACTGGCCTGGCCGAACAGCGCGAGCACGCCGCGCGGTCGCAGCGACGCCAGACTCGCGTCGAACGTGTCCCGGCCGACGCCGTCGTAGACCGCGGCCACGCCCTCGCCGCCGGTCAGGTCGCGGACCGACTCGGCCACCGGGCTCTCGGTGTAGCGGATCACCTCGTCCACGCCCGCGGCGCGGGCCACCCGCTCCTTCTCCTGCGTGGACACGGTGCCGATCACCCGGGCGCCGCGCTCCTTGGCGAGCTGGGTGATCAGCAGACCGGTCCCGCCGGCGGCCGCGTGCACCAGGACCGTGTCGCCCTTGGCGACCGGGTGCACCGAGTGCGTGAGGTAGTGCGCCGTCAGGCCCTGTAGGAACAGCGCCGCGGCCTGGTCGGCGGAGACGTCGTCCGGCAGCGGCACGAGCAGGCGGGCGCTGACCACGGCCCGGTCGGCGTACCCGCCTGGAGCCATCGCCCAGCCGACCCGCTGGCCCACCGACAGGTCGGTGACGCCCTCGCCCACGGCGGCGACCACACCCGCGGCCTCCATGCCCGGAACGTAGGGGAGGGGGACGTCGTAGGCCCCGCTGCGCTGGTAGATGTCGATGAAGTTGACCCCGCGCGACTCCACGTCCACGAGGGCCTCACCGGGGCCGGGAGTCGGGTCGGTCGTCTCCTTCAGTCGCAGGACCTCGGGTCCGCCGTGTTCCTCGATGACGATGGCGCGCATGGTCCACCTCTCCTCGTCTGGTCCGTTGTGCGCATCATGCCAGTCCGGCCCGGGTGCCCGCAGGGCCGGCCGGGGCCGGACCGGCTCGTGCGGGCCCGACCGGGCCCGTCCGGTCCGGATCGGCGCTACTCCCGCGCCAGGATCTCGTGGACGGAGAACGCCGTGTAGAGCACGCCCAGCGGGTCGTTGCCCGGGCCCGGCCGCGTCACCAGGCCGACGCGGCGGCGGTCCTCGGTGTCCTCGGCGTCGTCGGGCAGGGGCTCGGAGTCCACGGCCGTCAGCGCGTGCTCGCCGTTGACCCACATGGACAGCTCCATGACCGCTTCGCCCTCCTCGTTCTCCTGGAGGGCGCACGAGAGCGCGACGGTGTTGGTGGGGACGGACTCCACGTCGAAGTCGTAGGGGGCGCCGCTCGCCCCGTCGCCGACCTCCGCGCGCGCCGAGTCGTCGAAGAGGGGGTAGGGCTCGTAGGCGGTCACCTCGGTGGTCTGGGTCAGGGTGCGGTCTCCCTCGCCCTCGTGCATCCGGCGGATCTCGGCGCGCTCGCCGTCGTAGCGCAGCAGCGCCTCGTACTGGCTGCGGTACTCCTCGCCGTCGTTGTCCCAGCAGCGCACACCCAGGGTGGCCTGCTCGGGGCCCTCGACCACGTACGCGGTGGTGCTCACCAGCACCTGGTCGGGCAGGGGCTCCTCGCGTTCCAGGGGCACGGGCTCGCCGCGACTGGGGTTGGTCTCGGGGTCGAGCGTCAGCACGACACCGCTCTGCTCGGCCCAGTAGCCGTCCGATTCCCCGGCCTCGAACTCGCTGGGGGTCCAGCCGGGGTCGGTGGTGAAGTCGGTGTTGTAGATGGAGACGGTGTTCTCCGGAAGAGGGGTGTCACCGCTCATCCAGAACGCCGTGCCCGCGGCCGCCACGAGGACGACAGCGACCGCGGCCCCGCCGATCACCAGGAGTCTCCTGCGCGCACCCCCGCCCGGGTTCGAGTCGGTGCCGGGGGCGCCCGGCAGCCCGGGAGCGCCGGGGTCGCCCGGGACCGCGTAGGCGGCGAAACCGGGCTGCCCGTGCGCGGGGGACTGCTGGACCTGCATCGGCGGGAGCGGAGCCGGATGGCCGCCCGAGGGGCCGTAGTGCCCCGGCTGCCCCGGCTGCCCGGGCTGGGCCTGGTATCCCGGCCCGTGCGGCATCGGACCGCCGTACGGTCCCGCCGCCTGCCCCTGTCCGGGGTATCCGCCCTGGCCCGGCGCGGGACGGGGTTCCGAGGGAGTCCGTCCCTGGGCGGGCTGGAACCGGGTGGGCTGCTCGTGCGGCCGCTGTCCCCGGGTGTCCTGTCCGCCGGGCGGTGTCGGGCCGGCGGCGAAGTCCTGGGCGCCCGACCCGCCCGCGGAGGCTTCCTGGGACGGCGCGGACGCGGACCGCTCCTGCGGGGATTCCTGCGCTTCGGGCGGTTCCGGCGCCTGGCCCACCGCCGTGGTCTCGGGCGGGGCGCCGGGGACGGGGGCGGAGGAGGGCGGCGCCCACGAGGTCGTGATCGTGCGGCGCACCTCGGCCTCCACCGGGTCCTCCTGGCCGACCAGGCGGGCGAGGATCTGCTGGGAGCTCGGACGGTTCTGGGGGTCCTTGTCCAGCGCGGCGGAGACCAGTTCGTACAGGCTCGGGTCCAGGCCGTCGAGCCGTGGCGGCGCCGAGGAGATGTTGTGCAGGACGGCGGGCACCGTGGCGGCGTCGAAGGGCGCGGATTCGGTTCCGGCGAAGGCGACCAGGCAGCCCCAGGCGAAGATGTCGCCCGCGGCGGTGGCCTGCTGCCCCAGGATGAGCTCGGGAGCCATGTAGGAGGGGGTTCCCATGAGCTGGCTGGAACGGGTGAGCGCGCCCCCGGCGTCGTCCAGGGCGCGGGCGATGCCGAAGTCGATCACCTTCGGGCCGACCGGGGAGAGCAGGACGTTCGCGGGCTTGAGGTCCCGGTGGATCACCCCCGAGCCGTGGATGGCGGTGAGGGCGGCGGCCACGCCCAGCGCCAGGCTCTCCAGGGTGCCGCCGGCCATGGCCCCGTCCGCGCGCACCGCCTGGTCGAGGTTGGGTCCGGGCACGTACTCCGAGACGATGTAGAGGGGGTCGCCGTCCAGGCGCGCGTCGATCACGCCGGCCGTGGAGAAGCGGGCCACGCGGCGCGCCGACTCGACCTCGCGGGCGAAGCGGCGGCGGAAGTCCTCGTCGTCGGTCAGGTCGGGGTGGATGAGTTTCACGGCCACGGTCCGGTCGGCGGCGTCCTTGGCGAGGTAGACGGTGCCCATCCCGCCGCGGCCGAGGCGGCTGAGGATGCGGTAACCGTCGAGTTCGCGCGGGTCCCCCGCGCGCAGGGGTTTGCCGCTCTGGTGGCCGTTGGACGTCACAGGTGGGGTCCCTCGTATGGATCGTGTGTTGCGCGGTTGACAGCGTACCGAGCCCGACACGCCGTCTCGATTCTGGCCTGGTGGGGCGGCCGGAGGGCCGGGTGTGCGGACGGTCAGCCGGTGAGGATCTCCTCCAGGACGAAGTCCTCGAAGAGGATGCCGACGTGCTGGCCGACGGGTCCGGCCGCCATCACGAGTCCGAACTGCCGGACGCTCGTCGCGGTGTCGGCGGCCTCGGCCGGGAGCCGGTCGTCCACCGCGTGCGCCACGAGGCGCTCGTTGACCCAGGCCGAGAGCTCCACGGTGGGCGATCCGTCCTCGGTCTCGACGTACTCGCAGGCGAACGCCAGGGCGTTGGTCACCTCGGTGCCCTCCTCTCCCCGGAGCGCGGGGAAGGGCTCGTGGTCCTGCGCGGCGGGGCCGGAGACCATGTCCTCCCAGGACTCGTCCTCGTTCGACCACCGCTGGATCACCGCCCGCTCCCCGTCGAAGTTGACGAGCACCTTGTAGGTCATGGAGAGCACGGCGGCGTCCTGGGGGCCGTACCGCTCCCAGCAGGCGATCCCGTACCGGGCCTGGCCGTAGCCGCTGATCACGTGGGCGTCGGTACGGGCCATCAGGCGTTCGGGTATCGCGTTCTCCAGGGGCGGCGCCCAGACCGCCGCGCCCGCCGTGTCGTGGACCTCCGGGTCGCGGACGAGCATGATGCCGCTCTCCGTCGCCCAGTACCCGGACTCGTTGCTGTTCCCGGGGTGGTAGAGGCCCAGGTCGGGCCAGTCGGGGTCGTTCTCGAAGTCGTACTCGTAGACCGTGGCGGTGTCGTCGGGCAGGCCGTCGCGGTCGAGCAGGACGAGGACCAGCGCCGCGGCCGACAGCAGCACCGCGGCCCCTGCGCAGGCGACCACGAGCAAGCGGCGGCGTCCGCCGGCCGATGAACCCGTGCGGGTCTCGGACGGGGTCCGGACGGGCTCCGGTGCCGCCGCCTCCGGCCCGGTGGCCTGTGGCGCGGCAGTCTCCGCCGCCGTTCTCTCCGGCGCGGCAGGCTCCAGCCCGGTGGCCTGCGGCAGGGCGGCCTCCGGCGCCGCTCCCTCCGGTGCGGCAGGCTCCGGTGCTGTTCCCTCCGAGACGGTCGCCGGCCACGCGACGCTGATCGAACGGGCGATGTACTCCTCCGCCGGGTCCGCCCGTCCGACCAACCGGTCCAGGAGCTCCTGCGAGGACGGCCGGGACAGCGGGTCCTTGCCGAGCGCCGCGGTCACCGTCTCGCGCAGCGCCGGATCGAGGCCGTCGAGCCGGGGCGCGGCGTGGGAGATGTTGTGCAGCACCCCCGGCACGGTGGCGGCGTCGAAGGGGGCGCCGCCGGTCCCGGCGAAGGCGATGAGGCAGCCCCAGGAGAACACGTCGCCCGCCGGGGTGGGCGACTGTCCCGCGATCAGTTCCGGCGCCATGTAGGAGGGCGTGCCGATCAGCTGGTGGGAGCGGGTGATCCCGTCCCCGGCCTCGTCCAGGGCGCGGGCGATGCCGAAGTCGATCACCTTCGGGCCCACCGGGGAGAGCAGCACGTTCGAGGGCTTGAGGTCGCGGTGGACGATGCCCGAGCGGTGCACGGCCGTGAGCGCGGCGGCCACGCCCACGGCCAGGGACTCCAGGGTGCCGCCGCGCATGGGACCGTCCGCGCGCACGGCCGCGGCCAGGGTCGGCCCGGGCACGTACTCGGAGGCGATGAAGAGGACCTCGCCCTCCATCCGGGCGTCGACCACGGCCGCGGTGGAGAAGCGGGCCACGCGGCGCGCGGCGGCGACCTCGCGGGCGAAGCGCGCGCGGAAGGCCCCGTCCTCGGCGAGGTCGGGGTGGATCAGTTTGAGGGCCACACGGGCGCCGGTGGGGGACTCGGCGAGGTAGACGGTGCCCATCCCGCCCCGGCCGAGGCGGCCCAGGACGCGGTACCCGTCCAACTCGTGCGGGTCGCCCGGTCGCAGTGGTCTGGAGCTGTTCGACATCTCGGTGGAGGCCTCGCGGGTCGGGGGGTGCGGCGCGGAGTACTGACCGCTGTGGGGGGCGGGGCGCGGGAAAGCCGCCGACGGATCACCAGAGGTGATGCCGCGTGCGCGGAAACGGTTCCAAGCGCCCTCTGATTTCGCTAGTGTTAGAACACATGTTCGAACGCTGCGGCGAACTTCCCCACGAGCAGTGTCCCGGCGGTGTGCGCCGGATGCGGGAGTCGGTCGGTGTCGAGGGGAAGTGGGGAATCGTCGTGGGACGGTACTACGGGGCGACGGTCTCCGTCGCGGAGGACCAGGGGCGTCCGCTCCGGTTCACGTGGAACGGCAGGGTGTACGGCGTGCGCCGGATCATCGACCACTGGGTCACCCTGCGGATGGACTGGGCCCCGGCGGCCGAGCCCCAGGTGCCCGAGCGCCGGCACTGGCGGGTGGAGGCCGGGACCCTGGAGGCGCAGGGCGTGTACGAACTCCTGCACGACACGGTGTCCGACCAGTGGCTGCTCTCCCGGGTGTGGGACTGAGCGGCCTCAGGCCGCCAGGTCGGCGGGCAGCAGGCTGTACACGGCCAGGTGCGTGCGGCCCTCGTGCAGCGGCATCGCGTTGCGCTCGACGCCCTCGGGGGAGAAGCCGGCCCGCACGGCGACACGGCGCGAGGCCGTGTTGCCGACGGCGGCCTTCAGCTCCACCCGCTGGAAGCCCTGGTCGACGGCCCAGCGGGAGACGGCCACCGTCGCCTCGGTCGCATACCCACGGCCCCGCGCCCAGGGCGAGACGGCGTAGCCGATCTCGGTGATCATCGCGGGCCACTGGGTGCGCAGCAGGCCGAAGGCGCCCACCAGGCGCCCGGACGCCTGCTCCACGACGGCCCACTGCTGGCCGTCCCCGCTCGTCCGCAGCGCCGGCGCGGCCTCGCGGCACCAGTGCTCGGCGATCTCGCGGGTGTAGGGGACGCCCGGCGCGGGGATCGGGACCCACCTCTGCACGGCCGCGTCGGAGTAGGTGCGGAACACGTCGTCGATGTCGGCCTCGACGAACGCGCGCAGCCGCAGCCGCTCCGTCTCCAGGATCACGGAGGGCATCATGGGTCTGGTCTGGACGTCGGTCACGCTGGCGGTCTCCCGGAGCGGCGATGGGCTGCGCTCACGATACGCGGGCGGCCCCTGTGACCTGGCCGCCATGGGCCGCGACGCGGGAGCGCACCAAGGCGTCGAACTCGGCGGCGAACGCGTCGCCCGGGCACTCGGTCGCCAGCCAGTCGCGGTGCCGGGACAGGGTCTCGCCGGGGGTCCGGGCGCCGGTGTCGGGGTTGACGTAGGTGACCGAGGCGGCGGGATCCAGGCCGGTGACCGCGCACAGCACGCGCAGCACCAGCACGAGCGAGTCCAGCGCCGCCCGGGTCGGCAGCTCGTCGGTGAAGTCGCCGAGCAGGCACACGCCCACGTTGGCGTGGTTGTACCCGTACACGTGTCCGGCGGTCACCGAGCGCGCGTCGCCGGGCCGCGGGCGGCCCGAGAAGACCGGCACGCCGTCCTCGCCGGAGTGGCGGCCCTCGTAGACCATCCCGTCCGGGTCGATGAGCACGTGGTAGCCGATGTCGCCCCAGCCCAGCTCGGCGGCGTGGTAGTGGTACACGCCGCGGACGTCGGCCGCGTGGTCGCCCGTGGTCGCCAGGGCCGTGTGGTGCACGGTCAGCAGCTGCGTCCGGTGGAAGACGGGCGTCCACAGGTCGTTGCCGTCGTCGTCGAAGCGCAGGGACTCGTCCGCGCCCCAGCCGGCCCGGGTCCGGAACCGCACCGGGCCGGGGGAGCGGTGGGCGCGGCCGGCGTCGGCCTCGGCGGCCAGGGTCACGCTTTCGGGGCCGCCCAGACGCAGTTCCTCCCCGTCGCGCAGGTTCAGGGCCGAGGTCCGGGCGTGCCCGCCGACCTCGTACCCGGTCGCGTCCTCGGGAGCGCGGACGAGGGCGGAGGCGGTCGGTTCGCGGTCGTCGCGGCCCCCGGTGTGCGAGTGGAGCGGCCGCCAGGAGCCCAGGCCGTCGGCGGTCTCGAACCGGATCTCGCCCGCGGGCGCGCCGGCCTCCCGTGTGACCGCCACCAGACCGAAGCGCCGGTCGGGTCGGACGAGCCCGTCGGCGGCGGAGGGCTCCGCCAGGACGCGGGGCGCCGCCCGTTCGCCGGCCGCGGCCGAGGAGGGCGCGGTGGCCGGGCCGGCCGCGGTGGCCAGTCCGGCGGCCGCGGTGGCTCCGGTGAGGAAGGTGCGTCGTCGCATGGGGGCTCCCGTTGGGTCTCGACCGCTCTCGGCGCCCCGGGGCAGGGGGGCGTTGTCAGACTGCCACAGCACGGTGACGGTGGGTATCCCCCCTGCGGGAGTGTGGACGGGGTGTCCCGGACGCCGGTGGCCGGGGCGCTCGGCCGTGCCCGCACCCGTCCGACGTGCGCCTTCGTCCGTCCCGTGTGAGAGCCGTGGGGTGGAATGGGCTAGTGTGCCCTCGTTTCCAGGGGGAGGGTGGACATGGGCTATGACCTGCGGCATCACGGTGACGCCGAGACCGGTGACGGACTGCTGGACTTCGCCGTGAACGTGCGCGCGAGCGCGCCCCCGGCGTGGCTGGGGCGGCGTCTGGCCGACTCCCTGGCGCACCTGGGCGCCTACCCCGACCAGAGCGCGGCACGGGCGGCGGTCGCCGGGCGCCACGGCCGGGACACCGCCGAGGTGCTGCTCACCGCGGGCGCCGCCGAGGCGTTCGTGCTGCTGGCCCGGGTCCTCGACCCGGTCCGAGCGGTGGTCGTGCACCCCCAGTTCACCGAGCCCGAGGCCGCCCTGCGCGCCGCCGGGCACACCGTGGACAGAGTCGTGCTCACCCCCGAGTTCACCCTCGACCCGGCCCTGGTCCCCGACGACGCCGACCTCGTCGTCCTGGGAAACCCCACCAACCCCACCTCCGTGTTGCACCCGGCCCGGACGCTGGCCGCCCTGGCCCGGCCCGGACGCGTGCTCGTGGTCGACGAGGCCTTCGCCGACTGCGTCCCCGGCGAGCCCGAGTCCCTGGCCGGGCGCCGTGACCTGCCGGGCCTGGTGGTGGTCCGCAGCCTCACCAAGACCTGGTCGCTGGCGGGCCTGCGCGCCGGATACCTGCTCGCCGCACCGGAGCTGGTCGCGCGCCTGGGCTCGGCCCAGCCGCTGTGGCCGGTCTCCACCCCGGCGCTGGCCGCGATCGAGGCGTGCTGTTCTCCGGCCGCGGTCGCCGAGTCCGACGCCTGGGCGGTGCGGCTGGCCGAGCGGCGCGAGGACCTGGCCGACGTGCTCGGGGACGCGGGGCTGCATGTGCTCGCGGGTGCCCGGGCCTCGTTCCTCCTGGTCAGGGCCCCCGGAGCGGACCTGCTTCGCGAGCGGCTGCGCGAGCGGGGCGTGGCCGTACGGCGGGGCGACACCTTCCCCGGCCTGGGGCCCGAGTGGCTCCGGGTGGCCGTCCGGGACCGGGGTACCCACCGCGTGCTGGGGCGAACTCTGGCACAGTTGGTGGTGACTTGAGGCGCCCGGCGACCGTGCCGGGCCCGGTTGTCCGGGGTCCGGGGGACCCGTGCGGGTGGGACAAAAGCCGCACACTACGCTTACCGGTCTCTGGGGCACCGTGTAGCAGAGTGCGTATCCGCCGACCACGCCCTGAGGGCAGCCGACATACCTCCACGGGGAGCGATCATGACCAACGATGACCGCGAGGACGCCCGGCGCGGCGAGACCGCGCCGACGGGCGACTCCGGCCTCGGCGGGCTGCTCGACGGCCTGCCGGAGAGCGGCCGGGGCACACGGGCGCAGCGGCCGCGCGCGTCCGCGGGGCCGGCGAACCCGTTCCGACGTCCGCCCGCGGTGCCGGCGGAGCCCGAGCGAACGACGCCGTCGCCGGCCGAACCCCGCACGTCCGAACCCCGGCCCGCGTCGGCCCCCGTGGAATCCGTGCCGGTGGCCGAGCCGGAGCCCGTGGCGGCTCACGAGCCCGAGCGCGCTTCCGCGCCGCCCGCCGAGCCCGAGGCCCCCGCACCCGCGGCTGCGCCCGAGCCCGAGCCCGAGCCCGAACCCGTGGCCGCACCCGAGCCCGCGCCCGACCCGGAGCCACCCGCTCCCGCACCGCCGTCCCACGCGGCCCCGCCCGCCCGCCCAGGGGCCGCCGCACCACCGGCGACCGCCCGTCGGCCCAACGTCATCCCCTTCCGCGGCGGCGAACGCGAACCGGAGCCGGCGGCCCCGACCACCGACCTCGCCCACGGGCACCACCCCGCCACGGCGCACCCCGCCGCCGAACGGACGCCCTCCCCGTCCGACACCGCACCCGAGCCCGCGCGGACCCGCGCCGCGGCACCCGAGCCGGAACAGAGCATGTACGCACACGAAGCAGCCGCGCCCGCCGAGGGACCGGAACCCACCGGACCGCCGAGCCACACCGGACCCCGGGCGGTACCCTCCGCCCCAACGCCGACCGACCCAGCCCCCGCCGCCGACGGGGCCGCCCCGTTCGGCGACTGGGCCGGACACGCCTTCGACGACGCCGAGCGCGACGCCGTCTACCGCGCCATCCGCGAGCGGCGCGACGTCCGCGTCGGATTCCGGCCGGACCCCGTGCCGGACGACGTCCTCACCCGCGTCCTGGAAGCGGCCCACCAAGCACCCAGCGTCGGCCACGTCCAGCCCTGGGACTTCCTGGTCATCGACGCCCCCGACCTGCGCGCCCGCGTCCGCGACCTCGCCCAGGCCGAGCGCGACGACCACGCGCGCGCCCAGCCCGGCATCCGCGCGCGGGCCTTCTCCGGGCTCAAGGTCGAGGCGATCCTCGACTCTCCGCTCAACATCGCCGTCACCGTCGACCCCACCCGCGGCGGCCGCCACGGCCAGGGCCGCCACGCCCAGCCCGCCAGCGCGGCCTACGCCGCCGCCCTGGCCGTCGAGAACCTGTGGCTGGCCGCCCGCGCCGAAGGGCTGGGCGTGGGCTGGGTCGGCTTCGTCGACGAGCGCGACGTCGCCGACGCCCTCGAACTCCCCTCCCACCTCGACCTCGTGGCCTACCTCTGCGTCGGCTACGTCGAGGAGTTCCCCACCGAGCCCGAACTCAGCCTGGCGGGTTGGGCCAAGGGACGCCCCCTGTCCTGGGCGGTCCACCGCGACCGGTACGGTCACCGCGGTCTACCCGGCCAGGAGCCCACGAGCCTGCTGGAGGAGACCATCACCGCCATCGGAGGCCTGAACCCCCGTGCCGTGGAGGAGGCCAGGGACCGGCAGAACCGGATGACCAAGCCGCCGGGCTCCCTCGGCGTCCTGGAGGAGATCTCGGTGCAGCTGGCCGGGCTCGCCGAGGAGTGCCCCCCGCCGATCCCCGAACCCGCCGCCGTCGCCGTCTTCGCCGGTGACCACGGTGTCCACGCGCAGGGGGTGACCGCCTGGCCCCAGGAGGTCACCGCGCAGATGGTGCACAACTTCCTGGACGGCGGAGCGGTCGTCAACGCCTTCGCCGAGCAGGTCGGCGCGGAGGTCACCGTGATCGACGTCGGCGTGGTGGGCGACCTGCCCCGCGCCGCCGGACTGCTGCCGCGCAAGGTCGCGCGCGGCACGGCCGACTTCACCCAGGGCCCGGCGATGACCCGCGCCCAGGCCCTCCAGGCGCTGGAGGGCGGCATCGAGGTCGCCCGCGACCTCGTCTCGGCCGGGAACCGGTGTCTGATCACCGGTGACATGGGCATCGCCAACACCACGCCCGCGGCCACGCTCGTGTGCGCCCTCACCGGCGCGGACCCGGCCCAGGCCACCGGCCGCGGGACCGGGGTGGACGACGCCATGCACGCGCACAAGGTGGAGGTGGTGCGTCAGGCCCTGGCCGCCAACCCCGTGGACCGCTCCGACCCCATCGGCGTCCTGGCCGCCCTGGGCGGCCTGGAGCACGCGGCTCTGGCCGGGTTCGTGCTCGGCGGCGCGGCGCTGCGGGTGCCGGTGCTGCTGGACGGGGTCATCGCCGGGGCCGCCGCGCTCGTGGCGGCGGCGATCTCGCCCGAGTCCATGTCCGCGTGCTTCGCGGGCCACCGCTCCAGCGAGCCCGGGCACACCCTGGCGCTGGAACACCTGGGCCTGCGCCCCCTGGTCGACCTGGAGATGCGGCTGGGCGAGGGCTCGGGCGCCCTGCTGGCGCTGCCGCTCCTGCAGGGCTCGGCCCGCGCCCTGCGCAACGTCGCCACCTTCGACGCGGCAGGCGTGTCCACGGCGCACTGACGGCCGCCGCGACGGATCGATCCGCCCGCACCCGCCCGCACCCGCCCGGCCCCGGGCGGGTGCGGGCGGGGTCACACTCACCGCGGCGATCCGTTTACGCGTCCGTAATAGCGCTTTGACAAGGTAATTTGAAGCAATTCCGAAACATCGCCGGCGGCGCGGCGGACCCCTCCGCCGCGCGCCCCGCCGTCGCCGCCGGGGAGCCGGCAAGGACGACCGAAGGGGCGCGAACCATGACCTATCTCCTCGGTCTGCGCATGCAGGGCCGCGACGTCCTCGTCGTCGGCGGGGGCAGAGTCGCCCAGCGCCGGATCCCGGTACTCGTCGAGGCGGGCGCACGCGTCACCCTCGTGGCCCCGGCCGTCTCCGCCGCGCTGGAGGACCTCGCCGACGCGGGGCACATCACATGGTGGCGCCGCGCCTTCGAACCCGGCGACGTCGCCGGTGAAGGCGCCCTCACCTACTGGCTCGTCCACGCGGCCACCGACGACCCCGAGGTCAACGCGGCCGTGGCGGCCGAGGCCGAGGACGCGCGCGTGTGGTGCGTGCGCGCCGACGACCGGCACTCCTCCTCGGCCTGGACGCCCGCCAGCGGAAACATCGGCGACATCACCGTCGGCGTCGTCGCCTCCGGGGACCCCCGCCGCTCCGCCGGACTGCGTGACGCCATCGCCGACGGGCTGGCCGACGGCACCCTCGACGCGCGGCGCGGGCGGGAGCGGCTCACGGGTGTGGCCCTCGTCGGCGGCGGACCGGGTGATCCCGGTCTGATCACGGTTCGGGGACAACAACTGCTGTCCCAGGCCGACGTCGTGGTCGTCGACCGCCTCGCGCCGACCTCCCTGCTCGACCGGCTGGCCGCCGACGTGGAGATCGTCGACGCCGCAAAGATCCCCTACGGCCGGTCCATGACGCAGGAGGACATCAACGCCGTCCTCGTCGGCCGGGCGCGCCAGGGCAAGTTCGTGGTGCGGCTCAAGGGCGGCGACTCCTTCCTCTTCGGACGAGGGGGAGAGGAGGCCGCCGCCTGCGCCGCCGCCGGCGTCCCGGTCATCGCCGTGCCCGGCGTGACCAGCGCGTTGGCCGCCCCCGCCAGCGCCGGGATCCCCGCGACCCACCGGGGCGTGGCCCAGGACGTGCACATCGTCTCGGCGCACGTGGTTCCCGACGACGAGCGCTCCACCGTCGACTGGAAGGGGCTCGCCACGGCGGGGGGTACCGTGGTGGCACTCATGGGAGTGGAGCGCATCGAGGCGATCTCCGCCGCCCTCATCGCCCACGGCCGTTCCCGGGACACACCCGTCGCCGTGGTCCAGGAGGCGACACTGCCGGGACAGCGGACCGTGACCGGTACGCTTGCGGGCATCGCCTCCGCGGTGCGATCGGCCAACGTTCGGCCCCCGGCGGTGGTGATCATCGGAGAAGTGGTCCAAACAGCGCGGGATCTTGACATACTGCACACGGGAACCCAGTTCGAGACCCATCGACAGGTGACCGGGCGCGATCTCCAATGAGACCTCAGCCGGCGGTGTTCGTCGCCCGGACCGGCGGGGACCGTCAGCAGCGTTGAGGAGGGCAGACCGACATGACCCGGCCGTCGGCCGCACCGGACACCTCCGGTCCCGGTGCCCCGGACCGGTTCGCAACCGGACCGGACGCCACCTCTGACCAGCCCGATCAGGGCCACGCACCCATGCCCTCCGCGGGCCGCGGGGACGTCGCCCGGGACGGGGGGTCCCACCAGCCGGGCCCATCCGTCGAGGCGGACCCGGCCAAGCACCGGGCCCCCGCCCCCGACGAACGCCGATTCGAGCAGATCCTGGAGTCCCTGCGCGGCCACGTCCGCGACCTGGAGTTCGCGGACGGGCTCCCCGGCGCCGACGAGGGCCGCGCCCTACAGGCGGACGTCCTCGCCCAGCTGTCCGACTACGTCCTGCCGCGCGTGCGCCGTCCCGACATCCCGCTGCTCATCGCCGTCGCCGGGTCCACCGGCGCGGGAAAGTCCACCCTGGTCAACAGCCTGGTGGGCGAGCAGGTCACCACCACCGGAGTGCGCCGCCCCACGACCAACAGCCCGGTCCTGGCGTGCAACCCCGCCGACGTCGACTGGTTCAGCGAGGCCTCCTTCATCCCCACACTGCCGCGCGTGCGCCAGCAGGGTCTGGCCATGCCCGGCAAGGACGGCATGCTCGTGCTCGCCGCGAGCGAGGCCATGCCCCCGGGCGTGGCCCTGCTGGACACGCCCGACGTCGACTCCGCCGTCGCGGCCCACCACGAGTTCGCGGCCAAGTTCCTCGACGCCGCCGACCTGTGGGTGTTCGTCACCACCAGCACCCGCTACGCCGACGCCCGTGTCTGGGAGTTCCTCCAGGTCGCACGGGACCGGGACACCTCACTGGCCGTGGTCCTGTCCCGGGTGCCCCGCAAGGGCCGCCGTCAGCTGCTCGACCACTTCGGCGCGATGCTGGAGGCCAACGGCCTCGGCAACGCGGCCCGCTTCGCCATCCCCGAGACCGACCAGATCCGCGGGGAGCGCTTCACCTCCAACGTCGCCGACCACATCCGCGAGTTCCTCGCCGACGTGGCGGGGGAGGCCGATCAGCGCGACCGGGTCTCCCGCCGCACGTTCGTGGGCGTCATCGACAGCTTCCGCTCCCGCGTGCCCGAACTCGCACGCCAGGTGGAGACCCAGATCGAGACCGGGCGCTCGCTCGGCGCCGCCGTCGACGACGCCTACGCCGCCGCCAACCGCCGTATCGACACCGGGCTGGGCGACGGATCCCTGCTGCGGGGCTCGCTGAGTGCCCGCTGGCAGGAGGTCGCCGCCAGCGGCGACCTCGCCAAGAGCCTGCGCATGCGGGGCAGGCGCAGCCGCAAGGCCCGCAACGAACAGGCCGAACGCGGCCAGCGGGTCGCCTCCCTGGAGCGGGCCGTGCGCGACGCGCTGGAGGCCCTGGTGGTCTCATCGTGCGAGCGCGCCGCCGAGCAGGTGGAGCAGTCCTGGCGTGCGGTGAGCGGTGGCGCCGACCTCGTGACGCGGGCCCTGGACCGGCCCACGGCCGACCTCGGCAAGCGGATCCGCAAGGAGATCGCGGAGTGGCAGGGCGAGATCGCCGGGATGACCACCGCCAGCGGTGCCACCAAGCGATCCGTCGCCCGCTTCGTCACCTTCGACCACGACATCGTCGCCCTGGTCCTGATCATCGACCTGCTCGGCTTCGAGCGATCCCATTCCGGAGGCGGCGCCCACGCGGCCGACACCTCCGGTCCATCCCCACAACGCCTGCTCAAGGGCTTGTTCGGTGCCCAGTCCCTGCGCAGTATGGGTGGGACCGCACGGGACAACCTGCGGCAGCGCGTCCTCGGCCTGCTCGAACACGAGCGCGTTCCCTTCGACGGCGCCCTGGCGTCGGCCGGGATCCCCACCGAGGACAGCGCCGTCCAGCTCTATCAGGCCACGTACAACCTTGAGATTTCGCGATGACGACTCAGTGGAACCCAGCGCAGGCCTATCGGGCACCGGACTCGGCCGATCACCGGGCCGACGGCGAGGACCGCGGGAGCGGACCGGCCGATTCCGGGCCCTGGAACGACGGACGCACCGACCGGGGTGAGACGGCCCAGACCGAGAGCGGTCCCTGGCGCGGTTACACCATGCCGGTGCCCGAGCACCCCGACCACGCGGACGCCTCCGGCGAACCCGCCCACGACGGGATCTCGGGATACCCGGACCCGCCCGAGGGCGGCGAGCCGCAGACCGATCGCGGCGAGGCGTCCGGCTCGGCGGAATCGGCACCCGATGGGGAGCAGACCCAGCAGAGCCGGCAGACGGAGCGGCCCGAGCAGCAGCGGCGGCCCGGACGGCACGCCCGGCCCTCCTCGCGTTCGGCGCGGGCGCACGCCGCCGCGGAGGCGCGTGAGACCAGGGAGTCACAGGAGGCCGGTGAGGTCCAGGGCACTGCGGCGCCTCAGACCACCGCCGAGCGCAGGGAGACCGAGACCGCTCAGGGCGCCGCCAGGGCGCGGACCGGGCAGGAGCAGGACGCCGGACGCGCCGAGGGCTCGGACCACGAGGACGACCCCGAGGGTCTCGCCGGGTGGGTGGGCAGCCTGGCCGAGGCGGCCGAGGACGCCCAGATCGCCGGTCGCACCACCGGCGGCTTCCCGATCGTGTCTCCGCCGTCGGCGGAGGGTTCCCCGCGGTCGGCCCGAGGCGAGCGCGCGGCCGAGGGCGAGGCCCCGCCCGCGGAGTCGCGCCAGAGCCCGCGCCGGCGGACCATGGCGGAGGCCGCGCAGGACACCGGGGCCGTGTCGGGCGAGGAGACCGACCCGTCGGCCCCCGCGCCGCTGCCGCGCCGCGTACCCGGCCCCTCCGCCGTCTCCGGAGCCTTCCGGGCGGTGGGCCAGGACCAGGCAGACCCCTCCGCGGGCGCCGAGGACGGGGCCGAGGCCGACCCGCGAGGGGACGCCGGAGCCGACTCCGCCACCGAGCGGGAGGACGAGGAGTACCGTCCCACCACCCACGACCACTGGCATTCCACGTCCTCGATCAGCCGCGCCGAGCTGATCGAGCGCCTGGACGCGCTCTCCACGCTGACCGAGATCGGACAGGACGACCTGCCCGAGGAGCTGATCGCGCGCTCCGGACAGCTGCTCGACCACGCGGGGGCCCGGCTGCGCCTGTCCGCCGAGCACACCGTCGTCGCGCTCGCCGGCGGCACCGGCAGCGGCAAGTCCTCACTGTTCAACGCCCTGTGCGGGCTGGAACTGTCGCAGACCGGCGTCACCCGGCCCACCACCTCCAAGGCCCACGCGTGCGTGTGGGGCCACGAGGGGGCCGACGCCCTGCTGAGCTGGCTGGGCGTGCCCAACCGCTACCGCCACTCGCGCACGAGCGTCCTGGACGCCGGTAACTCCGAACTGACCGGCCTGGTCCTGCTCGACCTGCCCGACCACGACTCGGTGCGCAGCATGCACACGGCCGAGGCCGACCGCCTCATCGGCTCGGTCGACCTGCTCGTGTGGGTGCTCGACCCGCAAAAGTACGCGGACGCCGCCGTCCACCACCGCTACCTGGCCCAGATGTCGGGGCACGGCGCGGTCACCATCGCCGTCCTCAACCAGGTCGACAAGGTCGCGCCGGACGAGCTCGAGGAGCTCCTGACCGACCTGCGCCGCCTGCTGGAGACGGAGTCGGGCGTGCACCCGCGGGTGATCACCACGTCCACCATCACCGACCAGGGCATCCGCGACCTGCGCGAGTTCCTGGCCGAGACGGTGGGGGAGCGGCGCGCCCTGGTCGACCGCTTGGCCGCCGACCTCGACCAGGTGATCGAGCCCTTCGGGGAGTTCCGCGGACGGGCCCCGATCCCGGAGGGCGTCCCCGCCGACGCGCGCAGGCGCATCGAGAGCGGACTGGCCGACGCGGCGGGCGTCTCCGCCGTCGCCGACGTCGTCGAGACCAACGACGTCAGGCGAGGCAGGCGCCAGGTCGGCTGGCCGGTGGCACGGCACTCGGCGAAGCTGCGCAAGGACCCGCTGGCCGCGGTCCAGCTCGACTTCCTGCGCCGTGAGGACCAGAGCGTGAGCGGTCCCGTCGACGCGCACGAGGCCGAACTGGAGACCGTCCTGGGCGAGGCCGCCGACGCCGTCTCCGAGGACATGCCGGGGCCGTGGCGCCGACGGATGCGCGCCGCCGCGCGCAGCGCGCTGTCCGACCTGCCCGCCGAACTCGGCGAGGGGGTCTCCGGCGCGGTCGGCGACCCCGGCCGGAGCCCGGCGTGGTGGAAGGCGGCCCGCACCGCCCAGTTCGCACTGCTGGCCGCCGCCGCGCTCGGCCTGGTGTGGGTGGTCGTGTCGCTGGTGAGCTTGCTCGGCGGCGGTTTCACGGGGTTGCGGATGTTCGACGACCCGGTCTTCCTGGCCTACTCCGGCACCCTGGTCACCGCCGCGCTCTTCGTGGGCTGGCTGACCGGTGTCGGCTGCGGCAACCTCGTGGAGGTGGCCGCGGTCCAACGCCGCGAGGAGGTCGAGCTCGCCGCCCTGGCCCGCGTCAAGCAGATCGCCGCGACGCGCGTGGTGGAGCCGATGGAGGCCGAACTGGAGCGTTACCGGGCGTTCCGCGCGGCCTACGAGGTCGCCGCGACCTCCGACTGACCCGCGGCCGTGGCCGGGGCGGCCGACCATCGCGCCGCCCGGCCCCCGCACTCGGGCATTGGCCGGTGTGCCCCGACGGTGTCGGGGTCGCGTGCGCCGGCCGCCCTCGCCGGGCGGGTGCGCCCGGCGAGGGCGGCCGGCTGGACTTCGCACGCTCTCGTGCGAGGGAGGAGCCGTTGGCCGCCCCTCACCCGAAAGCCCTCAGAGAGACACGCTCTAGATCCAGTGGATGCCGTTGGTCATCTGACTGCTCCTTCGTTGAGTGCCGAGGGGCCCGGATCGCGGTGCGCCGAGAGTCGGACACGCCGGGTCGTGATCCGGTTACCGGAACGGAGCCCCGTGCCAGGATGCCGCACTTCCCGCCCGGAGCCAACCCTTCGTGCTCGAACGCGTGCGTGCGGTGAGGAATCGGCCCGGTTCGCTCCGTGACCGACTCCGGCCACGATGATCCTTCCGTGTGGGCCCAGAGGGGCTTCGCGGCCTCCCTCGCGGCGCCCGCCCGCGAGCGCCCGCGCGCCGGTGCTCTGCTGCGGTGCGATCGGGACATCGCTTTCCCCTGTCCTCCTGCCTGCGTTGATCGTACAATCAGCAATTAAGCTATTACCCAAAGTAATGTAAAGTTGCGGGTGGCGTCTGCGGCAGTGAGTCCCACTGGCGTAGGGGGCGCCCGTCCGCGGGGCGTCGTAACCGAGTGGCACCGTAGGGGAACGCGGGGCGAATCAGGCCCGTCGAAGGGAGAACCGTGGGGGGCGGTGGGCTCATCAGAGACGGGTGTAGGGAAATGGGGGCAGAGAGTGACACAGGGAGGGAGGGACAAGCCGTGAGTATCTCGGAGAGGCCGATGGCGGCCCGGGGGGACCCCTCTGGAGAGCGGGAGCGGTGGCCGATTCTCCAGCAGCCCCGGGGCCTGATCGTCTACATGGGATTCCTCCTGTTCGCCGTGCTGTTCCTGTTCGGCGCGACGATCGCGCTGACCGACGTGCTGCTCGCCGACCTGACCACCTTCCTCGCGCTCGTGGTGAGCGCCGCGGTGTGCGTGGAGGCCATCCGCCGACTCGGGATGCCCGCCGGGCTCACCCGCGACCTGCTGGGCGCCTGGTGGTTCCCGGTGGTGGTCCTGCTGCCGCCGCTGTACTCGCTGCTGATGCCCGTCCCCGTCTACCTCATGCTCCAGCTCCGCGCGCGTCCGGCCATGGCGCACAGGCGGCTGTTCAACGCCGTCTCGGTGGCGCTGTCGGGTTTCCTGGCGTCGGTGGTCTGGCACGCGTACTGGGGCGGAGGCGTCCTGCAGGGCGTCAAGGGCACGCAGAGCGCGCACGAGAACCTGGGCAGCGGCCTGGGGGTCGTCGTCGCGCTGCTGTGCTGCGCGGGGTTCACCGTGCTCAACACGCTCATCGTCGCCGTGGCCGCGCGGATCAGCAGCGGCCCCGGGCACAGCCTCCGGCCGATGTGGGACCGGGAGGCGCTGATCGTGGACGCCGTCGAATTATGTGTCGGGGTCACGGTCGCCATCCTCGCCCACCTGACCCTGTTCCTGCTGGTCATCGCCGTCCCCCCGGTGGTGCTGCTCCAGCGCAGCCTGCTCTACCAACAACTCCAGACGGCCGCGCGCACCGACCCCAAGACGGGGCTGCTGAACGCTCCGACCTGGGAGCAGGAGGCCGCGGTCGAGATCGCCAGGGCCCGGTCCGCGCGGAGCCGGGCCGCGGTGCTGATCGTCGACATCGACCACTTCAAGCGTGTGAACGACAACCACGGGCACCTCTTCGGAGACCAGGTCCTGCTGGGGGTGGCGACGACGATCGCCCAGCAGCTGCGCCAGTCCGACCTGCTCGGGCGGTTCGGCGGAGAGGAGTTCGTGGTCCTGCTGCCCGGGTCGGACACGACCGAGGCGTGGCAGGCCGCCGAGCGGCTGCGCTCGCAGGTGGGCCGGATGGAGATCTCGGTGGACGACGTACCGGTGTCGATCACCATCTCGATCGGCGTCGCGGTGATCGGTGACCACGGCAACGACCTGGTGGAGCTGCTGACCGCCGCCGACCTCGCGCTGTACCGGGCCAAGGAGACCGGCCGCGACCGTGTGTGCCTGCCCGCGGGCAGACCGGGTGTCGGCGGACGCATCCCCGGTCCCCGGGCAGAGGAGATCCCCGAGCCTCCCGACGCTCTGGGGATCTGAGCGGGCCCAGGAGTGTCCTGGGCCTTCGGGGGCGTGAGGGCTCCTCGGGCCCTGGGCCGCCGGGGCTTCGGACCTCCAGGGCCCTTCGTGCCCGACGGACCCTGGCTCACCGAGGCTTCGGGCCGCTGGGCCCGGGGTGAGGTCCTGGGGTTTGCCGAGGCTTCGGACCCCCAGAGCCCTTCGGGCCCCATGGGCCCTGGTTTACCGGGGCTTCGGGCCGCTGGGCCCGCGACGGGGCCCTGGGTCGCCGGGGCTTCGGGGCGCCGGGCCGTGCGCGGTTCGTCCACAGCCGTCGAGAGGCCGTTGCGGATCGTCACGTCCTCACGCACCGTGAATATATGGACGCAGAACAGCCACGCTCCGCACACGACCCCTCTCCCTCCTCCCTCACCCCCGACCACGACCGGGCCCGCGAGGCAACCGAGCGTGATGGACCGCCCGACCCTTCCCAGGCACCCGACGGCGCCGATCCGGCGCCCACCCCCGGAGCGGACCCGCCCCCGTGTGGTCCGAGGACCGGTGGTCGCTCCGATCCGCCGGAGCGCGCGATGGCCGTGCCCGCGCCGCGGTCCCCGGCCGAAGCGGGTGCACCGGCACTGACCCTGAGCACTCCGACCGACGTCGTCGCGGCACTGCCCTACCTGGTCGGAGAGCCCCCGGATCCCGGGATCGTGGTGGTGGCCCTGCGCGGCACCCGTGCCCGGGCCGCCTTCGTCGCCGACCTCGCGCGGGTTCCCCGCGGCCAGACCCCGTTGGAGCGTTCCCGGACCGTCGTCCGGCTGGCCGCCGAGGAGGGGAGCACGGGGCTGGTGGTCGTCGGGACGGGTCCGGTGGAGGTGGTGGGCCCCTTCCTGGACGGGGTGGTCGGCGCCGCCCGCGAACGCCGCCTGGAGGTGCACGACGCCCTGCGGGTGGCGGGGGAGCGCTACTGGTCCCACCTGTGTCGCACACCCGACTGCTGCCCGCCCGAGGGGCGGGTCCTGGACACCGGCCGGTCCGCGGTCCCGGCTCAGGCCGTGCTGATGGGGATCGCGCCCGCCGCGCCCGCCGCGCCCGTCCGGCGCCCGGACCAGGGGTGGGACCGACTGCGCGCTCTGGTCCCGGCGCCGGACGACGCGGCCGCGGCCGTGATGGAGGGCGTGACGGCCGCCGTGGAGCAGCAGACCCGTCGGATGGCCGCGGACGTCGGGGAGGCGGAGCTGGTGCGCCGGGGCGCCGGTGAACTCCTGGCCGCGGTGCGGCGGGAGAGGGAGGGCCGCGGTGTCACCGGAGAGGAGGAGCTGGCCCGGCTCGGCCTCCACCTCACCCGGATCGGTGCGCGGGACCAGGTCTGGGCCCGCCTGACCCGGGAGGACGCCGTCGTCCACCAGCGGCTGTGGGCGAGGCTGACCGGACGCGTGTGCCCCCGGTACCGACCGGCCCCCGCCTCGCTGCTCGCCGTGGCCGCCTGGCAGCTCGACGACGAGCCGCTGGCGCGGGCGGCCCTGGAGGTGGCGCTGGCCGCCGACCCGGGCTACGGAATGGCGGTCCTCATGCTGCGAGCGCTGGACCTGGGGCTGCCGGTCCAGCGGTGGCGGGCGCACGCGCCCACGTGGCTCGACCGTCCTCCCGACCCTCCTGGGCCGACTGGCCCTGTTGGTTCACCTGGGCCCGCCGAGACCTTTCGCTCCTCCGCTCCCGTTGGTTCCACCAAACCCACCCAGCCCGCTGGCCCCTCCGAGCCCTCCGGCTCCGCCGATCCCTCCGACCCCGCTGGCCCCACCGAGCCCACCGAGCCCGCTGGTCCCTCCGGTTCCACCGAACCCAACCAGCCCGCCGGTTCCGCCGAGCCCACTGGCCTCTCCGGGCCCGCCGGTTCCGCCGAGCCCGCTGCGCCCACCGAAGCGTCCGGTTCCGCCGAGCTCGCTGCGCCCACCGAAGCGTCCGGTTCCGCCGATCCCTTGGACCCCGCCGATCCTGACGAAGCGTCCGGGCCCTCGGGTGCTCCCGGGTCTCCGGACCCACCCCAGGGGCCGCCGTGACCTCCGGGAGGCGCGTCCTCGACGGCCGGGGACGGCGGGCGCGGCCCGTCGACTCGGCGTCCCCCGGGACGGCGGGAAACCGTCCGGAGCGCGCAGGCGCGGCGCGAGCACGGAAAGGCCCCTCGTGAGGCGCTCCGTGGTCTCGGCAAGCGGCGGGACCCCGTAGCCTGGACTACATGCCGGAGTACATCTACACAATGCAGAACGTGCGCAAGGCGCACGGCGACAAGGTCGTCCTTGACAACGTTTCGGGGTCCTTCCTGCCCGGAGCCAAGCTCGGTGTCGTGGGCCCCAACGGTGCGGGTAAGTCGACGCTGCTGAAGATCCTGGCCGGCATCGAGCAGCCGTCCAACGGTGAGGCGCGGCTCATGCCGGGATTCTCCGTGGGGATGCTCGCCCAGGAGCCCGTCCTGGACGCCGACAAGACGGTGCTGGAGAACGTTGAGGACGGAGTCGCCGAGACCAAGGCGATGATGACCCGCTTCAACGAGATCGCCGAGCAGATGGCGACGGACTACTCCGACGAACTGTTGGAGGAGATGGGCAAGCTGCAGGAGCAGCTCGACCACCGCAACGCCTGGGATCTCGACAGCCAGCTGGCACAGGCGATGGACGCCCTGCGCTGCCCGCCCGGCGACGCCTCGGTCACCCAGCTCTCGGGTGGTGAGAAGCGCCGCGTCGCCCTGTGCAAGCTGCTCCTGGAGCAGCCCGACCTTCTCCTTCTCGACGAGCCCACCAACCACCTCGACGCCGAGAGTGTGAACTGGCTGGAGCAGCACCTGGCCAAGTACCCCGGCACCATCGTGGCGATCACACACGACAGGTACTTCCTCGACCACGTCGCCACCTGGATCCTCGAGCTGGACCGCGGCCAGTTCTACCCCTACGAGGGCAACTACAGCACCTACCTCGAGACCAAGCAGACCCGTCTGAAGGTCGAGGGCCAAAAGGACGCCAAGAAGGCCAAGCGCCTCAAGGACGAGCTGGAGTGGGTGCGCTCCAACGCCAAGGCGCGCCAGACCAAGAGCAAGGCCCGTCTGCAGCGGTACGAGGAGATGGCCTCCGAGGCGGACAAGACCCGCAAGCTGGACTTCGAGGAGATCCAGATCCCGCCGGGTCCGCGTCTGGGCAACACCGTGGTGGAGGTCAAGAACCTCACCAAGGGCTTCGACGACCGGGTGCTCATCGAGGACCTGAGCTTCTCCCTGCCGCCGAACGGCATCGTCGGTGTCATCGGCCCCAACGGTGTCGGTAAGACGACGCTGTTCAAGATGATCGTCGGGGAGGAGACTCCCGACCAGGGCAAGATCAACGTCGGCGAGACCGTCGAGATCTCCTACGTCGACCAGTACCGCGGTCGGATCGACGACACCAAGAACGTGTGGGAGACCATCTCCGACGGTGAGAGCTTCATCACGGTCGGCAAGGTCGAGATCCCCAGCCGCGCCTACGTCGCCGCCTTCGGTTTCAAGGGCTCGGACCAGCAGAAGTCCTCGGGTGTGCTCTCCGGCGGTGAGCGCAACCGCGTGAACCTCGCGCTCACGCTCAAGCAGGGCGGCAACCTGCTGCTCCTGGACGAGCCCACCAACGACCTGGACGTCGAGACGCTGGGCTCGCTGGAGAACGCGCTGCTGGACTTCCCCGGCTGCGCCGTGATCACCTCCCACGACCGGTGGTTCCTCGACCGCGTCGCCACGCACATCCTCGCCTGGGAGGGCGACGCCAACTGGTACTGGTTCGAGGGCAACTTCGAGTCATACGAGAAGAACAAGATCGAGCGCCTGGGCCCGGACGCCGCGCGTCCGCACGCGGTCACGCACCGCAAGCTCACCCGCGACTGACACCCGCTCGTGTGCGAACCCCGCGGCCCGGCTTCGTCCGGCCCGCGGGGTTCGTCCGTGTACGGGCGGGTTCGTGGCGCTGTTCGCTGTACGGGCGGGGCGGCCACGGCTAGAGTCCGGCCATGACGATGCTGAGCGTGCCCTACCACCTGGACGAGTACCTGCCGGACTTCCGGCTCCCCTGGCGCGGACACACGGAGACGGTGGCGGAACGGCTCCCGGACGCCGACCAGTGGACCCGGATGGCGGTGCTGCACGAGGCGGTGGCCGCACGCGTGGCCGACGAGGTCCGGGGCCCCGGGACCCCCGTGGTCCTGTCCGGCGACTGCATGGCGGCGCTCGGCACGGTCGCCGGCGTCCAGCGGGCGGGTGTGGACGCCTCCGTCGTGTGGTTCGACGCGCACGGCGACGTGCAGACGATGGAGACCAGCGCCTCCGGTTACGCCGGGGGCATCCCTCTGCGGGTGCTGGCCGGCTACCGGCCGGACCCGGCGATGGACCGGCTCGGGCTGCGGCAGATCCCCGAGGAACGGCTGCTGCTCGTGGACGGGCGCGACCTCGACCCGCCCGAAGCCGAGTACCTGAGCACGTCGGCCGTCCGGCGCTCCACCGTCACCGACCTGACGGACGAGGACCTTCCCGAGGGTCCCCTCCTGCTCCACGTGGACCTGGACGTCATCGACTCCGACGAGGTCCCGGGCCTGCTCTTTCCGACGCCCGGCGGCCCCACCACCTCTGCCGTCGTCGAGGCGGTCCACCGCGTCCGGGACACCGGCCGGGTCGAAGCCGTGAGCGTCGGCTGCACCTGGCGGCCGGACCGCGACGAGGACCTGCCCGGCGGCGTCCGGGCGAAGCTGCTCGCCGCGCTGCTGCGGGGGAGTGCCTGAGAGTCGGGGCCCGTGCGGGGGGAGCGGTGCGCACCGGTCCCCCTGCCGTTCGCGACCTCGTTCGTGACTCACGCCCCTGCCCCGCGCCTGCGGTGTCGCATACGCTGGTGGGCGATGACTTCCGCGCGAGATGACCAGCAGAGCAGGGACGAACAGCCGGTGCGAATGACGTTCTACGAGGCCGTGGGCGGAGAGGAGACCTTCACCCGCCTGGTCCGCCGCTTCTACGAGGGTGTGGCCGAGGACCCCGTTCTGCGGCCCATGTATCCGGAGGAGGACCTGGGTCCGGCCGAGGAGCGCCTGCGCCTGTTCCTCATCCAGTACTGGGGAGGCCCGCGCACCTACAACGACCAGCGCGGACACCCCCGCCTGCGGATGCGCCACGTCCCGTTCCGGATCGGTGCGGCCGAGCGCGACCGCTGGCTGGAGCACATGCGCGCGGCCGTGGACTCCATCGCCCTGCCCGAGGCGCTGGAACGCCAGCTGTGGGAGTACATGGTGATGGCCGCGCACAGCATGGTCAACGTCGCCGAGGACGCGGCGCCCCCGGCCGTGGCCGACCCCACCTCCCTGTCGGTGACCCCCGGCGGCGATGACGACGACGGTGAGGCCGTCACGATCTCGCTCAAGTGACCCGTTCCCGGACCGCGGTCGCCGCCACGGCGGCGGCCGCCGCCCAGGGCTCCGCGGCCGCCCCGGCCGCGGTGACCACCGTGGCCGCCGCGGTCCGGGCTCAGGTGTAGTCGGCCAGGAAGGCGCGCTCCCGCTCGTTGAGGCGGCGGGCGCGCTGCGTGTCGACGTCGAACCCCACCAGCACCGTGCTGGCGCGCAGGAACACCTTCGTGTCGTCACGGATCTCGTAGGCCAGGGTGAAGCTGGCGTTGCGCACCTCGGTCACCCACAGCTCGACGCGCACGGGCGTGGACCTGGGCAGCAGCGGCGCCACGTAGTCCGCCTCCTGGCGGGCCACGACCATGGCGCCGAACACCTCCTCGCCCTCCTCCACCACGCCCTCGTAGCGCAGGAACGAGATCCTGGCGTCCTCCAGGTAGGTGAGCATCCGGACGTTGTTGACGTGGTGCTGCGGGTCAAGGTCGGCGTAGCGGACCTGAGCCAGGTGCACATGCCGCCGGGGCTGTGTCCCGGTGTCCGGGCCGCAGGCCTCGATCTGTGTCACGTCCTGGTCCTTCCGTGGGCGTTCTCCTGGGGAGCGTGTCCTCGATTGTCTCAACGCTCCCCAGGAGATCTCGCGGCCACCCGTGCCCGAGCGCTGTGGCATTGCTCTCGGGCGGACCAGCATCAGGGCAGGGCGAGCCCCAGGTGGTGGGCGAGGAAGGCCAGCTGTTCGGCGCTCAGCGCCACGCTGCGGCTCACCGACCGGGCGCTGTGCCCGACCTCCGACTCGCGGCGCAACAGGACCGGTGCCTCCTCCAGCGGCGCGGAGGTGGCCTCCTGGAGCAGCGCGCACAGCTTGCGCGCGTGCAGCGGGTCCACCCGGGTGTCGTTGTCGAACACGGTGAACAGCGTGGCCGGGTACCGGGTCCCCTCCCGCACGTTGTGGTACGGCGAGTACCCCAGCAGCCAGCCCAGCTGTTCGGGATCGTCCGCGCTGCCGTACTCCACGTTCCACAGCTGGCCCAGGCCGAACCGCTCGTAGCGCACCATGTCCAGCAGCGGGGCCGAGCACACGGCCGCCGCGAACAGGTCCGGGCGCTGGGTCACCATGGCGCCCACGAGCAGGCCGCCGTTGCTGCCGCCCATGACGGCCAGACGCTCGGGCGTCGTGACGCCGGTGGCGACCAGGTGCTCCGCCGCGGCCGCGCAGTCGTCGAACACGTTCTGCTTGCGGGCGAGCATTCCGGCCTCGTGCCACTCCTCGCCCTCCTCCAGCCCGCCGCGCAGGTTGGCGACGGCGTACACGCCGCCGGCGCGCACCCACGCCAGGGTCGTCGCGGAGTACGCGGGGCTGAGGGAGATGCGAAAGCCCCCGTAGCCGTAGAGGATGGTCGGCCGCGGGCCGTCGGCCTCCTCCTGGGGGGAGACCACCAGCATGCGCACGGCCGTGCCGTCCTTGGACGTGAACGTGACCTGCTCGGTGCGCACCGGCGGCACGTCGACCTGCCCGGGGGCCTCGTCCCAGAGGGTCACCTCGCCCGTGCGGGCGTCGTAGCGGTACACCGCCGACGGGTGCACGCTGTCGGTGTAGCCGAACCAGCACTCGTGGCCGCCCTCCGGCCGTTCGGCCAGCCCGCCGATCGTCCCCAGCCCGGGCATCGCCAGCGCGCCCAGCCGTTCGCCCGTGGCCAGGTCGTGCCGGGTGACCTCGTCGACCGCGTGGCGGCTCCAGGCGACCAGCAGCTCCGGCCGCTCCATCCCGGGGCCGTCGAGGATCGCGAAGTCCTCCATCACCGCCTCGGGGTCCTCCGCGACCAGGGTGGTCCAGCGCTCCGGCCCGGGCTCGGCCGGATCGGCCACGCACAGGCGCCCGCGGGGCGCGTCGCGGTCGGTCTGCAGGTACAGGCGCCCGTCCCGTCCCACGTAGGTGTCCAGGGCCGCCACCATGCCCTGCTGTACGGGGACCAGTCGCGGCGACTCCGGGTCGCCCTCCGACAGGTCGGCGATCCAGGAGTCGGTGCCCGGAGCGGTGCCCCGCACCGCGCTCAGCAGCAGCCACCGACCGTCCCGGCTCACCGCGGGGATGAAGTACTCGGTCTTGTCCCGGCCGGAACCGAAGACGAGCACGTCCTCGTCGGTGGGCGTGCCCACCCGGTGCAGGTAGACCTGGCGGTGATAGCCCTCCTCGCCCTCGGGGACCTCCTCGGGCGGCAGACGGCGCACGTAGTAGAAGGCAGAGCCGTCGGGGAACCAGGCGATGGGGGAGTAGCGGGCCCGGTCGATGGGGCCGTCGACGGTCTCGCCGGTGTCGACGTCCATCACCCGCAGGACCGACTCCTCGTCCCCGCCCTCGGAGAGCTGGTAGGCCAGCAGGCGCCCGTCGCGGTCGGGCCGCCAGGAGTCCAGGGTGGTCAGGCCGGTGGAGTCGAGTGCCCCGGGGTCCAGCAGGACCCGCTCGGGGCCCTCTCCGTCCTGGACGTAGAGCACGGCGTGCTCCTGGTCGGCGGTGCGCCGCATGTGGAAGCGGCGCTCCCCGCGCCACACGGGCGAGCCCACGGTTCCGGCGCCGAGCAGGGCGCGGACGTGTTCGGTGAACCAGTCCCGGCTCTGGAACCGGGTGGCGAAGTCCGAGTAGAGGCCGTCCTGGGCGGCGGCCCATTCCTTCGTGGCGGCGGAGTCGGTGTCCTCCAACCACCGGTAGGGGTCGGCGACGGCTCGGCCGTGCAGGGTTTCGACGAGGTCCAGCCGTTCAGCCGGCGGGTAGCGGAGTTCACGCATGCTTCGCACCCTATCCACCGCTATCCACCGCGGAGTATGCGGCGCGGCGCCACCGTGAATCCGGGTCCAGAGGGCGCACAATGGGGCGCAGAAACCGGAGTTCATGCGTTTCTGGGGTTCCCAACGCAAATTGGGGTGGCGCTGAAGCGGTCCGACCACGCAAACTGAATGCGGGACGCAACTCGGCGGGACCACCGGGAGGTCCGTGTGGCAAGGCGAACAGAACCACTGATCCTCGGATCGGTGCACAGGGAGGTCTCCTGGCTGGCCGAACGGCTGGCCGGGGAAGAGACACGGCCGACGGCCGGGGCGAGGCCATGAGCGCCGCGCGCAGCAGGGAGGGCGGTCCAGGCACCGCCCGCCGCCACGTGTTGCTGCTCAACGCCAGCTTTGAACCACTGACGACGCTGCCGCTGCGCAGGGCGATCCTCCTCGTCCTGCGGGAGAAGGCGGAGGTCGTACACGGAGACGACGCCGGAACAGTGCTCCACTCGGCGACACGCGCCTACGACGTGCCGTCGGTCATCCGGCTCAGACGTTACATCAGCGTCCCGTACAGCCGCAGGGTGCCGCTCACCCGCGTGGCACTTATGCGTCGGGACCGACACACCTGCGGGTACTGCGGGAAGAAAGCGGAGACGATCGACCACGTCGTGCCCAGGAGCCGTGGTGGCGCGCACATGTGGGAGAACGTGGTGGCGGCGTGCAAGCCGTGCAACCACCGCAAGGCCGACAAGTTCCTGGACGAGCTCGGCTGGGAACTGCGCATCACCCCCAAGGTGCCCAAGGGGCCCCACTGGCGGCTGATCAACGGTGACCTGCACGGCGACCCGCAGTGGGAGCCGTACATGGCCCACCTGGCGGCCTAAACCGGCACGGGTCCGTCCGGTGCCCGAGTGCGGGCCCGCGGCGCAGGACCGCGAGAGGTACGGCGGGGCCGGGACCAGGCGTCCCAGACCGGCCCCGCCGCACCGGACGGAGTCCGTATCCTGGGCCCATGCCCAGATACGACTTCCGCTGCCGCGAATGCGGCGACACCTTCGAGCTGTCCCGACCCATGTCCGAGTCCGACACCCCCGCCGACTGCCCGCGGGGCCATGGCGACACCGTCCGGCTGCTGTCCACCGTGGCCGTGGGCGGACGCGCCGCCGCCCCCGCTCCCTCCGGTGGCGGAGGATGCTGCGGGGGCGGCTGCTGCTCCTGAACGGCTCTGGCGTCCGGCGCGCGTCGCGCCGGACCCTGGGCCGTGTTTTTTGCAGCATTTCGGGCTCGCGGCCGCCAGGACCGCCTCTCGCTGCGCCTCTGTGCTCGTGAAGCACCACCAGGCTGAACTTCGCCCATCGTCTTGCGAGAGACGACCTGACGACCGCGAGCTCACCCGAAAGCCTTCAGAAAAACACGACCTAGCCCTCGATCTGGGACACGTCGCGGGCCGCGCCGGTCGAGGCGGACGTGGCCATCGCGGCGTAGGCGCGCAGCGCCGCGGTCACCGGGCGCTGCCGGTCACGCGGCCTGAACCGGCCCAGCTCCTTGAGCACGCGCTCCCGGCGCGCCGCCAGCTCGTCCTCGGACACCTCCAGGACCAGGCCCCGGTTCGGGATGTCGATGCTGATCACGTCGCCGTCCTCGACCAGGGCGATGTCACCGCCCGCGGCCGCCTCCGGGGAGGCGTGCCCGATGGAGAGCCCGGACGTGCCGCCGGAGAAGCGGCCGTCGGTGATCAGGGCGCAGGCCTTGCCCAGGCCGCGACCCTTGAGGAAGCTGGTCGGGTACAGCATCTCCTGCATGCCGGGGCCGCCCTTGGGGCCCTCGTAGCGGATGACCACGACGTCGCCGGGCTCGATCCGCTTGTTGAGGATGCCGTCGACCGCGTCGTCCTGCGATTCGAACACCTTGGCCGGCCCGGAGAAGGTCCACAGCTCCTCCTCCACACCGGCGGTCTTGACGATCGCGCCGTCGGGAGCCAGGTTGCCGAACAGCACGGCCAGGCCGCCGTCCTTGGTGTAGGCGCTGGGCACCGAGCGGATGCAGCCCTGGTCGCGGTCGGTGTCCAGGGTGTCCCAGCGGGTGCTCTGCGAGTAGGCCTTGGTCGTGCGCACGCCGCCGGGGGCCGCGTGGAAGAGCTCCACGGCCTCGGGCAGGACGGTGGGGGAGACGATGTCCCACTCGGCGATGAACTCGCCGACGGTCTTGCCGTGCACCGTGGGCAGCGAGGTGTCCAGGAGGCCGCCGCGGGCGAGCTCGCCCAGGATGGCGGGGATGCCGCCGGCCCGGTGGACGTCCTCGATGTGGTACTTCTCCGTGTTCGGCGCCACCTTGCACAGGCAGGGGACCCGCCGGGAGACCTCGTCGATCTCGGGGAGCCCGAAGTCCACGCCCGCCTCGGTGGCCGCGGCCAGCAGGTGCAGGATCGTGTTGGTGGAGCCGCCCATGGCCACGTCCAGCGCCATGGCGTTGCCGAAGGCGGCCGGGGTGGCGATGGACAGCGGCAGGACGGAGGGGTCGTCGTCCTCGTAGTAGCGCTTGGCGGCCTCGACGACCCGGCGGCCGGCGTCCTCGTACAGCGCCCTGCGGGCGGTGTGGGTGGCCAGCACGGTGCCGTTGCCCGGCAGGGCCAGGCCCATGGCCTCGGTGAGGCAGTTCATCGAGTTGGCGGTGAACATGCCCGAGCACGAGCCGCAGGTGGGGCAGGCCGCCTCCTCCATCTCGTCGAGCTCGGCCTGGGAGACGCTCTCGTCGGCCGCCGCGATCATGGGGTTGATGAGGTCGAGCTTGCGCACGGTGGTGGCGGTCCCGTTCACGACGGTGACCTTGCCGGCCTCCATGGGGCCGCCGGAGACGAACACCGTGGGGATGTTCAGCCGCAGCGCGGCCAGCAGCATGCCGGGGGTGATCTTGTCGCAGTTGGACACGCACACCAGCGCGTCGGCGCAGTGGGCGTTGACCATGTACTCGAGGGAGTCGGCGATGAGTTCGCGGCTGGGCAGCGAGTAGAGCATCCCGCCGTGGCCCATGGCGATGCCGTCGTCGACCGCGATGGAGTTGAACTCACGCGGGATGCCGCCGGCCTGGCGGATGGCGTCGGAGACGACGTCGGCGACCTCGCGCAGGTGCACGTGGCCGGGCACGAACTCGGTGAAGCTGTTGGCGACGGCCACGATGGGCTTGCCGAAGTCCTCGCGCTCTACGCCGGTGGCGCGCATGAGGGCGCGGGCGCCGGCCATGTTCCGGCCGTGGGTCACCGTTCGAGAGCGTAGGGCTGGCATGGGGAGACTCCCATCGATTCGGGTGTTTCCCCCTGATGGTAGCCCCCTCGCAGGACGGATGGGGTCTCGGGGCGGAAGACGCCCTGTCCGCATGCTGAGATGACCGGCCTTCTCCGCGCCCTCGGACGCGGAGAAGGGTCAGTACCGCGGCGGCAGGACGCGCTCGGCCGCCTTGTAGATCTCCTCGATCTCGCTCTCGGTCAGGCGGTCCCGCCCGCTGCGCAGCCACTTGCGCACCTTGGTGCCGGAGATGATGTCGACTCCGCGGAGCCGGTGGCTGTCCCAGGGCATGCCGGGACCGTAGATGGCCAGCGACGCCCGGACCTTGATCTCGCGTCCCAGCTCGGCGCTGATCAGTTCCTCGGCGCGTTTGGCCTCCTCCAGGGCCTCGTCGATCCGTTCGTTCTTGTTGAAGCGGCCGTGGTAGAGCTGTTCCAGCTTGTTGCGCAGGGGAAGGCGCTTGTCCCACGACTCGGAGTCGATGGCGAACGCGCCCCGCCGGCCCACGATGAAGTGGTCGATCTGGCCGTTGCCGCCGGGCACCGTGCGCGCGTGCAGGACGCGGTAGCCCAGCTGTTTCATGACCTTGAGCTGGGCCTCGGTCTTGCGCTGGGCCGCGGCGGGCTTGCGCCACCGCGGAATCTCGGACTCGCGGCGCGACTTGTACACGGCGATCCCGATGACCGTGAGGATCGCGAAGGTGCCACCGAGCCGCCAGTCGGAGGTCAGCAGGCCCACGGCGAGGCCGACCACCAGGGCGATGGCCGAGCGGATCACCCACTTGCGCGTGCTCTCGTTGGACCTGAGCGCACCGTAGAGGGCCCGGCCGCCGGAGACCTCCCGGGTGTTTCTCTGGTTGGGGAAAAAGAGCGCTTCAGGCCGGTGCGGCCGCGCGTCGTCGGACGATGGCGTGCTGCTGTTCACTCTCGTTGCCGATTCCACGTCGGACAGATTAGTTCCATCCATATCCGAGTCCTAGTGCATTACTTCTCACACTTTTCTCACCCCGCTGGGCGCCGCGAACAGGTGTCGGCGAGGGGGGTACGGGGAAGGTCATATTGTTCGCCGATCTCTCTAGAGAGGTTCCGACACCACGGTGGTGCCCGGTGTCGTGCCCGTTAACCTGTGTCGGTATGACCCGGATTCATGAACTCTCGGCGCACCGCCTCGCAGCGTTGGTCCACAGTCGTGAGCTGTCCCCTGTTGAGATCACTGAGCACTATCTGGGGCGGATCGAGAGGCTGGACGGCCGGTACGGGTCGTACATTACGGTCACACCCGAAAAGGCACTGGAACAAGCCCGATATGCGGAGAAGCGGGTGATGGGCGACACGCCGGACACACTGCCGCCCCTCCTCGGCGTCCCCGTTCCGGTGAAGGACCTCGACCCGGTCGCCGGCGTGCCGATCACCTACGGCTCCCGGGTCTTCCGCGACACCACGGCGCCCTTCGACTCGGACATGGTCCGCGCACTGCGCGCGGCCGGGGCGATCCTCGTGGGCAAGACCAACACCCCCGAGCTCGGCTCCTCCTGCTACACGGAGAACGAGATCGCCCCGCCCACCCGCAACCCCTGGGACACCGCGCTCAGCCCCGGCGGATCCAGCGGAGGCGCGGCCGCGGCCGTCGCCGCCGGACTCGCGCCCGCGGCCCAGGGCAGCGACGGCGGAGGGTCCATCCGCATCCCCGCCGCCGCCTGCGGACTGTTCGGCCTCAAGCCCACCCGCGGCCGGATCTCCGGTGCGCCGGCCAAGCCCGACCTGCTCGGACTGTCCACGGCCGGCCCGCTGGCCCGCACGGTGCTGGACGCCGCCCTGCTGCTGGACGCGATGGCCATCAGCCGTCCGGGCGACTACTTCACCGCCCCGCCCCCGCCGCCGGGGAGCACCTTCGCCGACGCCGCCCGCCGTGAGCCGGGCCCCCTGCGCATCGGCCGCTACGCCACCACGGGCTCCCTCGACGTGGCCGTCCACCCGGACGTCCTGGCCGCCTACGAGGAGGCCACCCGGCTGCTGACCGACCTCGGCCACGAGGTGGAGGAGATCCCCGAGCCTCAGGACGCGCATTTCGGCGGCGCCTTCGGCCGGGACTTCGCCGTGGTCTGGGCGGCGATGGCCTCCGCCACCCCCGTCGCGCCCGAGCGCGAGGGGGACCTTGGGCCGCTCAACCGCTGGCTCCGCGAGCGGGCCCGCGCCACGCCCGTGCCCGACTACATCGCCGCCTGCGCCGCTCTGCAGAGGGGCGTGCGCTCCCTCATCGCCGCCACCGAGCCCTATGACGCGGTGCTCACCCCGACCCTGGCCCTGCCGCCGGTGCCGATCGGGCACTTCGTCCAGGAGGGGCCGGAACGGGAGTTCCGGCTGATGACCGAGTTCACCCCGTTCACCTCCGTGTACAACGTCAGCGGCCAGCCGTCGGTGAACGTGCCCCTCCACTGGTCGGAGCGGGGCCTGCCGATCGGGGTCATGCTCTCCGGCCGCATGGGCGGGGAGGGCACCCTGCTCGCGCTGTCCGCGCAGCTGGAGGCCGCCCGCCCGTGGGCCCCCCGGGTACCGCCCGGCTGGTGAGGGGCCTCAGGAGACGGTTTCCTCCGGCACCGTGACCGCGGCGGACCGCCGCCGCACGGCGAACAGGCTCAGGACAGACGCCACCAGCAGGGCGCCCACCGCGGCCGCCGCACCGCCCGCGATACCGAAACCGTCGATGAGCGCGCCGGCCACCGGACCCGCGATCGAGGCGCCCACGCCCATGGACGTGGCCAGCCAGCCGAAGGCCTCCGCCCGCCGGTGCGACGGGGCGCTGTCGCCGATCCGGCCCATCACGGCGGCCAGGGTCGGGGCGACCGCCAGCCCGGCCAGGAAGAGCACCGGTGCGGCCAGCAGGGGAGTGGGCAGGTGCGTGATCGGAGGAAGGAACGGCAGGACCAGGGCCAGGCCCAGCGTGGTGGCGAAGCAGCGGCGCACCAGGTTCGGCGCGCCCTTGACGGCTCCGGAGACCACACCGCCGACCAGGGACCCCAGGGCCCACACCGACGCCAGCACCATCACGTACTCGGGGGCGTCGAGCTCGTTGGCCCACGCCACGATCATCAGGTCCGTGCCGATGATCCCGGCGATCATCAGCAGGCACATCGCGAAGAGCAGGCTCAGCACCGGGTGCAGGACCAGACTCCGCCTGCGGCCCGACCCGGCGCCCGATCCGGCGCCCGACCCGGCGGCTCCGGCGACGGTGTCCGCCGCGCCCTCCGGCGCCACCGCACCTGTCTCCACGGGGGCGGGCCCCGTGACGCCCGCCCTGCGCAGGGCGAGCGCGAACCCGATCGAGCCCGCCAGCCCCAGGAGCGCGAGCATCAGCAGCGACCAGCGCGGGCCCCAGTACGCCACCACGCCGGCCGTCAGGATCGGGGAGAACACGAACAGCAGTTCCTGCGTGGTCGCCTCGGCCGCGTAGATGGCCTGGCGCTCGGGGCCGTGCGTCAGCCGCGGCCACAGGGCGCGCACGATCTGGTTGGCGGGGGAGCCGAAGACACCGGTGACCAGGGCCAGCGGAACCGCGAGCCACCACAGGGACGCCGGGAACAACGCCAGCACCACCATGCCCGCGGTGAACACCGCACCGCACACCAGGACCAGGCGGTCGCTGCCGCCCCGGTCCGCCATCCGCCCGCGCAGCGGTCCCACCAGCGCCATCCCCAGGGTGAACGCACCCGCGACCACACCCGCGTAGGTGTAGGACCCCGTCCACTCCACCACCAGGAAGGTGACCGCGATCATCAGGCCCGGCATGTAGAACCGCGCCAGGAGCGACCAGCTCAGGAGGGACAGGACGTGAGGGACGGCGAACAGGCGCCGGTAGTTGGACAGCACGCGCTCATTATCCACTCGCGGCCGACACTCGGCGATCCTTCGGACGGATCATCGGAACCGGCGACGACGGATGCGCACAGTGTGACGCGTGAGGCCAAAGGCGCAGGTGGGGAACCAGGTGCCCCATCGCCCATGATCTGGCCCCACGCCGGGCCGTCCTGCGGTGTACACGGCCCCCGGTAGGGCATGATCGTTGTCTGTGAGGGACGTTCAGCTGGCCCGCGTGGCCGAGCAGTACGGGATCGCGACGAGCTACGAGGACTGGCGGGGCCGACGGGTGCCGGTGCGACCCGACACCATCCGCCATGTCCTGTCGGCGCTGGGGGTGGACCCGGACCGGCCGGGGGCGGAGTCCGCGCCGGGGCCGCTGCCGCCGGCGGTCGTGGTCCGCGAGCACAAGGCTCCCGACCTCGTCCTGCCCGAGGGCGCCCGGGGCGGTGTCGAGACCGCCGACGGCTCCCTGCTGCCCTTCGGCCCCGGACTGCCCCTGGGGGTGCACACCCTCCACGTCACCGTGGGCGGTGCCGAGCACGACGCGCCCCTGCTCGTGGTCCCCGACCGGATCGAGCCGCGCGCCCTGCGCCACGACCGGCGCGTGTGGGGGCTCATGACCCAGATCTACAGCGTGCGCTCCCGCGCCTCCTGGGGCATCGGCGACCTGCGCGACCTCGCCGACCTCGCCGACTGGAGCGGTCGCGACCTGGGCGCGGACTTCGCCCTCATCAACCCGGTGCACGCCACCGAGCCGCGCCCGCCGCTCGAACCCTCCCCGTACCTGCCCGTGAGCCGCCGCTACGCCAGCCCGCTCTACATCCGCGTGGAGGACGTGCCCGAGTACGCCCGGCTCGACCCCGCCCAGCGGGAGGGCATCCAACGCCTGGCCCGGCCCCTGCGCGAACGCGGGCGCACGGCCGACCTGCTCGACCGCGACGCCGTGTGGGAGGCCAAGCGCTCCGCCCTGGAGATCCTCTTCCAGGTGGCGCGCGCACCCGGCCGCGAGGCCGCGCTGCGCTCCTACCTCGAACGCGAGGGCCAACCGCTGGTGGAGTTCGCCACCTGGTGCGCACTGGCCGAGGAGCACGGTTCCGACTTCCGGACCTGGCCGGCCCACCTGCGCGACGTGTCCGCCCACGCCGTGGGCCAGGAGGCCCTGCGCAGGTGGCCGGCCGTGGAGTTCCACCGGTGGCTCCAGTGGCTGCTCGACGACCAGCTCGCCCAGTCCCAGGCCACCGCCCGCGCGGCCGGCATGGACGTCGGCATCGTGCACGACCTCGCCATCGGAGTACAGGCCGGCGGCGCGGACGCCTGGATGTACGGCGACGCACTGGTGCCGGGACTGCACGTGGGCGCTCCGCCGGACGAGTTCAACCGGCAGGGCCAGGACTGGGGCCAGCCGCCCTGGAACCCGCGCCGGCTCGCCGAGCTGGGCTACGCCCCGTTCCGGCAGATGCTCGCCCAGGCGCTGCGTCATGCGGGCGGGGTCCGGGTGGACCACGTCATGGGGCTGTTCCGGCTGTGGTGCGTCCCCGAGGGGGCCTCCGCCGACGAGGGGACCTACGTCCGCTTCGACCACGAGGGCATGGTGGGCACGCTGGCACTGGCCGCCCACCGCGCCGACGCGGTGGTCGTCGGCGAGGACCTGGGCACGGTCGAGCCCTGGGTCCGCGACCACCTGCGCGACCGGGGCCTGATGGGCACGTCCGTGCTCTGGTTCGAGCAGGAGCGGGACGGCACGCCGCGCGCCCCGCGGGACTGGCGCACCGACTGCCTGGCCACCGTCGCCACCCACGACCTGCCGCCGGTGGCGTCCTTCCTCTCCGCCGAACACGTGGAGCTGCGGGACCGCCTGGGCCTGCTCGGCCGCCCCGTGGAGGAGGAGCGAGCCGACTCCGAGGAGAGGGTCGAGCGCTGGCGCGCGCACCTGGTCGAGCTCGGCCTGCTCGACCCCGCCGTGGACCCCGTGGCCGACCCGGCCGCCGTGGTCGCCGCCATGCACGCCTTCCTCGTACGGACCCCGGCACGCATGCTGGGAGTGGCCCTCACCGACGTGGTGGGGGAACGCCGGATGCAGAACCAGCCCGGCACCAGCACGGAGTACCCGAACTGGCGGATTCCGCTCACCAGCGCCGAGGGCGAACCGGTCCTGGTGGACGAACTCCTGGCCGACCCGCGCATGGTCGCGCGGATCCGCCGGACCCTGGGCTCGCTCGGCCGCGGGGAGGCGGCGGCCGAGGACCTCCTCTGACCCGGAGACGGCGGCGGCCCCGGGGAGGTCTCCCCGGGGCCGCCGCCGCTCACACGCGTCCTCAGCCGCGGCGGCGGCCCGTGGCGATGTCCATCTCCCGGGCGCGCAGCGCGCGCTCCACACCGGCGCGGCCCTCGACCAGCAGGCGGCGCAGGGCGGGAGCCGGGTCCGCCTCCTCGATGTAGGCGTCCGTACGCTCCAGTGTCGCCTCCTCCACCAGGGCGCTCGGGTAGCACATCTCCGCGAACGACTGGGCGAACTCGCCCGTCCACTTCTCCCAGGCCGGAGCCAGCTGGGCGAAGTACTTGTCCATGTAGGGCCGGTACAGCTCGGCCTGGCCCGGCTCGGTGAAGCCCGCCAGGGTCGCGCGGAACTCGGCGTTGGCCAGTTCCGAGCCGACGATCCGGTCCCACGCGGCGGCCTTGGCCTGCGCCGTGGGGATCGCGGCCCGGGCGCCGGCGGCCTTCCTCTGGCCGGTCGCCGTCGCGTCCCGCTCCAACTCCGCGGCGATCTCGTCCTCGCCGGCCTTGCCCTGGGCGACCAGGCGGCGCAGCAGGGTCCAGCGCAGGTCGGTGTCCACGGTCAGGCCGTCGACCGTGATGGCGCCGTCCAGCAGCCCCCGGAGCAGGGACAGGTGGGCGTCGCTGACCGCCGTGTCGGCGAGCGCGTTGGCGTAGGCGAGCTGGAGGTCGCCGCCGGGTTCGGCGGAACCGAGCAGCTCGCGCAGGCGGTCGGCGAGCAGCTCGAAACCGAACGGGCGCCACGCCGGGTCGGCGTAGTTCAGCAGCGCCGCCGTGGCCTGGCGCAGCAGCGTCTGCGCGACCATGACGTCGTCGACACCGCTGATCCCGGAGATCACCAGCGCGACGTAGTCGCGGGCGGCCATCTCCGCGTCCCGGGTCATGTCCCAGGCGGCGCCGAAGCACAGCGCCCGCGGCAGCGAATCGGAGATCTCACCGGCGCCCTCGACCACGGTGCGCAGCGAGCGCTCGTCCAGCCGGATCTTGGTGAAGGTGAGGTCGTCGTCGTTGATCAGCACCAGGTCGGGCTGGGCCCGGCCGACCAGGTCGGGGACCTCGGTACGGGCCCCGCTGACGTCCAGCTCCACGCGCTCACGGCGCACGATCCCGGCGTCGGTGCGGTCGTACAGGCCGATGGCCAGACGGTGCGAGCGCAGCGTCGGGTGGTCCTTCGCGGCCTCCTGCACCACGGCGAACGAGGTGAAGTTCCCGTCGCCGTCGACCTCGAAGTCCGGGCGCATCGTGTTGACGCCGGTGGTCTCCAGCCACTCGCGGGACCAGCCCGACAGGTCGCGGCCGGAGGCGGCCTCCAGGTGGCGCAGCAGGTCCTTCAGCTCGGTGTTGCCGAAGGCGTTCTCCTTGAAGTAGGCGCGCACGCCCGCGAAGAACGCGTCCACGCCCACGTACGCCGCCAGCTGCTTGAGCACCGAGGCGCCCTTGGCGTAGGTGATGCCGTCGAAGTTGACCTCCACCGCCTGGATGTCGACCATGTCGGCGGCGATCGGGTGGGTGGAGGGCAGCTGGTCCTGGCGCAGGGCCCAGGACTTCTCCACGTTCGCGAACGTGGTCCACGCGTCCGTCCACTTGGTGGCGTTGGCCTGGCTGTAGACGCTCGCGTAGGTCGCGAACGACTCGTTCAGCCACAGGTCGTCCCACCAGCGCATGGTGACGAGGTCGCCGAACCACATGTGCGCCATCTCGTGCAGGATGGTCTCGGCGCGGCGCTCGTAGCGGGCGTCGGTCACGCGGGAGCGGAAGACGTAGTCCTCCAGGAACGTGACCGCTCCGGCGTTCTCCATCGCGCCCGCGTTGAACTCGGGGACGAAGAGCTGGTCGTACTTGCCGAACGGGTAGCGCAGGTCGAACAGCCCGTGGAAGAAGTCGAAGCCCTGCTTGGTGACCTCGAACAGGGCGTCGGAGTCCAGGTGCTCGGCGAGCGAGGCCCGGCAGTACAGGCCCAGCGGGATGCCGTCGTGCTCGTCGCGCACCACGTGGTACGGGCCCGCGATGAGCGCGGTGATGTAGGTCGAGACCACGGGGGTGGCCGGGAAGTGCCAGCGCACCCGGTCCTCGGTGCCGGTCGCCTCCCTGACCACGTCCGGCGCGCTGTTGGACACGACCTCCCACGAGGACGGGGCGAACACCGTCAGCTCGAAGGTCGCCTTCAGGTCGGGCTGGTCGAAGCACGTGAACATGCGGTGCGCGTCGGCCGTCTCGAACTGCGTGTACAGGTACACCGAGTCGTCGACCGGGTCGACGAACCGGTGCAGGCCCTCGCCCGTGCGCATGTACGCGGCGTCGGCCACGACCGTCAGCTCGTTCTGGGCGGCCAGGTCCGGAAGGACGAGGCGCTCGCCGTCGAACAGTTCGGTGTCGAGTTCGCGGCCGTTGAGGACCGCCGAACGCAGCGCGGGGGCGGTCAGGTCCACGAACGTGCGGGCACCCGCCTCCGTGCTGGAGAACCGGATGACGGTGGTGGACCGAAAGGTCTCGTCCCCCGTGGTCAGGTCCAGCTCCACCGCGTAGGAGTCCACGCTCAGGATCCGAGCCCGTTCCCGCGCCTCGTTCCGTGTCAGGTTCCCTGCCACTCCACGCTCCCTTCACGGCCGCCGTCGTCGCCGGCCGGAATCTGTGCCGACCGCGGCGAGTCCGCCGTGCGGGCCGGAGCGTCGTCGGGGTCGGAGGTCACTTTCGCTCGGTTCCGATCCTGCCACGCGCGGGGCCGTCATGCGCAACCGATTACCAGGCTCGTGCCCGCCCGGGGCCCCGGTGGGAACGAAACCGCGCGGACCCTTGTTCGGCGTGAGTGACGACGGCTGATCCGAGCCGCCGGCCCCGCCCCCGCGCCATCGAGGAGAAGCGATGACCCAGACCACCGAGTCCGCCGAAGCCCAGGAGACCGTCTTCGCGGACATGTGGTTCGATCCCGCCTGCCCCTGGGCCTGGATCACCTCCCGCTGGCTGCTGGAGGTCGAGAAGGTCCGTCCCGTCACGGTGCGCTGGCACGTGATGAGCCTGGCCGTCCTCAACGAGGACAAGGACATCCCCGACGACTACCGGGCCATGCTCCGGACCGCCTGGGCCGCGGTCCGGGTGTGCGTGGCGGCCGAGCAGCGCTTGGGCCCGCAGGTCCTGGGCGGCCTCTACACCGCGCTGGGCACCCGCTTCCACGACGGGGGCCAGGAGCGCGACGACGACACCATCCGCGCCGCCCTGGCCGACGCGGGCCTGCCCGAGGACCTCATCGAGGCCGGCGGCTCCACGGACTACGATGAGGCCCTGCGCGCCTCCCACGCGGAAGCGATGAAGCTGGTCGGGGAGGACGTCGGCACCCCCGTGATCCAGGTCGAGGGCGTGTCCTTCTTCGGACCCGTCGTCACGCCCGTCCCGCGCGGGGAGGCCGCCGGACGGCTGTGGGACGGCGTCCGCCTGGTCGCCGGAACCGACGGCTTCTTCGAACTCAAGCGCACCCGCACGCGGCGCCCCGTCTTCGACTGATGATCCCTCGCGGCCCCGTCGCCGCGTGAGCGAAAGGACACCGGCCATGCCCGGACCGCAGGACCGCCGCCCGGACTCGTTCCTGGACGACCTCGACCTCCTGCCCGACACCACCCGCGACGAGCGGGCGGTCGGCTGGAGCGAGGACGTCGAGCGCGACGACACCGACCGGCTGAACGCGGACCGCCCCCCGCACTGGGACTGAGCGGGCCGATCGTCCCGCGAAGACCGGGGATCGGTGGAACCACCGGTCCCCGGCCCGGCGCCTCCCGCGTGCCGGGCGGCTGTTCATTTCCGAACGCCGTTCTGGGACAGTGGGACCATGCGATCCCTCTACATCGACGGCGCCTGGACGGACTCCGCCTCCGACGAGGCCCTGGACGTGGTCAATCCGGCGACCGAGCAGGTCATCGACTCCGTTCCGGCCGGAGCCACCGAGGACGTCGACGCGGCGGTGCGGGCCGCGGCGGCGGCCCTCCCGGCCTGGTCGGCGCTCACACCCGGACAGCGCGTCACCCATCTGGCCAAGGCCCTGGAGCTGTACAACGCCCGTATCGGCGACATCGCCGAGATCCTGACCCAGGACATGGGCGCGCCCGCGGTCTTCGCGCGCAAGGTGCAGGCCGGTCTGCCCTCGCTGATGTTCCAGACCTTCATCGACCTCGTCGAGGAGGCCGGTGAGCGCTACTTCGGGGGCGAGCGGCAGGGCACCTCGCTGATCGTGCGCGAGCCGATCGGCGTGGTCGGCGCCATCACCCCGTGGAACTACCCGCTGCACCAGATCGTGCTCAAGGTCGTCCCGGCCATGCTCGCGGGCAACACCGTGGTGCTCAAGCCCAGCGAGATCGCCCCGCTCAGCGCCTACGCGCTCACCGAGGTCCTGCACGACGCCGGGCTGCCCGCCGGGGTGTTCAACCTGGTGTCGGGCACCGGCCCCGTGGTGGGCGAGGCCATCGCCGCGCACCCGGACGTCGCCATGGTCTCCTTCACCGGTTCCACCCGGGCGGGGACCCGCGTCAGCCAGGTCGCCGCCGAGACCGTCAAGAAGGTGGCCCTGGAACTGGGCGGCAAGTCGCCCAACGTGCTGCTGCCCGACGCCGACCTGGCCCAGGCGGTCAAGCGCGGCGTGGCCGACGTCATGCGCAACACCGGTCAGAGCTGCAATGCGCTCACCCGGATGCTCGTGCACCGCGACTCCTACGAGGAGGCGGTCGCCCTGGCCGCCGCCTCCGCCGAGAAGTACGTCCCCGGGGACCCGGCCGAGGAGTCCACGCGGATGGGGCCGCTGGTCTCGGCCGCCCAGCTCGACAAGGTCCGCGAGTACGTCCGCCTCGGTGTGGAGGAGGGCGCCCGCCTGGTCACCGGGGGAGCCGAACCGGTCGAGGGCCGCGAGAGCGGGTACTTCGTCCGGCCGACCGTCTTCGCCGACGTGCGCAACGACATGCGCATCGCCCAGGAGGAGATCTTCGGTCCGGTCCTGGCCCTCATCCCGTACGACACCGAGGAGGAGGCCGTGGCCATCGCCAACGACACGGTCTACGGCCTCAACGCGGCGGTGTGGTCGCAGGACGCCGACCGCGCCCTGGCCGTGGCCCGGCGCCTGCGGGCCGGCCAGATCGAGGTCAACGGCGGGGCGCTCAACCCGCGCGCGCCGTTCGGCGGCTACAAGCGCTCGGGCGTGGGCCGCGAGTGGGGCCTGCACGGGCTCGACGAGTTCTGCGAGCTCAAGTCCCTCCAGCTCTGACCCCGGCCGGACTCCGCGCCGCCGAGAGGTGTGCGCGGAGTCACGGCTCCCGAGGGGCCCTTCGAGGAATCGGCCCCGGTGGGAAGTGCGTTGTGGGGTGTGGAAAAATTCGGACCGGATAGCCCCTGGTCGAACCCAAACGAGGTGTGTGTTGAGCAACAAGCCCGCGGTCTCCAAGGCAGGTCCTCTCGGCAAGGACATCAAGTCGATCGTGATGTACAACGTGATCGCCCTCGCGTCGATGGCCCTGTTCGCCGCGCTCGGCCTGAGCGTCGCCGCCGCCGCCGGTTCCGCCTGAGCGCCCACAGCATCGAGCCCCGTCCTGTTCTCCAGGGCGGGGCTTCGCCGTGGGCGTCCGGGTGGTGGCGGGCGACGAGAGGGTGGGGCTTCGCCGTAGGCGTCCGGGTGGTGGCGGGCGGGGCGGCGCATGGTTCGGGCTCCGCACCTGCCACACTGGTGACGTGCGTGTTTACCTTGGATCAGATCATGCGGGCTTCGAGCTCAAAGAACACCTCGTCTCCTGGTTGAAGGAGCGCGGCCACGAGGTCGTCGACAAGGGACCGGCGGTCTTCGACGCCGTCGACGACTATCCCCCGTTCGTCCTGCGCACGGCGGAGGCCGTCGCGGCCGACCCGGGTGCGCTGGGCGTCGTCATCGGGGGCTCCGGCAACGGCGAGCAGATCGCCGCCAACAAGGTCAAGGGCGTCCGGGCCGCCCTGGCCTGGAGCGAGGACACCGCGCGCCTGGCGCGCGAGCACAACGACGCCAACGTGCTCGGCGTCGGCGGCCGGATGCACTCCCTGGAGGAGGCGACCCGGTTCGTGGACATCTTCCTCTCCACGCCCTACAGCGACGAGGAGCGGCACACCCGCCGCATCACCATGCTCTCGGACTACGAGAGCACCGGAGAGCTCCCGCCGCTGCCGTAGTCCCCCACCACGTCCGTTCCGCGCCTCCGTCCGGCTCCGTCGCACGGGGGCGCGTTCTCGTGGGCGGGCACGGCGCCGCCCGCGGACCCGCCACCGGGCGTCTTCGCCCACAGGTGGCCTTGGTCACTGGTTCCCGCGCACCCGGTGTGAGACCCTGAGCCGGGGCGTGTCGGGACGACACGCCCATGACCTACGGGAACCGGATGCGGTCCGGGCCCGCGCGGACGCGGGGAGGCGTTCGCGGAACGGTGTCCGAGAGAAGTGCGGGAAACCGGGGGATCGCTCCCGGAGTGGGGCGGACGCCCGACTCCGGACCACCGGTTATCGGCTGACCCGATAACCGGGGTTATGGGGGATAACTCCGCTGGTAGCGCGTGCTTCGCCGGCGGTCGCCACGCTACAGTTCGTGCACAGCGGCGGGCCCCCGACGCCCGTAGCACGGCAGCGCCGCCGTCCCGTACCGATACAGCCACCGGTACTCAACACGCACCGCCGCCGGTCCGTCCGACCAGTCCCGGTACCGCCGCGGCCGCCCCCGACCGCGCCGCCGCGAGCCGACCGAGAACCGACCCCCGCTGGTGAGCGGGCGTGCCTACGCCAGAGGACCCATGAAGCCGACACCCACCGCCAAGACCGCCCGACTCCTGCGATCGACCACGCAGCGGCTCGTCGCGGTGCTCCGGCGCAAGGTGTTGTTCCGCTATCGCCTCGTCCTGATCACCCTGGTCACGCTCGCCGTGGGCGTCGGCATCGGCGCCGTGTGGGGCCCCACCGGCTGGTTCCCGCCCAGCTCCACCATCCTCACCGTGCTGGCCGGCGGGCTGCTGCTCAAGCGCAAGAGCCTGGCCGCCCTGCTGGGCGTGGTCGCGGCGGTCCTGTTGTTCGTGGCCTACATGCTCGACTTCGGCCAGGTCGGCCCCGGCCTGCTCGTCACCATCGGTGTGACGGGCGTGCTGTCGTACCTGCTGTCCGGGGTGCGCGAACGCCTCGGCGTCCAGGGGCTGAGCGGCGAGATGATGCTGCTCGACCTGCGCGACCGCCTGCGCCACCAGGGGCGGCTGCCCGAACTGCCGCAGGGATGGGGCCGCACCGCGGTCCTGCGCCAGGCGGGCGGATCGTCCTTCGGCGGCGACTTCGTCGTGTCCATCCGGCGTGAGAACCAGCTGGACGTGGCCGTGGTGGACGTCTCCGGCAAAGGCGTGGACGCCGGAACCCGGGCACTGCTGCTGTCCGGTGCCTTCAGCGGCCTCATCGGCGCCGTCCCCGCCCGCGACTTCCTCGCGCACTGCAACGACTACCTCATGCGCAACAGCGGCGGTGAGGGCTTCGTCACCGCCGTCCACCTGTGCGTGGACCTGGACACCGGCGAGTACGAGATCGCCTCGGCCGGCCACCCGCCCGCCCTGCACTACGACAGCGGCGCCGGACGGTGGGCCACGAGCGAGGCCAAGGGCGTGGTGCTCGGCGTCATCCCGGAGATGACCTACACCTCCGTCCAGGGCGAGCTGCGGCCCGGCGACGCCATCCTGCTCTGCACCGACGGCCTCATCGAGACCCCGGGCGAGGACCTCGACGCCGGGATCGACCGTCTCCTGGGCGCCGCGGACACCATGGTCACCCGCGGTTTCGACAGCGGCGCGGGCGCGGTCGTGGACACCCTCAGCAAGGACAAGAACGACGACTGCGCGCTCGTCGTCCTGTGGCGCGACTGACGTCCCGAGCCACCAGTGCGGTGCCCGGCGTTCACGTCGTGTACGGCGCCACGCGGCCCCTCCGTGGGCCTTCGCGTCGGCGGTGGCTGTAGGGTCGACGTGTTCCCCGGCTCCAGCACGGCGGTCCGGCCGTGCACCGTCCCCGGTTCGCCGTGCCCGCCCCTTTCGCCCCTCGGCGTCGACGCACGTACGGCTCACCACACCAGCGGCGACGGGGCCGGCACCGGACCGCGTCGAGGTCCGGTACTTCCAGGATGTCGCGGTTCCGCGGGCGCGTGCCCGTCGAGCCCTGGAGACGCGAGGGGGTGCTTCGCATGTCAGACGGCGAGCGCGCTGAAGAACTCATCGATCTGGTCGAGCAGAACGATCTGACCGGAATCAGGCTCTGGTTGGCCGAGCACAGACCCCACGAGGTCGCCGACGAGCTCTCCCGCATGACCGATCGGTCCGTCATGGTCCCCTTCCGCCTCCTGGACAAGGACCGTGAACTCGAGGTCTTCGAGGAACTCGATCCCGCCCTGCAACAGGTGATCCTGCTGGGCCTGCGCGACACGGCCTTCCACGAGCTCCTGGAGGAGATGGACCCCGACGACCGGGCCCGTCTCCTGGGCGAGGCCCCGGCCAAGATCGCCACCCGCGCGCTGGCCGGGCTCAGCCCCGCCGAACGCAAGATGACCGCCGCCCTCCTCGGCTACCCCGAGGACTCGGTCGGCCGCTACATGACGCCGGAGACGGTCATCCTGCACCGGGACCTCACGGTGGGCCGCGCCCTGGAGGTCGTCCGCGCCAAAGGAGCCGACGCCGAGACGATCTACACCCTGCCGGTGGTCAGCGACGGCCGGCGCCTGGTCGGCACCATCACCCTCAGCGACCTGGTCATCAGCGACGACGAGGTGGTCCTGAAGGACATCGTCGACGTGCTGGCCCCGCGCGCCCGGGCCACCGAGCCCGTCGAGGACGCCGCCCGCCTCATCCAGGAGGCCAACCTGGTCTCCCTGCCGGTGGTGGACTCCGAGGAGCGTTTCGTCGGCGTGTTCACGTTCGACGACGCCCTGGAGGTCATCGAGGCGGCCGACTCCGAGGACATGGCCCGCCAGTCGGGTGCCAGCCCGGTCGGTGAGCACTACGTGTCGGTGAGCGTGCTGCGGCTGGTGGGCGCGCGCTCGGTGTGGCTGATGCTGCTCATCGTCGCGGCCACCCTGACCGTCAACGTCATGCAGGCCTACGAGGCCACCCTGGAGCAGGTCACCGCGCTGGCGCTGTTCGTGCCGATGCTCGTCGGCACCGGCGGCAACGTCGGCGCCCAGTCGGCGACGGCGATCGTGCGGGCCCTGGCCGTCGGCGAGGTGCGCGTGCGCGACCTGCCCTCCGTCATCTGGAAGGAGGGGCGCGTCGGCCTGCTCCTGGGCGTGATGCTGGCGGGCATCGCCCTGACGATCGGCGTGCTGCTGGTCGGGTTCGACATCGGCTTGGTGGTCGCGTCCTCGGTGATCGCCATCTGTACCTGGGCGGCGATCATCGGCTCGTCGATGCCGCTGCTCGCCCGCAAGGTCGGCGTGGACCCGGCGGTGGTCTCCTCTCCGATGGTCGCGACCCTGGTGGACGCCACGGGACTGCTGATCTACTTCTCGATCGCCCGGCTGGTCCTGGGCATCTGAGGGACCGGTCGGACGGACGGTAGGGCGCTCGCGGCATGAACGTGTGACGGGGCGGGTATCGGGGGGACAGGTCAGGATGGATCTGAGGGGGGTTCCATGTCCGGTACCGGAGACGCGTTCGGCAGGATCAAGAAGGCCGTGGACGAGAATGCCGACAAGGTCCAGGGTGCGGTCGGCAAGGCCGCCGAGGCAGCGAAGAAGGCCACGGGCGGCACCCACGACGACAAGATCGACAAGGGAGCCGGAGCCGCGACGGAGTACCTGCGCAAGCGGGCCCGGGAGGGCAGGAAGGAATAGTCGTACCTGACCGGTGGGGGACCACCGCCGAGGCCACGGGCCCGGCCGGTGGTCCCCGTCGTGTGCGGGGTGCGCCGCGCCCGGGCCCGCCCGCGGCCCCGCGTCCGAGCCGACCCCCGGGCACCGCGGTCCGTCGCGGGCGCGGCCCCGCTGGTCAGAGCGATACCCACCGATGACTACTCTGAGGTAAGGCGTACCTAATGTGAGTTGGGGGGTGGGTGTGAACGCAGTCGACGGACGTCCGTGCCAGCTGACCGTGTGCCGCGGTTGCTGTTGCGGGACGAAGAAGAAGGTCCCCGGCGTCGACCACAAGGCCCAGCTCGCCCGCCTCAGTGCCATCGACGACCACTCGGGCCGCCCCGTCCCGGTCCGCACCAGCAAGTGCCTGGGCATCTGCTTCCAGGCCAACGTGGTCGTCGTCCAGCCCTCCCAGGAGGGTCGGGTGGCGGGCGGCCGCCCCGTCTGGCTCGGCCAGGTCACCGAGGACAAGCTGGTCGAGGCCATCGACGACTGGATCTTCGAGGGCGGCCCCGGCCTGTCTCCGTTGCCCGCCGTGCTCGCCGACCACGTCACCTCCAAGGACGCCAAGAAGCCGAAGAAGCGCAAGAAGCCCAAGCACTCCAAGTCCGCCAAGAAGGAGCGGCGCAAGGAGCGCGAGAAGGCTGAGCGCAAGGCCGCGAAGGCCGCGAGGAAGGCCGCCGAGAAGGCGGCTGGGGCCGGGTCCGACCCGAAGCCCGAGAAGCCGAAGAAAGCCGACAAGCCCGAGAAGGCCGACAAGCCCGAGAAGGGCAAGAAGTCCAAGAAGGGCAAGAAGTCCAAGAAGGGCAAGAAGAAGGCCGACGCCTCCGGGAAGAAGAAGTAGGGCCGACGCCCCGATCGGGTCGCCGGCCCCGCACCCGGCTCAGCGCAGGGTCAGCCGTCCGCCCGGGCCCTCCAGGACGGCGGTCAGGCCAGGGGCCCCGGCCCGCTCCACCGGCAGGTCCGCGCCTACCGCGCCGAGCGCGCGCTCCACACGGGCCGGCTCGTCGTGGGCCGCCGTGAACGACACCAGCCGCACCTGCGGCAGTCCGCGCCGCCCCGGCGGGACGGTGTCGCCCCAGTCGATGAGGAACGGGACCACGCCGCCCTCGGCCGGCCGCGTGAGCCGCCACTCGAGCAGCTCGCCCTCCGGCGTGCGCCGCGACATCGGCTCGGCGTGGCCGGGGTCGTAGCCCAGCGCCCGGATCCGCGACAGCGCGGCGTCCATGTCCTTGACGGCCGTGGCCCAGGTGACCAGCGCGGGCGCGGTCAGCCCGTCCAGGCCGAAGGGCCGGGGACCGTCGGGGTCGGGCTGCCCCGGGTCCGGGCCCACGACCTCCAGGTAGGCGTCGCCACCGAGCCCCCACAGCACGTTGCGGCTGCCCTTGCCGAGGTGGCGCCCGCCCTCGGCGGCCGGCACGCCGAGGCGGCGCTCCACCTCGGCGCGGGTGGCCGCCAGGTCGGGCGTGGCGTAGACGAGGTGGTCGATGCCGATCACGACTCGCGTGCTCCTTCGCGTCGTTGCGGAGCGAACTGGGTCCGGTACAGCGCCGTGTACAGACCGCCGCGCGTCAGTAGTTCGTCGTGTGTGCCCCGTTCGAGCACGCGGCCGTCCTCCAGCACCAGGATCTGGTCAGCTTCGCGCACCGTGGCCAGCCGGTGGGCGATCACCAGCGACGTGCGCCCCTCCAGAGCCGCGGCGAGGGCCTCCTGCACCGCCGCCTCGGACTCCGAGTCCAGGTGGGCGGTCGCCTCGTCCAGCACCACGACCGACGGGGCCTTCAGGAGCAGCCGCGCGATGGCCAGCCGCTGCTTCTCGCCGCCGGACAGGCGGTAGCCCCGGTCCCCGACCATCGTGTCCAGACCGTCCGGCAGCCGCTCCAGGAGCGGGCCCAGGCGGGCCATCCGCAGGACCTCCTCCATCTCGGCGTCGGTGGCCTCCGGACGCGCGTAGCGCAGGTTCGCGCCGACGGTGTCGTGGAAGAGCTGGGCGTCCTGGGTCACCACGCCGACCCGGTCGCGCAGGGAGTCCCCGGTGACCTCGCGCAGGTCGAGCCCGCCGACGCTCACCGTGCCGTCGGTGGGGTCGTAGAGTCGCGACACCAGGTGCGTGAGTGTGGTCTTGCCCGCTCCGGAGGGGCCCACGAGCGCCACCATCGTGCCGGGCTCGGCCGTGAAGCCCACTCCGCTCAGCACCTGGGTGTCGTCGTCCGTCTGCACCTGCGGCGTCAGTTCGAGCGAGGCGATCGACGCCTCCTGTGCGCCCGGGTAGCGGAACGACACGTGGTCGAAGCGCACGCTCAGCGGACCCTCGGGCAGGGGCCGGGCGTTCGGGCTCTCCTTGATCCGAGGCTCCAGGTCCAGGACCTCGAAGACCCGGTCGAAGGAGACCAGCGCGGTCATGATCTCCACGTGCACGTTGGACAGGGTCGTCACCGGGCCGTAGAGGCGGGCCAGGAGCGTGGTGAGCGCCACCAGCGTGCCGACCTCGAAGGCGCCGTCGATCGCCAGCACACCGCCGACCCCGTAGACCATCGCCATCGCCAGGGCGGTGATGAGGCCGAGCAGCGAGAACAGCAGCGAGCCGTAGACGGCCTGGCGCACGCCCAGCTCGCGCACGCGGCCCGCGCGCCGCGCGAACGCCTCGGACTCCTCCGCGGGGCGGCCGTAGAGCTTGACCAGCATCGCGCCGCCGACGTTGAAGCGCTCGGTCATCAGCGAGCTCATGTCGGCGTTGTTGTCCATGGCCTCGCGCGAGATGTGCGCGAGCCGGCGTCCGATGAGCTTGGCGGGAATGACGAAGAAGGGCACCAGGGCCAGCGCGATGAGGGTGACCTGCCACGACAGCGCGAGCATCGTGATGATCACCGCGGTGGCGCTGATGAGGTTGGAGACCACCGACTGCAGGACCGACGTGATCGCCCGCTGGGCGCCGACCACGTCGGTGTTGAGCCGGCTGATCAGGGAACCGGTCTGGGTCCGGGTGAAGAAGGACAGCGGCATGCGCTGGACGTGGGTGAAGACCTGGGTGCGCAGGAGGTAGATGACTCCCTCGCCGATCCGTGCCGACAGCCACCGGCTGAGCAGGGACAGCACGCCCTCCAGGACCGCGAGCCCCGCCGCGGCCGCCGCCAGCCACACGACCAGCGACACGTTTCCGGTGAGGATGCCGCGGTCGATGATGGTCTTGAGCAGGAGGGGGTTGGCGACCACGATCGCCGAGCTGATCGCCGTCACCAGCAGGAACAGCAGGATCGTCCGCCAGTGCGGGCTGGCGTAGGAGACGATGCGGCGGGTGAGCCCGGGCGGCAGCGACTGCCCCTTGGCGCTCCCGTCGTTGACCAGGGCCCGGTAGGAGGGCCTGCCTGACATCATGGACGGCCTCGTTCTTCTCGCTCGTTCGCCACGAAGGGGACAACATCGGTTCGCGCGCGCCGCTTCCCGGCCGGGGGTGGCGCCGCCGGTGTCGGGACGGCCGTGTCCGGTGCGGGGGGTGCAGGGCCGTGGGAGGGGCTACAAGGAGGTGGCGAGGCGGCCCAGGGCCGCGGTGGTCGAGCGGCCGGGGGTGAAGGGCAGCTCCCACGCGCGGGCGCCGAGGGCGTCGGCTCCGAGGATCTTGGCCTGGGTGTAGCGGTCTCCGGCGGTGAAGGCCAGCGCGGCGGGCGCGAAGGGGCGCAGGAGTTCGGCGTAGGCGGCCCAGTCCGCGACCGAGGGCGGTCCCTCGATGGTGAAGGCACCGCTGACGCAGGCCAGAGCGGCGATCGTCTCGGCGCGCTCCTCGGCCGGGTTGACCGGACGGCCGGGTCCCTTCCAGGCACGCACGCGTTCGTCGGACTCGATCCCGACCACCAGCGGCAGGCCGCGCTCGGCGATGGAGCGCAGGAACCGGACGTGTCCGACGTGCAGGACGTCGAAGACCCCGGTGACGATGACCGGCCGCTCCAGCGACGCCGGCCGCTCGAACCAGTGCGCGCTCAGGGGGGTGCCCACGTCGTCCGCCGCGTTGGTGTCCGTCAAAGTAGCCCCGTTTCGACAAGCTCTCGGATGCCCGCGCCCGGCTCGCGCCGACGGGCCCACCCGCAAGGTCAACGTACCGGTTGGTACCGGCTATTCCACGGTCAGGGGTGCGTGGCGCCGGTCGGGCGGGGCCGATGGTGAGGTATGTCACCCGGAATCCGCCGCGGTCCCTGTGAGTCTCATCTCGGACGGACGTGCGACGCGGGATGGGGTGTGGCGGATGACGTGGACGAGCCTCGTCGAGCAGATGGTGAGCAGGGGGGCTTGTGGGAAGTGCGGACGCGCCGGGGGCCCTTCCGCTCGCAGGAGGCGGCCAGGGAGGCGGCGGAGGGGGTGGCCCGGGACCATGTGCCGCCATGAACGGCGACGTGAGCCGGTGCGACGGCACACGGCTCGCTTCGAGCGAGGCGGGGGTGCGGGGGTCGTCCTCCCGGCGGGGAACGGCGAAGCGAGCCGGTGCGACGGCACACGGCTCGCTTCGAGCGAGGCGGGGGTGCGGGGGTCGTCCCCCGGCGGGGAACGGCGAAGCGAGCCGGTGCGACAGCACACGACTCGCTTCGAGCGGAGCGGGCGACGAGAATCGAACTCGCATGGCCAGCTTGGAAGGCTGGAGTTCTACCATTGAACTACGCCCGCGTGGGCCCGGGAGCTTCGAGTTTCCTCTAGACTCGTGGGGCCGACGGAGACCACAGTACAGTGTCCGGGCGGCGGTCGCACACTCGATGTGCGACCTTTCCGTGTACGGGGTGTAGCGCAGCTTGGTTAGCGCGCATGCTTTGGGAGCATGAGGCCGCGGGTTCGAATCCCGCCACCCCGACGACAGCGAACATCCGCGGCAGCGGCCTTGGGCCGTGCGCCGTGGCCCCCTGCGTATCTGCCCTAGACTTGGTGCGATCAGCAGGAAACTGTAAGTCCCAGCCCGTCGCAGGGCACCCCAGGTTGAACGTGGTCATCAGACTGGCCGGGGTGCGTGCGTGCATGCGCCGTTGTGTGTGGTGCGCCTGCGGGCCGACGCGGACACCAGCCGGCAAACCTAGGAGTACCGCCCCGTGAAGACCGATGTCGAGGAGCTCAGCCCGACCCGGGTCAAGCTGACCATCGAGGTGCCCTTCGATGAGCTCGAGCACGCTTTCGACGAGACCTACAAGTCTCTCGCCAAGCAGGTTCGGATCAAGGGCTTCCGCCCGGGCAAGGCGCCGGCGCGGCTGATCGACCGCTACGTGGGCCGCGGCGCGGTGATCAGCGAAGCCGTCAACCACGCCGTTCCGGAGCTCTACAACGAAGCCATCCAGAAGGAGGAGCTCTTCGCGCTCGGCCAGCCCGACGTCGAGGTCACCAAGCTGGAGGACAACGACGAACTCGCCTTCACGGCCGAGGTCGACATCCGCCCCAAGTTCGAGGTCTCGGACTACAAGGGCATCGAGGTGACCGTCGACAACGCCGAGGTCACCGACGAGCAGGTCGACGAGCAGGTCGGCACGCTGCGCGAGCGCTTCTCCACCCTGGCGGGCGTCGACCGCCCGATCGAGAACGGCGACCACCTGTCGATCGACCTCTCCGCCGCCATCGACGGTGAGAAGCTCGAGGACGTCGCGGTCAGCGGCTACTCCTACGAGGTCGGCACCAACACCATGCTGGAGGGCCTCGACGAGACCCTGCTCGGCATGGAGTCGGGCGGCGAGACCACCTTCAAGACCACCCTCGTCGGGGGTGAGCACGAGGGCAAGGAGGCGGACGTCACCGTCACCGTGCACAGCGTGAAGGTCAAGGAGCTCCCCGAGCTGGACGACGAGTTCGCCCAGCTGGCCAGCGAGTTCGACACCATCGACGAGCTGCGCGAGGACGTGCGCAAGCGCATGACCGAGGTCCGCCGCCTCCAGCAGCTCTCCGCGGCCCGTGACAAGGCCCTGGAGAAGCTCATCGAGTCCGTGGACATCCCGCTGCCGGACTCCGTCGTCGACGAGGAGATCACCCGTCGCCGCCAGAGCCTGGAGCAGCAGCTCGCCCAGGGCGGTCTGACCAAGGAGGCCTACCTCGAGTCGCAGGAGAAGACCGAGGAGGAGTTCGAGGAGGAGCTGACCAGCGGCGCGCGTTCCGCGGTCAAGGCCGGCTTCATCCTGGACCAGCTGGCCATCCAGGAGGACCTGAGCGCCGACCAGGGCGAGCTCAGCCAGTACGTGTTCGAGCAGGCCCAGCGCATGGGCGTGAGCCCGGACCAGCTGGCCCAGCACCTGGTCGAGTCCAACCAGATCCGCGTCGCCTTCACCGAGGTCGTGCGCGGTAAGGCCATGGACCTGGTCCTGGCCGGTGCGAAGGTCACCGACGAGGACGGCAACGTCGTCGAGCAGGAGACCGCCGCCACCGAGGCCGAGGCCGAGGCCACCGACGAGGCCGTCGAGACCGCTTCCGAGCCCGTCGACGCCACCGCTGCCGCCGAGGCCGCTGAGGACACGTCCACCGAGGGCGAGTCCGCCAAGTAGGCACGGCGCTTCGCGACGCGTACGGGCCCCGCTCGACTCCTGGGTCGGGCGGGGCCCGTCGTGTTCGCCGGCAGAGGAAAGCCCACGCGGGGTCTTGCCGACCCTGCGCTCAAAGCGAACAGGGACGCGATCGGTGCGAGCACGGTGCTCGTCGGCGTTAGTGTCGCTGTATCGCAACCGTTTCGATTCCGGAGCAGGTGACGAGAGTGCCGCCGACCTTTGATGAGTCCCCGCGATTCGACGCACGTACGTCGGAGCCGCAGATTGCCCCTTTTATTGAGCAGACGCCTCAGCGCCTGTTGCGCCAGCGAATCGTATTCCTCGGCCAGCAGGTCGACGACGACATCGCCAACCGCCTGGTTGGCGAGCTTTTGCTGCTGTCCGCCGAGGACCGCCAGCGAGACATCACGATGTACATCAACTCGCCTGGTGGGTCCGTGACCGCAGGCATGGCGATCTATGACGTCATGCAGTACATCCCCAATGACGTGCGTACCGTCGGTATCGGTATGGCCGCGTCCATGGGCCAGATGCTCCTGTGCGCCGGTGCTCCCGGCAAGCGCTACGCGCTGCCGCACACCCGCGTCATGATGCACCAGCCCTCCGGTGGCATCGGGGGCACCGCCTCCGACATCCGGATCCTGGCCGACCAGCTCATGTACGTGAAGAAGATGTTCATCGAGAAGATCTCCGAGCACACGGGACAGGCTGTCGAGCAGATCGAGAAGGACGCCGACCGGGACCGCTGGTTCACGGCCCAGGCGGCCAAGGACTACGGAATGATCGACGAGGTCCTCGAGGGCACGCTCGACGTCGCCATCTGAACGGCCGACTGAGTGGACCCCGACAGACCCCGCGTGACCCAGTCCATGGATCGGCGCAGTGCGTGGAAGGCGTGAAATGACCGAGTTCAATCCCAGTCTCATCGGCGGCGCGGCCTCGATGGCTCCCCAGAGCCGCTACGTCCTGCCGTCCTACGTGGAGCGTACGTCGTACGGCGTCAAGGAGATGAATCCGTACAACAAGCTCTTCGAAGAGCGGATCATCTTCGTCGGCGTGCAGATCGACGACACCTCGGCGAACGACCTGATGGCCCAGCTCATCACGCTTGAGCAGCTCGACTCCGAGCGGGACATCCAGATGTACATCAACTCGCCCGGCGGATCCTTCACGTCGCTGATGGCGATCTACGACACGATGCAGTTCGTGCGTCCCGACATCCAGACCGTGTGCATCGGGCAGGCCGCCTCGGCGGCCGCGATCCTGCTGGCGGGCGGCACCAAGGGCAAGCGCGGTGCGCTGCCCAACGCCCGCATCCTGATCCACCAGCCCGCGACCGAGGGCATGCACGGTCAGGCCAGCGACATCGAGATCCAGGCGAACGAGATCACCCGGATCCGGACCCAGCTGGAGACCACGCTGGCGCACCACACCGGGCGCTCGCCCGAGCAGGTGTCCAAGGACATCGAGCGCGACAAGATCCTCACCGCTGAGGAAGCCAAGGAATACGGCATCATCGACTTCGTTCTGCCGTATCGCAAGGCCTCCCTCAAGTAGCGGCGCGTCACCCCTGGTCCAGCGGCCTCTCCCGTATACGCGGGGGAGCGCCGCCGGCGCCGGGGCCGGCGGTAGGACACACCGACCGGACCGGTCTTCGATCCGGCTGGGACAACCCAGTGGCGAAGCCGGTCCGGTTTTTCGCTTAGTCTGGCGGGAGCGACACACAGATCGCCTCGTCCGTGGCCCGGGTCGTGGACGGGTTCGGGAGCTGGACTTCCGGACGGTTCGCGTGCGGGACCGACGGGGCGGCCTTAGTTTTGAGGAGTGGCTGGGTGGCACGCATCGGCGACGGCGGGGACCTGCTGAAGTGCTCATTCTGCGGTAAGAGCCAGAAGCAGGTGAAAAAACTCATCGCGGGCCCCGGCGTGTACATCTGCGATGAGTGCATCGACCTCTGCAACGAGATCATCGAAGAGGAGCTCGCCGAGTCCACGGATCTGGCGTGGGACAGTCTGCCGAAGCCGCGTGAGATCTATGAGTTCCTGGACTCGTATGTGATCGGTCAGGATCAGGCGAAGAAGTCGTTGTCGGTGGCGGTGTACAACCACTACAAGCGTGTGCGCTCGGAGGGTGAGCGTCCGGGCGATGAGGGTGTGGAGATCGCCAAGTCCAACATCTTGTTGTTGGGGCCGACGGGGTCGGGGAAGACGTTGTTGGCGCAGACGCTGGCGCGGATTCTGAATGTTCCGTTCGCGATCGCGGACGCGACGGCGCTGACCGAGGCGGGGTATGTCGGTGAGGATGTGGAGAACATCCTGTTGAAGTTGATCCAGGCGGCCGATTATGACGTGAAGAAGGCCGAGACGGGGATCATCTACATCGATGAGGTCGACAAGGTCGCGCGTAAGAGTGAGAATCCCTCGATCACGCGTGATGTGTCGGGTGAGGGTGTGCAGCAGGCGCTGTTGAAGATCTTGGAGGGGACGACGGCGAGTGTGCCTCCGCAGGGGGGTCGTAAGCATCCGCACCAGGAGTTCATCCAGATCGACACGACGAATGTGCTGTTCATCTGTGGTGGTGCGTTCGCGGGTCTGGAGAAGTTGATCGAGTCGCGTGCGGGTCGTCAGGGGATGGGTTTCAACGCGGTGTTGCGGCCCAAGTCCGAGGTGGCGGAGTCGGCGTTGTTCGGTGAGGTGATGCCGGAGGACCTGTTGAAGTTCGGGATGATTCCGGAGTTCATCGGTCGGTTGCCGGTGATCACGAGTGTGCATGATCTGGATCGTCGGGCGTTGGTGGAGATTCTGACGCGTCCGCGTAATGCTCTGGTGAAGCAGTATCAGCGGTTGTTCGAGTTGGACGGTGTGGAGTTGGAGTTCACGCCGGATGCTTTGGAGGCGATCGCTGAGCAGGGGATCATTCGTGGGACGGGTGCTCGTGGGTTGCGGGCGATCATCGAGGAGGTGTTGTTGTCGGTGATGTACGAGGTGCCTTCTCGTGAGGATGTGGGTCAGGTGATCATTACGCGGGAGACGGTGATCGACAACGTGAATCCCACGATCGTCCCGCGTGCCCAGCTGGAGGAGGACCACCAGGAGCGGTCCGCCTAGTTCTTCTGCGCCCTCGCAGGCTCGGCCGCGTGCGAACCCCCTGGAGCCCGGCAATGGGACGCCTGGGGTGAGAGGCCGCCGTCGAGAGCCGCGTGGGTCCGTATGAGCCGAAGGCCCGTGGCCGCCCGATCCCGGGTGGCCACGGGCCTCTCGCGTGCTCCGGCTACTCCTCTTCGAGGACCTCGGCCATGCGGCTGATCTCGGAGTTCTGCTCGGCGATGACGTCGTTGGCCATCCGCAGCACCGTGTGGTCCTTGCCCTCTTCCAGGACCTCCTCGGCCATGGTGATGGCGCCCTGGTGGTGGGTCGTCATGAGCTCCACGAAGAGCTGGTCGAACTCATCGCCCTCGGCGGCGGCCAGATCGGCCAACTCCTCCTCGGTGGCCATGCCCGGCATGTCGTCGTGGTCGACCTCCAGCTCGCAGGTGGGGACGTCGCCGCTCTCGTCGTGGTGCGTGCCGTCGCCCTCCAGGCCGCAGAAGTTCTGGTGGGCCTCGTTCTCCCGGGCCGGCCCGAAGACGTTCTCCTCCAGCCAGCTCTCCATGGCGGTGATCTCGGGGCCCTGCGCCGCGGAGATGCGGTCGGCGATGCGCTCGATGCCGTCGCGCTCGTAGCGCTCCTCGACCAGCTCGGTCATCTCCACCGCCTGCCGGTGGTGCTCGATCATGTTCACGAGGTAGGACACGTCGGCCTCGTTGTGGCCCTGCTCCTCGGCGAGGGCGGCGATCTGGTCGGCGGTGGCGGGGGAGGCGGACTCGCCCGGGGCGCCGGGCGCGATGACGTTGCCCGAGACCGGCTCCTCCTCGGCGCCGGTGCAGGCCGAGGCTCCGAGCAGTACGAGAGCGGTTCCGGCCGCGAGTGCCAGGCGTCGCACGAATGTCCTCCAGGGTGGGGGTGGCCGGACGGGGGTCCGCGGTGCCGAGTGGACGCGACACCCTGCCGGTTTTCTACTCACTCCATGGGTGTTTTGTCCAGTCCCGGGGGCGTGTTGGCGCTGATTCGTTCACCCGTTCGTGACCGTGGCCGTTCCGTCTGTGATGTCCGGTGTCGGAGTTTCGCCTGGTCCGTGCGGGTAATAACCATGTGTGATCAGTTGATTGCATTAGGTTGTCTCCGGAGGTGGGCGATGGTGGCGCTCGACAGTCGGTCCGGGCGCTGGGGCGCGGCGGCCGCGGTGCTGTGCGTGGCGGCCGGAGGTGTCGGGGCACCGCCCGCGTGGGCGGGCGAGTTCACCGGCGCCGGCGTGGAGCACGTGGCGAACATGCCCAAGCCCGAGGCCCTCGCCGACTCGTTCAACTCCGACCTCGCGTTCTCCGGTGACTACGCCATCGGCGGCAACTACGGCGGCTTCGTCATCTACGACATCTCCGAGCCGGAGCGGCCGGAGATCGTCTCCGAGGTGGTCTGCCCCGGGGGTCAGGGCGACGTGTCGGTCAGCGGCGACCTGCTGTACTTCTCCGTGGACTACCCGCGTGCGACCGACGAGTGCGGGGCGCCGTCGGTGTCCCCGACCGACGCCGACGGCTTCGAGGGCCTGCGGATCTTCGACATCTCCGACAAGACGGCGCCGGAGTACGTGTCGGCGGTGCGCACCGACTGCGGTTCGCACACCAACACGCTCGTCCCGGGCGCGGACGGGGAGAGCGACGTGGTCTACGTGTCCTCGTACTCGCCCTCGGAGCGGTTCGCCCACTGCCGGCCCCCGCACGACAAGATCGCCGTCATCGAGGTGCCGCACGACGCACCGGAGGAGGCGGCGGTGGTCGACGAGCCCGTGTTCTTCCCCGACGGGGGCGAGGAGAGCACCACGGGCTGCCACGACATCACCGCCTACCCGGAGCGCGGCCTGGCGGCCGCGGCCTGTCTGGGCGACGGCCTGCTGCTGGACATCACCGACCCCCTGGGCCCGGTGGTGGTCGAACGGGTGCGGGACGCCAACTTCGCGTTCTGGCACTCGGCCACGTTCACCAACGACGCCTCGACGGTCCTGTTCACCGACGAGCTCGGCGGCGGCAGTGCGGCGACCTGTACCGAGGAGATCGGTCCCGAACGCGGTGCCGATGCGGTGTACGCGCTCGACCACGGCGAGGACCTGCCGAAACTCGACTTTCGGAGTTACTACAAACTGCCACGACACCAGACCGAAACCGAGAACTGTGTGGCCCACAATGGCTCACTCATTCCGGTTCCCGGCCGTGACTACTTCGTGCAGTCCTGGTACCAGGGCGGAGTCTCGGTCATCGACCTGGGCGATCCGGACGCGCCCCGGGAGATCGGGCACTTCGACCGCGGCCCCTGGGATCCCGCGCAGCTGGCCACGGCGGGGTCGTGGTCGGCGTACTACTACAACGGCCACGTCTACTCGTCGGACATCCGACACGGCCTCGACGTGCTCAGGCTCACCGATCCCCGGCTGGAGGCGGCCGAGCAGTCCGTCATGACGGAGTTCAACCCCCAGTCGCAGCCCGCCCAGGCGCCGACCCGGTGACGCGGCGCGTGGCCGCGCCCGCTCGGCGTGAGCGCCCCGGTGCGCCCGCGGCGGGTCGGCGCGGCCCGGTCCGCCCCCGGGTGCACCCGCCGCCCTAGGCACCGTGTGTAGCCGGATCAGGTCAGGGTGGCAGCGTGTTAACTACCATGTTTCTTTCGTCTCCCCCTATACATGTTGATGTTGAATTGTGTACGTTCTTCCTGCTTCGCTCCAAACTGCATCAGGAGTACACATGGCGTCATCCCCCATCTCCCCCCGGGCCCGACGGAGACGTGGAGCCGCGCTCGCCCTCACCGGCGCAGCAGCCCTTCTCGTCGGCCTCCTGGCCCCCTCAGCGGCCGCCGCCGACGACTTCGTCAGCGACGCCGAGACCACCGACAACGTCACGCACGTCGCGAACATCCCCAAGACCGAGGCGATGGGTGACGGCTTCAACTCCGACCTGGCGTTCACGGGCGACTACGCCATCGGCGGCAACTACAACGGCTTCGTCATCTACGACATCTCCGAGCCGGAACAGCCCGAGATCGTCTCCGAGGTGGTCTGCCCCGGCGGCCAGGGCGACGTCTCGGTCAGCGGAGACCTGCTCTACTTCTCCGTCGACTACGCCCGCGCCAACGAGGACTGCGGCGCGCCGTCCGTGCCCACCTCGGACCCGAACGGGTTCGAGGGCATCCGCGTCTTCGACATCTCCGACAAGACGGCCCCCGAGTACGTGACCGCGGTGCGCACCGACTGCGGTTCGCACACCAACACGCTCGTCCCGGGTCCGGACGGCGAGTTCGACTACGTGTACGTCTCCTCGTACTCGCCCTCGTCGAACTTCCCGAACTGCCAGCCGCCGCACGACAAGATCTCGGTCATCGAGATCCCCGTGGACGACCCGGCCTCGGCGGCGCTCGTCGAGGAGCCGGTGCTCTTCCCGGAGGGCGGCAACACCAACACCGCCGGCTGCCACGACATCACGGCCTACCCGGAGAAGGGCATCGCGGCCGGCGCCTGCATGGGCGACGGCATCCTGATGGACATCTCCGACCCGGCGCACCCGGTGGTCACCGACGTCGTCCGCGACTCGAACTTCGCGTTCTGGCACTCGGCGACCTTCACCAACAACGCCGAGACGGTCATGTTCACCGACGAGCTCGGCGGCGGTGGCGCGGCCATCTGCACCGACCAGTACGGTCCCGAGCGCGGCGCCGACGCGATCTACACGATCGGCGGCACCGACGCGGAGCCCGAGCTGTCCTTCGAGAGCTACTTCAAGATCCCGCGCCTGCAGGGCGAGACCGAGAACTGCGTGGCGCACAACGGCTCGCTGATCCCGGTTCCGGGCCGCAACTTCTTCGTGCAGTCCTGGTACCAGGGCGGCGTGTCCGTGCTCGACTTCAACGACCCGTCGGCCGCCCGCGAGATCGGCTACTTCGACCGCGGTCCCGTCGACGAGGACAACCTGGTCACCGGCGGCTCCTGGTCGGCCTACTACTACAACGGCTACGTCTACTCCTCCGACATCACCCGGGGTCTGGACGTCCTGCGCCTGGACGAGCCGCGCCTGCGCGTGGCCGAACAGGTCCACATGGACGAGTTCAACCCGCAGTCCCAGCCCAGCTACCGTCCCGGACGGGGCCACGGCCGCGGCTGACCGGCGCACGCCCCGGCCGCCCCGCCCCAGGGCGGCCGGGGCATCCGACTCTGATCCGCTCGGCCGCGCGCCGGGCGGAGGGAGGGGGCCACGGCCCTGACCATGCCGTGGCCCCCGATGCGTTCACCACCCCCAACGCGCACAGGAGTGCCCATGCCCCCAACACTCTCCCTCCCGGCACGCACGGGACGGCGGCGGACCGCCGTGGCCCTGGCGGCCGCGGCGACTCTGGCGGTCGGGCTGCTCAGCCCGGGCGCCGCGTCCGCCGACACCGTCCCGCCCGCGGCCGACATCTCCAGCGACAACGTCACGCACGTGACCAACCTGCCCAAGCCCGAAGCCGTGAGCAGCGTCAACTCGGACCTCGCGTTCTCGGGTGACTACGCCATCGGCGGCAACTACGACGGCTTCGTCATCTACGACATCTCCGACCCGGAGCGGCCCGAGGTCGCCTCCGAGGTGGTCTGTCCCGGCGGTCAGGGCGACGTGTCGGTCAGCGGCGACCTGCTGTACTTCTCCGTCGACTACGCCCGCGCCAACGAGGACTGCGGGGCGCCGGCCGTACCCACCACGGACCCGAACGGGTTCGAGGGCATCCGCGTCTTCGACATCTCGGACAAGTCGGCTCCGGAGTACGTGTCGGCGGTGCGCACCGACTGCGGTTCGCACACCAACACGCTCGTCCCGAGCAAGGACGGCGAGAGCGACCTGATCTACGTGTCGTCGTACTCGCCCTCGTCGAACTTCCCGAACTGCCAGCCGCCGCACGACAAGATCTCGATCATCGAGATCCCGCACGACTCTCCCGAGGACGCGGCGATCGTCAACGAGCCGGTCATGTTCCCGGACGGCGGCAACCACGACCAGGACAACCTGCTCCTGCCGACGCAGGGCTGCCACGACATCACCGTGTACGCGGAGAAGGACATCGCGGCGGGCGCCTGCATGGGCGACGGCGTCCTGATGGACATCTCCGACCCGGTCAACCCGGTCATCACCGAGCGGATCCAGGACCCGAACTTCGCGTTCTGGCACTCGGCGACCTTCACCAACGACGCCTCGACGGTCCTGTTCACCGACGAGCTCGGCGGCGGTGGCGCCCCCACCTGCACCGAGGAGATCGGTCCGGAGCGCGGTGCCAACGCGATCTACACGATCGGCGGCGGCAGGAGCGGCCCGCCGACCCTGGACTTCGCGAGCTACTTCAAGATCGACCGCCACCAGGGCGACCAGGTCTGCGTGGCGCACAACGGTTCGCTGATCCCGGTTCCCGGCCGTGACTACTTCGTGCAGTCCTGGTACGGGGGCGGCGTCTCGGTGATCGACTTCAACGACCCGACCGACCCGAAGGAGATCGGCTACTTCGACATGGACTCCCGTGTCGAGGAGGGTGTGCAGGACAACGACACCTGGTCGGCCTACTACTACAACGGCTACGTGTTCTCCTCCGACATCGAGCGCGGGCTGGACGTCCTGCGCCTGGAGGACCCGCGCCTGCGTGTGGCCGAACGGGTCCACATGGACGAGTTCAACCCGCAGTCCCAGGCCGGCTACCGGCCCGGGCGGGGCAACGGCCGCGGCTAGCGACGCGGAGACGGACCGGTGAGGGGCCGGGGGCGCACGCCCCCGGCCCCTCGTCATGCCCTGGCCGGCCGCGGCGGTCGCCGCGGCCCGCCTCAGCCCGCGGCGGTGTCGAAGAGCCGGTCGGTCGGGGCCGCCACGGCCTCCAGGACACGTCCGGTGAAGTACACCGTTCCCAGGGCCAGGACCCGCCCGCCCAGTCCCGCCAGGAGGGCGGGGGACAGGTCATCGGCCGCCACGGTCCTCCAGTGGCCGGGCAGCACGCGCTCGAACCGCAGGTGGGCCTCCGGCAGGACGACGGTCGTCACCGGCAGGCCGCCCAGCGACTCCACGACCCCGGACACGTCCTTGTGGTCGGGAAGGCACAGCAGCACGTGGTCCACCCCGCCCCACAGCCCCCGGGCGTGGTCCAGGGCCGCCGCGACCCCCGTCCCGTTGATCGCCGAGTCCACCACGACCTCCGCCGACGCCGTGCCGGGCACCCGGTGCCGGGACAGCCGCGCGGGCAGGCGCACCGTGCCCAGCACCTCGTGCAGGCGGGCCTGGGAGGGGCGGGGGCGGCCCAGGACGTCCAGCGTGCGCAGGGCCGCCGCCGTCCCCAGCACGCCCGAGGCCGACGACAGCCCGGGCGGGCGCAGCGCGGGCGGCGGCTCGGTTCCGGGCGCGGACGGGTCCACGGTCTCGGCGGCCACGCGCCCGTCGGTGGTCGCCGCCAGCGCCTCGGCCATCGCCTCGGTCACCTCGGCGGTCTGCGGCAGCGTCACCAGCGCCCGCGTGCGCGGCCCGGCCACCCTGGCCTTCTCCCGGGCGATCTCGGGAATGGTGTCGCCCAGCACCCCCAGGTGCTCGCCGAAGACCGTGCTCATCGCCACCACGTCCGGCCCGATGACGCGGAGCTCGTCGCGGTGCCCGCCCGCCCCGGCCTCCAGGACGCACACGTCCGCTCCCACATCGCGTGCGTGGAGCAGCGCCGCGATGAGGAAGAGCCCGCTCGGAGCCAGGTGGCCGCCGCTCTCGCGGACCGACGGCAGTCGGCGGCGGGCCCGGTCGATCCGCTCGCCCACCCCGTCCATCACCTCGTCGGTCACGGACACCCCGTCCACCCGCACGCGCTCGCGGTAGGACCGGAAGCTCGGCCCGGTGGCCAGGACGGTCCGCCGGCCGGCGGCGCCAAGGACGGCGGCGGCGTAGGTCGCGGTGCTGCCCTTGCCCTTGGAGCCCACCACGCCCAGCACCGGCAGGGCGTGCGGATCCAGGTCCAGGGCGCGCATGAGGGCGATGGCGCGGTCCAGGCTGCGGGTCTGTCCGGGGAGCCGGTCCGCCCACTCGCGGAAGAACGGGTCAAGGAATCGCATAGCCCAAGTATGGTCTGTGCGATTTCCGCCATCGCACCCCCGCTCGGAGCCCGGGCGCAGGTGGGGGCGCGTACACTGGCGCGGGTGTACACCCCTACGACCGACACGCCGTGAGCGGCGACAGCGCCCATGAGCGCTACGCCGAGGTGACGGCTCAGATCCTCTCCCGTGCGCCCGAGTCCGACATCGATCCGAGTCTGGACCGGGTCCGCACGCTTTTGGACCTGCTGGGCGACCCGCAGCGCAACTTCCGGGCCATCCACGTCACCGGAACCAACGGCAAGACATCCACAGCCCGCATGATCGACGCGCTCATGCGCGCACGAGGCCTGCGTGTGGGCCGCTACACCAGCCCGCACCTGCGCACCGTGCGCGAGCGCATCGTCGTCGACGGCGAACCCGTCTCCCAGGCGAGGTTCGTCGAGATCTACGACGACATCAGTCCCTACGTGGACATGGCGGACTCGATGAGCGACACACGCCTGTCGTTCTTCGAGATCCTCACCGTCATGGCCTACGCCGCCTTCGCCGACACCCCTGTCGACGTCGCCGTGGTCGAGGTGGGGATGGGCGGCCGATGGGACGCCACCAACGTCGTCGACGGAGACGTCGCCGTGGTGACCCCGATCGGTATCGACCACACCGATTACCTGCCGGACACCCTCGACGGCATCGCCGAGGAGAAGGCCGGCATCATCAAGCCCGACTCCATCGCGGTCATCGCGCAGCAACCGCTGCCGGCGGCCGAGGTCCTGGTCCGCCACGCCGCCGAGGTCGGCGCGCGGGTGGCCCGCGAGGGCCTGGAATTCGGGGTCACCTCCCGTGAGGTGGCCGTCGGCGGCCAGCAGGTCGCCGTCAAGGGCCTCACCGGAGGGTACGAAGACCTGTTCCTGCCCCTGTTCGGCGCCCATCAGGCCGGCAACGCCGCCGTCGCCATCGCCGCCGTGGAGGCGTTCGCCGCCACGGGCGAGGACGCCGAGGGGATGGATCCCCAGATCGTCGGTGAGGCTCTGTCCGGGGTCGACTCCCCGGGCCGGATGGAGGTCGTGCGCACCAGCCCGACCGTGATCGCCGACGCCGCACACAACCCCGCCGGCATGACCGCGACCGCGGCCGCGGTCGAGGAGGCCTTCGGCTTCAGTCGACTGGTCGGCGTGGTCGCCATCATGGCCGACAAGGATGTCGAGGGAATTCTCGAACCCCTCGAACCGTTGCTTGACGAGATCGTCGTCACCCGCAACTCATCGCCGCGCTCCCTCGACCCCGCGCGGCTCTCCGCCATCGCCCAGCAGATCTTCGGTGAGGACCGTGTCCACACGGCCGACCGACTCGACGACGCCATCGACCAGGCCGTGGGCCTGGCGGAGGAGACCGGCGAGTTCGGCGGCAGTGGCGTGCTCGTCACCGGGTCGGTCGTCACCGCCGGTGACGCCGTCCACCTGCTGCGCGGAGCGGGCGAGTAGCGGTCCCGGCGATCCACCGATGAAGGGATCTGCGCCATGCGCGTCGTCTGCGCTGTCGTTCTCGCTTTCGAGGCCATCGTCCTCGGACTCGCCATACCCGTCGCCATCAACACCGAGGGCATCGACCCAGGGCTCGCGGGGGGTGTCTGGGGCGGCATGGCCGTCGCCGTGCTCGTCCTCTCGGCCCTGCAGAAGTACACCTGGGCGCACTACGCCGCCTGGGCGCTGCAGGCCGGGTTCCTGTTCAGCGCCTTCCAGGTGTCGGGGATGCTGCTCATCGCCGTGGTCTTCGTGTCCCTGTGGGTGACCGGCGTCATCGTGGGTCGCCGCACCGACGCCCTGAAGGCCGCCCGGGACAGGCAGAAGGAGTCGGAGAGCGTGGATGCCTGACCGGCGTACGCGCCATGCCCGGAAGCGGTAGTGTGGCGCGTATCCGGGCAGGCCGCCCGTGGGGTTCTCGTCCCACGGCTTCGGCGCCCGCACCTTTCACCCGAACCTCCGCGTGCGGCCGGAGCCGTGGGCGAGTGCCCACGCGTGCCACGCGGACGTCCCCTGAGGAGTTGACACGCACGTGGAGCGCACTCTCGTTCTCATCAAGCCCGACGGCGTCCGCCGCAACATCGTCGGCGAGGTGATCTCCCGCATCGAGCGCAAGGGCCTCAAGCTCGTGGCGATGGAGCTGCGCACGCTGGACGCGGACACCGCCAAGACGCACTACGAGGAGCACGCCGAGCGTCCGTTCTTCGGCTCCCTGGTGGAGTTCATCACCGGCGGCCCGCTGGTGGCCATGGTGGTCGAGGGCGAGCGTGCGGTGGAGGCCTTCCGTGCCCTGGCCGGCGCGACCGACCCGGTCACCGCCGCCCCCGGCACCATCCGCGGCGACTTCGCCCTGGAGGTGCAGCAGAACATCGTGCACGGCTCGGACTCCACCTACTCCGCCGAGCGCGAGATCAAGCTGTTCTTCCCCGACCTGGGCTGAACGGCCCCGGCTCCGGCACCGACGCCCGGTTCGTGGACGACCACGGACCGGGCGTCGTCATGTCCGGCCCCGGAGCGGGGCCCGCGCGCGCTCGCCGGCGCGCTCGCCGCCTCGGACCGGCCGCGCCCGTCTCGGTGGCGGAGGGGGCACGCGCACGACTAGGATCGTTACTCCGGGTGCCGTTCCGCTGCCTCAGCGCGACGATTTGCGCGTTATGGCCGCCTCGAGGTGCGTCGTCCGAAATCGAGCAACAATTCGGTGTGTTTGCGTAGCCGCCTAAGTGCCGACCGTTACGATACGGGGGACTGTTTACCTATCGTGCCGGATCGACTACGTATGGTCGCCCCGTGCAACCACGTCCGTCACGGCGCCTCTGAGGACGTTACATGCCGAACAACCTTGCTTTTCTCGGCCGAGACATGGCCGTCGACCTTGGCACCGCCAACACGCTCGTGTACGTGCGCGGCCGCGGCATCGTTCTGAACGAGCCCTCGGTCGTCGCGCTCAACACGTCCACGGGCAAGATCGTCGCGGTCGGCATCGAGGCCAAACAGATGATCGGCCGCACCCCGCACAACATCACCGCCGTGCGACCGCTCAAGGACGGTGTGATCGCCGACTTCGAGATCACCGAGCGGATGCTGCGCTACTTCATCCAGAAGATCCACCGCAGGCGGCACTTCGCCAAACCGCGCGTCATCGTGGCCGTGCCCAGCGGGATCACGTCGGTGGAGCACCGCGCGGTCAAGGAGGCGGGCTACCAGGCGGGTGCCCGGCGGGTCTACATCATCGAAGAGCCCATGGCCGCCGCGATCGGTGCCGGGCTCCCGGTCCACGAGCCGACCGGCAACATGGTCGTCGACATCGGCGGCGGCACCACGGAGGTCGCCGTCATCTCCATGGGCGGCATCGTCACCTCGCAGTCCATCCGGGTCGGCGGCGACGAACTCGACCAGGCCATCATGACCTTCATCAAGAAGGAGTACTCCCTGATGGTCGGGGAGCGCACCGCCGAAGAGCTCAAGATGGCCATCGGATCGGCCTATCCCACCGGCGCGGAGGAACTCCACGCCGAGGTACGCGGCCGGGACCTCATCAGCGGCCTGCCCAAGACGATCGTGATGTCGGAGAGCGACGTCCGCCAAGCCATCGAGGAACCGGTCACCACCATCATCGACGCGGTCCGCACCAGCCTCGACAAGTGCCCGCCCGAGCTGTCGGGCGACATCATGGACCGCGGTGTCGCGGTCACCGGCGGCGGCGCCCTGCTGCGCGGCCTCGACGACCGGCTCCTGCACGAGACCGGCATGCCCATCCACGTCGCGGAGAACGCCTTGGACTCGGTCGCGATCGGGTCGGGCACCTGCGTGGAGAACTACGAGCGCCTGCACCAGGTGCTGGTGCCCGAACGGCGGCGCTGACATGTTCCGCGACTCAACGAGATCCCGGCTCACGCTGCTCGTGCTGGTCGTGGCCTGCGTGGCCCTGCTCGTGCTGGACACCCGGCCAGGGCCGGACCCGCTCACCAGCGCCGGCCGCGCCGCGGGCGAAGTCGTCTTCGCCCCCGCCGCGGCCGGGGCCGGCTGGGCGGGCGGTCCCGTGGCCTCGCTCTACGAGGGGCTGCGCCGGGGGCCCGAGGCCGTCGAGCGCGTCTCCGAGCTGGAGGAGGCCAACGCCGAACTGGAGTCCGAGCTCCAGGCCGCACGGCTCGACGAGGCCCGCGCCGACCAGCTGGACGACCTGCTCCACCTGTCCGGGCTCGGCGGCTACGAGATCGTCCCGGCCCAGGCCGTCACCCGCACGACGTCCCGGGGGTACGCGCACGCGGTCACCCTCGACGTCGGCACGAGCTCCGGCGTCCGCACCGACATGACCGTCGTCAACGGCCAGGGGCTCGTCGGACGGGTGGTGGAGGCCGGCCCGCGCACCAGCACGGTCCTGCTCGCCACGGACGCCACCTCGGCCGTGGGCGCCCGACTGGCCGAGACCCGCAAGATCGGCGTCGTCAACGGCGGCTCCGTGCCCGGCGGCGCCGACTCCGAACTCGCGCTCGAACTCTTCGACATGGAGGCGCCCGTGGAGTCCGGGGACCGGGTGGTCACGCTCGGCTCCCACGAGGGTGCGCCCTTCGTCCCGGGCGTGCCCGTCGGCACCGTCCAGGACGTCCAGGTCTCGCCCGGCGCGCTCAGCCGCATCGCGCGCATCGAGCCCGCCGTGGACTTCGCGGCCCTGGACGTGGTCGGGGTGGTCGTCGCCGGACCGGCCGAGGATCCGCGCGACTCCGTCCTGCCGCCCGAACCCGACCCCGAGGAGGACCGATGAGGGCCGTAGCCACCGTCGTACTGGTGGCGGTCGCGGTACTGCTGCAGGCCGTCGTCGTCCAGCGCCTGCCACTGCCCTGGGGGCCCGGCCCCGACCTGGTCGTGGCCGCGGTGGCCGCGGTCGCCCTGACCGCCCGGCCCGCCACGGCGGCCGGATACGGGTTCGCCGCCGGGCTGGCCATGGACCTGCTGCCGCCGGCCGAGCACGCCGTCGGGCGCTACGCCCTGGTGCTGTGCCTGGCGGCCTACACCGCCGCCCTGCTGCGCGCCAACACCGGCGCCCAGGGCGCCGTGGGCATGCGCATCGGGCTGCCGGCCGTGGTCGGCGCCACCGCGTCGATCGCCCTGGGCGCCGGCCTGGCCTACGCGGCGGTCGGCTTCGTCATGGGCGACCCGCGCCTGACACTGGCCGCCGTGGTCGTCAACGCCGGTCTGGGCGCACTGCTCACCGCACTCGTCTCTCCCGTGGTGACCCTGCCGATGGTGCGCCTGCGTGACGCGCTGGCCGACAGCGACTTCGCCACCGTTCAGGGCCCGACGTCCCCGGTGGGGTGGTGACCGTGCGCCGTCCACCCGTCGACCCGGCGCTGCCCGGCCGCAGGCTCGGCCGCGTCGGTCTCATCCTCGTCCAGCTGATGGTCGTGCTGCTCTTCGCCCTGCTGGGCGTGCGCCTGTGGTACCTGCAGGTGCCGATGTCCGACCACTACCGCGACCTCGCGGTGGCCAACCACCACCAGCGCCTCGTGGTCCCCGCGACCCGGGGCCAGATCCTCGACTCCGCGGGGCGTCCGCTCGTGAGCAACCGCACCGAGCTGGTCGTCTCCGCCGACTACCACCGGTTGCGGGGGATGGACGACGGCGGCGAGGCCGTCCTCGGCCGGCTCGCCGGGGTCCTGGACGTGCCCCTGGAGGACCTGCAGCAGCGCATGCGCCTGTGCGGGCCCACCGTGGAGCGCCCCTGCTGGCCGGGGTCTCCCTACCAGCCCGTCACCCTCGCCGACGACGTCGAACCCCCCGTGGCGCTGCAGATCATGGAGAGCGCCGACGACTTCCCGGGTATCACCGCCCAGGCGCTCGCCCTCCGGGAGTACCCGCAGGGCGACCACGCCGGCCAGCTCCTGGGCTACCTGCAGCCCGTCACCCAGGAGGAGCTCGACGCCCGCGAGGAGCTGCGGACCCAGTTCACGGGCGTGGACCAGGTGGGCCGGGACGGCCTGGAACGGGTCTACGACGACGAGCTGCGCGGCACCGCGGGCCTGCGGACCCTGGGAGTGAACAACCACGGCGAGATCATGGACGTCATCTCCGACGAACCGCCTGTGGCGGGGATGCACCTGATCACCCACCTGGACCTGGGCGTGCAGAGGATCGCGGAGAAGGCGCTGGCCGACGGCATCGCCGCCCAGCCGAACGCCGACTCCGGCGCGGCCGTCGTGCTGGACGTGACCAACGGCGGAGTCGTGGCGATGGCGAGCCTGCCCACCTACGACCCCAGCGTCTGGCAGGGCGGCATCGACCAGGAGACCTTCGACCAGATGCTCAGCGAGGAGGCGGGGGAGCCGCTGGTCTCGCGCGCCTACCAGGGGCACTACCCGCCCGGCTCGACGTTCAAGGTGTCCTCGCTGTCGGCGGCCGCGGAGAACGGCTACTCGCTGCGCAGCACCTACGCGTGCCCCGGCTCCGTCAACCTCGCCGGCCAGGGCTACGAGAACTACGCGGGCCAGGGCCACGGGTCACTGTCGCTGCACAAGGCGATCGTCGTCTCGTGCAACACCATCTTCTACAACTTCGGCTACCAGATGTGGCAGCAGGACGGCGGGCTCCACCCGGACGGCGACCCCGAGGAGGCCATGGCGGACATGGCGCGGGGCTTCGGGTTCGGTGCCCCGACCGGTATCGACCTGCCCTTCGAGAGCGGGGGCCGCATCCCCGACCGCGAGTGGAAGCGCACCTTCTGGGAGGAGACCCGGGAGGTCAACTGCCGGCGCGCCGAGGAGGGCTACCCCGACATCGCCGAGACCGACCCGGGCCACGCCTCCTACCTCAAACGCCTGGCCCACGAGCACTGCGTGCAGGGCTTCGAATGGCGTGCGGGGGAGGCGGTCAACTTCGCGATCGGCCAGGGCGACGTCCTGGTCAGCCCGCTGCAGTTGGCCAACGCCTACGCCGCCATCGCCAACGGCGGCACGCTCTACGAGCCCCGCGTGGGACGCGCACTGGTCTCGGCCGACGGCTCGACCGTGCAGGAGATCGAACCCACCGTGGGCGGCGAACTCCCGGTGAGCGACGAGACCCTGCGGTACCTGCAGGGGGCGCTCACCGCGGTGCCCAAGGAGGGCACCGCCCGGGGCGCCTTCGGCGACTTCCCACAGGACGAGGTGTCGGTGGCGGGCAAGACCGGTAGCGCCGACCAGCAGGCCAAGGAGACCTCGGCCTGGTTCGCCTCCTACGCGCCCGCCGACGACCCGCAGTTCGCCATCGCGGTGTTCGTGCACCAGGGCGGCACCGGCGGTGCGGCCGCGGCGCCCATCGCCCGCGAGATCTACGAGGGCATCTACGGCTTCTCCGACAAGGGCGGGTCGAAGCCGGCGCTGCCCGGCGGAGAGCCCCGTGACGAGTTGCCCATCGTGCGCTCGGACGGTTCCATCGACGTGCTGGAGCGGTAGGGCATGAGTACACACTTGGGCGGCGCCCCGAGCAGGGGCGCCGGACTGCGCCGCGGCGCCTCCGGGGCCGCGGGACTGGCCAGGCGGCTGGACTGGACGCTCATCATCGCGGCGGCGGCGCTGTGCGCGATCGGCTCGCTCTTGGTGTGGTCGGCCACCCTGCCCGGCGACGGCGGCAGCCCGTGGGCCTCCACCGACCACGTGCGCCGCCACCTGCTGCACACGGCGGTGGCGTGGGTGGTCTGCCTGGTGGTGGCCTCCGTGGACTACCGGACCGTGCGCGCCTACGCGCCCCTGGTCTACCTGGGCACCCTCGTGGCACTGCTGCTGGTGCTCACCCCGCTGGGCGCGGTCATCAACGGCTCGCGCGGGTGGATCGTCGTCGGCGGCTTCCAGTTCCAGCCGAGCGAGCTGGCCAAGGTCGGCCTGCTCCTGATGCTGGCCTCGATGCTGGGGGAGCCGCGGGACGGTGAGACCAAGCCGATGACCAGGGACGTGCTGTTCTGCCTGGCCCTGCTGGCGGCGCCGCTGCTGCTGGTGATGCTCCAGCCCGACCTGGGCACGGGCCTGGTCCTGGGCGCGGTCTTCCTGGGGATGCTGACCCTGTCGGGCGCCCCGGTGGTGTGGGTGGCGGGCATGCTCGCCAGCGGCGTGGCGGCCGCGTTCTGCGTGTGGTGGTTCGACCTGCTGGAGCCCTACCAGCTGGACCGGATCGCCACGCTGATCGACCCGTCCGCGGATCCGCAGGGCGCGGGGTACAACTCCGCCCAGGCGCTCATCGCGGTGGGGTCGGGCGGCTTCGACGGCACCGGGCTCTTCCAGGGCGAGCAGACGCACGGCCGGTTCGTGCCCGAGCAGCACACGGACTTCATCTTCACGGTGGCGGGGGAGGAACTCGGGTTCATGGGCGCGGGGGCGATCCTGGTGCTCTTCGCCCTGATCGTGTGGCGGATCCTGCGCATCGCCCAGGGCTGCGACCAGCCCTATCCGCGCCTGGTGTGCGTGGGCGTGGCCGCCTGGTTCGCCTTCCAGGCCTTCATCAACATCGGGATGGGGCTGGGCGTCATGCCGGTGACCGGTCTGCCGCTGCCGTTCGTGTCCTACGGCGGTACGGCGATCGTGGCCAACCTGCTCGCGCTGGGCCTGGTCCTCGGTGTGAACTCGCGGGACCGCGGTTTCGAATAGCGTCACCGTTCGCGGGTCGAATAACCTGGTCGCACCCACGTCGCCGTCGACCGAAGGTGCACACCATGCCCGTCGAAAGTCTCTTCCCGCGACTGGAGCCGCTGCTCTCCCAGGTGGGCAAGCCCATCCAGTACGTCGGGGGCGAACTGAACTCCGTCGTCAAGGACTGGGACACGGCAAAGGTGCGCTGGGCGCTCATGTACCCGGACGCCTACGAGGTCGGTGTGCCCAACCAGGGCGTCCAGATCCTGTACGAGGTCCTCAACGAGCGCGAGGGCGTGCTGGCCGAGCGGTGCTACGCCGTGTGGCCGGACATGGAGAAGCTCATGCGCGAGAACGGGGTGCCGCACTTCACCGTGGACGCGCACCGCCCGCTCGCCGCCTTCGACGTGCTCGGACTGAGCTTCGCGAGCGAGATGGGCTACACGAACATGCTCACGGCGCTCGACCTGGCGGGGATCCCGCTGCGCTCGGCCGACCGCACCGGCGAGCACCCGATCGTGCTGGCCGGCGGGCACTCCGTGTTCAACCCCGAGCCGATCGCGGACTTCCTGGACGCGGTCGTGCTGGGCGACGGCGAGGAGATCACCCTCGCCATCACCGAGATCATCCGGGAGTTCAAGGACGAGGGCGAACCGGGCGGACGCGACGGTCTGCTGCTGCGCCTGGCCGCGACCGGCGGCGTGTACGTGCCCCGCTTCTTCGACGTGGACTACCACGAGGACGGCCGGATCGCCGCCTACCGACCCAACCGGCCCGGGGTGCCCCCGGTGGTGCAGAAGCACACCGTGATGGACCTCGACCAGTGGCCCTACCCCAAGAAGCCGATCGTGCCCACGGCCGAGTCGGTGCACGAGCGCTACAGCGTGGAGATCTTCCGCGGGTGCACCCGCGGCTGCCGGTTCTGTCAGGCCGGCATGATCACGCGGCCGGTGCGCGAGCGCAACCAGGAGACCGTCACCAAGATGGTCGAGGAGGGGGTGAAGGCCTCCGGGTTCCAGGAGGTGGGCCTGCTCTCGCTCTCCAGCGCCGACCACAGCGAGATCGGCGCCATCGCCAAGGGCCTCGCCGACCGCTACGAGGGCACCAACACGGGCCTGTCGCTGCCGTCCACGCGCGTGGACGCCTTCAACATCGACCTGGCCAACGAGCTGACCCGCAACGGGCGCCGGTCCGGGCTGACCTTCGCGCCCGAGGGCGGCAGCGAGCGGATGCGGCGGGTGATCAACAAGATGGTCACCGAGGAGGACCTCATCCGTACCGTCACCGCGGCCTACGCGGCGGGGTGGCGCCAGGTGAAGCTGTACTTCATGTGCGGGCTGCCGACCGAGGAGGACGAGGACGTCCTGGCCATCGCGGACCTGGCCACCGAGGTCATCCGGACCGGCCGCGAGGTGACCGGGCGCAAGGACATCCGGTGCACCGTGTCCATCGGCGGGTTCGTACCCAAGCCGCAGACACCGTTCCAGTGGGCGGGGCAGACCTCGCACGAGGACGTCGACGCCCGGCTGCGCAAGCTCCGCGACCGGCTGCGGGGGGACCGCAAGTACGGCAAGTCGATCGGTCTGCGCTACCACGAGGGGCGCCCCTCGATCATCGAGGGCCTGCTGTCCCGCGGCGACCGCAGGGTCGGCCGCGTGGTGGAGGAGGCGTGGCGCGCCGGCGGGCGCTTCGACGGCTGGAGCGAGCACTTCTCCTTCGACCGCTGGGCCAAGGCCGCCGAGGCCGGGCTGGGGGAGACCGGCGTGGACCTGGACTGGTTCACCACACGCGACCGGGACGAGGACGAGGTCCTGCCCTGGGACCACCTCGACGCCGGGCTCGACCGGTCGTGGCTGTGGCAGGACTGGCAGGACTCGCTGCACGGCGAGGAGTCGCTGGAGGTCGACGACTGCCGCTGGAACCCCTGCTATGACTGCGGCGTGTGCCCGAGCATGGGGACGGAGATCCAGATCAACGCCCCGGCCGAGGGCCGCCCGAGCCTGCCCCTGACCGTGCTCTGAGACACGGCCTCGCTCGCGCGGGGGAGGCGGTTCACCCGTAGGGGGGACGTCCTCCCCCCGGTGAGGGGACGACGCTGAGGTGCCCGAACAACGCGCCCCGGAGGTCCCCTTGCCGCTCGTCCCCGCCGCTTCCGTGCCGGAACGTCCCCGGGAGCCTGCGCGGGCGCCGCGGCGAACCCGTCGGTCCACGTGGCGGGGCCGGTGGCCCCGCTGGGTGCCGTACGCCGCGGCGGTCTGGGGGGTGGTCTACGCCTGCGTCCTGTTCGCCTGGACGGCGGCGGGAACACGGATCCCCCTCGGCCCGAACGTCACTCTGCCGGTGTGGGTCCCGATCACCCTGGCCGGGCTGGCCCTCCTGTCGGCGGGGGCGTGCCTGTTCAGCGCCCACCGCGACCGCACGGGCCGTGCGGCCGGCGCCGGTCCGGTGCCGGCCGTGGTCTCGGCGGTCCTGGTCGTGACGGCCGGGGCCCTCGTCCTGGCGACCTTCGGAGCCCCGATGGTCGTCGTGTCGATGGTCGCGGGGACCCTGTTCGAGTCGGGCCCGGTCGGCCCGGCGCACCTGCTGCTCACCGTCGTCGGAGCCGGACTGCTGCTGCCCGCCGCACTGGCGCACGTGCGTCGGAGCGGCGGGCGGTGTCCGCGCTGCGGGCGGGCCCACCGGGGCCGCACGGACGGGCCCCTGGCCCACCCGGAACCGTCGAGGGCGTCGGCGCGGGTCCGGGTCGCGGTCCTCGTGGCGATGTCCGGCATCCTGCCGTGGGCCGGCGCGAAGGTGGGCTGGTCACTGGGCTGGGACGTCTTCGGTGTCTCCGCGCGCGCCTGGCACGAGTCCAGTACCGAGGGTGAGGGCCTCGCGCAGGCACTCGCGGCGGTCGGTATCGACATCACCGTGCTGGCGGCACTGCTCGTGTGCGTGCTCATGCTCGGCCTGACCCATGCCTGGGGCCAGGCGTTCCCCCGGTGGACACCGTTCCTGGCCGGGAAGCGGGTGCCGCGCGTGCTGCCGCTCGCCCCCGCCCTGCTGACCGGCGTCACACTCACCCTGTACGGGCTCGTGCTCGCCGTCCTCGCGGCGGCGTACCTCCTGGGGATCGTGGACACCCCGGAACCGGCCGCGCCGTTCACCGACGCGCTGGGGAGCACCCTGATGATCGGTTCGGGCGGGCTCGCCTTCGGCGGTCTGGGCGTGGGCCTCCTGGTCGCCGGCGTTTCCTACACGCGCCGGACGCGGCCGGTCTGTGCCGTGGCCCTGAGGACGACGGGGGCATGAGCCCAGGGCGCGTGCCGAGGGCACCCGCCCTGGGACGCCGCGCTACACGGACGTGTGCTCGCCGTGGTCGTCGGGCATCAGGGCGCGCAGCTCCGGGGGTAGGACGGGCCGGCGCGACCCGGTGACGTGCTCGGCGAGGGCGTCGAGGTCGGCGAGCTCGGTCGCGTCGAGACCGATCTCCAGGGCGGCGGTGTTCTCCGCCAGTCGCTCGGCGCGCTTGGTGCCGGGGATGGGCACCGCGGCGACCCCGGCGCCGCGCGCGCGGTGGACCACCCACGCCAGCGCGATCTGGGCGGGCGTGGCGCCGTGCACGTCGGCGATCCGTCGCATCGGCGCCAGCAGGGCCGCGTTGTGCTCCGCGTTGCCCTCGGCGAACCAGGGGTAGGCGCCGCGGGCCGGGCCGGCGTCGGCCGCCGAGGTGATGGCGCCGGTGAGGAGGCCGCGGCCCAGCGGCGAGTAGGGCACGAAGCCGATGCCCAGCTCGGCGCACGCGGGAACGAGGTCGCGTTCGGCGCCCCGCGCGAACAGCGACCACTCGCTCTGGACGGCGGCGACCGGGTGCACGGCGTGCGCCGCGCGCAGCTGCCGGGCGCTGACGTTGGACAGGCCCAGGTGCGCGACCTTGCCCGCGGCGACCAGTTCGGCCATCGCCGCCACCGTCTCTTCCACGGGGACGGCGGGGTCGGGGACGTGCTGGTAGTAGAGGTCGATGCGGTCGGTGCCCAGGCGTCGCAGACTGGCGTCGCAGGCCTGGTGCACGTAGGCGGCGTCGCCCCTGACACCGGTGGGCTCACCGGTCGTGCGGTCGAAGACGCCGCCGAACTTCGTGGCGAGGACGACCTCGTCGCGGCCGAACCGGGCGAGGGCGTCGGCGATGAGGCGTTCGTTGGCGCCGAGTGCGTAGGCGTCGGAGGTGTCCCACATCCGCACGCCGAGGTCGAGGGCGCGGCCGAGCAGGTCCAGGGCGTCGTCGTGGTCGGGCGGGGTGTCGTAGGACTCGCTCAGGCCCATGCAGCCGAGTCCGAGTTCGCTGGTGGTGAGTCCGGTACTGCCCAGGGCGATGTCGCGCACGGCGCCGGATCCCTTCCGGGTCGATGAAGCGGGACAATCGTCCCGCTTGCGTGCAAGATATGGGATGGACATCCCGGTTGTCGAGGGAAGCGGTGGCGCGAGGGTTCTGGCCTGGGAGGACGCCGCGCCGGCGGTGGAAGGGCCGGGGCGGGACAGGTGAAAGGGGGACCGAACCGACACGGTTCGGAGGCGGTGGCGATAGGATGCGCGGCCTCGGGTGCTCCGCTCCGGGTTTCTCGACCCGGTCCTGCTCGACCCTGCGTGGGGGAGCCCGGGGAGGAAAGGTACGGCCCGGCGCCCCGCTCGCGCCGGGCCGTACGTGTAATAGGACTCGCGGGGTTCGCGAGGGGTTGCCATGGGTTCAGGATTTTCTTCGGATTTTTTTCCGGAGCCCTCGTGTTCTGGTGGTCGAGACGGGTGCGGGTTCCGGCCGGACCCCTCGAGGACTTTTCGATCGCAGGTCAGTGGGGGAGATACCGGTAAGCGCCGCTCTGCTGGCGCATCCGCACCGCAGCGCACCGTACGCTGATCACGACGAGGAACCGCCCCTTCAGGTCGCTCCGCCGGCCGCTCACAGGGGGCATGAGGAAAGGAGCTGAGCTGCCCCCCGCATCCGAGGGCACCACCTCACCCTCCACCGCCCGACCCGGACAACGGCTTCGCGTCCGCTACGCCAAGCGCGGACGCATGAGATTCGCCAGCCACCGCGACATCGCCCGGGCGCTGGAGCGCGCCCTGCGAAGGGCGGATGTGCCGGTCGCTTTCTCCGAGGGCTTCTCACCGCATCCGAAGGTCTCCTACACCGGCGCGGCCCCCACGGGAGTCGCCAGCGAGGCGGAGTACCTGGAACTGACGCTGGCCGAGAGGTGCTCACCCGAGCGGGTCGGGGCCGACATCGACGCCGCCATGCCGGACGGTATCGACATCATCGAGGTCGTCGAGGCGCGCGGGCCGGGACTGGCCGACCGCCTCCAGGCCTCGGAATGGCTGGTGGAGCTCCCCGGCGTCGGCCACGACGAAGCGGCCGAGGCGGTGGCGGCCTTCCTGGCCGCCGAGAGCGTCGAGGTGGAACGCCTGACGAAGAAGGGCCTTCGCCGGTTCGACGCGCGACAGGCCGTGGTCCGCGCCGACGTGGGTGGCGCGACCGACGGGCGTGCCCCAGGGGAACAACCCGCGACATATGCCATACTTCGATTGGTTGTTCGGCACACGACACCTGCCGTGCGACCAGACGACGTGCTGACGGGTCTTCGCCACGTGGCTGACCTGGCGCCGCCGTCATCTCCGATGATGACCAGGCTGGCGCAGGGACCACTGGACGAGACGACGGGTGCGATCGCTGACCCGCTCACCGCGGACCGGCCCACGGCTCACATGATGAGCACCGGCCTCGCGGCGAATCACGCTGACGAGCGGAGCGAGAACGCACCACAGCCGTCATCGCCCATGACGGGACCGCACTGATGGGCGGCCCCAAGGCGGGGACCATGGGCGAAACCACAGAACTTCGGCCCGGAGGCGCACACGTGCCCCCGGCGCCGACACAGCGACGACAGTTCTCGTGAGCCGTGCCGCCGACCGAGAGGTCGCGCCGTGCCCGAGAACTCTGACGGGAGACCGCCCGGATGCTCGACCACGAGCCCAACGACGGTGCCGAAGGCACCACGGGTACAACTGAAACAACCGAATCCACGGCGGCGACGCCTCCCCAGGGGGAGGACGGAGTGCGCGTGACCACCGGCGCGCCCGTAAAGGGCGCTCGCCGTGCCGCGGGACCACCCCCCGAACCCGACGACGCCCCGGCCGTCACCGCCCCCACCCGACCCGTCACGACACTCGCGGGCACCGGTGAGGTCGGCACGGTCAAGACGTCCGTGAAGACCACCACCGCGCGCCGGAGGACCGTCAGGCCCGCCGGTAGCCCGGAGGAGGCGCCGCCTCCCGCTCCGGTGACCGCCCGCAAGGCGGCGCCCGCGGCCGAGCAGCAGGCGCCCGAGGCGGAGCAGGCGCCCGCGGCCGAGCAGCAGGCCCCCGCGGCCGAGGAGCGCCCCGCGCGCACCCGCGCCCGCACCAGGACCCGTACCAAGGCCACGGAGACGCGGACCGAAGCGCCTCGCGTCGAGACGCCTCCCGCCGAGGCCCCCCGCGCCGAGGCCCGCCGCACCGCACGTCGCCCCGTGGAGGAGCCCGCCGCCGAAGAGAGCGAGGAGCGCGCCGACGAGACCGGTGGCGGCTCGCTCTTCCAGCCGCCCGGCATGCTCTTCCAGCCGCCCGTCGCCTCCAAGGCCGCGCCCGTCGTCGAGACGGTCCGGGACGAGGACGACGACGAGGTCGAGGAGGAGGACGAGGCGGAGGAGACCGGCGCCGAGCAGTCGGGCGCCGCCGACACCGCCGAGGAGCGCTCCAGCCGCCGTCGCCGCCGTCGCGGCGGCCGTGGCCGCGGCCGTTCGCGCGGTGGCGACGAGGGCGAGGACGAGGCGAACGAGCCTGCGCCCTCCGCTGTCGAGCGCAAGGCCAAGACCAAGGACAAGCAGCCCGTCGAGCCCGCCGCCGAGACCGGGGCCGAGGAGGAGCGGTTCGTCGAGGACGAGTCCGACTCCGAGCGGGGCAGCCGCCGTCGGCGCCGTCGGCGTCGCCGGGCCGGCACCGGTGGCGAGACCACCCACGACGACCCGCCGAACACCGTGGTCAGGGTGCGCGAGCCGCGCCAGGAGAAGCCGATCGAGGACGAGGTCCAGGCGGTGCGCGGATCCACGCGCCTGGAGGCCAAGAAGCAGCGCCGCCGCGAGGGCCGCGAGCAGGGCCGCCGCCGCGCTCCCATCGTCACCGAGTCGGAGTTCCTGGCCCGCCGCGAGGCGGTCAAGCGCGACCTGGTCATCCGCCGCAACGGCGACCGTACCCAGATCGCGGTGCTGGAGGACGACGTCCTCGTCGAGCACTACGTCGACCGCGCCACCCACCGCTCCTACGTCGGCAACGTCTACCTGGGCCGGGTCCAGAACGTGCTGCCGTCGATGGAGGCGGCCTTCGTCGACATCGGCAAGGGCCGCAACGCGGTCCTGTATGCGGGCGAGGTCAACTGGGACTCCTTCGGCCTGGACGGCCAGCCCAAGCGCATCGAGTCCGTGCTCAAGTCCGGCCAGTCGGTCCTGGTGCAGGTCACCAAGGACCCGGTCGGCCACAAGGGCGCCCGCCTGACCAGCCAGGTCAGCCTGCCCGGCCGCTACCTCGTGTACGTGCCCGGCGGTTCCATGACCGGCATCAGCCGCAAGCTCCCCGACAAGGAGCGTGCGCGCCTGAAGCAGATCCTCAAGAAGGTGATGCCCTCGGGCGCCGGCGTGATCGTGCGCACGGCCGCGGAGGGTGCCAGCGAGGAGGAGCTGGAGCGCGACATCACGCGCCTGGCCAAGCAGTGGGAGTCCATCAAGCGCAAGTCGAAGTCGGCGAACGCGCCCTCGCTGCTCAACAGCGAGCCCGACCTCACGGTGCGGGTCGTGCGCGATGTCTTCAACGAGGACTTCTCCAGCCTGGTCGTCTCCGGTGAGGACGCCTGGACCACCGTCCACGAGTACGTGGACTACGTGGCGCCCAACCTCGCCGAGCGCCTGTCCCACTGGGACGAGGACCGCGACGTCTACGCCGCGTACCGGATCGACGAACAGATCAACAAGGCCCTCGAGCGCAAGGTGTGGCTGCCCAGCGGCGGTTCGCTGATCATCGACCGCACCGAGGCCATGACCGTGGTCGACGTCAACACCGGCAAGTTCACCGGTCAGGGCGGAAACCTCGAGGAGACCGTCACCAAGAACAACCTGGAGGCGGCCGAGGAGATCGTGCGCCAGCTCCGGCTGCGCGACATCGGCGGCATCATCGTCATCGACTTCATCGACATGGTGCTGGAGTCCAACCGCGACCTCGTGCTGCGCCGGATGCTGGAATGCCTCTCGCGCGACCGCACCAAGCACCAGGTGGCGGAGGTCACTTCCCTGGGCCTGGTGCAGATGACCCGCAAGCGGGTCGGCCAGGGCCTGCTGGAGGCCTTCTCCCACAACTGCGACCACTGCAACGGCCGCGGCCTGGTCCTGGACCTGGACGAGGGCAAGAGCGGCAACGGCGGCCGCAAGAAGAAGAACAAGGGCGACAACAAGGGCGACAAGGGCAAGGCCGAGGTGGAGCAGCAGGCCACCGACCGGGCCGAGCAGGTCGAGCCCGACCCCGCCGACCTGGACGAGGCCGCCGACCGCCCCGAGAAGTCGGACAAGTCCGCTCGGGCCGAGAGGTCCGGCAAGGGCTCGCGCAGGGCGGCCAAGGCGGAGGCCAGGGCCGAAGCCGAGGTCGCGGCCGAGAGCCCGGAGGAGTCCGGCGCCCAGGCGGCGCCCGCCGAGCAGGCCGACGAGGCCGAGCAGGCCGCGCCCGCCAAGAAGACGCGCAAGCGCGCCTCCCGGTCCCGCAAGAGCGCCGAGACGGCGGCCGAGCGGCCCCAGGAGGCCGCGGAGCAGACCGTCCAGGAGCCCGCCACGGAAACGGTGGCGGCCGAGCCCGCGCCCGCCACGGAGGCCCCTGAGGCCCCCGTCGAGGTCGCGCAGGACGCTCCGGCCCAGGAGGAGGCTCCGGCCAAGCGGACCCGCACCAGGCGCGCCACCCGCCGTGCCGGGAGCCCTGCGGCCGAGGGCGGCGAGGGCGAGCAGGCTCCCGACGGCGGCACGGCCGACGACGCGGGCGCCGAGGCGCCCGCGGCCGACGGCGGCGACGAGGAGGCCGCCGAGCGGCCTAAGCGGCGCCGTACCCGTCGGACCAAGACCGCGTCGACCCCGCCCACGGCGGTCGACGCTTCGTAAGGGTTCCAGGGCACCACGCCCGGGTCCGGACCAGGCGCGATCTGGTCCGGACCCGGACACATGTGCCGGTCCGTGGCCGGGCGGTGGTAATCTGGTGGACGGTGCGTTGGCGTGCCATGATCGCGCGCCCCGAGACCGAAGTGCTCTCCACGCAGGGTTTGTTTCCCTCAGATCCCCGCGCCCCGCTACAGGCGATCAGTGGATCGTGGAATGAGGCTTCACTCCACCTCGGTGGTGATGATCCTCCCGGCCATGTCTGGTACGGGCACGGCCGGACCTCGGACCCCGCGAACGCGGACAACGGTCCGGTCCCGCATTTTTTCGTTGAGCGAGCAGGAAGAGAGTGACCCGGTGTACGCGATCGTGCGAGCGGGCGGCCGACAGGAGAAGGTGTCTGTCGATGACGTTCTGAACATCGACAAGGTCTCCCAGGAGACCGGTGCCACCATTACTTGGCAGCCCATCCTCGTCGTTGAGGACGGAAACGTCGTCAGCGACGCCGACAAGCTGAGTGGCTACACGGTCACCGCCGAGATTCTCGGCGAGACCAAGGGCCCCAAGATCAACATCATGAAGTACAAGAACAAGACCGGTTACAAGAAGCGCCAGGGGCACCGCCAGAAGCACACCCAGGTGCGCGTCACCGGCATCGCGGCGAAGTAGGAGGCCTTGGGAAATGGCACACAAGAAGGGCGCTTCGTCCAGCCGTAACGGTCGTGACTCCAACGCCAAGCGCCTCGGCGTGAAGCGCTTCGGCGGTCAGGCCGTGTCGGCCGGCGAGATCCTGATCCGTCAGCGTGGAACCAAGTTCCACCCCGGCGTGAACGTCGGCCGTGGTGGCGACGACACCCTGTTCGCGCTGGTCGCGGGCGAGGTCAAGTTCGCCAACCACCGTGGCCGCAAGGCCGTCAACATCGTCCCGGCCGCCGCCGAGTAGGTTCGCGTACGGACGTTGAGGTGTCGAGGCGGGCCAGGGAACACTGGCCCGCCTCTCGCGTTGTCACTGGGTGACACGCGAGTGAGTGTGGGCCCCGCCGTCGGGCGGGGCCGCAGAGCAAACGGGGAGAGCTATGCCTGACTTCGTCGACGAGGCGGTCTTGCACGTCAAGGCCGGGAACGGCGGGCATGGCTGCGCCTCCGTGCACCGTGAGAAGTTCAAGCCGCTGGGCGGGCCGGACGGCGGCAACGGCGGCCGGGGCGGCGACGTCGTCCTGGAGGTCGACACCCAGACCGCGACGCTGCTGGAGTACCAGCGGCGGCCGCACCGCAACGCCCCCAACGGCACGCCCGGCCAGGGCGGCCACAAGGCCGGGGCCAACGGGCAGGACATGGTGCTGACCGTGCCCGACGGCACGGTGGTCACCCGGGCCGACGGCGAGTTCATCGCCGACCTGGTCGGCCACGGCACCCGCCTGGTGCTGGCCCAGGGCGGCCACGGCGGGCTCGGCAACGCCGCACTGGCCTCCAAGAAGCGCAAGGCCCCCGGGTTCGCGCTCAAGGGCGAGGAGGGCGAGGCCTTCGACATCCGCCTGGAGATGAAGACCATCGCCGACGTCGGACTCGTCGGCTTCCCCAGCGCGGGCAAGTCCTCCCTCATCGCGGCGATGTCCGCGGCGCGGCCCAAGATCGCCGACTACCCCTTCACCACCCTGGTGCCCAACCTGGGCGTGGTGGAGGCGGGCTCGGTCCAGTACGTCATCGCCGACGTGCCCGGGCTCATCCCCGGCGCCAGCGACGGCAAGGGCCTGGGACTGGAGTTCCTGCGCCACATCGAGCGCTGCTCCACCCTGCTGCACGTGCTCGACTGCGCCACCTACGAGCCCGGCCGCGACCCGGTCAGCGACCTGGAGGCCCTGGAGGCCGAACTGGCCGCCTACGGCGAGAAGGCCGGCATCGACCTGTCGGACCGGCCGCGCCTGGTCGTGCTCAACAAGGTGGACGTGCCCGAGGCCCGCGAGCTCGCCGAACTGGTCACGCCCATGCTGACCGAGCGCGGCTACCGCGTGATGGAGGCCTCCGCGGCCTCCCGCGAGGGCCTGCGCGAGCTGTCCTTCGCCCTGGGCGAGCAGGTGGCCGCCGCCCGCGCCGCCACACCGGTCGCCGAGCCCACGCGGATCGTGATCCGGCCCAAGATGATCGGCGAGACGCCCTTCCAGGTCGTGCCGCTGGGCGGCAACGCCTTCCAGGTGCGCGGGGACAAGCCCGCCCGCTGGGTCAACCAGACCGACTTCACCAATGACGAGGCCGTGGGCTACCTGGCCGAGCGGCTCAACCGCCTGGGCATCGAGGAGGAGCTGGCCAAGGCCGGCGCCACCCCGGGGGCCGAGGTGCACATCGGTACGGAGGAGGACTCCGTGGTCTTCGACTGGGACCCCTCCACCGACGCCGAGGTCGTCCCGTCCGGCCCGCGCGGATCCGACGCCCGGCTGGGCTGACCCGCGCGGGGACCGAGGCCGCCCCAGCCGACCCCTCTCTCAGGCACGTGCGCGGCGCCCGACCCCCGGGCGCCGCGCCACTGGACGGAAAGCCGCAGACGGTGCACAGCGCGAAGATCGAACAGCCCGACACCCTGGAGACCACCGGTCGGATGGCGGTGGCGGGCGCACGCCGGATCGTGGTCAAGGTGGGATCGTCGTCCCTGACCACCCCCGACGGCCTCATCGACTCCGGACGCATCCGCGACCTGGTCGAGGTCCTGACGGACCGCCGCGCCCAGGGGCAGGAGGTGATCGTCGTCTCCTCCGGCGCGGTCGCCGCCGGAATGACACCGCTGGGCCTGACACGGCGCCCACGCGACCTCGCCTCGCAGCAGGCCGCGGCGAGCGTCGGCCAGGGGCTGCTCCTGGCCGCCTACACCGCCGAGCTGGCCGAGCGCGGACTGACCGCCGCGCAGGTGCTGCTCACGGTCGAGGACATGATGCGCCGGGTCCAGCACCGCAACGCCCAGCGCACGCTGCGCCGCCTGCTGGACATCGGCGCCGTGCCGATCGTCAACGAGAACGACACCGTGGCCACGCACGAGCTGCGCTTCGGTGACAACGACCGCCTGGCCGCCCTGGTCGCCCACCTCATGAGCGCCGACGCCCTCGTGCTGCTCTCCGACGTCGACGCCCTCTACGACGGCAACCCCGCCTCCCAGGGGACCAGCGTGGTCCACCTGGTGCGCGGGCCGCTGGACCTGGACGGCATCGACATCGGCAGCGCGGGCAAGCGCGGGGTCGGTACCGGCGGCATGGTGACCAAGGTGGACTCGGCGCGCATCGCCACCGAGGCCGGGATCCACACCGTGCTGACCTCGGCCGCCAACGCCCGCTCGGCCCTGGCCGGCGACCGCGTGGGCACGCTGTTCGCGCCCGCCGAGGGCCGGCGGCCCTCCGCTCGCCAGCTGTGGCTGGCACACGCCACCGCGGGCCGCGGGAGCCTGGTCCTTGACCCCGGCGCGGTCACGGCGGTGGTCAGTGAGAAGGCCTCGCTCCTGCCGGCCGGCGTGGTGCGGGTGACGGGCGACTTCAGCGCCGGCGACCCCGTCGACCTGCGCGACGAACAGGGCACCGTGGTGGCGCGCGGCCTGGTCAACTACGACGCCGCCGAGGTGCCCGACCTGATGGGCCGGTCCACGCGCTGGCTCGCCCGCGAGATGGGCCCCTCCTATGAGCGCGAGCTCGTCCACCGCGACGACCTCGTCGTCCTGTAGCGCCGCAGGAACCACTCGGCGGCGATGAGGTTGGGGACCCAGCACAACCAGGCGATCGCCTGGTAGATCTCCAGGAAGTACCGGTCCTCGTCGCCGCCGTACACGGGTTCCAGCAGCGGGAGCAGGAGCACGGTCAAAAGGGGGATGAGGATCCGCAGCGTCACGCCGGCCAGGGTCAGCGCGAACACGCGGACCATCCACTCCCGGCGGTCGTCGTGGCGTCCCTGGCGCACCGCCCGGTACCCGGCCACGGCGAAGGTGAACCACAGCACGGACAGCAGGGCGAAGCCGGCCTGGGAGGCTAGGCCGTGTTTTTTGCAGCATTCCGGGCTCGCGGCCGCCAGGACCGCATCTCGCGGCGCCTCTGCGCTCGTGCAGCACCACCAGGCTGAACTTCGCACATCGGCTTGCGAGAGACGACCTGACGACCGCGAGCTCACCCGAAAGCCTGCAGAAAAACACGGCCTGGCCCGGACGTGCTCAGCAGGGCCACGCCCAGACCGGACACCGCGCCCGGCAGGACCCCGGCGAACAGACCGACCCGGCCGATGACGCGGTGCGCGCCCGAGCGCCGCAGCGCCGGCCAGAACTGCAGGGGCAGGGCGAGCAGCGCGAGCGTGGACGTCGCGACGTGGACGATCAGCAGCGGGTAGTGGAAGGCCACCGCCTCGCGCAGGCCGACCCGGGAGTCGTCGGGGTCCAGCCCCGCGTAGGCGGACACGGCCGGCAGCGCGGTCAACAGGCACAGTACGCTCACGACACCGAGTCCGACCCGGAACCCTCGGGAGCCGGGCCGGGTGGAGGGCGTGGTGGTGGAGGGGGCGTCCATGGGGCTCCGTTCGAGGAGGAGCCGGCGGTCGTGAGCCGCCGGCCGATGTCCCGAGTCTGGCGAACGGGCCGTCGGAGGGCATAGGGGCCGCACCCCGGATCGCGTCGGGCGTTTCCCCGAGGCCGGTGCCAGGGGGCGCCGGAGACCGCCCCGGGGCGCCCTCCGGGCCCGCGGGGGCGGGGGCTAGGCTGCGGCCATGGTCGACACGACGCGGTGCGCGGTGGCGCTGCTGGCCCTGCTCCTGTGCGCCGGCTGCGCGGGCTGCGCCGGCACGCGCGCCGCCTCGGAGGCGGGGCCGCCCCCGGGCGGACCGTTCGACTACCAGCTCGGCGGCGCCTACGAGCCGACGGCGGACGTGGACACGGTGGTGCGCGACGCCACCGCGGAGCCCGCCGAGGGCCGCTACTCCGTCTGCTACGTCAACGGCTTCCAGACGCAGCCCCAGGAGAGCGCGCGATGGGAGGCCGAGCACCCGGACCTGCTCCTGCGGGGCGATGACGGCGAGCCCGTCGCCGACCCGGAGTGGCCGGACGAACTGCTGCTGGACACCTCCACACCCGCCGGCCGTGCGGAGGTCGCCCGCGTGGTCGGGGAGACCGTGGCCGGCTGCGCCGAACGCGGTTTCGACGCCGTGGAGTTCGACAACCTCGACTCCCACACCCGCTCCGGCGGGCGCCTGACGGCCGACGACAACCTGGAGCTGGCGTCCGCGCTCGTCGCGGGAGCCCACGAGCGGGGTCTGGCCGCCGCCCAGAAGAACGCCGCCGAGCTGACCGGGCGGGCACGGGAGGAGGCGGGGTTCGACTTCGCCGTGGCCGAGGAGTGCGCGGCCTTCGACGAGTGCGCCGCCTACACCGACGTCTACGCCACCGTCCTGGTCATCGAGTACCCGGACACCCTCGACACCCCGTTCGACCAGGTCTGCGAGGCCCCGGACACGCCCGCGACCACGATCCTGCGCGACCGCGGTCTGCTCGTGCCCGGTGACGCGAAATACCTGCGCCGGAGCTGCTGACCGGAAGGGAACCGGATCTGCGGCAGGTCCGTCTATCGGCCATGGACAACGACGACATCGACAGCACCCACGAGGACGACGCCGCTCCCGGCCGGGAGGCGATCGACGGCGCGCTGGCGCGCCTGTACCCGGGTGTCGACCCCCAGCACCTGGCGACCATGCTCCCCTGGTCCCTGGGCGGCAGGGACCCGCTCGACGGGATCAGCGCCTACCCGCGCACCGAACCGGTGCCGCACTGGCACATGGTGGGCTACGGCCTGACCGAGCTGTACACCAAGGAGTCGGACGACCCCGAGGAGTCCGGCTGGGGCTTCGAGCTGACCTTCCGCCCGGTCCGCGATCCGGACGAGGAAGCGCCCCCGATGTGGGCGGCGGCGCTGATGCAGAACCTCGCCCGCTACGTGTTCACCTCGGGCAACCGGTTCGAACCCGGTCATCGGATGAACGCCAACGGCCCCATCGCGACCGACCGCCAGGACTCGGTGGTGCGCGCGCTGGGCTTCACCGAGGACCCCGAGCTCGGCACCATCGACACCCCGCACGGCCGGGTGGTCTTCCTGCAGGTGGTCGGGCTCGCCGAGGACGAGTACGAGGCCGCCGGGCAGTGGAGCACCACGGGTGTGCTGGACCTGCTGGAGCCGACGGCGCCCCTGCACGTGACCGACGTCGACCGCGCCTCGCGGATGGCCGACCCCGCGTTCGCCGCCGCCGTCCGGGAGGGCGTGGAGCGCGACGGCTCCACCACCGGGGCGCTCTACGTGGGCGCGCTCTCCTGGGAGCTCGACGACACCGGCGCCCTGGTCCGGGTCGGGGCGCTGCAGGCCCCCGCCGTCGCCCAGACCCTGCGCGGCCGCCTGCCGTTCGGCCACGGACTGCTGTTGGAGGCCGAGGGCTCCAGCGTGGGCTTCGTGCCGGGTGAGGAGTACGCCGTCCGCGACGAGGGCGAGGGCGCCCTGACGGTGGTGGTCCCGGCGGCGGCGCTGGACGAGCTCACCGCGGCCCTGGGCCCCCGGCGCGGACTCACCTCGTTCACCCAGATGCGCGGACTGCGGTTGGAGGTCACGCCCACGGTCATGCTCGACGAATACGGGAAGGAGACGGGGGAGGTCGTCGGCTGAGGACGGGGACGGCCGCCGCCCGCAGGGGGCGGCGGCCACGCCGGGGGCACGCGATCGGGGGGCACCTGGACGGTCCCGCTCATCGGACGTGAAAAGGTCCTCTGAGGACGAGTCGGTTCTGAGGGGGAGGAAGGACGCATGTCGAGTCTGGCGATGCGGCTGCTCGCGGCGGGGCTGCGCCGGACGCGCAAGCGCCCGGTGGAGAGCGTGGACGGGGCGCGAAGACGGCTCAACGCGCCCAAGGACGACCCCGCGCCGCCCCTGTGGTTCACGCGCAAGCACCGGGTCACGCGGCGCACCGTCGACGGATTCGACAGCTACACCGTGCTCCCGGCGCAGGGGGAGCCCTCCCGGTCGGTGCTCTACGTCCACGGCGGCTCCTACGTCTCCGAGATCTCACCGTGGCACTGGGTCATGGTCGCCCACATCGTCGACGAGGGCTTCCGGGTCGAGGTTCCGATCTACGGACTGGCGCCCGAGCACACCCACCGCGAGGTGTTCGGTTTCCTGGTGGCGGTCTACCGCGACCTGCTGGCCTACACCTCCCCCGAACGCACCGTGTTCGCCGGGGACTCCGCGGGCGCCGGGCTCGCCCTCGCCCTCACCCAGGACCTGCCGGCCCACGGCCTGCCCCGGCCCGCCCGGCTCCTGCTCATCTCGCCGTGGGTGGACCTGACGCTCTCCCACCCGGACATCCCGCGCATCGAGGTCCGCGACCCCTGGCTGAGCCCGGTGTGGCTCCGGGAGGCCGCCCGGGCCTGGGCCGGGGGCGACGACCCCGCGCTGCCCTCCCTGAGCCCGATCAACGGGCCCCTGGAGGACCTGCCGCCCGTGGACCTGTACATCGGAACCGCCGACGTGTTCCACCCCGACACCCGGCGGCTGAACGACCTGATCGCCCTGGCGGGCGGCACCCCGGACCTGTACGAGGAGGAGGGCGCGATCCACGTCTTCCCGCTCGTGCCGTCCCCTGAGGGGAGGCGGGCCCGGGCCCACATCCTGCGCACGCTCCGGACGGTCTGAGGGGCGGCCGCGGCCTCGCCCATGGTGGGCGCCGGACGCGCTTCGATCCGTCCGGGTCTAGGATGCGGGGCGTGAACCGACCTACCACGAACGCGGCCGAGGCCCATCCCCACCAGGGCGCGGTGCGCGAGATCCCCACCGCCAAGAACGCGACCAGGCTCGTCTACGCACCCGAACGCGACGGCCTCGCCGACGCGGGCGAGGTGGTGTGGACCTGGGTCCCCTTCGAGGAGGACCCGGCCCAGGGCAAGGACCGGCCCATGCTGGTGGTCGGCCGCCGCTCGGGCCGGCTGCACGGCCTGATGCTGTCCTCCCAGCGGCCCGACCACCACGAGCGCGAGGACTGGCTGCCCATCGGCTCCGGCGCCTGGGACCGCGAGCGGCGGGACTCCTTCATCCGGGTCGACCGCCTCTTCGAGTTCGACGAGGAGTCCATCCGCCGCGAGGCCGCGGTCATGGACGAGGAGCTGTTCTGGCTGGTCGCCGACGTCCTGCGCAGCCGCTACGGCTGGAAGTGAGCACGGTTCCGTGCCGCCCGGCCACGCGGCCGGGCGGCACGGACCGCCCCGGTTCGCGGCGATGAGCCGGATGCTCACCCAGGTCCGCCAGACCGACACCGCCGAACTGGACGCGCAGACGGCTGCGGGGTTCTTGTGGGTGGCCTCGGGCAACACCGACATCCAACAACAGGCCTTGAAGGACTTCGACCAGGCGATCTCCCACTTCCTGGGCGGCACCCACGGCTACCCGACCTGGCGCAATAAGCACCGCAATGAGGGGTTCCGGGTGATCGGCACCAGCCGGGTCCCCGCCACCGCCCCCGATGGTGAACCCTTGCTGAACGCCAAGGGCAAGCAGGTCATGCACCGCAAAGCCCTGGTGCGGAAGTTGAACAGCAAGTGGGGGCAGGTCAAGGTGCCCGGCTGCGGATGGGTGCGCTTGCGGCTGACCCGCCGTGAGCTGCCCGACGCCAAGTCCTTCCGGATCACCTACCGGGGCGGGCAGTGGCATGTGGCCTTCGCCCTGGTCCCTGACCCGGTCCCGGGCCCGGGCGATGGGTCGGGCCAACGCACCGGCCACAAGGCCCCGGGCCGGGTGGAGGACGTGCCCGCCAAGAACACCAGTCTGCGTGGTAGCGACTGCCATTGGGTCGATGAGAACTCGCGTCAGAACCAAGCCGAGTTCGTCTGCACTCACTGCGGTTTTTCCTGCAACGCCGACACCAATGCTTCCCTTAATGTCGCGGCAGGACAGGACGCCAGTCCCGTACCCCGGCGGGTGTGTGCCGGAGGGGTGATACCGCGTCCGCGGTCAAGCGCCCGTGAACCCCAGCAACGCCAACTCGCTCTGATGTGGTAGCTGGAATCCCCTGCCCTTTCAGGCAGGGGAGGATGTCAAACTGTGGGCGGCGCCGCCCACCGGACGGTCCGGCCCGCTACGCTGGAAACCGACCACCGGAGTGCCCGTGCGAGGGGCGCGCCAGGGTTCTGCAGGAGGAGACGGGGCCGCAGCGAGCTTGCGAGCAAGGCAAGTCGACGACGAAGAACCCTGGCCTCCGGGCGCCCCGAGCCCCGTCGCGAGCTTGCGAGCGCGTAGAAGACACGGAGAGAACGCCATGAGTGACATCGAGCGCGAGGTCCACGCGGTCGCCGCCCGTGCCAAGGACGCGGCGGCCGACCTGGCGCCGCTCAGCCGGGCCGTGAAGGACGCCGCACTGCTGGCCGTCGCCGACAACCTCGTCAAGCGCGCCGACGAGATCACCGCCGCCAACGCCGAGGACGTCGAGCGGGCCAGGGCGGAGGGCACCACGCCGGCGATGATCGACCGGCTCACCCTCACCCCGCAGCGCGTGGAGGCCATCGCCGACGCCGTGCGCGAGATCGTCGAGCTCCCGGACCCGGTGGGCGAGTCGGTGCGCGGCGGCGTGCTGCCCAACGGCCTGGACCTGCGCCAGATCCGGGTGCCGCTCGGCGTGATCGGCATCATCTACGAGGGCCGGCCCAACGTCACCGTGGACGCCGCGGCCCTGTGCCTCAAGAGCGGCAACGCGGTGCTCCTGCGCGGCTCCTCCTCCGCCTACGCCTCCAACAGCGCGATCGTGGCGGTCCTGCGGGAGGCCCTGGAGGGCACCGGCGTCCCGGTCGACGCCGTCCAGCTGGTGCCCGGCCGCGCCCGTGAGTCCGCCACGGCCCTGATGCGGGCCCGCGGACTGGTCGACGTGCTCATCCCGCGCGGCGGCAAGACGCTCATCCAGTCGGTCGTGCGCGACTCCACCGTCCCGGTCATCGAGACCGGCGAGGGGCTGTGCCACGTCTACGTGGACGCCGACGCCGACCTCGACAAGGCCGTGGCCATCGCCACCAACTCCAAGGCCCAGCGCTGCTCGGTGTGCAACTCCGCCGAGACCCTGCTGGTCCACGCCGACGTGGCCGAGGCCTTCCTGCCCCGCGTGCTGGCCTCCCTGGCCGAGGCCGGGGTGACGGTGCACGGCGACGACCGCGTCCGGTCGGTCGCCGCCGTCCACGGCTCCCCGGCGACCGTGGTCGAGGCCACCGAGGAGGACTGGGCCACCGAGTACCTGTCCATGGACCTGGCCGTGCGCGTGGTGCCCACCATCGACGACGCGCTCGCGCACATCCGGCGGTACTCCACCCAGCACACCGAGGCCATCGTCACCGACTCGCTGCGGGAGTCCCGCTACTTCGTCTCCCGGGTGGACTCCGCCGCGGTCATGGTCAACGCCTCCACGCGCTTCACCGACGGTGGCGAGTTCGGCTTCGGAGCGGAGATCGGCATCTCCACCCAGAAGCTGCACGCCCGCGGACCGATGGGGCTCATCGAGATGACCTCCACGAAGTACGTGGTCACCGGGGACGGCCACCTGAAGTAGCCGCCCACGCCCGCCGCCCGTGCCCGCCGCCGGTGGCGCACGTCCGCGGCCGTGCGCACGGCGCCGCCCCGCGAGGCCGCCCGGAGTTCCGGGCGGCCTTTCGCACGTCCGACGCCCGCACCGTGCATTCGCGCGGTCCGAACTCGATTGGGCACGCGGATCATTCTCGTGCCGGAAACCTGGACGGAAGCGGATATTCGTCCAAAGAGGATTCCCAAAGCGATCACGAGTCGGTAGCTTCGCTGAGGTGTCACGGTGCTCTCCCCGCTCTCGGTTCCCGAGGAGCGCCTGTCCCCCGCAGTCACCACGAGAGGAACCCCCTCGCATGAATCTCCGGAACAAGGCCGCGACCGTGGCCGTGGCGGCCATCGCCGTCGGCGGATCCACCCTGATGGCTACTCCGGCCCACGCCGACCTGGTCACCCTGTGCTCGGGACACGGAGGTGCGATCACCCTGCCCACCGACCTGGCGGTCCCCGCGGGCGAGAGCTGCCTTCTGGACGGCACCGTCGTCCAGGGCGACGTGACCGTCCGCCAGGGCGCCAACCTGCACATCATCGGCGGTGAGATCGAGGGTGAGGTGATCGTCCGCAAGGACGGCTACTTCGACGCCTCGGAGAGCTCGATCGGCGACCGGGTCGTCAACCGCGGCTCCTACGGCACCTACCTGGAGGACAGCTCCGCCGGCGCCGCCCTGCGCACGGTCCCCGTCGACGGGGCCGACAACGACGGCTTCGCCTACGTCGTCGACTCCAGCGTCCGCACCGTCAACGCCTCCACCGGCACGGTCTACGTGAGCGGCTCGCGCGTGGGCGGAGCGGTCACCGCCGAGGGCGTGGAGTTCGCCGACTTCTACGACTCCGTCGTGCGCGGCGACCTCACGGTCACCGGTGCCACCAGCGGCGGCATCCTGTGCGACAGCGAGGTGATCGGCAACGCCACGTTCACCGCCGGCACCGGTCCGGTCGCGGTCGGCGCGGGAGAGCAGGCGGACTTCTGCGCGTCGGTCAACTACGTGGACGGTGACCTGACCGTCAGCGACATCACCGGCGGCGCCTACCTCGACAACAACATCGTCGGCGGCGACCTGGTCACCTCCGGCAACGAGCCCACCGCCCAGGTCGGCGACGCCAACCGCGTGCGCGGCGAGATCCTCACCGAGGAGGTCGCCCTGCGCGCCCTGGCCGCCGCCGTCACCGAGGAGTTCGCCGAGCACGAGGACGAACTGCAGGGCGAGGTCGAGGAGGCGCGCTCCGAGACCGTCGACGAGGCGATGGAGGCCGGTCCCGCCTTCTAGGGACAGTGACGCGTGTCCGGTCCCCACAACCGGGCCCCGGTCCCCACAACCGGGCGAACACGAACATCGAAGCAGCGCCGACGGGCCCCACACCGTCGGCGCTGTCGTGTGTCCGGGGGTCGTGGCCGAGGGGTTGCGGGACGCCTGGACCGGTCTTCGGGAACACGTCGGCATGGTCGGCCGCGGCCCGGGGGAAGGAACCGGACGAGGGGCCGAGGAGGAGGGTGGGGGAGCCGCATGCTTCTATGTTGGAACCATGACGACGGTCATGGCCGAGTGATACAGTCCACACATGGCTGACTCCGTGCGGCGTGTCGTGGTCTCGGGAGGATCCGGCGGTATCGGACGGGCGATCGTGATCGCGCTCGCTTCCGAGGGGTACGAGGTCGTGGCCCTCGGGCGCGACTCCGCACGCCTGGCCGCCCTGGAACGGGAGGCCGGCGCCTACCGTCTGGCCGTGCGCACCCAGGTGTGCGATCTGCGCGACGAACAGCAGGTGGTCTCCGTCGCCGAGCGGCTCGAACCCGTCTCGGTCCTGGTCAACAACGCCGGGACCGCGCGGACGGCGCCCCTGCGCGGGACCGGGCTGGAGCTGTGGGAGGACCAGATCCGCGTCAACGCGACCTCCGCCTTCCTGCTCACCCGCACCCTGCTCGACGGCATGGTCGAACGCGACCACGGCCGGGTGGTGTTCATCGCCTCCACCGCCGCGCTGGTCGGCGCCCGCTACACCGCCGCCTACACCGCCTCCAAGCACGCCATGCTGGGGCTGGCCCGTGCCGTGGCGGCCGAGGTGTCCGGCACCGGTGTCACCAGCAACGCCGTGTGCCCCACGTTCGTCCGCAGCCCCATGACCGACCGCTCGGTGGCCCACATCGTCGAGCGCACCGGGCGCGACGCGGAGCAGGCCGAGGCCGCCCTGGCCGCCGCCTCGCCCCTGGGCCGTCTCGTCGAGCCGGAGGAGGTGGCCGCGGCCGTCGCCTACTTCGTGAGCCCCGCGGCGCGGGCGGTCAACGGTCAGACCCTGACCATCGACGGAGGAGGCATCCACTCGTGAGCCCGTTCCGGGGGTCCGTACCCCTGACCGACCGCTGGGACCACTTCGACCTCCACCGCGCCGACGGTGTGGCGACGGTGACACTCGACCGCCCCGACAAGCTCAACGCCCTGACCTTCGAGGCCTACGCGGACCTGCGCGACCTGCTGCTCGAACTCCCGCACCGCGGCGACACCCGGGTCCTGGTCCTGCGGGGGAGGGGACGCGGGTTCTGCTCCGGCGGCGACGTCGACGAGATCATCGGCGCGACCCTGGGGATGGAACCCGACGACCTGCTGGCCTTCACCCGGATGACCGGCGAGGTGGTCAAGGCCATGCGCGAGTGCCCGGTCCCGGTGATCGCGGGCGTGCACGGCGTCGCGGCCGGCGCCGGGTCGGTGCTCGCCCTGGCCGCCGACTTCCGCGTGGTGGCCCGGTCGGCGCGGTTCGCGTTCCTCTTCACCAAGGTGGGGCTCTCCGGCGCCGACATGGGCGCCGCCTACCTGCTGCCGCGTGTGGTCGGGCTCGGCCACGCCACCAGGCTGCTGATGCTGGGCGACACCATCGGGGCCGAGGAGGCCGACCGCTGTGGTCTGGTGAGCGAACTCGTCGACGACGAGGCCCTGGACTCCGCGGTCGCCGCCCTGGCCGAGCGGCTGGCGGGCGGGCCCGCGTTCGGCTACGCCCAGACCAAGGCACTGCTCTCCCGCGAGCTGGACATGAACCTGTCCGGGTCGATCGAGCTGGAGGCCATGACCCAGGCACTGCTGATGAAGAGCGCCGACTACGCCGAGTTCCACGCCGCCTTCACCGGCAAGCGCCGACCTGAATGGAAGGGCCGATGATGGAACCGGAACCGCGTCCCCTCCCGCCGGAGGAACTCCCGCCCAATCCCATGCTGCCGACCCCGCACACCCTCATCAACCCGCCCGAACTCGGGCCCCCGGTGGGCTTCTCGCACGCCGTGGTCACGGCGCCGGGCACGCTGGTCCACCTGGCCGGGCAGATCGGCTCCGGGGCGGACGGCCGTGTGGCCGCCGCGGGGCTCACCGATCAGTTCGACCTCGCGCTGGCCAACGTGGTGACCGCGGTGCGGGCCGCGGGCGCCGCCCCCGAGCACCTCGTCAGCCTCACCGTCTACACCACCGACGTCCCCGGCTACCGGGTCGCGGCCGGGGAGCTCGGTCGGGTCTACCGGCGCCATCTGGGGCGCCACTACCCGGCGATGGCCCTGTTCGGAGTGACGGACCTGTACGACCCCGAGGCGCTGGTCGAGCTCGTCGGCCTGGCCGTCATCCCCGACTGACCACGGAGCGCACGTGCGCCAGGCCGGGCTCGCGCAGCCGGGCGTGCAGGTCGAAGAACACGCGTGAGGCCCGGCTGCCCGCCCACGGGCCGGGCAGCAGCTCCGGCGGCAGGCCCGGGTCCAGGTAGGGCATCCGCCGCCAGGCGTCGACGGTCCGCAGGTGGTCGGCGAAGGCCGCCGCCCGCGGGTCGGACGCTCCGTGGGGCCCGGCCGCTCCGGCGCGGCGCCAGGCGCCCAGCACGGGCTCGTGCTCGGACAGGAACTCCTGGTACATCGCCTGGAGGGCGGGTAGGTCCCACCAGTGGGCCACCGCCTCGCCCAGATCCCGAAAGTCCAGGTGGGCGGCGTGGAAGAGGTCCGCGTAGCCGTCCATGCCCAGGTCGCGCAGGGCCTGGCGCGCCTGGTCGGTCATGTGCGCGGGCGCGATCCACACCCCGGCGGCGGTCGTGCCGAACCCGAGCCTGGTCAGCCGTGAGCGCAGCGCGTGGCGGCGGCGGCGCTCGGACTCGGGCACGGAGAAGACCACGAGCACCCAGCCGTCGCCGACCCTGGCCACCTGGTGGCCGAAGATCCGGCGGTCGCCCTCGGCGAGGATGCGCCGCCCCTCGTCGGAGAGCCGGTACCCGGCCACACCGCCGAGGCGTTCGGGGACCAATAGGCCCCGCCTTTTGAGCCGGGAGACCGCCGAGCGGACCGAGGGCGCGTCGACGCCGAGCTCGGCCATGAGGGCGATGAGGTCGGCGACGCTGATCCAACCGCCGATATCGCGGGCGTAGGTGCCGAAGAACGAGACGATCAGCGAGCGCGGGCGGCGGTTGACCCTCTCGGTGTCCCCGGTCGCGGCCGGAGGTGCCTGTTCGCTGTTTGACGTCACGGGCACACGATAGCGCGGTCGCTCCGGCGCTCTCCGGGGTGTCCCGCGCCGGGGGTGGGGCGCGTGGGCACGGTCGACAAGTCATGTCGCTCTCTTGACGGCCGTCATGCATCCTGTAGATTCTGGACTGTGGGATGGATCACTACGAGAGTCGAGGTCGCCCATGGGGTTCTCCCTGACCGACGCCGATCGCGCGTTCGCCGAGTGGGTGGAGGTGCGCGCCGCCGAACTCGCGTCCTCCGGGAGCCCGCAGGCGCCGCCGGGCCGGGTCGACCGCGGCCTGCTGCGCCGGCTGGCCGGGGCGGGCCTGCTCTCGGCGCTCTTCCCCGGGGCCGCGGGCGCCGACGGCCCCCCGCGGGAGGCCCCCGCCACCCGGATCTGCCTGCTCCGCGAACGGTTGGCCCGCGTCGACACCCACGCGGAGACCGCGCTGGCCCTGCAGGGCCTGGGCACCTATCCGATCCTGCAGTCCGGCACCGACGAGCAGCGCCGGCGGTGGATCCCCGCGGCGGCCTCCGGCACGGCCGTGGCCGCCTTCGCCCTCACCGAGCCCGGCGCCGGATCCGACGCCGCCGCCCTCGCGCTGGCGGCCAGCCCCCACGGGGACGGCTGGCGCCTGCACGGCGAGAAGACCTGGATCTCCAACGCGCCCGACGCCGACTTCTACACGGTCTTCGCCCGCACCACCCCGGATACCCGGTCTCGGGGCGTGACCGCCTTCCTCGTGCCCGCCGACCGCCCCGGCCTGTCCGGCACGCCGCTGGAGATGCTCTCCCCGCACGCCTTGGGCCACCTGGTTCTGGACGGTGTCCCCGTCGGCCCCGACGACGTCATCGGCAGCCCCGACCAGGGCTTTCCCGTCGCCATGCGCACCCTCGACCTCTTCCGCCCCAGCGTCGGCGCGTTCGCCGTGGGCATGGCCGACGCCGCGCTGGCCGCCGCCCGCGCGCACACCCGTGACCGCCACGCCTTCGGCGGCCCCCTGGACCGGCTCCAGACGGTCTCCCACACCCTGGCCGAGATGGCCACGCGCACCGAGGCCGCCCGCCTGCTGGTCTACTCCGCCGCGCAGGAGTACGACTCGGGGGGCGACGCCGTCACCGTCCGCTCGGCCATGGCCAAGCTCTTCGCCACCGAGACCGCCCAGTACGTCGTGGACGCCGCCGTCCAGCTGCACGGAGCCCGTGCGCTGGAACGCGGCCACCTGCTCGAACACCTCTACCGCGAGGTCCGCGCACCCCGCGTCTACGAAGGCGCATCGGAGGTGCAGCGCCAGATCATCGCCCGGCACTTCTAGCCCGACACCTCTGGCCCGGCACTCCTGAACCGGCACTCCTGAACCGGGGCCTCCGGCCGGAGCCGTCCGCCGCGTAGGCCGCGCGCCCGGCGCGGCACCCGTCGTCACCGCCCGCCCGACACTCGCAGCCCCGCACCAGGTTCCGACCGGAGGCATCCATGTCGTCCCTGTCACCCACCGGCCACGTCGACACCTTCACCCGCGACCACCTGCCGCCGCCGGACCAGTGGCCCGTGCTCTCGTTCGACCACGGCCCGTCCTATCCCGACCGCCTCAACTGCGCCGAGGAGCTCCTGGACGGCACCATCGCCGCCCACGGCGCGCAACGCGCGTGCCTGACCGGCGAGGACGAGTCCTGGACCTACGGCGAACTGCGCGACCGCGTCGACAGGATCGCGCACGTCCTGGTCGAGGAGACCGGTCTGGTCCCCGGCCGGCGCGTCCTGCTGCGCGGCCCCAACTCCCCGTGGACCGCCGCCTGCTGGCTCGCCGTCCTCAAGGCCGGCGGCGTGGTGGTCACCGTCCTGCCCGTCCTGCGCGCCACCGAGCTGGCCACCGTCCTGCGCGCCGCCCGCGTCACCCACGCCCTGTGCGACGCCCGCTTCCTGGAGGACCTGTCCGCCGCGTGCGCCGACGTCGCCGACGAGCCGGGCGCCGCGCCCACGGTCCTGGCCTACGGGGGCGCGGGCACCGACGACCTCACCGTCCGCGCCCAGCGCCACCCCGCCCCCTTCACCGCGGTCCGCGTCGCCGCCGACGACGCCTGCATGATCGCCTACACCTCCGGCACCACCGGAGCGCCCAAGGGCTGCGTGCACTTCCACCGCGACGTCCTGATGATCGCCGACACCTACTCCGCGCGGGTGCTCCGCCCCACCCCCGACGACGTCTTCACCGGCAGCCCGCCCTTCGGGTTCACGTTCGGCCTCGGCGGCCTGCTCGTCTTCCCCCTGCGCGCGGGCGCCTCCTCCGTCCTGCTGGAGCGCCCCCGTCCCGAAGCCCTCCTGGACGCGGTCTCCGAACGCGGCGCCACCATCGTGTTCACCGCGCCCACCGCCTATCGGGCCATGCTCGCGCGCCTGGACGGCCACGACCTGTCCGGCCTGCGCCGGTGCGTCTCGGCCGGGGAACACCTGCCCGCCGCCACCTGGCAGGCCTGGTACGAGGCGACCGGGGTGCGCATGCTCGACGGCATCGGGGCCACCGAGATGCTGCACATCTTCGTCTCCTCCTCCGACGACCGCCTGCGCCCCGGGTCGACCGGCGTGCCGGTCCCCGGGTTCACCGCCGCCGTCCTGGACGACCACGGCCGGCCCGTGCCCGACGGAGAGCCCGGCCACCTGGCGATCCGGGGCCCGATCGGCTGCCGCTACCTCGCCGACGAGCGCCAGACCACCTACGTCCGGCACGGGTGGAACTACACCGGTGACACCTACGTCCGCGACGAGGACGGCTACCTGTGGTACCGGGCGCGCAGCGACGACATGATCGTCTCCGCCGGCTACAACATCTCCCCGGCGGAGGTGGAGGAGGCCCTGCTCACCGCACCGGAGGTGGAGGAGACCGCCGTCGTGGGCGTGACCGACCCCGAGCGCGGACAGATCGCGCGCGCCTACGTGGTCCTGCGCGAGGGCACCGCACCCGGAGACGACACCGCGACCCGGCTCAAGGAGCACGTGCGCGCGAGGATCAGCCCCTACAAGACCCCGCGCTCCATCGAGTTCCTGGCCGCGCTGCCGCGCACGGCCACCGGCAAGCTCCAGCGCTTCAAGCTCCGCGAGGCGCCCTGAGCCGGTTCCGGCCCGAGGCGGACGCGGATCGGACGCGGATCGGACACGGACCGGGCCGGGCCGCGAGCACGAGCAGGAACGGCACTCCAGCAGAAAGGCGGGCGGCATGCGCATCGCATGCGTCGGAGGCGGCCCCGGCGGCCTCTACTTCGCGGCACTGGCCAAGCGGCTCGGCCCCGCGCATGAGATCACCGTGTACGAGCGCAACGCGCCCGACGACACGTTCGGCTTCGGCGTGGTGCTGTCCGACGAGACCCTCGGCGGCATCGAGCACGCCGACCCGCACGTGTACGCCGCGCTCTCCGCCGAGTTCGCCCGGTGGGACGACATCGACATCCACTACCGGGGCGACGTCGTCACCTCCGGCGGCCACGGGTTCGCCGCGATCGGGCGCCGCCGCCTCCTGCAGATCCTGCGCGCCCGCTGCGGCGCGCTCGGCGTCGAAGTGCGCACCCGGACCGCGGCCCCGCCCGCCGCCGAGCTGGCCCGCACCCACGACCTCGTCGTGGCAGCCGACGGCGCCAACAGCGCGACCCGCGCCGCGCACGCCGACGCGTTCGGCACCACCCTCGACCGTCGCCGCAACCGGTTCATGTGGCTGGGCACCGACCTGGTCTTCGACGCCTTCAAGTTCCACGTCCTGGAGACCCCGCACGGCGTGATGCAGCTGCACTGCTACCCCTACGCCACGGACACCAGCACCTTCCTGGTGGAGATGCACGAGGACGTGTGGCGCGCGGCCGGGTTCGCCGACCTCGCCGCCGAACAGGACCCGGCGCCGGGAGCGAGTGACACCGAGAGCGTCGCCCGCTGCGAGAAGCTCTTCGCCGACGTCCTGGACGGGCACCGCCTGCGGCCCAACCACTCGCGCTGGCAGAGCTTCACCACCGTGCGCAACGCCACCTGGCGGCACGGCAACACCGTGCTGCTGGGCGACGCCGCCCACACCGCGCACTTCTCCATCGGCTCGGGCACCAAACTCGCCATGGAGGACGCCCTGGCCCTGGCCGCCTGTGTGCACGAGCACGACACCGTCGCCGCCGCCCTGGCCGCCTACGAGGACGAGCGCGCCCCGGTGGTGGCCAGCACGCAAAGGGCCGCCCAGGCCAGCCTGGAGTGGTTCGAGGACATCGATCGCCACGTGGGCCAGGAACCCGTCCAGTTCGCGTTCAACCTGCTCACCCGCAGCCGCCGGGTCACCTATGACAACCTGCGCCTGCGCGACCCCGAGTTCGTCGCCCGCGTCGACGACTGGTTCGCGGGCCAGGTCGCGGGCGGTGGCGACACCGCGTCGGACGCCTTCGGGGCCGGGACCGGGCCGGGTGCGAGCCCGCCGACCGCCGAACGGCGGCCCCCCATGTTCCACCCCTTCCGGCTGGGGCCGACCGCACTCGTCAACCGCGTCGTGGTCTCGGCCATGGACATGTACTCGGCCGTGGACGGCACCCCGCAGGACTTCCACCTGGTCCACCTGGGCGGCAAGGCGCTGGGAGGGGCGGGCCTGGTCATGACCGAGATGGTGTGCGTGTCGGCCGAAGGACGCATCACCCCCGGCTGCACCGGCATGTACCGCCCCGAGCACGAGACCGCCTGGCGCCGCGTCACCGACTTCGTGCACGAGCACTCCCAGGCCCGGATCGGGATCCAGCTCGGCCACTCCGGGCGCAAGGGCTCCACCCGGGTGATGTGGGAGGGCATCGATCAGCCCCTGGCCGAGGACAACTGGCCCGTCGTGGCCCCCTCGCCGCTGCCGTACCGGCCCGGGGTGAACCAGGTCCCGCGCGAGCTCGACGCCGCGGCCATGGCGGCGATCCGCGATGACTTCACCGCCGCCGCGCGGGCCGCCGACCGGGCGGGGTTCGATCTCCTCGAACTGCACTGCGCCCACGGCTACCTGCTCTCCAGCTTCCTGTCGCCGGTCACCAACCACCGGAGCGACCGGTACGGCGGCGACCTGCGGGGGCGGCTGCGCTACCCGCTGGAGGTCCTGTCCGCGGTGCGCGAGGCCTGGCCCGGACACAAGGCGCTCACGGTGCGCATCTCCGCGACCGACTGGGTCGAGGAGGGCACCACGGCGGAGGATGCCGTGGCCATCGCCCGCGCGTTCGCCCGAGCCGGGGCCGACGCCATCGACGTCTCCACCGGACAGGTCACCCCCGACGAACGGCCCGCCTTCGGGCGCAGCTACCAGGTGCCGTTCGCGGAGCGGATCCGCGGGGAGGCGGGAGTGCCCGTGATCGCGGTCGGGGCGATCGCGTCCTACGATGACGTCAACTCCACCGTCCTGGCCGGCCGCGCCGACCTGTGCGCGCTCGCCCGCCCGCACCTGTACGACCCGCACTGGACCCTGCACGCCGCGGCCGAGCAGGGCTACACGGGGCCGGGGGCCACCTGGCCGACGCCGTTCCGGGCGGGCAGCCGCAAGCCGCCCACCGGACGCACGGACGGCCCCCGTCCGAGGCTGGAGCTGCTGGAGGGTCGGACCGGGACCGGGACCCGGCACCTGCGCTGGCGCCCGGGCGGGGGACACTGACCCGACGACGTTCCGATCGCGAGGAGCCCCCGTGCCGACCATCGAGTCCTACGGCGACCACCCCAGCCAGATCACGCACCGCTGGCCGGTGCGGGAGCGCGGCGGCGGGCCCGCGCCCGTCGCGGTCCTGCTGCACGGCGGATGGTGGCGCGACCAGCACGACGCCCGCCTCATGGACCCCCTGGCCCGCGACCTGTCCGAGGCCGGATGGGCGGTGTGGAACGTGGAGTACCGGCGCACCGGCGCGGACGGCGGCGGCTGGCCGCAGACCCTCGACGACGTGGGCGACGCGCTGGAGTCGATCGGCGACATCGTCGCCGGCGAACCGGACCGGTTCGACGTCGGGCGCGTGGTCGCCGTCGGCCACTCCGCCGGCGGGCACCTGGCCCTGCTCAACGCCGGTTTCACGGGGGAGACCCCGGTGAACTCGGTGGTCGCCCTCGCGCCCGTCACCGACCTGGAGCGCAGCGATCGGGCGGGGCTGGGGGAGGGCGCCGTCACCCCGTTCCTGGGAGCCGAGCCCTCCGAGGAGCTGTACGCGTTCAGCTCACCGCTGCGGAGCGTGCCCGTCGGCGTGCCGCAGCTGGTGGTGCACGGCGACGCCGACCAGCGCGTCCCGGTGGAGCACAGCCGCGACTACGTGGCCGCGGCCCGTGCCGCCGGGGACTCCGTGACCTACCACGAGGTGGCCGGGGCCGACCACTTCGCGGTCATCGACCCGGCCCACGCCGCCTGGCGGGGCGTGCGCGCGCACCTGGCGGGATGAGTCCGGACGCGGCCGGAAAGAGCTGAGGGGCGGCCCCCAGGGGCCGCCCACTCGGATCCGACCGCTCAGGAGGAGCCGTTGGCGCCCTCGTCGCGGCGCTGGCCGCCGCGCCAGCGGTCGGCGACGGAGTCGAAGATCTTCCCGCCGGCGCTGGCCGCGCTGCCCGCGACGTCGCGCAGGGTGCCCAGCAGCGGGTCCTCGGACCGCTCCCAGGACTCCTTGTAGGACTTGGCGGCACTGCGCGCCTCCTCGCCCACACTGGCGTCGCGGTCGCTGGCGCGGCGCGGGTACTCGCCGTCGATGATGCGCTGGTAGGAGCCGTCCTCGATCCACCGGTGCAGCTGGGCCAGGCGCACGACCGCGAAGGGGTGCGTGGTGCCCATGAGGCTGAGCAGCTTGAGGAAGCTGTCGCGGGCGTCGCCACCGGACTCGTACTCGCGGGCCTGCTCGAGGAAGGCGTCGGGGTTCATCTCCACGAGCTTGGAGCCGCCCGCGAGCTTCATCAGGGCGCGCTTGGCGGCCTCGGGGTCCTGGCAGGCCAGCAGGCCGGCGCGGTCGCAGGACAGCTCGGACTTGCGGTACCACTCCTCGAGGGCGGCGACGATGGCGCGCAGCCCGATGTAGCCGAGGGGGATCCACGCCACGCGCGCCGCCAGCTGGATCAGGGCCAGCAGCATGGTGCGGTAGACGGCGTGTCCGCTGAGGATGTGCCCGACCTCGTGGCCGATGACGAAGCGCTGCTCCTCGGCCTCCAACAGGTCGAACAGGCCCGTGGTCATCACGATGAACGGCTTCTGGCTGCCGATCGCCATGGCGTTGGGCTTGGGGTTCATCTGCACGTAGAGCTCGGGCACCTCGTCCAGGTCCAGGACGTAGGCGGCGTCGCGCACGTAGTCGTGCAGGTGCGGGAACTGGGTGGGTCCCACGCGCACGGCGCCGGAGAGGAACATCAGTCGCAGGGCGCGTTCGTTGAACAGGCCCGACATGCGTTTGAACACCTCGTCGAACCCGCGCAGCGATCGCAGCGCGACCAGTGCGCCGCGGTCCGCGGGGTGCTCGTAGGCACGGGGTGAGATCTCTGAGAGGCGGACGCGTACGCGGTCTGGAGTGTTGGCCATATCGGCATGCTATGCGCCGCGATGCCGCTTGGCCACGGTTTCGGGCCATCGAGATATGACGTGATTGACGAGTCTCTCGCGATCGCCCGGGGAAGCTCTCGGAAGCACCGCGTGTTAGGGGTCGTTGACGTACATAAGGGGATGCAAGGTTCGGATTCGGCTACCCTCGGTGGGCCGAACCAGGCAACGTCCACCGTGAAACGACTCAGGAGCGCACAGTGGCGCACGAAGCACGGCGCAAGGGAGCCGCACCGGCCAAGGTCGGCATCATGGGCGGTACCTTCGACCCCATCCACCACGGACACCTCGTCGCGGCCAGTGAGGTCGCCCACCTGTTCGGACTCGACGAGGTCGTCTTCGTCCCGACCGGCCAGCCGTGGCAGAAGGACCTCGACAAGGTCACCCCCTCCGAGGACCGCTACCTCATGACCGTCATCGCCACGGCCGAGAACCCCCAGTTCCGGGTGGACCGGGTCGAGATCGACCGTGACGGGCCCACCTACACCATCGACACCCTGCGCCAGATGCGCCACACCTACGGCCCCGACGTGGAGCTGTTCTTCATCACCGGGGCCGACGCTCTCGGCGCCATTCTGAGCTGGCACAACGTAGACGAACTTTTCGAGCTCGCGCATTTCGTAGGCTGTAACCGTCCCGGACACCACCTCAGCGACACCGGACTGCCCGAGGGCAAGGTCTCGCTGGTGGAGGTACCGGCCCTGGCCATCTCCTCCACGGAGTGCCGGGAGCGGGTCCGCAAGGGCGAACCCATCTGGTACCTCGTCCCCGACGGCATCGTCCGTTACATCCACAAGACCGGGCTCTACCGCGAGAGCTGAAAGGCAGCAAGCACAACGTGACAGTCACCGACAGGGCACTCGAACTGGTCAAGGTCGCGGCCAAGGCCGCATCCGACAAGCTCGCCCAGGAGATCATCGCCTACGACGTCAGCGAGCAGCTCGTCATCACCGAGGCCTTCGTGCTCTGCTCGGCGCCGAACGACCGGCAGGTCCGTTCGATCGTCGACGAGATCGAGGACCAGCTCCGCATCCAGGGCGGGGCCAAGCCGCTGCGCCGCGAGGGCGAGCGCGACGGCCGGTGGGTCCTGCTCGACTACGCCGACATCGTCGTGCACATCCAGCACGAGGAGGAGCGCGGGTTCTACGGCCTGGAGCGGCTGTGGAAGGACTGCCCCGAGATCGAGCTTCCCGAAGAGGCGCGGGGAGCCGACCGCACCCCGCTGGACGAGCAGTAACCCGAGCGGACGGACACGGAGAGACACCACGTGAGCGACACGCCTCGAGTGCTGTTCTGGCGGCACGGACGCACGGCATGGAACGTCGAGAACAGGTTCCAGGGGCAGACCGACATCGAACTCGACCCGGTCGGCCACGCCCAGGCCGAGCGGGCGGGGCGGCTGCTCGCGACGATGGGGCCGTCCCTCATCGTCTCCTCCGACCTCAAGCGCACGGCGGACACCGCCGGGTACCTCAGCCGTGCCTGCGGCCTCCCGGTGGAGTTCGACAAGCGCCTGCGTGAACGCTTCGGCGGGTCCTGGGAGGGGATGACCGGCGTCGAGCTGTCCGCCCGCTGGCCCGTCGAGCACGCGCGGATGGACATCCCGGACGGGGAGCACATCGGGGAGGTCGGCGACCGCATGAGCGCGGCCGTCGACCGCGCGCTGGAGCGCACCCCGCCGGGCGGCCTGCTCGTGGTGGTCAGCCACGGGGCGGCGCTGCGCGTGGCCATCGCCCGCATGCTGGGCGTGCCCGACGAGCAGCGCGAGATCCTCGGCCCGCTCAGCAACTGCAACTGGTCCGTGCTCCAACAGCGCCGCGAACAGTGGCGTCTGATGGAGCACAACGCGGCCAGCCTGCCCGAACCGGTCGTCCTCAGCGACGACGCCTGAGAATCCGTTTCGACGTTCGCGCCGGATTCCGCTATGGTTCTGGGAGTCGAAAGGGGCCCGCCCCCGACGACTCCCACACGGGGCTATGGCGCAGTTGGTAGCGCGCCTCCATGGCATGGAGGAGGTCTGGGGTTCGAATCCCCATAGCTCCACTCGACTCCGAGACGACCCTGCTCGCGCGTGACCGCGCTCGCCGGGTCGTCTCGTCGTTTCTCCTGGGGGGCGACCCCCAGACCCCCGTGGGGCCCGCATGGTCGGTTGTTGTTCGACCTCCCGTGCGGGCCTTCTGCTTTTCGGGGGACGACCCCCGGACCCCCGATTCTCCGAGACGACTCTGCTCGGTGGCCTTCGGCCGCCTCGCCGGGTCGTCTCGTCGTTTCTCCGGTGGATCTCAGCTGCTGTTGCGGTCCGTCTCCGATTCCTCCGAAGCCTCGACGACGGCCGGAGCCGGCCGCTTCGGCCCCAGCCCTCTGGTGAGCGCTGCGCCGACAAGCGCGGCCCCCGCGAGGGCCCAGATACCGATGCGGTAGCCACCGAGCTGTGCGGCCCGCGACCCCTCGCCGAAGTCTCCGGTCGCGGCGGCGAGGGCGGCCACGAGGGCCAGTCCGACGGCGCCGCCCCCCTGATAGGCCGCGGTGGCCAGACCCGAGGCGGCACCCGCGACCGATCCGGGCACCCCGCTGGTGCACACCACGAAGCAGGTGACGATGGACACGCCGAGCCCGAGGCCCCAACCGGTCATGGGTCCGATCAGCGTGAGGGCGAGCGGGCCGTCGGTGTCGATGACGATCGCCCAGGCCGTGAGGGCGACGGCCTGCACCATCAGCCCTGATCCGAGGGCGTTGCGCGGGCCGAGACGTCCGATGAGCCACGGCGCCGAGCGGGTGCCGGCCAACACGGCCAACGGGATCGGGACGTAGGCGAGCGTCGCGTGCAGGGGCGCGAGTCCGCGGACCTCCTGGAGGTAGAGCGTGACGAAGAAGAAGGTCCCCAACAGCACGGTCCCCACCAGCGCGAAGACGGTGCCGCCGACGACGATCGACCGGATCCGTAACAGCGCTGGCGCGATGAGCGGATCGCTCGCGTACATCTGCCGGAGCACCAGGACGAGCCCGAAGCCGACCGCGCCGGAGGCCGCGACGACCGTGGTCGCCGCCGCGGGTCCCTGGGCCTCCAGCGACACCGCGGCCAGCGCGAGCAGGCTCAACGTGCCCGTGGCCGCGACGGCGCCGATCAGGTCGACGGAGCCCCGCGTCGGCGATGGCGACGGCAGGGTGGCGAGCGCGATCGCGGCGACGGCCGCGCCGAGCGGCACGTTGATCCAGAAGATCAGGCGCCAGTCGAACTCGGTGAGGAACCCGCCCAGCGCGAGGCCGATGGGCGCGGCGATCGCCCCCATACTGCCGAAGACCCCCAGCGCCCGGGTCCGGCCCGGGCCTTCGGCGAACAGGTCGGTGATCAACGCCAGCGCCGCCGGCACCACGAACGCCGCCCCCACGCCCTGGACCGCGCGGCCCGCCAGCAGCTGCCACGGCTCGACCGCCAGCCCGCAGCAGGCCGAGGCGACCGTGAACACCACGGTCCCTGTGACGAACAGGCGCCGACGCCCCAGCGCGTCGGCCAGCCGCCCGGCCGCCAGAAGCAGCCCCGCGAAGGCGATGAGGTAGCTGTTCACCACCCACGAGACCTGCGCGTGGCCGTAGCCGAGTTCCGCCTTGATCACCGGGAGCGCGATGTTGACCACCGCGGCGTCCATGACGGTCAGGAACTCGATGCCGACCAGGGCGCCGAACGGCACCCAGACCGGCCACCGCGGCGCCGCCTTCGCGGCGAAGGGCCGCGTCACAGCAGCGCCCCGCCGGAGGCGTCGATGTGCTGGCCGGTGATCCAGCGGCTGTCGTCGGAGGCCAGGAACGCGACGACGTCGCCGATGTCCGAGGGCCGGGCGACGCGGCCCAGCGGCGACAACCCGGCCACCATGTCGCGCGCGTGGTCCAGCCACGCCGCGTTCATGTCGGTGTCGACGACCCCGGGCGCCACGGCGTTGACCGTGATCGCGCGCTCCCCGAGCTGTTTGCCCAGGGTCGCGGTGAAGACGTCGATCGCGCCCTTGGTCATGGCGTAGCCGATCAGGTCCGGCTGCGCTGCGCCCCGTGTCAGGTGCGCGGACACGTTGACGACGCGGCCCCCGTCGGCGAGGCGGGGCAGGGCGAGCTTGGTGACGAAGAACGGCGCCACGGCGTTGACCGCCATCAGACGCCTCAGGTCGTCGACCCCGACGGTGTCGATCGTGCCCCGTCCCTCGGCGGTGCCCGCGTTGTTGACGAGGACGTCGAGCCGGTCGGTGATCGCGTCGAACCCCTCCCAGAGCGCGGCGACCTCGCGCTCGATGTCGTCCCCGCCCAGAGGGGCGCCGAGGACGTCCGCCAGGCCGCCCGCCGCGCGGATCTCCGTGGCGGTCGCCTGGGCGGCGTCCCGGTCGGAGCCGTAGTGGACCACCACGTGGGCCCCCTCGGCCGCCAGGCGCCGCGTGACGGCCCGGCCGATGCCACGTCCGCCGCCGGTCACCAGTGCCGTCTTCCCGCTGAGTCTCATATGCCCTGCCACCATTTCTATAGCGATCGTTACAGAAGTGAACATAGCAGGTTTTCTAGCGATCGCTATAGAATGGGTCCATGGCAGGCAGGACAGGACGCCCCAGGGGCTTCGACCGCGATGCCGCGCTGGAACGGGCGATGCTCCTGTTCTGGGAGCGCGGCTACGAGACCGTGTCGATCCGCGACCTCACCGAGGCGATGGGCATCACCGCGCCCAGCCTGTACGCGGCCTTCACCGACAAGCGGACCCTGTTCGAGGAAGCGGTCGAGGCCTACGCGCACCGGTACGGCGGGTACATCGAGGAGGCCGTCGAGGCCGGGTCCACGGCGCGGCTGGCCGTGCGGCGTCTGCTGGAACAGGCGGCGGTCCAGCACACCCTGCCCGACCGCCCCCCGGGGTGCCTGATCCTCAACGGCGCCGCCGACCGCACCCCCGCCTCCGAGGCCGTCGCTGCGAACCTGCGAGCACGCCGTGCCCGAACGGCGGCCCTGATCGAGGCGCGCATCCGCGCCGACGTCGCGTGCGGCGCGCTCCCGCCCGAGACCGACGCCCATGCGCTGGCCACCTTCTCCGCGGGCGTCTGGCAGGGCCTGTCGAGGCTCGCCCGCGACGGCCATGGCCGACAGGATCTCGAAAGCGTCGTGGCCACGGCGATGCGCGCGTGGCCGCCGTCCGGCGGCGAGTGAGCGAGGCGGATTCCGGTTCGGCGAGCCCTTCGCCGAGCCTGCCTCCGCCGCCTTCGGAAGCCCCCTGAGAGCGCCCGGCCGTCGGTTGCCGGGCGGATCAAGCGGTTGCACCGTTCGGGGGGCTCAAACCTGCGATTTTTGTTGGATGTTCTGAAGCCGCAGGTCGCAGCCGTAGAAATCAGCCTCGTTCTTCACACTTCCTACAAACGTTTGCATTGACCCCCTTGACAGGGAAAGCGCTTTCTCTAGTCTCGGAAGTGAGCACCACCCCCCGTGCTCATCCTCTACAAGGAGGGGTCAACTGTGAGACGAACGACCACGCGTGGACTCGTGTCGACGCTGGCGGCCGCGGCTCTGGTGACGGCCGGCGTCGCCGTACCGATGTCCATGGCATCGGCCCAGACCGGCAGCGCCACGGGTTACGCGACCCAGAACGGCGGGACCACCGGCGGCGAGGGCGGACAGACGGTACGGGCCTCCACCGGAACCCAGATCCACCAGGCCCTGTGCGAGCGGCCCAGCACCAGCACGCCGATCATCATCGAGGTCGAGGGCACGATCAACCACGGCAACACCTCCAAGGTGTCGGGTGCCGGGTGCGACACCGCCGACGACGTGATCGAGCTCAAGAACATCAGCAACGTCACGCTCGTCGGTACGGGCGGCGGAGCCGTGTTCGACCAGCTGGGCATCCACGTCCGCGGGTCCAGCAACATCATCATCCAGAACGTGACCGTCCAGAACGTCAAGAAGTCGGGCTCGCCCACGTCCAACGGCGGCGACGCCATCGGCATGGAGAGCGACGTCCGCAACGTCTGGGTCGACCACGTCACCCTGCGGGCGTCCGGCGGGGAGTCGGACGGCTACGACGGCCTCTTCGACCTGAAGAACAACACCCAGTACGTCACCCTCTCCCACAGCATCCTGCGGGACTCCGGCCGTGGCGGCCTGGTCGGCTCCAGCGAGAGCGACCGCTCGAACGGGTACGTCACGTACCACCACAACCTGTTCGAGAACATCGACTCGCGCGCGCCCCTCCTGCGCGGCGGTGTGGGGCACATGTACAACAACCACTACCTGGAGATCCAGAAGTCCGGGATCAACTCCCGGGCCGGGGCCAGCGCGAAGGTGGAGAACAACTACTTCGAGGACTCCAAGGACGTCCTGGGCACCTTCTACACCAACGAGAGGGGCTCCTGGGAGGTCGGCGGCAACGTCTTCGACAACGTGACCTGGTCCAGCGAGGGCGACAAGAACTACCCCGCCGGCCCGGACCCGCGGTCCAACACCTCGGTGAGCATCCCCTACTCCTACGAGCTCGACGACGCCGGCTGCGTGCCGGACGTGCTGGCCCAGATCGCGGGCGCCGGCAAGGGCAACCGGGTCTCGGACGGCGACTGCGAGGCCCAGACCCCGGACCCGACCGACCCCACCGACCCGGACCCCACTGACCCCGACCCGACCGACCCGGACCCGACCGATCCCCCCGGCGGAACCAACCTCAGCATCGGGGCCGGCGCCGACGGTTCCAGCAAGGCGAGCGGCACCAGCTACGGGAACGTCATCGACGGCGACATGAGCAGCTACTGGTCGCCGAGCGGCTCGACCGGCCGCGTCTCGGTGAAGTGGGGCTCCGACGCCACGGTGTCCGCCATCAACATCCGTGAGGCGTCCGGGGCCGAGGGCAACATCGGCTCGTACCGGGTCGTGAACCACGACACCGGCGCGGTCCTGGCCACCGGCAGTGGAGCGGGCACCATCACCTTCGCTCCGACCTCGCTGCGCAAGATCAACTTCGAGATCACCGGCTCGAACGGCACCCCGCGCATCGCCGAGTTCGAGACCTACGCCGGTTCCTGACCGGTCCTCGGACTCCAGCGGTCGTGACGGAGGCGACCGAACGCACAGGGCCCGGCCGGCCCGCCCCCAGCACCTGGGCGGGCCGGCCGGCCGCGTGTGCCGTCGCAGCCGCGCGGCACCACGATCATGGGGCTCATGCCGTCCCGGGGCCGAAGGCGAACAGGGCCCCGAGCCAGACCAGGCCGAGCAGGATCGTCGCGCGCTGGACCAGGCCCGCGTAGCGCGCGTCGTTCTCCCAGGCCTGGCCGAAGACGCCGGTACCGACGGCGGCGGCCACGCCCACGATCCCCGAACCCCACTGCCAGACCGGATCGCCCAGGGTGAACGCGGCGACGAGGGGTGTTCCGGGCAGGAGCAGGAAGACGACTCCGCCGGCCGCGTCGTGGAGCCGGTGGGCGCGTGAGTGCTCCTCGGGGTCCGTGTCCGGGGTGCCGGGCGGGTAACCGCGCATCGGATCCATCCGGAACACGCCCGAGGCCGCCAGCGCGAGGCCGAGCACTCCGACCGCGAGGGCGAGCGGCACCCCGCCGAACGTGCCGGGGACGCCGAACGCGCCCGGGACGGCGAACGCGCCCGCGGTGATCAGGAGGCCGCTCACGACGAAGTTCACCGTCTGCACCCAGCCGCGGGAGCCGAGCGCCAGGGCGCTGACCGGTTGCCGGAAGGGGTGGTAGCCGGGCCGGGTGAGGCCGTCGACCAGGAAGACGACGTTGAAGAGCCAGGCTCCCGCGGCCCCGGCCCATAGAAGCGGCGTCACAGGGGAAGGTCCGTGCCGGTGTCCGTTCGCATGGGCCGAACCCTAATGCGGCCGACCCGTGCTGACAACGGGCTCTCGGTGGCCGTCAGTGGCCGTCAGTGGCCGTCAACGGCCGCCCGTGGCGCGGTGTCGCTTCCAGTCCACGTAGCCGCCCCTGAGGCTGCGCGCGCTCCGGCCGGCCTCGCGGAGCAGTCGCACCGCGCGCGGCGAGACGACGCAGTACGGTCCCTGGCAGTAGGCCACGATCGTGGTGTCCCAGGGCAGCTCGTCCCACCGCTGGGCCAACTCGCGCGAGGGTATCGAGACGGCCCCCGGGAGGTGCCCCTCCTCGTACTCCGCGGCCGAGCGCAGGTCCACCAGCAGTACCTCGCCGCGCTCGACCATGCCGTCCAGCTCGGCGTGGGTGACCGCGTCGACGCTCCCCTCGTGCCCGAGGTGCTCCTGGATCTCCTGGCGCAGGTCGGGCATCCGCGCCTCGGCGAACTCCTGGAACCCGCCCAGGAAGCGGGACACCTCCCGGTCGCGCAGCGAGTAGTGGATCCGGGTCCCCTCCCGGCGGGTCGCCACCAGGCCCGCCGCGCGCAGCTGCTGCAGGTGCGAGGAGGTGTTCTTGAGGGGGAACCCGCCCCGGTGGGCGAGCTCCTCCACGGTGCACTCGCCCTGGTCGAGCAGGTCGAGCAGGCGCAGGCGCACCGGGGCGGACAACGCCTTGCCCAGGAGGGCCAGGCGTTCGTAGACGGGTGCTTCGGGAAACTCGGTCATGGGATCAGTCGTACTCCGGAAGGTCGCCGCGCAGGTAGGCGATGTAGCGTTCGGCGCCGCGCCGGACGACCTCCTTGGCGCCGGTGCCGATGCCGGGCTCCCACCACCCGCCGTGGATCGTGTCGAACTCCAGCGACTCGACGGCGGCCACGACCCGGCGCACGAGGCGCTCGGGCATCGGGAGCCGGTTGGGCGCGCTGAACATGAACGTGATCCGGTCCCCTCCGGGGGTGACCATGATGGTGTCGCCGGTGAAGAGCGTGCCGCGCCCGGCGGCCAGGTGCAGGACCGCGCTGCCGGGGAAGTGGCCGCCCGTCTGGACGACGGTCAGGCCGGGGAGCGGCCGGTGCTCGCCGCTCCAGGTGCGCACCCGGTCGGAGGGCCGCTGGAGCCAGGGCACGTCGACCTCGGGCAGATCGATGCTCGCGTCGAAGAGGTCGGCCCACTCCACCGCCGCGCCGTACATGTGCGGGTGGCTGGAGGCGACCACGGAGACCCCGCCCAGGCGCTCGACCTCGGCGACGGCGGCCTCGTCCAGGAAGCCCGGCGGGTCCCACAACAGGTTGCCCTTGGCGGTGCGCACGAGCACGCCGCGGTGGCCCACGCCCAGTCCGGGCTCGGTGCCGAGGCCGGTGACGGAGTCCTGGACGGGGCGCAGGACCACCCGCATGCCCTCGGCGGCGAGCTCGGAGCGGGTGGCCAGGCGGTGCCCGGTCGGCGGTACCCACTGCCGTTCGTCCTCGCAGAGGGGGCAGGAGGTCGGTGCCGTGGGGGAGGGGTCGAAGTCGGCTCCGCAGGTGCGGCAGACCCAGAAGTCGGCGACCGGGCCGCGGGCGGCGTGGGGAGTCATGGGGTCACTCCTTATCGATTAATCCAGTGATTACTAGAATAAGCGGTTCGACGCGCACCCCGCAAGGCTCCCCGAGGGGACACGGCACCGGTCGCGGAGCAACACCGGCGCGGCCCGATGACCCGCGGCGCCGTTCGTGGTCTGTAGGGAGAGTGCGGCCGCGGGGCCGCCCGACACAGGGAGACGGACATGCAGCTCAGCGTCAACACCTTCCTCAGCCTCGACGGCGTCATGCAGGGCCCGGGAGGGCGTGAGGAGGACACCAGCGGCGGCTTCACCCGCGGCGGATGGGTCATGCCCTTCGGTGAGGACGAGGTCTTCGAGCGCGTGGTCGGCGCGGAGTGGTTCGCCAAGGCGGAGGAGGTCCTGCTCGGCCGCACCACCTTCGAGATGATGCGGGACTACTGGCCCCAGGTCACCGACCCCGACAACCACGTCGCCACGGTCCTCAACACCTACCCCAAGCACGTCGTGAGCACCACGCTCGAGGAGTCCGACGCCGCGTGGGGCGACACGACCGTCATCTCGGCGGACGTCGAGAAGCGCGTACGCGCCCTCAAGGAGCGCCCTGGCGGCGAGCTCCAGGTCCACGGGAGTTGGCGGCTGGCCCGCACCCTGCACCGCGCCGGGCTGGTCGACCTGTTCCGGCTGCTGGTCTTCCCCGCCGTCGTCGGTCAGGGCAAGCGACTCTTCGACGAGGCCTCGGTCCCGGGCGGCTTCCGGGTCGAGTGCGGCTTCGTCAGTTCCGGGGGAGTGGTCGCGCTGACCCTGGTCCCGGACCCCGGCGTGGACCTCGGCACGGCGGAGGAGTTCAGGGTCGTGGACGGCAAGGAGACCATCGCCTGAACCGGCGGTGCCCGGCGGCGGGTCACTCGTGCGGACGCACCTCGGTGACCTGCTGCAACAGGCCCCAGGTGAAGTCGGCCACGTGGCGCCCGCCCTCCGGGTCGGTGAGCAGCAGCCGCCAGCGCGACGGCGCGGTGCCCTCCAACGGGGTCGAGGGCAGCGCGCGGGCGACGTCGTCGATCACGCAGGACCACGGCCGCAGGTCGTCGATGCCGCGCAGCACGGGCGCGGGCGAGTCCGAGGGCCGGACCAGCCACTCCTGGACCACGGCCCCGCCCGGCGCGGTGACCACCTCGAAGCGCAGGTCGGGCCAGAGGGAGAGCGGCCACCGGTGCGCCTCGCAGGACAGGTCGCCCACCGGCACGGTCCGCCGCCACGGCGCGGGGCCGAGCACCGCGGAGTGGCGGGCCGGCCCCCGCCTGCCGCGCACCGCGGCCTGCCACCGGCGGTTGGCCTCGCGCATCTCGGTGCGGGTGGCCCCCAGCCGCCGGACCGCCTCCTCGACCAGCTCCGGTCGCACGTCGGCCATCCTGCGCAGCAGCACCAGCTGGAATTCGCGTTCCCCCATGGCTTGAACTCTAGTTCGGGCGGCGCATGACGTCGCTCCCGTCCAGGTCGGCGACGTCGCGGCCCAGCAGTTCCGCGGTGATCTGGAGCTCGGCCAGGAACGAGCGCAGCACGTGCTCCACCCCGGCCGCGCCGTCCACGGCCAGGCCGTAGACCCACGGGCGCCCCAGCAGCACGGCCCGAGCGCCCAGCGCCATCGCCACCGCCACGTCGGCGCCGGAGCGCACACCCGAGTCGAAGAGCACGGTCATCCGCTCGCCCACGGCCTCGACCACCTCGGGCAGGGCGTCCAGGGCCGCCACGGAGTTGTCGATCTGGCGGCCGCCGTGGTTGCTCACCACGACGCCGTCCACGCCGATCTCGGCCAGCTCGATCGCCTCGTCGGCGCGCAGGACGCCCTTGACCAGGACCGGGAGGTCCGTCCAGGCGCGGATACGGGCGATGTTGTCGGTGCTCAGGCCCTTGTCGGCGAACGAGCCCAGGAAGTGGAACACGGCCTCGGTGAACACCCCGCCGGGTTCGGGATCGGCCTTGAGCCGGGAGGTGAAGACGGGGTCGGAGAAGTAGGTGGCGGTGCCCTGGCTGCGCAGGAACGGCAGGTGGCCCTGGGTCAGGTCGCGGGGGCGCCACCCCAGCCGCTTGGTGTCGGCCGTGACGACGATGGCCTTGGCTCCCGCCGCCGTCGCGCGCCGCACGAACGACTCCGCCAGCTCGTCGTCGCCGGGCCAGTACAGCTGGTACCACCAGGAGCCGACCGCGTCGGCGACCTCCTCCATGGGCGTGGAGGAGGCGGTGGAGAGCACCATCGGCACACCGACGGCGTTGACGCCCTCGGCCACGGCGAGTTCGGCCCGTTCGTGGACTTGTTCCAGCACGCCGATCGGCGCGGTGAGCAGAGGGGTCGGGTAGGACTCGCCGAACAGGGTCACGCCCAGGCCGCCCTTGTCACGGCCGTCCGGCCGCAGACTGCGCGGGCGCAGGGCGTAGCGGGAGAAGGCCTCGACGTTGGCGCGGGCGGTGCGCTCACGCCCCGCGCTCCCCTCGACGTAGCCGAAGGGTCCGGGAGCCATGGCTTGTTCGGCCAGGTCGCGCAGGCGTTCGTGGTCGTAGGGGAGCCGGGGGAGGGTGCCGTTGGTCGCGTCGGCGTAGACGAGGTCCTGGTACTGGGCGAAGTCGCTCATGGTGGCCTCACGGGCGCGGTGCGCCGGGGACGGGAGCGCCGGGGCGGCGCTCGGGGGCGGGGCAGCGGACCGCGGCCGCGGGTCGTCCCCGCGGCCCGTGGCCCGGGAGCCGTTCGCGCCGCCCGGCTCCGGCGGGATCGTATCGCGGCCCGATTCCCGGCGGGAGGGCCCCGAACGTCCCGTGGTGCCGACCGCCCGCGCCCTAGTGTTCTGATTGGTTAGTTCGCTTGCTGATGCGTTGGCAGTACGAGGCGAGGGATTCGAGGATCTCCTCTGCGGTCTTGGTCCACACATAGGGTCGGGGATTCTCGTTCCAGGACGCGGCCCAGGCGCGGATGTCCTTCTCCAGGGCCTGGACGCTGCGATGGGTACCGCGGCGGATCAGCCGGTTGGTGATCTCGGCGAACCACCGCTCGACCAGGTTCAGCCAGGAGGAACTGGTCGGGATGAAGTGCAGGTGGAACCGGGGATGGCGGACCAGCCACCGCCGGACCTCGGCCGTCTTGTGGGTGGCGTAGTTGTCCAGGATCAGGTGCACCTGCAGGTCCGCGGGGACCTCGCGGTCGATCTTGGCCAGGAACTTCTTGAACTCGATGGCGCGGTGGCGGCGGTGGATGGAGGTGATCACCTGGCCCGTGGCGGTGTCCAGCGCGGCGAACAGGCTGGTCACCCCGGCACGCACGTAGTCATGGGTGGCCCGCTCGGGGGTGCCGGGCATCATCGGCAGCACCGGTTGGGTGCGGTTGAGCGCCTGGATCTGGGACTTCTCGTCCACGCACAGAGCCACCGCCCGTTCAGGCGGGTCCAGGTAGAGGCCCACCACGTCGCGGACCTTGTCGATGAAGAACGGGTCGGTGGAGATCTTGAACGACTCCTGCCGGTGGGGCTGCAGGCCGAAGGCGTTCCAGATGCGCCACACCGCGTTCTGGGTCATGCCGGTGTGCTCGGCCATGGAGCGCGTGGACCAGTGGGTGTCAGGGGCGGGTGTGCTCTCCAGGGTCGCGGCCACCACCGCCTCGACCTGGGCATCGGTGATCGTGCGCGGTCGTCCCGGCCTTGGTTCGTCGGTCAGGCCGTCCAAGCGGTGCGCGATGAAGCGCTGGCGCCACTTGGTCACCGTGGGCGCAGATACCCCGACCTCGCGGCGGACCTGGGCGTTGGACAGGCCCTGGGCGCAGGCGAGCACGATCCGCGCCCGCAGGGCCAGGTCCTGTGCGGTCTTGCGTCGTCTGATCCACCGCTGGAGCTCGGCGCGTTCTTCATCGCTCAGCTCCAGCGGCGGCAGCTTCGGTCCAGGAGCACTCATCCCACAACCATAAACGAAATAACCAATCAGGACACTAGATCGTTGATGGGAAATTCCTGAAACCCCTGCGGACACAGCGAAGGGCGTCGAAGATCGGTGTGTGAAGACTGACCTTGACGCCCTTCTGACAGCACTCTACGTCCACCTGGACGACGATGTGATCCCTTCTGCCAAGCAAGCCCGCGGACCAGGCCGGCCGCGCCTGCTCACCGACGCGGAGCTGATCTGTGTGGCCGTGGCCCAGGTCCTGCTGCGCTGCGACGACGAACGCCGCTGGCTACGGGTGGCCCCGGCTCGGATCGGCCACCTCTTTCCCCGCCTGACCGGCCAGTCCGAGTACAACCGGCACCTGGCCCGCCTGGCCCCGCACATGCTCACCGCCATCGGATGGCTGGCCCGCCACACCCCGACCTGGCACGACAACCTGCGGCTGATGGACGGCACCCCCGTGCCGTGCGGGGCCTCGCGCACCACCGTGGAACGCTCCGGTCTGGGCGAGATGTGCGGCTACGGGCGTGATGCCTCCCACCACCGGTTCTACTGGGGGTGCAAGCTCGTGCTCGTCACCACCGCCGAGGGCACCGTGACGGCCTTCTCCCTGGCCCACCCCAAAGAGCTGGACGAGCGCAAACAAGCGCTGCACCTGCTCCACGTCCAGGAGTGCGCCCCGGGGCCGTGCCCGATCGTGTGCGACAAGGGCTTCGCCGGGGCCGGAATCGAGCAGGCCGCCACCGATCTGGGGCACGTGCTCATCCGGCCCCGGCGCAAGGACGAGCCCAAGGACAGGGCCCGGGTGTTCCCGGGCTGGCTGCGCCAGCGCATCGAAGCGATCATCTGGACGCTGAAGAACCAGCTGGGGTTGGAGCGCCACAACGCCCGCACCACCGAAGGGCTTTGGGCTCGGGTGTGTCAGAGGATCCTGGCTCTGAACGCCGCGATCTGGCACAACTGGCAGATCGGAGCCCCCATCAAGCGGTCGCTGGTGGCTTACGACCACTGACCAGGACACATTTTCCCATCAACGATCTAGTGTCCTGATTGGTTATTTCGTTTATGGTTGTGGGATGAGTGCTCCTGGACCGAAGCTGCCGCCGCTGGAGCTGAGCGACCAAGAACGCGCCGAGCTCCAGCGGTGGATCAGACGACGCAAGACCGCCCAGGACCTGGCCCTGCGGGCCCGGATCGTGCTCGCCTGCGCCCAGGGCCTGTCCAACGCCCAGGTCCGCCGCGAGGTAGGAGTGTCGGCGCCCACGGTGACCAAGTGGCGCCAGCGCTTCGTCGAGCACCGCTTGGACGGCCTGACCGACGAACCCCGGCCCGGCCGGCCGCGCACGATCACCGACGCCCAGGTGGAGGCGGTGGTGGCCGCGACCCTGGAGAGCACACCCGCCCCTGACACCCACTGGTCCACGCGCTCCATGGCCGAGCACACCGGCATGACCCAGAACGCGGTGTGGCGCATCTGGAACGCCTTCGGCCTGCAGCCCCACCGGCAGGAGTCGTTCAAGATCTCCACCGACCCGTTCTTCATCGACAAGGTCCGCGACGTGGTGGGCCTCTACCTCGACCCGCCTGAACGGGCGGTGGCGCTGTGCGTGGACGAGAAGTCCCAGATCCAGGCGCTCAACCGCACCCAACCGGTGCTGCCGATGATGCCCGGCACCCCCGAGCGGGCCACCCATGACTACGTGCGTGCCGGGGTGACCAGCCTGTTCGCCGCGCTGGACACCGCCACGGGCCAGGTGATCACCTCCATCCACCGCCGCCACCGCGCCATCGAGTTCAAGAAGTTCCTGGCCAAGATCGACCGCGAGGTCCCCGCGGACCTGCAGGTGCACCTGATCCTGGACAACTACGCCACCCACAAGACGGCCGAGATCCAGCGGTGGCTGGTCCGCCACCCCCGGTTCCACCTGCACTTCATCCCGACCAGTTCCTCCTGGCTGAACCTGGTCGAGCGGTGGTTCGCCGAGATCACCAACCGGCTGATCCGCCGCGGTACCCATCGCAGCGTCCAGGCCCTGGAGAAGGACATCCGCGCCTGGGCCGCGTCCTGGAACGAGAATCCCCGACCCTATGTGTGGACCAAGACCGCAGAGGAGATCCTCGAATCCCTCGCCTCGTACTGCCAACGCATCACCAAACCAACTAACCAATCAGAACACTAGGTCGTGTTTTTCTGCGGGCTTTCGGGTGAGCTCGCGGTCGTCAGGTCGTCTCTCGCAAGCCGATGTGCGAAGTTCAGCCTGGTGGTGCTTGACGAGCGCAGAGGTGCCGCGAGAGGCGGTCCTGGCGGCCGCGAGCCCGGAATGCTGCAAAAAACACGGCCTAGGCCGGCAGGCGCAGGCTGTCGTCCATGGCCGCGAAGGCGCGCCGCACGCACTCCGGCAGCTCGCCGGGGGCGCAGTCGGGCAGCCACTCGTCCAGCGCGCAGCGCCAGGTCGCCACACAGAACTCGATGAGCAGCCGCAGTTCGAGGCGGTGGGGGTCGCCCAGCCGGTGCGCGATCTCCCTCTGGACCTCCGAGCAGTGCCGCAGCGTGTGCCCCTCCAGCGCGGGCGACCGCTCGATCATCCTGAGCGTGGGCGGGAAGCGCCGATACCAGTCCTCGTCCATGCGGTCGAGGGTGGTCAGCATCGCGTCACGGAAGACGTCGACGAGCGGGCCGGACCTGTCGGCCTCGTCCAGGACATCGAGGTAGGCGCTCCAGAGCTGGGTGACGGCGGTGAGCGCGACGTCCTCCTTCGAGCGGAAGTTGCGGAAGAAGGTCCGCCTCGACACCTCCACCGCGTCGAGCAGGTCGTTGAGCGGCGTGGTGTCGAAGCCGCGCTCGCCGAACACCGAGAGCGCCGTGTCCGCCAGGGCCTGGCGCGTGCGCTGCTTCTTGCGCTCGCGCAGGGAGGTGGGGTGCTCGGAGGTCGTCATCGAGAGCAGTGTAGCGAACGCGCTTGGATTGAGCGTATGCTCCAATGGAGCAAATGCCACACTGTGGCACATTGATGCGAAGGAGACCTGACCGTGCGCGCACTCGTCGTCGACCACTCCGCGAAGGCCCACCTCTCACTGGCCGAGACGGCCGATCCCGTGCCCGCGCCGGACGAGGCGCTGGTGCGGGTCCGGGCGGTGTCGCTCAACTACGGCGAGGTGAGGGGCGCCACCGATCCGGCGGTGCCGGACGGCACCGTGGTCGGCTGGGACGCGGCGGGCGTGGTGGTCCGGGCCGCGGCCGACGGATCGGGCCCGGCCGAGGGGACCCCGGTGGTCACCCTGGGCGAGTCCGGCTGGGCCGAGCTGCGCGCGGTGCCGGCCGCCCGGCTCGGTGTCGTGCCGGACGGCGCCGACCTCGGCGCGGTCAGCACCGTTCCGGTCGCCGGCCTGAGCGCGCTGCACGTGCTGCGCCGGATGGGGCAGCTCCTCGGCCACCGGGTCATGGTCACCGGTGCCTCCGGGGGTGTCGGACGGTACGCGGTGCAGCTCGCCGCCCGCGCGGGCGCGGAGGTCGTGGCGATCAGCGGCGACCCCGCCCAGGAGGAAGGGCTGCGGGCGCTGGGCGCGCACGAGGTCCACACCGATCCGGCCCGGGTGGACCGGCCCGTGTTCGCGGTACTGGACAACGTCGGCGGCCGACAACTGGTGGACGCCTTCGCCGCGGTACGGGCCGGGGGCGTGCTGGTGAGCGTGGGCCGGTCGTCCGAAGCGGACGCGGTCCTCCCGCCCGAGGCCCTGGTGGCCACCGAGGGGCGGCATGACCGGTCGATCCGCACGTTCTTCCTGTTCGGCGATCCCGCCACCGACTTCTCGGCCGACCTGACCTGGCTGGCGGCCGAGGTGGCCGCGGGGCGCCTGGACCCCGGGATCAGCCGACGCGGCCCGTGGACCGGCTACGACGAGGCGGCCCAGGCGCTCCTCGGCCGCCGCCTGCACGGCAAGGCGGTCCTGGACGTCGTGTAGCCGGAGCGGGCCACGGGCGGTGGTGGGCGACGGGCGGGCCGGGCGGTGATTCAGGTGACCGGCGCCTCCTCGGCGTCCGGGGACACGAGCCGTTCGGAGTCGCCGATGTGCAGGGCCGAGACCAGCTCCCGGTAGAGCGAGTCCGTGGCCAGAAGCTCCTCGTGGGTCCCGGTGACCCGCACGCGACCCGCCTCCATCAGGATGATGCCGTCGGCCTGGATCACCGTGGACAGGCGGTGCGCGATGGTCACCACGGCCGCGCGGTCGGCGTGGCGGCGGACGCTCTCGGTGATCGCGGCCTCGGTGATGGCGTCCACCTGCGAGGTCGCCTCGTCCAGCAACAGGGCGTCGGGGGTGCGCAGCAGGGCGCGGGCGAGGGCGATCCGCTGGCGTTGGCCGCCGGAGAGCGAGGTGGCGTCCAGCGGGGAGTCCAGGCCCGCGTCCAGGGCGTCGATCTTGTCGCTCAGGCGGACCTCGTCCAGGACCCGCCGGACCTCCTCGTCGGTCGCGTCGGGGTTGGTGAACAGCAGGTTCTCCCGAATGGTGCCGGGCACCACGGGCGCGTCCTGCTCGACGTAGGCGAAGCGCCCGCGGATCTCCTGCGGCGACGACTCCCGGTAGGGGGACCCGTCCAGGTCCAGTCGGCCGTCCTCGGGTTCGAGGAAGCGCAGCAGCAGGGAGAACACGGTCGTCTTGCCCGCGCCGGAGGGGCCCACGATCGCGGTGTGGCCGCGCCGGGGGATCGCCAGGTCCACCCGGTCCAGGGCGGGTTCGGCGCCCGGCGCGTAGCGGGCGGTGACCCCGCGCAGCTCCACCAGCGGACCGTCGCCGCCGGTGGCGGGGGAGCGGCTCCCGACGGCGTCGGCGGCGGGTTCGAGGGGGACCGCCTCCACGTCCCGGATGCGGCGCGCGGCGGCCAGGCCCGACTGCAGGGCGGTCATGCTCTGGGAGAGCTCCATGACGGGCGACATGAGGGTGAACGCGTACAGCAGGAAGGCGATCAGCGTGGACACCCCGATGTCACCCGACCCCACACGCAGCGCCCCCACGCCGAGGATCGCGATGATGGCCAGCTGCACGCCGCCGTAGGCGATGGTCCAGGCGACCGCCTCGCGCTTGACCGAACGGATGCCGTGCCGGGCGGAGTCCTGGGCGTGGCCGAGGATCTGGCCCCCGAGGCGGTCCTCGGCGCGGCTGACCTTGACCGTGCGGATGGCGCGCAGGGACCCCTCCAGGATCCCGCCCATGAGCCCGAGGGAGTTCTGCGCCTGTTCCTGGGCCTTGGCGATGGAGGGCATGAGGGTGAGGAAGAGCAGGGTGACCACGAGCACCGCGGTGAAGGTGACGCTGAGCAGGACCAGATCCAGGATGCCCATCATGACCAGCGTCCCGACGAGCAGCACCCCGCCGTTGATGAGGCTGATGATGCTGCTGGAGGCGGCCTCCCGCAGGAGCACCGTGTCGGAGGTGGCCCGGGTGACCAGCTCGCCGGAGGACCGGCGGGACAGCGGGATCAGGGCGGCGCGGAAGTAGCGGCGCACGAGCGCGGTGCGCGCGTCCAGGACGACCTTCTCGGCGATGGTGCCGACCATGATCCAGTGCCAGATGCCGAAGACGGAGCCGGCGACGAACAGGCCCAGCAGCAGCACGACCGGCATCATCAGGCCGCCCGCCTCGGACACGGTGTCCAGGACGAGCCGGATCACCAGCGGGTTGGCCAGCTGCAGCGCCGAGCCGAGCAGCGCCAGGACCAGGCTCAGTGCGAGCTTGCGGCGGTGGGGTCGCACGAACGACCAGAGCACGCGCATCTGCGCGAAGCGAACAGGTTCAGAGGTTGCCGCATCTGGAGCATTCATGAGTTAAATTAGGTCACATATGACCGATTTTTGTCAAGCGAAGGCCGATAAGCCTAGGATGAAGGCATGGCGAAGAGCGTGACGGCAGAGGAAGAGACGAGGACGCGTGCCCGGACCCGCCGGGCGATCCTCGAAGCCGCGGTCCGGGTGTTCGGCGACAACCCCAAGGCACCGCTGTCCGAGGTGGCCGAAGTGGCGGGCGTGGCCCGCAGCACCCTGCAGCGCTACTTCCCCGAGCGCGCGGACCTGACGTGCGCCCTCGGTGACTACGCCGAGGTGCTCATCCGGGAGGCCACCGAGCGGGCGCGCACCACCGAGGGCACCGCTCTGGAGGCGTTCTCACGCCTGATCGCGGAGTACTTCGCGCTGCAGCGGGTGATCATGCTCGCGTTCGGCAACGACGACCACACCGAGGCGCGGGACGAAGAGGACTGCGGGCCGGGGGAGCTGGCCGTGTTCGAGCTGGTGGAGCGGGGTCACGAGGAGGGCACCATCGACCCCAGGATCACGCCGATGTGGGCGCAGCAGCTCCTGTGGGCTGGGCTGTACGCGGGATGGTCCTACGTGGCGGTCGCCCGGGTGCCCGCGTACGAGGCGCTCAACATGTGCCTGCTCTCCCTGGTCAAGGCCGTGTCGAAGGAACAGGCGCGCTGATCGGGGCAGGCGAGGGCGCCCCGCGTGGCGCGGGGGTCACAGGTAGAGGCCGGTGCCGCGCTCGGGAGCCTCGTTGGCCACCGCGTGCACGTCGCGCTCGCGCAGGATGACGTAGCGCTCGCCGTTGAGTTCGACCTCGCCCTGCTCTTCGGGGTCGAAGAGCACGCGGTCGCCGGTCTTGACGTGTCGGGCGCCGGTCCCGGCGCCGCAGACCTCACCCCACGCGAGCCGGGTGGCCAGCTTCACGGTGTCGGGGATGACCAGTCCGGCACTGCTGCGCCGCTCGCTCTTGTCCGGAACCGCCTTCACCAGCAGGCGGTCGTGGAGCATCTGGATTTCAAGCTTGGATTCGGGCACCACTCCAGGGTATTCGGAGCCGAACCCGACTATCGACCGGCGGGCGATGGACCGACCCACTCCCGGACTCCGGTAGAGTATTGCCATCGCCGAGCGGGGAAACCGCCCGGCATACCAGGGGCTATGGCGCAGTTGGTAGCGCGCCTCCATGGCATGGAGGAGGTCTGGGGTTCGAATCCCCATAGCTCCACTCGACTCCGAGACGACCCTGCTCGCGCGTGACCGCGCTCGCCGGGTCGTCTCGTCGTTTCTCCTGGGGTGCGACCCCCAGACCCCCGTGGGGCCCGCATGGTCGGTTGTTGTTCGACCTCCCGTGCGGGCCTTCTGCTTTTCGGGGGACGACCCCCGGAGGCCGCCGACCTCGCGGGAGGGGCCACAGCGCCCGACTGTGGAAGACCACAGTGCACCGGTCGGGCCGCCAGGTCAGGCCATGTTTCACGAGGCGGGGATCGGCTAGGGGACCACATGGGACCGCAGTCGAGAGAAAGGGGAGGAACATGGCGAAGACCGTTGCGGACGTAATGACGAGCCCTGTCCGGACCATGGCCCCGGAGGCGTCACTGCGCGAGGTCGCCGAGGTGATGCGTGAGCTGGACGTGGGCGATGTGATCATCGCCGAGGGGGACCGTCCCGTGGGCATCCTGACGGACCGCGACATCGTGGTCCGCTGTCTGGCGACCGGGGGCGACCCGGAGACCCAGAGCGCCCGTTCGATCTGTAGCTCGGTGGTGGTGAGCGTGCCGCCGCAGAGCGGTGTCTCCGACGCCGTGCGCAGGATGCGCGACGACGCCGTGCGCCGCCTGCCGGTGGTGGAGGACGACCACGTCGTGGGAATCGTGACCATGGGCGACCTCGCCGTGGAGATCGATCGCGACTCCGCGCTGGCCGACGTCAGCGCCGCCGACCCCAACCGCTGACCGGACCGTTCCCGCGCGCGACCCCGCTCGTGCGCGGGAGCATCCGTGTGCGGCCCGCCGGTCGGGCCGCTGGCGGAGTCGGGCAGGTCACACGGTTCCGGGGTCCAGGCCTGGTCAGCCCACGCCTCCCCGTCCGGTAGACTTTTCCCGTTGCTTCACACGGGGCTATGGCGCAGTTGGTAGCGCGCCTCCATGGCATGGAGGAGGTCTGGGGTTCGAATCCCCATAGCTCCACTCGACTCCGAGACGACCCTGCTCGCGCGTGACCGCGCTCGCCGGGCCGTCTCGTCGTTTCTCCTGGGAGGCGACCCCCAGACCCCCGTGGGGCCCGCATGGTCGGTTGTTGCACAACCTCCCGTGCGGGCCTTCTGCTTTTCGGGGGACGACCCCCGGACCCCCGATTCTCCGAGACGACCCTGCTCGCGCGTGACCGCGCTTGGCAGCTCGTCTCTTCGTGTCTCTGGGAGGCGACTCCCGAGCCTCCCGGCCGCCCCTCTCGTGGTGATCGAGCGCGCGCTCGGCCTTCAATGGAAGCCCACGCCGAGAAAAAAGTTCTTCCGACGTGTCGATAACGGCTCGCCCCGATCGACGAGTGGGTGAAGGCTGGAAGCAAGAGCGAGGAGAACACCATGCGCACCCTGATCATCACCGCGTTCGTGTCCGTCGACGGGGTCATGGAGGCACCCGGCGGAGAGGCCGGCTACCGCAACACCGGCTGGACCTTCAACGCCGTGGAGATGGACGAGAAGGTCTTCGAGATCAAGGAGCGTGAGCAGCACGAGGCCGGCGCCCTGATGGTGGGCCGCCGCAGCTACGAGGCGTTCGCTCCCGTGTGGCCCTCGATGGAGGAGTTCGCCGAGTACAACGCCATGCCGCGGTACGTCGTGTCGACCACGCTCGCGGAAGAGGACTCCCGCTGGCCCGCCACGATCCTGCGCTCACTCGACGACGTCGCCGAGCTCAAGCGGACCGAGGGCGGTCCGATCATCGTCCACGGCAGCGCCGAACTCGGCGCGTCGCTCGCTGACGCGGGGCTGGTCGACCGCTACCACCTGCTCGTGTACCCCTTGCTCCTGGGCGCGGGCAAGCGCCTGTTCAGCGAGGCCGACAAGGACCTCACCAAGCTGAACCTGGTCGAGCACGCGGTGTACTCCAACGGCGTGCAGAAACAGGTCTTCGACGTCGTCCGCTGAGTCCGGCGACCGGGCTCCGGGCTGGACGAGCGCCGACCGGGGCCCGATCGGCCGGGGCCGGGAACCGGTCCCACAGCGGGCACGTCGAAGCAGACATAACCCCAAACACAAGACATCCGGGGGCGTTATGCGCAATCTGTGGAATCTGATCTCCCTCCCGCTCTTTCCGCGTCGCGGAGAACCGGCGTCCTCGGTCGCCTGCCGGAACTGTCGGAACACGGATCCCGCCCCCGCCCCGGCCTCCTCCACGTCACGGCCCGCCCCGGCGCCCTTCTCGACCGCGGAATGGGACCGGGTGGTCCGGGCCGCCGCGATCGACAAGATCGAGCAGGTGCTGTCCGACAGCTACGCGCTCCTCGCCGAGCACACACCCCGTCGGCCCGCCGACTCGCCCGACCTGGCGCACGTGCGCCGGATCCGCGCCGCGCTGTCCGTGCTCGCCGAGGACCTCGGGCCGCGCGGGCTCGCCGCGCGTCCCGATCAGCGCGACTGGATCGACTCCGAGCTGCTGCCGACCGTGTTGAGCGCCGAGGTCGAGATCGGCCGCGCGTTCGCCGACCCGCGCTGAGCGGAACCCGGGTCGGCCCGGAACCGGCCCTGTGGACGAAGCCGAGGCTGTCGTCCCGGGCCGGTACTGTCGATGCGTGGCAGATCTTCCCGACGTTTCCACCCTGCTCGACACGGCCGTCCGTTCCCTGGGCGGCACCCGCCGTGAGGGCCAGACAGAGATGGCCGACGCCGTGGCCGAGGCGGTCGACCAGCGCGAACACCTGGTGGTCCAGGCCGGTACCGGCACCGGTAAGTCCCTGGCCTACCTCGTGCCCGCCGTCAGACACGCGCTGGCCCACGAGACCACCGTCGTGGTCTCCACCGCCACCATCGCGCTGCAGAACCAGCTCATCAATCGGGATCTGCCGCGCCTGGCCGCCGCGCTCGCCCCGCTGCTGCCCCGCGAGCCCACCTTCGCCGTGCTCAAGGGCCGCCGCAACTACCTCTGCCGCAACCGCCTGCAGACCGCCGACGACGAGGCCGAGGACAGCGAGCTGTTCGACCCCCGTCAGTTGTCCTCGCTGGGCCGACAGGTCACGCGCCTGCACGAGTGGTCCGAAGAGACCGAGAGCGGCGACCGCGACGAACTGGTGCCCGGGGTCAGCGACCTGGCCTGGCGGCAGGTGTCGGTGGGCGCCAACGAGTGCGTCGGCGCACGCGTGTGCGCCTTCGGCCAGGACTGCTTCGCCGAGTTCGCCCGCGAGGCCGCCCAGAGCGTGGACATCGTGGTGACCAACCACGCCATGCTCGCCATCGACATGTCCCAGGGCAACCACCTCCTGCCCGAGCACAACACGATCATGATCGACGAGGCCCACGAACTCGTCGACCGCGCCACCTCAGTGGCCACCGGGACGCTCACCGAACGCTCCGTCGGCACGGCCGCCAAGCGGGCGGCCCGCCTGGTCGAGCCGGGGATCAGCGAGCGCCTCACCGAGTGCGGCGACGGGCTCGCCCTGATGTTCACCGACGTCCCCGACGGACGCCTGGACCACATCGACGACGGCCTGGCCGGCGCGGTCGCGGCGGTCCGCGACGCCGCCTCGGCCTGCGTCGCCGCCATCGGTCCCTCGCCCGGGGAGCAGGACCCGGACTCCGCCACGGACCGCAAGCTCGCCCTGGCCGCGCTCGGCGAGGTCCACGACACCGCCGTGCGCATCCTGGAGTCCTTCGAGCCCGCACTGCGCGACCGCACCGACATCGTCTGGCTCACCAAGGCGCCGTCGCGGCCGCCGTCGATCAGCGTCGCCCCGTTGGCGGTGGGCGGGCTGCTGCGGGAGAAGCTCTTCGGTGACCGCACCGTCGTGCTCACCTCCGCCACGCTCACCCTCGGCGGTTCGTTCTCCGCGCTGGCCCACCAGTGGGGCCTGGGCCGCGAGGTCGCCGAGGAGGCCGAGGCGGCGAAGGCGGTCAAGGCGCCGAAACAGGAGTCCGCGTCCGGTACCGAGGACGACGACGGCCCGCACCGCGCCGCCGGCGAACCGCGCTGGCGCGCGCTGGACGTGGGGTCGCCCTTCGAGCACGCCCGCAGCGGCATCCTCTACGTGGCCAAACACCTGCCCCCGCCGGGGCGGGACGGTCTCGCCGACGCCTACCTCGACGAGATCGCCGAGCTCATCGAGGCGGCCGACGGCCGCACCCTCGGGTTGTTCTCCTCGATGCGGGCGGCCCAGCAGGCCACCGACGCGCTCCGGGAACGGCTGGACCACCCGATCCTGTGCCAGGGGGACGACTCCACCGGGCAGCTGGTCAGCCGCTTCGCCGACGACGAGCGGGCCTGCCTGTTCGGCACGCTCTCGCTGTGGCAGGGCGTCGACGTCCCCGGGCCCTCACTGTCGCTGGTGATCGTGGACCGTATCCCGTTCCCGCGCCCGGACGACCCGCTCGCCTCGGCCCGACAGCGCGCGGTGGGCGCGCACGGGGGCAACGGATTCCTGGCGGTGGCGGCCACGCACGCGGCGCTGCTCCTCGCCCAGGGCACCGGGCGTCTGCTGCGGGCCACCGACGATCGCGGTGTCATCGCGGTGCTGGACCCGCGCCTGGCCACGGCCCGGTACGGCGGGTTCCTGCGCGCGTCGCTGCCTCCCTACTGGGGGACCACGGACCCGTCCGTGGCCCGCTCCGCGCTGCGCCGGCTCTCCGGCCGGACCGCTCCCGCTCCCGCGCCCGCGGCGGGCTGAGCGACGGCGCCGACGGGTTCTGGGGCCCGGAGGCGTGTTCAGCTCCGAGGTGCCCGAGCACGGGCCGAAGCAGGAAGGACCGCGCCGAAGACGTCCGTCGGGGGTGGTGACGGGCGACGGCGTGGGCACGCGCGGCGGCCCACGAAGGGCACAGTCAGGCCGTGTTCTTCTGGAGGCTTCCGGGTGGGCTCGCGGCCGCCAGGCCGTCCCTCGCACGGGGAGGGGCGACGTTCGGTCCTGCCCGCGGCGCATGAGCGCGGGCGCGGCGCGAGGCGGACCTGACGGTCGCGAGCCCGGAACGCTTCGGAGAACGCGCCCTAGCTAGGGCGTGTATGACGGACACTCACCCTGCTGCGCGACGCCCCAGCGGCACCCTCACTGCGTTCTCATCAGTCAACAGCCACACCAGGATGCTTCCTTCTTCGGCCTTGCGAGGCCACCACTGGATGCGCCGCTCGCGACGGGCGGCATCCGTCATACACGCCCTAGCCGCGGGTGCGGTAGCCGAAGAGGCGCACCGCGTATCCGGGGGTCTTGTCGTCCTCGGACTCCTGGATGTACCAGCGGTCGTCGTGATCGCCCACCAGGAGCTCGTTCCACATCATGTCGATGAGTTTGAGCCGTGAGACCACCGAGGCCTCGGGGTCCAGCACGATCGAGTAGGCGTGGTCGGTCAGCCGCTGGGTCACCATGCCCACGGACTGGCCGTCCCAGATCGCCGGGACCGGGGCGTGGCCGATGTCGACCCCGCACAGCCGCAGCTGCTCCACCTCTTCGTCCAGTGCCTCGGCGGCCAGGGCGCCGTCCAAGCGGAGGGCGTCCTCCAGCTCGTCGCGCTCCTCGTCGGCTCGCAGATAGGCGTGGTAGGTGCGGTAGCCGCACGCACGGCACTTGCGCCACACGACACAGCGGGCGAGCCCGTAGGCGGACTGTGCCTCGCCCACGCTCTGGTAGTCGCTCACCACGCGCTTCATGCCGCATTCGCAGCACAGGGCTGTGAGATCCTGCTTCATCAGCGTCCCCCCTCCCAGGCGAGTATGCGACGGATTGCCCCCGTGAGGGAACCCGTTCGGGGAGGAAGTCGCGGCAAGGTGTCGTCATCAATGCCCAAAATGACGCGGCCGCGGGTTTCGGGCCGCACTCGCGCGCGGGCCCGAGGTGTCCGGACTCACTCGTCCAGGGACAGGCCCCGCTTGTTGCGCGCGCTCCAGTCGCGCATGCGCTGGGGGTATCCGACGATCTGCACGTCATAGGCCGGCGCGGCCAGATTCCGTGCCACCTTGCGGATGACGTCCGGTGAGCCGCACCTGCGGCGGATCCACTCGCCGTCGGTGGCCACCGCCACGGCCGTGGTCGTCGTGGCGAAGGTTTCGGGCTCGACGTAGAACTCCACGCCCACCCGGCTCTTGGCGAACTCGATCAACGCCGTGATGTCCGAATCCTCGGAGGCCCGGTCGAAACGCGCCTTGCCCTTGCGGTTGGCCTTGCGGAGTCCGAAGCGGTCTCGCCATCCCATCGGCGTTCCTGTCCCTTCTCGGCTCTCGGACACCCCGCCGGGGCACCATCTGTGGAACAGAGTCTATCGGTCCGTGTCCATCCCGAATCGGCCCCTCGAACCCCATGCTGCACCGGGTTCCAGCGTTCCCCGGACAACTCCGTCACCACGCTGCTACGTTCTGTTCTCACACGGTAGTACAGGGGGAGAGAACATGCCGATGTGGACATGGGCGGGAGAGACAGGACGCCGTCTTCGGGCCGCCGGCCAGGAGGAACTCGCCGACGCGGTGACGGGCCTGCCCGTCCTCGCCGAGGCCGGGGAGACGGTACGGGTGGAAGCGGTGGCCCGGTCGGCGCTGCGCAGGGCGCGCCGTCTGGCCGCCGAAGCGGGTGAGTCCGGGGTACCGGGGGTCCTCGGTCCCGCGACGCTGCACTATCTCGCGCACTGGCCGCTGGCCGTGCGCACCGGGGCGCTCGCGGAGGGGAGCCGCGCGCTCGACCAGGCCGCGGCGGCGGCCGCGGAGGAGCCCGAACCGCTCGCGCACGGACCGCTGCCGGTCTCCTCCCTGCACACGCTGGTCGCCTGCCACGCCAACGTCGACGCGCGGGGGACGACCGACCTGCGCCGCGAACTGCTCTCGTCCAGGCGGCTGGCCGGCTGGGAGCGCACCCCGGCCTGGCCCGCGTTCACCCTCGCCCGGGTGAACCTGCTCGTGGACGAGGACGCGCCCGACCGCGCCGAGGCCGAACTGCGCCGCTACGAGCACACCGCCACGGGCCCGGCCCTGTTCGGCGCCGAGGGCGTGCTCACCCTGGTGCGCGCGCTCCGCTACCAGGACAAGCACACCGACGCCCTGGAGGCGCTCGACCGGATGGAGGCCGAGCTCTCGCTCGGCGAGCCGAACGACCCGCGCCGCACGGCCCTGCGCCGCACCATCCGCTTCGAGCGGGCACGCCTGCTGTCCTGGCTGGCCCGCATCGGCTCGTGCGACCCGCGCGAGGCCATCATGGTGCTGCCCACCGTCGAGGAGGCCGAGGCGTTCCCGCGCCTGCGCCCCGCCTGGACGGAGGCCGTGGAGAACCTGGTGTCCCTGGGCTCGGTCCGCAACGACTGGCGGCTGGGCGTGCGCGTCACCACCTGGTCGCGCTACTTCGAACGGGTGGGGGCGCCCCGCCGCGGCGCCGAGCTCGCTCTGGCCGCCACCCGGCTCGCGACCGGGCGCGGCGCGCACTGGGTCGCCTCCTGCTCCGCGCAGCGGGCCGAACGGCTCATCGGCGAGCTGTCCCGGACCGAGGAGATCTTCGGCGACCTGGCCGAGGCGCGCGCCCTGGTCGGCGCCATGCCGCCGGTCCAGCCACTGGTGCCCGCGGACCGGATCCTGGAGTTCCTGCGCGCGCAGCCCGTGGAGGAGATCAACCCCGAACAGCAGGCCGAGCAGGTCAACGCGGCCCTGGCCGCGATGCCCCACGACACTCCGCTGCTGGCCGCGCTGGGCCAGGTCGGGCGCACGCTCATGCTCTCCGACGCGGCCACCGCGCCCCAGTGGCGGCACGTACGGGAGCAGCCGGGCGACCAGCGGGCGGCGCTGTCACTGCTGGAGACCCTGCTGCACGACAACGACACCGCGGGAGTGCGCACCCTCGTGCGCACGCTCGCCGCGGGCGCGCTGACGGGCGAGGACTACAGGGCGGAGGTCGGCGCGGCGGCCAGCGCGCGCCCGGCCGGATAGGCCAGCGCGGCGGCGGGCATCGGCGACGGGCGGCCACTGGCCAGCACGCGCACGGTGCCCGCCGAGTCGCCGAAGGGAACGTCGCCGATCCGGCGCAGCGTCTGCGCCGCCACCGCGTCGGCGGCACTGTACAGGGCCACCTCGCCCAGTGCCTCGGTGATCCGCGCACCGACCAGGTCGTAGTGCGTGCAGCCGAGCACCACCCCGCGCACGGCGGCGGGCGTCAGCCCGGCGGCGTAGTCGACGGCCTCGGCGATCGCCCGCGGATCGGCCGACTCCACGGCCTCGGCCAGTCCGGCGCAGGCCACGGGGGTGACGTCCACTCCCTCCGCGAACGTCTCGACGAGTCGGCTCTGGTACCTGCTGCGGGTTGTGGCGACCGTGGACCACACCGCGATGGGACCGCCCGCGGCGGCCGCGGGCTTGATCGCCGGCACCGTCCCGATCACGGGGACCCGCGGCTCGAACTCGGCCCGCAGGGCGTCCAGCGCGTGCACCGAAGCGGTGTTGCACGGCACCACGACCGCGTCGGCCTCCCCGCCCTGTGCGGCGCGCGCTCCGGCCAGGAGGCGGCCGATCACCTCGTCCGGAGTCCGCAGCCCCCAGGGCATGTGGTCGGGATCCATGGACAGGACCAGATCGGCGTCGGGCCGCGCGGCGCGCAGGGCCGCGGCGGTGGAGAGCATGCCGATTCCGGAATCAACGAGAACGATGCGCACGAGTCCTGATCCTAGTCGGCCCCCCTCACCGGCTCCGCTGACCTCGTCATGCCATGACCGCGTGCGTCGTGGCCCAGGCAACACCGGTCACTGGAATACCCGCCGTGTCATCGCGAAACCGCAGGCCCCGGCACCACCCCCGGCACACGCCCGCGGGTCTTCGGTCAAGACACGTCACAAATGGGGTGGCACAAGACCGTTACCCATAGGTAGAACTGAGGGGATCGGTCCGTTCCGGCATGTGTGGCAGTGCCGGGCCGGCAGCGCCGGACCCAGGTCCGGTGCCGGCTGATCCACCTCGCGCGTCACTCGTGCCGATACTGGAAGAGCTGGGATGACACCTCACCAACAGGGAACGAGCAAGAGCGCCCCCGCCGGAGCGCGGGCCGGCTTCGCCGAGCACATCGCCGCGGTCCAACGGCTGCGCCGCGACTTCCGGGCGCTTCCGCAGGACGCGCCCGTCCGGCTCGCCAAGCCCACGTCCAACCTCTTCCGTTTCCGGGAACCCTCCTCGGCGCCCTCCCTCGACGTGTCCGCCTTCTCCGGGGTCATCGCCATCGACCCGGTGGAACGCCTCGCCGACGTCGGCGGCATGACCACCTACGAGGACCTCGTCGCCGCGACCCTCCCGCACGGACTGATGCCCACCGTCGTGCCGCAGCTGCGCACCATCACCGTGGGCGGGGCGGTCACCGGCCTGGGCATCGAGTCCTCCTCCTTCCGCAGCGGACTGCCCCACGAGGGGGTCCAGGAGATGGAGATCCTCACCGGGTCGGGCGACGTCGTCACGGCCACGCGCGACAACGAGCACAGCGACCTCTTCTACGGGTTCCCCAACTCCTACGGCACCCTCGGTTACAGCCTGCGCCTGCGCATCGAGCTGGAACCGGTCTCCGCCTACGTGAACCTGCGGCACCTGCGCTTCTCCGACGCCGCCGAGTGCATGGACGCCCTGGCGCGGATCTGCGCCGACGCCGAGCACGACGGGCAGCCGGTCGACTTCGTGGACGGGGTGGCCTTCGGGCCCGACGAGCTCTACCTCACCGTCGCCCGCTTCACCGACCAGGCGCCGTGGGTGAGCGACTACACGGGCAACGACGTCTACTACAAGTCGATCCCGCGCTACGCCGGGAACGGGCCCGGCGACTACCTCACCGTCCACGACTACCTGTGGCGGTGGGACACCGACTGGTTCTGGTGCTCGCGCGCCTTCGGCACCCAGCACCCCCTCGTGCGGCCGCTGTGGCCCCGGGCGCTCAAGCGCTCGGACGTCTACCGCCGGCTCGTCGCCTGGGACCGGCGCACCGACTTCTTCCGGCTCCTGACCCACTACCGCGGCAAGCGCCCCCAGGAGCCGCTCATCCAGGACATCGAGGTCGGCGTCGAGCGCGGCGCGGAGTTCCTGGACTTCTTCCACTCCGAGATCGGTATGACACCGGTCTGGATGTGCCCGCTCAAGCTCAGCGAGCCGCGCCGGCCCGCCCTGGGCGGGAGCGACGAGCACGTCTGGCCGCTCTACCCCCTGGAGAACGACCGCCTCTACGTGAACTTCGGTTTCTGGGGACTGGTCGACATGCTTCCCGGCCAGCGCCGGGCCCACCACAACCGCCGGGTGGAGGAGGAGGTCGCCCGATTGGGCGGCCACAAGTCCCTGTACTCGGACGCCTTCTACACCGAGGACGAGTTCTGGAGCCTCTACAACGGGACGGCCTACTCGGGCCTCAAACAGACCTACGACCCCGGGGGGCGGCTCCTGGACCTGTACGCCAAGTGCGTGGGCAACCGCTAGCGCGCGACCGCCGGCCGTGGTCCGCAGTCGGGGCAGCACGGGCCGGGCGGTCGAGCACACCGCAGTAGACCAACAGCGGGAGGCGACCCGAGGGGATGGGCCGCGTCCACGAGAGGAAGGACGAGAGCATGCGGCTTGCGGAGATCTTCGAGAGGGTCGTCGGCCGGGACGCCCCCATCCGGTTCACCGCCTACGACGGCAGCACCGCCGGGGACCCGAACAGCGACGTCGCCCTCCACGTGCGGACGCCGGTGGCGGTCAACTACCTGGCCCAGTCGCCCAACGCCGTCGGGCTGACGCGCGCGTACGTGTCCGGTCACCTCGATCTCGAAGGTGACATGTACACCGCCCTGCGCAGGATGGCGGACTTCGCCTTCGCGGAGGGCGTCAACCTCTCCGTCGGCGACATCGCGGGGATCGTGCGGTCGGTGGGATGGGTCAAGTTCGTCAACCGGGTGGCCCCGCCGCCGCAGGAGGTGACCCGGGGCAGGCTCGCGGGCCTGGGCTGGCGCCACTCCAAGCGGCGGGACGCCGAGGCCATCCACCACCACTACGACGTGGGCAACGACTTCTACGAGCTGGTCCTGGGCCCGTCGATGACCTACACGTGCGCCGTCTTCGACGAGGCCGACGGCGCCCTGGAGCGCGTGGGCGAGTCGGCGGCCGGGGCGAAGGGCGCCGGCGAGGACGCCGGCAAGCACGGGGGCGGCGCGCTGGAGAGCGCCCAGTTCCGCAAGTACGAGCTCGTCTCGCGCAAGCTCGGCCTCCAGGAGGGCATGCGCCTGCTGGACGTGGGCTGCGGCTGGGGCGGCATGGTCATGCACGCGGCCCGCGAGCACGGCGTGCGCGCCCTCGGCGTCACCCTGTCCAAGGAGCAGGCGGAGTGGGCGGCCAAGCGGATCGCCCAGGAGGGGCTCTCGGAGCTGGCGGAAGTCCGCCACATGGACTACCGGGACGTGCCCGACGCCAGCTACGACCGGATCAGCTCCATCGGTCTGACCGAGCACGTCGGCGCCAGCAACCTCGGCTCCTACTTCGACTCGCTGTACGCCAAGCTCGTCCCCGGCGGACGCCTGCTCAACCACTGCATCACCCGCCCGCGCAACGACCTCAAGCCGATGGACCCCAAGGGCTTCATCAACCGGTACGTGTTCCCCGACGGTGAGCTGGAGGGGCCGGCCCTGATCCAGCGCGAGATGAACGACGCCGGGTTCGAGATCCGCCACCAGGAGAACCTGCGGGAGCACTACGCCCTGACCCTGCGCCACTGGAGCGCGAACCTGGACCGGAACTGGGACGAGGCCGTGGCCCTGGTCGGGGAGGGCACCGCCCGCGTGTGGCGGCTCTACATGGCCGGCTGCGTCGTGGGATTCGAGAAGGACGTCGTACAGCTGCACCAGATCCTCGGTGTGAAACTCGACGGCACCGAGGCCCACATGCCCCTGCGTCCGCGGTTCTGACGCCTCCGGGGCCCGCCTCGCACGCGGCGCCGACCGTCGGCGGCGCGTGAGGGGCGGGCCCCGGCTCGTCGTGCCCCCGCGGTTCCCGGCTTGTCGTGCCCCGAGGCCCCCGGCTTGGCGGCATGATGGGACCCGCACCACTCCGCACAGCCATGTGAAGGGACTCCGTCCGTGTCCTCTGACGACAACGCACCCCAGGGCGACCAGACACCCGCGTCCGACCCGCCCGCCCACGTCAAGGAGACCGCGATCGCGCTGGTCGGCGCCTACGCCGACCACAACCGCGACGAGCTCGACCGGGCCCTGCCCCGCGCCGAGGCCGACGCCGACCTGCTCACCTCGGAGCTCAAGGTCGTCGCGGCCTTCCTCAGCCGACGGGTGCAGCAGACCGGCGTGGTGTGGAAGCCGGCCGACTCCCGTGAGGCGGTGGCGCGCACCGTCGCCGAGATGCTCCCGCCCGAACTCGAGTTCGCCGTCTCCACCGCGTGGGAGGCGCACTCCGTGGGCGAGGAGGAGGCCGCCGAGCGCTTCACCCGGGGCGACCCCATGGTCTACGTGCACATGCTCGCCGCGTTCAGCGCCGCCATCGGTCTGGCGGTGTACAAGCGGGCCGAACTCGTCTCCACCCTGCGCCAGGTCATGGGACTGGACGAGGAGGACTGACCGGGCGGCGCGAGCGGCCGCGGCCCTCGTCAAGGGCTCGCCCCCTAACAGGTCAGACACAACGTGGAGTGGTTTACTTCACAAGAGCCGGTTCCTTACGTAGGTTTCCTACAACCCCCAGGGGACCCTCGAAAGGAACGGGAGGCGCGCCGATGGCCCGCAGCCGCACACACAAGTACGTTCCCCTCCCCGCCGCCGCAGTGGCCCTCACCCTCGCTGTGACCTCCTGCGCGACCGGCGGCTCCGAGACCGACACCCTCCAGGTGTGGATCATGCAGGGCACCAACCCCGACGAGACGGCCTTCTTCGAAGCGGCCAACGCCGCGTTCACGGAGGAGACCGGTATCGGGGTCGAGGTGGAGTTCGTGCCCTGGCAGGACGCCCACGACAAGATCTCCACCTCGATCGCCGGCGGGACGATGCCCGACGTCGCCGAGCTCGGCAACACCTTCACCCCCGGATTCGCCGACGCCGGGGCCCTGCACGACCTGTCCGCCTACGTCGACGACACCTCGGCGTACATTCCCGGCCTGATGGAGATGGGCGAACTGGACGAGGGCGTCTACGGCGTCCCCTGGTACGCCTCCATCAGGTCCGTCGTCTACCGGTCCGACCTGTTCGAGGAGCACGGCCTGGACGTGCCCGCGAACTGGGCGGAGCTGCGCGAGACCGCCGTCGCCCTGTCCGAGGCCGAGGGGGACATGACCGCTTTCCCCGTCCCCGGAGACGCCCAGTACTCCGTCATGCCGTGGATCTGGGGCGGTGGCGGTGAGATCGCGGTGCAGGGGTCCGACGGCACGTGGGACTCCACCATCGACACCGACGAGGGCAGAGCGGGCGTCGAGTTCTTCACCGGCCTGGCCCTGGAGGACGGCGTCTCCTCCACCGGCGCCGTGAACTGGAACGAGATCGACGTCATGGAGTCCGTGGCCGAGGAGGAGGCCGCCATGGCCATCCTGGGCAGCGCGAACCCCAAGGCGATCCTCGAGGCCAACCCGGACCTGGAGGGACGGATCGGCTCCTTCACCCTGCCCGGCCAGGACGGCGGCCACATGCCCTCCTTCGCCGGCGGCTCACTGCTGTCGGTCTTCGAGGGCACCGGGAACGAGGAGGCGGCCCAGAGCTACGTCGAGCACCTCACCGGGGACGAGTTCTCCGCCCGCTGGGCCGAGGAGACCGGGTTCTTCCCGGGCACGATCGAGGGCGTCGACACCTTCTCCGCCTCGGCCGACCCCATCCTGGAGCCCTTCGCCGTCCAGCTCAGCGAGGCCAGCCGGGGCCTGCCCGTGACCCCGGAGTGGAGCCGGGTGGAGTCGGAGAAGGTCATCGTCGCCATGCAGCAGGACATCCTCAACGGCAACGCCACCGTGGACGAGGCCACGGAGACCGCCGCCGCGGAGATCGAACGCATCCTCAACGGGGGTTGAGATTGGGAACGCCGCTCGGGTTGGGCACGCGGTACCGGGAACCGGGCCTCAGCGGCCCGGCGCCGCGGCCGGCTCCGGGAGGCAGGGGCGCGCTGCTGACCATGCGTCGGCGGCGCGCCCTGCTGCCCTGGGCGCTGCTGACGCCGGCGCTGGCCGTCATCGGACTGCTCCTGCTGTTCCCGCTCGGCCGGATCGTCTGGCTGTCGTTTCGCGAGTACGGGCTGCGCGAGCTCGTCTCCGGCGAGTCGGCCTTCGTCGGCCTGGCCAACTACCTCACCCTGATGGGCGACCCGTACCTGTGGCGGGTCGCCATGCTCAACACCGTGGCCTTCGCCCTGGTGGCGGTGGTGGCGACCATCGTGCTCGGCACACTGGTCGCCCTGCTGCTGTCGACCCTGCGTCCGGTGACCCGGGTGGCCGTGGTCTCCTGCATCATGGTGGCCTGGGCCATGCCGGCGGTCAGCGGCACCTACGTGTGGCTGTGGATCTTCGACGTCGAGAGCGGCGTGGTGGCCCGGGCGCTGATCTCCGCGGGCGCGATCGACCCCGCGGGCTACAACTGGTTCGCCGACCGCGTGTTCTTCTACGCGATCGCCACGCTCAACGTGGTCCACGGCGGGTTCCCGTTCGTGGCCGTGACGGTCCTGGCCGGGCTGCTGACCGTGCCCCGGGAGCTGCACGAGGCGGCGCTGATCGACGGCGCCGGGGCGTGGCAGCGCTTCTGGCACGTCACCTTCCCCGTCCTGCGCCCGGTGTTCGCCGTGGTCACCGTCCTGTCCACGATCTGGGACTTCAAGGTGTTCGCGCAGATCTACCTCATGCCCGGCGGCGACGTGGGCGGCTCACAGATGCTCAACCTCGGCGTGTGGGCCTACGTGCGCTCCTTCAGCCACAACGACTACGGCCTGGGCTCGGCGATCGCCGTCCTGCTCTCGCTGCTGCTGCTGAGCGTCACGGTGGTCTACCTGCGCGTCCTCTTCCGGGAAGATGAGCTGCGATGAGCTCAGTGCACTCCTTCGATGAGCTTGGCGCGCACCCGGCGCCAGTCGACCGAGCCGAGCGAGCGCCGGTTCAGGTCCGCGCGGACCGCGCCCATGGTGCGCAGGTCGAAGTCGCCGAGCGACCGGCCGTCGTCGTTGTCCCGGTTCACCAGGTTGTCCACGTACACGAACAGCCGCTGGCCGCTGTGGTCGCCCAGGGCGTGGCGCACCGCGCTGTCACGGAAGCGCGCGTCGTAGGGGATCCAGCTGATGATCACCTCGGTGGGAGAAGGGCCGACCGTCTCGTTCACGGCGTCACTCCCCCTCCCCGGTCGACACGGTCATCGCTTCCTCTCCGGCGTCGGCGCGCGGCACGCGTCCGGACTGGACCGGAGTCTAACCATCCCCGCCCCGCGACGGGCAACCCGGTGAGCGAGTGAGGAGCCCCGTTGGACACGACCACGGCAGCGGCCGTCCCTGAGCGGCGGGCCTCCCGGCCGAAGCGGAGCCCCGGCCGCGGGAGAGGGCGCGGACCGGCCCGGCCGGCCGCGGCGGCGGCCAAGGCCGCGGGCGTGGCGATCCTGCTGTTGTTCACGCTCTTCCCCGTCTACTTCATGCTGGTCAGCGCGTTCTCCGACCGTTCGACGGCCGGCGGCGGGACGCTGGTGCCCACGGACCTGACCGTCGACAACTTCGTCTACGTTCTGACCGAGGGCGACTTCGGCCGCTACATGCTCAACTCGCTGGCGGTCGCCGCGGTGACGGTGACGGGCGCGTGCGTGCTGGCGCTGCTGGCCGCCGTGGCGGTGACGCGCTTCCGCTTCCGGATGCGCACGGCGGTCCTGGTCATGGTGCTCGTGGTGCAGATGGTGCCGTTGGAGGCGCTGGTCATTCCGCTCTTCCTCCAGGTCCGTGATCTGGGCATGCTGAACACCCTGCTGGGGCTGGGGGTGGTCTACATCGCCCTGTCCCTGCCGTTGGCGGTGTGGATGATGCGCGGTTTCGTGGCCGCGGTGCCCAAGGAGGTCGAGGAGGCCGCCTACATCGACGGCGCCTCGTGGCCGCGCATGTTCTGGTCGGTCCTGTTCCCCCTGGTGGCGCCGGGGCTGGTGGCCACGGCCATCTTCGCGTTCATCATCGCCTGGAACGAGTTCGTGCTGGCGCTGACCTTCATGACGCGCAGCGAGAACTACACGGTGGCGGTCGGGCTGCGCCAGTTCTTCGGCCAGTACGCCAACGACTGGGGGCACGTGATGGCCGCGTCCACGCTCATCACCCTGCCGGTGATGGTCTTCTTCATCCTCGTCCAGCGCTGGCTGGTCTCGGGCCTGGTCCAGGGCGCCGTCAAGGGCTGAGGACGGCGGGTGCACTCATCCCGCCGCCCCGCCTGAGGGGGAGGGGCGGGCCGACCCGGCCGGGGGGAGGAGTGCCCCGGGTCGGCCCGTGACCACGCGCCCGAGGGGTCGCGCGCGGTCCGGATCAGCGCAGTTCGCGCTTGAGGATCTTGCCCGTGGCGGTCATCGGCAGCTCGGTGCGGAACTCCACGGAACGCGGGTACTTGTAGGCGGCCAGGCGCTCCTTGGCGAAGTCGATGATCTCCTGCTCGGTGGCGTCGGTCTCGGCGTCCTTGATCACGAACGCCTTGACCTCCTCGCCGTGGGTGTCGTGCGGCACGCCCACGACCGCGGCCAGGCTGACGGCCGGGTGGGTCATCAGGACCTCCTCGATCTCCCGCGGGTACACGTTGTAGCCGCCGCGGATGATCATGTCCTTGGACCGGTCGACGATGAAGTACATGCCGTCCTCGTCCCGGCGGGCGATGTCACCCGTACGGAACCAGCCGTCGCGCAGCACCTCGGCGTTGGCCTCGGGGCGGTTGTGGTAGCCCTTCATCACGCAGTGCCCGCGCACCGCGATCTCGCCCTCGTCCTGGACCTCGTTCCACTCGGGGTCGATGAGCTTCATCTCCACACCCCACACCGGCAGGCCGATCGAACCGGTCTTGGCCAGGACCTTGGGGTTGTTGAAGGAGACCACCGGAGAGGTCTCGGACAGGCCGTAGCCCTCCTTGATCTCCACACCGAAGGTCTTCGTGAAGTCCTCGGCCAGCTGGCCGGGCAGGGAGGCTCCGCCGGAGGCGGCGTCGACCATGTTCGACGCGATCTTCTCCAGGTCGTAGGCGCCGGGCTCGGCCGCCTGGACCGCGTTGAGCAGGCCCCAGTACATGGTGGGCACGCCGGCGAACCCGGTCACGCCCTCCTTCTCCATGAGGCGGAGCGCCTCGGCGCCGTCGAACCGCGGCATGAGGACGAGCGTCCCGCCCCGGTACAGCGGGCCGTTGAGCATGACGGTCTGGCCGAAGATGTGGAACAGCGGGAGAACGGTGAGCGAGACGTCGCGGCCGTCGGGGTGGGCGTTGACCACGCGGGCGGAGATCACCGCGTTCATGAGCAGGTTGTTGTGGGAGAGCTCCGCGCCCTTGGGGCGGCCCGTCGTGCCACTGGTGTAGATGATGACCGCGGTGTCCTCGGCCCCGCTCTGCACGGTCTCGAACTCGCCGGGCTGGCCCTCCAGCGCCTTCCACAGGGTTTCGGCGCCCTCGATGGTGGACTCCGTGGCGCCGGGCGTGCCGGGCAGGTCGATGTAGGTCTCGCAGGAGTCGACCTGGCCGAAGGCCTCGAACGCGCGCTCGCCCAGCGGCAGCTCGGGGCTGCCGGTGAAGGCGAAGAGCGCCTTGGCGCCGGAGTCCTCCAGGTGGTAGGCGATCTCACGCGGAGTGAGGAGCACGTTGAGCGGGACGACCACCGCGCCCGCCTTGAGGGCGCCGTAGTAGACGAAGGGGAAGTAGGGCAGGTTGGGGCTGGCGAGGGCGACGCGGTCACCGGGGCGCACCCCCCGGGACACCAGCAGGTTGGCGACCTGGTTGGCGATCATGTTGGTGATCGCGTAGTTCAGTCGTAGATCGCCGAAGACCAGGCAGTCCTTCTCGGGGACGGACCGGGCGCCGTCCTCGAGGAGTACGGACAGGTTGAGCATGGGGCCTCCCGCTAGGCACGTGGGCAACGGACCCGGCTGTGGCCTGGGTCGCGTGTGCTGCGTCACTATTTACGGCAGGGTAACAAACCGAGCGGTCGGTGTGGAGCACTCGGGGGTCGGTAAAATCACCGATCTTTCGGTCACTCTCCGTGTCCGAAGCGGCACCCGTGCGCCGCGGTCGTGCGTGCCCGTCGTGACCGGCCAACCGCTAACCTGGGTCCAGTACACCCACACCGGACAGGAACTTGCCAGAGATGACAGCGGTAGACGGCGACCAGACGACGGGCGACACCTACGACGCCCGAGCCCTCCAGGACAAGTGGCAGGCGCGCTGGGCCGCGGAGCTGCCGTTCCAGGCGAGTGAGGACCCCGGCGACACCAGGCCCCGCTCCTACATCGTCGACATGTTCGCCTACCCCTCGGGCGACCTGCACATGGGCCACGCCGAGGCCTACGCCATCGGCGACGTCATCGGGCGCTACCGCTTCCAGCGCGGCGACAACGTGCTGCACCCCGTCGGCTGGGACTCCTTCGGCCTGCCCGCGGAGAACGCGGCGATCAAGAACGACTCTCACCCGGCCGAGTGGACCTACGCCAACATCGAGACTCAGGCGGCCTCCTTCCGGCGCTACGGCATCGGCGTCGACTGGTCGCGACGGCTGCACACCAGCGACCCCGAGTACTACAAGTGGAACCAGTGGCTGTTCCTGCGCTTCTTCGAGCGCGGCCTGGCCTACCGCAAGGACGGCCAGGTCAACTGGTGCCCCAAGGACCAGACGGTGCTGGCCAACGAGCAGGTCGTGCAGGGCCGGTGTGAGCGCTGCGGGTCCGACGTCGTGCGCCGCAGCCTGAACCAGTGGTACTTCAAGATCACCGACTACGCCCAGCGCCTGCTGGACGACATGGACCAGCTGGACAACGGCCGCTGGCCGGACGAGATCCTGGCCATGCAGCGCAACTGGATCGGCCGTTCCACCGGCGCCGACGTCCACTTCCAGATCGAGGGCCGCGACGAGCCGGTCACCGTGTTCACCACGCGCCCGGACACGCTGTACGGGGCCACGTTCTTCGTGGTGGCCGCCGACGCCGAGCTGGCCGACGAGCTGTGCGCGCCCGAGCAGCGCGAGGCCTTCGACGCCTACCGGCGCGACGTCGCCAAGCTCTCCGACATCGAGCGCCAGGCCACCGAGCGCCCCAAGACCGGCGTCTTCCTGGGCCGGTACGCGATCAACCCGGTCAACGGCGAGCGCATGCCGGTCTGGGCGGCCGACTACGTGCTGGCCGACTACGGCCACGGCGCCATCATGGCCGTCCCCGCCCACGACCAGCGCGACCTGGACTTCGCCCTGGCCTTCGACCTGCCGGTCAAGGTCGTCGTGGAGACCGGAGAGGCCGACCCGGCCGAGACCGGCGTGGCCACCGCGGGCGAGGGCACCCTGCGCGACTCCGGTCCGCTGGACGGCCTGGACAAGACCGCCGCCATCGAGCGGATCATCGAGGTCATGGCCGAGCGCGGCACCGGCGCCGGGACGATCAACTACCGCCTGCGCGACTGGCTGCTGTCCCGCCAGCGCTACTGGGGCACGCCGATCCCGATCATCCACTGCCCGTCCTGCGGCGAGGTGGCCGTGCCCGACGAGCAGCTGCCCGTGACGCTGCCCGAGCTCAAGGGCGCCGAGCTGGCCCCCAAGGGCGTCTCGCCGCTGGCCGCGGCCAAGGAGTGGGTGGAGGTCGACTGCCCCTCCTGCGCAGGCCCGGCCAACCGCGACACCGACACCATGGACACCTTCGTCGACTCGTCCTGGTACTTCCTGCGCTACTGCTCGCCGCACGACGACAGCGCGCCGTTCGACAGCGAGGCCGTCGACAAGTGGGGCCCGGTCGACCACTACATCGGTGGCAAGGAACACGCGACGCTGCACCTGATGTACGCGCGCTTCTTCACCAAGGTCCTGCACGACATGGGGATGGTCTCCTTCACCGAGCCCTTCCGCCGGCTGACCAACCAGGGCCAGGTCATCAACGAGGGCCGGGCGATGTCGAAGTCGCTGGGCAACGGCGTCGACCTGGGCAAGGAGATCGACGCCTACGGTGTCGACGCGGTCCGGCTGACCATGCTGTTCGCCAGTCCTCCGGAGGAGGACGTCGACTGGGCCGACGTCTCGGTCACGGCCGCGCAGAAGTTCCTCAACCGCGCCTACCGGGTGATGTCCGAGGCCGGTGCCGCCAGTCGGCCGGGCACCGACCCCGCCACGGGCCACGTCGAGCTGCGCCGCGTCACGCACCGCTCGATCGACCAGATCACGACCCTGGTCGAGTCGCGCCGGTTCAACGTCGCCATCGCCCGCGTCATGGAGCTGGTCTCGGCCGCCCGCAAGGCGATCGACTCCGGGCCCGGCGCGGCCGACCCCGCGGTGCGCGAGGCGGCCGAGTTCGTCGCCGTCGCCCTGTCGCTGTTCGCGCCCTACGTGGCCGAGGAGGGCTGGGAGAAGCTGGGCCACGTCGGCACGGTGGCCGTGGACAACTGGCCCGAGGCCGACCCGGCGCTGCTGGTCCAGGAGGAGGTCACCTGCGTCGTCCAGGTGCAGAGCAAGGTGCGCGACAAGCTGACGGTGGCGCCGGACATCGACCCGGCCGAGCTGGAGCGCCTGGCCCTGGCGTCGGAGAAGGCACGCAACTTCATCGGTGACAAGCAGGTCCGCAAGGTGATCGTGCGCGCGCCGAAGCTGGTGAACATCGTCGTCGGCTGACCCGCGCCCCGATGGCGGTCGCCCGCGGCGGCCGCCACCGGCGCGCACGGGTGCAGGCCACGACCGACAGTGAGGCGGTGACCGGGTGTCCGCAAGGACCCGCGGAGTGCTGGTGCGGACGGCCGTCGCCGTCGGGGGAGCGGCGGTCCTGGCGGCCGCCGCGATCGGCGGCGGACTCTGGTGGGCCGGAGACGACCCCGCCGTGCCCGACAGCGGTGACGTCCACACCGCGGCGCCCGACTGCGGAGTGCTCTCCGACGAGCAGGTCGCCGCACTCCTGCCCGACGCCGTCCTGGAGTCCGCCGAGAGCGGGCCCCTCCAGGGCGGCGAGAACACGGCGTGCACGTGGACCTCGGTCGGGTCGGAGGGGGAGGACCCCGCGACGCTGCGGGTGGATTTGTCCGCGCGCTTCACCGACAGCACCGGGGAGACCCCGGTGACCGGGGACGACGCCGCGCGCGCCGGGTACGAGGCCATGGTCCCGGCCCGCGGCGAGGACGTACCGCTGGCGGCGGACCTTCCGGCGAGCGTGTGGCGGGGCCAGGCCCCGGGCACCGCCGAGCTGGCCTTGCACACCGACAACCTGCTGGTCCGGGTGTCCTACGCGGGCGCCGCCCCGGAGTTCGACGCCGCACGCGACCGCGCCGTCGACGCCGCCGAGCTGCTCGGGGAGGCACTGTGACCACCCCCGGGGACTCCGGTCGGGAGCCCGACGCGAACTCCGGCGGCACACCCCCCAACGAACCCCCGGAATCCGGTCGCCCCGGCGGTCCCGAGAGCCCCATGGGCTCCGGGAGTCCTATGGGTCCTGGTCAGCACCCGGAATCCGGTCGCCCCGGCGGCCCCGAGAACCCCGGGGGTCCTGGTGGACACACCGGCCCCGCCTCGCAATCCGGTCGCCCCGGCGGCCCCGAGAACCCCGGGGGTCCTGGTGGACACACCGGCCCCGCCTCGCAATCCGGTCGCCCTGGCGGTCCCGAGAGCCCCATGGGTTCCGGGAGTCCTATGGGTCCTGGTCAGCACCCGGAACCCGGACGCCCCGGCGGTCCGGAGAGCCCCATGGGCCCCATGGGCGCCGCGGATACCCCGGGCCCTGGTGTCGGTACCGGACCCGGCGGGCAGCCGGAATCCGGCCACTTCGCGGGTCGCGGGAACCCGACGGGCGGCCCTGGTGGGCCCGCCGGCCCTACTCCGGGCCATGGAGTCGGCCCGAACCCCGGGCCCGCCGGAGGCGTCGGCCAGGGGCCGTACGTCGGCTCCGGCCATCCTCCGGGCACCGGGCCCGGACACGCCCCTGCTCCCACGACCGTGCCGTCCGCCCAACCGCAGAGCCGCGGCTGCGCCATCATCGGAGTGATCGCGGCCGTGCTCGTGGTGATCGTGCTCGTGGGCGGCGTCATCTGGTTCGTGGTCAGTCGGGACGTCCTGGAGTCGGGCGACTTCGAGTCCGCGCCCGAGTGCTCGATCGGGGAGACCGAGGCACTCGACGAGCTGGTTCCCGGCCATGAGCTGGAGGTCGAGGAGCCGATCGGCGGCGCGCAGGACACCTTCGGCAGCGGTCACCAGTGCCGCTGGGCCACCCCGGGCGGGGAGGGCCAGGCCGTTCCGGCGACCGCCACGCTGGTCACGGTGGCCGCGCCTGACCCCGGCGGGGTGGACACGGCCGCCGACAACCTGCGCTCGTCCGCCGGTCCCGAGCACGAGACCCTGGACGGTCTCGGCGACGAGGCGTTCACGTGGGTGCGCTCCGGCACCTTCGCGTCGGGCTGCGCCGGCGTGCGCGTCTCCAACCTGTACGTGGAGACCTGCCACAGCGCCGCGGCCGACTACGACGCCACCCGGTCGATCGAGCCCGAGCAGGCCGTGGAGGGCGCCGTGCGGCTGGCCGAGGACGTCGTCGCGGCTCTGCCGGACTGACCCGAGGGACGGGCGCCCCGGCCGAGCACCCTCACCAGGCGGTGTCGAGGAACTCCGTCACCGCGGGCGCGACGTCGGCGGAGAAGGGCCGGTCGGAGTCGAGCACCGTGGCACCCGGCTCGTCCCTGAACTCGCGCAGGATGTGGTCGGCGCCGGGCAGGTCGACGCGCGTGGCGTCGGGCAGCCCCGTCATCAGTCGGTCGACCTCCTCCCCGGCGACCTGCGCGTCCTGTTCCCCCCACAGCACCAGCACGGGGGTGTCGGCGGGCAGGTCCGCGGCCAGGTCCACCGGGTCGAAGGAGTCGATCCAGGCCAGGAAGTCCTGGTTCTGCGGGGTGTACACCCCGAACGAGTCGGTGTCGTCGTCGAGCTCGCGGCCGGCGCGCACCTCGGCCCGGCCGTACCGGGCGGCCGAGAGCAGCTCGACGGCCTGGCCCTCGGGAAGTTGTCCCGTGGCCTCGGCCTGGCGCGCCTGTTCGGTGATCTGGCGGTCGATGAGGTCGAGGTAGCGGGTGCCGGGAGGGGCCACCAGCATCCGCGCGGGCTCGGCGTCGACGATGTCGTGGGCGCGCAGGGCGTACAGCGCGCCCTCGCTGTGCCCGACGACGACCGTGCGCTCGGGGTCGATCTCCGGCTGGGAGACGAGCTCCTCGTAGGCCGCCGCCACCTCGTCGTCGAAGACCTGGGGGTCGACCGGCGCCTCGGAGTCGAGCTCGGCGGCGGACTCCCCGCTGCCGAGCTTGTCGTAGCGCAGGGAGGCCACCCCCGCCTCGGCCAGTACCCGCGCCAGGTTCCAGCTGGTCTCGGCCTCCGGGCGCAGGGGGCTGTTGCCGTCCCGATCGGTGGGGCCGCTGCCGGAGATGATGAGCGCGCCGGGCAGGGGACCGCGGGCGCGCAACGGGAGCGTGAGCGTCGCCGACACCTCGCGGCCACCGCCCTCGAAGATCAGTGCGCGCTCGGCCCCGTCGCTGCCCGGCGGCTCCACGGACGAGTCGTCCCCGGTGGAGCACGCCGAGGCCAGGGCCAGGGTGAGGGCCGCGCAGCCGGCGGCCAGGGCGAGGCGGGGCCCCCGCGCGGGGGAGGAGGTAGGTGTCGACACGTGCTCAGGGTAGCGGCCGACACCGGCCCGGCGCCCCCGGCCCGGGGGCACCGGCACCCGTCGGTCAGACCCGGCGCATGACGGAGACGACCTTGCCGAGGATGGTGGCGTCGTCGCCGGAGATCGGCTCGTAGGCGTCGTTGCGGGGCATCAGCCAGACGTGGCCGTCGGCCTCGCGGCGCAGGACCTTGACCGTGGCCTCGTCCTCGAGCAGGGCCGCCACGATGTCCCCGTTGTTGGCGTCGGGCTGCTGGCGCACGACCACGAGATCGCCCTCGGTGATGGCGGCGTCGACCATCGAGTCGCCGACCACGGTGAGCATGAAGAGCTTGCCCTCGCCCACCAGCTGCCGGGGCAGGGCGAGCACGTCCTCGACCGACTCCTCGGCCAGGATGGGACCGCCGGCGGCGATCCGGCCGACCAGCGGCACCGCGGCCGCGCGGGACAGGTCCATGTCCTCGGGCGTCACGGTCCGGCCGGTGGCCGAGCCGGGGCTGCGCAGCTCGACGGCCCGGGGGCGGTTCTGGTCGCGGTACAGGTAGCCCTTGCGCTGGAGCACCTTGAGCTGGTGCGCCACGCTGGACGGGCTGGACAGGCCGACCGCGTCGCCGATTTCCCTGATGGAGGGCGGGAAACCCCGTTCGCGTACGTACCGCTGGATGCAGTTCAGGACGCTCTGCTGGCGTGCGGTGAGTTTGGGCGTCTGGGACGCCGGCCCGCTCGATTCCCCTACGGGTGCCAGAACGGTGGTGGAATCTACGGTTCCGGGATTGTCCTCCGGCACGGCCGGGCCTCCTCGGCATTCGGTTCGGTCAGGGCCTGCTTGCGTGTGTCCACCACCGGTGGGGCGATCGCGCCGACCTGGGGTCCACGTGATGGCGAAACCGGTGTGAAATCAAGGTCAACTTTAGTCGTTGCGTACGGTGATATCAAACAAGCGTTCGAGTCTGTGGACCATTCCTTCCGAGGGGCTATTAGCGGTCCAATTCCGTCCGCCACTTACGTGTCTACACGCGTTCGGCGCGGCGTGTCCCCGGAATGGGCCGACACGGTCGCCCCGGCCCGTCCGCCGCGCGGTGTGGGACTCGTCTCCACACCCGCGTGTGCGGGCGCGAACCCCTGGCCCGCAGGGGTTTTCGGCCCCTCGGGGCCGCCGTGTCCCGTGGGGCGCGGACGCTGCCGCCGGTATCCTTGCCGAGGCGTCGGACGCCCCTCGGGGGCGACCTCCGGCCCCTGCCTCCCGATCTCCCCGTGACCTCGGCCGCGCCCTGCACTGAGCTCTGCCCCGCGCCCTGCCCCGCGCCCTTCGCCGCGTGGGCGGGACACGCGCCTGGGAGGGTTGCGGGCGTGTCCGTTGGGGTCTAGGTTCGACCACAACATCTGGTGCGGCCGTGGAGGCGGTTGTCCAGAAGTTGTGGTTTAGTAGAGGTACGGGTTGTCGGAGAGGGAAGCAGGTGAAGCGGGATGCACTGTCCGTTCTGCCGCCATCCGGACACCAGGGTGATCGACAGCCGGTCCACCGACGACGGCGCGGCCATTCGCCGCCGCCGCTCCTGTCCGGTGTGCGAGCGCCGCTTCACCACCCAGGAGACCGTGCTGCTGATGGTCGCCAAGCGCTCCGGGGTCACCGAGCCCTTCAGCCGCGCCAAGATCATCGCCGGGGTTCGTCGGGCGTGCCAGGGCAGGCCCGTCTCCGAGGACGCCCTCGCCAAGCTCGGCCAGAAGGTCGAGGAGGAGATCCGCGGACGGGGCGTCGCCGAGGTCCCGGCCCACGAGATCGGCCTGGCCATCCTCGGCCCGATGCGGGACCTGGACGAAGTCGCCTACCTGCACTTCGCAAGCGTGTACCGCGGGTTCGAGAGCCTCGCCGACTTCGAGGCGGAGATCGCCAGTCTGCGCGCCGACCGTGAGGCGGACTCCCGGTCCGACACGGCCGTCGCCCCCTGACCCTCCGCCGTCCGCGCGACGGCCACGCACCACAGCCGCGGGGGCGGCCCGGCCACCCCCGCACCACTCGTCACCCAAGACGCCGCGCACGGCCGCACCGACCGTGCTCACGAAGCTTTCAGGGGAACTGCCGCATGACGGAAACCACCAGTGGACCAACAGGACGCAAGGGCAAGGGGAGCCGCAAGGGGCTGAAGATGAAGCGCATCTTCACCACCCCCGGCCAGCACCCCTACGACTCCCTGACCTGGGAGCGCCGCGACGTCGTCATGACCAACTGGCGTGACGGCACGGTCAACTTCGAGCAGCGCGGCGTGGAGTTCCCCACCACCTGGTCGATGAACGCCAGCCAGATCGTCACCAGCAAGTACTTCCGCGGCGCCGTGGGCACCCCGGAGCGCGAGTGGAGCCTCAAGCAGCTCATCGACCGGGTCGTGGGCATGTACACCCGCACCGCCGTCGAGGAGGGCTACTTCGCCACCGACGAGGACGCGGAGATCTTCGACCACGAGCTCAAGTACGCGCTCGCCAACCAGTACTTCAGCTTCAACTCGCCGGTGTGGTTCAACGTCGGGACGGCCTCGGCCCAGCAGGTCAGCGCCTGCTTCATCCTCTCCGTCGACGACACCATGGAGTCGATCCTCGACTGGTACAAGGAAGAGGGGATCATCTTCAAGGGCGGTTCCGGCGCGGGCGTGAACCTCTCGCGCATCCGCTCCAGCAAGGAGCTGCTCTCCTCCGGCGGTACCGCCTCCGGCCCGGTCTCCTTCATGCGCGGCGCCGACGCCTCGGCCGGAACGATCAAGTCCGGCGGCGCCACCCGCCGCGCGGCCAAGATGGTCGTCCTGGACGTCGACCACCCCGACATCCAGGAGTTCGTCGAGACCAAGTCGCGCGAGGAGCACAAGATCCGCGCGCTGCGCGACGCCGGGTTCGACGTGGACCTGGGCGGCTCCGACATGTTCAGCGTCCAGTACCAGAACGCCAACAACTCGGTCCGGGTCTCCGACGCGTTCATGCGCGCCGTCGAGAGCGGCTCCGAGTTCGGCCTGACCTCCCGGACCACCGGCGAGGTCGTGGCCACCGTCGACGCCAAGGACCTGTTCCAGCGCATGGCCAAGGCGGCCTGGGAGTGCGCCGACCCGGGCATCCAGTACGACGGCACCATCCAGGACTGGCACACCAACCCCGAGACCGGCCGGATCAGCGCGAGCAACCCGTGCTCGGAGTACCTGAGCCTGGACGACTCCTCCTGCAACCTCGCCTCGATCAACCTGCTGAAGTTCCTGCGCGAGGACGACACCTTCGACGTCGAGCGCTTCACGCGGCTCACCGAGCTGGTCATCACGGCGATGGACGTCTCCATCACCTTCGCCGACTTCCCGACCGAGAAGATCGGGGACACCACCCGCGCCTACCGTCAGCTGGGCATCGGCTACGCGAACCTGGGCGCCCTGCTCATGGCGACCGGCCACGCCTACGACTCCGACGGCGGACGCGCCGTCGCCGCCGCGATCACCTCGCTGATGACCGGTACCGCCTACCGGCGCAGCGCCGAGGTCGCGGGCGTGGTGGGCACCTACGACGGCTACAAGCGCAACGAGGCGGCGCACAAGCGCGTCATGCGCAAGCACGCCGCCGCCAACGACGACCTGCGCACGGTCGGCACCCTGGAGCAGCCCATCCACGCGGCCGCCACCCGGGAGTGGGCCGACTGCCTGAAGATCGGTGAGCGCAACGGCTGGCGCAACGCCCAGGCCAGCCTGCTCGCCCCCACCGGCACCATCGGCTTCATGATGGACTGCGACACCACCGGCATCGAGCCGGACTTCTCGCTGGTCAAGTTCAAGAAGCTGGTCGGCGGCGGCTCGATGCAGATCGTCAACCAGGCGATCCCGCGCGCGCTGGCCAACCTCGGCTACCAGGACGAGCAGTCCGAGGCCATCGTGGAGTTCGTCGCCGAGAACGGCCATGTCGTCGACGCCCCGAGCCTGCGGCCCGAGCACTACGAGGTGTTCGACTGCGCGATGGGCCGCCGCTACATCCAGCCCCTGGGCCACGTGCGGATGATGGCGGCCGTGCAGCCGTTCCTGTCCGGCGCGATCTCCAAGACCGTGAACGTGCCCGAGGACGCCACGGTCGAGGACTTCCAGCACATCTACTTCGAGGGCTGGAAGCTGGGCCTGAAGGCGCTCGCCGTCTACCGCGACAACTGCAAGGTCGGCCAGCCGCTGTCCATCAGCAAGTCCGAGACCAAGGAAGTCGAGGAGCCCGCGACCGTCGAGGTCGCCCGGCCGGTCCGCCGCCGCCTGCCCAAGAAGCGTCCGAGCGAGACCACCTCGTTCTCCGTGGGCGGGGCCGAGGGCTACATCACGGCCGGCTCCTACCCGGACGACGGCCTGGGCGAGGTCTTCATGAAGCTGGGCAAGCAGGGCTCGACCCTGGCCGGCGTCATGGACGCGTTCTCCATCGCGATCTCCATCGCCCTGCAGTACGGGGTCCCGCTGGAGACCTACGTGGACAAGTTCACCAACATGCGCTTCGACCCGGCCGGTATGACCGACGACCCGGACATCCGCATGGCGCAGTCCGTGGTGGACTACATCTTCCGCCGCCTGGCCCTGGACCACTTGCCCTACGAGGAGCGCGCGGCCCTGGGCGTGCTGTCGGCCGCCGAGCGCCAGGCCCAGGTCGCGGGCGAGGACCCGGCCCAGGTCGCCGCCCAGGTGGAGTCCTACGCCCAGTCCGCCGCCACCCACGTGGCCGAGGCCTCCGCACCGGCGGCGCGGGAGAGCCAGGCGCAGGCCAAGCCGACCGAGGCGCACTCCACGGCCGAGCTGCTGGAGAACACGCAGGGCTTCGTCGCCGACGCCCCGCTGTGCGTCACGTGCGGAACGAAGATGCGGCCTTCGGGCAGCTGCTACGCCTGCGAGGGCTGCGGCGCCACCAGCGGTTGCAGCTGATCACCGGAGCTCCCGTGAGGGAGCGGTGACATCAGACAGTGGCGGTCCGGTTCCCACCGGGCCGCCACTGTCGTGTGGGGGCCGCGTGGACCGGTGGTCCATACCTGTGGTTGGGCGGGACGGCGAGCGGGTAATCCTTCGGCACCCACGCGCCGGCGGAAGGTGGACGCATGCTGATTGCCTCGATCCTGCGGTCGAAGGGCTCCGACGTGGTCACGGTCGCACCGGACGCGACCGTCGCCGAGCTGTTGACCGAACTCGCCCGTCACAACATCGGCGCGATCGCCGTCGCCGAGGGGGACGTCCTCGTCGGCATCGTCTCCGAGCGCGACGTGGTGCGCGGCCTGGAGCGGGTCGGCACCGTCCTGCTCACGGCCCCCGTCGCCGAGATCATGACCGCCGACGTCCACACCTGCACCACCGACGACACGGTCGAGGACGTCAGCGAGGCCATGACCCTGCGCCGCTTCCGCCACGTGCCGGTGCTGTCCGAGGGGCGACTGGTGGGCATCGTCAGCATCGGTGACGTGGTCAAGAGCCGGCTGCGGGTGCTGGAGGACGACCGCGCCCAGCTGGAGGCCTACATCCACGGGGGCCGGGGCTGACCCCCTCAGGCCTCGCCCCCTACATCCACGGGGGCCGGGGCTGACCCCTCAGGCCTCGCCGCGGTCGGCCGAGGCGACCGCGACGGCCGCCGTCGCCGCCGTCACCCCCAGTACGGCGGGCCAGGAGCCGATCTTCTTCGCCAACGGGTGGGACAGCCCGAAGGCCCCCACGTACACGCCGCCCAGGGCCAGGGCCGCGCCCAGGCCCGAACGGCGGCGGCAGGACTCCACGGCCGCCGCCCCGAACACGGCCAGGACGGCCCCGCCCAGCGGGCGGTTGCCGGTGGCGCGCGCCACCGAGTAGCCGCCGATCAGTCCGGCGGAGGTGAGCATGGCGCTCTGGAGTGCGGACATCGCGGTTTCCCCTCTCGATCCAGGCCCCCGGCCGGCGGTCTGCTGTGCGACCGAGGCTAGCCCCGCTCCGGATCCGCCGCCACGCGGCGCGCACGGGGGATTCATCGTCACGCTCAGGACACGAACCATGGGTTTCGGATGTGACTCGTGCCAGAGTTGGCACTGACCGGTACCTCGGCTTCGAGCGAGACACGGTCCTCACCTGGAACCGTGGCCGTGTACGACGCGTCGAAGCAGACAGTTCCCATCTCCCTTAAGGAGTCCACCACACATGTCGTTCGCGCAGACCGTGCGCGGTGCGGCCGGCGCCGTCGCCCAGGGGGGCGACCCGCGCCAGGCTGTGACCGACGCGCTCCAACAGGCCGTGCCACAGGCCGCGTCCGAGGGAGGGGGCCTTGATCCGCGCGACTTCGTCGCCGCGCGTGAGCAGGGCGATTCCATCGGGACCCGGATCGAGCAGCGCACCACGTCGCTGAACAACGCCGGCGAGGCGCTCAACAGCAGTTCGCACGAGCGGGGCCGAGGCGGGCCGGTCCATGTGATCTGTCCGATGGTGATTCCGCGCGGGCGCACGTTCTTCACCATGCTCCCCGCCATCGGACTGGTGATCATCGGCCTCCTGGGCTCGTTCATCTTCCTGATCCCCGAGGCCATCGCCGGCGGCAACCCCCTCATCAACCCCTTCTTCGGCGTGCACTACTGGATCATCACCGCCGGCGTGGCCGGCTTCATGTGGTGGCGCCAGGGCATGGTGATGGTTCCGGAGGGCTGCGAGGCCATCGTCACCCGCTTCGGTAAGCGCGAGAACAACTTCGCGCCGGGCCGGGTCACGCTGTTCAATCCCTGGAAGCGCGTCTCCTACATCGTCAACACCACGCGCGAGTACCCCTTCAACGCGCCGATCCGCTCCGCCCCCACCAAGAGCGGCGTGCAGGCCTCCGTCGACCTCTTCGTCCAGTTCCGGATCACGGACGCGACGAGCTTCGTCTATACGCTCGGCGGCGTGCACGGCTTCCAGGAGAAGCTCAACAACGCCATCAGCGAGACCACCCGCAGCCTCATCTACGAGCAGGAGGCCTCGGCGATCTACGACATGGTCGGCGAGAGCACCCACGCCCTGCTGGACCAGCTGAACCGGCAGTTCGGCGGCATCGTGGAGCTGACCAGCGCCAACATCACCCACGCCGAGCCGTCCAACCAGGAGTACCGGATGGACCTGGCGGCCCCGGAGATGGTGCGCGTGGCCAAGGACGCCTACACCTTCGAGTACGAGCTCCAGCTGCGCAAGGAGCAGAACGAGGGCGACCTCAACAAGGAGCTCGCCACCCTCAACGAGACGCTGTCGGCGATCCAGGCCGACATCGCCCAGTACCAGGCGCAGATGGACACCGCCCTGGAGCGCGAGACCAACAAGGCGCGCTCCTCCGCGCGCCAGCGCTTCGTCGAGGCCGAGTCCGAGGCCAACGCCAACGCCGCCCTGCTGCAGGCCCAGGCCCTGGACATCCGCGCGGTCAGCGCGGCCGAGGCGCCCGAGATCCTGAACTACCGCTTCCGGGAGACGCTCCTGGACAAGCTGGAGGGTGTCGCCGACAGCCTGCCGCAGGTCCTGCGGATCGGTTCGGGGGACGGCGCCAGCGTCGACTACCTGCGCATCGCCCAGGAGATCATCGGCCAGGCCGACACCGCCCTGTTCTCCGAGGAGGACATGGACGCCATCCGCGGCCGGCTCGGTGAGATCCGCGCCCGGATCGGCGAGCGCCAGCTGGAGATCCGCGCGCTGGTCGAGGAGACCGAGACCAAGGCCAACCGGCCCGTCGGCGCGGACCCGGGCGAGGACCGCGTCGAGGAGATCCGCCAGTCGGTCTCGGAGCAGGCCATCGACGAGCGCCTGTCCGAGAACGCTTCCGAGACCGCCCCGGAGGCCGCTCCCGACGCCCCGCCGCCCAGCGGCCCCGCCCACCCCCACCAGGACCCGCCCCTGCCGCCGTGGTCGCAGCGCGGCCCCGAGGGTCCCGGCCCGAACCAGGGAGGTCAGTAGATGAGCCAGCCCGTGAACACCCGAGGCGGCTCCAGCATCAAGGAGTCGCTCGCGTCCTGGGGCGACCTGGCCGGGCTGCTGCGCGGCGGTGACCAGGGAGCGATCGTTCCCGTCGTCATCCCGCGCGACACCCGCGGACTGCGCTGGACCGTCCTGGTCTGGTTCGGCCTGTTCGCCCTCACCTCCGCCCTGATGATGACCATCAACTCCCTGACCGCGGGCACCACGGTCACGGAGTTCGCCTACACCGCACTGTCCATTCCCACGCTGATCGTGGGCCTGTTGAGCATCATCGCCGCCGGCCTGTGGTGGTGGCGCGGCTCGATCGTGGAGATCGAGGAGGGCACGCACGGCATCCTGACCAAGTACGGCGCGATCGTGAAGCCGATCGGCCCGGGCCGCCACTACCTGTGGCACCCGTGGTCCAGGGTGGACTTCGTCGTGGACACCCGCACGGAGATCCCCTACACCGCCCCGGTCCTGGCCTGCCCCACGCGTGAGAACGTGCCGCTGAAGTCGATCGAGTTCTTCCTCAAGTTCCAGATCATGGATCCGATCCGCTTCGTGACGATCATCGGCGCGAGCAACTTCGACCTGGTGCTCTCCAGCGCCGTGCAGGACGCCATCCGCCAGCGCAGCCGCCAGGTGAACACCGAGTCCGCCTACGACCTGCGCGGATCCAACGTCGAGGACATGCGCCGCCTGCTCAACAACATGCTGGAGAAGTACGGGGTGCGCATCACCGGCTGCAACATCCCCGACGTCCAGCTGCCCAACCAGTACCAGCAGCACCTGGCCACGCGGGAGCGGGTCGCCAAGGAGCTCGTGGCCTACGAGCAGGAGTGGGAGCTGACGCGCAAGCGCCGCATCGACACGCTGCTCATGGACATCGAGCGGTCCAAGAAGACCCGCGACGCGAAGATCGTCGAGGTCAACGCCTCCCTCAACAAGGCGCGCAAGGACGTGGCGCAGATGCTGGAGGAGCAGGAGACCGAGGCGCAGCGGGTGCGCTACGAGATCGAGACGCGCGGCCGGGCCGACCTGGTCGCCGCGGAGAACGAGGCCAAGGCCCAGCAGCGCCTGGCCACGGCCTACCGCGACAACCGGGCCGTTCTGGAGTACGAGCTGGCCCGCCGCCGCCTGGACGTGGGCGCCACGCTCGCCGAGCACGCGCCGCGCCCGATCGTGGTGCAGACCGAGGCGGGCGCGGGCGACACCTCGGCGCTGTCGACGCTGCTCACGGCCCAACTGCTGCCGCAGATGATGAACGGCGTGGGTTCCTCACGGCCGTCCCTGGCCTCGGGCGCGAACGCGCAGGAGGCCATGGACTCGGTGCGGGGCTCGGTCGCGGCCGCCGCCGGGCGCCAGCAGGAGCTGGCGGAGGAGTACCAGCGCCAGCAGGACTCCGCCATGCGCCAGCAGTTCGAGCGCGGTGAGGGGTACGGCCAGAGCGGCCGCCGCTGATCCGCCGCGCCGTCCGCGACGAGGGCCCCCGACCGTGCACCGGTCGGGGGTCCTCGGGCGTGTTCAGGGGACGTGCGCTCTTGCGTGGGACGCCGCCACGGAGCGTGCCCCGGTGTGGCGGTCCTCCTCAGCCCGTGGGGGAGAGGGCCGCGTAGCCCGCTCCGATGTCGATCCCGTTCCGGGCCGCGATCTCCACCAGGTCCTGGATCTCCCCGACCTGGGCGTTGGCCAGGTCGTCGTCGCCCACGGCGTGCGCCCGGCGCAGCGCCGTGAGCGAGTCGTGGATGCGCAGGTGGAGGGTGAGCATGAACTCCCGCATGGATCGGCTCCTCAGCGTTGGCCTTCGGGAGGGACAAGGGGGTCCCTCCGGGGGATGGCACCAGGTGTACAGGTCCAAGGTGAGAGCAGTGTGTGAACGACACAGCCCCCGGCAAAGTCCGGCCTTGGCACGGGTCAGGGCCGGTGGCTCCGCCGCCGGAGCACGGGTCGGCGCGGCGTTCAGTGGACGGGGTCGGCGTCCCACGCGGCGGCGGAGGCACGCAGGGCGCCGAGCCCGCGTTCGATGACGGCCTGTCGGCCGCTGCCCCGGCGCACGCAGGCCAGGAGCCGGCGGGTCGGGACGGGCCGCCCCGTGAGCGGAACTCTGGTCACCTCCGACCCTGGCGGCAGGGGCGCGAGCCGGGGCATCAGGCACACGCCGTAGCCGTGGGCGACCATCGACCCGATCGCGAACCAGTCCACGGCGCCGTGGGCCAGGCGGGGGGTGAAGCCGGCCGACGCGCAGGCGCTCAGGAGCAGCGGGTGCTGGTCACGGGGGTCGCCGGCGCGGATCCAGGTCTCCTGCGCGGCGTCGCGGAGCTCGACCCCGGCCCGTCCCGCGAGGCGGTGGCCGCTCGGGACCAGGAGGTCCAGGGGTTCGGCGAGCAGCGGATGCTGTTCGAAGCGGGCGTCGTCGGGCGGCGGGCCGTCGGGGGTGGGGATCACCACGGCGATGTCCGTGCGCCCGGCCAGCAGGAGACCGAACCGGTCCGCACCGGCGTCCTCGTCGATCTCGACGGTCATGCGGGGGTACCGGCGCAGCAGGTCCCGCATCGCCGGTGCGACGAGTGCGGCCAGCGCCGTGGCGATCCCGGAGACCCGCAGGTGACCGGCCTCGCCCTCGCGGTGGGTCCGCAGGTCGGCGGCGGCCCGCTCCCACTGCGCCCGCATCACGTCGGCGTGCTCCAGGAGCGTGTACGCCGCCGCGGTGAGGCGCACCCGGCGCCCCTCGGGTTCGAGCAGTGGCACGCCCACCTCGGCGGCCAGTTGCCGCAGCTGCTGGGAGACGGTGGAGGGCGTCACGTGCAGGGCCGCGGCCGTCGCGGTGACGGTCCCCTCGGCGCGCAGCACGCGCAGTGTCTGCAACCGCGGATCAATCATGCGGCGATGCTACATGGTGGTATGCACGAACATTCGATGGACGTGAACGATCCGCCGAACACAGACTGTCGGCATGATGCAGACGCTGATCGCCGGACTGGCGGCGGGATACGGCCTCGCGGTGCCCGTCGGGGCCGTCGCGGTGCTGATGGTGAACATGACCGCGCGCACCTCGTTCCGGATGGGTGCGGCGGCGGCGATGGGCGCGGTGACGGCCGACGCCCTGTACGCCGTGGCCGCCGTGCTCGGCGGGCGCGCCCTCGCGCTCGCGGTGGAGCCGATCGCGACCCCGTTGACCTGGGCCGCGGCCCTCGTTCTGGTCGTGATGGCGGTACGCGTGGTGCGCGGCGCGAGCGCGCGGGGGGTCGAGGCGCCGGACCGGGGACCGACCCCGGTCACGGCCTGGCGCGCCTACCTGGTCTTCCTGGGGCTCACCGCGCTCAACCCGTGGCCGGCGATCTACTTCGTCGCCCTGATCCTGGGGCGGCAGGCGGGAGCCGCCATGGGCGCCGCGGAGACCGCGGTCTACGTCGGCGCCATCCTGCTGGCGTCCGCGAGCTGGCAGCTGTTCCTCGCCGCGGGCGGGACCGTCCTCGGCAGGGCCCTCACCGGTCCCCGGGGCCGCCGGTGGACCGCGGGCGTCTCCGGGCTCCTCATCGGCGGACTCGCCGTCGGCATGGTCGCGGCCTAGTACTACATAGCTAGATCTGGATGACTTGCAGGCGCAGGCGCCGCTTGAAGTGGTGCCTGCGCGCTGCGGCCTGGTGGCCGCGCCGATGAGCGGACCAGTAGAGCCCCAGCTCAACGGCCTCCTCATCCTTGCCGATCAGGTTGAACAACCGGCGGATCTCCCCGATGGTCAAGCCGATCAGCCCCCGCCCGGACCGTCGGCGCCTGCTATCGGCCCTCTGGGGCGGTTTCTGTCCTGGTGTCCGGTGTGTCCCCGGGGTCGCCGCTGGTTGTCCACAGACCCCGGGCCCCCTTTTTAGACCCGTGGCGCACCACAGCTAGAAAGGCCAGAGCGAGCATCGCCAGGGTGATATGCCGGTACCAGGCCGGATAGATCCGGAACTGGTACTGGTCCAGCCCGGCCTGCTGCTTGGCGGCCTCGAAGCACTCCTCGATCGGCCACCGCGAGCCGATCACCCGGACCAACTCGCACACATCCTCCCCGCGCGGGTTGTAACAGTGGAAATACGCCAACTCGCCACTGTCGGTGCTGCGGCGGAACACGTACTGGTGCCCCGCAGTCCCGGACTCGGCCAGCGCCCAGTCATAGACCCGGAAGCCCTTCGCGCCGATCCCGCACGAGCGCCTGTGCCACTCGCCCGGCCCGATCGCGTGGGCGAGGAGTTCGACGGTGTCCTTCGAATACCTGCTCGTGGAGAACGAGACGCGGTCGGTGTTCTTCGGTACCGCCATGCAATAGGCGATGCCCTGTTCTTCCAGGAAGGCGCGCAGGCCCGGGCTCTGGCCGAACTCCTCGTCCGCGGCCACCCAGGCGAAGGGCACACCGGCTGCCACGGTCCGGGCGATCATGGCCTGGACCTGCTGCGGGCGGGTGGAGAAGACCAGGTCCTCGGGCACCCGCGCCTGGGCCCGGCGCTGGGGGTCATCGCACCAGGACGCGGCGGGCATATAGAGTTCCCGGTCGATCAGGACCCGGTCGCCGGTGGTGTTGGCATAGGCGAGGAACGTGCCGATCTGGCAGTTGTCGACCCGGCCCAGCGTGCCGGAGTACTGCCGTTGCACGCCCGCTGACTTGGTGCCCTTCTTCGCGAATCCGGTCGGGTCGGCGATCAGCACGGCCCGCTCGTCGGCGAAGTGCTCCATGGCGTAATCGCGCACATCATCGCGTAGTTCGTCGGCATCCCACGCGGTCAGGTTGATGAACCGCTGGATCGCGGTGGGGCGCTTCTCTCCGGTGAACTCCGAGATCGTCCAGGAGTTCTTCCGCTCGAGGGGGGCGAGCAGTCCCCGCAGGTACTGCCGGAAGTGCTCGCGCGGCTCGGGCCGCACCCACCGGCTTTCGAAACGGGCGCACAACTCCTCGAACTGCGATTTCCACGCGTGCAGATCTGCGGCTGTCACCGCGTCTGCGGGCTCGTCAGGCTGGGGCATGCGCATACCGTCACACAGCCCCAGCCCGCACCGGCAGAGAAACCAGAAGATCGTTACTGAAGATCTAGCTATGTAGTACTAGTCCTAGTGGTCGACCCAGACGTACCAGTCGTCGCTGACGTGCTCGTAGACCTTCGAACCGTGCCCGGGGACGAAGACGCCCTCGGGGAGCTCCGCGGTGCTGTGGGCCAGACCGGACTGGCTCAGCAGGCCCGCGCCCTGGACGGCGAAGTAGGTGACGTCCTCCTCCGTGCCCGTGCTGCTCCCCACGCTGTGCAGCGGGTACAGCCCCGTCCACTCTCCGTTGCGGGGAATGGTCGTGGGGTCCTGGACCTCGGAGGCCAGCGAGAGCAGGTCGTCGGTCGAGGCGCCGACCCGGGCCTGGAGGGGGACGTCGGCGACGGACAGCCCCAGGGCCAGCGCCGCGATGATCGGCGCGGACACCCAGCGCAGCCAGTAGTAGCGGATCATCGGGCGCGCGACGGCGAGCGCGATGCCCAGGCGCAGGGCGCCCATCCCGGCGAGCAGCAGACCGGCGCCCACGCCGATGAGGAAGGTGGGGAGGTGGCCCCCGGGGACGCTGTCCTCGTACAGGAGTACGAGCCCGACCACCGAGCACGCGGGGATGTAGAGCCGCCCCGGAGGTCGGGAGGCCCAGCTGATCAGGCGCTGACCCGGCGTCGGCTTCTCCGCCATCGCGATCAGTTTGGCCACAGACCCCTCGGAGGCGGGATCGGAGGCAGCGGCGGACATGATGTTCCCCCCACCGAATCCATGTCGGGTGGCCACGGTCCGAAAGCGCGCAGCGATAGCGCGCACGGGCCGGGTCAGAGTCGATGCGGCCGACGAAGCGCGGCCTCACCGACAGGATAGAGCAGAGGGGGAGCGTGTTCGGGGCGTCGGGCCGAATCCGTGAGGTCGGTGACGGAGACCGCCCCGGAGGCGGGGCGGGGTGCGGGTGTGGACCGCCGCACCCTCGGGGCCAGTACCAGGTAGTCCCACGACCACCGGCCGCCACCCACCGCCATGAGCACGCACACCGCCGTGACCAGCGCCGTCGCCGCCCACGAGCCGAACGGCGCGGCGTCCTGCGCTCCGGCGGAGACCGCTCCCACCACGGCCGCCGCGGCCAGCGACGGACCCGCCAGCCACGTGAGCAGGCCCACGGCGAAGGAGATCGACAGGGCGACCAGAAGGGTCGGCAGGAGCGCGGCGACCAGGGCCGCGGCCGGGACCCCCGCCTCGGCCAGCCGCTCGGCGACCAGGTGTTCGCGGCCCCGCAGCGCGAGCCCGTAGTCGGCGAACATCGCGCCCACGCCCACGCGTGTGACGGTGGAGACCACGTCGTACAGGCGGCCCCGCACCCGGAGCATGCCGGGTCGGGGCCGCCTGTACGACGTGGAGCGCTGCATGTCCATTCCCTCCGGAAGGCCCGTCACGGCTGGTCCGACAAGCGGAAACTACCGAAAGTGACGACGCGTGCACGATCGTCGCGCTCGGTGAGTCGCGCAATGGTCCCCCGATTCGTGGTGCTGGCTGAGTGGTGGCGAGTGGGCGATGGCGGGCGACGGGTGGAGGGGCTGCGGCCGGAGGTCGTCGTGTGAGGGTGGTAGTCCACCCCTTCGCGAAGCGCCCGGGTGGGCGATGGCGGGTGGCGGGTGGAAAGGTTGCGGCCGGAGGTCGTCGTGTGAGGGTGGTAGCCCACCCCTTCGCGAAGCGCCCGGGTGGGCGATGGCGGGTGGCGGGTGGGATTAGGGTGGGACCGTGTCGACCTCCGCTGCCTCTGCCGTCCCCGCCCCCACGTTCGAAGTGGAGGAGGAGTTGCGCGCCCACGGCGCCCGGCTGATCGCCGGGGTCGACGAGGTGGGCCGCGGAGCCTGGGCCGGACCCGTGCTCGTGTGCGCCGCCGTCGCGGGCGCCGGTGACCCGCCGCCCGGACTCACCGACTCCAAACGGCTCACCCCCAAACGCCGCACGGCCCTGGCCGAGCAGCTGCGCCCCTGGGTGGCCGACCACGCCTTCGGCTGGTCCGAGCCCGCGGAGATCGACGAGGTCGGTATGACCGAGGCCCTGCGCCGGGCCACGCACCGTGCCCTCGGCTCCCTCTCCACCGCCCCCGACGCCGTCATCCTCGATGGCAAACACGACTTCATCGGCCGCCCCTGGCGGGTCCGCACGCAGGTCAAGGGCGACCTGACCTGCATCAGCGTCGCGGCCGCCGCGATCCTGGCCAAGGTGCACCGCGACGCCCTCATGGCGGACCTGGCGGGCCTGCACCCCGCCTACGGGTTCGAGAGCGGTGTCGGGTACCCCTCGCCCGTCCACCGGGCGGCCCTGGCCGAGCACGGACCCACCGCCCACCACCGGATGAGCTGGTCCTACCTCGACGACCTGCCCCGATGGCGCCATCTGCGCAAGGCGCGCCCCGTCCCCGACGGCCAGCTGCCCCTGCTCTGACCCGGGACCGCGGACCGCTCGCGCCCGCCGTGCCGGGCGGGGCGCGCCGACACGCCGCCCCGCACTGGACATCCGGGCCCACGGGGGGCAAAGCTGTGCCTGTGGACGTCGGCCCCCCGACGCCGTTCGGCCCCCCGCCACCCCGCCCTGGAGAGCCGACCGCCCACGGACCCCCACGCAGGAAGGGGCTTTATGACCCGGGACACGCGCTCGGCCGCCGCCGCTGAACCGGGGCGCTCCTCCGGACTCGACCGTCTGCGCGCGCTGTACCACCGCGTGCCCATGGCCCGTCGACTGGTGGCCGCGCTGGTCCTGTGCGCCGTCGTCGCCGTGGTCGCGCTGCTGATGGGCGGCAGCGCCTTCGGGGCGGTCACGGGCACGCTCGTCCTGCTCATGGTCCTGGCCGCGCTGATGCGGTCGGTCGACGCCTTCGTCACCGTCCTGGTGTGCGTCGTCTGGCTGGCGGTGACCGTGCCGCTCTTCCAGATCCCGCTCCCGGGCGAACCGGTCGTCCTGCTCCTGGTGCCCGTCCCCCTGCTCGTCGTCCTGGCGGCGTCGCGCGTGCGCGAGTTCCCCGCCTGGCACACCGCCGCGCTCGCCCTCACCGCCGGCCTCATCGCCGGGTTCTCCGTGGCGCTGGTCGGCATGGTCGTGGAGCCGGTGTCCGCCTCCTGGGGCGTGGCCCTGCTCTACGCGGCGGCCGGCGCCTGCGTGCTGTGGCGGCTGGCCGCCTCACGCCAGATCATCAAGGCCTCCGAGGACCGGCGCGCGGGGGAGGCGCCCACCGCCCGGCGCACCACGCCGACCGTCGGCCGGCCGGTGCGCGAGCGCGCGGACGCGGCCCCCCTCCCCACCCGCCGCCGTGACGCCGGCGGCGCCGAGGACGGGGAGCCGGTCCCCGTGGACCAGGCGCTGGCCGAACTCGAGGACATGATCGGCCTCGACCCCGTCAAACAGCAGGTCCGCGCGATCGCCGCCTCCATCGAGGCCGCCCGGCTGCGCGCCGACGCCGGCTTCCCCGTCGAGCGACCACTGCGCCACCTGGTCTTCTCCGGCCCGCCGGGCACCGGCAAGACGAGTGTGGCGCGCACCCTCGCCACGATCTTCCACTCCTTCGGCCTGCTGCCCACCGCCCGGGTCGTGGAGGCCCAGCGCGCCGACCTGGTGGGGGAGTACCTGGGCGCGACCGCCATCAAGACCAACGAGCTGGTCGACCGGGCCCTGGGCGGCGTCCTGTTCGTCGACGAGGCGTACTCACTGGTCAACGAGGGTGACGGGCAGGCCGACCGGTTCGGCAACGAGGCCGTGCAGACCCTGCTCAAGCGGGCCGAGGACGACCGGGACCGGCTCGTCGTCGTGCTCGCGGGCTACGAGAAGGAGATGGACGCCTTCCTCGCCTCCAACCCCGGCCTGGCCTCCCGGTTCGCCACGCGCATCACCTTCCCCAGCTACACCGCCGACGAGCTGACCCGCATCGCGCGGTCGCTGGTCGCGCAGCGCGGCGACGTCCTCGATCCGGAGGCGGAGCGGGCGCTCCGACACGGCTTCGACCAGGCGGTCCGGCGCGAGGCCGTCGACGACCTGGGCAACGGGCGCTACGCCCGTTCGGTGGTGGAGAAGGCCGCCCAGGCACGCGACGTGCGCGTGGTCACCGCGGGTGTGGACGGTGACGCGCCCGCGCCGCGCCCCGAGGCCGAGGACCTCATCACCGTGCGCGCCGCCGACGTGACCACCGCCCACGCCGAACTCACCGCGCGGCTGCCGGGGTTCGGAGAGACGCCGGGCATCGAGGAGGCCCTGGCCGAGCTCGACGCCATGATCGGGTTGGAACCGGTCAAGGAGCAGGTCCGGTCCATCGTCGCCCAGCTGCGGGTGGCCAAGCTCCGCGAGGAGCAGGGCCTGCGCAACCAGGCGCCCATGCGGCACTTCGTCTTCACCGGACCCCCGGGCACCGGCAAGACCACGGTGGCGCGGGTCCTGGGGCGGGTGTTCTCCGCGCTCGGCCTGCTGGGCCGGGCCGAGGTGGTGGAGGCCCAGCGCGCGGACCTGGTGGGCGAGCACCTGGGCGCGACCGCGCTCAAGACCAACCGGCTGGTGGACCGGGCCCTGGGCGGCGTGCTGTTCGTGGACGAGGCCTACTCCCTGGTCAACCCCGGCTACAGCGGCGGCGACGCGTTCGGGGCCGAGGCGATCCAGACCCTGCTCAAGCGCGCCGAGGACGACCGGTCGCGGCTCGTGGTCGTGCTCGCCGGATACCCGGCCGAGATGGAGCGGTTCCTGGCCTCCAACGCCGGTCTGTCGTCGCGGTTCAACGTCCGCGTGCGCTTCCCCTCCTACTCCCCGGACGAGCTGACCGAGATCGCCGAGGCCGTCGCGGCGAGCACGGGCGACGCCTTCGACGACACGGCGAGGGAGGACCTGCGCAGCATCTTCGCGCACGTGTGCGCCGAGGGGTGGATCGACGAGCTGGGCAACGGGCGCTTCGCCCGGTCGCTGTTCGAGAAGGCCAGCTCCCACCGCGACCTCAGGGTCTCCCAGGACGTGGGCGCGTCGGCGACCGCCGCCGACCTGACCGTCGTCACCAGCGCGGACGTGCGCCTGGCCTACGCCGACGCCACCCAGAGCAGCTGACCCTCCCGCGCGCCGCGGCCGTGGGCGGGCGCCGATCGGGGCGGGTGCGGCCACGGCCCCGGAGCGGGGCCCGGCCACGGCTCGAAGGGGTGCCGGCCCTACCCGCACCAGCGGGGTCAGCACCCTGGGGGCACCGGCGGACCGGCTGCTAGGGTCCCGACTATGACCGCTTCCTCCTCAGCATCCGCGTCCCCCGTCACCCAGGCGCTCATCCTCGCCGGAGGACAGGCCACCCGGCTGCGGCCCTACACCGACACCCGCCCCAAGGCGATGGTGGAGGTGGCCGGACGGCCCATCATCGACTACCAGCTCGAGTGGCTGACGGGCCACGGCGTGGAGCAGGTCGTCGTGTCCTGCGGCTACAAGGCCGAGGTCCTGCGCGAGCACCTCGACGCCCGGCGGGACGGCCCGGAGATCACCCTCCTCGTGGAGGACGAGCCGCTGGGCCGGGGCGGCGCCCTGCGCTACGCCTCCAGCGGCCTGCGCGACCAGGACGCCCCCTACTTCGCGCTCAACGGCGACGTGCTCACGTGGTTCCCGCTGGACGAGTTCACCGCCCACCACCGCGACCGGGGCGGTGCCGCGACACTCGCGCTCGCCCAGTTCCGCACCACCTGGGGCATCGTGGACGTGGACGAGCAGGACCGGATCGAGGGCTTCACGCAGAGCCCGCTGCTGCCCGTGTGGATCAACGCCGGCGTCTACCTGTTCGAGCCGGAGATCACCCCGCTGCTGCCGGCCAAGGGCGACCACGAGTCCTCCACCTTCCCCGACCTGGCCAAGGAAGGGCGTCTGACCGCCTACCGGATCGACGGATTCTGGCGCGGAGTGGACACGGCCAAGGACGTCAAGGAGGCGGGCGCGGAGATCACCGCCATGCGCGACGCCGTGTGACCGCGGGCCGTCCCATGGTCGGACGCGGCCTGTTCGGATCCCAGGGTGGTCGGTATCGTCACGGACGTGACAAGTGACGGTTTCATCCTCCCCAGTGCCCCCAACTTCCGCGATCTCGGCGGTCTCCGGTCCGCCTCCGGGCGGACGGTCCGCCCCGGCCTGCTCTACCGTTCCGACGCCCTGCACTCGGTCAGCACGGAGGACCTCGCCGCCTACCACGGCCTGGGCATCCGACAGCTCGTCGACCTGCGCACACCGGTCGAACGGGAGCGGCTCCCCGACATCGTCCCGGACGGCGCGGAGTACGCCGTGGTCGCGGTCCAGGGCCAGAACGCCGCCGGGGCCAACTTCACCGACACCCTCGCCGACCCCGACGCGGCCCGCGCGGTGTTCGCCGACGGCGCGGCCGAACGGTTCATGTACGCGGTCTACCGCGAACTGGTGGCCGACGAGGAGGCCCTGACCGGTTACCGGGAGCTCGTCGAGCGCGTGGCGACGGGCCCCAGCTCCCTGGTCTTCCACTGCAGCGCGGGCAAGGACCGCACCGGGTGGGGCGCCGCGATCATCCTGACCCTGCTCGGGGTGGACCGCGCCGACGTCCTGGCCGACTACCTGGCCAGCAACGAGCGCCAGGCCAACACCGACGCGTGGATGCGGCGCCTGTCCGTGAACAGCGGCCTGGACTGGGAGGACGTCGCACCGATGACCCGGGTGCGCCCGGCGTACCTGGAGACGGCGTTCGCCCACGTGGACGAGGTGTACGGCTCCTTCGACCAGTACGTCGCCGACGGCCTGAAGATCTCCGAGACCGTGGTGGAGCGGCTCCGCGAGCGGCTGCTCTAGGCAGGCGGCCGGCCCTCCGTCGGCCGGCCACCGTCGGCCGAGGACCGGCGCGCCGGGTCCACCGAGGTCCTCCGAGCGGCCGGGGTGGGTCAGAGGGCGTCGAGGCGGCGGCGCAGGTCCGGTTCGTCGCGGGCGGCGCCGAGGACCTCGCCCAGGGCGGCGAGGACGGTGGGCCGGTCCACGCCGCGGTCGAGCATGCGGCGGGCCGCGGCCCACAGGTTGGCGGGCCGTCCCGTCCACAGGCGCTCGGCGAGGCGTTCGTGCCGGTCCAGCTCCCGCTCGCGCTCGGGGTCGTCGACGGTGACCGGCCGGTACCAATGGTCCTGGCCGCTGGAGTGGCGGCCGTTGTGCGGCGTGGCGGCCTCGTACTCGCCGTAGTGGTCCAGCCGCAGCAGTGCCCGGCGGCCGGTCCGGGTGGCCGGGTCGAACTCCTCCGGCGCCCACAGGATGAGTTCGCTGGCCAGCAGGGGGAAGGCGAACATCCGCCGGGCGAGCGCGGCGAAGTCGCCGTCCGGCAGTAGGCGGCGGATCGCCTCCTGGCGCAGCCCCAGCGGGCGGGCCGGGTCGCGGTAGGTGCGGGTGAAGGCCGAGGTGGCCTCCCACAGCGCGTCCAGGGTGGCGCCCACGGCCACCTTCGGCAGGCCCGATCGGGCTCCGGCCCAGCGGATCCAGGCCGCCAGGACGTGCGGCATCGCCTCCTGCTCCTCGGTGAGCAGCACCACCCGCCCGGGCAGCCAGTGCAGCAGGAACGACTCGACCTTGCGCGGGCTGATCCGCATCGGCCGACCGTCGTCCACGTCGCAGCCGTGCGCGATGATGTGGTCGACGCAGCGGCTCGCGGCGTAGGAGTCCGAGAGTTCGGCGGCCTCGTCCGAGGCCAGGAAACGGGCGGCCAGCACCGCTCTGCGGTCGCGTCGCCAGACCGGGGCGGGGGTGACGTGCACGCCCGCGGGCGGCTCGGGCAGGGCCTGGATGCGGGAGGCGGCCAGCGCGAAGTGCGCGGCCAGTGACCCGCCGGCGAGGTCGGCGGCGGTGAGGCCGACCGGTTCCACGACGGGGGCGCCGTGCTCGGCGCCGGCGCCCGCCACCACACGCGAGGTGCGTTCCAGCGCCCGGACCAGTCGCACGCGGGCCTCGGTGAGCTCGACCTGCTCGAAACGGGCGTACTCGTCCAGTTGGGCACGCTCCCGGCACTGGGCCAGGAGCCGGTCGACCTTGGTCGTCACCCACGCGTCGCGCAGGACGCCGCCGCCGTTGTGGTCCACCACCAGGATGAGCGCGTGCTCGGGCGGCACCGCGCCCGCGCCGTCGGGGGCGTCCCGGCTGAACACGCAGACCACGTCGTCGGCGTCGCCGAACTGGTCGCCGTTGACGTAGGCGGCCACCGGGGTGACCGCACCGAGCTGGTCGGCCCAGGCGGGCATCTGCAGTCCCTGCTCCTTGAGCGCGATCATGCCCTGTTCGGCGAGGTCGCGCTGCTCCGTGGAGGTGCCCAACGCGGTCACCGCGGCCAGCACCGCCAGGCCGGCGGGCCGGCCCGAGGCGGTGGCGTGGGTGATCAGGCCCTCGCCGAGCAGCCGTTCGACGTCCACACCCGGCAGGCGTTCGCCCCACCAGGCCCCGAGCATCTCGCTGAAGGCCAGTTCGGCGTCGAGCGGGTGCCGCATGGCCAGGAGGGCACGTGCGGCGCGCAGCATCTCGTCGAAGACCGCGTCGGGGACCGGCGGAGGACCTGAGGACGTGGGTGGTGTAGGGGAGGGCACCACCCGAGCGTATGACAGCCGGGGCCTTGGCCGATCCCGCCTGTGGACGGCGGGGCCGTGGTCGCGGCCCCGGGGCCCGGGAACGCGGCCCGGGTGTTCAGGGCCGCGGGCCCGACCGGGGCGGGGGGACCGTCCGGTGGCCGGTCAGGAGCGTGCCCGCGCGGCGCGGCGGCCGGAGCGCCTGGTGCGAGGGCGGGACCGAGTTCACCAGTGCCTCCAGGTGCTCGCGGGCCACGCGTTCGACCAGGTCCGGGGTGACCTCGATCCCCAGATGCGCGATGCAGTGCCACGTGTCGCCGACACAGCGTTCGACGCGTCGGCGGGACAGCCCGCTGAACTCGTCGTGGAGCCGTGCCGAGATCTTCGGAAGATCCTGGACCGGGAAGGTCTGGAGCATTCGTGCTCACACCCCTAGTTGATGATGGCCTGGACGGTGACCTCCACCCATTCCACTTGTTCTGGACTGACTGTCAACCCCTCTTCCGGCGCGCTGTTGATAAAACCTGAGGGATCTGCCGTTTACCCGACTCCTGCTGTTACCGCAGGTCAACACGGAGATAAAGGGCAAGTCGGACATCTGATGGTCCGATGGCACGCGAGTTCGGTCAAAGTGCACAAGGGTGGCGAACGCCCGCAATCAAGCGAAAACGTGTCCGTGAAACCACGCGGTGACTGTTCCCCGGGCGCCGGGTGACCTACCATTTACCTTCCACGTCCACGGGCGTCCCCCGCCGCGGCCGCAGTCCAGCGCGGCGGGTGTGTCCTATGCTTGAGCCGTGACAGTGGCCGAGAGGAGTCATGGAGTGTGACTCCCGAGGGCCCTGGAGTCCCCCGACCGCAATCGGCGCCATGGACGAACGAGCGCCACGGGCGGACGAGGGCCGTCACGTCAGACGTACGGTCCAGGCAACAGCCCCAGCGAAACACGGGTGGGGAATCCGAGGGTCCCGGAGGTGTCGAGCAGTTGAGCGCCGAGACGTCCATTCCGCCACCCAGGGTCAGCGGGGCGGAACTTCCCGACGCGGTGAAATCCCTTCTCACCGACGCGCCGATCGGGTTCGCCCTTATCGGCCCGGACGACGCGTTCGGCACCATCAACCAGCGGCTCGCCGACCTGGTCGGACTGACACCGGCCCAGTGCCTGGGACGGCGCCCCGATGACCTGGTGGGCAAGTCCGCCTCCGCCGTCGGCGCCGCCCTGCTGCGCACTGGACCGGCCGCCGCCCGAGAGCTGGGCCGCTCCGTCCGCGAACGCCACCGCACCCCCGCCGGTGAGGTCTGGGACCTGACCTGGTTCCCGGTCACCTCCCCGGACACCGGCGACGTGCACGTCGCCCTCATCGCCGCCCGCGACCACGACGGCGGCGCCACCCGCCGTGAGGAGGAGCGCCTGCGCGCCCTCCTGCAGGCCGGCAACCAGATCGTGTGGACCGCCGGGGCGACCGGCGAGGTCCACGAGGACTCGCCCCAGTGGCGGGCCATCACCGGCCAGGACCTGGAGTCCTACCTCGGCCGCGGCTGGCTGCAGGCGCTCCACCCCGACGACCGCGAACGCGTCGAGATCGCCTGGGGCGACGCCGTCCTGGACGCCACGCCCTTCGACGCCCTCTTCCGCGTCCGTACGCGCTCCGGCGGCTACACGCACTACCGCGCCCGCGCCAACCCCGTCAGCGACGGCGTGCGCACCACCGAGTGGATCGGCACGCTGGTCGACGTCACCACCGAGCGCGAGGCCGACGAACTGCGCCAGCGCCTCAACCACCAGCTCAGCGAGGCGGCCATGCGCACCGCCCGGCTGCAGCAGGCCACCTCCGACCTCGCCGAGGCCCTCACCGTCGCCCACGTCGTCGACGCCATGTCGGACATCGGCCGCTCCGGTGTGGGCGCCCACCACACGTCCGTGGTCCTGCTGGACCGCGACCGCCTCCGCCTGCGCACCCTGGCCGCCGAGCACGCCCACGAACTGCCGCGCCCCACCTTCCCCCTGGACCACCCCGACGTCGCGGCCAGAGCCGTCGCCGACCGCGCGCCCCTGATCGCCGCCGGCCCGGCCGAGCTTTCCGCCCTGTTCGACGGCGCCCCCGAGGTCGCCGAACTCCTGGACACCACCCCCGAGCGCTCCTGGGCGGCCCTGCCGATGATGGTGGCGGGCCGGCCCATCGGGGCCCTGCGCTTCGCGTTCTCCGCCCCGCGCGAGATCACCGACGAGGAACGCGTGTTCCTGGAGGCCCTGGCAGGCCAGTGCGCCCTGGCCATCGGCCGGGCCACGCTCTACGAGCGCGAGCACAGCACCGCCGAGGAACTCCAGCACAGCCTCCTGCCCGAGGACCTGCCGCAGGTCAGCGGGGTGCGCCTGGCCGCCTACTACCGGTCGGGCTCCCAGCACGTCCAGGTGGGCGGCGACTGGTACGACGCCTTCCCGCTGCCCGACGGCCGCGTGGCCGGCGTCCTGGGCGACGTCATGGGGAAGGGCATTCCCGCGGCGGCCGGGATGAGCCGGATCCGCAACGCGCTGCGCGCCCTGGCCTACTCCATGCCGGAACCGGCCGACGTCCTGACCGGGCTGGACCGCATGTTCACCGCCACGGAGGGTATGGACCAGGTCACCACGCTGGTCTACTTCGTGCTGGACCCGGTCACGGGCCAGCTGGACCTGAGCAACGCGGGACACCTCCCGCCGCTGGTCGTGGCCGGTGGCGCGAGGGCCTCACTGCTGGACAGTGAGCCGGACACGCCGTTGGGGGTCACGTCCGAACGAGGTCACCACAAATTCTTCGTCCAACCCGGTAACACCGTGGTCCTGTACTCCGATGGACTGGTTGAGAACCGAAAGCGCTCCGTCGCCTCGGGGCTGGACGAGTTGGTCGATGTGGCCTCGTCGGCACCGCCGGAGGTGGTGGGCGATCCACAGCTCATGCTGGAGTACCTTGTTGAGAGCATGCTCGAAGGGTATGAGCAGGACGACGACGTCACTCTGCTCGCTGTTCAGCTACCGGTGATCGATTCCGCGTCGGAGCGGTAGACCGTACGAACAAGTCCATTGCCTTGCCTACAGTGAAGAAGTCGTTCCGCCCCGCGACGCGGGGGTGAGCCCAGCGCATACGCTTGGTAGACAAACGGCTTCCCCGCCCCAGTGGGGACGATCCCAGGCCGCAGGTGGGAGAGGGTGCAGTGCCCGGTCCCGGCCAGGCGGACCACCGGGTCCGACAATCTCGCCACACGTCCGTTCGAGAGGTGTTTGTGTCATCTGCCAGTTCGACTCGCTCGAAGCAGTCCGAGTCACTGCAAGAGCCCGTCATTCAGCAGCTGATCGAGCGTGGGCGGTCCCAGGGCTTTCTTGAGCCCGAGGACGTGCGCCGTGCCTTCGAGGAGGCCGAAATCCCGATGTCGCAGGCGCAGTCCGTGCTCCGCAGCCTCGCCAAGGAGGGCGTGACCGTACTCGTTCCCGAGTCGGCCTCCTCCCGGCGCAAGGCTCCGCGGCGCAAGACGGCGGCCACGCGGTCCACCTCGACCAAGCCCACTGAGGCCACCACGTCCCCGCGGGCCGCCAAGCCCGTGCGGGCCGCGGCGGCACAGGAGCAGCCCAAGACGGTCACCGCCGTCGTGGACTCCACCGAGTCCGCCGAGGGCTCGAAGGCGACCAAGAAGGCGGCGCCGGCCAAGAAGGCCGCGCCCGCGAAGAAGGCGGCGCCGAAGAAGGCCGCCGCCAAGAAGACCGCCACGACCAAGAAGTCGGCCAAGAAGGACCTCGAGCTCGCCCCCACCGGGGACATGGCCGAGGAGCCGCTGGACGACGACCTCGAGCACACCGGTGCCGAGCTCGAACTGGTCGAGGACACCTCCGACACCTCCGACAAGGACGCGGTCAAGCCGGCCAAGCCCGAGGCCGTCGGCGCTCCCGCCAAGTCCGACAAGAACGACGACTCCTTCGTCCTGTACGAGGACGACGACGACGCGCCCGCCGCCCAGGTGGTCGCGGCCGGCGCCACCGCGGACCCGGTCAAGGACTACCTGAAGCAGATCGGCAAGGTTCCGCTCCTCAACGCCGAGCAGGAGGTCGAGCTCGCCAAGCGCATCGAGGCCGGCCTGTTCGCCGAGGAGAAGCTCGCCGAGGAGTCCGAGCTGCTCACCTTCGAGCTCCGTGACGAACTGGAGTGGATCGCCGAGGACGGCGGCCGCGCCAAGAAGCACCTGCTCGAGGCCAACCTGCGCCTGGTCGTGTCCCTGGCCAAGCGCTACACCGGCCGCGGCATGCTGTTCCTGGACCTGATCCAGGAGGGCAACCTGGGCCTGATCCGCGCCGTCGAGAAGTTCGACTACACCAAGGGCTTCAAGTTCTCGACCTACGCCACCTGGTGGATCCGGCAGGCGATCACCCGCGCCATGGCCGACCAGGCCCGCACCATCCGTATCCCGGTGCACATGGTGGAGGTCATCAACAAGCTGGCCCGCGTGCAGCGCCAGATGCTCCAGGACCTGGGCCGTGAGCCCACCCCGGAGGAGCTGGCCAAGGAACTCGACATGACCCCTGAGAAGGTCGTCGAGGTGCAGAAGTACGGCCGCGAGCCGATCTCCCTGCACACTCCGCTGGGCGAGGACGGCGACAGCGAGTTCGGTGACCTCATCGAGGACTCCGAGGCCATCCAGCCGGGCGAGGCCGTGAGCTTCACGCTGCTGCAGGAGCAGCTGCACTCGGTCCTGGACACCCTGTCCGAGCGCGAGGCCGGCGTCGTGTCCATGCGCTTCGGTCTCACCGACGGCCAGCCGAAGACTTTAGACGAGATCGGCAAGGTCTACGGGGTCACCCGTGAGCGCATCCGGCAGATCGAGAGCAAGACGATGTCGAAGCTCCGTCACCCGTCGCGTTCGCAGGTGCTCCGCGACTACCTGGACTAGGTCGCTCCAGGTGGTTCACGACTCACGTTGACCTCTTCCGTTGGGCCGCTCCGATCGCTCGGAGCGGCCCAACGGCGTTCGGTGCCCCATGGGCTCACGAGTGTGGCGACGCCCGCGTGTCCCTCGCCCAGGTGGCATGTCCCCGCGTGTACCAGGGTTCCCCTGTCGTCCATCCGACACGGCCATGCTGCCGCACCGGCTGTAGGTGCGGCATAAAGTCGCGATGCTGATTCGTTATGCGCCGGAGCACGGGCACTCGGGAGCTCCCGAGCGCGGCAACGCGGGAGCTCAGCCCTCGCGGATGGTCATGCGGCTGATCGCGTCCCCCTCCACAGCGAAGGTGAAGGAACTCAGGCCGTTGGCGTGGGTGGAACGCCAGTCGCCGACGACGGTGACCTCCGACCCGTCGGACCGGCACTCCTGCGGTGTCAGCACGCCCCGCGCGCCGATGAACTCCTTGTCGCTCCAGGCCTTGATCCGCTCCCGTCCGGCGAACTCGCGGCCCCAGTCGTCCACGACGCCGTCCGGTGTGAACGCGTCCAGGAAGGCGTCCTCGTCGTGGCGGTTCACCGCGGCGACGAACGAGGCGACCGGCTCGGGGATCGGCGTTTCCAGGCGTGACTCGGACATGGGGTTCCTCTCGGTGGGCGGCGACTCGAGCCGAGCTTAGGCACGGGGCCGGACGCGGAGAAGGTCCGGCGCGCGTGTCGTCCTCAGTCGCGCACGACGACCGTGTCTCCCTCAGTCGCGCACGACGACGTCCAGCACCCGTGCGGTCCCGGGCCGGGCGGCCGGCGGCAGCTCCACGGTGTGCCCCAGGTCGCGCAGGGCGCCCACCAGCTCCTCGGGCGTGGCCGCCTCGACTCCCTCGGCCAGCAACGCGCGGGCGATGTCGCCGCGGGTGGCCTTGGCCATGTGGCTGACCACGCTGCGGCGCGCGGTCCCGTCCACGACGCGCTCGCGCAGCACGCGCACGGCGACGGTGCGCTCGGCGGTCGCGCCGGTGGGTTTGAAGGCCGCCGCGTAGGTGGCCGAACGGCAGTCGACCAGGAGGCGGTCCTCGGCGAGCGCGCCGAGCGGCGCGGCCGCCTCCCTGCGCCAGAAGGCGCCCAGACCGCCCAGCGGAGGCAGCTTCACCCCCATGGACAGGCGGTAGGGCGGCACCCGGTCGAGGGGGCCCACCACGCCCCACAGCCCGGAGAAGACCAGGACGCTCTCCCGGGTGCGCTCGGCGCTCGGGGAGTCGAGCAGGTCCGGCAGGTCCAGGCGGTCGTAGAGCACACCGGTGTAGAGGTCGGCGGCCCTGAGGGTGGGCGCGGTCGCCAGGTCCAGGTTGCGCTTGAGCGCCTCCGCCAGGCCGGGCGAGAGCCCCAGGACCTCCAGGGCGGTGTCCTCGGGGCCGCCGCAGAGCTCGGTCAGTGCCGCCATGACCTTCGCGCGGGCGGGGGCCAGCTCGGGGAGGGTGAGCGCGTCGGTGTCCAGACGCGGTCCCTCTCCGGCGGTGGCCTTGCCCTCGGACGGCGGCAGCAGGATGAGCATGGTGCGAACTCCCAGGCGGGGACGGTACGGGCGGCGGTGGGCCCATGCTACGGCCTGCTCGGAGCGGGGGTGGGCGCGGCCGCTCGGACGCCGGGGTGGGATCATCCGCATTCGGATACCGGCCGACGGCGGCCGACCCGGAAGCGGAGAGGACGCGGCGCATGCGGGAGTGGTCGGAACGGATCGCGGGGGACTGGCCGCCGGCGGAGGTGGAGACCGCGCAGGGCTGGCGGCTCGGCTACGGGGGCGGGGTGACCTTCCGCGCCAACTCCGCCTACGCGCTCGACCCGGGCGCTCCGGGGCCCCTCGCCGCGGTGGAGCGCTTCTTCCACGCGCGGGGCGCGCCCGCGGCGGTGCAGATCTGGCCGGGGATGGACGACCTGGACGCGGACCTGGCCGACCGCGGCTTCACGGCCCACAGAGCGGCGCTGGTCATGGTCCGCGACATCGGGGGCGCGCGGGCGCCGCGGGAGGGCTTCGAGGTGCTTGCGCGGCCGGATGCGCGCTGGTGCGGGCTGTGGCCGCAGGAGACCGCGGACCCGCGTGTGGTGGAGGGCCAGCACCGCATCATGGACCGGGTGCCGGTCATGGGCTACGCCGTGGACACCGCGGGGAACGCGCGCGGGTGCGGCGCGCTGGGGGAGGGCTGGGTGGGGCTGTACAACATGCTCACCGCGGCGTCCGCGCGCGGCCGGGGGCTCGCGGGCGGCATCATCGACTCGCTGCTCGTGTGGGGCCGGGACAAGGGCGCGCACAGCGCCTACCTGCTGGTCGTGCGCGACAACGTGCCGGCGCTGCGGGCCTACGAGCGGGCGGGCTTCGCCGAGGTCGCCCGCTACCACTACCGGGTCGGCCCGGCGCCGGGCGCGTGAGACCTTCGCCACAGGACGGCGGGCCCGCCCGTCACCCGCCGCCCGGAGGCCGCTGTGCGGTGGGGCGGGCCTCCCTCAACGGACGCCTGCGGCGCAGCGTCTCCCGCATCGTCTCCATGATGCGGACACAGGCGACGGCGGCGGCCCAGGGGCCACCGCCGTCGTCAAGCCTGTTGAGTTGTGCCTTTCGCGTTTGCGGCTAACGCTCTTCGGAGCTCTTCTCGCTCTCGGTGAGCTTGTGGGTCTCGTCCTGGATGTCCGAGGCGATCTTGCGCAGGGAATCGTCGTGCTTGCGCATGTGGTGCGCGCAGAACAGAAGTTCGCCACCGGAGTTCAGCAGCACCCGGACGTACGCCGGTGCACCACAGCGGTCGCAACGGTCAGCAGCCGTCAGCGGCTGGGTGGGGGCAAGGGTTCCAGTCACTTCGCCATCCTCAATACTCGGCGTTAGTCACCTCTGACAACATCTAACCCGACCCAGACGTTCCCAACCGAGCCCCCTGTACGCCGACAGCGGAATCGGTCGGATCGGTCGCTCGATGGGGTGGTCTGGGGTCGGATCGGCTGAACGTCCGTTCTGCTTCTAGATGTACCCCTCGTCCGGCGTCGGCATCCCCGGAAAACGGGAGTATCCAGGTCGCATCCACCGGAGGTGGTAGTGTCGCGCGGGGTGGGACCCGTCCCGAACCGCCGCCCCTGTCGGCGGATCCGGTTCCGGGCGAGTCCGGCGACGACGCCGGGCACAGTGCGGGCGTGCCACCGGAGATCGCCCACTCACGCGATGCGCCGAGGCCGACCGCCGACACGCTCGTCCCCCATTCGTCGGTGCGGCACGGTACAAAGGGCACGCACCGCATCAGAGCCACGCAGGCCCCTCAAGACGCAGGAGATGTCCGAGTGACCGCCTTGACCGCAGCCGTCCACGACCCCGGGGACTACTCAGCCCGGCACCTGTCGGTCCTCGAGGGGCTCGAGGCGGTGCGCAAACGGCCGGGTATGTACATCGGGTCCACCGACAGCCGGGGTCTGACCCACTGCATGTGGGAGATCATCGACAACTCCGTGGACGAGGCCCTCGGCGGCTTCTGCGGCCGCATCGACGTCACGCTCCACTCCGACGGTTCGGTGTCGGTCAGCGACGACGGCCGCGGGATCCCGGTGGACGCCGAACCCAAGTCCGGCCTGTCCGGTGTCGAGCTGGTCATGACCAAGCTCCACGCGGGCGGCAAGTTCGGCTCCGGCTCCTACACCGCCTCCGGCGGCCTGCACGGCGTCGGCGCCTCCGTCGTCAACGCCCTTTCCGCCCGGCTCGACGTGGAGATCGACCGCCAGGGGCGCACCCACGCCATCAGCTTCCGCCGGGGCATCCCGGGCCGCTTCGCCGGAGCCGGCCCCGACGCCGAGTTCACGCCGGTCTCCGGGCTGGAACAGGTCCGCAAGGTCGCGGCCAAGCTCACCGGGACCCGCATCCGGTTCTGGCCGGACATGCAGATCTTCCTCAAGGACGCCGACATCGCCCGCGAGTCCCTCCTGGACCGGGCCCGCCAGACCGCGTTCCTGGTACCCGGCCTGACGATCGCCGTGCGCGACGAGCGGGTCGAGGGCGAGACCGTGTTCGAGGAGGAGTTCCGCTTCGACGGCGGGATCAGCGAGTTCTGCACGTTCCTCGCCCCCGACGAGCAGGTCAGCGACGTCCTGCGGATCCAGGGCAGCGGCAACTTCACCGAGACCGTGCCCGTCCTGGACGACGCCGGGCACATGGTGCCGGCCGACGTCGAGCGCCGCCTGGACGTGGACGTGGCCCTGCGCTGGGGCACCGGCTACGACACCACCGTGCGCTCCTTCGTCAACGTGATCGCCACGCCCAAGGGCGGAACGCACTCCAACGGCTTCGAGCGCGCGCTGGTGCGGGTCATCAACGACCAGCTGCGCACCACCAAGCTGCTCAAGGCCAACGACGACCCCGTCACCAAGGACGACACCCAGGAAGGGCTCACCGCGGTCGTCACCGTCCGCCTGCCCGAGCCGCAGTTCGAGGGCCAGACCAAGGAGATCCTCGGCACCTCCGCGGCGACCAGGATCGTCTCCCAGATCGTCGGCAACGGGCTGCGCGAGTTCCTCACCTCCACCAAGAAGGCGGAGAAGGCCAAGGCCCGCCTGGTGCTGGAGAAGGTCGTGGGCGCCGCCAAGGCGCGCCTGGCCGCCCGCCAGCAGCGCGAGACCCAGCGTCGTAAGAACGCCCTGGAGAACTCCGCGCTGCCCGCCAAGCTCGTGGACTGCCGCAGCGAGGGCCTGGAGCACAGCGAGCTGTTCATCGTCGAGGGGGACTCGGCGCTGGGTACCGCCAAGCTGGCCCGCGACTCGGAGTTCCAGGCGCTGCTGCCGATCCGGGGCAAGATCCTCAACGTGCAGAAGTCGTCGGTCGCCGACATGCTCAAGAACGCCGAGTGCGCCGCCATCCTCCAGGTGATCGGAGCCGGCTCCGGCCGCACCTTCGACATCGACGCGGCCCGCTACGGCCGGATCATCCTCATGGCCGACGCCGACGTGGACGGCGCGCACATCCGCTGCCTGCTGCTCACGCTCATCTACCGGTACATGCGCCCCATGCTGGAGGCGGGCCGGGTGTTCGCGGCCGTGCCGCCGCTGCACCGGGTCGAGCTGACCAACGTGCGGCGCAAGCGCGGGGCCAAACCCGAGGACCGCTACATCTACACCTACTCCGACGCCGAGCTCCGGCGCACGCTGCTGGACCTGGAGAAGCGCAAGCTCTCCTGGAAGGAGCCGATCCAGCGGTACAAGGGTCTGGGCGAGATGGACGCGGACCAGCTGGCCGAGACCACCATGGACCCGCGCTTTCGCACGCTGCGCCGCATCCAGGTGGAGCAGGCCGAGGACGCCGCGAACGTGTTCAACCTGCTGATGGGCAACGAGGTGGCGCCGCGCCGCCGGTTCATCCAGGAGGGCGCCCAGGAGCTGGACGTGGCGCGCATCGACGCCTGACGGCTTCCGCGCGGGGCCCGGACGGAGCGCTCCGTCCGGGCCCCGCGTGTGTCAGGAGCCGGGCGGGTGCCACACGCCGTCGGCGAGCAGGCGGTCGATCGCGGTCCGGTAGGGGGCGGGGTCCAGTCCCTTGTCCGCCACCCAGGCGTCGTCGTAGTAGCTGTGCTGGTACCGTTCGCCGCCGTCGCAGATCAGGGTGACCACGCTGCCCCTGCGGCCCTCGTCGAGCATTCTGGCGACGAGGTGCCACACGCCCCACAGGTTCGTGCCGGTGGAGCCCCCGGCGGACAGTCCGGTGCGGTCGGCCAGATGGCGCATGGCGGCGATGCTCGCGGCGTCGGGCACCGGCATCATCAGGTCGATCACCGACGGCACGAAGCTGGGCTCCATGCGCGGGCGGCCGATGCCCTCGATCCGGGAGGGCATGCCCGTGGCGTAGTCCGGCGCGCCGGTCACCCAGCCGGGGAAGAACGCCGAGTTCTCCGGGTCCACGACCGCCAGCCGGGTGCCCAGGCGGCGGTAGCGCAGGTAGCGGCCGATGGTGGCGGACGTACCGCCGGTCCCCGCGCCCACGACGATCCAGTCGGGGCACGGGTAGCGTTCCATGCCGAGCTGCTCGAAGATCGACTCGGCGATGTTGTTGTTGCCTCGCCAGTCGGTGGCGCGCTCGGCGTAGGTGAACTGGTCCATGTAGTGGCCGCCGGTCTCGGCGGCCAGCCGCTCGGCCTCGGAGTACATCGCGGGCGGGGAGTCCACGAAGTGGCACCGGCCGCCGTGGCGCTCGATGAGGGCGATCTTCTCCGGGCTCGTGCGGCGCGGCATCACCGCGATGAACTCCAGCCCGACGAGCTGGGCGAAGTAGGCTTCGGAGACCGCGGTGGAGCCCGAGCTCGCCTCCACGATGGTGGTGTCCTGGCTGATCCACCCGTTGGCCAGCCCGTACAGGAACAGCGACCGTGCCAGCCGGTGCTTGAGGCTGCCGGTGGGGTGCACCGACTCGTCCTTGAGGTACAGGTCGATGCCCCACTCCGGCGGCAGGGGAAAGACGTGCAGGTGCGTGTCGGCCGAGCGGTTGGCGTCGGCGACGACCTTGCGGACCGCTTCGTCGGCCCAGGACCGGGCGCTGGCGCTGCACCGGTCCACCCAGACGTGGTCGGAGGGCTCAGGGCTGTCAGGTGATTCGGGTGGCATGGGCAGCAGCGTATCCCGCCCGTCGCCCACCAACGCCCGGGGGCGCAGGGGCGCGGGGGAGGGGCTTCCACCCTCAGCGGACGCCTACGGCCCAGTCCACTTGCCCGTCGCCCGCCATCGCCCAGGGGCGCAGGGAGGGGCTTCCACCCTCAGCGGACGCCTACGGCGCAGTCCTCCCGCCCGTCGCCCGCGACCCGTCACCCGCCATCGCCCAGGGCCCGCCATCGCCCGGGGCCGTGCTCCGGCCCTAGGCCGTGTTTTTTGCGGCATTCCGGGCTCGCGGCCGCCAGGACCGCCTCTCGCTGCACCTCTGCGCTCGTGCAGCACCACCGTGCTGAACATCGCACAGCGTCTTGCGAGAGACGACCTGACGACCGCGAGCTCACCCGAAAGCCTTCAGAAGAACACGGCCTAGTCCAGGGACCCGCCCGACATCACAGCGTGCATGCGGCGGTAGGTGGACGCCTCGTCGTGCCGGTTCTGCCGCTCCAGCGTGCGCGCCAGCGCGATGTGGGCCCAGTTGTCGACCGGGTCCAGCTCGATGATGCGGCGGAAGGTCCGCTCGGCCTTGTTCAGCTGTGCCGAATGAAAGTAGGCGCGGCCCAGCAGTTCCAGCAGGGAGCGGCTCTCCGGCTCGTCCTCGACGATGGGTTCGAGCGTGCGGGCGGCGTAGATGGGGTCGCCCAGCTCCAAGAACATACGGGCCCGGTTGAAGGTTTCGTAGGTGCTCTCTTCCACGGTGCTCCTCTCGACGGCGCCGACCGTCCCGGATCACAACGGCCATGGGGATGGCCGCATTCCCAGGGGGCTGGGAGGGGCGGGCCGCGGTCCGGCCTCACGCCGGACCGCCGCCGCCCTCACAGAAGAGATCCCCGGTCACGTGGGCCACGACACCCGTCGGGCCGGATCCGGTGGAGCAGGAGCGCCTGGAGCCGCGTGTCAGACGTCGGCCGGCGAGATACGGCCGGTGTCGACGTCGTAGATCGCGCCCGCCACGGGCAGGCCCGCGGGCAGCAGCGGGTGGTGGCGGATGCGCTCCAGGTCGTGCCTGAGCGCGCCCAGCTGGTCGCTGTCGGTGTGGAACTCCAGGCTGCGGGTGTCCACGCCGTACTCCTCCTGGATGAGGTCGTGCACGACGTCGTCGCTCTCGACGGAGGCCATCTTGCAGCGGGTGTGCGGCAGGACGAGCACGCGCTCCACGCCGAGCAGGTACACGGCCAGGACCAGGGTGCGCAGGGTGTCATCGGTGACGCGCGCGCCGGCGTTGCGCAGGATCTTGGCGTCCCCGGGCTTGAGCCCGAGCATCTCCAGCGGCTCGATCCTGGAGTCCATGCAGGTCACCAGGGCCAGACCACGGGCGGCCAGCGGCTTGAGGCCGTTCAGGGAGAACTGGGCGGCGTAGTCGTCGTTGGCGGCGAAGACGTCCGCGAAGTCGTCGGGGCCGGGCGTGCTGTGCGCACTCATGGGTGGTCGCTCCCTCGTCCTTGGCAGGGGTGTGCCGTGCACATGGAACCAGGCCCGTGTGCACGGCACGTTTCGAGATACTCAGGTACCCGACCCCGGCGCGGTGATCCCGGAGTCGGTCTGTCCGCTCCCCACTGTAGTAATCGCACGTGGGAGCGCGTCACCCGACCCGTCGCGACGCTCACTCAGATCGGGTAGGCGCACCGGCTTGCCGTCGGCGCGCGAGGCCCGCGCGGGGGAGCGGCCCACCCAGGCGAACAGGAGCGTGTCCTCGCCCTTGAGGAAGCGGTGGCAGCGCACACCGCCGGTGGCCCGGCCCTTGACCGGATAGGCCTCGAACGGTGTGACCTTGGCCGATCCGGCCTGGGTGCCCTCGAGCGCGGTGGACTCGCCCGCGATGGTGACCAGCACCGAGTCCTCGGGCAGCGGGACCGCGCCGAACCACAGCACGTGGGCGTCCTCGGACAGCCGGACGCCGGCCACGCCCCCGGCCGGGCGGCCCTGCGGACGCACGGCGGTGGCGGAGAAGCGCAGCAGCTGCGCCTCGGAGGTGACGAAGGCGAGGTCCTCCTCGCCGGTGGAGAGCTGGGTGACGCCGACGACGCGGTCGTCGTCCTTGAGGGTGATGACCTCGAAGTCGTCCTTGTTGGGCGGGTAGTCCGGGGCGACGCGTTTGACGACGCCGCCGCGGGTGCCCACGGCGAAACCGGGGCCGGAGGGGTCCATCGCCACCACCGACACCACGTGTTCGTCCTCGTCGAGCTGGACGAACTCCGACACGTGCAGACCCGCGGCCAGGGGCGGGCGCTCGGTTCCGTCGTCGGGCAGCTCCGGTAGCTCCACGACCGGGACGCGGATCATCCGGCCCAGGTCGGTGACCAGGCCGATGTCCGAGCGGGAGGTGGTGGGCACGGTGACCGTCACCGCGTCGTGCTTGGTGCGCAGGCCCTCGTACACGCGGGGCACGGTCGCGCCCTTGCTGCGGCCGATGTTGCCCTCCACGCCGAACACCACGTGGCAGGGCTGGTCGGCCATCTCCAGGGGGATGACCGCGCTGCGGGCGGCGCCGTCGCTCTCCCTCAGCTGGGTGCGGCGGGGGGTCGCGTACTCCTTGGAGACCTCGCCCAGCTCCTTGGAGACCAGACGGCGCAGCTTCTTGTCGGACTCCAGGATCGAGGTGAGCTCCTCGACCTCCTTGTTGAGCTTGTCGCGCTCGGTCTCCAGCTCCAGCCGGTCGTAGCGCGTCAGGCGGCGCAGCGGGGTGTCCAGGATGTAGCGCGCCTGGATCTCGGAGAGGTCGAAGGCGCCCATCAGGGACTCGCGGGCCGCCGCGGTGTCGTCCGCCTCGCGGATCAGGGCGATCACGCGGTCGATGTTGAGCAGCGCGACCATGAGGCCGTCGACCAGGTGCAGGCGCTCCTGGCGCTTGGTGCGGCGGTGCTCGCTGCGCCGGCGGACCACGTCCAGGCGGTGGTTGACGTAGACCTCGAGCAGCTCGCGCAGGCCCAGGGTCTGGGGCTGGCCGTCGACGAGGGCGACGTTGTTGATGCCGAAGGTCTCCTCCATCGGCGTGAGCCGGTAGAGCTCCTCCAGCACGGCCTCGGGGTTGAAGCCGTTCTTGAGTTCGATGACCAGGCGCAGGCCCTGGTTGCGGTCGGTGAGGTCCTTGAGGTCCGAGATGCCCTGGAGCTTCTTGGCCTGCACGAGCTCCTTGATCCGGCTGACGACCTTCTCCGGCCCCACGCTGTAGGGGAGCTCGGTGATGACCAGGCCGGTGCGGCGGGCCGAGACCTTCGTGATGGAGACGGTGGCCCGTGTCTTGAAGGTGCCCCGGCCGCGCTGGTAGGCGTCACGGACGCCGTCCAGGCCGACGATCGTGCCGCCGGTGGGCAGGTCGGGTCCGGGGACGAACTCGGTGAGCTCCTCCAGGGTGGCGTCGGGATGCGCGATCAGGTGCCGCGCCGCCGCGATGACCTCGCCCAGGTTGTGGGGGGCCATGTTGGTGGCCATGCCGACCGCGATGCCGGAGGAGCCGTTGACCAGGAGGTTGGGGAAGGCCGCGGGCAGGACCTCCGGCTCGGTCTCCTGGCCGTCGTAGTTCGGCTTGAAGTCGACGACGTTCTCGTCGATCGAGGAGACCAGGAGCTCGGCGGGGCGGGCGAGCCTGGCCTCGGTGTAACGCATGGCGGCCGGGGCGTCGTCGCCGCCCAGGGACCCGAAGTTGCCGTGGCCGTCGACCAGGGGGACGCGCATCGCGAACGACTGGCTCAGGCGGACCAGGGCGTCGTAGATCGCGCTGTCACCGTGGGGGTGCAGGCGACCCATCACCTCCCCGACCACCCGGGCGCACTTGACGTGGCCGCGGTCGGGCCGCAGGCCCATCTCGTTCATCTGGTAGAGGATGCGCCGCTGCACCGGTTTCATGCCGTCGCGCGCGTCGGGCAGCGCGCGTTGGTAGATGACCGAGTAGGCGTACTCCAAGAAGCTGCCGCGCATCTCCTCGGAGACGTCGATGTCGATGATCTTCTCGGCGAGATCCTCGGGGGGACGGGAAGTAGTACGGGCCATGTCCGTCATTGTGGCCTGTGCCAGGGACTGAATCGTACCGGGGCACGGGTTCGGGGCCGTGTGAGCCGTGCGACGGGACCGATTCGTGACCGCCGCGCGGGGTGGCCCCCGCCCCGGAGACGGGGAGGGGGCCACTCTCACGCGGTGCGGTCCGGGCCGCGCGGCCCGGACCCGTTGTCAGTCGGTGAAGGGGATCGTGACGGTGGCCCCGTCCTCGGGGCCGGCCCGCAGGGCGGAGGAGTCCCCGCCCAGGGCGCTCCACAGCTCCACGCGCACGGAACCGCCGTCCATGTCGCCGAGGGACCCCTCCTGTTCCGCCGGGCCCTGGCCGTCGGTGTACTCCTCCCAGCCCTCCAGGTCGTCGGTGGCGAAGTAGCGGTAGGTCTCGACCCGGTCGTCCGTGCCGTCACCGTCCAGGTCGTAGACCACGCGCGCCTGGACCGCGTTGCCGATCCCGGTGCCGGAGTCCACGGGCAGGGAGAAGGCGGTGGAACCGCCCGTGTGCGAGCCGGTCAGGCCGTCCGCGGTGAGGACCACCCGGTCCTGCGGGGGCAGGCCGTCCTGGTTGGCGCCTCCGGCGGAGGCCACGGTGATCTCCTCGTCCGAGCCGTCCGGGGAACCGGAGAGTCCGGCCGGGGTCAGGTGGAGGGTCCCGTCGCCCACGTTGCCGTCACCGGGGTCGCCCGGGTCGCCCGGGTCGCCCGGGTCGCCCGGGTCGCCCGGGTCGCCCGGGTCTCCAGGGTCACCGGGGTCGTCGGGGTCGCCCCCGCCGCCCTCGCCCGTGGTGGAGGCCACGGAGCGGGGCTCGACGGACAGTTCGACGCCGTCGGAGAAGGTGACGGTGATCGGCTCGGCCCCGGGGTTGAACGCCGTGTGGGTGCGCTCGCCCCCCTGGGCGAAGACCGCGTAGTGCGCGGTGTCGGCGGTCACCGAGACGTCCACGGTGCCGACCTCGGCCAGGGTGGAGACCCACTGGTAGGTGTGCGGCTTCGACTCGCCCGCCTCGGGCTCGTAGCCCGCCCACTGCTGCTCGAAGCGCTCCAGAGCTCCAGGACCGTCGGACAGGGCCTGGTGGGCCCAGTGGACGTCCCGCCAGATCTCGGGCTCGCGGCCGAGACGGTCCACGAGCGACCGGTGCAGCCGTCCCGCGTGCTCGGGGTCGTGGCCGAGGTAGAGCGAACCGGCGGTGATGGGCAGGTAGTTGATGCCGTAGTGCTCCTCGGCGCCGCCGTCCCACCAGATCCGGTAGTCGGCGCCGTCGCCCCACACCATGGCGGCGATGTCGTGCGTGTAGTCGTCGGGGAAGGCGTCGCCTCCGTGGTTCTGCCAGTAGCGCGCCACGGTCGAGGCCTGCGTGGTGTGCAGGTACACGCCCAGGTCGCGGACCTCGTCGTCACCGGTGAGGGAACCGAACAGCGCGGTGGCGGCGGCGAAGTGCATGCCCTCGGAGGAGGACTCCTGGTTGTTCCCCGAGGCGAACCCGGCGTGCCCGGAGGCCCAGCCGTGCCCGGCGTAGGGGGAGAAGGAACGCAGCCGCGGGAACATGTCGCCGTCGGGGTCGGTCTCGGCCACGTCGCGGATGAGCAGGCGGATCATGCCGCCCCAGTTGTCGTCGGAGGCCCAGGCGGTGTCGTAGCGGGCGACGACGGCCGCGGCGGAGACGAAGTAGCCGTAGTGGAAGTCGTGGTCGTTGAGCTCGGTCGCGGCGCCGAAGGAGTCCGGGTAGCCGAGCATGGTGCCCCACCGGTCGTCGTAGTGGAAGCCGCGCTCCCCGCCCGGGGACAGCCACGCCTCCAGCCGTGACCTGACCAGCGTGAGGAGTTCGTCCCGCGCCTCGGTGTGGCCGATCGAGTCGGCGATGGGCACGAGCTGGGCCAGCCGGCCCAGTGCCTTGCCGTCCCAGTAGGTGTCGCCGGGAGTGGGGAAGTGCTCCTCCTCGGCGAGGACCTCGTCGATGAGGGCGCGCATTCGGTCGTGGTCCGCCGAGTCCACGGTGGGCAGGCTCGGCAGGATGCCCTGGGTCGTGAGCTCGGTGGTGAAGGACGCGCCCTCCACCACGCGCATCTCACCCCGGGGCGAGGCGTAGGCCAGGTCGGTGACGGGGGTGGTGGCCGCGCGCCACTGGTGCGGGTACAGGGCCGTCAGCGTGCCGTCCTCGGTGCCCTCCCGCGGCTCGGTCTCCAACCGGTAGGTGCTGGTGAGGGTGGCGTCGGCCTCCGCGTAGTCGTACTCCACCCGCGAGTCGGTGACGAAGGAGTAGGCGTACGGCGCGAAGGTGTCCAGGTCGGACCGGGAGGGCAGCACCGCGACGGAGTAGTAGCCCTCGGAGCCGGTCGCGGCGGTGAAGGTCTCGCCCGAGCGGGTCCAGGCGGTGTCGGAGGGCGCGAACAGGGCGTAGTGGCGTCCGTCCACGCTGGCGCCGACCACGGCTCCGTCCTCGTGCCAGACCTCCGGGGGCGCGGAGAAGGTGACCTGCGCGTCGCCGCCGGCGGTGTCGGCGTAGGCGAAGGGCAGGCCCTGTCCGATGGTGACGTCGAGGGAGCGTCCGCCGCCCTCCCAGCTGGGCGTGACGGTCCAGTCGCCGTTGCCGGCGACACGGGTGTCGGGGGAGCTGAGGCCCTCGACGCCCATCGTCAGGTCCGCGGTGGCGGGGTACTCGTACTTGAGCCCGTCACCGACGATGCTGTGGTCCTCGGTGTAGCCGACCTCCAGGCCCCCTTCGCGGGCGTGGAAGCTGAGGGGGTGGGCGAAGAGGTTCTCGCCGTAGGGGTTGTCGGGGTAGCGCTGGAAGATCAGCGACGACCACCACTCGTTGGTGGGCGCGGGACCGTCGAACTCGGAGGTGACCTTGGGGGCGATCGGGCTGCCGTTGAGGTCCGACGCGCCCGGTGCTCCGGCGGGCAGTCCCTCGGTGTAGCCGCCGGAACCGACGGGGACCTCGTCCGCGGCGGCCGCGGGGGGAAGGGCCGTGGTGCCCGCGGCGCAGACCAGCGCGGCCACGGCCGCGAGGAGGCCGGCGCGCACAGGGGGTCGCGCGGTGGGGGGATGGGTGGCTTGCATGCTGCTCCTTGTGGGAGACGCCTTGGTTGCCGTGCCATGGTTGTGGGAGCGCTCCCAAACCATGATCACTGTTAGGAGTGTTATCTATTTCACAGGGGGACGCAATCCGGGCAGCGCCACCCGTTACCGTCTTGTTGTCATCGAGTGGTGACTTTGGGTACCCGGTTCCACGAACGCGCCTGTGGACGACGACCCGACCGACGCCCGCCTCTGGTACCAAGAGAGGCATGGCCTCCATCCCGCCTCTGCGCGAACGCGCCGAGCACCACCTGCGTGCCCTGGCCGGCGATTCCGCCCGGCTCCGTGACGACCAGTGGACCGCCATCCACGCACTGGTCGCCGAGCACCGCCGTGCCCTGGTCGTCCAGCGCACCGGCTGGGGCAAGTCCGCCGTCTACTTCGTCGCCACCGCGTTGCGCCGGGCCGAGGGCGCGGGGCCCACGGTCATCGTCTCGCCGCTGCTGGCCCTGATGCGCAACCAGATCGCCGCCGCCGAACGCGCCGGCATCCGCGCGCGCACCATCAACAGCTCCAACACCACCGCCTGGGAGTCCACCTACGCCGACGTGGCCGCGGGCGAGGTGGACGTCCTCCTGGTCAGCCCGGAACGCCTGAACAACCCCGAGTTCCGCGACCGCGTCCTGCCGCGGCTCGCCGCCGGCGCGGGCCTGGTCGTCATCGACGAGGCGCACTGCGTCTCCGACTGGGGACACGACTTCCGCCCCGACTACCGGCGCATCCGCTCGCTCCTGCACGAACTCCCCGACGGCATCCCGGTCCTGGCCACCACGGCCACCGCCAACGAGCGCGTCACCCGCGACGTCGCCGAACAGCTCCAGGCCGGCGGCGGGGAGACCCTGGTCCTGCGCGGACCGCTGGAGCGGGAGAGCCTGCGGCTGGCCGTGGCCGACCTGCCCGACCCCACCGCGCGGCTCAGCTGGCTGGCCGAGCAGCTGCCGCGGATCGAGGGCTCGGGCATCGTGTACACCCTCACCGTCAGCGCCGCGCTGGAGACCGCGCGCTTCCTCTCCGAGCAGGGCATGGAGGTGCGTGCCTACACCGGCCAGACCGACCCGGAGGAGCGCCGCGACGCCGAGGACGCCCTGCTGCAGAACCGCGTCAAGGCCCTGGTGGCCACCAGCGCCCTGGGCATGGGCTTCGACAAGCCCGACCTGGGCTTCGTCGTCCACCTCGGCGCGCCGCAGTCGCCGATCTCCTACTACCAGCAGGTCGGCCGAGCGGGCCGTGGCGTGAGCCGGGCCGAGGCGGTCCTGCTGCCGGGCCGGGAGGACACCCAGATCTGGGCGTACTTCGCGGGCCTGTCGTTCCCGCCGGAGGCCACCGTGCGCCAGACCCTGGAGGTCCTGGACGCCGAGGGCGGGCCGCTGTCCACCGCCGCGCTGGAGACCCGCGTCGACCTGCGCCGCACCCGCCTGGAGCAGATGCTCAAGGTGCTGGACGTGGACGGCGCGGTCCAGCGGGTACGGGGCGGCTGGACGTCCACGGGACGCCCCTGGTCCTACGACGCCGACCGCTACGCGGCGGTGGCCGAGGCCCGTGAGCGCGAACAGCGCGCCATGCTCGACTACATCGCCACCGACACCTGCCGGATGGAGTTCCTCCGCCGGCAGCTGGACGACCCCCAGGCCGAACCCTGCGGGCGCTGCGACGTGTGCACCGGGGAGTCCTGGCCCACGGAGGTCGACGCCGGCCACCGCGAGGCCGCCGCCGCGCACCTGGACCGCCCCGGCACGCCCATCACGCCGCGGCGCCAGTGGCCGAGCGGGATGGACACGCTGGACGTTCCGCTCTCCGGCAAGATCAAGGAGGACCTGCGGGCGTCGGAGGGGCGCGCGCTGGCCCGTTTCACCGACGTGGGCTGGGGCAACGACCTGCGCCGACGCCTGGCCGAGGACGCGCCGGACGAGCCCGTCGACGAGCGCATGCTCCAGGCCGTGGTGCGGGTCCTGGCCACCTGGGGCTGGCGGCAGCGGCCCGTCGGCGTGGTGGCGATGCCGTCCACGACCCGGCCGAAGCTGATCACGGACCTGGCCGCCCGGCTGGCCGAGCTCGGACGCCTGGCGCCCGTGGGCGCGCTGGACTACCGCGTCCCGCCGGGGCCGCGGCGGCACAACAGCGCGATGCGCCTGGGCCAGGTGTACAACGCGCTGACCATCACCGACGAGCTGACCGAGCGCCTGGCCGACCTGCAGAACCGGACCCCCGGGCCGATCCTGTTGGTGGACGACTTCTCCGACACCGGGTGGAGTCTCACCGTGGCCGCGGCGCTGCTGCGCAGAGCGGGCGCCCCGGAGGTATTGCCGCTCACCCTGGCCACCAGCGGCGGCTGACCGGGGTCGCCCCTCGCCCTTCGCGTGGGGTGAGGCCGACGCCGGTCCTCGTCGCCCGGGCGTAGCGGTTCCGACGTACGAAACGGACCCCACGTGGCGTGGGGTCCGTTTCGGTTCGAGTCGGTGCGGGCGGCTAGCGGATGCGCTGGCCCCTCGGGGCTCCGCGGCGCACCGGCTGGCCCTCGCCCAGGTCCGGGCGGGCGCCGGGCTGGTGCAGGGCGCGGGCGGCGAGGTGGTGTCCGCGGCCCAGCGCCTCTTTGGGGTGACGACCGGTCAGCCACGCGGGCAGGAATCCCGCGATGAACGCGTCGCCCGCGCCCACGGACCCCGGACTCGGCTCCACCGGCTCGGCGGGAGCGGTCACACAGTCCTCGCGCGTCTTGGACGCCCACAGTCCGCCCTGCTCGCCGAGCTTGATCACGACGTTGGGGAACCAGGCGGTGAGCACCTTGGCGGCGGCCTCGGGCTCGTCCCGGCCGGTCAGCACACGGGCCTGGTCGACGTTGGCGAACAGCAGCCGGGCGCCCTGCGTCCAGTCCAGGAAGTTCTCCGCGCCCGCGCGCTCCAGCGGGGCGTGCGATCCGCCGTCCACCGAGATGGACATGCCGCTCTCGCGGGCCATCCGCAGCGCCACCCGGGCGGCGCGCCGCGAGTCGGCGTTGATCAGCGTGTAACCGGACACGTGCAAATGCCCGTCGGGACCGAACACGTCGCGCGGCAGGTCCTCGGGCTGCAGGCGGGAATTGGCCCCCGGATCGCTCAGCATCGTGCGGTCGCCCCGGTGGGTGATCATCACCACGCACGTACCGGTGGGGCGCTCGGGATCCATCACCATGCGCGAGTCCAGGCCGTAGCCCATGAGCTCCATCTCGCGCGTGCGCCCGGTGATGTCGGAGCCGCGGCGGCCCACGAACGTGGTCTCGACCCCTTCCACCGCGAGCCACGACGCGATGTTCGCGCCCGATCCGCCGCCGTACATCGTCACCGACGCGGGGGTGTCGCTGCCGCGGGCCAGAGGGTGGAACGCGCGTGCGACGGCATCGGTCATCAGATCACCGATGACGACCACTCGAGTCATTTCGCCAACCACCGCCGAGGGTTGAGATCTTGCATGCCAGCACGACGTTAACAGGTGAAGCGTCAGCGGCGTGTAACGAACTGACAGCGCGATGGACACACGCGACGTCGGTTCGGCGGGACGCGGCCGACCGGTGTATACCCGCCCTCCTGGGCCGGGGTTCCCCTGCGGGGGCCGATCGTCGTCTAGTCTCGCAGTCGTGCAGTCCTACCCGAACCACTGGGAAGCCGACGTCGTCCTGACCGACGGAGGCACCGCGCACCTGCGCCCCATCACTCCAGACGACGCCGACCTGCTCCGCGAGTTCCACTCGCGGCTCTCACCGGAGACGATCTACTACAGGTTCTTCGCTCCCTACCCCAAACTCTCCGACCGCGACGTCAAGCGGTTCACCTCGGTCGACTACGAGGACCGCGTCGCGCTGGTGGCCACCATCTCCGACTCGCTCGTGTCCGTGGTCCGCTACGACAAGGTCGCGCCGGAGGAGGCGGAGGTCGCCTTCGTCGTCGAGGACGGGCACCAGGGCCGCGGCCTGGCCTCCGTGCTCCTGGAGCACATCGGCGCCGCCGCGCGCGAACGCGGCGTGCGCCGGTTCATCGCCGACGTGCTGCCCGAGAACCGGCGGATGATCAACGTCTTCCGCGAGGCCGGATACACCGCGCAGCAGACCTTCGACGAGGGCGTCATCCGGCTCACGCTGGACCTGCAGCCCACCGACGACTCCACCGAGGTCATGCGCGCCCGCGAACAGCGCGCGGAGTCGCGCTCCATCGCCCGCCTGCTCTTCCCGCGGTCGGTCGCGGTCATCGGCGCGAGCCGCACGGCCCACACCATCGGCCAGACCGCCCTGCGCAACCTGCTCGCCGGGGAGTTCCAGGGGCCGGTCTACCCGGTCCACCCCGAGGCCAAGGCGGTCGTGGGCGTGCGGGCCTACCCCACGGTGCTGGACATCCCCGACGAGGTCGACCTCGCGGTCGTGGCCGTACGGGCCGAGGCCGTCCCCGACGTCGTGGAGCAGTGCGCCGAGAAGGGCGTCCACGGCCTGGTCGTGGTCAGCTCCGGGTTCGGCGAGATCGGCCCCGAGGGCCGTGCCCGCCAGGACGAGCTGGTGCGCACCGCGCGCGCCGCCGGCATGCGCGTGGTCGGTCCCAACTGCCTGGGCATCGCCAACAGCGACCCGGCGGTGTCGCTGAACGCCACCCTGTCGCCGGACCTGCCCCCGCGCGGGCCCATCGGCTTCTTCTCCCAGTCGGGCGCCCTGGGCCGCGCCATCCTCCAGCGCGTCGCCGAGCGCGGTATGGGCCTGTCCACGTTCGTCTCCGCGGGCAACCGCGCCGACGTGTCCGGCAACGACCTGGTCCAGTACTGGCAGGAGGACCCGGCCACCGAGGTGGTCCTGCAGTACCTGGAGTCCCTGGGCAACCCCCGCAAGTTCACCCGCCTGGCCCGGCGCCTGGCCAAGCAGAAGCCGGTCGTGGCCGTGCGCAGCGGCGGGTCGGCGCAGACCACCCCCACCGGACACGCCGCGGGCGGACTGGCGCTGCCCGACTTCGCCGTCACCTCGCTCTTCCAGCAGGCGGGCGTGGTGCGGGTGGACGACATCACGCAGATGTTCGACGCCGCCCAGGTGTTCGCCTACCAGCCGCTGCCCGACGGGCCGCGGGTGGGCGTCATCGGCAACTCCGACTCCCTGGAGCTGCTCGTCAAGGACGCCGCCGTCCGCCAGGGCCTCAAACCGCACGAGCCGGTCAACCTCGGTCCCCAGGCGACCGCGGAGGACTTCGACCGGGCGCTGGAGACGATGCTGGCCGCCGACGACGTGCACTCGGTCGTGGTGGTCTTCGTCCCGGCGCTACAGCCGATCGGCGACGACGTCGCCCGCGTCCTGCGCGCCCGGGCCAAGGACTCCGACAAGCCCGTCGTGACCACCTACCTGGCGCGCCAGGGCCTGCCCGAGGTGCTGCGCCAGGTCGGGGAGAACGGTGAGACGCTGCGCGGCTCGGTGCCGTCCTACCCCGCGCCCGAGGACGCCGTGCGCGCCCTGGCCCACGCGACCCGCTACGCCCAGTGGCGCAACCGCAAGCCCGGCCGGCACCCCGAGCTGCCCGACATCGACCGGGCGCGTGCCCGCTCCACCATCTCCCGCGCCCTGGCCAAGTCGCAGGGCTCCGGGCAGGACATCGCCTGGTTCGGCGGAGAGCGCCGCTACGACGAGGAGACGGCCGTCTCCAGCGAGGACACCCGCGACCTCCTGGCCAGCTACGGCATCGCCGCCTACCCCGATCTGCCGGTGTCCTCGGCCGACGAGGCCGTCGTCGCCGCGGGGGAGCTGGGCTACCCGGTGGTCGTCAAGGCCGACGCCCCCGACCTGCGTGTGCGCGCCGGCGGCACGTTCGTGCGGCCCGACCTGCGCACCCCCGAGGACGTGCGCAGCGCCTACCTGTCCCTGTACGACAGGTTCGGCGCCGACGCGGAACTGGTCGTGCAGCGCATGGCCGCGCCCGGGGTGCCCACGGTCGTGCGCGCGGGCGACAACCAGTCGTTCGGCTCCGTGGTCTCCTTCGGCCTGGCCGACGTGACCGCCGAACTGTTGGACGACCGGGCCTTCCGGCTGGCGCCCCTGACGGACATGGACGCCGCCGACCTCATCCACGCCGTGCGCGCCGCGCCGCTGCTGTTCGGCCTGCCCGCCGGGGCCACCTCACTGGCCGAGCAGCCCAACGTCGAGGCGCTGGAGGAGCTGCTCATCCGGGTCTCGCGCCTGGTGGAGGCCTTCCCCGAGGTCGGCTACGTGGACCTGGACCCGGTCCTGGTCAACGCCACGGGCGCGCACGTGCTGGGCGCGCGCATGTGGCTGCGCGAGGCACCCGAGGTCCGCCCCGACGCCGGGCCCCGACGACTGCGCGGGGTGACGTTCTGATCAGGAACTGGTCGACCCGTTTCACATCCCGGTCGCGAAGTGTCACGGGAAGGAGGCAGGATAGGGGTATGAGGAAAACACGTGCCGTGTCCACCGACTGGCGGCTGGAGATCGAACGGAGCGGCTACTATCCCGCGCTGGTGATCGACGCCGTCGCCACGGCTCTGGGCGACGAGAGCGCCGAGGCGTTCATCGTCCACCACGAGGCGACCTTCGATCCGGCCATGGAGATGCGCCGGCACATCACGGTGATGGTGTTGACCGCGACGCGTCTGGTGGTGTGCCACACCGACGAGCATCCGCCCACCGAACCGGGCGGGACCTCGCACGCCTCCACCACCACCGACTGCATCCAGCTGGGCAACATCCAGTCGGTGGCCCTGACCCGGGTCGTGCCGAACCCGGCCCAGTACACACCGGGGAGCCTGCCCAGCGAGCTGGTGCTGAGCGTGAACCTGTCGGTCAACTGGGGCGCCGTCGCCAACATCGACCTCGAACCGGCCGCCTGCGCGGACGAGACCTGCGAGCTCGACCACGGCTACACCGGATCCATCACCGCCGAGCCGCTCACCCTGCGCGTGAGCGAGGCGGCCGACGGTTCCGGCGCCGTGGCGGCGATGCTGACCTTCGCCGACTCGCTGTCGACGGCGACCACCCGCCGCTGAACCCGCCCCGGGCCGGGGAGGAGTCCTTCCCGGCCCCGGACGGTTCCCGGGCCGGGTGCCCGACCCGCTCGTGTCCGGTCGTGTCACACAGGGTCGCGCGCCCGTCACACGGACTTAACGAACCGGCCCCGCGCGACCGTGGTGCGTGAACGATCGGTCAGTCTAAGGTTGAACCGGTTGTGTACACCGCCACGACGGGCCCGGCCACGAACCGGGGGCGTCGTACTCAGGGTCACGGGCGTGTGCGGAAGCCCCCGATCTCCGCGCCCGCGGCCCCGCCGGAAAGGAACAGCGCCGCAGGCGTCCGTTGAGGTGGCGGTAGGCGACGGGCGGGAGCGCGAGCGCGTACGACGAAAGGCAGTCCGCGATGACGCAGTACCCGTCCCCGACCTCCTCCGGAGACCGGACAGTGGTCCGCCTCGACGTCGACCGGGCCATCGCCACGGTCACGCTCGACTCCCCGCGCAACCGCAACGCGCTCTCGGCCCGGCTGCGCTCGGAGCTGTCCGCCGCCCTGACCGAGGCCATGGCCGACGAAGAGGTGCGAGGCGTGGTCCTCACCGGCAACGGCCCGGTGTTCTGCGCGGGAGCGGATCTGAAGGAGGTCGGCGCCGCCCTGGAGGGACGGGCCGTCGAGCCGGCGCCCGAGCTGCCCGAGATCTTCGAGCAGATCATGGACGCGCCCAAACCCGTGATCGCCGTGCTCAACGGCGCGGCGCGGGCCGGCGGCATCGGGCTGGTGGCGTCCGCCGACATCGCGCTGGCGCCCAAGAGCGCCACGTTCGCCTTCACCGAGGTGCGCATCGGGGTCGTTCCGGCGATCATCTCCGTGCCGGTGTCCGCCCGTATGCACTCGCGCCAACTCAGCCGGTACTTCCTCACCGGTGAGCTCTTCGACGCCTCGGCCGCCGCCAAGGCCGGCCTCATCACCCAGGCCGTCGCGGACCGGGAGATGGAGCACGCCGTCGACGCCGTGCTGGAGGGACTGCGGGGAGCGGCTCCGCGCGCGCTCTCGCGGACCAAGGAGCTGCTGGGCGAACTCGGCGCCGGCGCGCTGGCCGCGCCGGACCGGCGCAAGGAGGCGTTCGCCCGGATGGGCGAGCTGTCGGCCGAGTTCTTCGGCAGCGAGGACGCGGCCGAGGGGCGGGCGTCCTTCTTCGAGAAGCGCCCCCCGCGCTGGGCGCGGTAGCCGGCCCCGCGCCGTACCGTCCGTACCGTCCGTGCCGCATCGCGCCCTGCCGCGGAACGGGCGGTCGTCGGACGCCCGGTGACCCGGGCACCCGACGTGTGCGGCCCGGGTGCGTACGCTCCCCATGTCGGGCCACAATGGTCTGGTGAGCTACTCCGGAGATACGAGGGTCGGCGGCCCTGCCGACCTGCGACAACTACCGCAACTGACGATCGCCAAGCTGGCCGTCGGGCCGATGGACAACAACGCCTACCTCCTCACCTGCAGAGCGACGGGCGAAGCCGTGCTCATCGACGCGGCGGCCGAGGCCGACCGCGTCCTGGAGCTGATCGGGGAGGGCGGCCTGGCCAGAGTGGTCACCACCCACCGCCACCAGGACCACTGGCAGGCCCTCGCCGAAGTCGTCGGCCAGACCGGCGCCCGCACCGTCGCCCACCCCGACGACGGTGACGAGCTCCCGGTCTCCGTGGACGAGCCCGTCGTCCACGGCGACACCGTTCCGGTCGGGGACTGCACCCTCACCGTCATCCACCTTCGGGGGCACACTCCCGGGTCGATCGCGCTGCGCTACGACGATCCCGAGGGACGCACCCACCTGTTCACCGGCGACAGCCTCTTCCCGGGCGGGGTCGGCCGCACCGGGTCGGACCCCGACTTCCGTTCGCTGCTCGCGGACGTGGAGGAGCGCGTGTTCGGCCCGTTGCCCGACGACACCTGGATCTACCCCGGCCACGGCAGGGACACCACGCTCGGCGCCGAGCGTCCCCACCTGGCCGAATGGCGCGAGCGGGGCTGGTGACCCCGGCGCCACCCGTGGTCGGCGCTCAGGCGCCGTAGCAGCAGAATCCGGACCGCCCGAGGTGGAGGGCCACCGCCTCGGGCACCGGTGTCCCCGCCACCAGCGCGCGGTGGAAGGCGCGCATGGCCCTGCCGGTCGAGGCGTCCTCGACCGGGACGGGACTGGCCACCACGGTGCGCGTACCGCGGGCCAGCAGCGCTCCCACGAACCCCGACGGCAGGCCGGGCGCGGTGGCGAAACCGCGCCCGGTCCAGCATGTCGACAGGGTGACCACCGCGGGCGCCGCGGTGACGTCCCGCAGGTCGCAGGCGAGCAGCGGACCCCGCGGCAGTTCCACGGACGCCAGCAGCGGAGCGTCGTCGGGGACGCGGCCGTGCGCGGCCAGGTGCACGAGGTCGGCGCGGCCGAACTCCGCCAGCACGTCCTCGGGCCGGGTCCGCGCGCCGGTGAGGACCCGTGCCGCGGGGTGCAGGTCGGCGAGCGCGGCGACCTCGGCCCGGGCTCCGTCCGGCTCGGTGCCGGCCACGAGCAGCACCCGGCGGGGCGCTGGCGGGGGAGTGGTCCGCTCGGTCCAGAAGCGGGCGGTGGGGACCAGCGACAGCGTGCGTCCGCACAGCGCGGGCAGCATGCCCCAGGGCGGGTCGCCCAGCGCAGGGTCGGCGGCCACGACGAGCCCGCGGTCGCCCACCAGCGGCAGGACCGGCGCCACGAGCGCGTGGACGGCGTCGCCGTCGGGGGTGGGCGCGCCCTGTGAGCGGGGCGCCTCGTGCGTGAAGTCGGCCAGGGTCCGCGCGGCCCGGCGGAACGGCCCCAGGGGTCGCGCCCGTACCCCCTCGGACGTGGCGACGATCGCGACGAGGTCGTCCAGAGCCCGCACCAGGTGGACGAACGCCCGGTCCGCCAGGCGCTCGACCATCGCCGGGACCACGGGCCCCGCGGGGCCGTGCGCACGCGCGGCCGGCGTGGAGGTGTACAGGGCCCGCCAGCGCTCGGACTCCCATCGGCGCGCGCCCGAGCGCGGATCGCCACCCCGTGCCAGCGCGGCGCGGTAGTGTTCGGTCAGCGTGGTCAGGGCCCTCGACCGGGGCGCGTGCGGGCCCGGGACCAGGGGCGCCGCCCAGGTCCGGCCCAGGTCCGCCCATTCGAGGGCGGTGGCCGCGTCGCCCTCCAGCAGCGCGCGCTCCAGCCCGGCCCGGACGACGTGGGGGTCGGCGACGGCGGGGCCGGCCCAGGCCCCGGGCGCGGCGGCGGTGCTGCGGGCCAGGGCTCGCAGGGCGCGGTGGGCGGTCCGGTCGGGCACCGGGGCCTCGGGTGCGGCCAGTGGCGCGCGCAGCGCCAGGGCCTCCCCGGCCCGCCCCAACGGCTCCGCCGGGCCGAGGGTCGCAGGGGTGCGCAGTGCGTCGTCGAGGGTCGCAGGGGTTCCGAGGGTCGCGTGGGCGCCGAGCGCGTCGGCGGGCCCGGTCGGTCGCGCGGTCCGGGCGACGCGGTGGGCCATGGTCTCCAGGCGCACGGCGAGGCGGTGCCAGAGCGAGCCCGCGCCGTTCGACCGCCGAACGCGCCGGATGAGCTCGACCGCTCGGGTCGGCGAGCCGTCGAGCAGGCGCAGTTTCGCCTCGACCAGGAGCGTGGCGGGCGCCGCCTCGCCGTCACCGCTCCACGATCCCTCGTGCAGGACCGTCGCGGCCTCCTCCACCAGGCCCTCGGCCAGCAGCGCCTCGGCCAGGTCGACGCGCAGGGCGTCGCGGCGGTCGCCGGGCAGGCGGTCGCGCAGGTCGAGGAAGGTCCCGATCGCCGCGACCGCGTCACCTCGGTGGAGCGCGAGGCAGCCCTGGTTCTGTCGTACGACGAGGTCCATGAGCGGCAGGCGCCGTTCCTGGGCCAGGGCGCGTGCCTCGCGCAGGTGGTCGTCGGCCGGCCCGTAGCGACCGCACAGGGTCTGGGCCAGGCCGAGGTTGGCCAGGACACCGGGCACCACCGGGGCCGAGGCTGCGACGGGGTGGCCGCGGAGCCGAACGCGCGCCTCGGTGAGCAGCGAGACCGTCTCCTCGAACCGGCCGTACTGGGCGAGGCGCACTCCGCGGACGACCCGGCGCATCAGGGCGTGGCCCGAGCCCGGGTCGGGGGACGGCCCCGCGGAGCGGTGGACGAGGCGCCCACGGGAGCGGGACGCCGGTGGGCCGGGTCGGGGGATGGGTGGCACGTCCGGCCGCCTTTCGCGGGTGGGTCGGTCCTCAACGGCTCCGGCGCGCACTCGCCTCCGCGGTACCGCTCGTGGAGGGGGCTCCCACCGGCCAGGTCCCAGTGAACAGCAGTGACCGGGTGCGGCGGCAGCGTCGGACGCGGATTCGGCCCCGATCCGTGGGTGCGAAGCGGGGCGAACACCAGCAGAACCGGACGGGTGCGACCGGGTTCGGGGAGGACCCGAACGCGCGACGGGCACAGCCACATCTGTGAAGGGGGGGATCAGACCGTGAACCACGCCGTGATCACCGGGGCGCGGCCCGGCCGGCGTACCTCCAGGCTGAGCGGTCCCCGGTCGAGGCCGGTGAGGGTGAAGCGTCCGTCGGCCCCCACGCGCACGCCGAACGAGCGCCCGGGCCGTCGCGCCCGCAGGTCGGCCTCGTCCACGTGGCCGGTGATCTGGCCGTGCACGGAGCGGTCCGCCGCCTGTGGCCCGCGGGCGGGCGCGTGGACCCGTACGGAGAGCGCGAGGTCGTCGTGGTCGAAGCGCAGCGACGCCGTGACCGGGTCGTGGTCCGCGCGCGCGGCGGTGCGCCGGGGCGGGGACTGCTCGGTGAGTCCGGCCAGGTCGGCGCCGTCGTCGCCGCGGTCGAAGGCCGCCAGAGCGGCCGCTCTGCCGTCGGTGTCCCTGTCGCGTGGGGGGTCGGTGCGTTCCTTCACTCGGGGCCCTTCATGAGGCGGCGGAGGCTGCGAACGATCCGGCGCCGGTGGTTGGCGGCGGCCCGCGGTCCCGCGGCGCCGTGGACCCACTCCGGTGCGGGCGTCTCGTCCAGGTAGTGCAGGACGGCGATCCGGTCCCGAGCGTCGGTGAGCCGGCGGATCGCGCGGTGGAGTTCGTCGTGCCTTTCCCTTTCCAGGTACGCGGACTCGGGGTCGGGGCCGTCCGCCGGGGCCAGGTCGGCCAGCAGGTGCGGGTCGACGGGGCGCTGGCGCAGGGCTCGGCGGCGCTGGCGGGCGCAGACGTCGCTGGTGACCCGGCGCAGCCAGGCGCGGAGCCGGTCCGGGGCGCGCAGCCGCGGCAGGTGCTGGTTCAGGGTGAGCCAGACGGTCTGCACCGCGTCCTCCCGGTCCGGGACGGAGAGGCGGTAGGAACGCGCGACGGCGTTCACGAGCGCCAGGTGGCGGTCGACGATGAGTTCCCAGGCACGGGGGTCGCCGGCGCACGCGCGCCGGACGAGTTCGGCGTCGTCCGGGTCCTCGGATCGCGGGCCGGTTGTGGCCGAAATCGGCAAGAGATGGGGCGATTGATGCCCGTTCTGGGGCGGAAGTACGATTTCGGAGGGAGGAATGACCGTGTGGATGGTCTCATGTGACTGGTCTGGCAATCCCGCCCCCACTATGATCGGACTCCCTGTCCGTTCTGGGGCTCACGCTAGTCTCTGGGGGTTCCGGTTACGGGGGGAACGCTGGAAAATACCAGCGGGAACGATGATTTCCAGGGTGCCCTTGGGGCACAATGGGGCAAAAGGTATCCAGGCGGGTATGCAACCTTCTCGTGATACGAGGGCGTCGGGGAAGCGCACTCGTTCGTATCAGGAGGTTCGGTGTCCGCACGTGGCGTCTTGTACGTCCACTCCGCGCCCGCGGCGCTGTGCCCACATATCGAGTGGGCGGTCGCGGGCGTCGTTGGAGTACCCGTGAAACTCGACTGGGTCGCACAGCCGGCGGCACCGGGCCATCACCGTGCCGAGCTGAACTGGCAGGGCAGGCCCGGCACGTCCGGAGAGATGGCCTCGGCGCTGAACTCGTGGCAGCGCCTGCGCTTCGAGGTGACCGAGGAGGGGTCGCCCGGATTCGACGGCGTGCGCTACAGCTACACGCCGGCCCTGGGCATGTTCACCGCGGTCACCAGTGCGGCGGGCGAGGTCCTGGTCCCCGAGGCGCGGCTGCGCCGCGCGATGGAGGAGGCCGCCGTGGGCGGTGTCGACCTGGCCGAGGAGATCGACCGCCTCACCGGACGCCACTGGGACGAGGAGCTCGAACCCTTCCGCTACGCCGGCGACGGCGCTCCCGTCCGCTGGCTGCACGCGGTGGGCTGATCCCGGCGTTCACCCGGGCGGGGGCTCGCCCTCGCTCGGCCAGATGGCCGAGGCCAGCAGGACCGCCGCCCAGATGCCCAGGGGCACCAGCGGCCAGTACGGCACCAGCTCCCCGCTCATCGCGCTGACCACGGCCCACACGGTGGTCAGGACCACCGCGATCCCGAGCCACCAGCGCCACTCGTCGGTCCACTCGCTCCAGGACACGGTGAGCGCGGGCGCCTGCCACCGCGTCCCGGGATCGTCCGCCTCGGCGGGAGGGCCGGACGCGGGGGCCTGTGCGGGCGCGTGGGGCCGTGCGGGCAGGTCGCCGGTCAGGTCCTCCAGGTCCCCGATGAAGACCGAGCGCAGGGCCAGACCGACGCGCAGCTCGTACTCGTCCTGGCGCAGGCGGCCCTCCACGAAGGCCGTGGCCAGGTGCTCCAAGGTCGCCTCACGTTCGGCGTCCGAGGCACGTACGCGGTGCAGCGGCAGACGTCCGTCGCTCACGTCTCCACCCCCATAGCGGCGTTGGTGACCACACGGTACGCCTCACGCCACGCGCACGGAAGAGGAACGCGAAGCCCGTCGCGCGCCGGTTCAGACCGTCAGCCAGCGGGCCACCGCTCGACCGGTCGCCGGGTCGGCCGCGCCCACCAGTCCCGTGTGCTCGTATCCGTCCCGGTACCCGAAGCCCGTGCCGTCCAACCGGGTGATCCGGCCGCCCACCTCCTCCAGGACCAGGCCGGGAGCGGCCACGTCCCAGTCGCGCACGGGCACGTCCTTGACGAACAGGTGCGCGGAGCCCTCGGCGATCAGGCACAGCTTGAGCGAGATGCTCCCGCTCTCCAGGTACTCGCCGTAGCCGAAGTGCTCGTACACGCGCCGGGCGATGCCGTCCGGCGCGGGCGTGTTGTCGGTCAGCACGCCCCGTCCGGGTGGCGCCGCCTCGCAGGCGGGTAGCGCCATCCCGTTCCGGCGCGCGCCCTGCCCGCGCACCGCGGTGTACAGGGTGCCGCTCTCCGGGGCGAAGACCGCCGACACCTCCGGCCGCCCGCCGATGACCAGGGCGGCCTGGGTGACGTAGCCGGAGAAGCCGTGCACGTAGCTGGCGGTGCCGTCGATGGGGTCGATCAGCCAGTAGCGCGTGGGCCGGTCCCGCGTCAACGACGCGGTGTCCTCCTCGCTGACCACGGGGATGTGGCCGTCGATCGCGGTCAGCCGCTCCGACAGCGCCCGGTGGGCCATCGCGTCCGCCCGCGCCTTGAACTGGCTGCCCTCCCAGGTCCCGCCGCGGGCCTCGGCGCTGGGCCGCCACTCGCGCAGCAGGGCGCCGACCTCGATCACCGCCTCGGCCGCGGCGTCGCGCAGCGGGTGCGCGCGGCTCATCGGGCACGCGCCGCGACGTCGGGCACCGGGTCCGTGGAGCGCCCCGGTGGGACCGGCTCGTTCGCCCGGGCGAGCCGGGGTACCGCGGGGTCGGGGGTGAGCCCGTGGGAGGTGAACTCCTCCTCGCCGATGAACTCGTCGGTCCACCGCCGCACCATCGTCACGCCCTCGCGCCAGGTGTCGGTCAGGCGGGGGCCGCCGGCCACCGCCTGCCGGAGCAGCCCGGCCACCTCGTCGACCCCTGCGGCCGCGGTCAGGGCCGCGGTGGAGGAGAAGCGCGGATTGATCTCGAACACACGCGGCCGGCCCTCGGCGTCCAGGCACAGCTGCACGTTGAACGGACCGTCGGCTCGCAGCGCCGACTGCACCGCGCGGCAGGTGCGCTCGACCTGCGCCTGGTGCCGGGTCACGGCGTACTTGGTGACGCCCCGCTTGAGGACGACCTCCTTGGGGACCACGGCCTGGACCCGGCCGTCCCGCCACACGACCACCGAGACGGTGAACTCCGGTCCGGTGACCCGTTCCTGGACGATCAGCTCCTCGGGGCGGTAGCCGCTCGCCGCCACCGCCGCCGGCACGTCCGCCAGGGCGCCGACGAGCTGGACGCCGCGGCTGCCGCGCCCGCTGCGCGGCTTGACGACGAACCCGCCGGGCTCCGCGGCCGCGATGCCCGCGGGCGGGGGCTCCGAGGCCGCCCAGGTGCGGGGGACGCCGATCCCGGCCGCGTCCAGTTCGCGCATGAGGACGTACTTGTCGAGGCAGGAGGCGACGAAGGCCGGGCGGGGGAGCATGACGCTCAGACCGTCCTGGGCCAGCTCGCCCACCGGCAGCAGTTCCTCGTCCACCAGCGGCACGATCGCGACGGCCCCCTCGCTCGCGCACAGCGCGCGCATACGGGGCAGGAAGGCCTCGCTGTCACCGGCGGGCACGAGGTACCCGCGGTCGGCGAGGTACAGTCCGGGCGCGGTGGGGTCGATGTCCGTGGCGATGACGCGGAAGCCCTGGTCGCGCAGGTGGAGGATGGTGCCGGGGGTGGGAGCCGAACCCGCCGTCGTCACCACTACGGTCGGTCTCGCGGACTGATGGGACACCAGTGAACCCTTCCAGACGTGGGAGCGGGCCGGGTCGGTCGTATCAGCCGAGCCTAGACGCAGGCGGGTCGCCGCGGTCGGTCTTGGCCGATTCCGGCTGTCCGGTGAACCGGAAGGCGGTGCCGCGCGTGCTCGGGGCGCTGCACGCTGCACGCTGCACGCTGCACGCTGCACGCTGCACGCCGCACGCCGGGTTCCGGGCGGGCTGGAGGGTCGTCCCACTGGGGCGGGTCGGGGCGCGGCCCCCGGGGCGGGCGCCCCAGGGGCCGGGGCCGCTACTTCTGCTCGTGCAGGCCGGTGATGATCGCGCGGCCCAGGGTGTGCTGGAACAGGTTGAAGCCCAGGAAGGCCGGGCTCGCCGAGGCGTCGATGCCCAGGCTGGGCACGTCGACGGCGTGGACGACGAACATGTACCGGTGCGGGCCGTGCCCGGGGGGCGGGGCGGCACCGACGTAGCGGTGGCCCCCGGCGTCGTTGCGCAGGGTGACGGCGGACTCCGGCAGGCCGGAACCGTCCCCGGCACCCGACTCCAGCGACGTGACGTCCGCCGGGATGTCGGCCACCGCCCAGTGCCAGAACCCGCTGGCGGTCGGGGCGTCCGGGTCGAAGCAGGTGACCGCGAAGCTCCGCGTCCCCTCGGGGAAACCGCTCCAGGACAACTGCGGGGAGACGTCCTGGCCGCCGGCGCCCATGATCCCGCTGACCTGCGGCGTGGGCAGGGCCTGGCCGTCGGTCAGGTCGGCGCTGGTCACGGTGAACGAGGCGACCTTGGGCAGGAAGTCGTAGGGGGAGGGTGGCGTGGCCACGGAAGGGCCCTCCTTCGTGTGTCGGGTGTGCACTTCCCTACGAACATATGCCGCTGCGGCCCCGTGTGTCTCGCAGGCACGGCCCGGAACGGGACGCACCCGTGGGCACGGAGGGGCGGGGACGGTACGGTCGTGCCGACGGCGAACAAGAACCGGATTCGGTATCCGGGCCACCGACAGGAGTCCACATGACCACGCGCTGGGGCATCACCATTCCGCTGGACGGCGTTTCGCTCTCCGAGCAGAGGACGCTCATCGAGAGCCTGCCCGACCTCGGCTACACGGACGCGTGGTCGGCCGAGGCCAACGGCACCGACGCCTTCACCCCGCTCGCACTGGCCAGTGTGTGGGCGCCGAGCCTGCGCCTGGGCACCGCGATCGTCCCGGTCTACACCCGGGGCCCGGCGACCCTGGCGATGTGCGCGGCCACCCTGGCCGCGGCCGCGCCTGGCCGCTTCAGCCTGGGTGTGGGCACCTCCTCCAACGTCATCGTCGAGCGCTGGAACTCCATCCCCTTCGAGGAGCCCTTCAAGCGCACGCGTGACACGGTGCGCTTCCTGCGCGCCGCGCTGACCGGCGCCAAGGTCAAGGCCGACTACGACACCTTCTCCGTGCAGGGCTTCACCCTGGGCGCGGTGCCCGAGCAGGCCCCGCCGCTGTTCGTGGCGGCTCTGCGCCCGGGGATGCTGCGCCTGGCCGGGCGCGAGGGGGACGGGGCGATCATCAACTGGCTCTCCTCCGAGGACGTGCGCACGGTCGCTCCCATCGTCCGGGAGTTCGGCGAGGACAAGGAGATCGTCGCCCGGATCTTCGCACTGCCCGACACCGACGCGGAGACGGCCCGGGGGATCGGCCGGTGGGCGATCTCGGCCTACCTGAACGTGCCGGTCTACCGCGCCTTCCACGAGTGGCTGGGCCGTGAGGAGCTCACCCCGATGTGGAAGGCCTGGGACGAGGGCGACCGCAAGGGCGCGGTCGCGGCGATCCCGGACTCGGTGGTGGACGACCTGATCATCCACGGCCCCGCCGAGTACTGCCGCGAGCGGATCAGCGCCTACGCGGAGGCGGGCGTCACCACCCCCGTGCTGGCCCCGCTGCCGCGTCCCGGCCAGGACCCGGCCGCCGTCGTGCGCGCGCTGGCGCCGAAGGGCTGATCCGACCCGGTCGCGGACGGTTTCGTGCGCACCTGACATCCCGACCGTCCGGTATGTGACACCGGCCGGCGGCGGCCCCGCCCCACGACGGGGTGCGGTCCCGCCGCCGGCGTAGCGGACGTCAGGGCTTGCGGGCCACGGCGCCGTACTCGTCCATCTCCCGGGGCAGGCCGACCTCGCCCTCGTCGGGCCGCCACAGGGGGATGGAGACCACGCCGGGGTCCACGGGTTCGAGGCCGTCCAGGAACCGCGCGAACTGCTCGGGCGTGCGCAGCGAGATGGGCGTGGAGGAGGCCGCGTTCCACTGGCGGACCGCCTCCTCCATGGCCTCGCCCGTCACCGCGTTGGTGGCGTGCGTGACGACCAGGTGGCTGCCCGAGGGCAGCGCGTCCATGAGCCGGGCGACGATCTCGTAGGCGGAGTCGTCCGGGATGTGGAACAGCACGCCCAGGAGGGACAGCGCGACCGGCTGGTCGAAGTCCAGGGTCCGGCCGGCCTCGCGCAGGATGGTGTCGGGGTCGCGCAGGTCGGCGTCGACGTAGTCGGTGCGGCCCTCGGGCGTGCTGGTCAGCAGCGCCCGCGCGTGGGTGAGCACCAGCGGGTCGTTGTCGACGTAGACGATCCGGGCGTCCGGTGCCGCCGTCTGGGCCACCTCGTGGGTGTTGTTCGCGGTCGGCAGTCCGGTTCCCACGTCCAGGAACTGGCGGATACCGCACTCCGAGGCCAGGTAGCGGATCGTGCGCCGCAGGAACGCGCGGTTCTGCACGGCCATCTCGCCGATCATCGGCAGGACGGACAGGATCTGGTCGCCCATGGCGCGGTCGGCGGGGTAGTGGTCCTTGCCGCCCAGCCAGTAGTCGTACACGCGCGCGGAGTGGGGCTCGCCCGTGTCAAGAAGGCGGTCGGCCGCGGAGGGGTCGTGGGGAGTCGTCGGCATGCTCGCCTCTCTGAGGGTGGAGGGGCACCAGGATAGGGGACGGAGTTCCACAACCCCCGTGGGGCAGGGCTTGCGGCCCGCCACGCGGTCAGCCGAGCGGGTGCAGGCGCGTGGCCGCCGCCGCGCGCAGCCCCGCGGTGAGGCCGTCCAGCAGCGGCGAGCGCAGGTTCCAGCGCTGCCAGTACAGCCGGACGTCGACCGGGCGCTCCGGGGCCAGGCTGACCAGCTCGCCCCGCTCGATCTCGGCCAGGCACTGCTCCTCGGGGACCATGCCCCACCCGAACCCCAGCAGAATGGTCTTGGCGAAGTCCGACGAGGCCGGGATGTAGTGCCGGGGCGCCCGCGGCTCCCTGCCGGTGACCGAGCGCACGAAGGCGTTCTGCAGGTCGTCCTTGCGGTCGAAGTTGACCACGGGGACCCGGTCCAGGCGCTCCAGGTCGGCCCGTCCCCCCAGGTGCGTTTCGGCGAAGCGGGGACTGCACACCGCGAGGTAGCGCATCGTGCCCAGGCCCTCCACCACGCATCCCTGCACGGCGTCCGGCGTGGAGGTGACCGCCGCCATCACCGTGCCCGAGCGCAGCAGGGACGTGGTGTGCTCCTCGTCCTCCCGGTGGATCTCATAGACCGCGCCGAGGTCGTCGGGCAGTGCGGCCAGCGCTTCCAGGAACCAGGTCGAGAGGCTGTCGGCGTTGACCGCGAGCGGGACGGCGATCCGGTCGCCGTCGCCGTCGCCGTCGCCGTCCCCGCGCCGCAGCTCGGCGGCGGCATCCTCGTCGAGCAGCAGGACCTGGCGCGCCAGCCTGAGGACCACGTCCCCGGCCGCGGTGGGCACGACGGGGTTGGTGCGCTGGACCAGCACCTTGCCGGCGGACTGCTCCATCGTGCGGATCCGCTGGGAGACCGCGGAGGCGGTCACGTGCAGGCGCCGCGCGGCGGCGTCGAAGGTCCCCTCGTCCACGAGGGTGGTCAGCGTGCGCAGGTGGTCGAACTGGAAGGCCATCTTAAGCTCTTCTTCATAGATCTAAGAAACTTTAGCTTTACTGTATACGCCGCCGCTCCTAGTGTTCTGGTCGTGAACGACACCCTTGTGCCCGCCCTGCTCGGCCTCGGTACGGGCCTGGCCCTCATCGTGGCCATCGGCTCCCAGAACGCCTTCCTGCTCCGCCTCGGCATCGACGGCCGCCCGCGCACCGTCCTGGCGGTGGTGCTGATCTGCGCCCTGTCCGACGCGGTGCTGATCGGGGCCGGCGTGCTGGGCGTGGGGGCGGTGATCGAGGCCGCGCCGGCCGCCGTGACCGTGGTCCGCTTCCTGGGCGCCGGTTTCCTCATCGTCTACGGCCTGTTCGCCGCGCGGCGCGCGCTGCGGCCGGGGAGCATGACCGTCGACGGCGGCGCCCAGGGGATCGGCACCCGGGCGGCCGTCGTCACCGCGGTCGCCCTGACCTGGCTCAACCCCCACGTGTACCTGGACACGGTGGTCTTCCTCGGCTCCGTGGCCAACCAGCAGGACGGCGACGCGCGGTGGTGGTGGGTGCGCGGCGCCGTCACGGCGAGCTTCCTGTGGTTCTTCGCCCTGGGCTTCGGCGCGCGGCTGCTGCGCCCCCTGTTCGCCCGTCCCCGCGCCTGGCGGATCCTGGACGCGTTCATCGCCGCCGTCATGTTGAGCCTGGGCGTGCGCCTGGCGCTCGGTCACTGAGTCGGTGCCCCTACGCCCCGCGGCGTCACCGGATGCGACCACGGACGTAGTCGGGGGAGCGCGCGGGCCGACGCGCGACCGGGGCGCCCCTTCCTACCGTGGAACCATGAACGACAAGAACCCACGCGCGCTCGGCCTGTCCCTGCCCGTCATCGTGGGGCTCGCCCTGCTCGCGGTCCCGAGGGTGATCCTGCACGACCTGGACGTGATCCAGGAGGGCACCCTGGTCAACATGCTGTTCGTGTTCGTGCCGCCCCTGGTGTGGGTGGCCGTCGCGGTCCTGCGCCGGGTGCCCAACGCCTTCCTCACCCTGCTGGTGGTGGGCATCGTCTACGGGGTCTTCCTGGCACTGGGCCACCAGCTCCTGTGGAACCTCTCCTGGGGCGAGGACGCGCCCTCGCTGGGCGGCAACCTGGCGGACCTGCCGCCCCTGGCCGAGGCCGTCGTCATCCGGGGGTTCGCGGTCGTCAGCAGCCTGGTCACCGGGACGGTCGTCGGCGCGCTGAGCGGACTGGTCGCCCTCGCCCTGGACCGGTTGACCCGGCCCAGGGCCAAGGCCTAGCCCTAGTGTTCTGAGTCGTTAATTCGATGAAGATACGCGGCGATGGTTTCGAAGATCTCCTCGGCCGTCTTGGTCCACACGAACGGCCGGGGGTTCTCGTTCCAGGTATCGATCCACCCCTGGAGTGCGTGCTCCAGATCGCTGACCGAGGTGTAGGACCCCCGCCGGATCATCCTGCGGGTGATCTCGGCGAAGAACCGCTCCACCAGGTTCAGCCAACTGGAGTAGGTCGGGATGAAGTGCAGGTGGAAGCGGGGATGGGCCAGCAGCCAGTCCTTGACGATCGGCGCCTTGTGCGTGCCGTAGTTGTCCACGATGAGGTGGACATCCAGCCCAGGGGGCGTTTCGCGGTCGATCTGGTTGAGGAACTTGCGGAACTCGACGGAGCGGTGCCTGCGGTGGTGAGCCGAGATCAGCTTGCCCGAGGCCGCGTCCAGGGCCGCGAACAGGGTGGTCGTACCGTGCCGGATGTAGTCGTGGGTCTGGCGCTCGGGCACGGCGGGCATCATCGGCAGCACCGGGGCCGACCGGTTGAGCGCTTGGATCTGGGACTTCTCGTCCACGCACAGCACCAGTGCCGCGTCCGGCGGGTTGAGGTAGAGGCCGGTGACGTCGCGGACCTTCTCGATGAAGAACGGGTCGTTGGACAGCTTCCACTCGTCGACCAGGTGGGGTTTGAGCCCGAACGCTCGCCAGATCCGCGAGACGGCGGTCTGGTTCAGCCCGGTCCGCTCGGCCATCGACCGGGTCGACCAGTGTGTACCGCCGTCGGGCGAGGGCTGTTCCAGGGTCTGGCGGATGACCTCCTCGACGTGGGCGTCGGTGATCTTGCGGGGCTGGCCGGGGCGGTCCTTGTCGGAGAGCGCCTCCAGCCCGCCGTCGATATAGCGGTTGCGCCACTTGCCCACCGTCTGCGGCCAGACCCCCAGCACCCGGGCGACCTCGGCATCGGTGCCGCCCTCGGCGCAGCGCAGGATGATCCGTGCGCGCTGCGCCATGACCTGCGCTGACGTGGGCCGCCGTGCGATCTGTTCCAGCGTGCGCCGGTCCTCGTCCCTGACTACCAGGAGCCTTTTCTTCCTGCCGCGTTGCGCCATGAGACCATCGTAACCAATTATTCATCGAATTAACGACTCAGAACACTAGGGTGGCGGCATGGACACCCGGTTGCTGCGCACCTTCGCCACACTGGCCCGCACCGCGAACTTCACCACCGCGGCCGAGGAGCTGCACCTGGCCCAGTCCACGGTCACCGTCCACATCCGCGACCTGGAGAAGGAGCTGGGCACCCGGCTCTTCGACCGATTGCCGCGCGGCGCCCGCCTGACCTCGCACGGGCAGCGGCTCCTGGCCCGCGCCCAAGACGTGCTGGACGCGGAGGCCCGGCTGCGCGCGGTCGTCGGCGACGGGTCGCCGCCCAGCGGACGGGTCGTCATCGCCGCGGGGGAGACCCTGTGCTCCTCGCTCCTGCCCCGGGTGGTCGCCGAGCTGCGGGCCGACGAACCGGGCATCGACGTCCAGATCCACGCGGCGGGCACGGCCGAGGCCGTGGAGGGGCTGCGCGCCGGGCGCGTGGACGTGGCACTGCTCCTGGAGGAGGAGGTGGACGCGACCGACGTGGCCGCCCAGGCCGTGGCCCGGCTGCGCCTGGTCCTGGTGGCCGCTCCCGGACACCCGCTGGCCGTTCTCGACCGGCCGGTGACGCCGGCCGAGCTCGCCGCGACCGACGTCTTCCTGCTGGAGGAGGGCTGCTCCTACAGCGACGCCCTCGCGCGCGAGCTGTCCGCGGTACCGGGTCCGCGGCCCCGCACCACCCGGTTCGGCAGCGCCGAGGCGGCCCGCACGTGCGTGGCGGCCGGGCTCGGACTCGCCCTGCTGCCGTGGGTCGGCGTCGACCGGGCCCTGGCCGCCGGCCGCCTGACCGTCCTCGACGGGCCCGGGGCGCCCGACGTCGCGGTGCTGGTCGCGCGCCACCGCGCGCGGTGGACCTCGCCGGCGGCGCACGCCGTCACCGACGCGCTGGAGCGCGGTCTGCGCCGGGGCGCCGCCGGAGGAGGCCCCGCACTCACGTGAGGCGGACCAGCATCTTGCCGGTGTTGGCGCCGCGCATCATCGAGGTGAAGGCCTCGAAGGCGTTCTCGATGCCGTCGACGACGGTCTCCTCGGTGCGCAGGGAGCCCTCGGCCAGCCAGGTCGCGGCCCGCCCGACGTACTCGGGCACCAGGTGGTAGTGGTCGCCCACGTTCATGCCGCGCAGGGTGATGCGCTTGCCGATGGCCAGCGGCAGCGTGCGCGGCCCGGGCGGCGGCTCGGTGGCGTTGTAGGCCGAGATCGCCCCGACCATGCCCACGCGGCCGCGCAGGTTCATCACGCCCAGCACCGCCTCCAGGTGGTCGCCGCCGACGTTGTCGAGATAGACGTCGATGCCCTCGGGCGCGGCCTTGGCGAGCTGCCCGGGCAGGTCGCCCTCGCGGTAGTCGATCGCGGCGTCGAACCCGAAGTCGTCGACGAGCCGACGCGCCTTCTCCGGGCCGCCGGCCGAGCCGATGACCTTGGCCGCGCCGAGGTGGCGGGCGATCTGCCCCGCCACCGAGCCCACCGCGCCGGCCGCCCCGGACACGAACACGACGTCGCCCTCCCGGACGGGGGAGACCTCCACCAGCGTGGCGTAGGCGGTCAGGCCCGTGGTGCCCAGGACGCCCAGGTAGGCCTGGGCCGGGGCCAGGTCCGTGTCCACGACCTGGAGGCCCTCGGCGTCGAGCAGGGCGTACTCGCGCCAGCCCCGGAAGTGGCTGACGGTCGTGCCGACGGGCACGGCGTCGGACTCGGAGGCGACGACGGTGCCCACCGCGCTGCCGGTCATCGGCTCGCCGAGCTCGAACGGCGGGATGTAGGACTCCCCCTCGTTCATCCGCCCGCGCATGTACGGGTCGACCGACAGCCAGTCGTTGCGGACCAGGACCTGCCCCGGACCGGGGTCGGGCACCGTGGACTCGGTGAACGCGACGTCGCTGTCGCGGGGCTCGCCGACGGGGCGGGCGGCCAGCTGCCATTCGCGGCTGGTGACGGGCATGGTGGACCTCCGTGTGGTGGGTGTTGCGGGAACGGCGCGGTCGATGGGCCGTGCCGGAGTCGGATCAGGTGCGGGCTCCGGCCGGTGCGAGCAGGCCCTCGGCGAGCACCCGGACGGCCGGGCGCAGCAGGTCCTCGCCTCCGGGGGCCGACTCCAGGCCCTTGACCAGGGCGAGGCAGATCTCGGCGGCCTCGCCGGGGCCCAGGCCCGACCTGGTCCCGGCCTCGGCGAACACGCCGCTGAACAGGGCGCGCAGGTCGGCCGTGAACGCCTGGCAGATGCCGCCGAACAGCCGGGCGCGCTCGTCGACGAGCTCCGCGGTGTGCGGAGAGTGCTCGGACAGGGGCCGCTCCAGGGCGAACTTGGCGGCGGCGATCCCCTCGATCCGGCGCGCGGGCGGCAGGTCGGCGGCGGCCGCGCGGCCGGCCCGGTCGAGCGCCCGCGCGTGCAGGCGCTCGGCCAGGAGCCGGAAGGCCTCGTCCTTGTTGCGGACGTACTGGTAGACCGCCGACCGGGACACCCCCATGGACGAGGCGATGTCGTCCATGGTCGTGCGGCGTGTTCCGTACCGCGCCAGGCACTCGTAGGCGGCGTCCAGCACGTCGGTGAGCCGGTCGGAGGCCATGGTCAGCCCAGCAGCCGCAGGAGCTCGTCGGCCAGCGGGGCGGACGAGGCCGGGTTCTGGCCGGTGACGAGGTTGCGGTCGACGACGACGTGGGGCGCCCAGGGCTCGCCCTCGACGAAGTCGGTGCCGATGCCGACGAGGCGGTCCTGGAGCAGCCACTTCGCTCCGTCGGCCAGCCCCGCCTGGGTCTCCTCGGCGTTGGTGAAGCCCGTCACCCGGTAGCCCGCGAACGGTGACGCGCCGTCCCCGTCGTCGGCGGCCAGCAGGGCGGCCGGTGCGTGGCAGACCACGCCCAGCGGCTTGCCGGAGGCCAGGGCGGCGGTGAGCAGGGCGCCGGACTCGGCGCTGACGGCGAGGTCCTCCATCGGGCCGTGGCCGCCGGGGTAGAAGACGGCCGCGTAGTCGGCCAGGTCGACGTCCTCCAGGCGGATGGGGCTGCGGAGCTCGTCCATCGACTCCAGCGCGGCGGCGACCTCCTTGGCGCCCTCCTCCCCGCCGTTGGCGTCGGGGGAGAGGCTGCCCTGGTCCACGGGCGGTACCACCCCGCCAGGGGTGGCCACGGTGATCTGGTGTCCGGCGGCGGTGAGCTTGCGGTAGGGGGCGACGGCCTCCTCGGCCCAGAAGCCGGTCGGGTGCTGGGTGCCGTCGGCCAGCGTCCAGTGGTCGGCGGCGGTCATGACGAACAGGATCTTGGCCATGGTGCGTCCTTCTGGTGTCATGGTCGGCCTCGCGGCCGGATGGTTCACACGTCCTGACGTTCTCTGTACGCTCCGTCAGGTCGTCGACGTTCTCGAAGGTAGGGCCCATGGCATCGCATGACCAATAGGCGTGCCACGATCCGGCATAGGAACTTCTATGGGTTGTCTGGGGTCGGCGCGCACGGGGACGACAGGCCCGGCGGGGGCGGGCCTGTCGCCCCCACGCGCTCGGGGGCGCGTCCCGCCGGGGGGACCGGCCGGTGACCGGTCTCTCCCGGGGGAGCGGCGGCGCGTCAGTCTCCGGCGGCGTCCGTGCGGCGCAGCCGGCTGTTCTCGTCCTGCAGGTCGAGGATCTGCTCGATGCCGGTGAGGTTGACGCCCTGGCCGATGAGGTCGCTGATCCGCCGCAGCCGCGCGATGTCGTTGTCGCTGTACAGCCGGGTCCCGCCCTTGGTGCGCGCGGGGGCGAGCAGGCCGCGCTGCTCGTACAGGCGCAGGGACTGCACGGAGACGCCGGCGAGTCCGGCGGCCACGGAGATGGTGTAGAGGCCCTGGTCCGGTCGGGGGCGGGCGTCGGTCATCGGCGTGGTTCCTTCCGGGGTGCGGGCAGTGCGGCGCCGAGGTGCTCCAGTGCCGCGCGTTGGGCGGCCGAGAGGGGGCCGGCGGGGACGTCGATCGCGACGTCGAGGACCAGTGCCCCGGCGTCGCCGCGGCCGGGGACGCCCTGGCCCGGAAGGGTGATGGTAGCGCCCTGCGCCGTGCCGGGTGGAACGGGCACACGGAGTTCCCGGCCGTCCAGCGTCGTGATCACGGCCTCCGTGCCCAGCACGGCCTCGGCGTAGCCGAGCGGGAGCGTGGCGCGCAGGTCGTCGCCGGTTCTGCGGTAGACGGGATGGTCCTCCACCAGCACCGTCACCAGCAGGTCGCCGGGCGCGCCCCCGTGCGTCCCGGCGCCACCGCGCCCGGGCAGGCGCAGCCGGGTGCGGTGCCCGGTCCCGGGCGGCACGGCCACGGTCACCGTGCCGCCGTCGCCGGAGTCCAGGTCGGCGGTTCCGCCGTACACCGCCACGGGCAGCCCCACCCGCAGCACGGCCGTGCGGTCGGCGCCGCGGCGCGGGCGCGCCCGGCGGACCCGCACGGGGATGCGCACCCCCTGCCGTGGCGGCGGGGCGTCGGACCCGGTGGGGGCCGACCGCGCACGGGACGCGGCCAGGGTCTCGTAGGCGTGGCGCACGCGCGCGTAGGAGGCCCGGTCCCCGCCGGGGGCGTCGGGGTGGTGGCGCCGCGCCAGTGCCCGGAAGGCCCGGTCCACCTCCTGGCGCGTCGCGTCCGGCGACAGTCCGAGGACGGCGTGGGGGTCGTCCTGGTCCTTCATCTTTCCTCCCTTCTCGAACATGGATGATCCTTGTCACTCACCATGTTTATTCTCTGACGAGTGTGGTAGAAAACCTGCGCGAGGTCGCATCAGGTTTTGTGATCCAGCAAGGAGGTAGCGATGATGCTGATGCGTACGGACCCCTTCCGGGACTTCGACCGGATCACTCAGCGCCTTCTCGGTGACGCCGTCCGTCCGGCCACCATGCCGATGGACGCCTACCGCGAGAAGGACACCTTCGTCGTCCACTTCGACCTTCCCGGTGTCCAGGCCGACTCCATCGACCTGGAGATCGAGCGCAACGTCCTGACCGTGCGCGCCGAGCGCGCCGAGACCGTGACGGACGGGCGCGAGATGGTCGTCGCCGAACGGCCCTCCGGGACGTTCTCCCGTCAGCTCTTCCTCGGTGAGTCCCTTGACGGGGACAACATCACCGCGGACTACGCGGACGGCGTCCTCACCCTGCGCGTGCCGGTGGCCGAGCAGGCCAAGCCGCGCAAGATCAGCGTCAGCGAGGGCGACGGCCAGGCACGGGAGATCAACGCCTGAGCGCGCACGATCGGCGGACGGGGCCTCGCGCCGACGTACGCACGAGGGCCGGGGCGACCCGGCCCTCCGCCACGCGTCGGCCGCGGCGCCGCCGTGCCGCCGGACCCGCGATGAATCCAACGACGGAGAGGTGGCACAGGTGGACACGATGCGCAGGACCCGGGCGGCGGCCGAACACGGGCTACGCCGCTCCCCGGACGAGTACACGCACTTGCGGTGGGTCGGCTTCTTCCAGGCGCTGCGCGCCTATGAGGAGGCGCCGGTCGCGGACCCGGCCGCCGTCGGTGACCGCCTCGCCGACGTGCGGACCGCCGCCGAGGGGTTGATCGGCGACGACGCCGCCACGTTGGGGGGCCTGTCCGCCGCGACCCCCGTCCGGGTGGTGGACCAGGCTATGGCCGACGCGCTGTGGGCGAGCCTGGGCGTACGCCCCGCCCTGGCGGCCTCCTGAGGCCGCCGAGCACCGCCGGGGACCAGAGGGCTCCCGGCGGTGCGGTGTGTCCGGGCCCGTTGCCGCCGGCCGCCGATCGGCGACCGGCGGCCGGCGGCCTTGGGCCGCTAGTCGCGGCGGCGGGGCGGCGCGGTGGTGAAGGCGGGCAGGCCCTGCGCGGCCGTGGCCAGGACGGTGCGCACGAAGGGGCCCACGCCCGCGGGCACGGCCTCCCGCCCATCGGCGGTGGCGTGCGCCAGTTCCTCCGAGGCCAGGCGTAGCGCGGTGTTGAGGATCGCCGCCTGGACGCGCACGGAGAGGTCGTCGGTGCCCTGCCCGGTGCGCGCGGCGATGATCTCGGCGAACACCGACTCCGCGGCGTGGTGGACCTCCAGCCAGACCGCCATGAGGGCCGGCTCGGTGTGGGTCATCCGGATCAGGTCGGCGACGGGCTCGCCCAGGTCCGGGGCCCCCTCCTCGAAGGCCTGTTCGCGTTCGAGGTACTCCAGCAGCGGTGTGTCCGGCGGGCAGGCGCGCAGCCGCGCGGCCATGAACTCCAGGCCGGTGGTCAGCAGCGGCCGGACACAGCTCTCCTTGGTGGGGAAGTAGCGCCACAGGGTCCGGGTGGAGATCCCCAGTTCCCGCGCGATGTCGTCGCCGGTGGTGCCGGACACCCCGCGTTCGGTGAACAGGCGCACGGCCGTGCGGGCGATCTCCGTGCGGACGACCTCCTTGCGTCGCTCGGTCATCGGGGGACGGCCCCGGCCCGGGGCCTTGCCGGTGGGGCCGCCCGTGGAGCTCCTCGCCACCGCCGTGCCTCCTCGTGTCCGGTGTCGGCGCCCACTCTAGCGATCCCGCGAGCACTGGAAACAATAAATGTCGCTCAGCGACAAAATGTCGTAGGCTGACAGAGGTGGCCCGTTCGGTCCGCCGCGAGCCCGCCGTCGGGGCGGGCTCCCCAGCACGACCAGGAGAACCCCATGAACCTTCCGGGCCTGAACGGCAAGAGCGCCGTCGTCACCGGCGGCGGCTCCGGCATCGGACGGGCGACCGCGCTGCGCCTGGCCGCCGACGGGGCGGCCGTGCTCGTCGCCGACCTGAACGCCGAGAGTGCCGCGGCCGTGGCCGGGGAGATCAACGGCACCGGGGGCACGGCCGTGGCCGTCGTGGGCGACCTGAGCAGCCAGGAGGTCGTGGACGAGGTCGTCGCCACCGCCCTCGACCGGCTCGGCGGCATCGACATCCTCGTCAACAACGCCGGGATCATGGACGACATGTCCGCCACCGCCGACGTCACCGACGCGGTGTGGGAGCGGCTCATCCGCGTGAACCTGACCGCGCCCTTCCTGCTCACGCGCGCCGTCCTGCCGCACATGGTCGAGCGCGGGGCCGGATCGATCGTCTTCACCGCCTCGGAGGCCTCGCTCCGGGGCAGCGCGGCGGGCGCGGCCTACACCGCCGCCAAGCACGGTGTGGCCGGGCTCGTGAAGTCCACGGCGATCATGTACCGGGACAAGGGGATCCGGGTGAACTCGGTCGCGCCCGGCGGCACCGCCACCGGGATCACCGTCGACCCCGCGCCCGGGGGAGGACCCGCCGTGCTCGGCCAGTACATGGGCAACGTCGGCCGCGTCGCCCAGGCCGACGAACTGGCCGCCGCGATCGTCTTCCTGGCCTCGGACGCCGCGAGCAACATCAACGGCGTCGTGCTGCCGGTCGACAACGGCTGGGCCGCGGTCTGACCGTCACCGCCGCTCTCTGACGGTCACCGGTCCGGCGCGGGCGGCGCCTCCGGTGCCGCGAGCACCCGGGCGAACGCGCTGACCAGGGCGGGCATGTCGATCTCGGCGGGTGCGTGCAGCCACTGCAGCTGCAGTCCGTCCATGACCGCGGCCAGCAGCGCCGCGGCGTCCTCGGAGCGCACCCCCGAGGGCAGCGTCGGGCCGTACTCCGCGGTCAGGTCGGCCGCCAACCCGGACCGCACCCGCGCGAACCGCCGCCGGAAGTGCTCGGCGGCGGGATGGCCCTCGGTGGTGCTCTCCGCGGCGAGCACCGCGTAGGCCTTGACGAGGCCCGGCACGCCCTGGTTGTGCTCGGCCAGGGCGGCGGCCCCGGACAGGACCGCCTCCCGCCGCCCGTCCCCGGTGAAGCGGGCCGCGTCGAGCTCGTCGCGCCGGGCGAGGACCGCCAGCAGCAGAGCCTGCTTGGTCGGGAAGTAGTGCAGCAGCCCCTGCTGGCTCAGGCCGCACCGGTCGGCGACCACGGCCAGGCTCGTGCCGTGGAAGCCGCCCTCGGCGAAGACCTCCAGAGCCGTGTCCAGGATCTCCTCGTGCCGCCGCCCCCGCGGCCGCCCGGGCCGTCTCCCCGTCGCCATCGTCCGTCCTCCGCCTCTTCGGGTCCCCTCGCCACCCTGCCACGGGTCGGGCGCGCGGTCGTCGGGCGGCCGATACGGCGAAACGCGGCCGACGTCGTGTTCTCCCGCCGTCCGCTGGGGTACCGTCGCACGCGTTCCCGGAGTTCAGGGCCACCGCTATGCCTGGAGACCCGATGGCACGAAGCCCCGAGGCCGCCCCCGAAACCGCCCCCGACGCCGCACGGAATCGCGCTCGGATCGTCCGGACGGGTCATGTCGCGATCGGCTGGCTCTCGGCCACCGACCACAAGATCGTCGGCTACCTCTACATCATCACGTCCTTCGGCTTCTTCCTCGCCGGCGGGATCATGGCCATGCTCTTCCGGGCCGAACTCCTGTGGCCCGGGATGCAGCTGATGACGAACGAGGCCTACAACCAGCTGTTCACCATGCACGGCACGGTGATGATGCTGCTCTTCGCGACCCCATTGTTCGTCGGCTTCGGCAACGTCATCGTGCCGCTGCAGATCGGCGCCGCGGACGTGGCCTTCCCCCGGCTGAACATGATCGGGTACTGGCTGTTCCTCTTCGGCGGGCTCATCGTCATGGGCGGCTTCCTGACCCAGAACGGCGCGGCGAGCTTCGGCTGGTTCGCCTACACCCCGCTGTCGGACGCCGTGCGCTCACCCGGCCTGGGCGGCGACCTGTGGGTCATGGGCCTGCTGGTGTCGGGCCTGGGGACGATTCTCGCCTCGGTCAACTTCATCACCACGATCATCGGCATGCGCGCGCCCGGGATGACCATGTTCCGGATGCCGATCTTCACGTGGAACGTCCTGTTCACCGCGCTGATGGTCCTCATCGCGTTCCCCGTGCTCACCGGGGCGCTGGCCGCCCTGGGCGCCGACCGGATGCTGGGCACGCACGTGTTCGACTCCGAGCACGGCGGTGCGATCCTGTGGCAGCACCTCTTCTGGTTCTTCGGCCACCCCGAGGTCTACATCGTGGCCCTGCCGTTCTTCGGCATCATCACCGAGGTCATCCCAGTGTTCTCGCGCAAGCCGCTGTTCGGCTACAAGGGGATGGTCGCGGCGACGATCGCGATCACCGGCCTGTCCATGACGGTGTGGGCGCACCACATGTTCGCCACCGGAGCCGTACTGCTGCCCTTCTTCTCGTTCCTGTCGTTCCTGATCGCGGTGCCCACCGGGATCAAGTTCTTCAACTGGATCGGGACGATGTGGCGCGGGCAGCTCACCTTCCCCACACCGATGCTGTTCGCGGTGGGCTTCCTCGCCACGTTCCTCTTCGGCGGACTCACGGGCGTCATCCTGGCCTCGCCGCCGCTCGACTTCCACGTCACCGACACCTACTTCGTGGTCGGCCACTTCCACTACGTGCTGTTCGGCACCGTGGTGTTCGCGATGTTCGCGGGCTTCTACTTCTGGTGGCCCAAGTTCACCGGCAGGATGCTCGACGAGACCCTCGGCAAGTGGCACTTCGCCACCCTGTTCCTCAGCTTCCACGCCACCTTCGGCATCCAGCACTACCTGGGCGTGCAGGGCATGCCCCGCCGCTACGCCGACTACCTGGCCACCGACGGGTTCACGTGGATGCACCAGCTGTCCAGCGTCGGTTCGTTCGTGCTGGGCGCCTCGACCCTGCTCTTCCTCTACAACGTCTGGCGCACCGCGCGCTACGCGCCGCGGGTGGAGACCGACGACCCCTGGGGCTACGGCGGCTCCCTGGAATGGGCGACCTCGTGCCCCCCGCCCCGGCACAACTTCACGTCACTGCCCCCCATCCGCGGGGAGCGCCCGGCCTTCGACCTGCACCACCCGAAGGCCGACGAAGCCGCCGGCCCCGGGTCCCACAAGGGCTGACCCGGGGCCGTCCCTCAGGAGGGTTCGGAAGGTTGTCCGGCGGTCCCGTCGTCGCCGGTCGGTGCGGCGTCCGCCCGGGTACCGCCGCCCGGGTCCGGGTCCGGGTCCGGGTCGTCGTCGGAGGGGGCGGCCCCGGTCCCGGCGACGGCGGCGCTCAGGAGGGGGTGCTCGGCGACCTCGTAGCGGCGGATGTAGGTCCCGAGGAAGGCCTGCAGGCTCGCGCCCATCGGCAGCGCGAGCAGCGCGCCCGGAGCGCCGAGGATCGCCACACCCGCCAGGACCGAGCCGAACGCCACCGCCGGGTGCATGTCCAGGGTCCTGGCGGTGATGCGGGGCTGGAGCAGGTAGTTCTCGAACTGCTGGTAGACGATGACGAACACCAGCACCCACACCGCGGCCCAGGGGCCCTGCAACAGCGCCACGAGCACGGGGACCGCGCCGCCGATGTAGGTGCCGGCGGTGGGGATGAACTGGGACAGCACGCCCACCCACAGCGCGAGGGCGACCGCGTACGGGATGTCCAGCGCGACCAGGAGCACCCAGTGCGCGACCGCGCAGACCAGGGCCAGCAGTGCGCGCGAGTAGAGGTAGCCGCCGGTCTTGTCGATCGCGATCTCCCAGGCCCGCAGCACCTCGCGCTGCGTCCGGGGCGGCAGGACCGAGCAGATCACCCGGCGAAAGCGCGGACCGTCGGCGCACAGGTAGAAGGTGAACAGCGCGATCGTCAGCCCGTTGAAGAGCAGCGCCAGGACGGTCGTCCCCGCCCCCAGGACGTTGTTGGCGATGCTGGACGCGTACTGCTCGACCACGCCGCTGGCGCTGGAGACCTGGTCGATGAGGTTGGTGGGGGAGTAGTCGGTGTTGAACGCGGTGTTGAACCAGGCCAGCCCCGCGCGGAGCATCGAGGGCACCTCGGCGGCGAAGGCCAGCACCTGCCCGATCAGCATGGACCCGAGCAGGCTGAGGAAGGCCCCCGTCAGCACCAGGACCAGCAGCATGACCGCGCCCGTGGCGGGCCCGCGCGGCCAGCGGTGCCGGTGCAGCCAGTTCACCGCCGGCTCCAGGGCCAGCGCCAGGAACAGGGAGATCAGCAGCAGCACGATGAGGCCCTGCAACTGGAGGAACAGCCACAGCACGACGCCGAACGCCGTGACGATCCACATGGCCAGCATCATGGCGCGGGGCAGCCACGGGGGCATGCCGCCGCGTCGGTCGGCGCGCGGGGCGGGGCGGGGTGTGGCGTTCGTGGGCACGTCGGGACTTACCTCTCAGCTCAGCCCACAGGTGTCGTTCGCCGCGAGCCCGGGACTCCTCCCGTTCTACCGGACGATAACGGTCCTGGGGGCCGGTCGGTTCCGATCGGGGCCGGGACACACCGTGATCATGGCGACCGTCGTCACCAGGGGCTCCGGCGGATCGCTCCGCTCCCGGGCTCGGGCCGTTCCCCGCCGGGCGTTCGCGCGCGGGGCCGGACACGCGCGCGGTCCGCCGACTCCTCGGCGGCGGCCCGCGCTAGTACTACATAGCTAGATCTTCAGTAACGATCTTCTGGTTTCTCTGCCGGTGCGGGCTGGGGCTGTGTGACGGTATGCGCATGCCCCAGCCTGAGGAGTCCGTGGACGCGGTGACAGCCGCAGATCTGCACGCGTGGAAATCGCAGTTCGAGGAGTTGTGCGCCCGTTTCGAAAGCCGGTGGGTGCGGCCCGAGCCGCGCGAGCACTTCCGGCAGTACCTGCGGGGACTGCTCGCCCCCCTCGAGCGGAAGAACTCCTGGACGATCTCGGAGTTCACCGGAGAGAAGCGCCCCACCGCGATCCAGCGGTTCATCAACCTGACCGCGTGGGATGCCGACGAACTACGCGATGATGTGCGCGATTACGCCATGGAGCACTTCGCCGACGAGCGGGCCGTGCTGATCGCCGACCCGACCGGATTCGCGAAGAAGGGCACCAAGTCAGCGGGCGTGCAACGGCAGTACTCCGGCACGCTGGGCCGGGTCGACAACTGCCAGATCGGCACGTTCCTCGCCTATGCCAACACCACCGGCGACCGGGTCCTGATCGACCGGGAACTCTATATGCCCGCCGCGTCCTGGTGCGATGACCCCCAGCGCCGGGCCCAGGCGCGGGTGCCCGAGGACCTGGTCTTCTCCACCCGCCCGCAGCAGGTCCAGGCCATGATCGCCCGGACCGTGGCAGCCGGTGTGCCCTTCGCCTGGGTGGCCGCGGACGAGGAGTTCGGCCAGAGCCCGGGCCTGCGCGCCTTCCTGGAAGAACAGGGCATCGCCTATTGCATGGCGGTACCGAAGAACACCGACCGCGTCTCGTTCTCCACGAGCAGGTATTCGAAGGACACCGTCGAACTCCTCGCCCACGCGATCGGGCCGGGCGAGTGGCACAGGCGCTCGTGCGGGATCGGCGCGAAGGGCTTCCGGGTCTATGACTGGGCGCTGGCCGAGTCCGGGACTGCGGGGCACCAGTACGTGTTCCGCCGCAGCACCGACAGTGGCGAGTTGGCGTATTTCCACTGTTACAACCCGCGCGGGGAGGATGTGTGCGAGTTGGTCCGGGTGATCGGCTCGCGGTGGCCGATCGAGGAGTGCTTCGAGGCCGCCAAGCAGCAGGCCGGGCTGGACCAGTACCAGTTCCGGATCTATCCGGCCTGGTACCGGCATATCACCCTGGCGATGCTCGCTCTGGCCTTTCTAGCTGTGGTGCGCCACGGGTCTAAAAAGGGGGCCCGGGGTCTGTGGACAACCAGCGGCGACCCCGGGGACACACCGGACACCAGGACAGAAACCGCCCCAGAGGGCCGATAGCAGGCGCCGACGGTCCGGGCGGGGGCTGATCGGCTTGACCATCGGGGAGATCCGCCGGTTGTTCAACCTGATCGGCAAGGATGAGGAGGCCGTTGAGCTGGGGCTCTACTGGTCCGCTCATCGGCGCGGCCACCAGGCCGCAGCGCGCAGGCACCACTTCAAGCGGCGCCTGCGCCTGCAAGTCATCCAGATCTAGCTATGTAGTACTAGGGCGTGTATGACGGACACTCACCCTGCTGCGCGACGCCCCAGCGGCACCCTCACTGCGTTCTCATCAGTCAACAGCCACACCAGGATGCTTCCTTCTTCGGCCTTGCGAGGCCACCACTGGATGCGCCGCTCGCGACGGGCGGCATCCGTCATACACGCCCTAGCGTGCGTCGGGAAGGCCGTGCCGCGCCTTCCGGACGTACCGACCGAACCACCGGCGAGCGAGGCCCACGTGCACGACCTGATCTCCGTCCCCCTCGAAGCCGGCCTCGTACGCGGAGCCCTGGACCTGGAGCACACGGAGCAGGGGATCCTGCCGCACCGGCTGCCCGCCTGGGCGCGTGCCCAGTACCCCGACGGACAGCTGGCCATGGCCGAGTCGCAGCTTTCGGGCGTGCGGGTGGTGGCGCGTACGCGGGCCACCGTCCTGGAACTGGACACGTTCCGCACGACCATGGTCTACCGGGGTGTCCCGGCCCGGCCGGACGGCGTCTACGACCTGCTGGTCGACGGGCGGCTCACGGCCCAGGCCAGTACCACCGGGGGCACCGTGACGACCCTGGACATGGCCACCGGTGCCGTGGACACCGAGACCGGGCCGCCCGGCACCGTCGCGTTCCGGGGACTGCCCGACCGCGAGAAGCTCGTGGAGATCTGGCTGCCGCACAACGAGACCACCCGGCTGGTGGCCCTGCGGGCCGACGCCCCGGTGACGCGGGCGCCGGCCCCCGACCGGCCGGTGTGGCTGCACCACGGCAGTTCCATCAGCCAGGGGTCCAACGCGGTGAGTCCCAGCACCACCTGGCCCGCGCTGGCCGCCGCCCACGGCGGGGTCGAGCTGGTCAACCTCGGTTTCGGCGGCGGCGCCCTGCTCGATCCCTTCACCGCCCGCGCCATGCGCGACGCCCCCGCGGACCTCATCAGCGTCAAGATCGGCATCAACCTGGTCAACGCGGACGTGATGCGGCTGCGCGCCTTCACCCCGGCCGTGCACGGCTTCCTCGACACCATCCGTGAGGGCCACCCCACCACGCCGCTGCTGGTCGTCTCGCCGATCCACTGCCCGATCCACGAGGACACGCCCGGTCCGGGCGCGTTCGACACCGAGGCCCTCCGGGAGGGCCAGGTGCGCTTCCGCGCCACCGGCGACCCCGCGGAGAGCGCCGCCGGCAGGCTGACGCTCCGCGTCATCCGCGACGAACTGGCGCGGGTCGTCAAGCAGCGCGCGGCCGACGACGCGCACCTGCACCACATCGACGGCCTCACCCTGTACGGCGAGGCCGACTCCGTCGATCTGCCGCTGCCCGACCGGCTGCACCCGGACGCCGCCGCCCACCGGCGCATCGGCGACCGCTTCGCCGCCCTGGCCTTCGGCCCCGGCGGGCCCCTCAGCGTGGGCTGACCGGACCCGCGGGGACCGGACTCGTCGGGACCGGGATCGGGCCGCGGGTCCGGTCACGACCGCGGCGACGGGGTTCAGGGGCGCGTGGGGACGCGGCCCGGGTGGAAGGTGATCATCGGGCGGTTCGTCGCCTCGTCCACGCGCACGGTGGTGTCGACCTCGTACACCTCGGCGATGAGCTCCGGCGTCAGGACCTCGGACGGCGGCCCTGCCTGGACGGCGCGGCCGTCCTTGAGGATCAGAAGCGAGTCGCAGAACATCGCCGCGAGGTTGAGGTCGTGCAGGGCCACGACCGTGGTGACCGGCAGTTCGCACACGAGCTGGAGCAGATCGAGCTGGTAGCGGATGTCGAGGTGGTTCGTGGGCTCGTCCAGGAGCAGCTCCCGCGGTTCCTGGGCGAGCGCGCGGGCGATGTGCACGCGCTGCTGCTCACCGCCGGAGAGCCGGTGCCACAGCTCGCCCGCCTTGTGCGTGAGCCCGGTCCGCGCCAGTGCCTCGGACACCGCCCGGGCGTCGGCCTCCCGGTCCCCGCCGAAGGTGCCCCGGTGCGGGATGCGCCCCAGGGAGACGATGTCGTGCACGGTGATGTCCACGACCGTGTCGGCGTGCTGGGTGACGATGGCGATCGCCCGCGCCGTCTCCCGGCGGGAGACGGTCGCCAGCGAGGTGTCGTCCAGGGTGACCACGCCCGAGGTGGGCCGGACCGCGCCCGCCAGCAGTCTGATGAGCGAGGACTTGCCCGACCCGTTGGGGCCGAGCAGGCCGATGGTCTCGCCCGGCCGCGGGTCCAGGCAGACCCCGTCGACGACGAGCCGGCCTCCCCGGTTCCACGTCACCTCTCGGGTCCGGAGTGTCACAGGCCCCTCCTACGGCGAAGCATGATGGCGATGAACACCGGCACCCCGACCAGGGCGGTGCCCACGCCGACGGGCAGCGGTGAGGGGGAGAAGACCACCCGGGAGAGGGCGTCGACCCACACCATGAAGACCGCGCCGATCAGCGCGGTCACGGGGACCAGGCGGGTGTGGCGGGGCCCGGTGAGGAACCGGGCCGCGTGCGGGAGCACGAGTCCGACGAATCCGATGGCTCCGGCCACGCTGACCAGCGTGGCCGTGAGCAGCGCGGTGACGATCATGAACGTCGCGCGTGCCCGCCGCACGGACACGCCCAGCGAGGAGGCGACCTCGTCTCCGAAGGCGAACGCGTCAAGAATCGGGGCGCGCACGAGGCAGAAGGCCGTCCCGGCGAGGACGACGAGCGCGCACAGCACGACGTCGTTCCACCGCACGCCCTCCAGGGAGCCGAGCAGCCAGAACATCACGCCCCGGGCCTCGTCGTTGTCGGCGAAGGCGAAGATGATGAACGAGGTCAGCGCGGAGAACAGCTGCGTCACCGCGATGCCGGCCAGGATCACCTTGTCGTTGCTGCCGCCGGAGAGCCGTGCGATGAGCAGGACGACGGCGAAGGCGGCGGCGGAACCGAGGAACGCGCCTCCGGAGATCCCCAGAGCGGCGCCGCCGACTCCCAGGATGCCGACGATGACCGCGCCGGTCGAGGCGCCGGAGGAGATCCCGAGGACGTAGGGATCGGCCAGCGGGTTGCGCAGCAGCGACTGCAGGATCACCCCGCACAGTCCCAGGCCCGCGCCGCAGGCCGCGGCCACCAGGGCCCGCGGCAGGCGGTCGTCCCACACGATGGCGTTCTTGGACACGCGCACCGGGATGTCGGTGATCCCGAGGTGGTTGAGGACGATGTCGCGCACGTTGACCAGGGACACGTCGGCCGGACCGAGGGTGATGGCCACCCCGATCGAGGCCAGGAGCAGCGCCAGCGAGCCGGCGCCGATGCCCAGGAACCGCAGCCGCGATCCGCCCGGAGCCCGCACGTGAGCGGGTGCCGCCGGTGCCGAGGGGGCGGGGCCCGCCGCGGGGGCAGGAGCGGGGTCGGCCGCGGGGTCGGCCTTCGCGTGGGTCGTCACTCGGTCTCCTCGAAGGAGCGCAGTCCGTCGGCCAGGGCCTCCAGCCCGTCGATCGTGCGGATCGACGGGTTCATCTCGGCGCCGTGCAGCGAGATGAACCGCTCCTGCCGGACCGCGGCGAGGTCCCGGGTGACGGGGTCGGTGCTGAGGAACTCGACCTTCTCGTCGAGCTGGTCACCCGGCCAGCGCTCACGGCTCAGGTCGGCCAGCACGAGGACGTCGGGGTCCTCGTCGACGAAGCTCTCCCAGGTCGAGGCCGGCCAGTCGTCGTCGAGGTCGGCGAACACGTTGGTGGCGCCGACCTCGGTGGCCAGGAGGTTGGCCGACCCCATCCCGCCGGCGACGTAGGGGGTCCGCAGGTCGGCGAACCAGAAGGCGATGCTGGAGCCCGAGGCGTCGACGTCGGCGAGGGCCGCCTGGCGGCGCGCCTCCAGTTCGTCGACCAGTTCCTCGCCCCGGGCGGGGACGTCGAAGATCCGCGCGAGTTCGCGGATCTCCTGGTAGACGGAGTCGACGGTCAGCGGTTCGGTGCGGGTGCCGCCGCCGTTGATGCTCGTTCCGCCGTCGCAGTCGGTGGGGGACAGGTAGGTCTCGATCCCGGTCTCGTCGAACCGGGCGCGTTCGGCCACGCCGCCCTGGGCGAAGTGGCGTCCGAACGACGCGGTGACGAAGTCGGGATCGGTGTCCAGGGCCACCTCGTAGGTCGGGGCCTCGTCCGAGAGCCGGGGCACCTCGTCGTTGGCCTCCGCGAGGTCCTCCAGTACCGGGTCGGTCCACGACGCCGTGCCGACCATGCGGTCCGCCAGACCCAGGGACAACAGGATCTCGGTCGATCCCTGGTCCAGGGAGACGATCCTTTGCGGTGCGGCGTCGAACGTGACCTCCTGACCGCAGTTGTCCACGGTGAGCGGGTAGGTCGTCTCGCCCTCGCCGACGAGGGCGGTCTGCTCCGGAACCGGTTCGGACGCACCGCAACCGGTCGATGCCGCCACCAGCAGGGCGGTGCCCACGGTGGCGAGCGAGTTGCGTAGGGTCACTGTGGCTGTCACTGGTTCGTCCTCTTCCTTCGGGCCCGTGCGCCCGTACGGCCGCCTTCGGCAGGGGTTATGTTAGCCTCACCTTCCTTTCCGGGGAAGAAATTTCTGGGCATAGCGAATGAGGGACAAACCACACGGTGGCCGGGCGTCGCCCGGGGGAGGGGCCCGCCACGGCGGTGCGGTGCCCGTACCGCCCGCGAGGACGGGCCTCAGTCGGTCTCGCCGACCTCCAGGACGCGCTGTTGCACGAGCGCGGCGATCGCCTCGGTCCGGTCGATCGTGTCCCTCAGGTCCTCCCGGGCCTCGAAGGAATGGCGCTCGTTGGACACCTGGACGATGAGGTTGCCCATGGTGAAGGCGGTGGCCGCCATGATCATCGGAGACGGGTCCGCCTCGTCGGTCTCGATGTCGCTGACGGCGAAACTGATACCGCCGTCGCCGAACCCGACCGACCGCCAGACACCGTTTTCGTAGGTCCATCCGTCGATGGTGAACGCGCCGATCTCTTCCTCGGCCAGGGACCCCTCAGCCTCGTCGAGGTGCGCGCGTATCCACGCACGATGCTCCGCCAACTGCGGGTCGTCCGGTTCGAGGACCTCGACTTCGGCTCGGAAACGCATCTCGGACCAGTCGTGCGGTGCCAGGTCGCACGCCAGCCGGGTCGAGTCCCCGCCGGCCGTCAGCTCGCCCGTGATCCTCAGGGACCCGCTTCCGGCGGCCTCCTCCAGCTCGGCGGTGGGGAGGGCCTCGGCACAGTCGGGGAGGGCGGTGTAGACCGTTCCGGGCATGGCCCAGAGGACGCCCGCCGCGGCCGTCGCGAGGACGAGCGCACCGACGGCACCGCCGATGACCAGGGGTCGCCGGCTCCTCCGGCGCGGTGGCCCGTGGGGAGGGGGAGGCTCTGCCGGCATGGGGTTCTCCAGGGGGCGCTCCGGGGGCACGGCCCTTCCGGCCGCACGGGCACACCGAGGGGGCAGGGCACGGCACGCACTTCCAGGGTGCCACCCCCACCCTCGCGGAACAGGGGGCCACGTGCCTTCCCCGGACCCGGCGGCCGTTCCGGAACTCGGACCTCGGACCCCGGACACAGCGAAAGGCATGTGCCGGATCTCTCCGATACATGCCGCGCGGATACAGTCACACAGGCAGCCGTTTGCTCCTGGACAGCTCTGACAATCGCTGTACCTGTGGGTCATCCACCAAGAGCACCGAGTACCCCGGCAGGAACTGGACGTGGTGTGTCCTGCGTTCTTCGGAGCCGGATTTCTGCATCCTGGGACCACGTGACCCTTGAAGGATTGTGGGACGTCGTGGACACCCCGCCGAGTTCCGGCGCAAAGTCCTGAACGTGGTCCAGGTGGGGCCATGGATTTCCGGGGCGTCGCGGGGCGGAACAGCCGACCGGGCAGAGGAGCGGAGAAAGAAGCGAGTCAGGGGCCAGTTGGGGGCCAGGCAGGAGTCAAACCAGACAGGGAAAGGGCACACGCCGGATCTCTCCGACGCGTGCCCCTGGATTCGGCCGCTCAGGCCTCACACGTGTGGCATCCGTGGTTCACCGCAGCATAGGCGGCGGGGTTCATCGTCGCGTGCGGCGACGCCCCCAACCCGTGCCGTAGCCCGCCACGTGCAGGGCGAGGAAGATCAGCCCGGCGAGGGCGAGGGACGTGGTGGTGATCAGACCCGCGATGCTCTCACCGAGGAGCTCAAGAAGCAGGGCCAGGCCGAACAGAACGGCGGCGATAGTTGCGAACACTGGAGACCTCCTAGGGGGTAGGTGTGTTCCGTTGTGTTTCGCTGTGATCTCTCACCTACCCGTCGATCGAAGGGGCAATCACGCCGGTCGGCCATCAGGGTGTGTTTCAGGCTGATGTGTCCCCCAGGTAGCGCTGCACAGCGTGGTCGTATCCGGTGGCGCGGGTGTACGAGAGAAAAAGCGCAGCGAAGGCAGCGGGGCCTGGGTACGGGTCCTTTTCGGTCGCGTTGTTTGGGATTTATCGGGGCTACGCAAGAGGCGACTTCGCGGGTGCGAATTCGGTGGAAGAAAGGTGGATTGGTGTGTGGAGAAAGGGGTGGAAGAAGGGCTCTGCCCACCATAACGCCGTTCTCGTTGGACCAGGTGCCGTGGACGGCGCCGGCGCGTCAGGTACAAGCAGCCGGACGGCACGTGGGCCTTGGAGTCCGGTCTCGAGACCAAGGAGGCCGCCCTGGGTTGGGGTCGGGGCCAGGAGACCGACATCCGCCGCCACACCTGCGCCGTGGGAACTTCGCCCGAGATGCGGCGGCGTGTACTCAGCGTGCTCGAAACCCGGGGGGAGCGTGGCGGCTCTCACGGTTCGGGAGCGGGAACGGCTCTTCACGATGGGGCCGGAGCTGGAAGAGTACTACCGCGGAAACAGCGAAAGCGGGCTCCCGGAGGAACCCGCTTCGATGTCGATCTACCAGTCGTCTCCCGGTCCGGGGGCCCGGACACGCGAAAGGCCAGAGCCGAAGCTCTGGCCTGCGGTGATGCTGGTGGGCGATACAGGACTCGAACCTGTGACCTCTACCGTGTCGAGGTAGCGCTCTAACCAACTGAGCTAATCGCCCGCGTGAAGCGTGGGAGGTGGAGACGGGATTTGAACCCGTGTAGACGGCTTTGCAGGCCGCTGCCTCGCCTCTCGGCCACTCCACCGAGTGCACGTGGAGTGACTGCTCACTCCCGCCTTCTCCGAGCGGACGACGGGATTCGAACCCGCGACCCTCACCTTGGCAAGGTGATGCTCTACCAGCTGAGCCACGTCCGCTTGCTGCTTGGCCGGGCCCCGTTTCCGTGGCCCCCGCCGTGCTGCTGATAAGAACTCTAGCGGAAAGTCCGCAGACGGCAAATCGGCGCTGGAAGAGCGCGGTGCGCGGGCTTGCCGGAGAGTCCCGGGCGTCCGCCTCCACCGCGGGCGGCCGCCCTGGTGGACAATGGGAACACGCGCACGACGGGGAGACCGCATGAGCTGTAGCGACCACACCTCCCGGGCCGGGGACCAGCCCGGCGCGCACAGGGAGTGGCCGCGGGCACGGGAGGCCGCCGAGCGGCTCGGCGCGGAGCTCGCCCCGACGCCCCGGGACCTGCCGCTGGGCCGGGCCCTGGGCGGTGTGCTCGGTGCCGACGTCACCGCCCTGGTCGGCCTGCCCCCCTTCGACGCCTCCGCCATGGACGGCTACGCGGTCGCCGGCCCCGGTCCCTGGCGCCTGGTGGGCACGCAGCTCGCCGGAGCGCCGAGCGCCCGTGAGGCTTTGAGACCGGGGGAGGCCGTGGAGATCGCCACCGGCGCCCGTGTGCCGAAGGGCACGGAGAGCGTCCTGCCCTACGAGCGCTCCGACGTGGACGGCGAGGTCGTCTCGGGCGGGATCGAGCGCGGCCGGCACGTGCGCTGGGCGGGCGAGGAGACCGAGCCCGGGGAGACCGTCCTCGCGCGCGGCGCCCGGGTGACCCCCACCGTGCTGGGCCTGGCCGCCGGCCTGGGCCACGACACGCTTCCCGTGCTCCTGCCCCGGGTGTCGGTGCTGGTGACCGGAGACGAACTGGCCACGTCGGGCCTGCCGGGCGAGGGCAGCGTGCGCGACGCGATCGGCCCGCTGGTGCCCGGGTTCCTCGGCTGGGCCGGCGCCGAGCTGTGCGAAGTCCGTCACCTGGGCGACGACCGCGCGGCCCTGGTGGAGGCGGTCACGGCCGGTGGGACGGACGTGGTCGTGGTGTGCGGTTCCTCCTCCAAGGGGCCCGCCGACCATCTGCGCGCCGTGCTGGAGGAGGTCGGCGCGGCCACCGTGGTGGACGGGGTCGCCTGTCGGCCGGGCCACCCGCAGGTCCTGGCGCACCGGGACGGCACCGCGTTCGTGGGCCTGCCAGGAAACCCGGGCGCCGCTCTGGTGGCGATCCTGACCCTGCTGGTGCCCCTGGTCAGTGCCCTGGCGGGCCGCCGCGACCCGACGCGTGCACCGGGCACGGTCGAGCTGGAGGGCGACGTCGCCGCGCATCCGCGCGATACCCGGCTGCTTCCGGTGCGCCTGGTCGGCGCACGCGCGCGGCCGGTCGGCCACGACCGGCCCGGCAGCCTGCGGGGGGCGGCCCTGGCCGACGCCTACGCCGTGGTGCCGCCCCGGTGGGACGGCGCCCCCGTCGAACTGCTGCTCCTGCCCTGACCGCACGCGCGTGAGGGCCCCGGGGGAGATCCTTGGGTTCTAGCGGTGGTCGCAACACCCTGACTTTGGGGAGGTTGCGGCCACCGTGTCGTTTTCGAAGAAGGAACTGGCTCGTCTGCGAACACAGTTCCTCGAGCAGATGGCCGAGATCGGTAGCGTCACCGAGGTCGCACGCCGCCTCGGGGTGAACCGCAACACCGCGTTCTCCTGGGCCAGGAAAGCCGGGCTGCGCTCCCAACGCCAGCAACGACCGCACCCGGCACGCCAGGAGTACGAACGCCTGCGCAACAGCGCCGTGCCCCGCCCAGAAGCCGCACGACGAGCCGGGATCAACGAACGCACCGCCCGGGACTGGGACCACGGGGTACGCAAGTCCCGCAACTCCAGGTTCTACCCTGATGGCCGCCGTGTGAACTACTCCACCGGACAGACCACCATAGAGTCCATGACCAGTCCTCCAGCAGCGCTGGACACACTCCAAAAGCAGGTCCACCCGCGTTTTCTGACCCTCGCAGACCGGGAGCGGATCGCGGATCTGGACCGAGCGGGGTGGAGCCGGCGGGCGATCGGCCGCGACCTGGGGCGCCCGGCCTCCACGATCAAACGCGAACTCGACCACCACCGCAACGCCGATGGGTCCTACGGTGCCTATACCGCCCAGCGTCGGGCGAGCGCCCAACGGGTGCGTCCCAAACCCGCCAAACTCGCTGCCCCGGGCCGCCTGCGGGACTATGTCGCCCAGGGACTGCGGAAGCGGTGGTCGCCGGAGCAGATCAGCAACCGGCTCGTTGAGGACTTTCCCGGCGAGGAGGACATGCGTGTGAGCCACGAGACGATCTACCAGGCGCTCTACGTCCAGTCCCGCGGCGGGCTCAAACGCGAGGTCTCCGCGGCGTTGCGCACCGGCCGGCTCCGACGCACGCCGCACCGCTCACCCGAGCACAGGCGGAGCCGGTTCACCGATCCGATGGTGATGATCAGCGAGCGCCCCGCCGAGGTCGAGGACCGTGCCGTGCCGGGGCACTGGGAGGGCGATCTGATCACGGGTGCGCACAACAAGTCCGCGATCATCACCCTGGTCGAGCGCTCCACCCGGTACGTGATGCTGGGGCACGTGCCCGGCGAGCACACCGCCGAGGCGGTCGGGGGTGTGCTGAGCGAACTGATCACCGCGCTGCCTGATCATCTGCGGGGGTCGCTGACCTGGGACCAGGGCAGCGAGATGGCCGGCCACAAGGCGTTCAGCGTGGCCACGGGGGTGCCGGTGTTCTTCTGCGATCCCGCCTCCCCCTGGCAGCGCGGATCGAATGAGAACACCAACGGGCTGCTGCGCCAGTACTTCCCCAAGGGCACGGACCTGTCCGTTCATGGCCGGCTGGATCTGGAGCATGTCGCTCAGGAACTGAACGAGCGTCCACGCAAGACGCTCGGCTGGGAAACCCCAGCCGAGCGTCTGGCTACACTCGTTTGATCAACGAGGTGTTGCGAGGACCCCTTGAATCCGCCATCCCCCGGGGCCCTGCTCGGTCACACGTCTCAGGCGTCCCTGGTCGTGCTCACCGGTGCGGTGCGCTCCGCGGCGTCCTCCCGGACGCCTTCCCGGGAGCCTTCTCCGGTGTCCGCCCTGGTTCCGGTGGACTCCGGCGCAACGGAGGCCGATCCGGACTCGTACTCCACGGCCGGGTTGCCGTGCCCCCGCAGCAGCAGGCACGCCTGGACCGCGGCCGCCAGCACGATCACCACGGCGATCCCGCTGGTGAGGTGCATACCGCTGGTGAACGCGTTCTGCGCGGCCGCCATCAGGTCGGCCCCGGCGGACCCGCTCAGTCCGGCCGCGGCGTCGGCCGCGCCGCCCAGGGTCTCGCGGGCGGAGTCGGTCGCCGCCGCCGGTACGCCCTCGACCTCGGTCAGGTCGGCCCGGTAGGAGGCGGTCAGCACACTGCCGAGCACCGCGACGCCCAGAGCGCCGCCCAGCTCGTAGGCGGTCTCGGAGATCGCCGAGGCCGCGCCGGCGCGCTGGGGCGGGGCGGCGCTCATGATCGCGCCGTTGGTCAGGGTCTCGGCGAAGCCGGCCCCGGCGGCGATGAGCGCGAAGCCCACCGCCACGAGCACCACGCCCGTGGCGGCGTCGTCGGCGGAGGTGAACACCAGCACGGCGAAGCCGGACGCGGTGACCACCAGGGCCGAGCCGATGACCGCGGCCAGGCTCATCCGGCGGGCGACCCGCACGGCCACGAAGCTGGTCAGCACGGACAGGACCAGACCTGGCACCAGGACGTATCCGGCGTGCATCGGCGACATGCCCAGGACCAACTGCAGGTACTGCGTCAGGAAGAACAGCGACGACACCAGCGAGAACACGATCATCAGGTTCGTGGCGACCGCCACGCTGAACACGCGGGACCGGAACAGGTCTACGTCGATCAGCGGGTCGGCCAGCGTCGTCTGCCGACGCACGAACACGTACCCCAGCGTCAGACCCAGCACCAGCGCCACGATCGGGACCAGGGCCGGGCCCTCGGTCGCCAGCTTCTTGACGCCGTACACGGCGGGCAGCATCGCGCCCAGCGACAGCACCACGCTCGGCACGTCCAGCCGGCCCGGGGACGGGTTGCGCGACTCGCGCACTAGCAGCGGGACCAGGACCAGGATCAGCGCCATCACCGGCAGGTTGATGAGGAAGACCGATCCCCAGAAGAAGTGCTCCAGCAGCCAGCCGCCCAGGATCGGGCCGAGGGCCGCCCCGGCGGAGAAGCCGGACGCCCAGATGGCGATGGCCAGCAGCCGCTGGCGCGCATCCAGGAACATGTTGCGCAGCAGGGACAGGGTGGAGGGCATCAGCGACGCGCCCGCGACGCCGAGCATGGCGCGGGCGGCGATCAGCACCTCGGGCGTGGGCGCGAAGGCGGCCAGCAGCGAGGCCGCGCCGAAGGCGGCCGAGCCCACCATGAGCAGTCGGCGGCGGCCGACGCGGTCGCCGAGCGATCCCATGGTGATCAGGAGGCCGGCCAGGACGAAGCCGTAGATGTCGATGATCCACAGCAGCTGTCCGGAGGTGGGCCCCAGTTCCTCGCTGAGGTCGGGGACGGCGAACCCGAGCACGGTCATGTCGACCGAGATCAGGACGACGGGAAGGACCAGGACGGCGAGTGCGGCCCACTCGCGCGGTCCGGCCAGGGCCGGTCCGGCGCCCTGGGCGCCGCGCGCGTCGGTGGTGCCGTGCCCGGCCTTGGCGGTGCTCATCTTTCCTCGTTACGTGTCGCTGGTGGGGCGGCGCCCGGTTCCGGGCGCGCCGGTCGCCGGGCGGGAGGCCGCGGGCTCCGGGCCTGGCGAGGGACGGTGGCGGGAGGTGGATCTCCGGCCATGATGAACCGTCCAGACGGTACAGTACCGTCCAGCCGGTACAGTGTCAATCGTGAACGCTTCCACCACACGCGACCGGATCCTCGACGCGCTCCAGGACATCCTCATCGACGAGGGCCACTCCGGGGTGACCCTCGAGGCGGTCGCTCGCGCCGCCTCCGTCTCCAAGGGCGGGCTGCTCTACCACTTCCCGTCCAAGGCGGCCCTGATCACCGGCCTCATCGAACGACTCTCCGCCCTGGCGGAGGAGGAGTTCCGCGAGGCGGTGGAGAGCGGCGAGGGCGTGGTCCGCGTGTTCCTGCGCACCTCGCTGCCCCGCAGCGCGGAGGAGCGCGAGCTGTACTGGTCGGTCATCGCCGCCCTGCGCAGCAAGGAGGACATGCCCGAAGAGGCCGCCGAGCTCGTGCGGTACCTGTTCACCCGGTGGGGCGAGCTGCTGCACGAGGAGCTCACCGACCCCGTGCTGGCCGAGATCATCCTGCGGGCCGGGGACGGGCTGTACATGGCGGCCATCGCCGGGCTTCCCCAGCCCGACGCCCAGCTCACCCAGGACGTCTTCGACCGCCTCGTCGAGGCCTCGGACCAGGTGCGCCGCCCGCGCTGAGGTCTGGTCCGCGCACTCCGGCCGGGTGCCGGCCGCTCCCGCGCGGCGGGGGCGAGGTGTCCGCCCGCCGGTGCGGGGAAAGATCACGACCAGGAAACGGTACTCGTGCGACGCGGGGGCGGCCACCGGTTTCTCTGTGACCCCGGAAGGGTCGGGAGGCCCTGTGCGCAGGGGGCTTCGGCGTGTGCGGGCCGTTCCAGGAAGGTCACCATGTGGTGCTTTTCACGTGTTGGGGATCGTGATTTACTTCCCAGTAACTTCTTGGTCGTCACCAGGGCCCGCCGCCGTCGGGTGCTCGCCCGACCGGGAGGGTGAAGTGTGCACTACCTCTAGGAGTAGGGCGTGCCGTGTCGACCAGGACTGAAGCTGTTCGCGAGACTGTTCCCACCTCGCTCGGGGACGTCGGCGGGGTGAGGACGCGCAGACGGGAAAGCGGGGGGCGGATGCACAGGCTCACCAACCAGGTACGACCGTACGCCTGGGGTGCCCGCACCGCCATTCCGCGGTTGCTGGGCACCGAACCGGACGGGACACCCCAGGCCGAGCTGTGGCTGGGCGCCCATCACGGCGCGCCGAGCACCGCGCTCTGCGAGGACGGGCCCCGCCCCCTGCCCCGGCTGATCGCCGACGACCCCCACCGTGTCCTGGGACGCAGCGCCGCCGAGCGCTACGGCGCGCGACTGCCCTTCCTGCTCAAGTACCTGGCGGCCGAGGCCCCGCTCTCCCTGCAGGTGCATCCGGACGCGGCCCGCGCCCGCGCCGGGTTCGACGCCGAGGAGCGCCGGGGCATCCCCGTGGACGCCGCGCACCGCAACTACCGCGACCCCCACCACAAGCCCGAACTCCTGCTCGCGCTGGAGCCCTTCGAGGCCCTGTGCGGATTCCGCGAGCCCGCCGCCGCCCACGCGGACCTGCGGGGCCTGGCCTGCGAACTCGCGGTCCGGCTCCGCGCCGACCTGGCCCTGCCCGACACCCACGACGCCCTGCGCGCCGCCCTGACCCGGCTGCTCACCCTGCCCGACGGCGAGCGCGCCGACCTCATCGATGACTTCGTCGCGGAGTGGTCCGGCGCCGGGCCCCGCGGCGCGCACACCGACATCGTCGCCGACCTCGCCGACCGCTACCCGGGCGACCCCGGGGCGGTCGCGTCCCTGCTGCTGAACCGGATCACCCTCTGGCCCGGCCAGGCCCTGTACCTGCCCGCGGGCAACCTGCACGCCTACCTCCAGGGCACCGCGGTGGAGGTCATGGCCAGCTCCGACAACGTGCTCCGGGCGGGTCTGACCGGCAAGCACGTGGACGCTCCGGAGCTGTTGGATGTGGTGGACTTCGCGGTCCTGCCCATCCCCTACGCCCGTCCGGCGTTCCTGGACGGTCGGCGTGAGTTCCGTCCCGCCGCCCCCGAGTTCGCGCTGCACGAGATCGGCCCGGGGCGCATCGCGGCGCACCTGCCCGGCGAGGGGCCGTCCGTGGTGCTGGCCCTGCACGGCCAGGTGGAGCTGGTCGCCGAGGTGGGGGAGGGACTCGTCCTCCAGCGCGGCGAGTCGGTGTTCGTGCAGGCGGGCAGCGGTCCGATCAAGGTCGAGGGGCACGGACACGTGGTCGCGGCCACGGTCGGGGAGCCCTGACGGCGGACGCCGGCCGCCGATCCGGCCTGTCCGCACCGGAGCGCACGCGCACGCAGATAACCTGGGCCCCTCTGTTCCCATAGCACTGACAAGGGGTTGCACCATGGCGCTCGAGCGTCCCGAGATCGACTTCATCGACGGCCCGCCGCCCGCCGACCTGGTCGTCACCGACGAGAAGATCGGTGAGGGTGAGCAGGCCGGACACGGCAACACCGTCGAGGTCCACTACGTGGGTGTCGCCCACTCGTCCGGCGAGGAGTTCGACGCCAGCTGGAACCGCGGCGAGCCGCTGCGCTTCCGTCTGGGCTCCGGCCAGGTCATCAGCGGCTGGGACCAGGGCGTCATGGGGATGCGCGTGGGCGGCCGCCGCAAGCTGGTCATCCCGCCGCACCTGGCCTACGGCGACCGCGGCGCCGGCGGCGTCATCAAGCCGGGGGAGACCCTGGTCTTCGTCGTCGACCTGGTCGGCGTCAGCTAGCCACCGAATTCTCCGCCGCCCCGCTCGCCCCAGGTCCCCGCGCGTAGCGCTCCCGGGCGACGGTGGGTGACGGGAGGTCGGGGCTGCGCCCGTGGGCGTCCGTTGAGGGTGGTAGCCCGTTCCCGCGTGTAGCGCTCCCGGGCGATGGCGGGTGACGGGAGGGCCCGTGCCGTGCTCCCATACACGGCACGGGCCCCCTACTGCTCCCGCTTCCTACCCGAGGGTTGCGCCCACCGTCACGTGGCCCTTGAGCAGGTCGCGGGCGATCGTGCGGCGCTGGATCTCGTCGGTGCCCTCGAAGATGCGCAGCAGCCGCAGGTCCCGGTACCAGCGTTCGATCGGCAGCTCGCGCGTGTAGCCCATGCCGCCGTGGATCTGCATCACCCGGTCGACGATCTCGTTGGCCTTCACACCGCCGAAGAGCTTGGCGATGGACTGCGCGTGCCGGGAGTCGCGGCCCTGCTCGACCTGCCAGGCGGCGTGCAGCACCAGCAGGCGCAGCGCCTCGATCTCCATCTGGGAGTCGGCGATCATCCACTGGATGGCCTGGCGGTCGGCGATCGGCGCGCCGAAGGTGTGCCGCGACTTGGCGTGCTCGATGGCCATGCCCAGCAGCCGCTCGCAGCCGCCCAGTGCGCGGGCGGGCAGCAGGTAGCGGCCCTTGCCGATCCACTTCATCGCCAGCGTGAAGCCGTGCCCCTCCTCACCGAGGATGTTGGCGTGCGGCACGCGGACGTCCTGGAAGACCAGCGACGCCGGGCGGCGCTCGCCCATGGTGTCGATCGGCTCGGAGGTCCAGCCCATGTCGCGGTCGACGAGGAAGCACGTCACCCCGCCGTTGGCGCCCTTGTCCTGGTCGGTCACGGCGAAGACCATCGCGAAGTCGGCCTCCTCACCGCTGGTGATGAAGGTCTTCTCCCCGTTGATCACCCACTCGTCGCCGTCGCGGACCGCGCGGGTGCGGATGGCCTTGGCGTCGGAGCCGGCGCCCGGCTCGGTGATGGCGAAGCAGGATCTGCGCTCACCGGCGATGGTGGGCAGCAGGTAGCGCTCCTTCTGCTCCTCGTTGGCGTAGTAGAGGATGTTGTCGGCCTCGCCGCCGAACTTGAAGGTCAGGAACGTCCGGCCGAGCTCGGTCTCGATGATGGCCGCGGTGATGGGGTCGAGCCCCATGCCGCCGTACTCCGTGGGCGTCTCCACACCCCAGAAGTCGGACTTGCGGGCCAGAGCCTGAAGGTTCTTGCGCTCGTCGCCGTTGAGCCCCGGGGGGTGCCCCTCGCGCTCGCGACGCAGCACCTCGTTCTCCAGCGGCATCAGTTCCCGCTCCACGAAGGTCCGGACCCAGTCGCGGACGGCGCGCTGTTCTTCGCTCAATGAGAAATCGATCACGGCCTGCTCCCCAATAACCTAACACTGTTCGGTTACTTGAGCGTACGATGTCCACCGCCACTGGTGCAAGGGGGGTCGCGTCCCGCCGTGGGCCGGCGGGGTCCCGGGCCGGACCGGAATGTCGCCGAAGTGCCCCTGGAGCGGGCCGGCGTGCGATGATCAGCGCGGACGCCGGACAGGCCGGTTCGTCCACCACAGTGCAGAAGGGGATCCTTCCGTGGCCCGACCCAAGACACCGATCCTGAGCAGGCCCGCCATCCGCCAGGCGGCCCTGACCCTCATCGACCGGGACGGGCTCGAAGGGCTCTCCATGCGCAAGCTCGCCCAGGAGCTCGACGTCCAGGCGGCCTCCCTCTACAGCCACTTCCGGACCAAGGAGGAGCTGCTCACCGAGATCGCGGACGAGGTCACCACGCGCATCGACGTGTCCGGTTTCGAGAGCGGGAACTGGCGCGAGGGGCTGGCCCAGTGGGCGCGCTCCTACCGCGATGCCCTGGCGGAGCACCCCAACCTGGTCCCGGTGATCGCGTCCGGACCGGGGCGGCGGGAGGAGGCCCTGCGCCGGGCCGACGTCGTGCACGGCGGCCTGGTCAACGCCGGGTGGCCGCCCAAGTACGCCACCATGATCGGCGCCTCCACCAAGTACCTGGTGGTCGGCGCGGCCACCAACTCCTTCGCGCGCGGCTTCGACGACGACGTCCGCGTCTACCGCGACCGCTACCCGAACCTCTCCCAGGCCCACCGCCTGGCCGAGCACGCCACCGAGATCGACGACGCCAGCTTCGAGCTCGCGCTCTCGGCCTTCCTGGACGGGCTCACCCGCGTCTACGACGACGTCCGCGCCCACGCCTGACCCGCGGGCCCGCGCCGGCGCCTGGCCAGCGGACCCGTGGGACCCGCGGAGCCGTGCCGTACACGGACCGTGGGCGGGTCAGGAGCCGGTGGGCTTGATCTCGGAGTTGCCCTTGATCGCGGCCCGCTCCAACCGGTCCAACCACGTGCCAGGCTCGGGCACCGTCCGGGCGGCGATCTCACGGCCGTACCGGATGCGGGCGAAGGTCTCGGGCAGCCGCGCCTCCAACCGGCGGTAGGCCACCCGGCCCAGCCACCAGGCGGCGAGCACACCGTTGGCCAGGGCCACCGGTACCGCCAGCCACGGGACCCCGGCCGGGGCGGCGAACACCAGGGCCAGCGCCGTGGGCGCGCACAGCACCGGCAGGGCCGGCAACGACAGCCACACCTGGACCTGGTTGTCCCCGCTGTCGTTGGCGTCCACCCGCAACTGGGGGTCGACCCCCGGCGAGACCGCCACCACCGACAGAAGCAGGGACAGCCCGCTGCCCGCCCCGAAGAGGGCGAGCAGGCCCGAGACCACGTACGGCCACGCCCAGTGCGAGCCCGTCGCGACGATGAAGACCACGCTCAGCAGGGCGGACGCCGGGACGATCAGCAGCGCGATCGCGATCTGGCGCCCGCGCACGTCGGCGCGCAGGGTCGCCCGGTCCTGGCCGATCACCGTCAGCCACAGCGCCGTCCCGTCGTGGCCGTACATGTTCGCGGTGGCCAGCGCCATGACGAACGCGCCGATCACCCCGGCGAACGGGGTGATCACGGCGTAGTCGCCACTGGACAGCGTCAGCAGGCCGGTGAACAGCCCCGCCCACAGCGCCGCGCGCACCTCCAGGCCGCGCCACGGATCGCGCCACCACTGCCGCAGCTCCTTGCCCACCACCGCGCCCAGCGGCGTGTCCGGGAGCAGGGACCGCCGGGTCATGACGCGGGCGCCCAGAGGACGCGAGCGGCGCCGCGTGCCGCGCGGCCGGACCGTGGGGGCGAGCAGCAGCGAGGTCGCCACGACCAGGGCCGCCGTCACCAGCGCGAACAACCCCAGCCGGGCCAGCGCCCCCGCCGTGTCCCCGGCGGCGAAGGCCTCGATCGCCAGCACCGGCCACGACGTCGGCAACAGCGCCAGCACCCAGGTCACCGCTCCGCCGCCCAGCCCTTCGCGCACCAGGCCGCCGGCCGCGCTCACGGCCGGTTGCACCGCCATCCACCCGAAGAAGAGGCCGGCGAGGATGAGCCCCCACTGCACGGACGCGATCTCCACCCCCAGCCGGGAGCGCATCGCCGCGCCCAGGGCCCGGAACACCAGCCGCGACAGGCTGATCACGAACACCCACAGCAGCAGCATTCCCGGCACCGCCACAACGGCGGCCGCGGGGTCGAGCGCCAGGGCGTGCCACACCAGCACGCCCATGGCCGCCAGCGTCACCACGGGACCGATGTCGACGAACACGGTCACCAGCAGCAGCCACCCCACCCGGCGCCGGTCCAGGGGCAGCAGCGAGAAGTACTGCGAGCGCAGCACACCGGTGCCGTTGGCGATGGTCGGACCGAGCATCCACCCCGCCGCCCAGACCGCGAACGCCAGCATCAGCAGCTCCGAACGCACCCGGTCGGAGCCCGCCGCCACGGCCAGGTACCAGGTCAGCGCCGTGCCGCCCACGACGAGGGCGATGGCCAGGATCCGCGAGAACGAGGTCGAGTGGCGCTGGATCGCGAACTTGAGCCGGATCAGGAGGAGAGCCACGCCAGCTCACCGTCCTCCACCTCACGCGCGCCCACCAACCGCACGAACGTGTCCTCCAACGTGCCGTCCACCCCGCGGACCTCGCTGAGCGAACCGTCGGCCAGGACGCGGCCCCGTGCCATGATCGCCACCCGGTCCGTCAGCTGTTCCACCAGCGCCATGACGTGGCTGGAGATGACCACGGTGCCCCCGCCGTCCACGAACCGCCGCAGGATCGCGGTGAGCACGCGCGCCGAGACCGGGTCGACCGCCTCGTACGGTTCGTCCAGGACCAGCAACCGCGGCGCGTGCAGCAGCGCGGTGGCCAGGCCGATCTTCTTGCGCATGCCGGTCGAGTACTCGGCGACCAGCACCGCGTCCCGCTCGGCGCCGTCCAGCTCCAGGACGCGCAGCAGCTCCTCCGCCCGGGCCCGTGTCACCTCGCGGCCCAGTCCGCGCAGCCGCCCCCAGTAGGTGAGCAGTTCGCCGCCGGTGAGCCGCTCCGGCAGCGCCAGCCCGTCGGGGAGCACGCCCATCAGCCGTTTGGCGCCCACCGGATCGGTCCACACGTCCACACCGAGCACGCGGGCGGTTCCCGCGTCCGGCCGGAGCAGGCCCACCGCCATCGACAGGGAGGTCGTCTTGCCCGCGCCGTTGGGCCCCACCAGGCCCAGCATGGTGCCGCGGGGGACGGCCAGGCTCACCCCGTCCGCCGCTCGGGTCTCGTTGAAGGTCTTGGTCAGCCCGTCCAGTTCGAAGGCGGGCACGTCGTGATCCATGTCCCGATCGTGGACCGGCCCGGGACCGGAGCGCATCGGCCGGGTGGCCACCGTCGGCCGTCCGGTGGGACGGTTCCGGCCCGGCAAACGCCGACCGGCGGCGGAGGCGGAGGCGCCCGCGCCGATCTACATTGGACCGAGCGGAGGAGGTGGCGATGGCGGACGAGCACCGGGACGACGAGCACCGGGACGGCGAGCCGCCCGAGGGAGGCTCGCTCCGGCGTGCCCGGACCGTGGACGCCCTGCTCTTCCTCTTCGCCCTGCTGGTCTGGGCACAGAACCTGTGGAGCGTCCGTGCCGGTGTGAACGCCTACATCCCGTCCTTTCTGGTGGGCCCCGACCTCGCACTGGGGCTGGCGGCCTGCCTGGCCCTGTGGTGGCGGCGCCGCTTCCCGGTGCAGGTCGCGCTGCTGACGGGGGCGGTCGCCGCGCTGTCGGTCTCGGCCCTGGGCGCGCTGCTGGTGGCGCTGGTCGGGGTGGCGGTCTACCGACCGCTGCGGTGGTCACTGCCCGTGGTCCTGCTGGCCACGGTCCTGGCGGTCCCCTGGGCGCTCCTGGTCCCCGAGGGCGCGTTCGCGGTCGTGGGCACCCTGGTGATGGCCACCGCCGTCATGTGGGCCTGCCTGGGCTGGGGCGTGGCCATCCGGGCCCGCCGCCAACTGGTCGCGCGGCTGCGCGAGGACGTGCGGCGCGAACGCCGCGAGCGCGAGCGCCGGCTGGAGGGCGCGCGCGCCGACGAGCGCAGGCGCATCGCTCGCGAGATGCACGACGTCGTCGCCCACCGGATGTCCCTGCTGTCCGTCCACGCCGGTGCGCTGGCCTACCGGACCGAGCGCGCCGAGGCAGGCCGCGCCGCACCGCTGGACCCGGCCGAGATCGGCGACGCCGTACGCGTCATCCGCGACAACGCCCACCTGGCGCTGGACGAGTTGGGCGACATCCTCACCGTGCTGCGCTCCGGTGACACCGGGCCCGCGGCGGGGGAGGACCCCACCGGTACCGCCGCGCCCCAGCCCGGGCTGGCCGACCTCACCCGTCTGGTGCAGGAGTCCGTCGCCGCCGGGCAGCGGGTCGGTCTGGCACTGGAGGTCCCCGAGGGGGCCGAACCGGCCGGGCAGGTCCGGCGCACCGCCTACCGGGTCGTGCAGGAGGGACTGACCAACACGCGCAAGCACGCGCCGGGCGCACGTGTGGAGGTCGAGGTCCGGGGCGGTCCCGGCCGCGGCCTGGAGGTGGTCGTGGCCAACGCCCTGCCGGTGGGCGTGGCCGCCACCGAGATCCCCGGCGCGGGGGAGGGGCTGACGGGACTGGCGGAGCGGGTCGCGCTGGACGGAGGCCGCCTCGCGCACGGGCCCGAGGCAGGGCGCTTCCGCCTCGCCGCCACGCTGCCCTGGCCCGCGGACGCGCCCGCCGACCCTCCGGCCCGGATGCCATAGTGGGCGGCGTGACCGATCCCGTACGCGTTCTGCTCGTCGACGACGATCCCCTGGTCCGGTCCGGACTGCGGATGATGCTCAGCGGTGACGACGGCATCGTCGTGGTGGCCGAGGCCGGCGACGGCACCGAGGTACCCGCCGAGGTGGCCGAGCACCGGCCGGACGTGGTGCTCATGGACGTGCGGATGCCCGGCCTGGACGGCATCGCGGCCACCCACCGGCTGCGGACCGGGCCGGAGCCGCGGCCCCAGGTGCTGGTGCTGACCACGTTCGACGCCGACGCCACCGTGGTGCGGGCGCTGCGCGCGGGCGCGGCGGGCTATCTGCTCAAGCACACCGCCCCCGAACGGATCGTGGAGGCGGTGCACCGGGCGGGCGCGGGCGAACCGGTGCTCTCGCCCAGCGTGGCGCGCGCCCTGATGGACCGGGTGGCCGGGCAGGACCCCGTCGAACGGGAGGAGGCGCCGTCGCGGCGCGACCGGGCCCGCGCGCGGCTGGCCCTGCTCACCGGCCGCGAGCGCGAGGTGGCCGAGGCGGTGACGGAGGGCCTGTCCAACAGCGAGATCGCCGCGCGGCTGTACATGTCGATGGGGACCGTCAAGGCGCACGTGTCCAGTGCCCTGACCAAGCTGGACCTGTCCGGCCGTGTCCAGCTGGCGCTGCTCACCCACGACGCCCGGTCCCCGGACTGACCGGTCCCCAGATCGACCTGTCCCCGGACTGACCGGTCCCCGAGCCGACCGCCCGCCGGGTCAGCCCCCGGCGGCGGCGACCAGGGCGGCGGCGACGCGGTCGGCCTCCTCGCCCTCGGGCAGCGGCACGCCGGTGGCCAGCCGCGCCATGATGACACCGCTGAGCAGGTCGGCGACCAGCAGCGCGCGGCCTGCGTCGGCGATCTCACCGCGCGCTACGGCCCGCTCCAGGATCTCCGTCACCAGGTCCGAGCGCCGGCCCAGCACCGCGCGCAGGAGGGCGCCGCCCTCGGAGCCCTGGTAGGCGGCGGCCAGGGCGTGCCGGGCGAGGGGCTGGACGTCGGACCGGCCGAAGACGGAGTAGACCCGGGCGACCGCGACGGCCAGGTCGCCGCGCAGCGAGCCGGAGTCGGGGACCTCGATCCGCTCGATGGTGACCTGTTCGGCCGCGGCCAACAGCAGGTCGTGCTTGGTGGCGTAGCGGCGGAACACCGAGGTGCGCCCGACCCCGGCCCGCGCCGCCACCTCGTCGAAGGTCAGGTCGAAGCCCCGCTCGGTCAGTAGTTCCACCGCCGCGGCGAGGATCGCCGCGTCCACGGTCGGGTCGGGGCGTCGGCCCCCGCGGCCGCCACTCATCACTCCGCCCTCCAGGGGGTCTTGACAGCAGTTCTGGCACTCGTAGTATCGGTACTGAAGGTTCCGGAACTCATAGTACCTGAACCGGACACGGGACACACCCACCCCAGGAGACGTCATGACCGTCATCGTCGTCGGAGCCGGGCCCACCGGCCTCATGCTCGCCGGAGACCTCGCCGAAGCCGGGATCGAGGTACGGATCCTGGAGAAGCGCGCCGAGGAGTCCAACCTCACCCGTGCCTTCGCCGTCCACGCCCGCACCCTGGAACAGCTCGACGCCCGCGGCCTGGCCGACGAGCTCGTGGAGCAGGGCTTCCCCGTCAAGGGAGTGGACGTCACCTTCGGTGAACGCGGGATCCACCTGAGCATGGAACACCCCGAGAGCCGCTTCCCCTACGTCCTGATGGTCCAGCAGGCCCGGACCGAGGCGCTCCTGCAGAGCCGGGTCGAGCGCCTGGGCGTGCCCGTCGTCAGGGGAGCCGAGGTGACCGGACTCGCCCAGGACGCGGACGGCGTGACCCTGACCGTCCGTACCGCCGAGGGGGAGCACACCGAGCGCGCCACGTACGCGGTCGGCACCGACGGCGCGCACAGCACCGTCCGCGAGCTGTTGGGCGTGCGGTTCAGCGGCCACAGCTACAACACCCACATCATCCTCGCCGACGTCCGGCTCGAGGACGAGCTGCCGCCCAGGGTCAACCCCTTCATCGGCGACGACGGGATCGCGCTCCTGCCGCCCTACGGCGACGGCTGGTTCCGCGCCACCGTCTGGGACCGTGCCCGCCAGGACACCCCGCTCACGGAGCCCGTCACCTTCGACGAGCTCGCCGAGTCCCTCCAGCGCCTCTCCGGCGGGCGGCTCCGCCTCGCCGAGACACGCTGGTCCACCCGCTTCCTCAGCGAGCGCCGCCAGGCCCGGCACTACCGCGTGGGACGGGTGTTCCTGGCCGGGGACGCCGCCCACGTCCACTCGCCCATGGGCGCCATGGGGATGAGCACCGGGATCCAGGACGCGGCCAACCTGTCCTGGAAGCTCGCCGCCGCCGTGCGGGGCCGGGCGCCGGAGTGGCTCCTGGACTCCTACGAGTCCGAGCGCCACCCCGTGGGCCGGGCCACCCTGCGCCTGAGCGACGTCATCCTGCGCATGGCCGTGGCCCCGGCCGCCGTCCGCGCGATCCGCCCCTACGTGGCGCCCGCCCTCATGGGCGTCGAACGCGTCGCCCGCCGGGTCCGCCTGCTGATGTCGGGGCTCGGGTACTCCTACACTCCGCCCGCAGCCGTCACGCCGTCCGAGGCCACGGGCGAGCGCGTGGGCGACGTCGCCCTCACCGTCGACGGCACCGACACGCGCCTGTACGAACTGATGGACGGGGTCCGCTTCCTGCTGGTGGACACCTCACCGGAGGGCGCAGCGGCCGATGCCGCCGCACCCTGGGCCGACCGGATCCGCGTCGTGCGCGCCCGGGGCGACCTGCCCGGCGGCGCGACCGCGCTGCTGGTGCGGCCCGACGCCTACACCGCCTGGGACGCCCGGCCCGGCCAGGACGACCTCGGTGAGCGGGTGCGCGGGGCGCTGGCGCAGTGGGCCGGACCCGTCGGCGCCCGGACCTGAGCGGTCGGAGCGCGCGGGACCCGGCCATGCCCAGAGGCTCTGCCCACGGCGGGGCGCGGCGACGAACGCACCGCCGGCCACGCCCCTCAGGGGAGCGAGTCAGGTGCCGTCGTCGGGTGCGCGGGGCGACTCCGCCGGGCATGTCGACGCACCGCTGCGCGGCCATGCGGAGGGGGCGGTTGGTAGCGTCGGCGCCACAGGGCCGCGCGCACGCGCGCGGCCGGGTCGACGAGGCTGGAGGAGGCGCCGTCCATGGCTGACGCACGGGTGGTCTGGTCCAAGAAGGTTCCGGAGGTCTACGGCAAGCTCGACGAGATCGACAAGGTCATCGCCGGCCACCTGGATCCGATCCTGCTCGAACTGGTCAAGCTGCGCGCCTCCGTCCTCAACGGATGCGCGTTCTGCGTGGACCTGCACACGCGTCGGGCGCTGCAGGAGGGCGAGACCCAGCAGCGCCTCTTCCTGGTCCCGACGTGGATCGAGGCGGGGGAGATCTTCACCGACGCCGAACGCGCGGTCCTCGCGCTCACCGACGAGATGACCCGGATGGGGGAGCACGGGGTCTCCGACGAGGTCTACGGTGCGGTCGCCGAGCACTTCGACGAGGAGAAGCTCGCCGCGCTGCTCGCCGCGATCGCGATGATCAACCTGTACAACCGGCTCGCGGTCGCCTCGCACCTGCACCCGCGCCGGCGCTGAGCTCCACGGGGCGTGCGCCGGAGCCCGGCGCGCGCCCCGCCGCGTCCGCGCGACCCCGGGGAACCCCGCGAAAGCCCCGTACGCGCGGGGGGCCGACTGCTAGCGTCGACCGTGTTCCAGGTCACACTCGCGAGGTCGCCCCCAGGAGTGCGGATGAGTCCGACCACACCCACCGTCACCCACCTCCTCCAGCGCAACGCCGAGGCCTGGCCCGACCGGCCCGCACTCTCCTGGCGTGAACCCGGCTCCGCCGACTGGACCACGCTCACCTGGTCGCGGGTGCGCGACCGCGTCGCCGGGCTCGCCGAGGGGTACACGGCCCTGGGCGTGGCCCCCGGGGACCACGTCCTGCTCATGATGGGCAACCGGCCCGAGCACTGGCTCAGCGACCTCGCCCTGGTCCGGGCCGGAGCGGTCACCACCACCGTCTACTCCACCTCCGCGCCCGACCAGGTCCACTACATCGCCCGGCACAGCCGCGCCCGGCTCGCGGTCGTCGGCGACGCCGCCACCGCCCGGGTCTGGGAGCGGCCGGCGGCCGACCCCGACACGCCCCTGGAACGAGTGGTCGTCGTGGACGGGGCCGACCCCGAATGCGGGCACGTGCCGTTCGCGGACCTGGCCGCGGGGTCCGCGACCGGGCCGGTCGACCCGGAGTCCGGGCACGTCCCCGACCCCGGAGACCGGCTCACCGTCGTGTACACCTCCGGCACCACCGGCGAGCCCAAGGGCGTGGTCCTGACCCACCGGCACGTGTTCGACAACGCGACGGCGCTGGACCGGGTGGTCGAGCTGCCCGACCACGCCGCCCACATCTGCTACCTGCCCCTGGCGCACATCGCCGAGCGCATGCTGGGCCTGTACCTGCCGCTGTATCGCGCCTCGCACGTGTGGCTGTGCGCCGACCCGCAGGACCTGCCCGAGGTCCTGCGGCACGTGCGGCCGCCCCAGTTCTTCGGGGTGCCGCGCGTGTGGGAGAAGCTCGCCTCCGCCCTGCGCGCGGGCCTGGACCGCCTCCCCGAGGAGCAGCGCGCCGCCGTCGACCGGGCCCGCGCCCTGGCCGCCGAGCACCTCGCCCGCCGCGAGCGGGGGGAGCCGGTCCCCGACGAGCTGGACGAAAGCTTCCACCAGGCGCGGGACCAGGTCCTGCGGCCGCTCCTGGCCGCGGCGGGCCTGGACCGGGTCGTCTGGGCGGCCAGCGCGTCCGCGCCCATGCCCCTGGAGGTCGTCCGGTTCTGGGCGGGCCTGGGCGTCGCGGTCATGGACGCCTGGGGGCTGACCGAGTCCACCGGCGTGGCCACCGTCAACAGCCCCGTCAGCGGATTCCGCCTGGGATCGGTCGGCCGACCGCTCGACGGGGTGGAGCTGCGGGTGGCCGACGACGGCGAGGTCCTGCTGCGCGGGGCGACGGTGTTCGAGGGCTACCTGCGACCGGACGGGACGGTCGAGCCCGCCGCGGACGCCGAGGGCTGGTTCGCCACGGGCGACGTCGGCCGTCGCGACGAGGACGGGTTCGTGTGGATCACCGACCGCAAGAAGGAGCTCATCGTCACCTCCCACGGCAAGAACGTGGCCCCCTCGCCGGTCGAGAACGCGCTCAAGGAGCACCCGCTCATCGGCCAGGCCTACGTGCACGGCGACGGGCGCCCCCACCTGGTGGCCCTGCTCGTCCTGGACCCCGAGACCGCGCCGGTCTGGGCCGCCGCGCACGGTGCCGACACCGGCGGCGACGGGCGGTCCCTGGCCGAGCACCCCGCCGTCCTCGCGGAGGTCGACCGTGCCGTCGGGGCGGCCAACGCGCGGCTCAGCCGCCCCGAACAGGTCAAACGCCACCGTCTGCTGGACCGGGAATGGGGGCCCGCCACGGGCGAGCTGACCCCCTCGCTCAAGCTCCGCCGGCGCGTGGTCCAAGACCTGTACCGCGAGGAGCTGGCCGCCCTCTACGCGCCCTGACGGCGGTGCGCGCACGAAGCGGCCCCCGCCTCCGGGGTCGGAGGCGGGGGCCGGTGGAAGGGCCGGATCAGACGGGGTGCCTGCGGTCGCCCGTCCGCGGCGCCTGGGCCGCGTCCTCGGCGGGCGCCGTCCGCTGGGACTCGGGCTTGGCGTGGGCGGCGCGGCGTCCGCTGCGGTAGGCGGCGTGCTGGTCGTCGGCCATGCGGTCGGTGACCGTCTCGTCCCGGTCCCTCGCGATCTCGCGGTCCGGCCAGCCGGCGGTCAGGGCGTAGATCACCAGGAGGTCGATGGCGATCGCGACGAGCGACCACAGGGGCAGGGCCACCAGGAAGGCCAGTTGGGCGAGGGCGTTCACCGCGGCCAGCACGATGCCGAAGACCCGTGCCCACGTGCTGCCGGACAGGACCGCGGCGCCGGCGACCACCAGGACCAGGCCCCATCCGCCGAGGAGGAGGCCCCAGGCCCCGTACTCGAGGAGGAGCAGTTCCCCGCCGGCCACGGCGTAGAAGGTGGGAGTCAAGAGGGCGACGAGCCCCTGGATGATGTTCACGGCGCCGATCATCATCATCAGCGTCGCGGCGAAGAACTGCCAGCCGTTGGGTGATCCGGTGCGCATTGCGTGCTCCTCACCAGGTGTTCCGGCGGCTCTCGTGAGCGGTGGGAACGTCCTGTCGGATGCTCCTTGAGCGCGGTCGTGCGCTCTCCACCACATCATCGAACGGCCGACCCCAACAGGGCTCCAGCGGTTGCTCCGGATCCGGTCAAGGATGCCCGCGAGCCCGCCCAGCCCGCCCCCGCGCCGTTCGGGATTACGGATTTACAGAATTACGTAATCTCGGATACGGTGGTGGGGTGAACAACGAACACGAGACCCGGCTGGCCGACCTGGAGGCGCGGGTCGCCGAACTCGAACGCCGCGCGGCGCAGCGGCCCCCGCGGACCGAAGCCGCGGCGGCGACCGGTGACGCCTTCTTCGCGCTCGACGCCCTGCGGGAGCGCGCCCCCGGCCGCGGCGGCGTGGTCTTCGCCGGCGTGGTCCGGGGCGAGGAGGGCGAGGAGCCCGCACTGGAGTGGCAGCAGGGGCTGCCGGTGGAGCGGCTCGCCGAACTCGACTGGTCCCAGTGCGCCGCGGCCCTGGACGCGCTGGGCAACCCCGTCCGGCTCTCCCTGCTGCACGCCGTCTGGTCGGGGACCCGCACGGTGGCCGGGCTGGCCGAGCTGTCCGGCTTCGGCACGACCGGCCAGATCTACCACCACGTGCACCAGCTCAGCGCCGCGGGCTGGCTCACCACCCTCAAACGCGGCCACTACGCCATCCCGCCCGAACGCGTCGTCCCGCTGCTCACCGTCCTGGTGGCCGCGGGTGCCGTGAACCGGCCCGTTTCCTGAGGAGGAACCCCGGTGCGATCCCGGCCCCTGACCGTCGCGGCCGCCTGCGCGGCCGCGGCCCTGATGGTGGTGCTCGGGCTGCTCGTGCGGCCCCACACACCCGCGCTGTCCTCCGAGGAGTCCGGTGATCCCGGACTGCTCGACCGTGCCCGACCACTGTTCGCCGAAGGCGTCCACCACCGCGTCAGCGTGGTCGAGATCGACGGATCGAGCACCCGCGTCGCCCACTTCGGCGCCGACGACGCCACCTCCTACGAGGTCGGCTCGTTCTCCAAGGCCCTGACCGGGCTCCTGCTCGCCGAGATGGTCGAGCGCGGCGAGGTCGACGAGGACACCGAGCTCGGCGAACTCCTGGAGCTGGACGGCGCCCCGGCGGCCTCGGTCACGCTCGCCGAACTGTCCGCCCACCGCTCCGGCCTGCCCCGGCTCTCCCCGCGCCCGCGCGACGCGATCGGGGCCTGGGTCGCCACGGTCACGGCCCGGGACCCCTACCGGTTCGACGTGGACACCCTGGTGGAACAGGTCGCCGCGGCCGAGACCTCCGGCCGCGGCGAGTTCACCTACTCCAACCTGGGGGCCGCCGTCCTCGGCCAGGCCCTGGCGGCCCGCGCCGGAACCGACTACGCCGACCTGCTGCGCGCACGGGTCCTCGACCCGCTGGACCTGGACGCCACCGTGCTGCCGGCCACCGCGGCCGACCTGCCCGCCGGTGCGATCGAGGGCACCAACGAGAAGGGCCGCTCGGCCGACCCCTGGCTCGCCGGCGCCTATGCCCCCGCCGGCGGGGTGCGCTCCACTCCCGCGGACATGGCGGCGCTGGCCCGTGCCCTGCTGTTCGACGACCCGCCGGGGGCCCGGGCGATGGAACCGCGCTGGGACGACGGCGAGGACGGCGGGGTGGGGTTGGGCTGGTTCGTCGACGACCACGGCGGCACCGACGTCACCTGGCACAACGGCGGTACGGGAGGGTTCGCGACCATGCTCGCACTGGACCGCGAGGGCGGGCGCGCCGTGGTCGTCCTGGCCGACACCGCCACCGGTGTCGAGTCCCAGGCGCGGGACCTGCTGCTGGGGGAGGCGTGATGAGCGAGGTCGTGATCTACGCCGTGGGCGGCCTGCTGGTCCTCGTCGCGGCGGTCATGTCCGGGGGCCTCCTGCTGGGAGCCTGGCGCCCGCGGGGCGCCGGGCGGCTCCAGGACCGCTGGGACGCGCTCCACCGGTTCGTGAACGCCCTGTTCATGACCGTGGTCGCCCTGCTGTCGGTCTCCTGGACGATGTTCCCGCAGGGGCTGTGGTATCTGCTGGTGGTCCTGCTCGCCGCCGCGGCCGCCGGGACGGTCCTGCGCTGGCCGGAGCTGGCCTGGCGGGCCGAGGACGAGAAGGCGGCCACGCGCCGGGTCTCGGCCCTGGGGACACTGCCGTTCGCGGCCGTGGCGGTCGCGGTCCTGGTCGTCGTCCTGGTCTGAGCCCGGCTTCGGCCGGGCGGGCCGGGGCCGCGGCGGGTCGGCTACCGGGCCCCGCCGAGCCCGGACGCCGGCCCTCCGCCGGGCCGGACACCCTGGACGGTCCGGCCCGGCGGGGGCCGGTCAGGCGAACGCGTCCACGCCCGTCAGTTCCGCGGAGAACCGCCACAGGCGGGCGGCCTGCTCGGGGTCCACGGCGTGGTCGCTCACCCCGGGGCGGTCCGGGTCGGTGCCGGCCGGGACCGCCACGTCCACGTCCTCGCAGTACACCCCGCCCATCCCGTCCAGCCGCGGCGACGTCGCGGCCCACACCTGGGTGGCCGCGCCCTGCTCCGGCGTCTTGAACTTCGGGTCGGCCACATTGCCCTCCGCGTCGATCCAGCCGTTGGCGACCATCTCTTCCTTGGCCATGTGGCGCTGGAGCGGGGTGATGATCGCACCGGGGTGCAGGGAGAACACCCGCACGCCGGCGTCGGCACCGCGCCGGTCGGCCTCGACGGCGAACAGGACGTTGGCCGTCTTGGACTGGCTGTAGGCCGCCCACCGGTCGTACCCCTGCGCGAACCAGGGGTCGTCCCAACGGATCGCCGACCCGTGGTGGCCGCTCGAGGACACGGACACCACACGGGCGCCCGTGCCACTGCTGAGTGCGGGCCACAGGCGGTTGACCAGGGCGAAGTGGCCCAGGTGGTTGGTGGCGAACTGGTACTCCCACCCCGGCCCCACCACCTGGTGGGGGCAGGCCATCACGCCGGCGTTGTCGATGAGGACGTCGATGGACCGCCCGCTCGCCAGAAAGCGGTCGGCGAAGGCGGCCACGCTCTCCAGGTCCGCCAGGTCCAGGGTCTCGACCTCCGCACCCGGGAGGCCGTCCAGGGCCTCGCGCGCGCTCTCCGGTCGCCGGGCCGGCACGACGACGCGGGCGCCCGCCCCGGCCAGGGCCCGGGTGGTCTCCAGGCCGAGACCGGAGTACCCGCCGGTCACGACCGCGAGCCGCCCGGTCAGGTCGATGCCCTCCAGGACGTCGCGGGCGGTGCTGCGCGCGCCGAACCCGGAACCGATCGGCTTCTGTGGTGTCGTCATGCGTGTCACGGTAGGACCTGGAGCGCACTCCAGGTCAAGCGGGAAGTAGCATCGGCTCGATCCGGCCCGGACCGGGCCGGCCACCGGGGGGACGGTATGGGCGAGACCGGCAGCGGCACCGACGGCCAGGACACCGGCGGCGGCACGGCGCCGACCGGACGGCGGCCCACGATGGCCGACGTCGCCGCACGCGTCGGAGTCTCCCGCCAGCTGGTGTCCCTGGTGATGAACGACAGCCCCGGCCCGAGCGCGGCGACCCGCCAGCGCATCCTGCAAGCGGCGGAGGAACTCGGCTACCGGGCCGACAAGGCCGCCCGCATGCTGCGCCGGGCGCGCAGCCGCCAGGTGGGCGTGCTGTTCACCATGGAGCACCCGCTCGACGTCCACCTGGTCGAGGCGGTCTACCCGGCGGCGGCCGCCCTGGACTACGGCGTCGTCCTGAGCGCGCTGCTCGCCACCCGCGGGGAGCGCGAGGCGATCGACGACCTCCTGGGCCTGCGCTGCGAGGCCCTGATCCTCATCGGCCTGTCCGCCGCCGCCCCCTCGGACCTGGCCACGGTCGCCGAGCGGGTCCCCGTCGTGGAGATCGGCCAGCGCACCGGGGCCGAGGGCACCGACAGCGTCCGCACCGCGGACGCCGACGGCGTGCGCAAGGCGGTCGACCACCTGGCCGCCCTGGGGCACCGCAGGATCGCGCACGTGGACGGCGGGATCCTGCCGGGCGCCCCCGAACGCGTGGCCGGCTACCTCGAAGGGATGCGCGCGCACGGGCTGGCGGCGCTCACCGACGTGCTCCCGGGCGACTACTCCGAGGAGTCCGGGGCGCGCGCCGCCCGGGCCCTGCTGGCGCGCGACGCCCTGCCCTCCGCGGTGATCACTGGCAACGACCTGGCCGCCCTCGGCCTGGTGGAGACGTTCGTGCGTGCGAACGTGCGGGTGCCGCAGGACGTGTCGGTGGTCGGCTACGACGACAGCCGCACCGCCCGGCTGTCCTTCCTGGACCTGACGTCCGTGCGCCAGGACGCGGCCCTCATGGCCCGGCTGGCGGTGGGCGCGGCGGCCGAACGGCTTGACGACGGGCGCAGGCGCAGCGCGCACCTGGTGCTGGAGCCCGAACTCGCCGTCCGGAGCAGCACGGCGCCGCCGCGTCCCGGCCTCGGCTGACCTGCGCGAGGCCTGGCGGAGGCGGCCGCGAGGGAGATCACAGCCCCAGGACTTGGGCTCGACGGGGGTCGGATGCCACCCTGGAGTTAGCACGTGCCAACAACCTCCGTGCCCGACCCGGGTACCCGATCCGCGCCATGCCCCGCGCTCACCGCGATCCCGTTCCCGCCCTCCCCGCCTCCTCTTCGTCTTCGCGCTCCGCGCGAGAAAGGCACCGTCATGCCTCTGGCCCTGTTCGCCCTGGCTCTCGGGGCGTTCGCCATCGGTACCACCGAGTTCGTGATCATGGGCCTGCTGCCCGAGGTGGCCCGTGACCTGAACGTCCCCATCTCGACGGCCGGCTACCTCATCTCCGCCTATGCCGGGGGCGTGGTGGTCGGCGCGCCCCTGCTCACCGCGCTGAGCACGCGGCTGCCGCGCAAGACGGTCCTGCTGGTGTTCATGGGCGTCTTCCTGGTCGGCAACCTCGCCACCGTCGTCGCCGACTCCTACGGCGCCGTGTTCGCGGCCCGGGTGCTGGCCGGACTCCCGCACGGCGCCTTCTTCGGCGTGGGCGCGCTCGTGGCCGCCTACATGGCGGGGCCGGACCGCAAAGCCACCGCCGTCGCCCGGATGTTCCTGGGACTGACCATCGCCAACATCGTCGGCGTGCCCACCGGGACCTTCCTCGGCCAGTTCATGGGCTGGCGCGCGGCCTTCCTGGCCGTGGTGGTCATCAGCGCGCTGGCCATCGTCGCGATCGCGGTGTTCGTACCCAGGCTGCCCGCGCCCCCCGGTGGCGGGCTCCGGCGCGAGATGGCCGCCCTCGGCGACCGCCAGGTCCTGCTCGGGCTGCTGACCGCGGTGTTCGGGTTCGCCGGGGTGTTCGCCGTCTACAGCTACATCTCGCCGATGCTCACCGAGCTGGCCGGGATGTCCGCGGCGGGGATCCCGCTGGTCCTGGCGCTCTTCGGGACCGGGATGACCCTGGGCTCGCTCGTGGTGGGGCCGCTGGCCGACCGGGCGCTGCGGCCCACCATCTTCGGTGCGCTGGCCTCCCTGGCCGTGGTGCTGGTGGTGTTCTCCTTCACCGTGCACAACCCCTGGACCGCCGCGGTCACCGTCGTGGTGCTCGGAGCGGTCGGGTTCGGCGTGGCCACCCCCTTGCAGGTCCTGGTGATGAACAAGGCCGAGCGGGCGCCGACGATGGCCTCGGCCTCCAACCACTCCGCCTTCAACCTCGCCAACGCGGGGGGAGCGTGGCTGGGCGGTGTCGGCATCAGCATGGGCCTGGGACTGACCTCGCCCGCGCTGATCGGCGCGGTCCTGGCCGTGGCCGGTCTGGGCATCGCCGTCACGGCGGCCCTGCTGGACCGCCCCTCCGCCGGATCCGGCGGCACGGAGGCGCCGCTGGCGGGCGCCGCCGTCGAGTAGGACGGCCCCCGGGGGCGGCGCCGGGTTCAGGTCCGCTCGCCGCCCCCCACGTGCCGGGCGAGGATCCCGGCCAGGGCCCGGCAGCCCCGGCGCAGGTCGGAGGGATGGGTCGTCCCGTAGCCGAGGACCAGACCGTGCACGGACCAGGCTCCCCGCCCGGTCCGGGTCAGGTCGTCGACGAGGAGGCCGTGCTCGGCCGCCTCGGCCACCACGGGCGCCACGGCCCGCTCCGGCAGCGGCAGGGCCACGTGCAGGCCCGCGGTGTCGCCGGTCAGGTAGGGCCCCAGGAACTCCTTGACGACGCCGCGGCGGCGGGCGTACTCCCGCCGCATCCGGCGCAGGTGCCGGTCCAGGTCCCCGCGCTCCAACAGCAGGGCGGTGGCCGCTTGAGCCGGACCGCTGGTGCGGTCCGACAGGCTCCGCCGCATCTCCGCCACCCGCCGCAGCAGGTCGGGCTCGGCCACCAGCCAGCCCACGCCCAGGTCCGGGGACAGGGTCTTGGACAGGGTGCCGAGGAGCACCACGCGACCGGGATCGAGCCCGTACAGGGCGGGCAGCGGCGCGACGTCGTAGCGGAACTCGGAGTCGTAGTCGTCCTCGATCACCACGGCGCCCGTCTCCCGGGCCCAGGCCAGCAGGCGTTCACGGCGGGGGATGGGCAGTCGCCCGCCGAGCGGGTACTGGTGGGCGGGCGTGGTGTAGACGACCGACACATCGCGCGGCAGGTCGTCGACCACGAGGCCGTTGTGGTCGACCGGGCAGGGGACGATCCGCGCCCCGCGCGCGCCGAGCACGGTCGCGGCCCGCGGATACCCGGGGTCCTCCACACCCGCGGACGTGCCCGGCCCGAGCAGGGCGGCGCCGACCAGGTCCAGCCCGTTGCCGGTGCTCCGCGTGACCAGGACGTTCTCCGGGCCCACGCGGATGCCGCGGGCACGGCGCAGGTGCTCGGCCAGCAGCGCGCGCAGCCGGGGCAGCCCGTGGGGGTCGGGGTCGTCGTCCAGCGGCTGTTCCGCCGCGTGCCGCCAGGCCCTGCGCCAGGCGGCGAGGTCGTGGTCGCGGACCCAGGGCGCGCCGGGGCGCAGGTCGACCAGGCCGCGCCGGCGCGCCTCGTGCCGGGACCACCGGACGCGCCCGGACGCCCCGCCCGGTGAGTGCCGCCGCCGGAGGTCGTCGGCCGAGGGTGGTGGTCGGGTGGACTCCGCGGAGCGGCCCTCGGAGTGGTCCGCGACGAACGTGCCCGAACCGTGGCGGCCGTCGAGCCAGCCCTCCGCGTACAGCTGCTGGTAGGCCTCGGTGACCACGGTCCGGCTCACGCCCAGCTCCGTCGCCAGGGCGCGTGAGGAGGGCAGCCGGGACCCGGGGGTCAGGACGCCCGCGGACATGGCCCCGCGCAGCTGGTCGGAGAGCTGGACGGCGAGCGGGGTCCCTGCCTCGCGGTCCAGGCGCACGGGCGGCTCGGTCGTGTGGCGGCGAGTCAAAGTGGTCTTCCGTTTTCATCGAGAAGTGGCCATGGGCGCGATAGCCACTTCTCCCTAGGCTGACACACATGCTCTCGACGACAGAACGCACCCGGCTCGGGCGCGCCAAGCACAAGGCCCGGACCGACCGCCAGGAGCTCTACGACCTCCTCGACTCCGGGATGGTCTGCCATCTCGGGGTCATCGCCCGCGGCGCCCCCATGGTGGTCCCCACCTGCTACGGCCGCGTCGGCGACACCCTCTACGTGCACGGCTCCACCGGGGCGCGGTCCCTGAGCGCCCCGGGGGAGGTGTGCGTCACGGTGACCCACCTGGACGGCATCGTCCTGGCCCGCTCCGCGTTCCACCACTCCGTCAACCACCGGTCGGCGATGATCTTCGGGACGCCGCGCGAGGTCACCGACGAGGACGAGCGGCTGACGGCGCTGCGGGCCGTGACCGAGCAGCTCGCGCCCGGCCAGTGGGACGCGGTCCGCGGGCCCACCGCCAAGGAGCTCGCCGCCACGCGCGTCCTCGCGCTCTCGTTGGAGGAGGCCTCGGTCAAGGTCCGCACGGGTCCGCCCGCCGACGACGAAGAGGACTACGCCCTGCCGGTCTGGGCGGGCGTGCTCCCCGTCCGCCAGGTGTTCGGCGAACCCGAGCCCGACCCCGCCCTGGCCGAGGGGGACGGGGTACCCGCCCACATCGCCGCGCGGCTGCCCCGCTAGCGGCCCTCGGCGGCGTCGCCGCGACCGAATCCGGTCCGCCAGGTGGCCACGAGCACGAACGAGACCACGACCAGGAGCGACCAGGCCCCGAGCTTGGACACGTGCACCATCTCCCAGGCCTGTTCCTGATGGGGGTAGCTCCAGGCGCCGAGCAGCGTGGACACGTTCTCCGCGATCCACAGGAACAAGCCGATGAGCAGGAAGGACAGCGACAGCGGCATCCGGTACCGCGCCTCGCCGACCGTGTAGTGGACCCGGGTGCCCCAGGTGACCGCGATCAGCGCGATCGCCAGCCACACCCGCACGTCCGGCAGCCAGTGGTGCGTGAAGAAGTTGGCGTAGACCAGGGCCGCCACCGCGGTCGTGGCCGCGGGCCGGTAGTCGGTCAGCCCGAGGTCGAGCAGCCGCCAGGCGCGCACGACGTAGGAGCCGACGGCGGCGTACATGAACCCGCTGTAGAGCGGCACCCCGCCGATCTTGGTCCACGCGTCGCCGGGATAGGACCACGAGCCCACGTGCACCTTGAACAGCTCGAGCGCCAGGCCCACGACGTGGAAGCCGAGGATGGCCAGCACCTCGCGCCCCGTCTCCAGCCGCAGCGCCCAGAACGCCGCGGTCAGGGCGACGCCGTAGAGCAGCAGGGCGTCGTAGCGGGGGATCGGCAGGGGGACGGCGGCGCTCAGCGCGAGTCCGGCGAAGATACCGACGGCGAAGGCGCAGGCGCGTGCCTGCGCCCAGCCGAACCGGAGGAGCCGGCCGGCGCCGTGGCGCGCGAGCGGCCAGGGGGAGGTTCGGGTGGAGGTCATGGGACGTGGGACGTCCGACCCCCTCCCCGGGTTCGCCCGGTCCTCCCTCAGCCGTGCGGCGCGGTCGCGACCCCGTGGTCGTGCGCGTGGACTCCGGCCACGTCCCAGTCGGGGAAGGGGTCGGCCAGGTCCGTCCAGGCGCCCGCCATCTCCTGGTCGGTGAGCAGGCAGGCGCGCAGGGCCCCGGTCAGGGCGTCGCCGCGCAGCCCCGTGCCGATGAACACCAGCTCCTGGCGCGGCTCCAGGGCCTCGGACTCCTCGTCGTCGGGCAGGCACAGGAGGGGCGCGTCCGCCGGGTCCCACACGCCGGAGGGCTCGAACCGCGCCACGGGCCCGGCCTGTGACCACATCCCGGTGACGTGGTGGCGCGTGGCCAGCCAGAAGAAGCCCTTCGAGCGCAGCAGGACGCCGAACTCGCCGGAGTCCAGGCGCTCGGAGAGCAGGGACCACAGGCGTGCGGGGTGGAAGGGCCGGTCGGCACGGAAGACCGTGCTGGAGATGCCGTACTCCTCGGTCTCGGGCACGTGGTCGCCGTTGAGCTCGGCCGCCCAGCCGGGCGCGCGCGAGGCGCGTTCCAGGTCGAACAGTCCCGTCCCCACGATCTCGCCGACGGCCACACGGCCGTGTTCGGAGCGCAGCACGCGGGCCAGGGGGTTGAGCCGGCGCAGGGCCGCCTCGACCTCGTCGGCCTCCCGCGGGGTGACCAGGTCGGTCTTGTTGAGCAGCAGGACGTCGGCGAACTCCACCTGGTCGATGAGCAGGTCGCTGACGGTGCGCTCGTCGTCCTCGTAGGCGTCGAGCCCGCGCGAGAGCAGGTCGTCGCCCTGGCGCAGTTCGCGCAGGAAGCCGGCGGCGTCGACCACCGACACCATGGTGTCCAGGCGGGCCCGGTCCATCAGGCGCGTGCCGTCCAGGCCGGGGAAGGTGAAGGTGGCCGCCACAGGCATGGGCTCGGAGATGCCGCTGGACTCGATGAGCAGGTAGTCGAACCGCCCCTCGTCGGCGAGCCGACCGACCTCCTCCAGCAGGTCGTCGCGCAGGGTGCAGCAGATGCAGCCGTTGGTCATCTCGACCAGGCGCTCGTCGGTCCGTGAGAGCGCGCCGCCGTCGCGGACGAGCCCGGCGTCGACGTTGACCTCGCTCATGTCGTTGACGATCACCGCCACCCGCAGCCCGTCCCGGTTGCCCAGGACGTGGTTGAGCAGGGTGGTCTTGCCCGCTCCGAGGAAGCCGGAGAGCACGGTGACGGGCAGGGCAGTGCCTGACGTGACAGGAGTGGTAATGGTTTTCATTCCCGCATGCTATCCGGCCTGGCACTCGGATCGGTCGGCCGCATTGCGGGCTCGGGTTGGGCCGGTATTCACGGGTTCGGGTGGAGTGGTCCCTCATCTTCAGCGCCCGTGGGGGAGGGGTCGCCGAGTCTTCGGCCGTAGCGGCCCTACCTCGGGCTTCGTGGTGTTTTCGCAGCTCACGGGTGTCATGTCGGTTCTGACGTGCCGTGGTCACGGTGCGTGTCCGGCGCTCGACGGGGTCGCCTTCGACCGGCCCGGCCGAACGCGATCCGGGCGGGGGTCGCGGCGATCTTTCAGAACCGGTTGTGCCGCCCGGAGGGCGACCCTAGTGTGATCCACGGTTCACGGAGTGTTCGTCCTCGCAGGCCAGCGGGGTGACCGGCGCCCGTGTCCGCGCACGCGCAACCCTCTCCCTCCCCTGCCCGTGGCCGGCCGAACGTCAGGCCGACTACGCGGTGTGGGTACGCGACTACCACGAGGAGACACAGCGGATGTCGATCGACACAGGTCCCGAGATCCGGAACGGCCAACAGCGGAGTCTGGCGACCGCGGCCGCCCGGAACCTGGCGACCACCACCAAGTCCGCACCGCAGATGCAGGGGAAGAGTTCCCGCTGGCTGCAGAGGATGCTGCCCTGGGTCCAGACCGAGGGCGGCGCCTACCGCGTCAACCGCCGCCTCAGCTACACCATCGGCGACGGCCGGATCCAGTTCGACCAGACCGGCGCCGACGTCGAGGTCATCCCCCAGGAACTCGGTGAGCTGGCGTTGCTGTCCGGCTTCGACGACCTGGGTGTGCTCAACGAGCTGGCCGGCCGCTTCACCCAGCGCGAGTTCGAGCCCGGTGACGTCCTCGCCCACGAGGACCGGCCCGCCGACCACCTCTACCTCCTGGCGCACGGCCGGGTGTACAAGACCACCGAGGGGCCCTACGGCGACCCCACCCGGATCGGCGTCCTGGCCGACGGCGAGCAGTTCGGCGAAGACGGCCTGCTCAACCCGGACGCGACCTGGGACTGCACCTACAAGGCCGTCACCGCCGGCACCATGCTCGAACTGCCCCGCCAGGAGTTCGCCGCCGTCATGGACGGCTCTCCGGGCCTGCGCGCCCACGTCGAGCGCTTCCTTGCCCAGCCGCTCAACGGACAGAACAAGTCCGGCGAGGCCGACATCGCCCTGCTCTCCGGCCACGTCGGCGAACCCGCCCTGCCCGGGACCTTCGTCGACTACGAGCTCCGGCCCCGCGAGTACGAGCTGAGCGTGGCCCAGACGGTCCTGCGCGTGCACACCAGGGTCGCCGACCTCTACAACAAGCCGATGAACCAGACCGAGCACCAGCTGCGGCTGACCATCGAGGCCCTGCGCGAGCGCCAGGAGAACGAACTCGTCAACAACCGCGAGTTCGGGCTACTGCACAACTGCGACTACAACCAGCGCATCCACACCGACAACGGCGCGCCCAGCCCCGACTGCCTGGACGACCTGCTGAGCATGCGCCGCAACACCCAGTACATGTTCGCCCACCCCAGCGCCATCGCCGCCTTCGGCAAGGAGTGCAACAAGCGGGGCATCACCATGGGCACCGTCGAGGTCGGCGGCCACCACCTGCCCGCCTGGCGCGGCGTGCCCCTGCTGCCCTGCGGCAAGATCCCGGTCACCGAGCACCACACCTCGTCGATCATCGCCATCCGTACCGGCGAGGACAACGAGGGCGTCATCGGCCTGCACCAGACCGGCCTGCCCGACGAGGTCGAGCCCGGCCTCAACGCGCGCTTCATGGGCATCGACGACCAGGCGATCATCTCCTACCTGGTCAGCACCTACTACTCCGCGGCCGTGCTCGTCCCCGACGCCATCGGCATCCTGGAGAACGTCGAGGTCCGCCCGCGTGCCTGAGCCCTGCCCGGCACTGCCAGTGAAGGAGGGCTGAGACGGTGTCACTGCTGTCGCGGATGGCCGCCTCCGCCGCCACGCACGACGTGGCGGTGCTGGTGGACTCCCTGATGTCCAACCCGCTGCGCCCGGGACCGCCCGACCTGCTGGCGCCCGGCCCCCCGTCGGCACGGGTGCCCGAACCGCCCGAGCCGGGAGCACCCGCCCCGGCGAACGCGGCCACGGCCCTGGCCCGGATCCCCACCGGACCCACCGGACTGGGGACCGGGGCGGCCCGGGCCCTCTTGCCCGACCGACCGCTCACGCCGAGTGCGCCGGTCCCCGCCCCGCTCCCGGCGGGGGCGGGCGCCCGGTGGCTGCCCGAGCCCCCCTCGGGACCCGGGACCGCGGCCGTGCGCGTCCTCGGCCACCGCGCCCCGCCCGAGCAGGACACCGCCGACGACGACGCCGTCCCGGCGCTGTACTGCCCGCCGGCCGTGCGCGACGACCGCGCCCTGGGCGACGAGGTCGACGAGCGGCTGGTCGAGTGGGCCGAGGAGGTGGGGATCTACCCCGGCAAACTGGACATGATCCGCCGCGCCGGGTTCGGTCGGCTGATCATGCTCGCCCACCCCGAGACCGACGACCCCGAGCGGTTGCTGGCCGCGGCCAGATGCGCGCTGGCCGAATGGTCCGTCGACGACCACTACGTCGACGGCGAGGTGGAGGAGTCCCGACCGGAACTCCTCGGCCAGCGACTGGCGGTCGCCCACTCGGTCATCGACCAGGCGCACATCTCCCGCGAGTACGCGCCCGAGCTGGAGAGGGTCGTGCGGGCCGATCCCGTCATGCGCGCCCTGCGCTCGGCCCTGGGCAAGCTCGCCGACCACGCGACGTGGACGCAGGTGCGCCGGCTGCGCCACGAGCTGGCCATCATGTTCGTCGCCTACAACCAGGAGGGCGTCTGGGGCAACACCGGTCAGCGGCCACCGGTGTGGGAGTTCCTGATGCACCGACACGAGAACAGCTTCGTGCCCTGCATGGTGCTCATCGACGCGGTCGCCGGCTACGAGCTGCCCATGGAGGAGTTCGCCGACCCCCGGGTGCGGCGCGTGTTCACCATGGCCGGCTCGGCCACCGTGATCGTCAACGACCTGTACTCCATGGGCAAGGAGGGCCCCGACGACACCAGCCTGCCCAGGCTCATCGCCGAAGAGGACGGGTGCACGATGCGCGAGGCGGTCGAACGCTCCGTGCGCATCCACGACGAGATGATGCGCACCGTCGAGTCCGAGGCGGCGGCCCTGGCCCTCACCGGATCGCCGCAACTGGGCCGCTTCCTGGCCGGGTTGTGGGCCTGGTGCGGCGGCAGCCGGGAGTGGCACGCCACCAGCGGCCGCTACCACGGCGACCGGTCCGGCTGAGTCGCCCCGACCTCACCCCACCACCCCGCACACCCTCTCCCGCCACCCGGTCCGCTCGCGCGGTCCGGTCGGCGGTCCTGCCCGACGACCACCAGCAAGGAGTCTTTCCGTATGACCATGACCTCCTCCCACGACACCGCCAAGGTCCTGCGCACCCAGTACCAGGAATCCGTCGCGGAGTACTGGAACGCCGAGAAGGACCCGGTCAACATCAAGCTCGGCGAGGTCGACGGCCTCTTCCACCACCACTACGGCATCGGGGACTACGACCCCTCGGTCCTGGAGGGGCCGGAGGAGACCCGCGACCAGCGGATCATCGAGGAGATGCACCGCCTGGAGACGGCCCAGGCCAACGTCCTGCTGGACCACCTCGGCGCGATCGGCCCCGAGGACCGGATCATGGACACCGGTTCGGGCCGGGGCGGCACCAGCTTCATGGCCAACCAGCGCTTCGGCTGCCACGTCGACGGCGTGACCATCTCGGAGAAGCAGGTGGCCTTCGCCAACGAGCAGGCCGAGCGGCGGGGCGTGTCCGACAAGGTCCGCTTCCACTTCCGCAACATGCTCGACACCGGCTTCCCCGCGGGCTCCCTGCGGGCGAGCTGGAACAACGAGTCCACCATGTACGTGGACCTGTTCGAACTGTTCGCCGAGCACGCCCGCCTGCTGGAGTACGGTGGCCGCTACGTCACCATCACCGGTTGCTACAACGACGTGACCGGCGGACGGTCCAAGGCGGTGAGCCGGATCGACGAGCACTACACCTGCAACATCCACGCCAGGAGCCAGTACTTCAAGGCGATGACGGCCAACAACCTGGTCCCGATCTCGGTCGTCGACCTCACCGGGCCGACCATCCCGTACTGGGAGCTGCGGGCGCAGTCGTCCGTGGCCACCGGTATCGAGGAGCCGTTCCTGACGGCCTACAAGGAGGGCAGTTTCCACTACCTGCTCATCGCGGCCGACCGGGTCTGAGCACCCCGGGCGTCCCAGGGGCGGGCCGGACACCCGCCCCCGGGCACGCCCGCACCAGCGCCCGCCCGCCCGGCCGCGCCAGGCCGGGCGGGCGCGGCCAGCCGCCCGTGGCCACCGACGGAAGGATGCCATGCCCACCAGCCACACCACCGGTCCGTCCACCGCCACCGACGAAGGAGCCCCCGGCGAGCCGATCATGCTCGAACTGGTCGACGAGTCCGGCACCACCATCGGGACCGCCGAGAAGCTGTCGGCGCACGTGTCGCCGGGCCGGTTGCACCGGGCCTTCTCCGTGTTCCTGCTGGACGACCGGGGCCGCCTGCTGCTCCAGCGGCGGGCCCTGAACAAGTACCACTCGCCCGGAGTGTGGTCCAACACCTGCTGCGGCCACCCCTATCCCGGCGAGCCGCCCTTCCTGGCGGCGGCCCGGCGCACCACCGAGGAACTGGGGGTGGCGCCGCTGCTCATGCGCGAGGCGGGGACGGTGCGCTACACCCACCCCGACCCGCACTCGGGCCTGGTCGAGCAGGAGTACAACCACCTCTTCGTGGGATTGGTGGGCGGTGAACTGCGCCCCGACCCCGAGGAGATCGCCGAGACCGCGTTCGCCGACCCCTGGGAGCTCGCCGTCCTGCCGGGGCAGAGCCCCTTCTCGGCCTGGTTCGGGACGGTCCTGGAGGCCGCGCTGCCCGCGATGCGGGAACTGGCCCCCGAGTCGGGCTGGTAGCGCCCGCCCGGCTCACCCGATGAGGCCGCGGCGGTAGGCCTCGCCGACCGCCGCGGCCCGGTCGCGGACACCGAGCTTGTCGTACACGTGCTGCAGATGGGTCTTGATGCTGGCCTCGCTGGTAACGGGATCCCGGCCTTGAAAGGCCGGGCTTGAGCCGAGCCGGCTGAAGCCGCCGTTACCAGCACTAGCCATCACCAATAAGGAGGTGACCTTGATGGCTACGTTTCACGCAGGAGAGAAGACCCACCAGGCCGTGCTTCCTCAGCGGCCTGCTCTGGAATCCGTGTCAGCAGACACCCGACGGATCTCGGACGAAACGGGGCGCGGACACCGCACCACTGGTGCGGTACCCGGCGTGGAACATGTGCGAGGGGAGACCACCACCGCCTCACCTGGCGAGGGTGGCGTCACCCCCGAGCCCGCAAGGGCCGGGGAGCGGGGCCGTGAGGTCCACATCCGAGCAAACGACCCGTATGTATTCGTCCTCGACAAGAAGCACCGGCCCCTGCAGCCTTGCCCGCCCGCCAGGGCCCGCAAGCTCCTGGCCAAGGGCCGAGCGGTCGTGCACCGCTACACCCCCTTCACGATCCGGTTGAAGGACCGCCTCCTCGAAGAATCGGAGGTGGACGGTGTCGAGGTCGGTATCGACCCCGGCTCGAAGTACACCGGTATCGCCGTGTTCACAGCCCGCGCGGGAGAACGCCGGGGTCGGCACGCGATCCAGCTCGACCACCGGGGCGCGGCCGTCAAGAAGAAGCTCCAGCAGCGTTCCGCCTATCGCAGGGGGCGCCGTTCCCGGAACCTGCGCTACCGGGCGCCCCGTTTCGACAATCGTGCCCGATCGAAGGGCTGGCTGGCCCCGTCACTCCAGCACCGGGTCGACACGACTGTCTCCTGGACGGACCGTCTGTGCCGGTGGGCGCCCGTCACAGCGGTGCATGTGGAGCTGGTCGCTTTCGACACCCATGCCCTGTCCGCTGGACGTCCTCTGGAGGGCGCCGAGTACCACAAGGGCACCCTGCACGGCTATGAGGTCCGCGAGTACGTCCTCGCCAAGTTCGGCCGAGCCTGTGCCTACTGCGGTATCACCAGCGTTCCATTGAATATCGACCACGTGCACCCCCGTTCCCGGGGCGGCTCGGACCGGGTGTCCAATTTGGCGCTAGCCTGTGTGCCCTGCAACCAGGCCAAGGCCGACCGGCCTGTTGAGGACTTCGCACCCCAGGCCGCCGCGCGGGTCCTGGGCCAAGCGAAGGCGCCCCTACGGGACGCCGCAGCGGTCCAGTCCACCCGGTGGGCGCTTTGGCGCGCCCTCGACACGCGCCTCCCCACCCATGTCGGGACGGGCGGGCGCACGAAGTGGAACCGCACCCGCAACGACATTCCCAAGTCCCACACTCTGGACGCTCTGTGCGTGGGCAAGCTCGAAGCGATCACGCAAACCGTGTCCACGGTCCTGGTCGCTGCGTGCTCCGGGCGGGGTTCTTACGCCCGGACTCGCACCGACCGGTACGGGTTCCCCCGACTACTCCTGCCCCGGGTCAAGGGCTTCTTCGGCTTTACCACCGGGGACCTGGTCCGCGCCGTCGTTCCCAAGGGGAAGAGAGCCGGAACCCACACTGGACGGGTCGCGGTACGCGCCTCAGGGAACTTCAACATCACCACCGCCCACGGCACCGTCCAGGGCATCGGCCACAGACATGTGCGCCTGCTCCAGCGCGCGGACGGCTACGCCTACACCCTCAGGAAGGCGGAGGGTGTTCCTCCTGGCTGAGAAGAACCGGGTTTGCGCGCCAGGCCCGCCCGATGAGGCCACGGCGGTAGGCCTCGCTGACCGCCGCGGCCCGGTCGCGGACACCGAGCTTGTCGTACACGTGCTGCAGGTGGGTCTTGATGATGTGCTCATCCCCCGCTCACTCCCACCGGAACAGCTTCGCCGCCGCCGCGGCGGCCACCGCGGCGATCACCGCCATTATGGCCAGCTGCGCGAGTGGTCCGGTGCCCGAGGCGTCCGCGTCGCCCGACCAGGTGTCCAGCAGGAGCTGGACGCCCGGCGGCGTGACGTCGCCGAGGCGCACCAGGACGTCGGGCATGAAGACCCGCGGCAGGAACAGGCCGCCCACCAGCATGACCACCATGTACAGGGCCATCGACAGCCCGCCCGCCACCCGGGCGCTGGGCGCCACGGCCGCGGCCAGTACGCCCAGGGCCACCAGGGACGCGGTCCCGACGAGGAAGGCGGCGCCGAAGAGCAGCGGCTGCCGGGGCAGGGGCACGTCCAGGACCAGCCAGGCGGTCAGCACGAGCAGGGCGGCGGAGACGAACACGGCCGCGACCACGGCGATGAGCTGCGCGGCCAGGACCAGTCCCGGGTGCACGGGCGTGGTCGACATCCGTCGCAGCACGCCGTTCTCCCGGTAGGAGGCCAGGACGGAGGGCAGGTGCTGGATGCCGAGGACGCCCATGGCCAGGATCAGGGCGGTGGGGGCGAAGGTGTCGATGAAGCGCAGGCCGCCGAACTCCGGGGCCGGCTCCCGCAGGACCGGCAGGCTCCCGAGGCCGAGGAGGATCAGCGTCGGCAGCAGGACGCCGAAGCCCACCGTCATCGGCTCGCGCAGGACGAGCTTGACCTCGGTCGCGGTCAGGTGGCGCAGGGCGGACACGGTGGACACGGCGGAACCCTTCGTGTGGGGTGTGCGGGCGCTCATGACCGGAGTCCGTTCCCGGTGAGGGTGACGAACGCTTCGTCCAGGCTTGCGTGCTCGACGCGCAGATCCTGGGCGATCACGTGGTCGCGGGCCAGGGCGGAGGTCACCGCGTACACCAGGTTGCCCTGCCCCGTGATCCGGACCTGGGTCCCGGTGCGGTGGACCGAGGTCACCTCCGGGAGCGCGCTGAGGGGCCGTTCGTCCAGGTCGCGCGGCGCGCGGAAGCTGATCCGCTGTTCGAGCCGGGCCCGGGCGACCAGGCCGCCGGGGGTGTCCAGGGCGGCGATCCGGCCCTCGTCCACGAGGGCGAGCCGGTCGCAGAGCCGCTCGGCCTCGTCCATGAAATGGGTGACGAGCACGATGGTGACGCCCGAGTCGCGTACGCGCTCGATGAGGTCCCAGGTGGTGCGCCGCGCCTGCGGGTCCAACCCGGTGGTGAGCTCGTCGGGGTCGGCCGACTCCCGGTAGAAGGAGGCGTACAGGCGCAGGGCCTCACCGGCCCTGAGCCGACCGGGCAGGGCCGACTCCTGGAGCTGGGCGCCCAGGTTCTCACGCAGTTCGGCGCGGTCCCGGCGCGGGTCGAGACCGAGCACGCTGATCGTTCCGCGGTCGGGTACGCGCAGGCCCTCGACGCACTCGACGGTGGTCGTCTTCCCCGCGCCGTTGGGCCCGAGGATCCCGAAGATCTCCCCCTCCTCGACGGAGAAGGACACGTCCTGGAGGACGACCTTGTCCCCGTACCGCTTGTGCAGGTTCTTGACGTCGATGATCGGCATGGGAGGAGCCTCTCCCGGGTGGAGGGTCCCGCGGATCGCCCACCCGGCCACGGGATCGGCCGATGGCGGTATCCACCGATCGGTGGACGCGCGCGCCCTCGGCCGGTTCCGCGACCCGGTGACCAGGCGACATGCCTGGTGAGGCTTCCGAAGGACCGGACAGGGGAAGGGCTCGGGGAGAGGGATGCGAGTGACGGCACCTCGCCCGACGCGGGCCGGACCGGCCGGCGACGGTGCCGTATCCGGGGGAAGAGGTGGCCATGGTGCCCGAGGACAAGGACAACGCCGCGTCGGAGGCGTCCGCCGAGGGCGGTCCGCTCCACCGCGGGGCGGCCGCCGTGCGGTGGCCGGTGTCGGAGGGGGCGGGTTCGCTTCCGGGGCTCGGCGAGGACCCGGTCCTGACCGGGGTGGCCGAGCAGGTCCAGGAGCTGGTCCGCACCCAGGTCAGGATGCGGTCGCTGCTGAGTGCGGTACTGGCGCTCGGCCAGGACCTGGAGCTGGGCGCGGTCCTGCGCCGGGTGGTGGCCGCCGCGATGGAGCTCGTCGGCGCCAGGTACGGAGCGCTCGGCATTCTGAACGACCACGGCGACGGGTTCGCGGAGTTCATCCCCCTCGGCCTGGACGAGGAGGAGGAGCGGGCCCTGGCCGGTGTGGACCACCCGAGCGGCAAGGGGCTGCTGGGCAGCATGATCCACCGGAACGCGCCGCTGCGGGTCGACGACATCGGCGCGCACCCCGACGCGGTGGGCTTTCCCGCCGGCCATCCGGCCATGCGTTCCCTGCTCGGAGCGGCCGTCAAGGTCCGCGGGCGCACGTACGGCGACATCTACGTGTCCACACGCAGGGACGGGCGGCCCTTCGACCGGCGCGACGAGGAGGTGCTCACGGCGCTGGCCGGTGCGGCGGGGATCGCCATCGAGAACGCGCGCCTGTTCGAGGAGGTCCGGACCAGCGCGGAGCGCTTCCAGCGCCTGCTCCTGCCGCGGGTGCCGGACCTGGCGCCCTTCGAGGTCGCCTCGGTCTACCGTCCGGCCGACGCCGGGCTGGGCGGCGACTGGTACGACGCCCTCCGGCTGCGCGACGGCGCCTGTGTGGCGGTGATCGGCGACGTGATCGGCCACGACCTGGTCGCCGCGGCCTCGATGGCCCGGATCCGGAGCAAGCTGCGGGCGCTGGTCTATGACCGGCACACCTCGCCCGGCGCGGCGCTGTCCAGCCTCGACCGGATCCTCCTGGCGACCGAGGAGGACGCGGTCACCACCATCAGCCTGGCGCGGATCGAGCCGGTCGAGGACCGGTGGGACCTGTGCTGGAGCACAGCGGGCCACCTGCCCCCGCTGGTGCTGGCCCCGGGCGGGGACGCGCGCTACCTGGAGGCCGAACCCGGCCTGCCGCTCGGTGTCGACCCCGACGCCGAGCGGCCGGACCACCGGTATCCGATGCGGCCCTCGTCCACCGTCCTGATGTTCACCGACGGACTGGTCGAGCATCCGGACCACTCACTGGACCGCGGTCTGGGCCGCGTGGCGGAGATCGCCGCCGCCTACGCCGACCGTCCGGTGGCGGACCTGTGCCGGGCCGTGACCGAGGACGCGCCCGGCGACGGCCACGACGATCTGGCGGTGCTCGCCGTGCGCGTGCCCCAGCGGTGACGCCGGTCGCGCGGCGCCACACCGGGTCCGGAGCGGGAGCCTGCTTCACTCCGCTTTGACCGGTCGGAGAGGATCGGGGCAGGAGGAACACGAGTAGACGTGGCCTCGACCGATCGCGACGGAGCAGCCGACCATGGAACCCGCGTTCATCCTCGCCGCGTTCACCGGTGGATTCGCCGCCCTGGCACTCCGCATGCCGCCCCTGGTGGGCTTCCTGGCGGCGGGGTTCGCCCTCAACGCGCTCGGTTACCGGGCCACCCCCGAACTCGACGCGCTGGCCGGCTTCGGCGTCGTCCTGCTGCTGTTCACCATCGGACTGAAGCTGGACGCGCGCTGGCTGCTCCAGCGCCAGGTGTGGGCGACCGCGACCGCGCACATGGCGGCCTCCGTGGTGCTGGTCTCGGCGGTGATCGGCGTGCTGCGGTTCGCGGGCCTGGCACTACTGGAGGGCACGGGTTGGCGGACGCTGCTCCTGCTGGGCTTCGCCCTGTCCTTCTCCAGCACGGTCTTCGCGGTGAAGGTCCTGGCGGCGCGCAGCGAGTCCGGGTCGCTCTACGGGCGGCTGGCGATCGGCGTGCTCATCGCCCAGGACGTCTTCGCGGTCGCGTTCCTGTCCACCACCTCCGGTTCGCCGCCGAGCCCGTGGGCACTGCTCCTGGTTCTGCTGCTGCCCGCCGCGCCGGTGCTGCGCGCGGTCCTCGACCGGGTCGGGCGAGGGGACATGCGGGTGCTCTTCGGCGTGTTCGCCGCCCTGGTCGTCGGCTACACCCTGTTCGACCTGGTGGGGATCAAGGGCGATCTGGGGGCGCTGGTCGTCGGCCTGTTGCTGGCCCCCTCCGGGAACGCGGCGCCCCTGGCCAAGTCGCTGCTGTCGGTCAAGGACCTCCTGCTCGTCGGCTTCTTCCTCAGCATCGGCCTCACGGGGCTGCCGGACGCCGGAGCACTGGGCGTGGCGGTCCTGCTCCTGCTGCTCATGCCGCTCAAGGGCGCCCTGTTCACCGCGCTGTTCCTGTGGTTCCGGCTGCGCGCCCGCACCTCACTGCTGGCGGGGCTGACTCTGAGCAACTACTCCGAGTTCGGACTCATCGTCGGTGCCCTGGCCGCCTCCCATGGGTGGCTGTCGGACCGGTGGCTGGTGGTCCTGGCCGTGGCGGTGGCGCTGAGCTTCGCCGTGTCCGCGCAGCTGAACGCCGCGGGGGAGTCCGTCTACCGCGCCATCGGGCCCTGGCTCGTGCGCCGGGAACGGGCCGACCTGCTGCCGGGCGACCGCCCCATCGAGATCGGTGACGCCCGTGCGGTGATCCTGGGCATGGGTCGGATCGGGTGCGGTGCCTACGACCGTCTCGTCCAGGTGCACGGGACCCCGGCGGCCGGGGTCGAGCACGATCCGGCGACCGTGGCCCGGCTCCGGGACAAGGGGTACCGGGTGGTGGAGGGCGACGCCACCGACTCCGACTTCTGGGCCCGGCTGAGCCTCCATCCGGAGGTGGAGCTCATCATCCTGGCCATGCCGCACCAGCGCGGCAACCTGGCCGCGCTGGACCAGTTGCGCGGCGACGGGGTCCGCGCCACGATCGCGGGCGTGGTCAACCACGAGGACGAGATCGCCGAGCTGCGGCGCCGGGGCGCCCACGAGGTCTACCACCTGTACGGGGAGGCCGGCCGCGCCCTGGCGGACGACGCCGTCGCCCACCCCCGCCGCTGAGCGCGCGCCCGGTGCGGTGGCGCGGACCGCGCCGGGTTGCGAAATACCGCGGTTACCCCCCTGGGGTCGAGCGGCTCCAGCGGGTAGCCTGCACGTCTGGGAGCGCTCCCAGACCTCGGGGGGACACGGGGGTGTCAGAGGATCGCACTGATACCGATCGAAGGAAGGTTCATGTCCCGCACACGTACAGCCATCGGAGCCGCGCTCGGCTCCCTCACGGCCCTCGTGGCCGGGGCGGCGCTGCTCGGCACGCCGTCCGCGGCCGCCGCCGAACCGGAGTTCTACGTCAATCCCGATACCTCGGCGGCCGTCTGGGCACGCGAGAACCCGGGCGACCCGCGGGCCGAGGTCATCGCCGACCGCATCGCCTCGGTCGCCCAGGCCACCTGGTTCACCGAGCACAACCCCGGCGAGGTCCGCGCCGACGTCGACGCGGTGGTCAGTGCCGCCGACGCGCGGGGCCAGGCCCCGATCCTCGTCGTCTACAACATCCCCGGGCGCGACTGCGGCAACCACAGCGGCGGCGGCGCGCCCAGCCACGAGGCCTACCGGGCCTGGGTGGAGGAGGTCGCCGCCGGGCTGGAGGGCCGCCCCGCGACCATCGTCCTGGAACCGGACGCCCTGCCGCTGGTGAGCGCGTGCAGCGACCCCTCCGAGCTCCTGGCGTCGATGGCCCACGCGGGCCAGGCCCTGATGGAGGGCTCCTCCGAGGCGCGGGTGTACTTCGACATCGGCCACTCGGCCTGGCTGGACCCCCAGGAGGCGGCCGACCTGCTCAACGGCGCGGACATCGCCGACAGCGCCCACGGAATCGCCACCAACACCTCCAACTACAACTGGACCGACGACGAGGTCGCCTTCGCCGAGTCCGTTATCGCCGCCACCGGGGTGTCCGGCCTGGGGGCCGTGGTCGACACCAGCCGTAACGGCAACGGGCCCGCGCCCGACGAGGAGTGGTGCGACCCGCCCGGGCGGATGATCGGCACCCCCAGCACGACCAGTACCGGCCATCCGCTGGTCGACGCCTTCATCTGGACCAAGCTGCCGGGCGAGGCCGACGGCTGCATCGCGCCCGCCGGCCGGTTCGTGCCCCAGGCCGCCTACGACATGGCCGTGGACGCGCCCCCGGCGCCGACGGACCCCACGGAACCGGGCGAGGAGCCGACCGAACCGCCCGCGGACGGGGACTGCTCCGCGCGGTACGAGGTGGTCTCCGACTGGGAGGGCGGCTTCCAGGCGGCCGTGACCGTCACCGCGCACGCCACGATCGACGGCTGGACCGTGACGTGGGCCTACGCCGACGGCCGGCGCGTGGACCAGGGCTGGAACGCCGCCGTCACCTCCGACGGGGCTCGGGTCACCGCCACCGACCTGGGCTGGAACGGTGCGCTGGACACCGGTGACAGCGCGGAGTTCGGCTTCACGGGCACTGGAGCCGGCACCGGCGGAGCACCGGACCTGGAGTGCGTCGCCGACTGATCGGCCCCGCGATGGTGGGACGGGCCCTGGGTCCGTCCCACCGTCTTTTCTTCCTTCCAGGCGGCCGTCGCGGACGAGGTCTTCCCCTCACTGCCGCGGGACCCCTCCGGTGCGCGTGTTCCCGTACTGTGACAGCGTCCGCCCGCACCGCGTGCGGGCGCACGCCCCGAGCGTCCCCGCGAGGAAGGAAACATCCCATGGCCGCACGTCCTGGCCGCAGGAGCCCGCGGACCACGCACGCGCGCGTGGAGCGGATCGAACGGCTCACCCCGCACATGCTCCGCCTCGTCCTGGGCGGGCCCGGGCTCGCGGAGTTCTCCGTTGGGGAGTTCACCGACCACTACATCAAGCTGCTCTTCCCTCCGGAGGGTGTCACCTATTCGAGCCCGTTCGACCTCGCGCGGATCCGTGAGGAGTTGCCGCGCGAGCAGTGGCCGCTGATGCGCACCTACACCGTGCGCTGGTGGGACGCCGAGCGCCGGGAGCTGGCCGTGGACGTGGTGATCCATGGGGACCAGGGTGTGGCCGGCCGCTGGGCGGCCCGCGCCCGGCCCGGTGACGAGGTCCACTTCGCCGGCCCCGGCGGCGGCTACGCGCCCGACCCGAGCGCCGACTGGCACCTGCTCGTGGGGGACGAGAGCGCGCTGCCGGCCATCGCCGCCGCCCTGGAGCGGATGCCCGCCGGCGCGCGGGCCCGCGTCCTGGTGGAGGTGGCCGGGCCGGAGGAGGAGCAGAAGCTGGAGACGGCCGCGGACGCCTCGGTCACGTGGGTGCACCGGGGCGGGAGCCGGGTGGGTGAGCACCTGGTCGCGGCGGCCCGGGATCTGGACCTGCCGCCGGGTCAGGTCCACGCGTTCGTGCACGGGGAGGCCGGGTTCGTCAAGGAGCTGCGTCGGTGGCTGCGCGGCGACCTCGGGGTGCCGCGGGAAAGGTTGTCGGTCTCGGGGTACTGGCGGCTGGGCCTGAACGAGGACGGCTGGCAGACCGCCAAGCGTGACTGGAACCGGCAGGTCGAGGAGGAACAGGAGGCGTGAGCCCGTCGGCGCCGCGGGCGCCGGAGGGGGCGCCGCACCGCTGCTCCGCCGACCGCGTGCGCTCGCGCGGACCACGGTTCGGAAGGAGGCGTGGTGAACTTTAGGTTAATTAGACACGTTGTTCCCCATACTGGCCGAATATCACTCCATCCCCGCTCGTCGGGAGTGAGAGCCGCGTTCTGAGTCGTACCGGCGTGACGCCGGCGCCGGTGCGCGGTGCCGAAAGAAGATGGAGGTTCAGTGCGAGCAGAGCTCAGTCGGATCGACACCGAAGACGTTCTCGAACTTCGGCTCGAATCCGACCACGGGGGTACCGGGGCCGGTCTGGCCCTGCGTAAGACAGGGGACGAGGGTACCGCGATCCATGTCGGCCTGGAGTGGGAGGGCTCGCGTGCGCGTGCGCCCCTGGCCGGCCTGCCCATCGCCGACGGCGTCTGGGAGGTGTTGTGGGTCGACGGGGAGGGGCGCTCGGTCCCGCTCTCGACCCGCGACGCCGGCTTCAGCGTCGCCGAGCGGATCAGCTATCTCCGCGGCCGTCGCGAGCGCGAACTCCGCGCGCTGCGTGACCAGGACGGACGGCTGCGGGTCCACTCGGCCGCCGTCTCGCCCTACGCCGAGGTGGGCTGGGTGGAGGTCGGCACCGACGCCGGCACGGTCACCGTCTCGGGGGTGCTGGCGTATGAGTCCGAGCCCGAGCACGGCGGCACCGCCGCCGAGATCGTCGCCCGGCAGCGCGGCCTCGACGGGCTGCTGACCGCCCCGGCCGAGATCGACGGCGCGCGGTTCCGCTGCGTGGTCCCACTGGCGCCGGTCGCCGAAGCGCACGTGTTCGAGCGCAAGCACAACGAGTGGGACCTGTGGTTGCGCACGCACGACGAGCGCCCGGAACTGCGTCTGGCCATGCACGCCGACGACATCGTCGACAAGAAGCGCAAGATCGTCTACCCCACGGCGGTGGTGGACACGGGGGCAGGGAACGAAGGGGCCGCCCAGGTGCGGGTCCGCCCGTATTACACGGCCAAGGACGAACTCTCGCTCCTGGCCTTGGAGCACGACGGTGGTGCCCGGTGAAGATCGCCTTCGTCATCGCCAACGGCTACGGGATGGGCGGCACCATCCGTACCGTCTACAACCTGGCCGAAGGGCTGTCGGCCCGCCACGAGGTGGAGATCGTCAGCCTGGTCCGCAACAGGAAGAAGCCGTTCTTCCCCGTCCCGGAGGGCGTTGGCCTGCGGGGTCTGGCCTGGACCGGCGAGCCGGGCCAGGGGGTGTCCTCGGCCCGCCTGGGGCTCGTCGGACGCCTGGCGATCCGGCACGGCACGGCCGCGCTGATCGGTGAGACCGAGGCCCGGCGGGAGAACTTCTACCCGCCGACGGCCCTGGGAGCGCTGCGCCGCTACCTGAGACGGACCGACGCCGACGTCGTCATCGGCACCCGGCCCGGCATCAACCTCCTGTTGTCCCGATGGGCGCCTGAACGGGTCCTGGCCATCGCACAGGAGCACGTCAACCTGGCCGACCACTCCGAGGAGCTGCGCGGGCAGATCGAGCGGGCCTACTCGCGGCTCGACGGCATGACCGTGCTGACCGAGGCGGACCGCGCGGCCTACCGCGGCTTCCTGGAGATGCCTTCGGACTGGCTGACCGCGTTGCCCAACCCGCTGCCGGACCGCGACTACCCCAGGTCCGCGCACGACAACCCGATCATCGTCGGCGCCGGCCGGATGGCGCCCGTGAAGCAGTACCCCAAACTCGTCGAGGCCTTCGCGGTCGTCGCGGGCAAGCACCCGGACTGGCGGCTGCGCATCTACGGCGGGGGGAGCAAGGACGGTGCGCTGCGCCGCAAGATCACCGAGCTGGGCCTGAACAACCAGGTCACCCTGATGGGACGCACCAAGGACCTCACCGGGGAACTGGCCAAGGCCTCGCTCCTTGCGGTCAGCTCCCGGGTGGAGGGCTTCGGCATGACGATCGTCGAGGGCTTCTCGGTCGGCGTGCCCGCGGTGAGCTTCGACTGCCCGCACGGTCCCCGGGAGATCATCGCGGACGGACAGGACGGGCTGCTCGTGCCCGACCAGGACGTGGACGCGCTCGCCGCCGCGATGCTGCGCCTGGTGGAGGACCGCGACGAGCGGATGCGCATGGGGCGGGAGGCCGTGAAGTCGGCGGGCCGCTACGCCATGGAGCCCATCGTGCGCCAGTGGGAGGAGTTCATCGAGCAGCGCTCGGCCGCGGCCGGTGCCCGTGACGGGAGCCGGGCACGCCGACGGGGGTAGGGGCGCCCGGGCGGGTGACCGGGACGGTACCACGGTCGTGCAGGTCTACGCGGGCCTGCCGGACTCCGCCGACGCCGCCCCGGCCCGGCTCGCGGCCTTCCGCGAGGTCGCCCTCGCCCCCGGTGAGCGCGAGCGCGTCGAACTGACCGTGTCCCCGGACGATCTGCGGTGCTGGGACGAGGACGCCGGTGAACCGCGCCTGCGTCCCGGCCTGTACCGGATCCGCGTCGGTACGTCCTCGGCCGACCTGCCCCTGGAGCGCTCGATCCGCCTGGGCTGACCCCGCAACCAAGAGGGCGGTACCGGCGTCGTATCCCGCTGGAGCCGACGGAGTCCCGCGGCCCGTGCCCTCAGGAGAAGAGGTCCCGCCCGTGTTCGGAATCCTGCGACCGTGCCGCCACACCCTGGCCGACGGACTGGCCGAGGAGTGGATGTCCCATATGTGCGGGCTGTGCCTGGCGCTGCGCGACGACCACGGACAGGCCTCGCGCGTGGCCACGAACTACGACGGCCTGGTGGTGTCGGTCCTGACCGCCGCCCAGTCCGAGCAGTGCGCGAGTACGCGCACGGCCGGGCGCTGCCCCCTGCGCGGGATGCGCTCGGCCGAGGTCTTCGACGGCACGGGCGCGCGGCTGGCGGCGTCCGTGTCCCTCCTGTTGGCCTCCGCCAAGATCTCCGACCACATCGAGGACGGGGACGGGCTCTACGGACGCCGCGGCGTGCGCGCCCTGGCCGGGAGGGTGGCCGAGCGCTGGCGGCGCGGCGCCCAGGAGTCGGGCGCCGGGCTCGGCTTCGACGGAGCCGCGCTGGTCGCGGTCGTCGACCGGCAGCGGGAGGTCGAGCTCGCGGCGGGACCCGGCACCGACGTGTTGGCGGTGACGCGCCCGACCGAGGAGGCCACGGGCGAGGCGTTCGCGCACACCGCGGTCCTGGCCGGACGCCCGGCCAACGCGGCACCGCTGCGGGAGGCGGGACGGCTCTTCGGGCGGGTCGCGCACCTGCTCGACGCGGTCGAGGACCGGGAGGAGGACGCGGCGAAGGGCGCCTGGAACCCCATCAGCGCCACGGGGACCAGCCTTCGCCGCGTCCGCGCCCTGTGCGATGACGCCGTCCTGGGCGTGGGCCTGGCTCTGCGGGAGGCCGAGTTCGACGACGACCGCCTGGTGCGCGCGCTCCTGGAGCGGGAGCTGCGGCGCGCCGTCGGGCGCGCCTTCGGTCACGGCGGGCACCCGGGGCCTGGGCATGGGAACCCGGGACACGGGCAGGGGCACCCCGGCCAGGGGCACGACCACCAGCCCTACCAGCGGCACCACCGCCGCCAGGGCGCGGACCACGGCTCCGCCCACGGGGGCGGGTACGGGGGAGACGACGGGTCCGGCGGACCCGGCGACGGCTCGGGAGGCGGATCCGGGCCGGGTGGGGGCGGAGGCGAGAAGGGCAGGGTCTGCTGCGATTCCTGCTCGTGCCAGACGCCCCGCGCCGAGCTCCCGCCGAGGAAGCGGGACGTGTTCTCCGGCTGCGCCGTCGCGCTGTTCATGTGCTCCACCTGCCAGTTCTGCTGCCGCGACCCCCACCCGGGACCGTGGACGGGCAAGCCGCGCAGCGCCTGGTGCAACGTGTGTGATTGCTGTACCTGCTGCAACTGCTGTGAGTGCTGCAACTGCTGCGACTGACCGGGCGGTCCGGTGCGACCGCACCGGACCACCCTCCGGTCAGGCCCGCACTCCGCCGGAGTACGAGCGGTCGGCCGCCGTGGACGCCGCGGGCTCCAGCGCGAGCCGCTCCCACGCACCGACGTCGCGCCGCAGCTGCCGGTCGTGGGTGGCGATCACCACCGCCGCCTCGGCCGTCCGGAGCCCTTCGGTGAGCTCGTCGACCAGGGCGATCGACAGGTGGTTGGTCGGCTCGTCGAGCAGCAGGACGTCCGGACGGCACGCCAGCGCCATCGCGAGGTCGAGCCTGCGCTGCTGCCCCATGGACAGATCGCGCACCGGCTTGCCCGCGTCGGCGGACGAGAGCAGCCCGAGGGAGCTCAACGAGGCCGTCTCGCCCTCTCCGACCACCCCCTGGCCGGAGAGTCGGCCCATGTGGACCGCGAACACGTCATGTGCCCGCCGGGACCCCGCCCGCGGCGACTCCTGAGCCAGCAGGCGCACCCGGGCGGTCCGGGCGGCACGGACACCGCCGCCGGTCGGTTCGATCCGGCCGGCGAGCACGGCCAGGAGCGTCGACTTGCCCGCTCCGTTGGCGCCCGTCACGACCAGCCGCGAACCGGACTCGAGGGCGAGGGTGACCGGCTGGTCCAGCCGGCCGGCGACCGTGACCTCGTCGGCCCGCACCAGGGTCACGCCGGGACGCGTCGGCAGCTCCGGCATCCGGAACCGCATCGGGGGCGGCGGCATGGTGACCGCGTGCGCCTCCAGTTCGTCGCGTCGCCGGTGGACCGAGCGCACGAGCCCGGGCGCGCGCGTGGCCCGCTGGTGCTTGCCGGTGCCCTTGTCGGGGCGCCAGCCGCTGACCAGGCGGTTGCGCGCCTCGGACAGGTCCTGCGTGAGGCGCGCGTGCTCGGCCCGCTGCTGCTCGTACTCCGCCGCCCAGCGCTCGCGCTCGGCGCGTCGGCCCTCCTGGTACCCGGCGAAGCCCCCGCCGTAGACGCGGGGCCTGCCGTCGCGGGTCGGATCGAGGTCGAGCACGGTCGTGGCCACGTCCGACAGCAGGGCGCGGTCGTGGCTCACGAGCACCACGCCGTTCCCGTGCTCGCGCAGCCGGTCGGTCAGGAAGTCGAGCCCGGCCGCGTCGAGGTGGTTCGTGGGCTCGTCCAGGAGCAGGAAGTCGTGCGAGGCGCCCAGAAGGCAGGCGAGCCGCACGCGGTAGCGCTGCCCGACCGAGAGCTCGGCGAGCGGCCGCGACCGGTCGGTGACCGCGCCCAGGTGGTCCAGGGCGAGGTCGACGCGCCGGTCGGCGTCCCACGCGTCGAGCGCCTCGGCGGCGCTCAGGGCCGCCGCGTACCGTTCCGCGGCCCGGGTGTCGCCGTCGGCGAGCCCCGCGGCGCCGGCGTCGAGCGCGGCCAGGGCCGCACGGGCCTCGGCGAGCTCGTCGTCGACCAGGTCGCCGATCGTGCGGCCGTCGGCGGCACTCATCTCCTGCTCGGCGACGCCGAGGGTGCCGATCCGCCGCACGGTCCCGGCGTCCGGTTCGAGTACCCCGGCGAGGATGTGCAGCAGTGTGGACTTTCCGCGGCCGTTCTCGCCGACGACGCCCCACCGCGAGCGCGGGGTGACGGTCATGTCGACGCCGGAGAGGACGGTGCGGCCGCCGCGGACGATGTGAATGTCCTGGGCGGTGAGCTGGGCCCGCTCTCCGGCGGGCAGCATGGATGTGGGGTCGAGGGTGACCAAGGTTCCTCCGAACAGAGCTCCGCCCGACGCGGTCACCGCGGGGCTGGGGAGCTCGTCGAGCTGACGGGCGACCCGGAACGGGGCAGAACACACGTCTGGCGCCCGTGGCCACCGGAGGGTGGGGACGGGCGCTGGGGCTCGAATCAGAGGTACAGAGGCAGATGCACGCGGGCACCTTATCAAACCGCGAATAAAAATAGACAAAAGTGATGAAACGGTTCAGATCAGACCGTGGTCGCGGGCGTGCACCGCGGCGTGGGGCTACACGATCGCCCTGCCCGCGCTCGCGGTCGTGGCCCCGCTGCCGGACTCACCGCTGTCCATCGCCGTCCACGTGCTGGCCGGGGCGTCCGTGGCCTGGCTGGCCGTGGTCCTGTGCGCCGGGGCCGAGGTGCCCGCGCCCGCCGTGGCGGCGGCGGGCTGACCGTGGGGCCCGCCCCCGCGTCGAACGGCCGGGGCCGCGGCCCGTCAGGGTTTGCGCGCGACTCCGCAGTACTGGTCCATGCCGCGGCGGACGCCGACGTCGATGGGGTGCGGCCGCCACAGGGGGCAGGGGACCACGCCGGGGTCGAGCAGTTCCAGGCCCTCGAAGCGGGCGGCGATCTCGTCGGGTCCGCGCAGCAGGTACGGGACGTCCCCCTGCTTGTTGCCCACCTCGATGGCCTGGTTGTACGCCTCGTTGGTGTTGGTGCCGTCGTAGCTCGCCAGGTAGCTCCCGGACGGCAGGGCGTCCAGGAGCCGCCGCACGATCGGCAGGACCTCCTCGTCCGGGATGTGGCCGAGGATCCCCATGAGCATGAGCGCGATGGGCTGGTCGAAGTCCAGTGTCCCGGCCGCCTGCCGCAGGATCGTGTCGGGATCGCGCAGGTCGGCGTCGATGTAGTCGGTGACCCCCTCCGGGGCACTGACCAGGAGTGCGCGCGCGTGGGTGAGGACGAGGGGGTCGTTGTCCACGTAGACCACGCGGCACTCCGGAGCGACGGCCTGGGCCACCTCGTGGGTGTTGTTGGCGGTGGGTATCCCGGTACCGATGTCCAGGAACTGGCGGATGCCCGCCTCCCCGGCCAGGTGGGTGACCGCCCGGACCAGGAACTCCCGGCTGGTGCGGGCCAGGTCCACGATCTCCGGGAAGTGCGCGGCCACCTGGTCGCCGGCCGCCCGATCGACGGGATAGTTGTCCTTACCGCCCATCCAGTAGTTCCAGATCCGGGCCGAGTGGGTCCGGGTGGTGTCGATGCGCGTCGAACGGCCGGCGTCCGTGGCCGGGGGAGTCGCGTCGTCGGTCATGGGGCGTCCACCTCGATACGGGATCGCCGCGGAGCGGTGCGCCAGGTGCTCGCACACCCGAAAGCCCGACCACGGCGGGGGTCTGGGGTCGCACCGATCGTAGGCGACCGCGCGAGCGCCGAAGGAGTCGGCGGCCTGGCCGATACCGGCGAGAACCTGTCCAGGGCACCGCGTACGGGGGACAATCGACCCATGAGACGCAAGCGGGTTTGGGCCACGGTGCTGGCCGTCATCGCCGTCGTGTCGGGCGGCCTGTGGGCTCTGACCGTCCTCTTCCCCGGATGGGGGCTGAACGAGCTCAACCAGGTCTCCGGCATCGCCTCCCTGGCCGTGGGCGCGGCGTCGCTCCTGGTCGGTGTGTGGGCCCTGGTCTCCGCCCCGGCCGGCGGGGCGGCCCCGGGCGCGCGGCCCGTCGAGAATTCGGTGGTCGGTGACGTCTCGGGCACCGTCGTGCAGGGCGACCACATCGACTTCTCCGGCGGCACCTTCCACGGCGAGGTCGTCGGCAAGAGGGAGGACCGCCGCCCCGGTCCCCAGGACGGCCCCGCGGGTCGGTGACCGGCCCCGCCCTTCCGACGACCGCGTCGGAAGGGCTCCGGACACGCGAAAGGCCAGAGCCGAAGCTCTGGCCTGCGGTGATGCTGGTGGGAGATACAGGACTCGAACCTGTGACCTCTACCGTGTCGAGGTGCTGGTGTCGGATTCGGTGGTGTCGGGCGCGCTGCTGTCGGAGGCGCTGGTGTCCGATGACGCTGGCCGATGCCGAGCACAGCACAGCCCGTCACCGGGATGGCGAGCGCCAGCAGCAGCGCTGCCAGATGGAGCTTCACCCGCCCTCGCCGGAACAGGTTCCTACGGAGAGGCTCCGTGTCGTTGGTCGGTCCCTCGGTGTGCATGGCGGCAGAACTTTCTCAGTGGTGGGTGGGACGATGCTCCGAACGGGAACGGTCATGGAATCGCGACCGAATCGGGCACGAGAGGCCTTGGACGCCCTGATGGACACCGCCCGGGAGCACCGCGCTCGGCTGCCGAGGAGCCAGGCGGGCTGATCTCTCGACCTTCCCGCCTGCCCTCCCGTCTGCCGGGTGTGATCGCCCCGCATGCGCCGCGCGGCCTGAACTCCGAGGAGCCGTCCGATGCTCAGCAGTGAACTCGCCGAACTGGCCGGTGTCACCGTCCGCACACTGCGCCACTACCACCAGATCGGTCTGCTGCCAGAGCCCCCGCGCTCGACCGGGGGCTACCGGCGCTACGACGTGGGCGACCTCGTACGGCTCCTGCGGATCACGAGGTTGACCGCGCTGGGCATACCCCTGTCCGCGCTGCCTGCGGTGCTGGATGATCCGGCGGCCGCGGAGGATCTGCTGGACGAGCTCGACCGCCAGGCGGCCGCCGAGATCGAACGGCTCAACGCCAGGCGGGCCGACATCGCCGCCCTGCGCAGCAGCGGTTCCCCTCCCGACCTGCCGCCGGAGCTTTCGGTACTGCGCTCCGGCCCCGAGGCCGGAATGCCCGAGGACATGGCCCGCCACGAACACGAACAGCTGGTCCTGCTCGGACACCTGCTCGGTGAGCACGACTCGGCGGGACTCACCGCCCTGCTCAGCGGGGTGGACAGGGAGATGCTCGCGGGGATGGAACCGCTGACGGCCCGGTTCTACGCCCTGGGACCCGACACCCCGGACGACGAGGTCGCGTCCTTGATCGAAGACTGGGTCACCGGGCTGAAGCCGCTGTCAGAGCAGCTGGCCAGTGCGCCCGCGCCCGACCCGAAGGTCTCGGCGCTGCTGGACGAACTGAACGAGCGGGCCCTCAAACCCATCCAGCACCGGGTACTGCGCCGGATCCTGCAGCTGTTGGAGCACGGGCAGCGGCCGACCGGACCCGAGCAGAGCTGAACGCACGTGATCGACATCTACTCACTCGTTCTCGCTGGACTGCTCGTGGCGATGTCGACCGTGGGCGACCGGTTCGGCCGGCGGCGGAACCTGCTCCTCGGCGCGGTCGTGTTCGCGCTCGCCGTCCTCGAGCTCTCCAGGAGCGCCTTCACCGAAGCGATCACTGTCACCGGTCTCGCCGGTGCCGGGGTGATGGCCTTCGCCGCGATCTGGGCCCTGGTCACGCTCCGGGGCGCGTCGGCGCACCAGGACCTCGCGGCAGAGCACGAGCGCGAGAACGGACTCGAGCACGGGATCAGGCACTGACCCCGCGACCGTCTGTTCGCCTTCGAAGCAGCCCCACCGCCGCCCCAGTGATGCAGATCACCCCAATCCACCTTGAGTCGGACGCGACGTCGGAGTTTTGAATCAGGGCTGTCCGCGTCCATCGACCAGGAGGATCCGTCATGATCACCCCATCGAAGCTGATCGCCGTCGAGGAGCTCTTCAACCCGCCCGCCCGCAGCCGGGCCGTGCTCTCCCCGGACGGCACCAAGGTCGCCTACCTCGCCCCGTGGCAGGGGCGGCTCAACGTGTTCGTCCGTGACCTGGACTCGGAGTGGGCCACCCCCGACGACGTCGAGGGCTCGGGGGCGCGACGCGTCACCGCCAACGCCCAGCGCAACATCGAGGCCGCCTTCTGGTCCGCCGACGGCCGCTACCTGCTCTTCCAGCAGGACAAGAACGGCGACGAGAACGCGCACCTGTACCGGGTCGACCTGACCTTGCCCGAGGTCCCCGAGGTGGACCTCACCCCCTATGAGGGGGTGCGGCTGCTGGGTATGAACCTGCACCCGGACCAGCCCGGGACGGTGTACGTGCAGCTGAACAAGCGCCGCCCGGACCTGGTCGACCTGTTCGCACTGGATCTGGACACCGGCGAGCTGACCGCGGTCGCCGAGAACCCCGGCGACGTCTTCACCTGGGTGGCCACCGGCAGCCGGGTGCTGGCCCACAGCATCGAGGAGAACGGCGACCATGTGGTCTCACAGTGGAACCAGGGCGAGCGGCGCCCGATCGCGCGGTTCCTGGGCACCGACTCGCCCGTCGGGGTGACGCCGATCGTGCCCACCCCGGACGGCAACGGCCTGTGGATCGGCTCGGCCGAAGGCTCGAACCTCATCCGCCTGGTCCACCTGGACCTGGAGACCGGTGAGCAGACCGACGTGGACAGCCACCCCGACTTCGAACTGGACACCCCCCGCCCCGAGGCCGACGTGCGCTACCCCTCCTCGGTGATCGTGCACTCGACCACCGGAGAGCTGCTCGGCGCCCGCTACCTGGGCGCCCGTCAGGAGATCCACCCGCTCGACGAGCACTTCGCCCAGGTGCTGCCGCACCTGGCCGAGCTCTCGGACGGGGACCTGGCGTTCGTGTCCAATGACAGCACCGGGCAGCGTTGGGTGGTGGACTTCAACCACGACCGCGATCCCGGCGTGACCTGGTTCTACGACCACACCACCGGACAGGCACGTCGTCTGTTCCGGCCCTTCCCGCACCTGGATCCGGCCCAGCTGGCCCCGGTCGCCCCCGTCACCATCACCGCCCGCGACGGCCTGTCCCTGCCCGTCCACCTCACCCTGCCGATCGGCATCGACCAGCGCGACCTGCCCACCGTGGTGCTGGTGCACGGGGGACCGTGGTACCGCGACAGCTGGGTCTACGACCCCGAGGTGCAGCTGCTGGCCAACCGCGGCTACGCGGTACTCCAGGTCAACATGCGCGGCTCCACCGGGTACGGCAAGGCCCACACCCAGGCCGCGATCGGCGAGTTCGCGGGCAAGATGCACGACGACCTGATCGACGCCGTGGACTGGGCCGTCGCCCAGGGCTACACCGACCCCGCCCGGGTCGGTATCTACGGCACCTCCTACGGCGGCTACTCGGCCCTGGTGGGAGCCGCGTTCACCCCGGACCGGTTCGCCGCCGCGGTCAGCTACACCGGCATGTCCGACCTGGCCGAACTGGCCGAAGGGATCGTGCCGTTCGCACGTCGCGCCCTGGTGAACAACTACCTGCGCTACTTCGGCGATCCCGAGATCCCCGAGCAGAGGGCCGACATGCTGGCTCGCTCACCCATCAGCCGGGTCGACGACATCACCGCGCCGGTGCTGCTCATCCACGGCGCCAACGACGTCCGCGTGGCCCGCCGCCACGCCGACCGGGTCTTCGAGGCTCTGCGTGCCCGCGGTGCCGAGGTCGAGTACCTGCTGAACGAGAACGAGGGCCACTGGTTCATCAACGCCGACAGCAACATCGAGTTGTACGGCACGCTCGAGCGCTTCCTCGCCCGGCACCTGGGCGGCCGGTCCTCGACCACGTCCTGACCCGCCATCCACCGGGGTCCCGCAACCACACCAGGCGGAACCCTGGCAGGCTGCCTCAACTCCAGCGGAGTTTCACGTCGACTCCGAACTCCGAAAACACACCGAGATTGTGGAAATCGACCCTGGCGGCCCAACTCTTGGCGAGGGTGTTGATGTATCAACTACTTGTTGTTAGCGTGATGCCCAGATCGAACCAGATCGTCCCCGGAGCACCGCAGGCCGACGGAAGGGGGCACCGTGATGACGGAGGTGGGCATGAGTGGCGGATCCGGAAAGAGGACGTACGAGTCAGCCGGTTGCCGACCATCCTCGACCCACCCGGATCCGTCCAGTCCGGCGGGAACCTTCCCCACCAGCGCCCATGCGCACTCAATTAGTTGACTAGTCATCCAAAACATACAAGTGTGCGCCTGATCGAAAGGCGTCAGAAGGAGGACACATGGCTGTCGAAGTGAGTGACGTGCACCAGTGACACCACGTCACGCCCTCACCCGCACAAACGGCATACGGAGGCGTTGACGCGGGGCACTACCCGGCGAACGGCCCGACGACTTGAATCGCAGTACACCCCGACCACCGGCGACGCCGCGGATGCAAGGACCGGACAACATGGCACTTCCCAAACTCCACACCATCGAGGACCTCTTCGACTCCCCGCGGCGCACCAACGCGTCGATCTCCCCGGACGGCACCCGGATGGCCTTCCTCGCGCCCTGGAAGAACCGGCTCAACATCTGGGTCCAGGACCTCGGGGACGGATCCGAGCCGCGGGCTGTCACCGCCGACGAGACCCGCAGCGTGCAGAGCTTCGAGTGGGCCGACGACCCGCGCTGGCTGCTCTACCTCCAGGACGACGGCGGGGACCAGAGGTGGCACCTGTACCGAGTCGACCTCGACACCCCGGGGTCGGAGGCGGTCGACCTCACTCCCTTCCCCGGGGCGACGGTCATGGGCTTCGGCCCCTCCCCGGTCCGCCCGGGGAAGGTGACCCTGCTGCTCGACACCCGAGCCGCCGGGATGTTCGACTCCCATGAGCTCGACATCGCCACGGGCGAACTCAGCCTGCTGGCCGAGAGCCCCGGCCCCGGAAAGATCTGGGTGCAGGCCGGGGACGGCGCGTTGTTCCTGTCCGAGCTGACCGCCGAGGGCGACGTGGGGTTCTCCCGCCGCGACCCCGCCACCGGGGAGCCGCACAGGGTCCTGGAGTGGAAGGGCGCCGACTACCCCGTGGGGTCGCCGTGGCAGATCACGCCGGACGGGACCGGCCTGTGGATCGTCTCCAACCGCGCTACCGACCGCACCCGCGTGGTCCGGGTCGACCTGGCCACCGGCGAGGAGACCGAGGTCGACAGCCATCCGACCTTCGACGTCGACGCGCGCATGATGGTCAACCCCGCCGTGCCCGATCCGCTGATCCGCGACCATCAGGGGGAGCTTCTGGGGGTGCGCTACCTCGGCGAGCGCCAGGTCGTTCACGCCCTGGATCCGCACTTCGCCGAGGTCCTGGCCAATCTGGAGAAGCTCTCCGAGGGTGACCTGTCCCACGTGTCCTTCGACCGGGAGGGGCGGCGCTGGGTCGTCTCCTTCGAACACGACCTGGACCCCGGTGCCACCTGGTTCTACGACCACGCCACCGGCGAGTCCCGACTGCTGTTCCGGCCCTTCCCGCACCTGGACCCGCGGACACTGGCGTCGATGCGCCCGGTCACCATCACCGCTCGCGACGGTCTGACCCTGCCCTCCTACCTCACCCTGCCAGTCGGTGTGGAACCGAAGAACCTGCCTCTGGTGCTGCTGGTCCACGGCGGTCCCTGGTCCCGCGACTCCTGGGGGTACTTTCCCCCGGCCCAGCTGATGGCCAACCGCGGCTACGCGGTGCTGCAGGTCAACTTCCGCGGCTCCACCGGGTTCGGCAAAGCGCACACCCAGGCCGCGATCGGCGAGTTCGCGGGCAAGATGCACGACGACCTGATCGACGGGGTGGACTGGGCGGTGGCCCAGGGCTACGCCGACCCGGACCGGGTGGCGATCGTCGGCGGCTCCTACGGCGGGTACGCGGCGCTGGTAGGGGTCACCTTCACTCCGGACCGCTTCGCCGCGGCCGTGGACGTCGTAGGGATCTCGGACCTGGCGAACTTCATGCGGACCCAGCCCCCGTTCGTCCGGCCCGGCCTGATCAACAACTGGTACCGGTACGTCGGCGACCCCGAGATCCCCGAACAGGAGAAGGACATGCTCGCCCGCTCGCCGATCACCCGGATCGACCAGGTCCGCACCCCGCTGATGGTGGTACAGGGCGCCAACGACCCGCTGGTCGTCAAGGCAGAGTCCGACAACATCGTCGCATCCCTGCGCTCGCGCGGCGTGGAGGTCGAATACATGGTCGTCGAGGGCGAGGGCCACGGGTTCGTGAACCCCGAGAACCAGATGGCCGTGTTCGAGGCCGCCGACCGCTTCATCGCCCAGCATCTGGGCGGACGGTCCGGGCGGAGCTGACCGCCGCACACCGCACCTCACCACCCCGGCGAGCCACAGGCAGGAGCACCCGAAGTGAACTTCCACGAACCCACACGCGACGTCACCGAGCAGCCCAGGACCGCGAACACCGATCACCCCGGCCTCAACGACCGTGACGGCCGCGCCGAACCGCCCGCGGACCTGAAGCAGGAGGTGCTCAAGGGTCTGGGCGGAGTGTCGGGAATGGTCTACTCAGCCCTGCCGGTCGTGGTCTTCGCCGCGACCGTCCCCTTCATCGCCCTACCCGCCGCGATCAGTGCCGCCATCGCGTTGGCCCTGATCCTGGGCGCCTACCGGCTGTGGCGAGGGGAGCAGCTCATGCCCGCGCTGGGCGGGGTGATCGCCGTCGCGGCCGCCGGCGGCATCGCGGCCTCCACCGGCTCGGCCAACGACTTCTTCCTGTTCGGGATCTGGAGTTCCCTGGTCCTGGCTCTGTTCACCCTGAGCACGGTCCTCGCCCGCCGCCCGGTGACCGGTCTCGTATGGAACCTCCTCCACGGCAACACCCGCCCCTGGCGTCAGGACCGACCTTCGCTGCGGGTGCACGACCTGGCCACGCTGGCGGTGACGACCGTGCTCGCCGCCCGGTTCGTCGTACGGCAGTGGATGTACCTGGCCGACTCCACCACCGGGCTGGCCGTCGCCGACACGGTGACCGGGTTCCCGCTCACGGTGGTGGCGGTGCTCGTCATCGTCTGGGCGTTCCGACGTACCACCAAGCGGCTGGTCGCGCCGGACGGCTCCGCGGCCGAGCCGCGGCGCTGACCGGTTCGTCCCCAGCGGCTCCGTGCTTCACGGAGCCGTCCCACCAGCTCGCGCCTGCCCACAGTCCCGGGCACGCGCGACCAACTCCTTGAGGGGGTCGGCGACCGTGCGCCGCAGTCCGACGATCTACTTCACCTCCTACGCGCTGTCCCTGCTGGGATCCGGGATCGCGAGCGTGGTGATACCGCTCCTGGTGCTCGACCGCACCGGTGACATCCTCGCGGCGGGGATCATGGCGACCGTGGGCATGGCCGTTTCCGCGATGACCGGGCTCTTCTCCGGGCTGCTCGTCGACCGGGTCGACCGGCGCGCGGTGTCGGTCGTCGCCAACGTGCTCACCGCCCTGTCGATGGCGGCACTACTGTTCATCGACCTGACGTGGGGCCTGAACCTGGCCTGGTTCCTGGCCATGGCCGTGATCGGGGCGTTGATCCGGGTTCCGGGGATGACCGCCCAGGAGACCCTTCTGCCCGCCCTGGCCCGCCTCGGTGACACGGAGCCGGGCCGGAACGGGCGCCCGGTCCGGCTTGATCAGCTGGTCGCGGTCCGCGAGACCGTGGGCAACGTGCTCCTGCTGGCCGGACCCGGCCTGGGCGGACTGCTCGTCGCGCTGTTCGGCCTGTCCCCGGCGATCCTGCTCGCCGCCGCCGCGACCAGCCTTCTCGCCGCACTGAGCACGCTCGTGCTCGACCCGAGAGCCGGACGGGTACCGCCCCGGGAACCCGTCCCGGCCGACGCCGCCGAGGGCGCACTGCGCCGGGCGGCGGCCGACCTGGCCGACGGCTGGCGGTTCCTGTTCCGTAACCGGCTGGTCCTCGGCTCCACCCTGGTCACCGGGGTGTTCATCGCGGTCCTGAGCGTCCTGCAGACCACCCTCATGCCCGCCTACTTCACCGAGCAGAACCTTCCCGAGCTGACGGGTCTGACCCTGAGCGCGATCGCCGCGGGCAGCATCGGCGGCTCGATGCTCTACGCCGCCTTCGCGCTCCGGGTCCGCCGCCGGGTGTGGTTCGTGATCGGGATGGTCGGCGCACTGGTCGGCTTCGCGGCGGTGGGCAGTATGGCCTCCCCCTGGCTGGTGCTGGGCGGCGCGGCCCTGGCCGGGTTCCTCTTCGCCCCGGCCGGAGGCGTGCTCGGTGTGCTGACCATCGAGGCCACCCCGGACGCCATGCGCGGCCGTGTGCTGGGCGCGCAGAACACCGTGATGCTCTCCGCCCCCGCTCTGACGAGCGCCCCGCTCGCGGCGGTGGCCTCCGTGGCCGGGCTGCCCGTGGCCGGGGCCGTGATCGCGGTCCTCGTCGGGGCCACGGCCCTGGGTGCCCTGGTCGCCCCGGCGTTCCGCGGGATCGACGACCCGGGCTCCGAGCAGGAGGAGGACCCTGACCCTTGCGCCGTCGAAGCGTGACGTGCGGGTGTTCGATCCGGGGCCCAGAGCAGGAAACGGAAAGTGAGAAAGAGACATGGGAATCGACAAGGGGAAGCCGCGACCGGCCGGTGCCCCGCGAGGGCTCAGTCCCTTGTGGCGCCGGCTGCCCTCCTGCCGGTCGCGGTGGTCGCCGGTGTGATCCTGTGGCTCAACCAGAGCCCCTGGTGGGGGTGGGCGCTGGTCGCGGTGCTGCTGGTGGCCCTGGGAACTACGGCCCGCTGGTGGTCACCACCGAAATGGGAACAGAGCCGAAAGGGGGACAGAGCCCTGAACTTGACAACCCGGGTTCGTCACGAAGGAAGCCGCTCTTCACCGGGCGGAGGAGCAGGAAGCCGAGGTGCGGCGCCGCACGTGGATCTCGCCGGAGGACTGTGAGGTTGGACGGCCTCTGACCTGCAGAAGCTGTGGTGGGCGATACAGGACTCGAACCTGTGACCTCTACCGTGTCGAGGTAGCGCTCTAACCAACTGAGCTAATCGCCCTCGGCCTCGTCGAAGGACGAGGTCAAGCGAGGCGGAGACGGGAATCGAACCCGTGTGCAGGGATTTGCAGTCCCTTACCTAAGCCACTCGGACACTCCGCCAGAAAGCACCGGGGGGAGCCGTGAGTGACACCCGCATGGGCCTCTCCGAGCGGACGACGGGATTCGAACCCGCGACCCTCACCTTGGCAAGGTGATGCTCTACCAGCTGAGCCACGTCCGCGTGCGGCCGGAGCGGACTCCGGCCCGATGCGCTCCGCCACCCGAGAGTGGCGGAACACACCGTTTCCGAGCGGACGACGGGATTCGAACCCGCGACCCTCACCTTGGCAAGGTGATGCTCTACCAGCTGAGCCACGTCCGCGCGGCGAGTTCCCGGGGCGTTCACCGGTTCGACCGGCCGTCCCCCTCGCTGCGTTAAGAACTCTAGCGGATACCCGGCCAAGCGCGAAATCGGATTCCGGCGGGCTCGGTCACACCCCTGCCGGGTGGGGAGGGCGGCCCGGCTACTGCTCCAGGTGCGCGGGCGTCGAGGGCATGTCGGGTCGGGGCGGCGCGGACAGGTACTGCCCGACCCGCTCGATCACCTTGTTCATCTCGTAGGCGATCAGCCCCACGTCGCTGTCGGCGTCCGACATCAGGGCCATGCACGCCCCCTCGCCGGCGGCGGCCACGAACAGGAAGGCGCGGTCCATCTCGATGATGCTCTGCCGGATGCCCCCCGCGGAGAACTGCTTGCTCGCGCCGCCCGCGAGGCTGTGCAGGCCCGAGGCGATCGCCGACAGGTGTTCCGCCGCGGGTCGGTCCAGTCCGCTGGAGGTGGCCATGAGAAGCCCGTCGGTGGACAGAACGATGGCGTGCTGTGTACCGGAGGCCCGGGTGAGGAGATCGTCCAGCAGCCAGCTGAGTTCTCCACGGGCGGTGCTCGGTGGGGTCATGTCTCTCTTTGCTCTGTCTGTTGTCGGGCGTGAGGGGGGACGCGCGCACTCTGGACCTTTGGCCGGACCTCTGTGGGGGAAAGGCACGGGCCAGCCGTCACTGGTCCCGCATAAGCGTTGCCCAGATGATAGTCATTCGTAACTTATCTGTCTGGGGCCAGCGGTGTCGCCAGGGTGGCACTCTGCTGTTCCGTACGACGCTGACCTGCCCCGACACCCGCGTCGCTATCCCTCGGAAACCTGAATCACGGCCGGTGCCGGACAGGGGCCTTGCCAACACCGTGTTGTCCCGGGTAGACCGGCCTGGTCCGGCGGTCGGCCACGACCACGCCCGAGTGGGAGGATCGTGGTGTCGCCGCGTGCACGCGGACAGCCGAGAACTTGGGGGAGTGCCATGAGGGTGTGGATCGCTGGGGCCGGCTACGGCCGGGGCGCGGTCGTCGAGGGGGCCGAGGCCCGCATTCCGGTCTCCGACCACGGCATCACCGTCGGCGACGGCGTCTTCGAGACCGTGCGCGCCCAGCGGGGGCGACCGTTCGCGCTCACCCGCCACCTGCGCCGCCTGGCGCGGTCGGCCCAGGGCCTGGGCATGTCCGAGCCCGACCTGGACCTGATCGCCGACGGCGTCGCCCGGGCACTGGAGGCCAACCCGGACGTGACCGACGCGCGTGTGCGCATCACGGTCACCGACGGCGCCGGCCCGCTGGGGTCGGACCGCGCGCAGGGAGAGCAGACGGCCATCGTGGCGGTGGGCCCCTTCCCGGGCATCCCGCCGCACACCGACGTCGTGGTGGCCCCCTGGCCGCGCAACGAGTTCGGCGCGCTGGCCGGGCTCAAGACCACCTCCTACGCCGACAACGTGCTCGCCCTGGCCTACGCCAAGGAGCGGGGCGGCAGCGAGGCGATCTTCCGCAACATCGCCGGGAACCTGTGCGAGGGCACCGGCAGCAACGTCTTCGTGGTCCTGGACGGCCGGCTCGTGACGCCGCCGCTGTCGGCCGGTCCGCTGGCGGGGATCACCCGCGAGCTGGTCCTGGAGTGGTTCGGCGGTGAGGAGGACGACGTCCCCATGGAGCGCCTCCCGGAGGTCTCCGAGGCCTTCCTGACCTCCACCGGGCGCGACGTCCAGCCGATCCTGCACATCGACGGCCGCCAGGTCTCCGCGGGCGTGGGGCCGGTCTCGGCCAAGGCGGCGGCGGTCTTCGCCGAGCACGCCGCCGAGCGCCTGGACCCCTGACCCGCGCCGCGCACGACCGAGGGGCGGCGCTGCGGGCGCCGCCCCTCGGCCGTCGTCGTGCCTAGGAGTACAGGTGCTGCTGGATCTCCTCGTCGAGGTCCACGAACTGCGCTTCCTGTCCGGCGGGCACGATCTCGTACGTGCGGTGCAGGAACTCCGCCAGCGGGGACACCTGGGTGTCGAACTCCGCCTGCCCGAAGGGGGAGGAGAGGGAGATGCTCACGGTGCGCTCGCCGCTGTCGTCCTTGGAGGGCCACACGCGCACGTCGCCCTCGCCGACCGGGCGGACGATGCCCACGGTCAGGAGCTCGCGAGCGAAGATCCACTCGACGGGGGTGTCCTCGCCGGTGTGGAAGGCCACCCGGATCGCGTACGGGTCGTTCGCGCCGTAGTCGAGCCGTGCGACCAGCGGGACCGCGGTGCGCTCCGGGACCACGAGCCGCAGGCCCAGCTCGGCGGTGGCAGTGGTGTCGCTACTGTTCATGTTCGCCAAACCTTTTCTCGTCCGGCCCTGCTGTTCCGGCGCGGGTCGGTTGCCGTCTCACTCGCTCCAACGCGCTCGTCCGCGGACTATGACGTGAGTACGGAGACTTTTCTTGATCGGGTGGGACCGGAGATCTCGCTGCCCGCCCAGCGGGTCCAGCGCGCCGCATGGCGGCTCCACGATCCTTCGTCACTGTAATGACCAGGGGAAACCAAAGATTTCCCCATGTCGCGTGGCCCGCGTCACGTAATGGTAATGACTTGGTCTTCCCCAGCGGGTGAGCGGGGGCGGGAACTCCCGCTGTGAGCGGGGTATACGGCGGGCCGAGGTCGCTTCCCAGAACCCGACGGTAGCTTGATGTGACCTCTGTCACACAATGCTTCGGCCGTCCGGTGGAACGGTGTGCGCGGACCACCCTGGAACATGCGCTAGAGTTTCTGTTGTCCGGCCGAGAGGGCGGGCGGGGCAGCAGCTCAGGGCGATTAGCTCAGTTGGCTAGAGCGCGTCGTTCACACCGACGAGGTCACTGGTTCGAGTCCAGTATCGCCCACAGTGAAGAGGGGCCGACTCCGTATCCCACGGAGTCGGCCCCTCTTTCGTGGTTGAGCCCGGCCGGCACCGGGCAACGTGAAGGGTCGTGCCCGGCGCCGGATTTCGGATCGCTCCAACCGGTGAATCGGTCCTGCCTATTCCAGGCGCGGAGACGTCCCGCGCGTCCTGGCGGCGCGGCGTGACCGCCAGCGCGCGAGGTACTCGTCCTTCTTGCGGTGGCCGAAGCGCTCGACGCGCCGGCTCCACACCCGCACGGGCCGCACCAGCCGGTTCGCCCACCGGAACTCGGTGCTGAGGATGACCAGGCCCAGCAGCAGGGCGGCGACTCCGGGACCGGGGAAGACCATCATGACCAGCCCCGCGAGGATCACGACGGTGCCGATCGTGCCGACGAGGACACGCCAGGGAAGGTGAAGGGCCGGATGGGTGTGCATGCGCCTGCGGAACAGGCGCAGCCGCGCTCGCAGGCGCCGCCATCGTCGGACATGGGCATGGTGAGTGGGGGATGTCTCCGGGGCCGGTGGGCCGCTCGATGGGCTCGGTGACATGCGCTCACAGTATTCGGTCGGAGTGACTGGGGGCATTCGGTCGGCTGACGAGGACATCGGATGTCTGCTGATTGTCACCGATCTCGCATCCGTGATCAATGGTCTTCCGACACGCTGTGGACGAGCTCCGGCGAACGTGATGATTCATGACAGATCGTCCCTGTGCGTGCCCCTGTCACTGATCTGGCCGTCGATGGGCGGATCGCGTGGGGTGGCCGAATCATGCCGACCGAATCGTCCCCTCCTGTGTGCGCGAAGCCCCGGGCGAGCGGCCTGTGGACGGCCGAAGCGGCTCCGGTCGGGAGCCGATAGCATCGAAGGCGAAACGCCAGGCCGCCCGCGGTGGTGGCACGCGATCGTGTGCGCGCCGCGCCCTGGTGTCCCACCCGAACCACGCCACCTCTAGGAGTCACCGTGTCCGCCGCGCCTGAGCTGCACATCACCCTCGCCGGAACCCCGCGTGCGGTGGCGGCCACGACCACGGCGGGACAGGCGCTGGACGCCGACGGCAGGACCGTCATCGCCGCCCTGGTCAACGGCGAGCCGCGCGACCTCGCGCACGAGCTGGCCGACGGCGACGTCGTCGAGCCCGTCGCCATCGAGTCCGAGGAGGGCCGGGCTATCCTGCGCCACTCCACCGCGCACGTCCTCGCCCAGGCCGTCCAGGAGCTCTTCCCCGAGGCCAGGCTCGGCATCGGCCCGCCCGTGGAGAACGGCTTCTACTACGACTTCGACGTCGCCGAGCCGTTCACCCCCGCCGATCTCAAGAGCATCGAGAAGAAGATGCAGCAGATCGTCAAGCAGGGGCAGCGCTTCGACCGCCGCGTCGTGACCGACGACCAGGCGCGCGCCGAGCTGGCCACCGAGCCCTACAAGCTGGAGCTCATCGGCATCAAGGGCAGCGACGCGGCCGAGGCCGCCGAGGGCGCCGGCGTCGAGGTCGGCGCGGGCGAGCTGACCATCTACGACAACGTCCACCCGCGCACGGGCGAGCAGTGCTGGAAGGACCTGTGCCGCGGCCCGCACGTGCCCACCACCAAGGCGATACCGGCCTTCAAGCTCATGCGCACCGCCGCCGCCTACTGGCGCGGCAAGGAGACCAACCCCCAGCTCCAGCGGGTCTACGGCACCGCCTGGGAGGACAAGGACGCCCTCAAGGCCTACCTCGCCTTCCTGGAGGAGGCGGAGAAGCGCGACCACCGCAAGCTCGGCTCCGAGCTGGACCTGTTCTCCATTCCGGACGAGATCGGCTCCGGCCTGGCCGTCTTCCACCCCAAGGGCGGCACCATCCGCCGCGTGATGGAGGACTACTCGCGCAAGCGGCACGAGGAGAGCGGCTACGAGTTCGTCTACTCCCCGCACGCCACCAAGAGCGCGCTGTTCGAGAAGTCGGGGCACCTCGACTGGTACGCGGACGGCATGTACCCCCCCATGCAGCTCGACGGCGGTCAGGACTACTACCTGAAGCCGATGAACTGCCCGATGCACAACCTGATCTTCGACGCCCGCGGGCGCTCCTACCGTGAGCTGCCGATGCGCCTGTTCGAGTTCGGGACGGTGTACCGGTACGAGAAGTCCGGCGTGGTGCACGGCCTCACCCGCGCCCGCGGCTTCACCCAGGACGACGCGCACATCTACTGCACCAAGGAGCAGATGGCGGACGAGCTCGACTCGCTGCTGACCTTCGTGCTCGAACTGCTGCGCGACTACGGCCTGGACGACTTCTACCTGGAGCTGTCCACCAAGGACCCGGAGAAGTACATCGGCGACGACACGGTCTGGGCCGAGGCCACCGACACCCTGCGCCAGGCCGCCGAGAAGCAGGGCCTGGAACTGGTCATGGACCCGGGCGGCGCCGCCTTCTACGGTCCCAAGATCTCGGTCCAGGCCAAGGACGCCATCGGGCGCACCTGGCAGATGTCCACCATCCAGCTGGACTTCAACCTGCCCGAGCGCTTCGACCTGGAGTACACCGCCGCGGACGGCACCCGGCAGCGCCCGGTGATGATCCACCGCGCCCTGTTCGGTTCCATCGAGCGCTTCTTCGCGGTCCTGCTGGAGCACTACGCGGGCGCGTTCCCGGCCTGGCTCGCCCCGGTGCAGGCGGTCGGGATCCCCATCGCCGACGAGCACGTGCCCTACCTCCGGGAGGTGGCCGCCAAGCTGCGCGCCGAGGGCATCCGGGTCGAGGTCGACGCCGGCGACGACCGCATGCAGAAGAAGATCCGCAACGCCCAGAAGCAGAAGGTCCCCTTCATGCTGCTGGCCGGTGACGAGGACATCAGCAAGAACGCCGTGTCCTTCCGGTACCGCGACGGCTCGCAGAACAACGGTGTCCCGATCGAGGAGGCCGTGGCCGAGATCGTGGCCACCGTCCGCGAGCGCCGCTAGCGGATCGCGACGCACGGCACAGGAGCGCCCGCCCGGGGATCCGGGCGGGCGCTCCTCGCTGTCGTGGGTCGGTATCGGTGGCGCGGCCTCGGCCGCGAGTCGGGCGGGCTTCGCCGCCGGGGCGGTCCGCACCGGGGGCGCGCCGGGGGAGAGGGCGCTCAGCGGACGGTGCGCGCCCCGGGGCGGCGGGGCGGGTTCCGGGAAGGGTCAGGAGCGTTCCCGCGGCGTCCGCGGCTCCTGGTCGTCCCGGAAGAGGTCCTCACGGGAGATGCGCGCGGTCGCGTTGGGGTCCGGGGTGGTCGCGGTCTCCTCCTCGTCGTCGCGGAACAGGTCCGCGCGCGAGATCCGGTGGGTCGCGTTGGGGTCGCTCATGCGTTCTCCTTGTGCGTTGGGACAAGCCGGAGTTTATCCCGACCACATGACGGACACCGCACGTCGACGGTCGTTCACGGGGAGTTCCGGCCCGTTCTGGCGTGGCCGGCCTCAGGAGCCGGCGGTGCGGCGCCGCCACGCCTGGGCCGGGATCCGGTTGACGAGCTCGATGAGGTAGTCGGCGGCGGTCAGCGCCCGGTCCGGGTCCAGGCCCATCGGGGCCCAGGTCAGGACGTAGTCACCGGTGAAGCGCACCGGGAGCGAGCGGGAGCGGGAGTCGGCCAGCAGCCAGGCCGCGGTGTCGTGGTCCAGGACGGCGCGGGTGAACTCGGTGTCGCTGCCCACGGTGTGGAAGGCGGTGCCGAACTCGGGGTCCACCCCGCCGGAACCGAGGTCGGCGCCGTGGTCGGGCACGGTCGTGGCCAGGTCCCGGCGTCGGATCTCCAGGTCGGCGACCGGGCCGGGCGTGCGCACGGCCACCACGCGGTAGGTGTGGCGGGCGCGGCCGGTGCCGCGCCGGTCCGGGACGGAGGCGTTGTGGGTCTGCTCGAACGCGGTGACCAGGTACTGGCCGCGCCGACCGGTGAGGACGTGCTGGGCCCGGGCGTTCTCGCCGTGGACCGGGCGGGGCAGGACGGCGTCCTCCAACGGGCGCGGGTGGTGCTCGGTGTAGTGCCAGCCGTGTTCGCGTGCCCAGGCGCGCATCTCGGAGGAGCGTTCGGTGCGAAAGTGCGCGGCGATGGTGATCGCCCCCGCGGAGACCACGACGGCGACCAGGGCGATGACGGCGAGTACGCCTTCCATCGGGTGACTCCTCCGGCCGGGTAGATGGTCGACCATGGACTCGCGGCGGGACCCGCACCGCGGGTCGTCGGATCCGGTGATCACGGGACCCGCACTGGCCTTTCGGGTCCATTCTGTGTCGGTTGCGAGTGCTTGTCACCCCTTCGAGTCGTCCTCCGGTGACCCCCGGGCACCACGGGCCGCCACGCGCCGCTCCCGTTCTTCGCGTCGCGTGCGGCACACGGGGGCGTTCGCGCCGCCGCCGCGCGCCCGACCAGCGTGAATCCGCTGCTGGCACGGGCTTCGCGGGGCATGGGGGGCGGGGCGGGCCGGCGCGGTCGCGGTGCGCGGGGGCCCGGTCCTCACCCGCATTCCAACCTGACCGGAACCGGCCACCGGCGCAGCCCGGACACCCGGAGCCCGACCCTCGCTCAGATGCGAACGGGCGTGCGGGGCGTCGCGCGGCAGGGAGAACACGGCATCGGGCCCGGCGGGAGCGCCGGGGAAGGCCTTGCCCGGGGCGAAACCGTTCGCGCCTCGGGGGCGTCCGAGTACTCGGCCCCTCTCCTCCGACGAAAGCGATCCATGCGGTTCTCCCCCAAAGCCCTCGCCATCACCCTCGCGGTGGTGGCGCTCGCCGCACTCTGGGTGCTCGTCGCCCCCTACTACTCCACCGCCCTGGTCTGGTTCCTGCGCTCCATGGCGACCTTCCTGGTCCCGTTGGCGGCAGTGATCGTGCTCACCGCCGCTCTGCGGGCCCTCGCCGAACGCACCGACGGCGCCGGCCTGCGCACGGCGGCCTGGGTCGTCGGCATCGGCGGCCTGGTCGGCTGCCTGGTCTGGGTCGCGTTCGCCGCGCCCTACCAGCGGACCCGGGAGTACGCCGAGAGCATCGAGGTGGTCTCCGACGCGCCACCGGAGTTCTCCGAACGCGCCCCCTACCCGGTGGCCCAGGCCCAGGCGCGCTCCAACCTCGGCGCGTACCCGGGCGAGATCGGGCGGACCGGCTACCTGTCCGACGAGGAGCTGTTCACCACGGCCGTGGTCCGGCGCGGCCTGTTCGCCGGCTACGAGGCGACGCTGCAGCAGTCCGTGCCCTTCCAGGGGCGCGGCGAGGGGGAGGCCTGTGAGTTCGCCGAGGCCGCCGACGCGCGCGTGGGCGGAATGCTCTGGGCGAACCTCGCCCGCGAGATCAACCAGGAGCGGCGGTGGGTGCGCTTCTCCGAGGACGACGTCTACAGCTTCTGCGACGGGGACACGCCCAAGGTCGTGGTCCCCCTCACCCGCCAGACCGGCCTGTTCGCGGTGACCCTGCGGCCCGCCGGGGTGGCCGTCTACGACGGTTCGACCGGTGACCTCTCCTTCGCCGCGGAGGCGGACGTGCCCGGGCCCTCCTACCCGATCACGCTCGCCGAGCGCCAGCGCGCGTCGTCCAGCGCGATGGACGGCTTCGGCGCCTGGATCGCCGGCCGGGCCGGATGGGAGCCCTCCGACGAGGAGGTCACCTCGGGCAACAACAGCGAGTTCGGCCTGCTGACGACGGACGGCCCCGCGTGGGTCACCCCGATGACCCGGCGCGGGTCGGCGACGTCCATCTCGGCGATCTCCACGGTCCCCTCGCGGCTGGAGGACGGCGGGCTGGCCACCGTGACCGTCCACGAACTCGAGGAGGCGTGGGTGTCCCCGTCGGCCATCGAGCAGCGCATCCAGGCCGACTACCGGGACATCCCCAACTGGCAGAACCTGGTCGTCATGGAGATCGCCCCGACCTCCGGTGAGACGTGGTCGGCCAGCATCGGCAACGAGCAGAACATCCTGTACCGGGTCCAGGGGCGCGGTGACCTGATGGGCGACGAGGCGACCTGCCTGTACCGGGCCGACGGGAGCGAGATCCGCTGCGGTTCGCTCGCCGACAGCGACGGACGCGGGGTCGGCACCCAGTACGGCGAGGACGGGGAGCCGCTCGATCCCGCCGAAGCCCCGGCCGATCCGGCCGAAGGGCCCGGCGACCCCTCCGGCGACCTCGAAGAGCTCTCCGACGAGGAGCTCAGGGGCCTGCTGGACGCGGTCGCCGAGGAGTTGGGCAGCCGCCTGGAGGACGACTGACCGGCGCGGGGCGTCGTCGGGGACCGCGCGCGGCCCCAGACGACGCCCCGTGACCCGCTACGAGGGCAGTCCGAGCTCGCGGGCGATGAGCATCTTCTGCACCTCGCTGGTGCCCTCGCCGATCTCCAGGATCTTGGCGTCGCGGTAGAACCGGCCCACCGGGAACTCGTTCATGAACCCGTAGCCGCCGAACACCTGCGTCGCGTCGCGCGCGTTGTCCATCGCCGCGTTGGAGGCGACGAGCTTGGCGATCGCCGCCTCCTTCTTGAACGGCTCGCCCGCCAGCATCCGCGAGGCCGCGTCGTAGTAGGCCAGCCGCGCGGTGTGCGCGCGGGCCTCCATCTCGGCGATCTTGAACTGGATCGCCTGGTAGTGCCCGATGGTGTTCCCGAAGGCCTGCCGCTCGTGGGCGTAGCGCACGCTCTCGTCCACGCAGCCCTGCGCCAGGCCCACCGAGAGCGCGGCGATCGCGATGCGGCCCTCGTCCAGGATCCGCAGGAACTGGGCGTACCCGCGCCCCCGCTCGCCCACCAGGTTGGCCTCGGGCACCCGGCAGTCCTCGAACACCAGCTCGTTGGTGTCGGAGGCGTTCCACCCCACCTTGGAGTAGTGCTGCCCGATCGAGAACCCGGGCGTGCCCGCGGGCACCAGGATCGCGGAGATCTCCGGACGCCCGTCCTCGCGCCGGCCGGTCACCGCGGTGACGGTCACCAGCGAGGTGATGTCGGTCCCCGAGTTGGTGATGAACGACTTGGTCCCGTTGATCACCCACTCCCCGCCCTCCAGGTGGGCCGTGGTCCGGGTCGCGCCCGCGTCCGAGCCGCCGCCGGGCTCGGTCAGGCCGAACGCGCCCAGCGCCTCTCCGGAGCACAGCCGGGGCAGGTAGGTCTTCTTCTGGTCGTCGGACCCGAACCGGTACAGCGGCATCGCGCCCAGCGACACCCCGGCCTCCAGGGTGATGGCCACCGAGGAGTCCACCCGGGCCAGTTCCTCCAGGGCCAGGCACAGCGCGAAGTAGTCGCCGCCCATCCCTCCGTGCTCCTCGGGGAAGGGCAGCCCGAACAGCCCCATCCGCCCCATCTTCGCGACGATGTCGTAGGGGAAGGCGCCCCTCTCGTAGAAGTCGCCGATGACCGGGGCGACCTCGGCCTGGGCGAACTCCTCCACGGCGGCCCTCAGGTCGGCGTGCTCGGTCGACAGCTCGTGACGGTTCATCGCTGGTTCTCCTCGCTGGTGGCGGGGCCGGAGGCGGCCGGCGGGTGCGCCGCCGCGTCCGGGACGGGCTCGACGGTGACCAGGACGGCGTCCATCGGTACGGACGCCCCCGGCCGGACCGCCACGGTGGTGACGGTTCCGTCGATGGGGGAGGGCACGGAGTGCTCCATCTTCATCGCTTCGACGACGGCCAGCGGCGTGCCCGCCGTGACCGTCTGCCCCACCTCGACGGGCACGGCGAGCACCGTCCCCGGCATGGGGCTGCGCACGGTGCCGTCGCCCGCGGCGGCGTCGTCGCGCAGGGCGGCGGCCACGGGCTCCTCGTGCAGGGTCCACGCGGTGCCGTCCGCACCGAGCCACCGGTGGTCGGTGGCCGGGTCGAAGGCCCGCGTGTAGGTGCGGCTGCGCCCGGCGTAGCCCACCGTGAGCCGGGACCCGTCCGCGGACCGGTGGGCGCGTGCCGCGACGGGCTCGACCGGTCGCGCGGCCTCGGCCGGATCGCCCGGCACACGCGGCGCGTCCTCCTCCACCCGGACCAGGTAGGCGCCGGGCCCCGTGCGGCGGACCCGCACCACGGCGGAGTCGTGCCGGGGCGCGCGCAGCCGCCACCGGGTCCAGGCCGGCCCGCCCATGCGCCAGCCGTCGGGGAGGGCGAAACGGTCCGCGGTCGCGCCGTCGGCCGCCTCCAGGTCGAGCTGGTGGTCCAGCGCCGCCGCCGCGTACACCTCCGGCGGCACCCGCTCCGGCGCGGGCTCGGGGGGCTCGGTCTCGATGAGGTCGGTGCTCAGGTCACCGGCCAGGACGCGCGGGTGCCGCAGCAGGCGGCGCAGGAAAGCGGTGTTGGTGACGCAGCCCAGGAGCAGGTAGCCCGCCAGGGCCTCGTCCATCCGGCGCAGCGCCTCGGCGCGGTCGGCGCCCCACGTGATGACCTTGGCGAGCATGGGGTCGAACGACGACGTGACCGCGCCGCCCTCGGTGATCCCCGAGTCCACGCGCACCAGCGCGCCCCCGGGCTCCGAGAGCGACAGGATCGGCCCGCCGGTGGGCAGGAAGCCCCGGTCGGCGTCCTCGGCGTAGATCCGCGACTCCACGGCGTGCCCCCGCAGCGACACGTCGGCCTGGCCGAACGGCAGTGGTTCGCCCCGGGCCACGCGGATCTGCAGCTCGACCAGGTCGATGCCGCGCACGCCGTCGATCGCCACGACCTCCTCGGTGACCGGGTGCTCGACCTGCAGGCGGGTGTTCATCTCCAGGAACGAGAACGACAGTGCCCCGTCCGGGTCGGCCTCGGCGATGAACTCCACGGTGCCCGCGCCCACGTAGCCGCAGGCCCGGGCCGCGGCGACCGCGGACTCGCCCATCACGGCCCGCTGGTCGGCGGTCAGCAGCGGTGAGGGCGCCTCCTCCACCACCTTCTGGTGCCGCCGTTGCAGGCTGCACTCGCGTTCGCCCAGGTGGACGACGTTGCCGTGGGCGTCGGCCAGGACCTGCACCTCGATGTGGCGCGGGCGCTGGACCAGGCGCTCCACCAGCAGCGTGGCGTCGCCGAAGGACGCGGCGGCCTCCCGGCGGGCGGCCGCGACGCTGTCGGCCAGCTCGGAGGGGGAGTGCACCGCGCGCATCCCCTTGCCGCCGCCGCCGGCCGACGGCTTGATGAGCAGTGGGTACCCGGTGTCGCGGGCCGCGCTGAGCAGTTCCTCGTCGCCCATCGGCTGCCCGGGCTTCTCCGTGAAGCCGCCCAGGACGGGCACGCCCGCGCGGGCGACAGTGTCCTTGGCACTGATCTTGTCGCCCATGGCCTCGATGGCGGTGGCGGGCGGGCCGACGAACACCAGGCCCGCCTCGGCGCAGGCGCGGGCGAAGGCGGCGTTCTCGGACAGGAAGCCGTAGCCGGGGTGGATCATCGTGGCGCCGCTCTCCACGGCCGCGGCGACGATCGCGGCGGCGTCGAGGTAGCCGTCCACGCGCATCGCCCGGTCGGCGGCCAGCGTGTGCGGGGCGTCGGTGTCGGCCTCGGTGAACACGGCCACCGAGCCCAGGCCCATCCGGCGGAGCGTGCGCATGATGCGCAGGGCGATCTCGCCCCGGTTGGCCACCAGGACGGTGGCGGGCACGGGTGCCGGAGGTACGGAGGGTGTGGACGTCGTTGTCAAGGGTTCCTCACATCCGGAAGACGCCGTAGCCCACCGGCTCCAGCGGAGCGTGGCGAGCGGCGGACAGGGCCATGGCGAGCACGTCGCGGGTGTCGGCCGGGTCGATGACCCCGTCGTCCCACAGGCGCGCGGTGGAGTAGTACGGGCTGCCCTGCTCCTCGTACTGGTCGCGGATGGGCGCCTTGAAGGCCTCCTCGTCCTCCTCGGACCACTCCTCGCCGCGCCCGGTGAGCTGGTCGCGGCGCACGGTGGACAGCACCGAGGCCGCCTGTTCCCCGCCCATCACGGAGATGCGGGCGTTCGGCCACATCCACAGGAAGCGGGGAGAGTAGGCGCGGCCGCACATGCTGTAGTTGCCGGCGCCGAACGAGCCGCCGATGACCACGGTGAACTTGGGGACGCGGGCGCAGGCCACGGCGGTGACCATCTTGGCTCCGTGCTTGGCGATGCCGCCGGCCTCGTAGTCGCGGCCCACCATGAACCCGGAGATGTTCTGTAGGAACACCAGCGGGATGGAGCGCCGATCGCACAGTTCGATGAAGTGGGCGCCCTTGAGCGCGGACTCCGCGAACAGGATGCCGTTGTTGGCGATGATGCCCACGGGATGCCCGTGGATGTGCGCGAACCCGGTGACCAGGGTGGTGCCGTACTCCGCCTTGAACTCGGTGAACTCGCTGCCGTCCACCACCCGGGCGATGACCTCGCGCACGTCGTAGGGCGTGCGGGTGTCGGCGGGCACCACGCCGTACAGCTCCTGCGGGTCGAGCGCCGGCGGGCGGGGCTCGCGCACCTCCCAGGCCGGCTCGCCGCGGGGGCCGAGGGTGTCGGCCACGCGCCGCACGATGGTCAGGGCGTGGGCGTCGTCGTCGGCCAGGTGGTCGGTCACGCCGGACACGCGCGAGTGCAGGTCGCCGCCGCCCAGTTCCTCGGCGGTGACCACCTCTCCGGTGGCCGCCTTCACCAGCGGCGGGCCGCCCAGGAAGATGGTGCCCTGGTCGCGGACGATGACGGCCTCGTCGCTCATCGCCGGGACGTAGGCGCCCCCGGCCGTGCACGAGCCCAGCACCGCGGCGATCTGCGGGATGCCCATCCGGGACATGGTGGCCTGGTTGTAGAAGATGCGCCCGAAGTGGTCGCGGTCGGGGAAGACGTCGTCCTGCATGGGCAGGAACGCGCCGCCGGAGTCGGCGAGGTAGACGCACGGCAGACGGTTCTGCAGTGCCACCTCCTGCGCCCGCAGGTGCTTCTTGACCGTCATCGGGTAGTAGCTGCCGCCCTTGACCGTGGCGTCGTTGGCGACCACGACCGTCGGGCGGCCGGCGACCCGGCCCACGCCCGCGATCATGCCGGCGCCGGGCGCGTCCTGGCCGTCGGCGCCGTAGAGCCCGTAGGCGGCCAGGGGCGCGATCTCCAGGAAGGGCGAACCGGGGTCGAGGAGGAGGTCGACGCGGTCGCGCGGCAGGAGTTTGCCGCGTTCGACGTGTCGTGCCCGGGTCTTCTCCGGGCCGCCCAGGGCGGCGGTCGCGATCCGCTCGCGCAGCTCCAGGGCGAGGGCGCGGTTCGCCGCGTCGTTGGCGGCGAACGCGGGCCCGGCGGTGTCCACCGCCGAGCCGAGCACGGGTGCCCTGCTCATGGTGTCCTCTCGTGGAGGGATGTTAATGCTCACTAACATGAGTGATGTTAGTAACTACTAACATGTGTGTCCAGACCAGCGCGCCAACGGACGCGCGACGACCGCGGGAGAGGCGGACGGACATGGGGTCCAGACCGACGGGGGAGCGCCGGACGGCGATCCTGGGGGCGGCCGCGGAGCTGTTCGCCGAACGCGGTTTCCGCGGGGTGACCATCGACGACCTCGGCCGCGCGGTCGGCACCAGCGGTCCCGCCCTCTACCGGCACTTCCCCGGCAAGGAGGCCCTGCTGGGCGAGGTCCTGGTCGACGTCAGCGACCGGCTGGCCCGGCGGGGGGCGGAGGTCGTGGCCGCGGCCCGGGAACCGCGGGAGGCGCTGGACCTGCTCCTGCGCGGCCACATCGCCTTCGCCCTGGACGAGCCGGCGCTCATCACCGTCCACGACCGCGAGCTCGGCCACCTCACCGAGGACGACCAGTACCGCGTCCGCCGGCTCCAGCGCGGCTACGTCGAACAGTGGGTCGGTGTGCTGGCCGATCTGCGGCCCCACGACTCCGCCGACGTCCTGCGCGCCGCCGTGCACGCCGTGTTCGGCCTGCTCAACTCCACCCCGCACAGCCGTGGCGGCCTCGGCCGCCAGGAGATGGCCGACCTGCTGCTGACCATGGGGGCCGCCGCGCTCACCGCCCCGGCCACCATCCCCGGCGCACCCGCCGCCACCGCGGCCGGCGGCACGGTCCCTCGGCTCTAGGGCGTGTATGACGGACACTCACCCTGCTGCGCGACGCCCCAGCGGCACCCTCACTGCGTTCTCATCAGTCAACAGCCACACCAGGATGCTTCCTTCTTCGGCCTTGCGAGGCCACCACTGGATGCGCCGCTCGCGACGGGCGGCATCCGACGTACACGCCCTAGCGCGCCCTCCCCACGGGCACACGGAACGGGGGCGGACGGTCCTCGCGACCGTCCGCCCCCGTGCCCGGCGGGCCCTACGGCAGGGCGCCGGTGACGTCGTCGACACCGCCGACCGGCGCCTCCGGCGCCTCCACCGGGGCGTCCGGGAGCTCGGCGTCCGGCAGCTCAGCGGGTGCCTCCGGCAGCTCGACCGCGTCCAGCGCGCCCAGCGGGTCCTCCATGGCGGCCAGTTCGGCGATGACCGCGAGGGCGTCCTCGTCACCGAGGAGCTCGACCACGGCCGGGTCGCTCAGGAGGGCCACGACGTCCTCGTCCTCCAGCAGCGCGAGAGCCTCCGGCGACAGCTCGTCGGCGGTCTCCCCGGCGGTCTCCCCGGCGCTCTCGACGCCCTCGACCCCGCTCTCGGCGCTCTCGACGCCCTCGACGGCGTCGACGGCCGCGTCCTCGGGCGGCGGCTCGGCGAGGGCGGCACCGGACCCGGCGATGGACAGTCCGCCGGCCACGGCGGTGGCGACGGCGATCTTCGTGAACGCACGCATACGCGTTGTCAGTCCTTCCGATGAGAGGGTCACGCATCTGCAGTCGCGTGACCACACACAGTCACAAGTCTGCGTGCCGCGTGGTCATGCGGGGGTTACATGGGGGAGAAGCGGCGGTATTCCTTTTCGCTCCACGACAAAAGACGGACAAAGAGCGCGGAACGTCCCGCGCGGGAGTGCACACGAACGGTGCCGCCGCCCGTACATTGTGCCGCGGTGAAGTGGGTACGCCCCACGTCCCGGCCTCGTCCGGGCGTGACGGACGTATCGCACCACGACACGAAGAAGGAGCGGTGTACCAATGTCTCGGCCTCGGATCGTGGTGGTGGGCGCGGGTTTCGGCGGTGTCCACACCCTGCGGCACCTCGAACGCCGTATCCCGACAGGGGCGGCCGACATCGCCCTCGTCGCACCCCACGACTACATGCTCTACAGCCCTTTGCTGCCCCAGGTGGCCTCGGGCCTGATCACACCCCAGTCGGTGGCGATGTCCGTGCACCGGCTCACCCGGGACACCCGCCTGATCCCCGGGCACGCCGTCGGCGTCGACACCGCCGACGGCACGGTCGTCGTACGCCGGCCCACAGGAGAGTTGGCGCCGGTGCGCTACGACCGCCTGGTCCTGGCTCCCGGCGGACTGACCCGTGCCTTCGACATCCCCGGCCTGACCGAGCACGCCTACGGGGCCAAGACCCTGGCCGAGGCCGTGCTGCTGCGCGACCACGTCCTGGCCCAACTGGAACTGGCCAACGACAGCCGTGACCCGGTCGAACGCGAGGAGCGCTGCCGCTTCATCGTCGTCGGCGGCGGCTACACCGGTGTGGAGACCGCGGCCTCGCTCATGCGTCTGACCGAGGAGGCCGCCCGGCGCTATCCCGAACTGCGGTCGGTGATCCGCTGGCACCTGGTCGACATCGCGCCCAAGGTGCTGCCGGAGCTCGGCGACCGGCTCGGCCGGCGGGCGCTGGACATGCTGCGCTCGATGGGGATCGAGGTCAAGCTCAAGGTGAGCGTCCGCGAGGTCACTCCCGACAAGGTGGTCCTCACCGACGGCCGGGCGCTGCCCTGCCGCACGCTCATCTGGACCGCGGGCATGGCGCCCAGCCCGCTCATGGAGACGCTGGGCAAGCCCACCCAGCGCGGCCGCCTGGAGGTCGACTCCGATCTGCGCGTCCCGGGACTGCCCGAGGTGTTCGCGCTCGGGGACGCGGCGGCGGTGCCCAACCTGTCCCACCCGGAGACCCCGTACTGCCCGCCGACCGCCCAGTACGCGAGCCGGCAGGCGGCGACCGCGGCCGAGAACGTGTGCGCCTCGATCCTGGGGCGGCCGCTGCAGGAGTTCCGGCACCGCGACATGGGACTGGTCGTGGACCTGAGCGGCAAGGACGCCCTGGCCCGTGTGCTCAAGTACGAGCTCACCGGTCTGCCCGCGCTGGCGGTCACCCGCGGCTACCACCTGGCGGCGGTGCCCTCGGCGCCCGCCCGGGCCCGCATCATGGCCAACTGGGCGATCAGGGCGGCCACCGGCGGGGAGGTCTCGCGCCTGGGCTTCGCCGATGACGGGCGCCCGGCCTCTTTCGTGGCCAACGAGCACGTGGACTACCTCGACACCGAGAGCGCGGGGCGCGAGGGCGCCCGCCTGCTGGAGAACCTGCGCGAGCGCTACGGGGACGACTGAGGCGGTCGCCGCGCGCCGGTGTCCGCCCGTACGGCGCGGACCCGTCGCCAGCGGTAGAGAAGGACCACGGCGGTGGCGGCCACGGTGATCGCCACCGCCAGCGCGGTCGGCCAGAGCCCCAGGAAGGCGATCGCCTCCTCGAGGTGGCCGCGGCCGGCCGAGTCGGGGTCGGCCAGGACCGCGGTCACGAACGCGGCGGCCAGCACGGTGGTCGCCACGGCCGCCGCCCGGCCGCGTCGGCCGGTCAGGCCCATGCGGCGGCGCAGGATGCCGCCCGCCTCGATGATCCGGGTGACGCGCAGCACGGGAAGGGCCTTGAACGTGCTCACCAGCCGCAGGACCTGGGCCGGACCGAGGGCGAAGAGGACGGCGGGCACGGTCACGAGCGCGATGGCGGTCGCCCACCAGTGCGTGCGCAGCCACTCCCGCTTGTTGTCGGCCAGCGCGATCAGCATGATCCACTCGGCCCACAGGACGATGCCGGCGGCCCAGTTGATCCGCTCACCGGCCGTGGCCCAGGCCCCCTCGCCCCAGACGCCGAGGAAGAGCGCCGGGACGGACACCACCGCCGCGACCAGGACGGGAACGGCCAACCGCCGCTCCAGGGCGGTGGAACGGCGGTTGGGCGCGGGGGGACGCGGCTGATCCTCGGGGGGCATGGCGCCCAGAATAGGCGGTGGTGCGCCGACCGGCCCGTGGCGTCCGAAGACGGCCGGAACCGGTCATTCGTCGCTCAGGAGCGGACCAGCCGGGCGATGGCGTCGGAGGCCTCGCGGACCTTCTCGTCGGCTTCGTCGCCGCCGTTGGCGACCGCGTTCGCCACACAGTGCTTGAGGTGCTCGTCCAGCATGGACAGCGCGAAGGACCGCAACGCCTTGTTGACCGCGGAGGTCTGCGTGAGGATGTCGATGCAGTACTGGTCGTCCTCGACCATGCGCTGCAGGCCGCGGATCTGTCCTTCGATGCGGCGCAGCCGGTTGATGTGGCTCTGCTTGTCGTCGCTGTAACCGTGGTTGCCCACCATGCCGTCGTCCCCGTGTCGTCCCTGATCAGATGCCATAACCATACCCCCTCAAGGTATCCAACCGCGGAAAGTCGGACGGCATTCCGCGCGCTCGTTCCCACTCGCCGCTCCGTGCCGTGAACACGGCCGTAGAAGGAGTTTCCCAGACAATCGGGGTATCGGGCGCCGTGCGACGGATCCCGTGCGCGGGCGCTCGTCAACTCCGGGTCCGCACTCGGTAAGACGTGGCACGGAGTCTTGCCCCGGGCACGTCACGGACCGACCATGGCGGTATGAGCCACAGTGCCGAGAACGAGATCCTGGCGACCATCCGGGCCCTGATGGACGAGGAGCACACGCTCCGCGAACGACCCGGAGGGTTGGAACCGACCGAACGGTCCCGGATGAGGGAGGTGGAGGAGTCGCTCGACCAGTGCTGGGACCTGCTCCGCCAGCGGCGCGCGCGCAGCGAGCACGGACAGGACCCCGACGAGGCCGAGGTCCGCCCGAAGCCGGAGGTCGAGCAGTACTGGCAATAGCGGGGGCGGCGAAACCAGAGGGGCTTGGCGAGCGTCCACTCCGGATAGGACGGCGTCACGGCGGGGACCGCGCCCGGGCGCGGCTCCCGCCGTCGCACGGAGCTCACGAAGGAAGCCATGATCGCCACCCTCACCGGCCTGGGACTGTCCTCAGCGGCAGGGCTCAACGCCTACATTCCCCTCCTCGCGGTCGGGTTGATCGCACGCTTCACCGATCTGGTCCCCCTGGGCGCCGCCTGGGCGTGGCTCGAACACCCGATCACCCTCGTGACCCTCACCGTGCTCCTGGTGGTCGAGTTCGCCGCCGACAAGGTTCCCGCCCTGGACAGCGTCAACGACGTCGTCCAGACGGTGGTCCGGCCCTCCGCGGGCGGCATCACCTTCGGCGCCGGAGCCTCCGCGGTCGACCTCGCCGACCTCACCGGCACCGCCTCCACCACCGCGGCCGAGACCGGTGACGGTGTCAGCTGGGGCCCGGTCGTCGCGGGCATGGTGATCGCACTGGCCTTCCACGCCGTCAAGACCCTGGCCCGCCCCGTCCTCAACTCCATGAGCTTCGGCATGGCCGCCCCGGTCGTGTCGTTCCTGGAGGACGTGGTCAGCTTCCTGACGTCGATGGTGGCGATCCTGCTGCCGCTGCTCATCCTGGTGGTGTTCCCGCTGATGGTCCTGACCGGGGTCTGGGCGGTGCGCGGGAGCCGCCGTCGCCGCGCGCGGCGGGCCGAACGCGACGGCGCCCCCGCCCCGGAGGGACGGAGGCGCCGGATCCGCGGCGACCGGTGACCGGTCAGTCGAGGGCGTCGCGCCCCTCGGCCACCGGCAGGGTCACGTGCGCGGAGTTGGTGTCGACGCTCACCTCGGTGCCGGCCGGGTAGCGCAGGGTGTGCTCGTGGTCGGTGGAGACCACCATGATCCCGATCCGGTGCCCGGCCGGGAACACGTGGTCACCGGGCTGCAGGTCCCACCGGTAGCGGTAGTACTGCCCGGACACCACCGGCCGCTGCCGCTCCTGCGAGGTGCGGTTGCGCGCGTCCAGCCAGCCGCGCGCGATGATCGCGTGGTCGGCCTCCTCGGTGACGTGGTGCCCGGTCGGGATGCAGCCCTCGTCGCCCGGCACGGACTCGCCGTAGCAGTTCATGTCGTCGAAGTCGTACCGCAGGCGGCCGGTCGGCCGCTCGGCGGTGCCCAGGTCGACCAGGGCCGCGGTGAGGAACGGCGAGGGGCCGTCCATCGCCGCGCGCAGCGAGACCCGCGCGGAACCGCTCAGGCGCACGTCCTGCTCCAGCTCCTCGGAGACGTAGACCAGCGACGTCGACCCGGGCGAGTCCGGATCGGCGAGCAGGTCCTGCGGCGAGAGCGTGCGCCCCTGGTCGGTGAAGGACTCGGCGCCCTCGCGCACCGGGCGCGGGCGCGGTGCCAGGCCGCCGGTGGCGGCGTCGGGATCGGGGTTCATGTGCAGCTTGACCGGCGCCGTCCCCTCACCCGGCCAGTCCGCCTGGGTCGTCCACGTGCCGTCCGTGCCCTCCACGTCCACGGCGGGCTCGTCGGTGATGCCGTTGTCGACCTCGTAGAGCCAGTGGTCGAACCAGCCGTGCAGCTGGTCGAGCCACGGGTCGGCGCGCAGGTAGAGCTGGTTGATGTGCGCGCCCTGGTGCAGCCACAGCTTGCGCGGGACGTCGCTTCCCTCCAGGGCCGCCCACAGGTCGGCGGCCTGGCCCGGCATGACGTTGTCGTCGTTGAGGCCGTGCACGAGGAACACGCTCGCCCGGATCTCGTCGGCGTCCTCCAGGTAGTTCCGCTCGTCCCAGAACTCGGTGTAGTCGCCGCTGACGCGGTCCTGCTCCTCGGTGAGCGCGTCGATCACCGGGCGGCAGATCTCGTCGTCGTCGCGGGTGTACACGTACTCGGCCAGGACGTCGGCGTCCTCGCCCTGGTAGCCGCCGGGAGCGCGCACGGCGCCGCCCTCGCGGTAGTAGCCGTACCAGGAGGAGATCGCCGCCTGCGGGACGATCGTCTTCAGCCCCTCCACGCCGGTCGTGGCGGCGGCGGTGGGCAGCGTGCCGTTGTAGGAGATCCCGGTCATCGCGGCCGCGCCGTTGGACCAGTCGGCGGTGACCTCCTCCCCGTCGGCGTCCCAGCCGACGGTGTCACCGGTCAGCCATTCCACGGCCGCCTTGGCGCCCAGCGTCTCGTTGTGCGCGCCCGAGGTGGGGCAGCCGGTGGAGTCGCCGCTGCCCAGGCTGTCGAGCTGGGCCACCGCGTACCCGCGCGGCAGGAAGTAGTTGTCGTAGTAGCCGGAGAAGGACGTGTTGGGACCGGCCCCCTCGGCCGCGGCGCCGGGGTCGCCGGTGCCCGCGGGATCCAGGGCCGCGCCCAGGGCGGTCTCGTCCGCGCGCGGGCCGCCGCGCGGGACGGTGCCGGCCTCGTCGGTGTCCAGGTCCACGTCGTGGTTGGCGACCGGGTTGCCGCCCGCCCAGTAGGGGCTGGGCTCGATGATGGTGGCGACCTCCAGGCCCGCGTCGCTCTCCTTGGGGCGCAGGATCCGCATGCGGACCGTGTCGAGTTCGCCGTCGCCGTCGCTGTCGGCCTCCGTCCGGATGTCGACCTCCTGGTAGATCGCGTCGGCGAACTCGAAGGCGACCTGGGTGCGGCCGTCCTCGACCACCAGGGAGGGGGGATCGGCCGCCGCCGGTGCGGTCAGCACCGTGACGGCCATCAGCGCGGAGGCGGCGACGGCGCCCGCGCGCGTCAGGAGGAATCGTGCGTTGCCGGGGGATGGTGGCAAAGTGTGGCTCCTCGTCGAAGGGGGACTCGAGTCGGGCCATCGTCCTACGAACCCGGCCGTTCGCCCAGGGGACGACACCGCGTTATCGAAAGCGCTATGGCTGCCCCCGCTCCGCCGTCCACTCTCGCGGCAAGGGAGCGCGAACGCACGGAAGCGACGCAGGTCATCCTGAAAAACCGGGGCGCCCCACCGGGCGGTTGTCCTAAAGTGCGAGCAATGACTGAGATGACATTCGACCGAAACGACATCACGCACATCGTCTGGGACTGGAACGGCACCCTCCTGGACGACAACCACGCCAACCTGGCCGCGGTGAACGCCGTGTGCGCCGAGTTCGGCCGTGCCCCCGTGGAACTGGAGTACTGGCGCTCGGTCTTCCGGCGCCCCCTCATCCCCTGCTACGAGGAGCTCCTCGGACGCGGGTTCGTGGACGGTGAGTGGGAGCGGGCCGAGCGTCTCTACGACTCCCACTACCTGGAGCACCTGCCCTCCTGCTCCCTCGCCGAGGGCGTGCCCGATGTGCTGCACACCTGGCGCGACCGCGGCGGCAGCCAGTCCCTGCTGTCCATGGCCTCGCACGACCACCTCGTGCCGCTGATCGCCGAGCGCGGCCTGACCGGCCACTTCGAGCGGGTCGACGGCCGCCAGTTCGAGACCGAGCAGGACTCCAAGGCCGAACACCTGGTGCGCCACCTGGACCGGCAGGGCGTCGACCCCGCCAAGGTCGTGCTCATCGGCGACATCGACGACGACGCCCGGGCCGCCCGCGAGGCGGGCGCCCACGCCATCCTGGTCGCGGGCGGGCTCATGGCACGCGAACGCCTGGCGGCCACCGGCGCACTGGTCGTGGACACCCCCGTGGCGGCCGTGTCGGCACTGCGCGCCGCCTGACACCGGTCGCATGCCGACCGACACCGGCCGCGCCGCCTGACGGCGGCCGCCGGGCCGGGTGCGCTCCGCCGCGTCACACCGGGCGAGGTGGGATGGCCCCACGTGTGGTGTCCAGGGCCGGGCGGCGGTTGTCAATGGGGGACTCCCACCCCCGCCGCGTCCCCGGAACGTGGGGCTCCCACAGCCCCACGACCCCCGTGGTGACCTGCGCACACGCCCTCGGGCCCCGGTGCTCGCCAGGGCGAGGCCGGGGCTTCGCCGCCCGTGGGCCGTGTTGTTAGATGGGTCTCAGAGCCACACGCAACACATGGAAGGCGGGCCAATGACGGAGAGCAGCGTCCCCCGGGTGCTCTGGGAGCCCGACGAGGCGGCGGTCGAGTCCGCCAACATCGTCGCGTTCGCACGATGGGCCGCGGAGCACAAGGGGGTGCGGGCCTTCGGCCGGCCGGAAGCGGACCCGCAGGCGGCCGAGACCTTCGACTACGACGCTCTGTGGCGTTGGTCGACCACCGACATCGAGGACTTCTGGGCCGCGATCTGGGAGTACTACGGCGTGGCGGCCGACACCCCCTACGAGGAGGTCCTGCCCGAGCGTGTGATGCCCGGGGCCCGCTGGTTCCCCGGCGCCACCCTGAACTTCGCCCGGCACGTGTTCGCCGACCGCGAGGACGACGCGGTCGCGATCCGGCACGCCACCGAACTGCGGCCGCTGGGGGAGTGGACCTGGGGCGAGCTGCGCCGGCGCACGGCCGCGATCGCCGCCGGCCTGCGCGAGCTCGGCGTGGGCCCCGGCGATCGGGTGGTGGGCTACCTGCCGAACCTGCCCGAGACCGTCGCCGCGTTCTTCGCCGTGTCCTCCCTCGGCGCGGTGTGGTCCTCCTGCTCACCGGACTTCGGCGTGCGCAGCGTCATCGACCGCTTCGCCCAGATCGAGCCGAAGGTCCTGCTGGCCGTCGACGGCTACCGCTACGGCGGCAAGGACTTCGACCGCCGCCCCGTGGTGGAGGAGCTGCGCGCCGCGCTGCCCACCGTCGAGCACACCGTGCTGCTGGACTACCTGCGGCCCGGCCTGCCGATGGAGGGCACCGTCGAGTGGGGCGACCTGGAGGCCTCCGGCGGGGACGCCGCTCTGGAGTTCGCCTCCGTGCCCTTCGACCACCCGCTGTGGGTCCTGTACTCCTCGGGCACCACCGGCCTGCCCAAGGCGATCGTGCACGGGCACGGCGGCATCCTGCTGGAGCAGCTCAAGAACCTGCACCTGCACCTGAACGCCCAGGACGAGGACCGGGTCTTCTGGTTCACCACGACCGGCTGGATGATGTGGAACTTCCTGGTCAGCGTGTTGCTGACCAAGGCCTCCATCGTCCTGTACGACGGCAGCCCCGCCCACTCCGCGCCCCCCGCCCACCCGTCGGACGAGGCGTCCTCGCCGGATCTGGGCGGACTGTGGGACCTGGCGGCCGAGGCCGGGGTGACGGTGTTCGGCACCAGCGCCGGGTACCTGTCCTCCTGCATGAAGGAGGATCTGCACCCGCGCCGCGGCCGCGACCTGTCGCGCCTGCGGGCCATCGGCTCGACCGGATCCCCGCTCAGCCCGGAGGCCTTCGCCTGGGTGTACGAGGAGTTCGGCGACGGCCTGTGGCTGTTCTCCACCAGCGGCGGCACCGACGTGTGCAGCTGCCTGGTCGGCGGCACGCCGACCCTGCCGGTCTACGAGGGCGAGATCCAGTCGCGCGCCCTGGGCATGGCCGTGGCCTCCTGGGACCCCGACGGCCGGGAGCTGGTGGGCGAGGTCGGCGAACTCGTGGTCACCGAGCCCGCGCCGTCCATGCCGATCTTCTTCTGGGGCGACACCGACGGCGAGCGGCTGCGGGACAGCTACTTCTCCGTCTACCCGGGCGTGTGGCGCCACGGCGACTGGATCGAGATCACCGAGCGCGGCACCGCCATCATCTACGGGCGCTCGGACTCGACCATCAACCGCGGCGGCGTGCGCATGGGCACCAGCGAGATCTACCGGGCGGTGCTGGCGCTGGAGGAGGTCGTGGACGCCCTGGTCGTGGACGTGCCCCAGGGGGACGGTTCGTCGCGGATCGAGCTGTTCACCGTGTTGCGGCCCGGCGCGGACCTGGAGGGCGACCTGCCCAAGGAGATCGCCCGCCGGATCCGCACCGACTGCTCGCCCCGGCACGTGCCCGACCGGGTGCGCGTGATCGGCGCGGTGCCCCGCACCCTGTCGGGCAAGGTGTTGGAGGTCCCGGTCAAGCGCATCCTGATGGGCGAGAGCCCCGACAAGGTCGCCAGCCGCGACTCCCTGGCCAACCCCGAGGCGCTGGACTACTTCAGCGAGCTCGCCGGCCAGGAGTGACCCCGCACCGGGTGGGCGGCGGAGCGCTCCGCCGCCCACCCGGCCTGACGTCGTGCCTTGGGCAGGTGCGCGGAACGCGCATACTCTGACGAACGTGGCACAGAAGCGATCCGACGACACCGCCGCCGCCCCCGACGCGGCCCCCTCCGCAAGCCCCCGAATCGACGGTGTCGACGCGGCGCGCGCCATCGCGGTCTTCGGCATGTTCGCCGTGCACCTGGGCGTGGAGTCCATGGGGCTGCTGTCCCCCGAGGGTCACGCGTGGACTCTGCACGGACTGGTGCGCGGCAACTCCTCGGCGCTGTTCGCGCTGCTGGCCGGGCTCTCCCTGGCGCTGATGACCGGACGTACCGCCCCGGTCACCGGCGTCCCCTGGCGGCGCGCCGCCGTGCGGGTGCTCACCCGCGCCGTGCTCATCGGCCTGCTCGGCGTCCTGCTGGACCTCACCGGCGTGCCGGTCGCCATCATCCTCACGTACTACGCGGGCTTCTTCGTCCTGGCGCTGCCCCTGACCCGCCTGCGTTCGGGAGCGCTGTGGGCGGTGGCGGGCGCCCTGGCGGTGGTCGGTCCACCGCTGTCCTTCCTGCTGCGCGACACGGTCGTGGACGCCGCGCCCCGCACCTCCTCCCTGTCCTCGCTCCCCGAGTTCCTCCTCACCGGCTACTATCCGGCGATCACCTTCATGGCGTTCGTGGCCGCGGGGCTGGCGGTGGGCCGGATGGACCTGCGCTCCACGGCGGTGCGCCTCAGGCTCCTGGGGATCGGCGCGGGGCTGTCGGTCTTCGCCTACGGAGGATCCTGGCTGCTCCTGCACCCGCTGGGCGGGCTCGACCGCCTGGTCGAGGACGGCAGCGCGTTCATGGGCGGATACCCCCTCACCCCGAACATGGACCCCGTGCTGCTGGAGCAGCTGCGCGCCGGCGTCATGGAGGAGGCCAACTCCATCTCCGGCCAGGTCCCCACCGACAGCTGGTGGTGGCTGGCCGTGAACACCCCCCACACCGGGACGACCTTCGAGATCGCCGAGGCGGTCGGGCAGGGCCTCCTCGTGCTCGTGGCGTGCATGTGGCTGGCCGAGCGCGCGCGGTGGGCGATGTACCCGCTGGCCTCCGTGGGCCGGATGCCGCTGACGGTCTACACCGGGCACATCCTGGTCCTGATGGTGATCGTCGCGGACGGGGCCGTCGAGTGGCGCCAGCCCTGGCTCCTGGAGTGGTTCGTGCTCGGCGCGCTCGTCTTCGCCACCCTGTGGTTCCTGGTGCTGCGCCGGGGGCCGGCCGAGGCCTGCCTGGCCCTGGCCGCCGACGGCGCGGTCGCCATCGTCGAGGAGTGGCGCGAGGAGCGGCGCCCACCAAACGCGCCCTAGGAAGCGCCCCCTAGGACTCGTCGGGCCGGGTGATGTGGTTCGAGGTGCGGTCGCGCAGGGCCAGGGAGTCGGTGGTGGTGCGCGTGTTCTGCCGGATGAGGCGGCGCGCGTCGTCGGCCGCGGAGCGGGCCACCGCGCGGCTGGCCACCGGGCGCTGGGAGACCTCGGCGTCCTCGGGCAGGCCGATGTCCATGGGCAGCCCCGCGCGGCTGATCACGCGCAGTTGGGCGGCCTCCTGCGAGTGCGAGGGCCGGATGTCGCCGTTGGCGGTCCGCCAGCCCCGCAGCCGCGCCTGGAGCCAGTCGGTGCCGTGGTGGTCGGGGCCCTCGGGCCAGGCCGCGCCGTCGGGCCGTACGGCCAGGGCGTGCAGCACGTCGGCGACGGTCCAGCCGGCGGAGAAGAACCGCGCGGTCACCTCGCGCAGGACCCGGAAGTCCACCCGGCGCAGCGAGGGGTCCTCGTGGCGCAGGTACTCACAGGCCTCGTGCACGGCGCGCGGCGTGTGCCGCGGCCGGTGCAGCGGGTCGACCTCGCGTTTGCGCAGCAGGGCGTCGTCGACGGTGACGATGACCTCGCCCTGGCGGTTGTCCCAGATGCCCACCTCCTCGCGGGCCCAGCCCTGGGACTCGGCCAGCGCGGTGGCCATCTTGCGCAGGTCGACCTGGGTGTCATCGCTACTGATCCGGAACTCCGCCATGCCCCCAGGTTAGAACCTCCGCGCGGCCGGACGGGCGTGCCACGGGCCCCGGGCCGGAGAAGTGAGTAGAACGTTCGTTCTAGTGGTGTGCTAGCCTGCGCCTGAATAGAACGTTCTTTCTAGTGCGGGGAGTGCTCATGGAAGGCAAGCGGATCACGGTCATGGGACTCGGTCCGATGGGGCGCGCGATGGCGGGCGCCTACCTCGACCGGGGCTACGAGGTGACGGTGTGGAACAGGACGCCGTCCCGGGCCGACGCGCTCGTGGAACGGGGAGCGAACCGGGCCGGGACCGTCGAGGCCGCCCTCACCGCGGGCGGGCCCGTGGTACTGAGCCTGACCGACCACGACGCCGCCTACGCCGTCCTGGGGCAGGCGGTCGACGCCCTCAGGGGCCGCACGGTCGCCAACCTGACCTCGGACACCCCGCGGCGGTCCCGCGAAGTCGCCGAGTGGGTGAGGGGCCACGGCGGCGCGTACCTCACCGGCGCGGCCCTGGCCTCGCCCAGGGACATCGGGCGGCCGGAGTCGGTGATCCTCTACAGCGGACCGGGCGAGGTGCTCCAGGCCCACCGGGAGGCACTGGAGGTGCTGGGCCGCGCCGACCACCGGGGGGAGGACCCCGGGGCGGCCGCGCTGCTCTACCAGCTGAACATGGACATGTTCTGGACCTCGATGGTGTCCTACCTGCACGCGGCCGCGGTGGCCGAGGCCAACGGGATCGCGGCCGAGGACATCGGGGCGCTCGCCGCGGAGGTGATGGCCTCGCTGCCGGAGTTCATCGCCTTCTACACGCCGAGGATCGCCGCCGGCGAGCACCCCGGCGACGCCGATCGCCTCTCCATGGGGGCGGCCAGCGTCGACCACGTCCTGCGCACCACCCAGGACGCGGGCGTGGACGGCCTGCTGCCCGCGGCGGTGCTGGAGGTCTTCCGGCGCGGCATGGCGGCGGGGCGCCAGGAGGACAGTTTCACGAGCCTGCTCGACGTGTTCCGCCGGCCCGTGGCCTGACCCGGCTCCGGGGCGCCCCGGACGTCAGCGATAGGACCTGATCAGCCGCTCCAGGTGGCGGCCCGCCACCTGGAGCGGCTCCGTGCTGCGTGAGACCTGGGCGGCCAACTCGGCGCCCTCCAGTGCGCTGATCACGGTGTGCGCCAGATCGCGGGCGTCGTCCTCGGGCAGGCCCGCCGCGCGCAGGCGCGCTCCGACCAGGTCCCGCCAGTGCGCGAACGCCTCGGCCGCCGCCTCCTGCACGTCCGGCAGCCGTCCGGCGGTGCCCATGGCGGTCGTGGAGACCGGACAGCCGTCGAGCCAGTCCGACGCGCGCAGGCCCTCGGCGAGCGCGTTCGCCAGCGCGGCGACCGCCGCGGCGGGGTCCTGCCCGTCGGCCAGCGCGCCGCGCAGTTCCGCGGCGAACTCGGCGTCGCCGAGCCGGATCGCGGCGACGGCCAGTTCGCGCTTGCCACCGGGGAAGAAGTGGTAGACCGATCCCATCGTCGCCCCGGACTCCTGCGAGATCTGCTTGATCCCGGTTCCGTCGTAGCCCTGGCGCTGCATCAGGTGCGAGGTGGAGCGCACGATGCGTTCACGGGTGTCGGACGCGGGGCGGGTGGCGGAGATCCTCATGGGGTCGAGGCTAGTCGATAGAGCGTTCGTTTCACCGGCGTCGGTACGGGCGGGATCGGTCTGTCCGGTCTAGACCGCACCCGCGCCGAGACGGGTGCGCTGCGTGGGGCCAGGGCCGGTTCTCCGAGGTTTTCCGCTGCGGATTGGAGGATGTGCCGAAGGTGGGACGACCGCGCGGTTGGAGGCTCCTCCAACCTTGGACGGCACGGTCCGGGCGGGTACTGACGCCGGCGGCACCCGGGGTTATGGTGACTGCCTGACGGACCCGAACCGGGGGAGACCCCCGCGGCACCGGGCCGCCCAGGCCCACGTTTTCGCTGGCCCCACAGCGTCCGTGGGCCCGTGACCAGCACACCGACCCACCGAGCAGTAGGTGCCCGTGTCCCACACAGCAACCGCGCCGGAGGCGACGACCGACCGCGCGCTCCGGGCGTATCTGCACGGCCTCCCGGGCGTGGACGAGGTCGGCGCACGCGCCCGCGCCCAGGACCTGGCCACGAGGTCGATCAAGACCACCGCCAAGGCCCAGGCGATCGACCTCGCCATCTCGATGGTGGACCTGACCACCCTGGAGGGAGCCGACACGCGCGGCAAGGTGCGCGCCCTGTGCGCCAAGGCCGCCCTCCCCGACCCCGCCGACCGCACCGTGCCCCGGGTGGGCGCCGTGTGCGTCTACCCCGACATGGTCGCCACGGCCGTGGAGGCCCTGCGCGGCACCGGCGTGGGCGTGGCCTCGGTCGCCACCGCCTTCCCCGCCGGGCGCGCGCCCCTGGAGGTCAAACTCGCCGACACCCGGCGGGCGGTGGCCGACGGCGCCGCCGAGATCGACATGGTCATCGACCGCGGCGCGTTCCTGTCCGGGGACTACCTGAAGGTCCACGACGAGATCGTCGCCGTCAAGGAGGCCTGCGGCCCCGCCCACCTGAAGGTCATCCTGGAGACCGGGGAACTGGTCACCTACGACAACGTGCGCCGCGCCTCGCACCTGGCCATCCGCGCCGGAGCCGACTTCATCAAGACCTCCACCGGCAAGGTGGCGCCCGCCGCGACCCCGCCCGTGGTCCTGGTCATGCTGGAGGCCGTGCGCGACCACTACGCCGCCACCGGCGCCCGCGTGGGCGTCAAGCCCGCGGGCGGCATCCGCACCACCAAGGACGCCATCCGCCAGCTGGTGCTGGTCAACGAGATCGCCGGCCCCGCCTGGCTGACCCCGGACCTGTTCCGGATCGGCGCCTCCAGCCTGCTCAACGACCTGCTCATGCAGCGGACCAGGCTGACCACGGGCACCTATCCGGGCCCCGACTACTACACGCAGGACTGAGCCGTGATCTTCGAGTACGCGCCCGCGCCGGAGTCCCGCTCCGTCGTCACCCTGCGCGAGACCTACGACCTGTTCGTCGACGGTGAGTTCACGCCCGCGAAGAGCGACGAGTACCTCACCTCGCTCAACCCGGCCGACGAGACCGAGCTCGCCCGGGTCGCCGTCGCCGGGGAGGCCGACGTCGACCGCGCCGTCGCCGCGGCCCGCCGTGCCTACGACACCGTGTGGAGCCGGATGAGCGGCGCCGAGCGCGGCAAGTACCTCTTCCGCATCGCCCGGATCATCCAGGAGCGCTCGCGCGAGCTGGCCGTGCTGGAGTCCATGGACAACGGCAAGCCCATCAAGGAGACGCGCGACGTCGACCTGCCGCTCGTGGCCGCCCACTTCTTCTACTACGCGGGCTGGGCCGACAAGCTCCGCCACGCGGGCCTGGGCCCCGACCCGCGCCCGCTGGGCGTGGCCGCCCAGGTCATCCCGTGGAACTTCCCGCTGCTCATGCTGGCGTGGAAGATCGCCCCGGCGCTGGCCACCGGCAACACGGTCGTGCTCAAGCCCGCCGAGACCACGCCGCTGACCGCGCTGGTCTTCGCCGAGATCTGCCAGGAGGCCGACCTGCCCCCGGGCGTGGTCAACATCCTCACCGGCGCGGGCGCGACCGGCCGCGCCCTGGTCGAGCACCCCGGCACCGACAAGGTGGCCTTCACCGGCTCCACCGAGGTCGGGCGCGGCATCGCCCGCTCGGTCGCGGGCACCGACAAGCGCCTCACCCTGGAGCTGGGGGGCAAGGGCGCCAACATCGTCTACGACGACGCCGCGATCGACCAGGCCGTCGAGGGCATCGTCACCGGCATCTTCTTCAACCAGGGCCACGTGTGCTGCGCCGGATCCCGGCTGCTCGTGCAGGAGTCGATCGCCGACGAACTGCTGCCCCGGCTCAAGGACCGCGTCGCCAAGCTGCGCCTGGGCGACCCGCTGGACAAGAACACCGACATCGGTGCGATCAACTCCGCCGCGCAGCTGGAGCGCATCCGCGAGCTGACCGACTCCGGCACGGACGAGGGCGTCGAACGCTGGTCACCGCCCTGCGAGCTGCCCTCGGCCGGCTACTGGTTCGCGCCGACCCTGCTGACCGGGGTCAGCCAGGCCCACCGCGTGGCCCGCGAGGAGATCTTCGGGCCCGTGCTGTCGGTGCTGACCTTCCGCACGCCGCAGGAGGCGGTGGCCAAGGCCAACAACACCCCCTACGGGCTGTCCGCGGGCGTGTGGACCGAGAAGGGCTCACGCATGCTCTGGACCGCCGAGCGCCTGCGCGCCGGCGTCATCTGGTCCAACACGTTCAACAAGTTCGACCCGACCAGCCCCTTCGGCGGCTACAAGGAGTCGGGATACGGCCGCGAGGGCGGACGGCACGGATTGGAGGCCTACCTTGGCTGAGCGGCGCAAGGGCAACGCCGGGAAGAACCCCGGGAAGGGCGCCGCGGAGCCGGCCCCGGTCCCAGGGCGCCTGGCCGTCCGCAAGACCTACAAGCTCTACCTGGGCGGGGCCTTCCCACGCTCGGAGTCCGGCAGGAGCTATCCGGTGACCTCAGCCAAGGGCGACCACCTGGCCAACGCCTCCCTGGCCTCGCGCAAGGACGCGCGCGAGGCGGTCGTGGCGGCGCGCAAGGCCTTCGACGGCTGGTCGGCGCGCACCGCCTACAACCGGGGCCAGATCCTGTACCGGGTCGCCGAGGTCCTGGAGGGCCGGCGCGAACAGTTCACCGCCCAGGCCGTGGCCGCCCAGGGGATCTCCCGCGGCGCCGCCGAACGCGCGGTCTCGGCCGCCGTCGACCGCTGGGTGTACTACGCGGGGTGGACCGACAAGGTCGCCCAGGTGCTCGGCGGGTCCAACCCGGTGGCGGGTCCGTACTACAACCACTCCGCGCCCGAGCCCACCGGCGTCGTGGCCGTGTTCGCGCCCCAGGACGCACCGCTGCTCGGCCTGACCAGCGTGGTCGCGCCGGTCATCGCCACCGGCAACACCGCCGTGGTGGTCACCTCCGAGCACGCGCCGCTGGCCGCGGTCGACCTGGCCGAGGTCCTGGCCACCTCCGACCTGCCCGGCGGAGTGGTCAACCTGCTCACCGGCCGCGTGGGCGAACTCGGCCCGCACCTGGCCGCGCACGCCGACGTCAACGCCCTGGACCTGACCGGGGCCGGCGACCGGGCGGCGGAGTTCGAGGAGACCGCGGCGACCACCCTGACCAGGGTCGTGCGCCCGGGACCCGAGTCCGGCGGGGGCGAGGACGCCTGGCTGGACCCCGATCCCGGCACCTCCCGGATGACGCCGTTCCTGGAGACCAAGACCGTCTGGCATCCGATCGGGGTGTGACACTGTCGGACCGGGGCCCGCCCGGGTCCCGGTCCGACGTGGCCGACGAGGAGCGAAGGTGCCGACGAACACGCGAGGACAGACCGACCCCCACAGCCCCGACAACGGGCGCGTTCCCGGGCTGCGCCTGGTCCGTCTGGACCGGACCACCCCCGAGGTCGCCCTGCTGCGCCAGGCCGTGCTGCGCCACCGGCTGGCCCCCGGCCAGGCCAAGTACACGGGACTGCCCGTGGCCACCCTGCCCGCCGCCGACGCCGATCCCGACCGCTTCCCCTTCGCCGTGGTGCGCACGGGGGCCGGGCCCGCGGACCCGGCGGCCGCCCGGGAGGCCTGTGTCGGCTTCGGCATCGTCGACCGCGGCAGTGCCCTCAAACCCCTGGTCGACGCGCCGGAGCGCGCGGTACTGCTGCGCGCCTACTACGTCACGCCAGAATGGCAGGGCCGGGGGGTCGGGCGGGCGGCGTGCGCCGCTCCGCTGCTGGACCTCCTGGTCGCGGGCGTGGCTCCCACCACCGCCGAGATCGTGCTGTGCGTCAACGAGGCCAACCACCAGGCGGAGCGCGTCTACGCGGCCGCAGGGTTCGCCCCCACCGGACGGCGGATCGTGGGGAGCGCCGGACCGCAACTCGTCATGTCCCGCCCCCTGGTCACGGGAGTGCGCCGCGCGCCGCTCCCGCGGCACGAACGAACGGAGAACACCCAGTGACACGCACACCCCAGGCCGCCGCCGCGGAGGCCGCCACCGCGCTGCGCTCGCGCACCGGCGTGGACGCCTACGACGTCGCCCTGGTCATGGGCTCGGGCTGGGCCCCCGCCGCCGACCTCCTCGGCGACTCCACGCACGAGTTCCCCGCCGCCGACCTGCCGGGCTTCCTCCCGCCGGGGGTCGCCGGCCACAGCGGCACCGTGCGCAGCATCAGCGACGGCGACCGCGCCATCCTGACCTTCCTCGGCCGCACCCACCTGTACGAGGGCCACGGCACCGACGCCGTCGTCCACGGGGTGCGCACCGCCGTGGCGGCCGGGGCGCGCACCGTCGTGCTCACCAACGCCGCGGGCGGCATCAACCCCGCCTACCCGGTGGGTTCGGCGGTGCTCATCGCCGACCACATCAACATGACCGCGCGGTCCCCGCTCACCGGCGCCACCTTCGTCGACCTCTCCGACACCTACTCCGCGGAACTGCGCGCGCTGGCCCGCTCGGTCGCCCCGGGCCTGCCCGAGGGCGTCTACGCCGCCATGCCCGGCCCGCACTTCGAGACCCCCGCCGAGATCCGCATGCTCCGGTCCATGGGCGCCGACCTGGTCGGCATGTCCACGGCCCTGGAGGCCATCGCCGTGCGCGAGGCGGGGGCACGGGTGCTCGGACTGTCCCTGGTCACCAACATCGCCGCCGGGCTGGAGGGCGCCGATCTCGACCACGAGAAGGTGCTGTCCACCGGACGCGACGCGGCCGGGACCGTCGGCCGCCTGCTCACCGACATCGTCGCGAAACTGTGAAGGGACCCGACCTCCGATGACCGACGCCGAACTCCTCACCCGGGCCCGGGACTGGCTCGACCAGGACCCCGACCCCGACACGCGCGCGGAACTGGCCGGGCTGCTGGCCCTGGCCGAGGACGGAGGGGCGGCCGCGCTGGCCGACCTCGCCGACCGCTTCCGCGCGAGTCTGGAGTTCGGCACGGCCGGACTGCGCGGAGCCCTGGGCGCCGGTCCCAACCGGATGAACCGGGCGGTGGTCATGCGGGCCGCCGCCGGGATCGGCGCCTGGCTCGGCGGCGGGGGCCGGCACGTGGTCATCGGCTACGACGCCCGCCACCGCTCCGCCGACTTCGCGGCCGACAGCGCCGCCGTGCTCACCGGGGCCGGGCACCGGGTCTCGGTCCTGCCGGGCCCGCTGCCCACCCCGGTCCTGGCCTTCACCGTGCGCGACCTGGGCGCGGACGCCGGGATCATGGTGACTGCGAGCCACAATCCGCCACAGGACAACGGCTACAAGGTCTACGTCGGCGGGACGGGCCACGACGCCGGCACCCAGATCGTCTCCCCGGTCGACACCGAGATCGCCGCGGCCATCGACGCCGTCGGGCCGGTCGGCGCGCTGCCCCTGGGCGAGGAGTGGACGGTCCTGGGGGAGGAGGCCGTGGAGCGCTACCTGGCCGCGGTCACCTCGCTGCCGCTGGGATCGGACCGCGACTTGGCGACGGCCTACACCGCCATGCACGGTGTGGGCGGACGGGTCCTGCTCCAGGCCATGGAGCGGGCCGGGTTCGCCCGCCCGGCCGTGGTCGCCGCCCAGTTCGACCCCGACCCGGACTTCCCGACCGTGGAGTTCCCCAACCCCGAGGAACCCGGCGCCATGGACATGGCCGCGGCCGAGGGGGAGGCGGCCGGGGTCGACCTGGTGATCGCCAACGACCCCGACGCCGACCGCCTGGCGGTGGCCGTGCCCGGGCACGGGCTGCTGACCGGCAACGAGGTCGGCGGGCTGCTGGCGGAGTTCGTGCTCGACCACACCTGCGGACCGGAGCGGGTGGTGGCCACGTCCATCGTCTCCTCCAGCCTGCTCGGCAAGATCGCGGCGGACCGCGGGGTGCACTACGAGGAGACCCTGACGGGGTTCAAGTGGCTGGCACGGGCCGGGGCGCCGGGACGCAAGCGGGTGTTCTGCTTCGAGGAGGCCCTGGGCTACTGCGTCGGCGGCGACGGCGGCCGGCCGGTGGCCGACAAGGACGGGATCAGCGCGGCGCTGGCCGTGGCGGCGCTGGCGGCGGGCGCCAAGCGCGAGGGGCTGACGCTGGTCGACCTGCTCGACGCGCAGGCCCGTCGGTACGGCCTGCACCTGAGCGACCAGCTGTCGGTGCGGGTGGAGGACCTGTCGGTCATCGTCGCGGCGATGCGGCGGTTGCGCGCCGAACCGCCCGCCGCGTTCGGTCCGCTGAAGGTCGCGGGCATGGACGACTTCGCCGGCGGCCGTGCAGGCCTGCCGCCGACCGACGCGCTGCGCTTCCGGTTGGAGGGCAGCGTCCGGGGACGCGTGACTCTGCGGCCCTCGGGCACCGAGCCCAAGCTGAAGGCCTACGTCGAGGTGGTGTTGGACGTGGACGGCGACGCGGCGGCCACCCGCGCGCGCGGCTCGGAACTGCTGTCCGAGCTGATGGCCTCGGTCGCCGATGCGGTCAGTGCGTGAACGGGGATCGGTCCTTACCCGCCGGGCGCGTCCTACTCACTCGTGGTGGGCTCCACGACCGGTCGGTGTACGACCTCGTCGATGACGGTGAGCGTCTGGGTGGACGTCACACCGGGGAGTGACTGCAGGCGGGTGAGGATCAGGTCCCGCAGCTGGTTGGTGTTGGCGACGCGGACGAGTAGGACGATGTCGGCGGAGCCCACGACGTACCAGCAGTACTCGATCTCCGGGTAGGAGGACAGGATCTCCCTGTTGGCCCTCCAGTCGGGCTGGCTCCCGGAGATGAGGACGAGCGCGGTGACCCCGAGGCCCATCTTGGAGTGGTCCGTCACCACGGAGTAGCCGCGGATGACGCCCTCGTCGGTGAGCCGCTTGATCCGGTTGTAGGCGGTGGCCCGAGAGACGTTGGCGAGTGCGGCGATCTCCGTGATCCCGGTTCGCGCGTCCTTGGCGAGCGCGCTGAGGATCGTCTGGTCGGTCGTATCCGGCCGCCGGCCGTTCCTGCGCTGTTCGCCCATGGCCATGTGCGTGCTCCTCGTGTGCTCTTGTCGTAGCCGTTGACCCCCGGGTGTCGTCATTGACGGGGGCTAACGAACTACCAGGTAAACGTTGTTTTCGTCCATTGTCGTCTCATATGGCGAGACGTTCGGATCGGAATGCGGACCTGGTGGGGGTGGGGTCGGAGAGTCGGGCGGAGCGGGTGCGCGGCCCCCGCCGGGGCCCGACGTGCCGGAGAGCGCGCCGGGCGTCTGACTGTACTCATGGTGGATGCCCGCGATGGGACGGGGGTTTCCCTGACTGGTGAGTAACTACACCGGGTTGCGCAGAACAGCGCAGAACTTCTCGTTCGACGCCGTTTCCGGGTCTGTTTGTCGCATTTATCGGCCATTTCGTCGACGAGTGGTAGGTGGGAGCGCAGCCATGGCCGTTCTGGTCCAGACGATCGCCGGGCGCGTGCGGGGCTGTCCGCGGAGTGCGTGTCGATGGGCGATCGAGCCTGGTTCGTGGGTGTACAGGCCATGGTGTCCTTTTCGGGCTCAGGATGGCCGTCATACTGGACGTTCGCGAACGATGTGCCCTGTTTCGCGCTCATGTGTATCAAGTACGAGGAGATATCTAGCGGATCTGTCGAGTCTTGCGCAGAATCAGAGGTGGACCGTGAACCACCCCGAGCCCTGACCGCGCGAGCGACGGGGACATGTTGGGAGCCGCTCGAATGCCCACCCGTCACCCGCCATCGCCCCAGGGCCCTCACGGGGAGAGTGGGGCTACCCCCCTCAACGGAGACGCTGCGCGTCCAGCCACCCCCGTCCGTCACCCGCCATCGCCCCAGAGCCCTCACGGGGAGAGTGGGGCTACCCCCCTCAACGGAGACGCTGCGCGTCCAGTCGCCCCCGGGTCGATCACGGTGGACCACCTGCCCGCCGACCTCACCCGCGCGCTCTACCGCCACATGCGCACCGCGCGCGACCTCGACACCGAGGCCATCGCCCTCCAGCGCCAGGGCGTCTTCCCCGCCTACGTGTCGGTCCGGGGCCAGGAGGCCGCCCAGGTCGCCAGCGCCTCGGCCCTGGACAACACGCGCGACTTCGTCTTCCCGACCTACCGCGAGATGGCCTCGGCCCTCGCCTACGGCGTGGAGATGGTCGGCTACATGTCCTCCCACCGCGCCCTGTGGCACGGCGGCCTCTACGACGTCATGGCCTCGCGCTTCGGCGCCGTCAACGCCGTCGTCGGCGGACCCGTCCCGCACGCCGTCGGCTGGGCGGTGGGCGAGCGGCTGCGCGGTGACGACGGCGTCGCCCTGGCCTACTTCGGCGACGGCGCCAGCTCCGAGGGCGACGTCCACGAGTCGATGAACTTCGCCGGCGTCTTCCGTGCTCCGGTCGTCTTCTTCTGCCAGAACAACCAGTGGGCGCTCTCGGTCCCCAATGACCGCCAGGTCGCGGGCGGGTCGGTCGCCGCGCGCGCCCAGGGCTACGGCCTGCCCGGCGTGCTGGTGGACGGCAACGACGCCGGAGCGGTGTACGAGGCCACCGCCGAGGCCGTGGCCCGGGCCCGCCGCGGGGACGGGCCCACCGTCATCGAGGCGCTCACCTACCGCGTGGAGCCGCACTCGACCTCCGACGACCCCACCCGCTACCGCGACGAGGCCGAGACCGCCCGCTGGCGCGAGCGCGACCCCGTCACCCTCCTGCGCCGCGCCCTGCTCGCCGCCGGGCACGCGGCGGAGGAGGACCTGGCCGAGGACGACGCCCGCGCCCGCCGGCAGGCGGCACGGATCCGCGACGGCGTCGCCTCCGCACCCGAACCGGACGGGTCCGACCTGTTCACGCACGTCTTCCGGGAGACCACCGAGGAGCTGTCCCGGCAGCGCCGTACCTGGCAGGAAGAGGTCGAGCTGTGACCGAGCTGATCGAGCGGGACGAGGCCACCGCCGAGCCCCCGACCGTCGAACTGTCCATGCAGCAGGCGATCAACCGCGCCCTGCGCGTCCTGCTGGCCGAGGACCCCGCCACCCTGGTCTTCGGTGAGGACGTCGGCGCCCTCGGCGGCGTCTTCCGCGTCACCGACGGCCTGCAGAAGGAGTTCGGCGACCAGCGCGTCTTCGACACGCCCCTGGCCGAATCCGCGATCATGGGCATGGCGGTCGGCCTGGCCATGAACGGCTGGCGGCCCGTCCCCGAGCTCCAGTTCGACGGCTTCGCCTATCCGGCCGTCGACCAGATCGTCAACCAGGTCGCACGGATGAACTACCGGACCCGCGGCGCCGCGCCCATGCCGATCACGCTGCGCCTGCCCTCCTTCGGCGGGATCCAGGCGCCCGAACACCACGGGGAGAGCCTGGAGGCGCTCTTCGCGCACACCCCGGGCCTCAAGGTCGCCGCGCCCTCCGACGCCGCCGAGGCCTACAGCCTGCTGCTGCAGTCGGTGCGCAGCGACGACCCGGTCGTCTACATGGAGCCCAAGGCCCGCTACTGGGACCGCAAGCCCGTCGTGCTGCGCGAGCCCACCGATCCCATCGGCACCAGCCGCATCGTGCGCCACGGCCGCCACGCCACGCTCATCGCCTGGGGAGCGATGGTGCACCGGTGCCTCAAGGTCGCCGAACTGGCCGCCGAGGACGGTGTCGAGCTGGAGGTGCTCGACCTGCGCTGGCTCAAGCCCATCGACACCGCCGGACTCGCCGCCTCCGTCTCGCGGACCAAGCGCGCGGTGGTCGTGCACGAGGCGCCGCTCACCGCGGGACTGGGCGCCGAGGTGGCCGCGCTGGTCACGGAGAACTGCTTCCGCGACCTGTCCGCGCCGGTCCAGCGCGTCACCGGATTCGACGTGCCCTACCCCGCCGGACCCCTGGAACCGCAGTACCTGCCGACCATCGACCGCGTCCTGTTCGCGGTCCAACGGACTCTGGAGTACTAGACCGACCATGGCAGAAGAGAACGTCACCTTCACGCTTCCGGACCTGGGCGAGGGCCTGGTCGAGGCGACCGTCCTGGAGTGGCAGGTCGCCGTCGGCGACCGCATCGAGCGCAACGCCCCCCTGGTGGAGGTGGAGACGACCAAGTCGGCCGTGGTCATCCCCTCGCCCAAGGAGGGCCGGGTCGTGGAGCTCCACGCCGCCGAGGACGAGGTCGTGGCCGTGGGGGCGCCCCTGGTCACCTTCGCCGTCGAGGCGCGGGAGCCGCAGGCGGGGATCGTCGGAAGGGTGCCCGCGGAGGAGGCCAGGCCGGCCCGCCGCGTCCGACTCAAGCCGCCCACGGACTGACCCGCTCCGCCGGCCGCCCGGACTGGAGATGCCCACGAACGGGGCGGCCGTCCGGGCGGCTCTTTTATAGGAACATCTGAATGGCCCTTCGGATTTTTCGGATCATTCCCCAACCCCGGCAAAGGACACGAGGAATCATGACCGCGAATCTCGCCGGAGACGTAACAATGCGCTATGTGGATTTGCGGCCGGAGGAGCCGGGCACGGCCGTCCCCGTCCTTCTCCTGCACGGTTTCGGCACCACCTTCGACATGAATTGGCGGGCCACGGGCTGGACCCAGGCGCTGGCCGACGCCGGGCGGCGCGTCCTGGGGCCGGACCTGCGCGGCCACGGGGGCAGCGACAAGCCCACCGACAGCGGCTCCTACCTGCCCGAACACTACGTCGCCGACCTGGTGGCGATGCTCGACGAGCTGGGTGTGGCACGGGTGGACGCGGTCGGCTACTCCATGGGCGCTCGCCTGGCCTGGGAACTGGCCCTGCGCCACCCCGCGCGGGTGCGGTCCCTGGTCCTGGGCGGCTTCGGTCCGGGCGACGCCTTCGCCGGGACCGACCTGTCCGGCCCGGGTTCCGGCGACACTCCCTTCGACCACGTCTTCCGCACGGTCGCCGCTCTGCCGGGCAACGACCCCGCCGCCCTGGCCGCCTGCGCCCGGGGTCAGGCCTCGCGTCCCTTCACCGCCGATCGGCTCCCCGTCGGCGTGCCCGTCCTGCTGGTCTCCGGGGCCCGGGATACCCTCGCCGCGGGCGCGGAGGGCCTGGCGTCTCGCTGCGGCGGGACGCACGTGGCGATTCCGGGGCGGGACCACGCCAACGCGGTCTCCTCCCGGGTCTTCAAGCAGGCCGTCGTGGAGTTCCTGGCGGAGCGGGCCCGCGGGGGTGACGAGGCGGTTCCGCCGGTTGGGTAGTCCGGTCTAGACCGGACGCGGTGACGTGTGTCTCGGCACCGTCGGTGACGTGCCGGGCGCGTGGGGTGGTAGTTGCTGCCAGGAAGGGGGAACAGGAGGTCGAAAACGGTCTCCCGATTCCTGGTTGGCCGGTCCGAGTGTGCTCTTGGTAACTTCCGAGTAAGGACCCGTGTCACTCTGCTCTCGCCTTCATAACAACTCCGCCCGTTGGTTAGGTGTACTTTCGGCCAGCGGATATTGTCCGGCAGCAGAACTCAGGTCGGTTCCGCGCGAATGTGGGCCGCTGAGAGGGCGAAGGGGAGAGTTACCGAAGTGAAGCGCAGCAACGCAGCCAAGTTCGCCGCGATCGCGGCAGCGAGTGTGCTGGCCCTCACCGCATGCGACAACCCGGCCGAGGAGAGCGGCTCCGAGACGGAGGGCGAGGAGTCCACTGACGTTCGTGTGGGCCTGGCCTACGACGTCGGCGGCCGTGGCGACCGTTCGTTCAACGACTCCGCCTACCGCGGTCTGGAGCGCGCGGCCGATGAGCTGGGCGTCGAGACCCGTGACTTCGAGCCGACCGACGGAGAGGCCGAGTCCGCCAAGGCCGACCGCCTGGGCACCATGGCCGAGGAGGGCTTCGACGTCGTCATCGCCGTCGGGTTCGCCTACGCCGAGTCCGTCGAGTCCGTGGCCGCCGACTACCCGGACGTGCAGTTCGCGATCGTCGACTCCGAGATCGAGGACATCGACAACGTCACCAGCCTGGTCTTCGCCGAGGAGCAGGCCTCCTTCCTGGCCGGTGCCGCCGCGGCGCTGTCCACCGAGGAGGACCACGTCGGCTTCATCGGCGGCGTCGAGACCCCGCTGATCCAGAAGTTCGAGGCCGGGTTCGTCCAGGGTGTCGAGCACGTCGACTCCGACATCAGCATCGAGATCGACTACCTGAGCCAGCCGCCGGACTTCAGCGGCTTCTCCGACCCGGCCCAGGGCCGTGAGGCCGCCCAGGCCCAGCACGACCGCGGCGCCGACGTCATCTACCACGCGGCCGGCGCCTCCGGCAACGGTGTCCTGCAGGCGGCCGAGGAGAACGACTTCCTCTTCGTCGGCGTGGACAGCGACCAGTACGAGAACGCCGACGACTCCCAGAAGCCCTACGTCCTCACCTCCGCGATCAAGCAGGTGGACGTGGCCGTCTTCGAGATGATCAAGGCCGTCGTGGACGGCGACCCGCAGTCGGGCATCCAGCGCTTCGACCTGGCCGACGGCGGCGTCGACTACACCACCTCCAACGAGGAGCTGATCAGCCCTGTCCAGGAGGAGCTGGACGGGCTCAAGCAGCAGATCATCGACGGCGAGATCGAGGTCTCGTCCACGCCGTAGCGTGAATCGTGCGACGGCCCGCGAGGGGGACACCCCTCCCGCGCGGGCCGTCGCACACACCCGAGGGCGGCACCGGGCACGGGAGGGATCCCGTGGCCGGTGCCGTCCCGGTCGCCGTTCCGCGCCGGTGGCGGGCACGCCCGGAGCAGGCCCCGCCCCGCCGCGATTCCCACAAGGAGACAGATGAGCAGCACGCCATCGGGCGTGGAGACCTCCGGTCCTCCCGCCGTTGAGCTGCACGGGATCACCAAGCGTTTTCCCGGCGTCGTGGCCAACCACGACATCGACATCACCGTGGCTCCCGGTACCGTGCACGCCATCGTCGGCGAGAACGGGGCGGGCAAGTCCACCCTGATGAAGACCCTCTACGGCATGCACCGCCCGGACGAGGGACGCATCCTCATCCGCGGCGAGGAGGTGCGCTTCCACTCGCCCTCCGACGCCATCAGGCACGGCATCGGCATGGTCCACCAGCACTTCATGCTGGCCGACAACCTCACCGTCCTGGAGAACGTGGTCCTGGGCGCCGAGCGGGAGCACGGCATCGGCCGCCGCGCCCGCGCCCGCATCCAGGAGCTGTCGGACCAGTACGGGCTCGGGGTCGAGCCCGACCGCCTGATGGAGGAACTGGGCGTCGGCGACCGCCAGCGCGTGGAGATCCTCAAGGTCCTCTACCGCGGCGCCAAGACGATCATCCTCGACGAGCCCACCGCGGTGCTGGTCCCGCAGGAGGTCGACGAGCTCTTCGACAACCTGCGCGAGCTCAAGCGCGAGGGCCTCACCGTCATCTTCATCTCGCACAAGCTCGACGAGGTCCTGTCCGTCGCGGACGAGATCACCGTCATCCGGCGGGGCACCACCGTGGCCACCGCCGACCCCCACGCGACCACCGCCCGCGAGCTGGCCACGCTGATGGTCGGCGGCGAGCTGCCGGTCCCCGAACTGCGCGAGTCCACGGTGACCGACTACGTCGTGCTGTCCCTGAACGGGGTGACCGTCACCGCGGCCGACGGCCGGCCCGTGGTGGACGGCGTCAGCGTCGACATCCGCAAGGGCGAGATCGTCGGCATCGCCGGCGTCGAGGGCAACGGCCAGTCCGAGCTGATCGCGGCGATCATGGGCATGCGGCAGGTCTCCTCCGGGTCCATCGCCCTGGAGGGCATCGACATCACCGGCTGGTCCACGCTCAGGGTGCGCGAGGCCGGGGTCGGCTATATCCCCGAGGACCGCCACCGGCACGGCGTGCTGCTGGAGTCCCCGCTGTGGGAGAACCGCATCCTGGGCCACCAGTCGCAGGCCCCCAGCGTCCGCGGACCCTGGATCAACAAGGCCGGCGCACGCGCCGACTCCGAGCGCATCGTCGCGGAGTACGACGTGCGCACGCCCAACATCGACGTGATCGCCGACGCCCTCTCCGGCGGCAACCAGCAGAAGTTCATCATCGGCCGGGAGATGAGCGGTGCGCCGCGCTTCCTGGTCGCCGCCCACCCCACCCGGGGTGTGGACGTGGGGGCCCAGTCCGCGATCTGGGAGCAGCTGCGCGAGGCCCGTGCCGCGGGCCTGGCCGTCCTGCTGGTCTCGGCCGACCTCGACGAGCTGATCGGCATGTCCGACACCCTCCACGTGATCCTGCGCGGCCGTCTGGTCGCCCAGGCAGACCCGACCACCGTCACCCCCGAACAGCTCGGCTCGGCCATGACCGGCGCCGGCCTGCACGGGGAGAACGGTCCGACAGAAGGTGACAGCGGTGCTGACGGTGCCGACCGAAGCGAGAACGGGGGCGGAGCATGAGTGACGCAACCCGCCCCACCCGGAGCCTGCCGGGCCCGGCAGGCCTGGCCATCGCCGCCGTGCTGGGCACGGCGGTCACCTTCGTCGTCGACATGGGCCTGCTGTGGTGGGCCGCGCTCATCATCGGCGTCGTCTCCGCCTTCGCCTTCGTGGGCCTGACCCGGCACATGGTGCCGGAGGAGTTCCGGTCCGGCGCCGACGGGACCAAGGAGGAGGGCACGGCCCTCCACAACACCCTGGTCGTGCCGACCGCGCTGGTGCTGTCCGTGGCCGGCGGCCTGCTGTCCGCCTGGGTGCTGGACCTGCAGCTCATCGAACCGGTCGCGGCCGCCCTGGGCGGCCTCATCGGCTCGGCCCTGGCGTTCGTGCTGTTCCACCGCCTGGGCGCGATGCTGGCCCTGTCCTTCGCCGCGGTCCTGGTCGCCGGTGTGATCGCCATGGGCGTCACCGCCGCGGTCCTGTTCTTCAGCGGGATCGCGCCGACGGCCACCTTCGCCCGCATGCTGGAGTACGGGACCCGTCCCGACAGCATGGTGCAGATCATCAACGACAGCACCACGTACTACCTGGCCGCCGTCGCCGTGGCGATCGGCTTCAAGATGAAGCTGTTCAACATCGGTGTGGACGGCCAGTACCGGCTCGCGGCCCTGGTCGCCGCGGCCGTCGGCGGCTACCTCGTGCTGCCGACGGTCATCAGCCAGATCATCATCATCCTCACGGCCGTGGCCGTGGGCGGCGCCTGGGCGGGGATCGCCGGGTACCTGAAGGTGGCCCGGGGCGTGTCCGAGGTGATCTCCACGATCATGCTCAACGCCATCGCCACCGGTATCACCGCCTACCTGCTCAACACCGACCGCCTCGCGGTGCAGATCAGCACCAACAACATCGGCACCCCGCCGATGGCGGAGTCCTCGTGGGTGCCCGGCATCCCCGCGGGCTTCCTCGGCTCGGAGAACGAGATCTTCGGCCTGGTGTTCCTGGCCGCCGCGGTCGGCATCGCCTACTCGGTGATGCTCAACCGCACGCGCTTCGGCTTCGAGCTGCGGGCCACCGGCCAGTCGCAGTCGGCCGCCGAGGCCAGCGGCGTCAACGTCAAGAAGATGGTGTTCCTGTCCATGCTCTTCTCGGGCATGGTCGCCGGGCTGGTGGGCCTGCCCCAGCTGCTCGGGCACTCGCACTACTACGCACTGGACTTCCCGACCGGGATCGGCTTCATCGGCATCGCGATCGCGCTGCTGGGCCGCAACCACCCGGTCGGTATCGTCTTCGCCGCCCTGTTCTGGTCCTTCCTGAACCAGGCGGCGGGCATCCTGCCCTTCGACGCCATCCCGCAGGAGATCGCGGTCATCGCGCAGGCCACCATCGTGCTCACCGTCGTGGTCGTCTACGAGGTCGTGCACCGTTGGGGCCGGCGCTACCAGCAGCAGCAGATCGGTCGACAACTCGGCGCAACCGTCGAGACCACGGGTGGCGGTGAGGCGAAATGAGCCAGGAACTCAACGTGATGCAACCGGTGCGCACACCCGCGTCCCGCGCCTCCAGGCGTGCCCGGTGGCGTCTGCTGTCCCTGATGGGCGCGGTGTTCGTGTCCCTCGCGGGACTGCGGGTCATCACCGGCCAGGACATGCTCGTCGACGCCGGCACCATCAACACCACGCTCACCTTCGCGGTGCCCATCGGCCTGGCCGGCCTGGGCGGTCTGTGGGCCGAGCGCGCGGGCGTGATCAACATCGGCCTCGAAGGCATGATGATCCTGGGCACCTGGTTCGGGGCCTACTTCGCCTGGACCTTCGACAACCCCTGGATCGGCCTGCTGGCCGGCGTCCTGGGCGGCATGGCGGGCGGCCTGCTGCACGCCGTGGCCACCGTGACGTTCGCGGTCGACCACATCGTCTCCGGTGTGGCGATCAACATCCTCGCGCTCGGCGCGATGCGCTACATGTCGATCCTGCTGTACTCGGACGTGCCCGGCGCGGGAGCGGCCCAGTCGCCGAGCACGCCGGAGTTCCCGAAGCTGAACCTGCCGTACGTGGACAGCCTGCTCGGCCCGGTCGCGGACCACGGCTGGTTCCTGGTCAGCGACCTGGCCTCCGTGGTGGTCGGCCTGACCACCCGCATGTCGGCGCTGACGCTCGTGGCGCTCCTGATGATCCCGCTGACCTACCTGGTGCTGTGGCGGACCACGTTCGGCCTGCGGCTGCGGTCGGTGGGCGAGAACCCCGACGCGTCGGAGTCCCTCGGTGTGCCGGTCTACAGCTTCAAGTACATCGCGGTCGTGGTGTCCGGCGGGCTGGCGGGCATGGGCGGTGTCTTCCTGGCGCTGGTGGCCTCCAGCATCTACCAGGAGGGGCAGACGGGCGGCCGGGGCTACATCGGTCTGGCCGCGATGATCTTCGGCAACTGGCGTCCGGGCGGACTGGCCATGGGCGCCGGGCTGTTCGGCTACACCGACGCGCTGCAGCTGCGCGGCGGCGGCGCGGCCATCCACGCCCTGCTCCTGCTCCTGGCGGTGGCGCTGCTGGCGGTGGCGGTCTGGCAGGTCCGCAACGACCGCAAGGGCGTCGCCATCGCCAGCGTGGTCGCGGGTGTGCTGCTGCTGATCTGGTACCTCACCACCGACTCGCTGCCGCGCGAACTGGCCACCTACAGCCCGCACATCGCCACGCTGCTGGTGCTGTCCCTGGCCTCCCAGCGACTGCGGCCGCCGGCGGGCATCGGCAAGCAGTGGAGGGCGAGCCGCTCATGAGCGACACGACACCGGGATCCGAGTCCGTGGACTGGGCCGCGCTGCGCGAGGCGGCGCGGGAGGCCATGGGACGCGCCTACGCGCCCTACTCGCAGTACCCGGTCGGGGCGGCGGCGCTGGTCGACGACGGCCGGGTCGTCACCGGCTGCAACGTGGAGAACGCCTCCTACGGTGTGGGCCTGTGCGCCGAGTGCGGCCTGGTCAGCGCGTTGCACGCCACCGGCGGCGGCCACCTGACCGCGTTCGCCTGCGTCGACGGCCGGGGCGAGGCCCTGATGCCGTGCGGGCGCTGCCGCCAGCTGCTCTTCGAGCACGGGGGGCCGGACCTGCTGATCGACACCCCCGAAGGGGTCTGGACCCTGGACCGGGTCCTGCCGCAGGCCTTCGGACCGCACAACCTCGCCTGATCCGCACTGGGGCGTCCTCCCGGCACCACGGGGAGGACGCCCTTTTCCGTTCAAGAAGGGCACAGGACATGGACGTCATCGAGGTCATCCGAGCCAAGCGCGACGGGGCGGAGCTGAGCCCGGAGGAGATCGACTGGGTGATCGGCGCCTACACCCGCGGCGAGGTCGCGGAGGAACAGATGTCGGCACTGGCCATGGCGATCTACCTGCGGGGGATGAACCGGGCCGAGGTCAGCCGCTGGACCCTGGCGATGCTGGCCTCCGGCGACCGGCTGGACTTCTCCGACCTGGGGCGGCCCACCACCGACAAGCACTCCACCGGCGGCGTGGGCGACAAGATCACGCTGCCGCTCACCCCGACCGTCGCCGCCTGCGGTGCCGCCGTGCCGCAGCTGTCGGGGCGCGGGCTCGGCCACACCGGCGGCACGCTGGACAAGCTGGAGTCCATCCCCGGGTGGCGCGCGGAGCTCTCGCCCGAGGAGATGCGCGGGGTGCTGGACGCCACCGGCGGGGTGATCTGCGCGGCCGGACCCGGGCTGGCCCCGGCCGACCGCAGGCTCTACGCGCTGCGCGACGTCACCGGCACCGTGGAGTCCATCCCGCTGATCGCGGCGTCCATCATGAGCAAGAAGCTCGCCGAGGGTACCGGGTCGCTGGTCCTGGACGTCAAGGTGGGATCGGGCGCGTTCATGAAGGACGTCGCCTCGGCCCGGGAACTGGCCCGCACGATGGTCGACATCGGCAACGACAACGGGGTGCGCACGGTCGCCCTGCTCACCGAGATGGGCACGCCGCTGGGCCGCGCCGTGGGCAACGCGCTGGAGGTGGCCGAGGCCGTGGAGGTGCTCTCCGGCGGCGGCCCGGCCGACGTCGTGGCGCTGACCGTGGAGCTGGCGCGCGAGATGCTGGCCGCGGCGGGGCTCACGCCCGGCGAGAACGGCGTCAAGGACCCGGCCGAGGCACTGCGGGACGGCAGCGCACTGGCCTCGTGGGAGGCCCTCGTGCGGGCGCAGGGCGGCGACCCCGCGGCGCCCCTGCCGGAGGCGGCCGAGCGCCGGGTGGTGCTCGCCCCCTCCTCGGGGACGCTCACCCGCCTGGACGCCTACCAGGTGGGGCTGTGCGCCTGGCGCCTGGGCGCGGGGCGGGCCCGCAAGGAGGACGAGGTGTCCTTCGGCGCGGGGGTGACCCTGCACGCCAAGCCCGGGGAGGCGGTGGGGGCGGGCGAGCCGCTGTTCACGCTGCACGCCGACGAGCCCGAGCGCTTCGACCGCGCCGCCCAGGCCCTGGAGGGCGCCTTCGACATCGGGGCCGACGTTCCCTTCGAGGAGAGCCCCCTGGTCATCGACCGCATCGCCTGACCTCGCGTCGGTCCGGTCGGGGCCGCGCCGGACCGGGCGTCCGGCGCGGCCCCGCGCGCGGTCGGGTTCCAGGACCGTCACCGCCCGACGCGGGCGGCACGGATGGCGGCGACCGCCACCGCCAGCGCGTCCCGGAACCGGTGGGCGCGCGGGGCTCCGTAACCGATGACCACGCCCGGGCGCCGTGCCCCCGTCACGGCCGAGCCGTCGGCGAACCGTCCGAGCCCCTCCAGTGCGAGCCCGCGCCGGGCGGACTCGGCCTCGACCACGTCCTCCCGCGTGCCGTCCGGTAGTTCGACCAGGCAGTGCAGCCCCGCGCGCAGGCCGGTGACCCGGCAGTCCGGAAGGCGTTCGGCGACGGCGGCGTCCACGGCCTCCCGGCGCGATCGGTACAGGTGGCGCAGGCGCCGCACGTGGCGGTCGTAGTCGTGGCCGCGGACGAACTCCGCGAGCGTGAGCTGGTTGACCGCGTCCTGGCCGCCGCCCGTCGTCTCACGGGTCTCCATCAGCGCGGGCAGCAGCGGCGGTGGCGCCACCGCCCACGCCAGCCCGACCCCGGGCGCGAGCGCCTTGCTGGCGGTCCCCGCGTAGAGCACGTGGTCCGGAGCCAGGGCCTGGAGCGCCCCGACCGCGCGTCGGTCGAACCGGAACTCGCCGTCGTAGTCGTCCTCCACGATCAGCGCACCGGTGCGCCGCGCCCACCGCACCAATCGCCCCCGGCGCTCCGCGGACAGGGGCACACCGGTGGGGAACTGGTGGGCGGGGGTGAGCAGGACCGCGTCGGCGCCGCACTCCTCCAGCCGGGAGACGTCGGCGCCGTTTTCGTCCACCGGCACCGTGACCGTGTCGAGCCCGTGGGCCCGGATGATCCGCCGGTGCCGCCCGTGCCCGTACTCCTCCACCGCGACCACCCGTGCGCCCCGCTCCCTCAGCGAGCGGCAGACCAGGGCGAGCAGGTCGCCGAATCCGTGTCCCACGACCAGGTGCGCGTCCGAGGCGTGCACACCGCGTGCCCGGGCCAGGTAGGCGGCCAACCGCTCGCGCAGGACCGGGACACCGCGCGGGTCGGTGTAGCCGAACGCGTCGGCCGGTGCGTGCGCGAGCGCCCGCCGCGTCGCGCCCGTCCACGCCTGCCGGGGGAAGTCCGAGGTGTCGGGGACGCCCGCGCGCAGGTCCAGCTCCGGGCGGGTCGTCTCCGGTACCCGTGCGCGCCCGGACGGACGCGCCGCGTGGCCCCGTACCCAGGTCCCCGCGCCGACCCGCGCGTCGAGCCACCCTTCGGCGGTCAGTTGCTCGTAGACCTGGGCCACGGTGTTGCGCGCGATCCCGAGGTCGGCCGCGAGTGTGCGTGAGGAGGGCAGACGCGTACCGGCCGCCCACCTGCCGTCGGCGATGGCGGCGCGCATCGCCTCCGTCAGGGAACGCGACACCCGTGTCCCGCTGATCTCCAGGTGGAGGTCGATTCCCGCAATGGCCCATGTTCGCTTCACGAATGTGGACTGTAGACCAGGGCCGATCGTTCCCTAGCGTCGCACACATGAACGTGATGACCCGAGCCGACGACCCCGCAGCGGGTCGGCCGACCCCCGAGCCGCTCCCGCCGCAGGTGCGGCGCGTGTACGCGGTCCAGCTGATCAGCGCCGTCACCGACGGAGCGGTCCTGGCCACGGTGGTGCTGTACTTCAGCACCCGGGTGGGTCTGCCCGCCGCCTCGATCGGCCTGGTCCTGGCCCTGGCCGCGGTGTGTGCGCTGGTGTCGGCCCCGCTCCTGGGGGCGGCGGCGGACAGGTTCGGCCGACGCCGCGCGGCCGTCGCCCACAGCCTCCTCATCGGCGCGGCCCTCGTCGTGTACCTCTGCGCCGGCGAATTGTGGACCTACGCCGTCGGCGCGGTCGTGTTCGTGGTGGCCCAGGCGGGTGCGGGTGCGGTGCGGCACGCGCTGGTGGCCTCCTGCGTGGGGGCGGAGCGGCGGGTGCGGGTACGCGCCCACATGCACTCGCTGCTCAACGCGGGACTGGGTGCGGGCGCCGTCGTCGGGGCCGTGGTGCTGGCGGTCGGGACTCCGGCCGCGTTCCTCTCGGTCTATGCGTGCGGCGCGGTCGTGGCCCTGGCGTGCGCGGTGCTGCTGTACGGCCTGCCGGCGGAGGCGGACCGGATCGGGCCTCGCGAGTCCCGGCCGGGCGTCCTTCCCCGCGGCGCGCGCGTGAGGGCGCTGCGGGACCTTCGGCTGGTCACGGTGACCGGCGCTTCGGCGCTCCTCCAGCTGTTCATGCCGGTGCTGTCGGTGATCCTCCCCCTGTGGCTGAGTGTGCGAACGGAGGCACCCGCGTGGGTGGCGGCGGTCGCCCTGGGGCTCAACACGGTCCAGGTCCTGGTGCTGCAGACCCCCTGGGCCACGCGGGTGCGCACCGACACGGGGGCCGCCGTCTCCGCCTCGGTCGCGGGCGGTGCGCTCTTCCTCGCGTGCGCGCTGTTCGGGGCGGCGCCGCTGGGCGGGCCGGTCGTGGCGGCGTCCCTGGTCCTGGCCGGGATCGTCCTGCTCACCACGGGAGAGGTGGCGGCGGGGCCGGCCGCCTGGCACCTGGCCCTGCGCCGGGCCCCGGACGACCTCCAGACCCAGTACCAGGCGGTGTTCGGGATGGCCGGGTCCGTCGCGCGCATCCTGGGCTCGGCGCTCGCCCTACCGCTGGTCCTCGCCGCGGGAGCACAGGGGTGGTGGGTGCTGGGCGCGGTCATGGCCTCCGCCGCCGGTGTCCTGGCCCTGGTCGCACTGCGCGGGGGCGGCCGTAGGGCACGCTGACCACCCGCCGAGGGCTTCGCCGCACCTGCCCCGGCGAAGCGGCGCCACTCCCTCAGCCGAGACCGGGCGCGCGCGAGAGCCGGCGGCCGGCCTCGACCGCCTCGCGCACGCTCGCGTCCCGGACCTGTTGGACGGCCAGCAGCTCCGTGGTGTCCAGTCGGTCCTCGACCCGGGAACCCGCGTCGGCGAGGTGGTCACCGTAGGCGTGATCGCGGAAGCGGGTTCCTTCGACCTGTTCCCACTCGCGCTGCTTGAGCGCGGCCAGGGACACCTGGTCCCCGTAGGCCCCGATGGCCCGCACACGCCGCTCGGCGATGTCCATGGCGGCGCGTACCGCCTCCGCCTGGGGCCGCAGGGCCGCTCTGACGGTCGCGGACACCGCTGCGCGGGAGCGCGCCTCCAGGTCCTCGCGCAGCTCCGTCTGCGTGCGCAGGAACCGGGCCAGCCGCCACTCCTGCTCGGCGAGGGTCCGGGCGGCTCCGGCGCCGTCGAAGTGCGCTCCCAGGGTCGGGGCGTGCTCGTCCACGGCCCGTCTGACTTCGCCGACGCGTGCGAGAAGCCGGCGTTCCGGTGCGCCGAAGTCCTGGGGCACCAGGTAGTGGCCGTGGTACACCGCGGGCAGTCGGCGCTCGTGGTGCCGCAGCACCAGGTGGACGGTGCCCGTGAGACCGGCCAGCGCGGCCACCGAGGTGACGGTGATGACCAGGCCCGTCGTCCCCAGCCAGCCCGCCGGGGCGGCCAGTGCCGCCGAGGCGATGAGCGACAGCAGACCCCGCACCGGGCCCCGGCGGCTGAACGCCGCGTAGGCGCCCGCGGCCAGCAGGACCAGGCTGAGGACCGCCAGGGTCGCCAGGACATGGGCGGTCAGGGAGAAGACGGTCGCGGTGAGCGCCGCGGTGCCCAGGAGACCGGCGGCCGTGATCGCGATTGGGGTGAGGAGCGGCGGCCGCGGCCGGGCGCGTGTGTCGTTCGAGCGCGGGAGCCGGTCGGAGCGCTCGCGGAGCGCGGCGATGACGCGGGGATCCAGCGACGGGTCGAAGAACGGGCCGACGGACTCGTCGCGCACCAGGGGTTCGGACACCGTCACTGTCGCCTCCTGCCCGTGCGCGGGACGCCGGATCGCCCCGCCGTGTGGCCCTCCTCCAGTCTGCCGGGTCCGCGCGTGCGGGACCAGCCGGGCGGTGGGCCCTGTGGACGACTCGGGCCCACCGCCCGGCAGGGCAGCGGGGTGGGGTCGGGCGGTCAGCCCATCGGCATCATCGGGGGCTGCTCCACACCGACGGGGACCATGACGTAGGTCGCGATCGCGACGGCGACGAACAGCAGGCCCGTGATCAGCGTCGCCGTGGCCGTCCAGCGGGCCCAGGTGCGGGTTCCGGTGCCGGACAGCACCAGGGCCAGCACCGCGAAGAGGACGGTGATGGCGGCCATCGCGCCGCTGGTGGTGATCTGCGTGTTGAGCTGGGCCACCTGCGCGGCGGCGACGGGCTGGTCGCCGATGGAGCTCACGGTCGCGAAGAGTTCGACCAGCCGGCCCGACAGCATCGTCAGGATGAGCAGGAAGAGCGCGACCAGGCTGAAGGTCTCCGCGGAGAGCGCGCCGCCGGGACGGGGCTCGGGCTGGGCCACGACCGTGGTTCCCTCGGGTCCGGTCGCCGCCTCGCCGGTCGCGTCCGTCTCCTCAACGGCCACCTCCTCCGCGGTGGCCGGCTCGGCCTCGGCGGCCGGACCGGTGGCGGGTGCCGCGGCCTCGTCGGGCTGCGGTGTGTTGTCAGTGGGACCGTTGTTTTCTGGTGAGGTACTCACGCCGCCAACGTACCTACCACCCGCGGTAAACCACGCCTAAGAATCGCCTGGTCATCCGAGAGTGGTCGGTCCTCGCCGCGGCCGCCCGGCCCCGACCGCGCGCCCGCGCGGGCTGTCAGCGTGGATCTGGAGGGGCCCCGGGGCGTCGCCTCCGGTCCGCCGGCTAGCCGGCGGCGGGGACGCTCACCAGGGTGATGACGGCGAGGATGACGAACACCGTGCCCGCCAGCACCGTGGCCGAGGCGCCCCACCGGGCCCAGGCTCGGGTCCGGGCGTTGCCCAGGAACAACGACAGCGCACCGACCAGGACCGCCAGGGCGCTGAGCCCGCCCGCCACGGTGATCTCGGCGTTGAAGAGCGCGACCTCCTCGGCCGTGGCCGTGCCGGCGTCGGTCAGGCCGAACCAGGCGAAGAGCGTGAACAGGCGCGAGTTCACGAGGACGGGCGCCAGCAGGAGCAGCCCCAGCCCGCTGAAGCTCTCGGCGGAGAACACCCCGCCCAGGGCGGGCACGGGGGAGACCGGGGTGCCCGAGACGAAGGCGCCGCTCGCGTCGGAGGCGTTGGACGTGTCGCTCGTGTCGGACGCGTCGGGAGAGGTGGAAGAGGCGGGGGCCTCGCCGGGGGTGCTGGTGTCTTCCTTGGAGGTACTCACGGCGCCAAACTACCGTGCCGCTCTCCCCGCATCCGAGAGGTGTAATCCACTCTCTGTGGCCACATTCGGCCATACCGTGACCACTTCGGGCAAAACAATCACGGGTGCTTGTTTTTTGGTGTGTCCGATGTCACTCTCATCACCATGAGTGCGACACCAGCGCCCCCGCTGCGGATCGGGAACACCTCCGGCTTCTACGGAGACCGGATCGCCGCCGTCCGCGAGATGCTCCAGGGAGGACCGGTCGACGTCGTCACCGGCGACTACCTGGCCGAACTCACCATGGCCATCCTCGGACGCGACCAACTCGCCGACCCCTCCCGCGGCTACGCCAGGACCTTCCTGCGCCAGATGGGCGAGTGCCTCGCGCTCGTCATGGAGCGCCGGATCAAGGTGGTCACGAACGCGGGCGGCCTCAACCCCCGCGGGCTCGCCGAACGGCTCACCGAGCTCGCGGAGGGCCTCGGCCTCGATGCCCGCATCGCCTGCGTGACCGGAGACGACCTCCTGCACCGTGCGGAGGAGCTGCACCTGGGATCGCCGCTGACCGCCAACGCCTACCTGGGCGCCTTCGGCATCGCGGCCTGCCTCGACGCGGGCGCCGACATCGTGGTCACCGGACGCGTCACCGACGCCTCCCTGACCGTGGGGGCCGCCATCTCCCACTTCGGCTGGACCGGAGCCGACCTGGACCGCTTGGCCGGGGCCACCGTCGCCGGGCACGTCATCGAGTGCGGCGCCCAGGCCACCGGCGGCAACTACGCCGGGGCGGAGGACCTCGTGCGCGCCGGCCACCGCCTCGACCACCCCGGCTTCCCCCTCGCGGAGATCCACGCCGACGGCACGTCGGTCATCACCAAGCACCCCGGCACCGGCGGGGCGGTCACGACCGGGACCGTCACGGCCCAGCTCGTCTACGAGATCGCCGGCCCCCGCTACCCAGGTCCCGACGTGACCGCGCGCCTGGACACCGTCCGCCTCACCCAGGAGGGGCCCGACCGGGTCCGCCTCAGCGGGACGCGCGGGGAGGCGCCGCCGCCCGCCCTCAAGGTGGGGCTGACCGGTCTCACGGGCTTTCGCAACGACGTCGAGTTCCTCATCACGGGCCTGGACGCGCGCGCCAAGGCCGACCTCGCCGAGGCCCAGCTGCGCGCGGCGCTGGACCACCGCCGCCCCGGCGACCTGAGCTTCGAGTTCGTGCCCGCCGAGGACCCGCACGGCCCCACGCAGGAGGCGGCGACCGCCCGTCTGCGCGTGGTCGCCCGCGACCACGACCCCGCCACGGTGGGCCGTACCTTCGGCGCCGCCGCGGTCGAACTGGCGCTGGCGAGCTACGCGGGCTTCCACCTCGACGCGCCCCCGCGTGAGGCCCGGCCCGACGGGGTGGCCGTCACGCACGCCCTGGTCCCCGCCGCCGAGGTCGAGCACACCGTGGTGCTGCCCGACGGCGACCAGAGGACCGTGCCCCACCCGGTGCGCACCCGGGAGGTCGTCGAACTCCCCGAACCACCGCTGCCGCCGCCCCCGCCCGCCGCGGCGCCCCTGCGCGAGACGCCTCTGGGCGCGGTGCTGGGCGCCCGCAGCGGGGACAAGGGCGCCGACGCCAACCTGGGCGTGTGGGCGCGCGACGCACGGTCCTGGCCCTGGCTGGCCCACACCCTGACCGTCGGCCTGCTGCGCGAACTCCTGCCCGAGACCGCCGACCTGAAGATCACCCGTCACCTGCTGCCGAACCTGCACGCCGCCAACTTCTGGATCGAAGGGCTGCTGGCCCCCGGAAGCGCCCGGCGCGAGGGCCCGGACCCGCAGGCCAAGGGCCTGGGGGAGTGGCTGCGCGCCCGCCGCGTCCTGATCCCCGAGGACCTCCTGCCCCCGCCGGACTCAGGCGGCGAGGGGCGGCGCCCATGACCCCCACTCCCCTCAACGGAGAGCCGATGGCTCCAGTACTTCCCACCCGTCACCCGCCTTCGCCCCGGGGCCCGCTTCGCGGGGAAGGGGCTTCCACCCTCAACGGAGAGCCGATGGCTCCAGTTCTTCCCACTTGCCTGGACACCTCCGCGCCCGCCTACGCCGAGGCCCGCGAGTCCATGCTCGCCCAGCTGGCCGAGATCGACGCCGAACACGCCAAGGCCCTGGCCGGCGGCGGTGAGCGCTACGTCGAACGCCATCGGGCCCGGGGCGGGCTCCTGGCCCGCGAACGGATCGAGCTGCTCCTGGACACGGGCAGCCCCTTCCTCGAACTCTCCCCCCTGGCCGCCTGGGGCTCCGACTTCCACGTCGGCGCGAGCCTCGTCACCGGCGTCGGGGTCGTCTCCGGAGTCGAGTGCGTCGTCGTCGCCAACGACCCCACCGTGCGCGGCGGCTCCAGCAACCCGTGGACCCTGCGCAAGTCGACCCGGGCCGCCGAGATCGCGCAGACCAACCGGATGCCGCTGATCAGCCTGGTGGAGTCCGGTGGCGCCGACCTGCCCACCCAGAAGGAGATCTTCGTTCCCGGCGGGCGCACCTTCCGCGACCTGACCCGGCTCTCCGCCTCCGGCGTGCCCACCATCGCCCTGGTCTTCGGCAACTCCACCGCCGGCGGCGCCTACATCCCCGGTATGAGCGACCACGTGGTCATGGTGCGGGACCGCGCCAAGGTGTTCCTGGGCGGCCCGCCGCTGGTCCGGGCGGCCACCGGCGAGGACAGCGACGACGAGTCCCTGGGCGGGGCCCGCATGCACGCCGAGGTGTCCGGTCTCGCCGACCACCTCGCCGAGAACGAGCACGACGCCCTGCGCATCGGCCGCCGGATCGTCGCCCGCCTGAACCACCGAAGACCCCCGGTCCCTCCCGTCACCCACCACCACCCTCAAACGACGGCCTTCGTCCGCAGCTCCACCCTCTTACGGACGCCTTCGGCGCAGTACCACCCGCTCGGCCCCGCGCCCGAACCCCTGTACTCCGCGGAGGAACTCCTCGGTGTGATGCCGCCCGACCTGCGGGTGCCGGTCGATCCGCGCGAGGTCATCGCGCGGATCGTCGACGGATCACGGTTCGACGAGTTCAAGCCCTCCTACGGCGGCGGCCTGGTCACCGGCTGGGCCGACCTGCACGGCTACCCCGTGGGCATCCTGGCCAACGACCACGGCGTGCTGTTCAGCGCCGAGGCGCACAAGGCCGCCCAGTTCATCCAGCTCGCCAACCGCGCCGACACCCCGCTGGTCTTCCTGCACAACACCACCGGGTACATGGTCGGCCGCGAGTACGAGCAGGGCGGCATCATCAAGCACGGCGCGATGATGATCAACGCCGTCTCCAACAGCACCGTCCCGCACTTCTCCGTCCTCATCGGCGCCTCCTACGGAGCCGGCCACTACGGCATGTGCGGGCGCGCCTACGACCCCCGCTTCCTGTTCGCCTGGCCCAGCGCCCGCTCGGCCGTCATGGGACCGCGCCAGCTCGCCGAGGTCCTGTCGATCGTCGCCCGCCAGTCCGCGGCCCGCCGGGGAGAGCCCTTCGACGAGGACCAGGACGCGGCACTGCGCGAGATGGTCGAACGGCAGATCGAGGCGGAGTCGCTGCCCCTGTTCCTGTCCGGCCGGGTCTACGACGACGGCGTCATCGACCCCCGCGACACCCGCACCGTCCTGGGCCTGTGCCTGTCCTTCGCCCACAACGCGCCCGTGACCGGCACCGACCGGTTCGGCGTCTTCCGCATGTGAGGCCACAGTGAACGACCGCCCCACCCCCGTCACCACACTGCTCGTCGCCAACCGCGGCGAGATCGCCCGACGCGTCCTGAGCACCTGCCGCACCCTGGGCATCGCCACGGTCGCGGTGTACGCCGACATCCCGGAGGAGGCCGCCGCCGCGCACGTGGCCGAGGCCGACACCGCGGTCCGTCTGCCCGTCCCCGCGGGCCGGGGGCCGGTCGCCGCCTACCTGGACCCCGACGCCCTCGTCGAGGCGGCCCGCGCGTCCGGCGCCGACGCCGTCCACCCCGGCTACGGCTTCCTGTCCGAGAGCCCCGCCCTGGCCCGCGCCGTCACCGCGGCCGGGCTGACCTGGGTGGGACCCGACGCCGACGCCATCGAGCGGATGGGCGCCAAGACCCGCGCCAAAGTCGTCGCCCGCGAGGCCGGGGTGCCCGTCGCCGACGCCCTGGACCCCGACGACGTGCGCCCCGAGCACCTGCCGGTCCTGGTCAAGGCGGTCTCGGGTGGTGGCGGTCGCGGGATGCGCGTGGTCCGCGACCTCGCCGACCTGCCCGCCGAGGCCGCCGCCGCCCGCGCCGAGGCCGCGTCGGCCTTCGGCGACCCGGCCGTGTTCTGCGAGCCCTACGTCGAACGCGGGCGCCACATCGAGGTCCAGGTCCTCGCCGACGCCCACGGCACGGTCTGGGCCCTGGGCGAGCGGGACTGCTCGGTGCAGCGCCGCCACCAGAAGGTGATCGAGGAGACCCCGGCCCCCGGTCTGCCCGAGGCCCTGCGCGCGAGCCTGCACGGGGCGGCCCGCCGCCTGGCCCGCGCCATCGGCTACACGGGCGCCGGGACCGTCGAGTTCCTCGTGCCCGTCGGGGAGGGCGCCGACCCCCTGGGCGAGCCCGTCTTCCTGGAGATGAACACCCGCCTGCAGGTCGAGCACCCCGTCACCGAGTGCGTGACCGGGCTGGACCTGGTCGAATGGCAGATCCGGATCGCCGAGGGCGAGCCCCTGCCTGCGGAGGGGCCGCCCGCGCCGCGCGGCCACGCCGTCGAGGCGCGGCTGTACGCGGAGGACCCCCTCGACGACTGGCGGCCGCGCACCGGCACCCTGCACACCTTCGACGTGCCCGCCGCCATCGCCCACCGCGCCCCGCTCACCGTGCCGGGCGTGCGCCTGGACAGCGGTGTCGAGGCCGGCGACACCGTCGGCACCGACTTCGACCCCCTGCTCGCCAAGGTCGTCGCCGTCGGCCGCGACCGACGCGACGCCGTGCGCCGACTGATCGCCGCGCTCTCCTCCGCCCGCGTCCACGGGGTCGGGACCAACCGCGACCTGTTGGTGCGGGCCCTGCGCCATCCCGCGTTCGCCGAGGCCCCGACCGACCCCGGGCGACTGCACACCGGCCACCTGACCGGCGACCGGCTCACCGCCCTGGCCCAGCCGCTGGCCGACCACACGGCGCGGAGCCTGTCGGCGCTCGCGGCCGCCCTCGCCGAGGCCGAGGCGACCCGCACCGGCGCCACCGTCCCCGCGGGCGTGCCGGCCGCCTGGCGCAACCTGCCGTCCCAGGCCCACACACGCCGCTACGACGTCAGCGGGACGGGCGGCGCGACACCGGCCGCCGGATGCCGTGTGACGTCCGCCTACCGCACCGTGCGCGGCGCCCCCGTCCCCGACCTGGCCGGTGTGCGCGTGCTCGCCGCCGCCCCCGACCACGTGGTCCTGGAGGCCGACGGCCTGCGCCACACCCTCACCGTCCACCGCGCCGGCGGCGAGGTGTTCGTCGACTCGTCCCTGGGCTCGGTCGCCCTCACCCCCGTCGACCCTCTCCCCGTCCCCGCGCCCGCCGTCACCCCCGGCGCCCTGCCCGCGCCCATGCCCGGCACCGTCACGGCCGTGGACGTGGCCGTGGGCGAGAAGGTGCGCGAGGGCCAGACGCTCCTGCGTCTGGAGGCCATGAAGATGGAGCACCGCGTCACCGCGCCCGCCGCCGGCGCCGTCCGGGAACTCCCGGTCGCCCAGGGGCAGAGAGTGCCCGCCGGGGCGCTCCTCGCCGTACTCGACCACGACGGCCACGGCGACCACGATGCCCACGGCGACCACGACGCCCACGACGCCCACGACCACGAAGGGTCGCACCAGTGACCGCTGCCATGACCTTCAACGAGCAGGCCGAACGCGTCGAGCTGCGCTCGGCCGTCGCCGCGCTGGCCGCCGAGTACGGCTCCGACTACTACAGAGCCAGGGCCAAGGAGGGCGCCTACCTCACCGACCTCTGGCGGGCCGCCGGCGACCTGGGCTATCTGGGCGTCAACATCCCGCAGGAGTACGGCGGCGGGGGCGGTGGCATCGGCGACCTGGCCGCCGTCCTGGAGGAGCTCAGCGCCGCCGGGTGCCCCACGCTGATGATGGTCGTCTCCCCAGCGATCTGCGGCACGGTGCTGTCCCGCTTCGGCACCGACGGCCAACGGCGGCGCTGGCTCCCGGGGCTGGCCACCGGCGAGACCATCATGGCCTTCGCCATCACCGAGCCCGACGCCGGATCCAACGCCCACAACATCACCACCACCGCCCGGAGGGACGGCGGAGCGTGGGTGCTCAACGGGCGCAAGACCTTCATCTCCGGGGTAGACGTCGCCGACGCCGTCCTGGTCGTGGGGCGCGTCCAGAACGAGTCCACCGGCCGGCTCGGCGCCGCCCTGTTCGTCGTCCCCACCGACGCCCCCGGCTTCGAGGCCCGGCCCATCGAGATGGACCTGGTCAGCCCCGACCACCAGTTCCAGCTGTTCCTGGACGACGTGCGCCTGCCGGACGACGCCCTGGTCGGCGACCCCGAGGCGGGCCTCCTCCAGCTCTTCGCCGGACTCAACCCCGAACGCATCATGGCCGCCTCGCTGGCCACCGGCTCGGCCCGCCACGCCCTCGACCGCGCGGTGGCCTACGCCAAGGACCGCAGGGTGTGGCGCGACACGCCCATCGGCGCCCACCAGGGCCTGGCCCACCCCCTCGCCCAGGTGAAGATCGAGCTGGAGCAGGCCCGGTTGATGACCCAGCACGCGGCCCTCCGCTACGATTCCGGCGACGACGCGGGGGCGGGCGAGGCGGCCAACATGGCCAAGTACGCGGCTGCGGAGGCGTGCGTGCGCTCGGTCGACCAGGCCGTGCAGACCCTCGGCGGCAACGGCCTGGCCAGCGAGTACGGGCTCGGCGCGGCGATCGCCGCCGCGCGCCTGGCACGCATCGCCCCGGTCAGCCGGGAGATGGTGCTCAACTACGTGGCCCAGCAGTCCCTCGGCCTGCCCAAGTCGTACTGAGACCAGGACGGAGGGGCGCCGACGTGGACGCCGGGCGCGAACCACAGCAGGAGCGCAGCAGGGCCACCCGTGCCCGGCTGCTCGACGCGGCCGTGTGCGTGCTGGCCGAGCGCGGGGCGGCCGGGGCCACCGTGGGCGCCGTGGCCGAGGAGGCCGGAGTGTCGCGCGGGGCCGCCCAGCACCACTTCCCCACGCGGGAGGACCTGTCGCTGGCCGCCGTGGGGCACATGCTGGACCGGCGCGGAGCGGAGCTCAGGCGCGGGGCGGCCGCCGTCCCCGAAGGGCCCGGGCGCACCGAGGCCGTGGTCAGGATGGTCGTGGACGCGTTCAGCGGCGTGGACTTCCGTGCCGCCCTGCAACTGTGGGCGGCCGCCGCGAGCGATCCGGTCCTGCGCGAGCGGATCACGCCGCTGGAGGAGCGGATGGGACGGGAGGTGCACCGGACTGCGGTGGACCTGCTCGGCGCCGACGAGTCCGTTCCCGGCGTGCGCGAGACCGTGCAGGCCACCCTTGACCTGGCCCGCGGCCTGGGGCTGGCCAACCTGCTCACCGACGACGGGCCCCGGCGGGCCAGGATCGTGCGCCAGTGGGCCCTGACCCTGGAGAGTGTCCTGGACGGGCCCCCGGCGGGAGGGGACGCACCGAAGGCGACCGGGCACCGCGAGTCGTCGCGCTCGGCCGGTTGATTATCATCGCCAAGGTGGGGCAAAAACCGCGCGGGGAAGGGCGTCCATGACGAACGGTGCGGACGGGACGGTGTGTCGGTGAGTGCGGATGCGGGCAGGGACCTGTCCGGCCTGGCCAGGAACGTGACGGCGGCGTTCGAGGAGAGCGCGACCCGACGCAGGGACCGCGACGCGCTGATGGACAACGCGTTCGCGGCGCTGTTCGAGCTGTACCGGGCGACCACGAGCGCCGAGCGCCGGTCGCCGGCCGGACAGAACCTCAACGCCGCGCTCGCCCGACTGCTGGTGTCGGGCAACAACCCCGACCGGCTCGGCCTGTACGTGGTGCGCAGCCAGACCGCGGCCGAGAACGGTCGGCACGAGGGGTACCGGGCCGCGTGCTGGCGGCGGTCGATGCTGCAGATCCTGGGCGAGGAGTTCGTCCCCTGGGAGACCTTCCTGCGCCCGGGCGACCTGGAGGCGCTGCCGCGTATCGACGACGCGCTGGTCGAGGTGGCGGGCGAGGCCAGCCCGGTGACCGGCGAGGAGGTGCCCGCGTGGGTGCCGGAGTCGCACTGGTGGTGGTGGGAGCCCGCACGCCAGCGCGGCGAGGAGGCACCCGAGCGCGCCGACAGCGGCCCCCTGGACGCCGTGGCCGGGGAGTAGCCGCCGCGACCACGCACGCCCCGTCCTCGTCCTGAGGGCGGGCGGCGTTGCGCGAGCCCGTCACCTGGTCGTCCCGGGTCGGCAGGTGGTCCAGCGTGTGGGACACCCCGTCCACGAACGGAGGGGTCTGTCCGGTGCGCTCGGCCGCCATGTCGGCGACGGCCACGTCCAGGTCTTCCCGCGCGGTCAATCACACAGCCTGGCCGCCACGTGCGGTGAGGGCTCGATGCCCTCGACCGCACCCGGTCACTCGCCCGCTCCGGTGACGCGCCACAGGTCGGCCACGGCGTCCCGCTCGACCAGGCGGGCGTGGGTGAGGTCGGCCAGCAGCGGGACGAGCCGCTCGGTCGGCAGCCCGGTCAGGTCCGCCGCGGCCGGGGTCGAGGCGCGCCGGTCCGGCGCGGACGCCAGCAGGCCCAGCACACGGGCGTGTTCGGGAGTCGGGGGCACGGCGAGGGGCACGGCGCGGTCGGACACGGGGGTGGGGCCGGGGATCGAGGGTGTGCGGTCGATGGGCGCCGCCGGGTCGTGCAGGACGAAGGGAACCCTGTCGTCCGTCGGTCTGGGCGGCGCCGGGGGGATGAACCCGCGGCGGGGGAACCTGCGCAGCCACACGGCGGCGAAACCGAGGAGCGTGATCACGACGAAGACGAGGACGGCGGTCCCCGGACCGATTCGCGCTTCGGGCCCGGGGAAGAGGAAGGCCACCAGGGCGACGATCGCCGCGAGGACGGGGATGACGAATCGGGCTCTCATGCGGCTTATTGTCCGGGTGCGGCCTCGCCGGGGGAACCCTCCGTCGGAGGCTGTGGATAACATCCGCGGCATGGAGTTCGACTGGCAGGGTCTCGAAGAAGTGCTCGGCCGCCAGGTGGTCGGCCTGGTCCGACGCGTGCGCGAGGAGCACCCGCGCGACCGGCTCTACGGAGCGGCCGTGCACGAGTTCTACGCGGAGCAGGGCGGCATGATCGGCTGGACGATGGTCGGGGTGGCCAGTGAGGAGTGGCTCGCCGAGGCCGTCGCCGGCGACGGCGCGTGCGGCGCCGCCGAGCTGCGGTGGAGCCCCGCCGACTGGCCGTGGCAGCACGACCCGGGCCGAGCGGAGGACGAGTGGGCCCGGCGGTTGCAGGCGCACGCGACCGCCGACGGCGAGCGGCACTGGGACGAGGTGCATGACCGCTACCTGCGCACCGTCGTCGCGGCCTGCCGATCGGCCCGCCACCGCCTGGTGACCGAGGGCGTCGTGGACGCCGACTTCGTCGTCGTCGCCATGGACGAGGACTGGGAACTCGTTCCGCTGTCGCTGACCCGTGCCGAGGTCGGACGGCACTTCCCGGACCTGGTCGCCGAGGAGGACGAGGTGGAGCGCCTGCAAGCGCTCGCGCCGCAGCGGCGGGCGCGGGAGCTCGTCGCGCTCACCGAGTCGCCCGCGCCGGGCCCGCTGAGCGCGGAGAAGGCGACCGACGCCCTGCGCGCGCTCGGAGGCCCGGAGGTCCTCGCCGCCGTCCTCGAACACCTGCCGGGCGCGCGGGAGAAGTGGCGGTGGGCGAAGCTCCTCGCCGAGATCGCTCCGATGGCCACCCCGGGGGCGCCGCCGGCCGTGATCGCGGCCCTGGAACCGGTCATGGCGGACGGCGGCCTGCCGGAGCCGGACCGCGCCTGGGCCGCGGCGGCGCTCGCCCTGCTCGGCCGGATGGGCCTGGTGGCCGCGCGGCTGGACCGGCTCCCGCGGGGGGTGGCGCTCCGCGGGCTCACGGCTCCCTACACCGGATTCCGTGACCACGGGGAGCACGGCGGGCTCGACTACGCACCCTTGGAGGAGGCGCTGGCGGACCGGCCCGGATGGCAGGAGGCGGTCCTGCGTGGCCTCGCCCCGGGCGGCTTCTGCGCGATCGGCCCCGAGGAGGTCGAAACCGCCCTGGCCGGACTGGAGTCGGCACTGCCCGCCGTCCGGCGCCACGCCGTCCACGTCCTGGCGGACGCCCCCACCACCCCCGATCAACGCGACCGCTACACGGCCCGGCTGTGGCGGCTGCGCCGCGAGGACCCGCACCCGGCGGTGCGTGAGGCCGCCGCGTTCCGGGCGGGACGCTGACGCCCGCGAGGACCGCCAGAGCCCCGCCTTAGAGGGAGTGACCACGCTTCCGCGGCGGGCTCCGCCTGGGGAACCGCGACGCCGTGCGCCGCCGGGCTCGTCACTCGGGCGCGGCCTCCGCCGCACGGCCCGTCCGGTCGGCGATCAGCGACCGGTACCACGCGAAGGAGTCCTTGGGACGGCGCCGCTGGGTCGCGTGGTCCACGTGGACCAGGCCGAAGCGCTGGTGGTACCCCTCCGCCCACTCGAAGTTGTCGGTCAGCGTCCACACGAAGTACCCGCGCACGTCCGCCCCGCGCTCGCGCGCCCGGTCCATGGCCCGCACGTGCTGGGCCAGGTAGGCGATGCGTTCCGGGTCGGCCACACCGCCGCCCGCGTCGACCTCGTCCTCCTGGGAGCAGCCGTTCTCGGTCACGTACATCGGCACCAGGTCGTCGCCGTAGCGCTCCCTGAGCAGGAGCAGCAGGCGTTCGAGGCCCTCGGGCACCACCGGCCACCCGAACGCCGTCGTGGGCACCCCGGTGATCTCGGCGAAGTCGAACGGCAGCGCCGCCCCCTGCGGGGGAGCGGCGACGCGCGTGGGGTTGTAGTAGTTGACGCCCAGCCCGTCCACACTGCCCGCGATCACGGCCAGGTCGCCCTCGCGCACGGCGTCGATCCCCTCGGCGCCGAACGCGCTCAGGTCCGGGTAGGCGCCGGTGAGCACGGGGTCGGTGAACAGCCGGTTGTGCAGGGCGTCGTAGGCGCGCGCCGCCGCCGCGTCGGCCTCGGAGCCGGTGGCGGGGTCCACGGGGGAGTAGTTGTTCGTGAGCAGGACCTCCAGCCCCCGCGAGCGCAGCTCACCGGCGGCCAGCCCGTGCGCGAGCAGCTGGTGGTGGGCCACCGTCAGCACGTCGGGCACGTCCAGGGCCTTGCCGGGCGCGTGGACGCCGAACGCGTGACCGTAGGCCATGTGCACGACCGGCTCGTTGAGCGTGATCCACCGGCGCACCCGGTCGCCCAGGCGGTCGGCGACCGCGGCCGCGTACTCGGCGAAGGCCTGGGCGGTCCCGCGCGAGGACCACCCGCCCGCCTCCTCCAGCGCCTGCGGCAGGTCCCAGTGGAACAGGGTCGGCACCGGCTCGATCCCGCGTGCGACCAGGGCGTCCACCAGGCGGTCGTAGAAGTCCAGTCCCGCCTTGTTGACCGTGCCGCCGCCCTCCGGCACCACCCGGGGCCAGGAGACCGAGAACCGGTAGGCGTTCACCCCCAGCCGGTCGAGCAGGTCGACGTCCTCGGCCCAGCGGTGGTAGTGGTCGCAGGCCGTGGCGGGGCTGTGGCCGTCCCGGACGGTCCCGGGCCGCTCGCAGAAGACGTCCCACACGGACGGGGCGCGCCCGTCCTCGGTCAGGGCTCCCTCGACCTGGAACGCGGACGTGGCCACACCCCACAGGAACGGTGACGGCACAGTCGACTCCTTCGTGTCGTGCGGGGTCACGCGACCCCCCGGATCTTCCAGACCAGCGCGGCCCCGAGCAGGGTGACCACGCCGCAGGCGGTGTACAGCACCGGATAGCCGCCCAGGTACACCACGATCGGCCCGGCCAGCGCCGGGGCGATCACCTGGGGCCCGGCGCTGGCGATGTTGACGATCCCCAGGTCCTTGGCCCGGCCCAGCGCCGTCGGCAGCACCTGGGTGACCAGGGCGTTGTCCACGGACAGGTAGACCCCGAAGCCCATCCCCAGCACCACGGCGCACACCAGGCTCATGGGCCAGGTGGGGGCCAGCGCCAGCAGGAACGCGGGCACGGCCATCACCACTCCGGACAGGCACACCAGGGCGCGGCGGCGCCCGAGCCGGTCCGAGACGACCCCCGCCACCACGGTGGTGGCCACGACGGCCGCCGTGTAGACCAGGATCAGCACCAGCAGCCCGTCGGCCGCCGACGAGCCGGGGAACAGCTCCTCGTAGCCGACGCCGTCGCGCAGGAAGTACAGCAGGTACAGCACGAACATGGCGTTGCCGGTCTGCATGAGGAACCGGGTCAGCCAGGCCCATCCGAAGTCGGGGTGGCGGCGCGGCGAGACCCAGAAGCCGCGGGTGAACTCCCGCCACGGGGGCCGGGCCTCGCGCGGTAGCGGCGGGTCGGGGGAGAGCAGGGCGAAGGGCAGCGCGCACGCGGCGGTCAGGACGCCGATCAGCGTGTACCCGGGTGCGATCCCGGTGGTCACGACGGTGACGAGCAGGACGGCGGCGACCACGCCCGCCGACTGGGGGATGCCGATCCACCCCGAGACCGCGCCGCGCTGGCGGACCGGTACGTGGTCGGGGACGGCGGCGAGCAGGGTCGCGTTCAGGCAGGACAGCGCGGTCTGGACGAGCGACCAGCCCACCATCACACCGACCACGGTGTCCTGGCGGCCCAGGACCACCAGGCCGATCCCGCCTAGGACGGCCCCCGCCAGGACCCAGGGGCGGCGGCGTCCGAAGCGCCCGGTGGTGCGGTCCGAGAGCGCTCCGGCCAGGGGCGTGGCGACCATGGCCAGGGCCGCGCCCACCCCGGTCACCCAGGCCAGCGCGGTCTCCTTGGCCTCGGGCGCGGCCAGGCCGATCTGCTCGGGCAACAGGACCTGGAGGGGGCCGAAGAAGGCCATCCACATGCCGAGGTTGGCCAGGCTGAGGCCGGCCACCCACACGGCGCGCACGGGGAGCAGGGGTTCGGCGAGTGCGGCGACCGGGGCCGGGTCGCGCGGAGGGGGTTCGGGCGTGGGCTGGGGCGCGGGGGGCGTGCGCACGTGTGACCTGCCTAACATGAATTTTCCTCATGTTAAGCAGTGCGGCCCGCGAGGGGAAGGGCCGCACACAAGTGGCATCGAACTAGTCAACTTTGACTAGTCGGAAGCGGGAGCCTAGGCTCACCACTGGACGAACTCGACCAGTGAAGAGAGGCACCATGCCCGAACAGGCAGAACAGACCGCACCCGCCGAACAGACCGCACCCGCCGAACAGACCGCACCCGCCGAACAGACCGCACCCGCCGAACAGACCGCACCCGCCGAACAGACCGCACCCGCCGAACAGACCGCGTCGGCCGCACCGGAGACGCCAGACACGCCGGACGCGACGGACATGCCCTCTGACCAGCACCCGGGCGTACGGCCCAACGAGACGGTCGTGCCCACACTGCACTGCGCGTCGGTGGACGAGACCCTGGAGTTCTTCCAGGCGCTCGGATTCGAGGTCACCTATCGGCAGTCCCGTCCCTACCTCTACCTCGCGTTCCGGTGGAGCGGCTTCGACCTGCACTACACACGCCCGCCCGAAGGGCTGGACCCCTCCCGCGAGCACACCGGGGGCTGCTTGGTCATGGTCGACGACGTCGCGTCCTACCACGCGGCCCTCGTCGCCGCGATGCGCCGCCACTATGGAAAGGTGCTCGCGCGCGGCCTGCCCCGGATCACCCGCTACCGGTTCGGCGCCACCCGCTTCAGTCTCATGGACCCCTCGGGCAACCAGATCATCTTCATCCAGCGAGACGAGCCCGTGGAACTGGAGTACGGCGGGTCCAAGAGGCTGGACGGGCTGGCCAGGGCGCTCGATCAGGCGCGCATCTTCCGCGAGTTCAGGCACGACGACCGTGCCGCGCTGCGCCACGTGAGCTCGGCGCTGCGCAGGTACGGCAACCGGGCTCCCGCGGTGGACGTGGGCCTGGCCCTGGCGACCCTGATCGAGCTCTCCACCGCCCTGGACGAGACCGGCGACCTCCCCGCGTGGATGGATCGCCTGCGCGGCCTCGTCCTCACCGACGCCGAGCGCCGACGCATCGAGGCGGAGCTGGAGATCGCCGCCCACGTGCGCAGGTGGTTCGAGAAGCTCCCATAACCCCGAGGACCCCCATGACGACCGGGGTCCCAAGGCCCCCTCTGGCCCCGGTGGCTCCACCGATCCCAGAGCCTCACCCACCCCTGCCGGCCGCCGACCGGCCGCCGGGGACATGCTCAGCCGTCGGTCAGCAGGTCGGCGAACGGCTCGCCGCCCTCACCCGCGAAGGAGTAGGCGCCGCCCTCGATCCGCGCGATGAGGCCGCGCGTCCACTGGGCACCCGACTCGGCCGAGTGCACCCACAGGTCCATGACCTCGCCGATGTGGTCCACGGGCTCGGACCCCTGCCCGGGCTCGTAGAACCCGACCACGCTGCGGCGCCACTCCTCCAGGGCCGCCACCCGCTCCTTGAGCAGGGTGACGGCCTCCGCACGCGGCAGGTCGACGAGGAACCCGACGGCGGCGGAGAGCACGTCCGGCTTCTCGTCGATCGAGGCCAGCGACGAGCGCAGCAGCGCGAAGTAGGCGGCGGTGCCCTCGTCCGTGATCTCGTACTCGGTCCGGGGCGGTCCGCCGGCGGTGGAGGGCGCGACGTCGTGGGCGCGCAGCAATCCCTGCCGTGCCGACTGCTTCAGGGCGTGGTAGATCGATCCCGGCTTGGCCGTGGACCACTCGTGCGCGCCCCACGACTCCAGGTCCGCGCGCACCTGGTAGCCGTGCGCCCGCCCGCGCACGCGGACCGCCCCCAGGACCAGCAGCCGGACGGCCGACATCAGAACCCCCTCCGTACGTCTCCTCGACGCCGACGAGCCTAGTCAGCCCGCGGAGGCCGCCGCGACGTCGCCCTGGCGGGCGTGCTCGGCGCCCAGGGCGATGGGCGCGCCCAGCCACTCGTCGCGCAGCCCGAAGCCGTTGGCCAGCGTGACCGCGTAGGGGCGCAGCCCCCGGCACAGGTCGTTGACCGCCTGGGTCACCGCCTTGGCCCGGGACGTGGACAGGCGCTCGTGCTCCAGGAACCACGCGCGGTTCTCCTCCACGACGGAGAGCACGTACAGGTCGCACAGGCGGTTGAGCAGCTTGGCCGTGGACTGGTCGCCGCAGCGGTCGATACCCGAGACGAACGCCTCCAGCACCACGCGGTCCATGTGCGCGCGCCCGGCGGTGAGCACGTGGTCCTGGGCCTGGTTGAACACGTCGAAGGCGTCGCTGCCGTCCTTGCGCGCCCGGCGCAGACGCCCGGCCAGCCCTTCGATGATGTGCTGCTCCCGGTCCTCCAGCAGCTCCAGCTGCCAACCGCGGTTGTGCAGGCTCGCCTCGGTGCCGCGGCCGGGGGCGGCGGCGACCAGCCGTTCGATGAGCGGGGTCGCGGCGGTGCGCTCGATGACCGTCTCGACGAACCGCCCGGCCACGAACTTGACCAGGCCCAACTGGTCGAGGTCGCCGAAGTAGTCCTGGAAGTTGGTCAACAGGCCCTTGGTGAGCTGCTGGAGCAGCACCGTGTTGTCGCCCTCGAAAGTGGTGAAGATGTCGGAGTCGGCCTTGAGCTGCGGAATGCGGTTCTCGGCCAGGTATCCGGCCCCGCCGCAGGCCTCGCGGCAGGTCTGGATGGTCTCGGTGGCGTGCCAGGTCGCGACCGCCTTCAGCCCGGCCGCGCGCGACTCCAGCTCGCGCTGGGCGTGCTCGTCGCGCTCGCCCGGCTCCTGGGCGCCGTAGAGCTCGTGCAGCCGCGTGACCAGCTCCTCCTGGGCGAAGTGCAGCCCGTAGGTGCACGCCAGCGCCGGCAGCAGCTTGCGCTGGTGGGCGAGGTAGTCCAGGATCCGCACCTCCTGCTCGGGGCGGCCGTCTGCGGCGGGGCGGGTGAACTGGCGACGGGTGTCGGCGTAGCGCACCGCGATCGCCAGCGCGGCCTTGGTGGCGGTGCCCGCGCCCCCGGCCACGCTGATCCGGCCGCGGATCAGGGTCCCGAGCATGGTGAAGAAGCGGCGGTTCTTGTTCTCGATGGGGCTGCTGTAGGTGCCGTCGGCGGCCACGTCGCCGTAGCGGTTGAGCAGGTTCGTGCGGGGCACCCGGACCTGGTCGAACCACAGGCGGCCGTTGTCCACGCCGTTGAGGCCGGCCTTGGTCCCGCAGTCCTCGATCCGCACGCCCGGCATCGGGCTGCCTTCGGCGTCGCGGACGGGCACCATCAGGGCGTGGACGCCGTGCTCGGTGCCGTCCGCGTTCAGCTGGGCGAAGACCACCGCCATCCGCCCGTCCCGGGCGGCGTTGCCGATGTAGTCCTTGCGCGCGGCCTCGTCGGGCGTGTGGACCACGAACTCCTCGGTGGCGGGGTCGTAGGTGGCGGTGGTGCGCAGGCGCTGGACGTCCGAACCGTGGCCGGTCTCGGTCATCGCGAAACAGCCGGGCAGGTCCACCGACATCACGCCGGGCAGGTACTCGGCGTGGTGCGGTTCGGTGCCCAGGGCACGGATGGCGCCGCCGAACAACCCCCACTGCACGCCCACCTTCACCATGAGCGACAGATCGCACACGAGCATCTCGAAGGCGACGACCGAGGCGCCGATGTCGTCGGAACCGCCCACGGACTCGGGGAACCCGTAGCCGGCCATTCCCGTGCCGGCCAGGGCCTTGAGCTGGGTCAGTACGCGCTCGCGGTGGTCGTCCACCGTCAGCCCGGAGACGGGAGCGAACTCCTCACCGCGCAGCAGGTCGCGGGCGCGTTCGCGCACCTGGGCCCAGCGTCCGTCCAACAGGCCGCGCAGTTCGGCCTCGTCCACCTTCAGTGCCTGATCGGTCATGGTCTCCCCCTGCGATTCGACGCGGCTCCCACGTGCCTACCACTCCCCGGTCCTAGGGGAACGGGGGAACACGCCCGGGCCGCGGGTACGTCTCACACGATAGGCGTGTGGCGAGGAGGTGGACCATGGGGACCCGCAGACCGATCCGTGTCGTGCTCGCAGGCTGGTTCTCGTTCCTGCACGGCGAGGCGACGGCGGGGGACGTCGGCGCGGCGGAGGCGGTGTCCGCCGAGATCGGCGCGCACGGCATCGCCCACGACATCGTGTGGAGCCCCCACTTCCGCTCACGCGGGCCGACGCTGGAGGAGGTGGACCCGGCCGCCTACTCGCATCTGGTCTTCGTATGCGGGCCCGCGGCCGGGGAGCAGGTCACCGAGCTGCACCGGCGCTTCGCCGACTGCACGCGGATCGCGGTCGGGGTGTCCGCCGTCGACCCCACCGACCCCGCGCTGCGCGGCTTCCACGCGGTCCTGCCCCGCGACGCGCCGGGGCGCGAACCGCACCGGGACCTGGCCGCGGACGCTCCGGCCCCGGCACAGGTGCCGGTGGTGGGAGTGACCGCGGCACCCGGTCAGCCCGAGTACCGGGACCGCGCCGCCCACGCGCGCGTGCACCGCGCGCTGGCGGACTGGCTGGTGGCCAAGGACTGCGCCCGGGTGCCGCTCGACACCCGGCTGGACGCCGTCGACTGGCTGCACTGCGCGCGGCCGGGCCAGTTCGACGCCCTGGTGGGACGGATGGACCTGGTGGTGACCACGCGCCTGCACGGGCTGGTGCTCGCGTTGCGCAACGGCGTCCCGGCGGTGGCGGTGGATCCCGTCGTGGGCGGTGCCAAGGTCGCGGCTCAGGGCCGGGTGTGGGACTGGCCCGTGCTCACCCTCGACGGACCGGACGCCGCACCCGACCCCGACCGCCTGGACCGGCTCTGGCGGTGGTGCCTGGCCGAGGGGCGGGCGCAGGCACGCGCACGGGCCCACACCCCCGACGGGGTGCTCAACGGCCTGCTCACCGAGGCCCTGCTGGGCGGCTAGGGCGCGTTTCGCCGAAGGCCTTCGGACGGGTGGGCGGAGGCGCGGCGGCGCGTGTTCCTCCGGCACGGCGATGAGTTCGGGCGTGGCTGAAGGTCAGTACCGGTGAACAGTCCGTACGAACGAGGGGAAGGTTCCGTTGTGGCGAAGTTCGTGACCATCGGATACGGGGACCAGGACGGCTACGACCGCACCGATGCGGCGGTACGCGACAGGGCGCACGCGCATGACGCCCGCCTGCGTGCGGCCGGGGCGGTCCTGGGCATCGCCGGCACACCCGTACAGGTGACCAACCACGACGGCGCCGGCACGACGGTGGAGCGCGGACCCTTCATGTCCTCCTCCCTGCCGGTGGCCGGGTTCGAGATCATCGAGGCGGAGACCATCGAGGAAGCCGTCCGACTCGTGGCGCAGACCCCGTGCGCCGTCGCGCGGGGCGTGGTCGAGGTCTGGCCGTTGCGGGAACCGGCGTAGACCGGGGGCGGGCGCGCGGTGAGGAAGGCCTGCGCCGGGGAGGGCGCCCGCCGCCCACCGCGGCCCGAACCCGGCCCGGCGCTCCCTCGCGGTCACCGCGCCCGGCGGACTCAGACGGCGACGGCGGCGGTGCCGTGCAGACGGCGCAGCAGGTCGTCCAGGGACAGGTCCAGGGCGTCGGCGATCGCGGCGACGGTGAAGAAGGCGGGGGTCGGGATGCGGCCGCCCTCGATCTTGCGCAGGGTCTCCACGGAGATCCCGGCCTGGTGGGCGACGTCGACCATCGTGCGCCGTCCCCGGGCCTCACGGAGCAGCCGCCCCAGCAGGTGGCCGCGGGCGATCTGCTCGGGGGTCAGTGGTTCTCGAACCATGAGACGAGTCTATCGGCGCGTTCCCCCGCCGACAGGGTTCCCGAGCCGGATTCGGGAACCCTCACCTCCCGCGCCGCCCCGCACACGCTCGGCCAGCGGCCGGGTAAGGCCCGCCATGAACGGGTGGAAGGTCACCGTGAACCGCGCGCGGTCCGGCGCGGGCGGCTCACACCAGGCCCGGAACGGCCAGCTCCAGGGTGCCGCGCTCGGCGTCGAGCTCGGCGGGAACGCCCAGCGGGATGGTCAGCTGGGCCGGGCAGTGCCCGAACTCCAGGCCCCACAGCACCGGTACCCCCAGCGGTTCCAGGCGCTCGCGCATCAGGTCGGCGATCACACCCAGGTCGGGCGGGCAGTCCGTCCACGTGCCCAGCACGACCCCGGCCACGCCGTCCATCCATCCGGTGCGCAGCAGGTGCGTGAGCATCCGGTCGATCCGGGCGACGTCCTCGCCGATGTCCTCCAGGATCAGCAGGCCGTTGTCGGCGGACAGGCGGCTGTGCGGGGTGGCCAGGCCGTCGTTGAGCAGGCTGAGGTTGCCGCCGAACGTCACGCCGCGTGCGCGCCCGGGCACCAGCGCGTGCGCGCCCGGCGACGTCAGCACCATGCGCTCGTCGGGGGAGAACAGCGTCGTGTGCAGCTCGTGCTGGGCCTGCGGGTCGCCCACGAAGTAGCGCGTCCCCACGACCGGTCCGTGCACCGTCCCCACGCCCAGTTCCACCGCGAAGGCCTCGTGCAGCGCGGTCACGTCACTGAACCCGATCAGCGCCTTGGGCTCGGCCCGCCGCATCGCCTCGAAGTCCAACAGGTCCAGGGTCCGGTGCGCGCCGTCGCCGCCGCGCACACAGAACACCGCGGCCACGTCCGGGTCGCACCAGGCCGACTGCAGGTCGGCGGCGCGCACGGCGTCCTGGCCCGCGAGATAGGGCAGGTGCGAGTGGCGCTCGCGCACGTGCGGCGCCAGATCCACGTGCAGACCCCACGCGCGCAGGACCGCGACCGAGGCCTCCAACTGGGCGGCCGGGACCGGACTGCAAGGTGTGACCAGCCGGACCCGGTCACCGGCGCGCAGGCGCGGCGGACGCGTCAGCGCGGGCACCCCGCGTACGGCCGCCGCCCCACCGCTCACCCGTCGCCCACCGTCGCCCTCGACGGACGCCCCCGGTGCTCCATCCCCGCGTCGCTCCCCGCAGCCCTCAACGGACGCCTCCGGCGCAGCCCTGCCCACTGATCGTCCTCCCCCTCGTCGGCTGACCCGCGCGGACGCCCTGCGCGCCCGCGCCGTTCCCGCTCCGCGCGCGGCGCTCAGGCCCGCAGGAACGTGTCCAGCACGCGCACCCCGAACCTGAGCCCGTCCAGCGGCACCCGCTCGTCCACGCCGTGCAGCAGTTCCGTGTAGTCCAGCCCCTCGGGCTGGCTCATCGGGGAGAAGCCGTAGCAGTCGATGCCCAAGCGGGCGAAGACCTTCGCGTCGGTGCCCCCGGACAGGCACATCGGCACCACGTGCGCGTCGGGGTCGTGCGCGCGCAGGGCGGCACCCATCGCCGCGAACGCGGCGCCGTCCACGGGGGCCGACACCGAGGGCGACCGGTGCGCGTACTCCCAGTCCACGCGACCGCCCGTCAGCGCGTCCATGGTGGCCTCGAAGGCCGCCTCGGCGCCCGGCAGCACACGCCCGTCCACACCCGCGGTCGCCTCCCCGGGCACCACGTTGAGCTTGTACCCCGCCGAGAGCATCGTGGGGGCCGCGCTGTTGCGCACCGTCGGGGCGATCAGCGGCGCGACCTCGCCCAACCGGGCGATCAGGGCGTCGAGGGCCTCGTCGGTGGCGGTGTCGCCGGGGGCGCGCTCCACGCCCAGCGCCTTGGCGACCGCGTCGATCGCGTCGAGGGTCACGGGCGTCGGGTTCGTCGGCCACGTGTGCCGGTCGATCCGGGCCACCGCCTCGGCGAGCGCCCCCACGGCGTTGTCGCGCGGGGGGCGGGACCCGTGCCCGGCCGTGCCGCGGGCGCGCAGGGTCAGCCAGGCGCTGCCGCGCTCGGCGGCGCCCACCGGGTAGAGCCGGACCGGGCGCCCGTCCGCGCCGCGGGCGTGCACGGTCTCCCCGCCGCCCTCGCCGATCCCCACGGAACAGCCCTCGAACAGGTCGGCGTGCTCGCGTGCCAGCCAGTCGGCCCCGTAGGCGGCGCTGTCCTCCTCGTCGGCGACGAACGCCAGGACGAGGTCGCGGCGCGGCCGCACGCCGTGGCGGGCCCAGTGGCGCACCACGGCGGCGACCATCGCGACGGAGTTCTTCATGTCCACCGTGCCGCGGCCCCACAGCGCCGGGACGCCCGTGACCGGGCAGTCGGCGATCTCGCCCGCGAAGGGCGGCAGGGTCCAGTCGGCGGCGTCGGCCGGGACCACGTCCAGATGGCCGTGGACGAGCAGGGCGGGGGCGGTGGGATCGGTCCCCGGCACGCGGACGACCACGTTCGCGCGGCGGGGCGCCGACTCCAGGATCACCGGATCGAGCCCCGCCTCGCCGAGGGCCTCGGCGGTGTACTCGGCCGCGGCGCGCTCGTCGCCCTGGCCGCCGCCGCGGTTGGTGGAGTCCAGGCGGACGAGTCCGCGGGCCAGGCGGATCGCGTCCTCCCCGGCCGCGTCGAGACCGGTCTCGGGGGACGTGACGGTGTGGACCACGTGCGCGGCCTCTCTCTGCGATGAGTGGTGTGCCGGAACGGGGAGATCCCCCGCACCAGTCTTACCCGTAGTGGGCTTCCATTGCCTGGGAAACGAGAGTAGTCACCGTCTTGAAGCAACGGATCATCTCGTAGGCGTCGGGTGAGGTGTAGCGGACGCGCCGGGCTCCCACGCGTGTCACTCCCGGTACCAGCGCGGCGGCCTGGGCCAGGTGGGCGGCGTCGACCTCCACCTCGACCTCGTGCGCACGCGGCTCGGCGGGGACCAGGCGACCGGCCAGCAGCATGGCGGCGCGCGCCTGGGCGCGGATGTCCCGCGCGGTGCGGGCGGGCGGACGGCAGCGGGCGGCGTAGCGGCTCACGTGCTCCTTGACCGCGACGGTCCGGGCGAAGGGGGCGTAGCCGGCGGCGTCCTCGCAGGCCCGGTCGTCCCCGGTGACGAGGATGACGGGGGTCCCGTACGCGGCCACGACCGCGGCGTTGAGCCGGCCCTCGCTCGCCGGCTCCCCGTCCAGCCACACGCCGGTGATGGCGTTGGGCAGGTAGGTGTGGGCGAGCACGCCCTCGTCCCCGGCGCCGCAGTGGTAGCCGAGGAAGACCACGCCGTCGCAGTCGCCCGCCTGGACGCCCTCGACCATGGACAGGTCCTTGTGGCGGCCGGTGATCATGGTCGCGTCCTCGTGCAGCTCCTCCAGGAGGAGGTTGCGCATGGTGGCGTGCGCCTCGTTGACCAGGACCTCGTCGGCGCCGCCCTCGAACAGGCCCGTCACGGCCGCGTTCACGTCGCCGGTGAACATCGCGCGGCAGCGCTGCCACTGCTCGGTGCCGGGCTCGACGTCGGCGGGCCACGTGACGCCCGTGGCCCCCTCCATGTCGGCGGAGATGAGGATCCTCATCCGGAGACACTAGCGTCCGGTCCTCCGGTGATCCACAGGCGGGGCGGCCGGGCTCGACGGCGCCCCCTCGCAGGCCGGGCGGGGGAGGCCCCACGGGCCGGCCGCCCCCGCGCCGTCCGGCCCGCGGCCGTCCATGGGCCGTGCCGTCCGCACTCAGGGCAGGGTGAGGATCTCCGCGCCGGTGTCGGTGATGACCAGGGTGTGCTCGAACTGCGCGGTCCAGCGGCGGTCGGCGGTCACGGCGGTCCAGCCGTCGTCCCACATGTCGTACTCGACCGCGCCGAGGGTGATCATCGGCTCGATGGTGAAGGTCATCCCCGGTTCCATGACGGTGTCCGCGCGCGGGTCGTCGTAGTGCGGGATCACCAGGCCGGAGTGGAACTCCGGGCCCACGCCGTGCCCGGTGAAGTCGCGCACCACGCCGTAGCCGAACCGCTTGGCGTAGGACTCGATGACCCGGCCGATCACGTTGATCCGCCGACCCGGACGGCAGGCCTTGATCGCGCGCATCGTGGCCTCGTGGGTGCGCTCCACCAGCAGCCGGTGCTCCTCGGAGACGTTTCCGGCCAGGAACGTGGCGTTGGTGTCGCCGTGCACCCCGTCCTTGAAGGCGGTGATGTCGATGTTGACGATGTCCCCGTCGGAGATGACGGTGTCGTCGGGGATACCGTGGCAGATGACCTCGTTGAGGGAGGAGCACAGCGACTTCGGGTAGCCCTTGTACCCCAGCGTGCTGGGGTAGGCGCCGTGGTCGAGCAGGAACTCGTGGCCGATCCGGTCCAGCTCGTCCGTGGTCACGCCCGGGTCGATGTTCTTCCCGACCTCCTGCAGCGCCCGTGCGGCGATCTGCGAGGTGGCCCTGAGCCTCTCGATGGTCTCCGGGGTCTGCACGTCGCCCAGGACCCCCTCCACGGGGTACTTCTGACCGACGTACTCAGGCCGGACGATGTGGGAGGGAACCGAGCGTTGGGGCGATATGCGCCCAGGAACCAGCGGAGTAGTCATGAGATCCGATTGTAGTTCGTGGGTACCTCCGGACGGACTCGCCAAGAGGCGCTCGCGCGCGGGTGTGAGCGCGGTCCCACCACGGGTAGATGCCCCACGACGGAGACCGAGGAAGAGGGGTCGAGATGGACGAGAGATCCGACCAGGACCGCTGGTGGTACTGCCTTGTGCACCAACGGGTCGAACACGGTGCGGGCTGTCCCAACAAGAAGCGCATGGGCCCCTACGACAGCGAGGAGGCGGCCTCCCGGGCCCTCACCACCGCGGCCGAGCGCAACTCGGCCTGGGATGAGCAGGAGGACGAGGACTGGTGACCTGGGTGCGGTCGCGGCGGGACGGCTCTGACAGGATCGGCGCATGAGCGAACAGAGCACGCCGGAGGGCGTGGACATCACCGGGCAGACCATCGCCGTCCTGGGCGGTACGGGCGACCAGGGGCGTGGGCTCGCCCGTCGGTTCGCCCTGGCCGGGCAGATCGTGATCATCGGATCGCGCAGCGCCGACCGCGCGGCCTCGGTCGCCAAGGAGCTGGTCGAGGCCGAGCGGACCCGCGTCGACGTGCGGGGGCTGGACAACGCCGCCGCCGCGGCCGAGGGCGACATCGTCATCGTCGCGGTCCCGTGGGAGGGCCACCGCGACCTGCTGGCGGGGCTGGCCGACGAGCTCGCGGACAAGATCGTCGTCGACTGCGTCAACCCCCTGGGCTTCGACAAGCGCGGCCCCTTCGCGCTGGACGTGCCCGAGGGCAGTGCCGCCCAGCAGGCCGCCGAGGTCCTGCCGCGGAGCCGGGTCACCGCCGCGTTCCACCACGTGTCCGCGGTGGTGCTGCTGGACCCCGAGGTCTCCGAGGTCGAGCTCGACGTCCTGGTCCTGGGCGAGGACCGCGAGGCAACCGACGTCGTGCGCGCGCTGGCCGACCTGATCCCCGGTGTGCGGGGCGTGTTCGGCGGACGGCTGCGCAACGCCCACCAGGTCGAGGCGCTCACCGCCAACCTCATCGCGGTCAACCGCCGCTACAAGACCCACGCCGGCATCCGCATCACCGGGCTGTGATCCCTCGGCGGTCGTGACCCCGCGGTCGTGACCCCGCGGCCGGGGCCACCCGGCCGGGCGGCCCCGATCGGGCGGCCCCGAACGGGCGGTCGTGACCGCTCGGACGTGAACGGCGACCGGCGCCCGACGGGCACCGGTCGCCGGACGGCGGATCAGCCGCAGAAGGCGGCGCGCTCCTGGTCCGTCATCGGCCGCGTGGACTGCGTGACCGTGCTGCCCTGGTCGTCCGCGGGTCCTTCGGCGGTGAAGGGCGCGTACCAGATGTAGTGGCCCCACTGGCGGCTGCCGAAGTGCAGCTCGTAGGTGCCGTGCACGCGCTGCATCCTGGGCCCGTAGTAGACGGTGGCCACCTCGCCGGGCTGGGCGGTGACCTGCGTCCGCTGGGTCTGCGTGTGCTCCGAGCTCCACTCGTGCCCGTAGGAGACGGTGAAGCTCTGTTTGAAGACCACGCCGAACGTGGCCGTCATCGACAGGTTCACGCTGTTGGACTCGCCCGTGGTCTTGGACCAGGACACCTGGGACAGCTGCTCGTGGTCAGTGCAGTTGTAGACCGGTGAGCCGACCTGCTCGGCGGTGTTCTGGAAGTACTCCGGGGCGCCCGAGGGGTGGAACTCGCACAGGTCGGTGCTCTCGCCGCACCTCTCCAGCAGCTCCCGGACCGTCGGGGTGTCCTCGTGGTCGGCCGCGGCCGGTGAGGGCGCCAGCGCCAGGGCCGCCGCCACCGCGCCGGCGGTGAGGGCTCTGAGCACCGTGTGGTTTCGGTGGGTCACGGGCACGCCGCCTCCTCGGCATCGGTCATCGGCCGCACGTTCTGCGTGACGACCTCGTCGGGCGAGCCGGGGACGGGTCCTTCGGCGGTGAAGGGCGCGTACCAGATGTAGTGGCCCCACTGGCGGCTGCCGAAGTGCAGCTCGTAGGTGCCGTGCACGCGCTGCATCTGAGGCCGCCGCTCGACCCAGCCCACCTCTCGGGGCCCGGTGTTGACGAAGGTGGTCTGCGACTCGGTGTGCGAGGTCGTCCAGGTGTGCTGGAAGGACTGCTCGTAGGACACCGAGAAGATCTCTCCGAAGCCGGCCTCGGTGGTCAGGGCCAGGCCGACGCTGTTGCTCTGGGAGGTGGTGTCGGACCACTCCACGGCCATGTTCTGGCGGCCCGAGGTGCAGTTGAACACCTCCGATCCCACGACGCGGCCGTCGGTGGCGAACAGCTCCGGCGCTCCACCGGGGTGGAACTCGCACACGTCCGTCGACACGTTGCACAGCTCCAGCAGCTGGCGCACCGTGGGCGTGTCCTCGTGGTCGGCGTAGGCGGGGGTCGGCGCCGTGGTGACCGCGGTCGCCACGGCGACCGCGGCGGCGGTGAGCACGGCGTACGTGCGTCTCATGTCGGTTCTCCCATCGGGCGGGGGCGGGGGGAGGGGCCGGGCGTCAGCCCAGGGTGGTGGAGACGGTGCGGTCGTTCATGTGGCCACCGATGTCGGGGGTGTTCTCGCGGTAGGGGCCGTCGCGGTCGCCGGTGCCGTCCGGCCCGGCGTGCAGCCACAGCGAGCACCGCGCCCAGGGCTGGGCGGAGGAGATGATGCCCTGCCACTCCGGGGGGAAGGTGAACCAGAACTCGATGTCGTCGCCGCCCTGGCAGGTGTTGTCCCCGTAGAGGGTGAACGAGGCGCCGCCGTAGTTCCCGTGTTCGAAGTAGGTGCCGATGATGACGTCGTTCGCGGCGGTGAGGGTGCCGGTCCGGGAACCGGACAGGGCGCGCTCCTGTTCGGCCAGCGTGTGTCCGACGCGGTCCTGCGCCGCGTCGATCGCCTGGTCGTAGGTGGCGAAGCACTCCTGGTCGCTGCCGTCGGCGTCGCCGACGCAGTGCTGCGCGGGGGCGGCCGAGGCCGGGAGGGGGCAGAGCAGGACGGAGCCGAGGGCGGCCGCCGTGAGGAGGGCGCTCGCGCCGGTTCGGCGGGATGCGGGGGACGGGGGCATGCGTTCTCCGGTCTTCGTCCGGGGGCAAGACGGTACTTAACGCATGTTAACAAGACAATTCGTGGAGCGTTGACTACACAGAGTGGCGCAGGGTGGGTGCGCTGCGCCTTCGGGCGCCGAGAAAAAATTCGCGGCCGCGGGGAGTCGCGTGCCCCGCGGGAGGGCGGGGCACGCGACCTGGTGTGACGGGTGGGGTCAGGAGACCCAGCTCTTGACCTTCTCCACGAGCTTGGCCGGGTTGTCACCCACGGGAGTCACGTTGAGTTGGGTGACCCCGGCCGCGCGGAAGGCCTCGACGCGCTCGCGCACGTAGGACTCCGGGCCGACCATGTTCGTCAGCTCCACGAACTCCTCGGGCACCGCCGCGGCCGCCTCCTCCTTGCGGCCCTCCAGGTACAGGTCCTGGATCTTCTCCGCGGCCTCCTCGTACCCGTACCGGCGGGCCACGGTGTTGTAGAAGTTCTTGCCCTTGGCGCCCATGCCGCCCACGTACAGCGCGATCATCGGGCGGACGAAGTCGAGCAGCTTCTTGGTGTCCTCGCCCTCCCCGATCGCGAGGAGACCGCCGGCGGAGATCTCCAGCTCGCCCAGGGACGGGTCGCGCTTGGCCTTGCCCGCCGCGATCGAGTCGCCCCACACGCTCTCCGCCTTCTCGGGGATGAACAGGTGGGGCAGCCATCCGTCGGCGATCTCGGCCGTCATGGCCACGTTCTTCTCGCCCAGGGAGGCCAGGTAGATCGGGATGTCGGGGCGGCGGGGGTGGTTGATGAGCTTGAGCGGCTTGCCCAGCCCGGTTCCGCGCTCGGGCGGCAGGGGGAGCTGGAAGACGGAGCCGTCATGGGTCAGGCGGTCCTGCCGGGCCCAGATGCGGCGGCAGATCTCGACGGTCTCGCGGGTGCGCGCCAGCGGCTTGGTGTAGGGCACACCGTGCCAGCCCTCGATCACCTGCGGACCGCTGGCCCCCAGGCCGAGGATGGCGCGCCCGCCGGACAGGTCGTCCAGTCCCGCCGCGGTCATCGCGACCAGGCTGGGCGTGCGGCTGTACAGCGGCAGGATGGCCGAGCCGATGGCCACCGTCTCGGTGCGCGCCGCGATGTAGCCCATCAGCGTGGGGCTGTCGAAGCCGTAGACCTCCGCGACCCACACCGTGTCCAGCCCGGCCTTCTCCAACTCGGCGACCAGATCGACGGCGGCCTTGGGCTCGCCCGCGTACTGGAGCGGCATCGAGATGCGCATGTGTCCTCCCGGAAGGGCCGGACCCCGGCCCGTGTCGGTGCTCGGTACGGTGCGACTCTACTCCCGAGTACCGTTCGGGTTGTCGTCCGCCTCACACTTCGCACCGCACCCGCGGACGGGTCGGTCCGCGGGCCCGGAGCGGCCCGGAGCGGATCGAAAACGGGTCCGGACACGCCGCACCGCCGACCGGGGCGGACCCGGCCGGCGGCGCGGTGGTGGTGCCGTGGTGCGGCCGGAGCGGCCGCGACCGGATCAGGCGGAGTAGGAGTGGCGCTCCTCGGGGAAGGCGCCCTGGACGACGTCGTCGGCGAAGCTCGAAGCGGCCTCGCGCAGCGTCTCGTTGAGGTTGGCGTAGGCCTTGACGAACTTGGCCACCTTGGGGCTGAGCCCCGCCATGTCCTGCCACACCAGCACCTGGGCGTCCGTGGACGGGCCCGCTCCGATGCCGATGGTGGGGATGGACAGCTGCTCGGTGACCTCGGCCGCCAGTTCGGAGGGCACGCACTCCAGCACGAGCGAGAACGCGCCCGCGCGCTCCAGCTCCTTGGCGTCCTTGAGCAGGCCCGCCGCCGCCTCGCCGCGCCCCTGGACCCGGTAGCCGCCCAGCGTGTTGACCGACTGCGGGGTCAGACCGATGTGGCCCATGACCGGGATCCCGGCGGAGACCAGCAGTTCGACCTGGTGGGCCACCGTGTGGCCGCCCTCCAGCTTGACCGCCTGGGCCCGACCCTCCTTCATGAAGCGGCTGGCCGCCTCCAGGGCCTGCTGGGGCGAACCCTGGTAGGAGCCGAACGGCAGGTCGGCCACGACCAGCGCCCGCTGGGTGGAGCGCGCGACGGCGGCCGTCAGCGGAACGAGCTCGTCCATCGTGACGGGAACGGTGGTGTCGTAGCCGTAGACCACGTTGGCCGCGGAGTCACCGACGAGCAGGACGGGGATGCCCGCCTCGTCGAAGACCCGGGCGGTGAGGGCGTCGTAGGCGGTGAGCATCGGCCAGCGCTCGCCGCGCCGCTTGGCGGCGGCCAGGTCGCGAACCGTGACGCGTCGGGAGGTCACTCCGCCGTACAGGGTGTTCCCGCCGGTGGAAGCCTTGGCTGTGGTGTTCATGTGAGCGTTCCTCCGTTGTCTCGAAGCACCTCTGGGGTGTCTCCGGACGTATGGACGAATGGAGTTGTCGCGCTGGAGCGCGAAGGGCCCTGGGGGCCAAGGGGTGCGGCGCGCCGCACGACAGCATCATCGCACGGCGTCCCGACGCCGAATTCCTTGGGATGGAACCCATTTGCGCAGGCGCCGCATTCCCGATAGCCCTGAGTGTCACGGGGCGCGGAGTCCCAGCTCGCATCGGAGGTGTCCGTGGATCGGCAGACCGGGTATCGGCGCAGGTGGGGCGGGCTGGCGGTGCTCATCATCTGCTTGTTGGTGATCGTCGCCGACAACACGATCCTCAACGTGGCCCTGAGGGTGCTCTCCGACCCCGAGCTCGGGTTGGGGGCGAGCCAGTCCCAGCTGGCCTGGGCGATCAACTCCTACACGCTCGTGTTCGCGGGGCTGCTGTTCACGTTCGGGGTGCTGGGGGACCGGTGGGGACGCAGGCGCCTGCTGGTGGCCGGCCTGGTGGTGTTCGGGGCGGCCTCGGCCCTGTCGGCCTACTCCCAGAGCCCTGAGCAGCTGATCCTGGCCCGCGCCGCCATGGGTTTCGGCGCGTCCATGGTGATGCCGCAGACCCTGTCGATCATCACCAACGTGTTCCCGCCCGAGCAGCGCGGACGGGCCATCGGGATCTGGGCCGGGTCGGTCGGGCTGGCCCTGGCGATCGGCCCGTCGGCGGGCGGCCTGCTGCTGGAGAACTTCTGGTGGGGGTCGATCTTCCTGATCAACGTGCCCTTCGTCGTGGTCGGGCTGGCGCTGGCGTTCTTCCTGATCCCGGAGTCGCGCGACCAGCACCCGGGCCGCCCGGACGTCGTGGGCGTGCTGTTGTCCGTCCCCGGACTGGTGCTGCTGATCTACGGCATCATCACCGCGGGCGAGCGCGCGTCACTGGCCGACTGGGACGTGTACGGCGCCCTGCTCCTGGGTGTGGCGGTGATCACATTTTTCCTGGTCCACGAGTCACGCACCACCGACCCCTCCCTGGACGTGCGTTTCTTCCGCAACCCCAGGTTCAGCGTCTCCATCGCCATCATGATGGTGCTCTTCTTCAGCATGTCCGGTCTGATCTTCTTCCTCAGCTTCTACTGGCAGAGCGTGCGCGAGTTCAGCCCGTTCATGGCGGGTCTGCTGGTGCTGCCCGCGGCGGCCGGGCAGATCCTCATGGCCCCGCTGAGTCCCACGCTGGTGCGGTGGGTCGGGCCCCGCAGGGTCGCCGCGGCGGGCGTGCTGGGGGTGTGCGCGACCTTCGCCTTCTTCACCCAGCTGCAGATCGACACCCCGCTCGTGCTGATCATCGTCATGACCTTCGTCCAGGCCTCCTCCATGGCGATCGTCCTGACGCCCGCGACCGACGCGATCATGTCCTCCGTCCCGCCCGGCAAGGCCGGGGCCGCCTCCGCCGTGCAGAACACGGTCCGCCAGGTCGCGACCGCGATGGGTGTGGCGGTCCTGGGGGCGCTCATCTCGTTCCGCTACCGGGCCGGCATCACCCCCGAACTGGAGCGGGTCGCCCAGGAGGAGGACGCGTCCTCCCTGACGCCCGCCGAGCTGCACGAGGCCGGGGAGTCGGTCGAGGCGACCCTGTCGCTGGCCCGGCGGCTGGGCGAGCAGGGAGGCGCCCTGGTCGACCCGGCCAAGGAGTCCTTCCTCAACGGACTGCATATGGGGGCCACGGTGTCGCTGTGCTTCGCGGCGCTGGGGCTGGTGGTGGTCCTGATCTGGATGCCGCGCGAGACCGGCCGCCATCAACCGGAGGAGGGCGCGCCCCAGGAGCAGGAGCCGGAGGAGAGCGCGGGCTGACCGGCACACGCCTCAGATCCAGCCCTCCTCCCAAGCCCGGTGCGCTGCGGCGTGCCGGGAGGAGGTACCCGTCTTGGCCATCGCGGCCGACAAGTAGTTCCGTACCGTGCCCGGGGCGAGATGCACCAGGGCGGCGATGTCGTTGACCGAGGCGCCGGTCCGGGTGGCGCGCAGCACCTCCAGCTCCCGGCCGCTGAGAGGGCAGTGGTCCTCCGTGAGCGCGGACGCGGCGATGTCCGGATCGACGTAGCGGCGCCCCGCGGCGATCTCGCGGATGATCTCGGCCAGCCGGTCGGCGCGCGTGGTCTTGGGCACGAACCCGCTGACTCCCGCCGACAGTGCCCGCCGCAGGACCCCTGGCCGTGCGTGCCGGGTGACCAGGACGACGCGGCAGGGCAGTTCGGCCCGGATCCGCTCCGCCGCGCTCAGGCCGTCGGCCGGAGGCATCTCCAGGTCCAGTACCGCGATGTCGGGCCGGTGCCGCAGTGCCAGGCGCACCGCGTTCGTGGAAGTGGCGGCCTCGGCCACGACGGTGAGGTCCTCCTCCAGGTCGAGCAGCGCGGACAGGGCGCCGCGGAAGAGGTCCTCGTCGTCGGCGATCAGCAGTCGGATCGCTTCGCTCATCCGTTCGTCCCGTCCAGTGGCAGTGCGGCGGTCACGGTGAAGTGCGCGCTCCCGCTCTCCCAGCCAAGTGTGCCCCCGGCCGCCTCCAGCCGCTCGGCCAGGGAACGCAGTCCCGTGCCGGTCCCGCCGTCCCGTCCCACCGGGCGGTCGCTGCGGACCCGCAACCGGACGCGGCCCGCGGCGGCGTCCAGGCCGATGCCGACCGAGCGCGCGCGGCTGTGGCGCAGCACGTTCGTGGTCGCCTCGCGTACCACGAACCCGAGGAGGGCACGGGTGTCGTCGGGGAGCGGACGGTCCTGCGCGGCGGGTCCGATGTCGGTGCGGACCCGGATGCCCGCGCTCGTGAGGACCCCGGCCGCGTTGGTGATCTCCTCGTCCAGGGACGTGCGCCGATAGCCCTGGACGACGGCCCGGGTGTCCCGCAGGGCGTCCCGCGCCAGATCCTGCACCTGCCGCATCTCCGCCGTGGCACGGACCGGATCGGTCCCCGCCAGCCGGGCGGCCAGCTCGCCCTTGAGCGCGATCACCTGGAGGTGGTGGCCCTGGATGTCGTGCAGTTCGGCCGCGAACCGCAGCCTCTCCTGCGCGACGGCCAGCCGGGCGGCCAGTTCGCGCGCGCCGTCCAGGCGTTCGGTGACGTCCCAGGTCCACAGCATGCCGAACACGACCCAGGTGAGGACCACGAGCAGGCCGGGCGGGAAGAGCACCGCGGACGGTCCCGCGCCCTCGAACGCGCCCGGGATGGCGAGCAGGACCGCCGCCGCGGCGATCAGTGCGCACGCGCGGCGCGGGGGCAGGAACATCGCCACCAGCGGCACCATCACCGCGGGGGCCACCGACCACACGCCGTCGTCGTGGGAGATCCACAGGAGCCCGCCGAGCACCGCGGCGCCGGTACAGCCGAGGGCGGCCCACCCGAGGGGGACGCGGCCGTGCGGGGGCCCTGCGAGACGCCGTCCGAACAGGACCAGGACCGACACGGCGGTGGCGGCCATGGCCACGGACGCGGTGACCCTGGCCAGGGCCGGCACACCGGGCTCCAGGAAGGGGGGACCGAGGACGGGGACCAGGGAGAGGACGGTGGCTCCGGCCAGGCTCCACCAGGTGAAACGGCGCAGAGGGGCGAGCCGGGGGCCGCCGCGCGAGGGGTCGTGCACGGGCTCATTGTCCCAGTGGACGCCTCCGCATGACAGATGTCATCCGCGCATGTGACAGACCCACGTCGGTACCGCGGTTTCGGCACTACTGGGGCGCGGCTCGCCTCGGGACCCTGGAGAGCAGGGCGGACGACCCGCCCGGTACCGGGTCCTATCCCCGGACCTCACCCTGAGGAGGAACACCATGGAGACCGCGAACGACAGGCCCGCGCCGATCCCCGACCCTGGTGCCGGGCAGGCCGGGGGTACTCGGCGGACAGGAACCGACGGAAGTGAAGCGCCCGGGGCGGCGTCACAATCCCGTTGGCGGCGGTTGGCGCGGTTCCTGGGCGACCGCTGGCCCACCGCGCTGGCCGTGCTGACAGCGGTCCTGGTGTTCGGCGGCGGTAAGACCGACGAGGAGGTGCGGGGCTTCGCGGAGATCCTCCCGCTCCTGCCCCTGCTCTACCTCGTCGTCGCCAAACTGCAGCGGCGCGGCGCGACCTGGCCGCTCCTGGCCGCCTCGTTCGCCGTCATCTTCCTCCTGCGGACGCTCGACGTGCTCTCGCCCGCGGCCGTCTTCTCCGCTGCGGCACTGGTGGTCCTGGTCTGGAGCGTCCTCGACGGCCACCTGGCCCGATCCGGCACGTTCCAGGTGCAGGCACTGGGGATGCTGGTCTTCGGCGGGCTCGGACTGGCCGGCCTGGTGGTCGACCCCGGTCTGGGCCGCTACCTGGTGGCGGCCGGATGGCTCTTCCACGGAGTGTGGGACTTCGTGCACCTGTGGCTCGGCAAGGTGGTGGCGCGGTCCTTCGCCGAGTGGTGCGGGGTGGTCGACGTCTGGGTCGCCGTCGTCCTGGTCTTCGGGATCGGTCTCGGCTTCTGACCGAGCGCGGGCTGACCCGGACGGCCCTGTGGACGACCGCCCGAACCCGAAGAAAACCGCCATACTTGGGGCCATGCAGGTCACCGATCTCCCCTCCGTCTTCGTCGGACGCGACCGCCACCTCGCCGCTCTGGGCGCGGACGGGCGCCGTGTCCGCCGGGAGGGCGCCCGCGCGCTCCTGGTCTGCGGCGACGCCGGGGTCGGCAAGAGCCGCCTGGTCGACGAGTACCTGCGCACCACGCCCATGGCCCGCACCGCCGTGGGCGGATGCCTCGAACTCGGCGGGGACGGACTCCCCTTCGCCCCGTTCACCACGCTCCTGCGCCGGCTGGCCCGCGAGGAAGGGTCACCCGCCGCCCAGCACCGTGAACTCGCCCGCCTGCTCCCCGAACTCCTCCCCGACCCCGGGTGGCCGCGGGACCCGGGCTCCGGTGCCGAGGGCGGTCCCGCCACCGGTCGGCGTTCGGGGTCCGGTGCCGGCGACGGGCGGGGGCGAGGAGGCACCTCCGACGATGGCCCAAGGCCCGTGCCCGGCCTCGGGCGGGGATCGGACCCTGGACTCGCTCCCGGTCCCGGGTGGGGACCGGACCCAGGATCTGCGCCTAGCCCTGGGTGGGGCCACGGCCCCGGCGCCGGTCCTGACCCGGGACCGAGGCCCGAGTGGGTCCGGGATGCCCGTTCGGCCCCTGGGCACGGACATGCCTGGATCCCCGGCCCGGACCCCGGCTTCGCACCGGGATCCGGGAGCGGAACCGGTACCGGCCTCGGCGACCAGAGCCGGGCCCTGCTCTTCGAGTCCGTCCTCACCTTCCTGGAGGAGCGCGCCCGCCCCGACGGCCTCACCCTCGTGATCGAGGACCTGCACTGGGCGGACGCCTCCACCCGCGACCTCCTCGTCTTCCTGCTGCGCAACCTGGGCGACGCGCCCGTCCACCTCCTGGTGTCGGTGCGCACCGACGACCTGTACCGCGCCCACCCGCTCCGACGCCTGCTCCCCGAACTCCAACGGCTGCCCCGCGTCGGGCGCCTGGACGTGGACCCCCTCAGCCGCGACGAGGTCGCCGCCCAGGCGGCGGGCCTGCGCGGCGGTGCGCTGGACCCCGCCGACGTCGACCTGCTCTACGCGCGCAGCGGCGGCAACCCCCTGTTCGTGGAGTCCTTCCTGTCCGGCCCGGGGCCCGTCGGCGCGCCCCTGCCCGACCGGCCGCGCGACCTGCTGCTGTCCACCGTGGAGCGCCTGCCCGAGACCACTCGGCGGCTGCTCGGACTGGCCGCCACCGCCGGGGACCGCGTCGACCACGCCCTGCTCGCCGCCGTCGCCCGGCGGGCCGGGACCACTGAGGACGACCTCGACACCGCCCTGCGCCACGCCACCGACGCCCAGGTCCTGCGCACCACCGACACCGGCTACACCTTTCGCCACGCCCTACTCGCCGAGGCCGTCTACGACGACCTTCTGCCCGGTGAGCGCGTCCGGGCCCACCGCCGCTACGCCGAAGCCCTCGAACGCGGTGTCCCCGGCCTGACCGACGCCCAGACCGCCGTGCAGCTCGCCCACCACGCCCACGCGGCCCGCGACCAGCCGCTCGCCCTCCCCTGGGCCTGGCGTGCGGCCGACCACACGGCCCGCGCGGCCGCCTACCCCGAGCACCTGGTGCTCCTCGAACGCGTCCTCGAACTGTGGGACCTGGTCCCCGACGCCGCCGAACGGATCGGCCATCCACGCGGCGAGGTGCTGCGGCTGGCCTCCGCCGCCTGCCTGCTCGCCGGGTCCCCACGGCGGGCGGCCGACTACGCCGCCGACGGCCTGCGTGAGGTGGGGGCCAGTGATTACCACGACTCGTCCGCACCGCCCCCCGTGCACGCCGAACTCATCGCCGGACTCCGGCACGCGCGTGCCCAGGCGCTCAAGGAGCTCGGTCGCGACGGCGCGCTGGAGGACCTCGCAGACGCCTTCATCGTGTTGCCGCCGGGACACCCGCAGCGGGCGGCGGTGGTCTCCACCCTGGCTGCCACGCTCATGGTGCGCGGCCACCGGGACGAGGCCCGCCGCAGCGCGGGCCGTGTCCTGGCGCTGGCCCGTGAACTGGGGGACCGCCGGAGCGAGGCCGACAGCCTCATCACCCTGGGATGCACCACCGACCCGGACGAGTGGCAGGTGGGCCTGGAACTGCTCGCCGAGGGCATCGCCCTGGCCCGCGAAGGCGGGTATCCGCAGGTGGAGCTGCGCGGTCTGAACAACATCAGCGGGGCGCTCAAACGACTGGGCCGTACCGAGGAGAGCGTCCAGCGATCGTTGGAGGGGCTGCGCCGCTGCGAGGAACTGGGCCTGACCCGCACCCAGGGCGACATCTTCTACTACGGGCTGGCCGTGACCAGGGCCAACCAGGGGCGCTTCGCCGAGGCCGAGTCCCTACTGGAGCAGGTCACCACCGATGCCCTGGTCCAGGCACGTTCCCTCAGCGTGCGCATGCACATGGCGTACTACCGCTGTCGGCCGGACTGGATGCGACTGGCGACCGAGGAGTTTCGCCGACTGCTGCCCGAGCACACCAGCGCTCCCACCGAACACCTTCCGGTCCGCATGTTCACGATGGCCCAGGCCGCCGTCGAGGGACGGCTGGGCGAGGCCTTCGATCTCGCGCTCGGACTGCTGGACCAGACCTGGGACCTGGTGTCCTTCGCCGACGACCTGCACGTGCGCGCGCTGCCGTGGCTGGCGGAGGTGGCGGTGGCGCTGGGGGAGGCACCCGGTTGGGAGGAGGAGGCCGAGGCGCTCACCGCCGGGGTGGCGGAGGAGGCCGACCGCCTGGCGGCCCACACCGAGCATCCCGACTACCGGCTGGCCAGGCACCTGGTGATGGGCCTGATCGGCGAGGATCCGGTCCGGGCTCTGGCGGACTGCGAGGCCGCCGTGATCCTGGCCCGTCGGGGCGGACTGGTGCTGACCGAGGCCGAAGCACTGGTCGGCGCCACCCGTGCCGCCTTCCGGGCCGATGACCGTGAGCGCGCCGCCCGCCATCTGGACGCTGCCCGCGCCGTCGCCGATCGGCATGGACTGGTGCTCCTCACGCGGCGTGCGGAGCTGCTGCGCCTGCGCCATCATCTGCCCGATCCCACCGTGCCCTTGGCGATCACCGCGGGGCTGGTCCCCGCGCCCGCACGAAGACCGCTGCCGGCCGGGCTCACCCGCAGGGAGGCCGAGGTCCTGGCCGAGGTGGCCCAGGGGCGCACCAACCCGGAGATCGGGCGGGCCCTGTCCATCAGTGCCAAGACCGTGAGCGTGCACATGAGCAACCTCATGGCCAAGCTCGGGGTCTCCAACCGCAACGCCGCCGCCGTTCGCGCCCGCGAACTCGGTCTCGACCGCCCCGGCCGGTGACCCGCGTCGTCCCGTCCGTGGTCAGTACATGGACCGCAGCACCCATCCCTACGGCGAGGCTGTTCGGATTCCCGGGCAAGGAATGGCCCTGGACACCGAAGCCCTCAAGCGGTTCGCGCGCTGATGACTGACCGGGGCCGTCCCTCCGCTCTCCAGGGGGAGGGCACCGACCACGGTAGGCGGTCGAGGGTGGCCTCTTCCCGCCCGGCACCGCTCTCGGTATCGGGCCGGTAGAACGCGTCGCAGGTGATCTCGGAGGGCAGGTCCCCTGCAGCGGCGTCCTCGCCCGTGCCGCAGCCGGGAGCGGCCAGCAGACCGGTGGCCCCGGCGAGCGCGGCTCCCCATACCCGTGCGCGTCGCGTCATCGTGCTTGCCTCCGTGGCCTTCCGTCGCCGGTCCTGTGCCGGATACGACGTGCTCACCGCGAGCCGCGTTCCCGTGACGGGGGAGGAGGACCGGACGAGGCGGAGACGAAGCGCGGCCCCGCCGGTCGGTGACCGGCGGGGCCGCGTGCGTCTACGACAACCGTGGCTAGAGCGTGGGCAGGTAGCGCTGGAGCTCGTACGGCGTCACCTGGCGGCGGTAGGAGTTCCACTCCGCCTTCTTGTTGCGCAGGAAGAAGTCGAACACGTGCTCGCCCAGGGTCTCGGCGACCAGCTCGCTGTTCTCCATGATCCGCAGCGCCTCGTCCAGGCTCTGCGGCAGCGGGCGGATGCCCAGCGCGCGGCGCTCGGCGTCGGTGAGCGCCCACACGTCGTCCTCGGCACCCGGGGGCAGCTCGTAGCCCTCCTCGATGCCCTTGAGGCCGGCGGCCAGCACCACGGCGTAGGCCAGGTACGGGTTGCAGGCGGTGTCCATCGAGCGGATCTCGATCCGGCTGGAGTTGGACTTGCCCGGCTTGTACATCGGCACCCGCACGAGCGCGGACCGGTTGTTGTGGCCCCAGCAGATGTAGGCCGGCGCCTCGCCGCCCATCCCGGCCGAGGCCGCCGGGTCGTCCCACAGCCGCTTGTAGGAGTTCACCCACTGGTTCGTGACGGCGGTGATCTCGTCCGCGTGCCGCAGCAGGCCCGCGATGAACCCGCGGCCCACCTTGGACAGCTGGAAGTCCGCGCCCGGCTCGTAGAAGGCGTTGCGGTCGCCCTCGAACAGCGACAGGTGCGTGTGCATGCCCGAACCCGGGTACTGCGTGAAGGGCTTGGGCATGAAGGTGGCGTACACGTCCTGCTCCATCGCCACCTCCTTCATCACGAGCCGGAAGGTCATGATGTTGTCGGCGGTGGTCAGCGCGTCCGCGTAGCGCAGGTCGATCTCCTGCTGGCCCGGACCGCCCTCGTGGTGGCTGAACTCCACCGAGATGCCCATGGCCTCGAGCATGTTGATCGCGTTGCGCCGGAAGTCGTGCGCCGAGTTGTGCGGCGTGTGGTCGAAGTAGCCGCCCGAGTCGTTGGGCTCGGGGAACTCCCCGTGCTCCGGCATCTTCTTGAGCAGGTAGAACTCGATCTCCGGGTGCGTGTAGAACGTGAAGCCCAGATCGGATGCCTTGCTCAGCTGCCGCTTGAGCACGTGCCGGGGGTCCGCGGGGGAGGGGGAGCCGTCCGGCATCAGGATGTCGCAGTACATGCGCGCGGTGCCGTGCGGCTCGTTGCGCCAGGGCAGGACCTGGAAGGTCGACGGGTCGGGCTGGGCGAGCATGTCGGCCTCGTACACGCGGGCGAAGCCCTCGATGGCGGAGCCGTCGAAACCGATGCCCTCGGAGAAGGCCGCCTCCAGTTCGGCGGGAGCCACCGCCACGGACTTGAGGTACCCGAGCACGTCGGTGAACCACAGCCTCACGAACCGGATGTCGCGCTCCTCCAACGTGCGGAGCACGAATTCCTGCTGTCGATTCACGATCAACCTTCCTCGATGCCGGTCAGTTCCGGACCCGGATCCTCGCTCGTGGAGCCAGGCCGGAGACAGTGTCCCAGACCCAGTCTGCCCTGCTGATATTTCCGGAGTATTTCCACAGGCCCAAGTCAAGCCGTGCTCTGTGTCTCCCGTCCGGGCCCCTCGCCCGCGGCTCTCGTCCGCATCCGCAGTATGCCGTCCCCCACCCCGGCCGTGTCCACCCCGTGCCCCATGGCGCCGTGTTGACTAGGCTCGCAGGCGTGGCACAGCTGAGAATCGCACTCGCCCAGGTCAATCCCACCGTCGGCGACCTCGACGGCAACCGCCGGCTCGTCGTCGCCGCCGCCCGCGAGGCGGCCGAGGCCGGAGCGCACCTCGCGGTGCTCCCGGAGATGGTCGTCACCGGCTACCCCGTCGAGGACCTCGCCCTGCGCAAGTCCTTCGTGTCGGCCTCCATCAAGGCCACCAGGGCCCTGGCGGCCGACCTCGCCGAAGCGGGGCTGGCCGACCTGCCGACCGTGGTCGGCTACCTCTCCCGCCGAGAGGACCAGTCCGCGCCCGGCGCCTCCCCGGGCCAACCCGCCGGCGCGCCGCAGAACGCCGTCGCCGTGCTCTACCAGGGCCGGGTGGCCGTCACCTCGGCCAAGTACCACCTGCCCAACTACGGCGTCTTCGACGAGTTCCGCAACTTCGTCCCGGGCGACACCCTCCCGGTCGTGCGGGTGCGCGGGGTCGACGTCGCCCTGGCCGTCTGCGAGGACCTGTGGCAGGAGGGCGGACCCGTCACCGCCACCCGCGCCGCGCGCGCCGGACTCCTGGTCTCGCTCAACGGGTCGCCCTACGAGCGCCACAAGGACGACGTCCGCCTCGAACTGTGCCAGCGCCGCGCCCGCGAGATCGGCGCCGCCCTGGCCTACGTCAACATGGTCGGCGGCCAGGACGACCTGGTCTTCGAGGGCGACTCGCTGGTGGTCGACGCCGAGGGCGACCTCGTGGCCCGCGCGCCCCAGTTCAGCGAGACCCTGCTGGTCGCCGACCTCGACCTGCCCGAGGCCGTCGACCGTCCCGAGGACCCCGACCGGGTCGACGGACTGCGCATCGTCCGCCGCACTCTGACCGCCACCCCGGTCGACTTCTACCCGCCCCTGAAGAACACCGTCACCCCGCGCCCCGACCCGCTCTCGGACACCGGCGAGGTCTACCAGGCCCTGGTCACGGGCCTGCGCGACTACGTCGTCAAGAACGGCTTCCGTTCGGCGCTCGTGGGGCTCTCGGGCGGCATCGACTCCGCCCTGACCGCCACGATCGCCGTGGACGCGCTCGGCCCCGACCGCGTCCACGGGGTCCTGATGCCCAGCGAGTACTCCAGTGAGCACTCCCTCAGCGACGCCGAGGACCTGGCCGAGCGCCAGGGCTTCGCCGCCCGCACGGCGGCGATCGCTCCCATGGTCGCCGCCTTCGAGCAGGCCGCCCATGAGACCGGGGCTCCGCTGACCGGCACGGCCGCCGAGAACCTCCAGGCCCGCGTGCGCGGCACCCTGCTCATGGGCCTGTCCAACCAGGAGGGCCACCTGGTCCTGGCCACCGGCAACAAGAGCGAGGCCGCGACCGGCTACTCCACGCTCTACGGCGACTCCGTCGGCGGATTCGCGCCCATCAAGGACTGCTGGAAGACCCTGGTGTGGGAGCTCGCCCGCTGGCGCAACGACGAGGCGGCCCGGGAGGGCCTGACCCCGCCCATCCCGGAGAACTCCATCTCCAAGCCGCCCAGCGCCGAGCTGGCCCCGGACCAGCGCGACTCCGACTCCCTGCCCGACTACGCGATGCTCGACGCCGTCCTGGACGCCTACATCGGCACGGACAAGGGCGAGGCCGAGCTCATCTTCGCCGGATACGACCCCGACCTGGTCCGGCGCGTCATCAGCCTGGTCGACCGTGCCGAGTACAAGCGCCGCCAGTCCGCCCCGGGCACCAAGATCAGCTCTCGCAACCTCAGCCGCGACCGCCGCGTGCCCATCACCAACCGCTGGACGGTGTGACCCGGAGTCCCCGGGCTCCTCGATGAGCTCTGGCACCTCGAAGGTGCTCCCGAGCCCTCACCGCACCTGTCCGCGCCCGTGCACGGGCCGTGCTGTCGCGCACCTGTCGTGATGCCGTGCACGGGCCGTGCTGTCGCGAACCTGCCGTGCTGTCGCGAACCTGCCGTGCTGTCGCGAACGGGACCCCGATTCCTCGGACGGACCCGTAACGCCGCGCCGGGTCCGGACATGTGCGTGGTGAAGGACGCACCACCACCGAGGGAAAGGGTGTCCCGTTGCCCCGACGACTCCCGGCGCCGACCAGGGAGCAGGCGGTCGCACGGTTCGAGGAGCTCTACGACGCCTCCTACCGCGACGTGCTCGCCTACCTCCTGCGGCGCACGCAGCAGCCGGACCAGGCCGCCGACCTGGTCGCGGACGTCTTCACGGCGGTATGGCGCCGTATCGGGGACGTCCCACCCGGCGACCAGGCCCGGCCCTGGGTCTTCGGCGTGGCCCGTCACGTGCTCGCCAACCACCGGCGCGGCGCGCGCCGCGTCAACGCGCTGTCCGCACGGCTGCGTTCGGAGCTGCGCGAGACGACCGTGGTCCACCCCGGGCTCGGCGAGATCGGCGAGATCGGCGCGGTGTTCCGCTCCCTGTCCGACCAGGACCAGGAGATCCTCGCCCTGGCGGGCTGGGAGGAACTCGACGCCGGTCAGATCGCCGTGGCCCTGGGCTGCGCCCGGGGCACCGCACGGGTCCGGCTGCACCGGGCCAGGAACCGGTTCGCGCGCGCCCTGCGCCGCGCCGGCCTGGAGATCGACGGCGGCCCCGCCCCCTCGGCGGCCACGCGCCGAACCACCACAGTGAGAGGAGCGACGTCATGACCGATGACCGGATCGACGAGGTGGTGGGCAGGCTCCGCCCCGAGGTGGAGGCGTCCTCGCGACTCGACCCGGCGGCCCCGGCCGCCCGCGAGCTGCGATCGATGATCATCGCCCAGTCACAGGAGAACACGCAGATGTCGCTCAAGCCCCGAACCCGACGGCTGCTCATCGCCGCCCCCGTCACCGCGGCCGTTGCGGTGGGCGCGGTCGCCGCCACCGTCCTGCTCACCCCGGCCGGCCCCGACGGGGACGGATCACCGCTGGCACCGCCCGCGGCGCAGGCCGCCGTCCTGGAGATGAGCGTGACGGACGGTGTCGTCGTCGCCGAGGTCCTGGACCCCACGGCCGACGCCGAGCGCTACGCCGCCGAGTTCGCCGAGCACGGCCTGAACGTCGACATGAGGTTCGTTCCCGCTTCGCCCACCGCCGTGGGCACCCTCGTCTACCTCGACTCCGACGCCTCCGGAGAGGCGGCCGAGGAGAGGGAGATCGAGATCCTGGAGGCGCCCGAGCAGTGCGCGCCCGGAGGCGGCGGCGCCTGCCCGGTCGGGGTGAGCATCCCCGAGGGGTACGCCGCTCCGGTCGAGATCGTCTTCGGCCGGGAGGCCGAACCGGGCGAGCCCTATGACTCCAGCAACGCCGCGACCGCCGAGGGCGAGGCCCTGGAGGGTCTGGACGCCGCCGGCATGACGATGGGCGAGCTGCGTGCCGCCCTGGCCGAGCGCGACCAGGAGATCGCCGAGTACCGGCAGGATGTCCCGGCCCAGGCCGGCGACGACCAGCCCGTGGCCCAGCCGTCCGCGGCGGACGCCCCGCCGGAGCTGGACCCCGCCTCCGGCGGTGGGGAGACGATCGAGCTCGCCGAGGACGAGGTCGGCGACGACTGGCTGGTGGAGGACGTGTCCCTGTGGGCGCCCGGAGAGGTCCTGGTCTTCGTCACCGAGCCCGTCTAGAGCGGCTCCGCGCGAGTCCGGCGATCAGGGGCCGGCTCGCGGGCGGGCACGTGCGTGACCACACGCTCGTGGCCGCCCGCCGCGGGATCGGAGGTGCCGACGGTGTCGGCACCTCCACCCGCGCGTTCCGGGACCCGCGGCGCCGCGCGGGACCGCGGCCGGGCTCACTCCGCCGTCGGCGCGGTGCGGCGGAAGAGCGTGTAGTCGGCTCCGCTGTCGAAGACGGTGCTCCGTACACGCTCGAAGGCGGCCGGGGCGAAGGCGCCGTCGAAGAACGGACGCCCGGCTCCGGCGATCACCGGGTAGCGCTTGATCATCAGCTCGTCGATCTCCGGCAGCAGGGCGCCGGCGGCGGTCGGACCGCCGACCAGGCACAGGTCCAGGTCGCTCTCCTCCCGCTTGAGTTCGCGGACCAGGGCGAGCGGGTCGGAGTCGACGACCGTCACGTCCGGGTCGGTGTCCTTGGCCAGGGTCCGGGACAGGACGTACTGGCGCATGTGCGCGTACGGGCTGGTGATGCCCTCGTCCAGGGCGACCTGGTAGGACCCCCGGCCCTGGAGCATCGTGTCGAACGTCTGGTTGGGGCGGTCGAGGCCGATCCGGGCCCGGATGTGGGTCGGGACCAGCTCGGGGTACTCGCGGAGGAGGAACTCCCCGCAGTCGTCGGCGTTCGGGAAGAAGTCGAAGGAGCCGTCGGGCGCGCAGACGAAGCCGTCCAGCGATACCGCGACGAAGTAGGTGAGAGTGCGCATGGTCCTCCTTGTGCGGCCCAAAGACCACGACGGTTGAAGTGCTTTATTTAAAGTACTAGAAGCGTAGTGGTTTGTCGAGCGCACCGATCCGAACCCGCCCTGGGGGCAGGTTTCGGAGTCGGTGGTTCAGACCAGGCCGAGTTCGCGGGCGCGCGCTCCGGCGGCGGCGCGGTTGGCGACCTTCAGCTTCGCCAGGATGTTGGACACGTGCACGCTCGCGGTCTTGGGGCTGATGAACAGCTCCGCCGCGATCTGGGCGTTCGTGCTCCCCGACGCCAGCAGGCGGGTGACCTCCAGTTCCCGTGCGGTCAACCCCGCCGGGGACGGCGGCGGCGCCGCGTCCTCGCCCAGCCCGACGCCCAACCGGCGCGCCAGGTCGGCGGCCGAACCCGCCAACGGCGCCGCCCCGCACGCGGAGGCCGTCTCGAACACCTGCCGGGCCCACTCCGCGGCCCGCTCCCGCTCGTCCGCCGCGACCGCCGCCTCCGCCGCCCGCAGGCGCGCCTCGGCCAGGTGCAGGCGCAGGGGCGTGTGCTCCCAGGCGCGCACCGCCGCCGACCAGTGCTCCAGCAGGGCGGGGCCGTCCGCGCCCTCCGCCTGCGCGGTGCGCGCCGTGACGGCGGCGTGGTGCGCCGCCTGGACGGGGCCGTGGGCCGGCATCTGGTCGGTGACCTTGAGGGTGAGCGCGCGTACCCGTGCCGCGTGCTCGACCGTCTCCGGAGCCCGCCCGGGGGCGGACGCGCGCCGGACGGCCTCCGACGTCAGGTCGGCCATCGGCCAGGAGTACCCCGGCGCGGCCTCCAGCTCCAGCTCCTCCAGCAACCGCCGGGCCAGCTCCAGCGCGCCGTCCAGCCGGTCCTCGGCCAGCCGCGTGTCCATGATGCCGAGGGCGGCCAACTGCACGATGTTCATCCGGTGCGCGCGCAGGATCTCCTGGTCCAGCATGGGCCGGACCCACGCCAGAGCGGTGGCGGTGTCGCCCTGGGCCACGGCGACCCGCATCAGCACGCTCGCGATGTAGACGCGCTGCTTCTCGGAGGGGCGGGTGCGCAGGACCGACTCCACGATCTCGCGCGCGGTGGCCAGGTCTCCCAGCTCGAAGTGGATCTCGGCGCGGTTCTGGTGGTTGAAGTGGCTGTGCACGGACGCCCACCCCAGGGCCCGGTGCCGCTCCAGGGCGTCCTCCAGGATCACCAGGCCCTCTTCGTGCCGGCCCTGCTCACGCAGGAAGTGCGCCATGTTGCCGACCCCGCGTGCCTCCAGGTTCGGATCGTTGGTCAGGCGCGAGCGCGCGATGCCCTCCAGGAACAGGGGGCGCCCGGTATCCACGTCGCCCTCGGCCATGCTGATGCCGCCCAGGGTGATCCGGGCGTCGGCGGCGGCGCACACGTCGCCCCCGCGACCGGAGGCGGAGACCTCCACGGCCGCCTCCGCCAGCCGCCGTCCCGTCAGCCCGCGCTCGGCCAGTTCCCTCAGCTGGAGCTGGTCCGGCGAGGGCTCGCGGTCCAAGCGGTAGAGCAGGCTCGTCTTGGCCAGGATCGACAGCAACTGGCCGTACCCGGGCATGTGCGGCGGATGCAGTTCCAGGGCGCGCACCAGGTCCTCGACGCCGCCGCCCTTGAGCATCTGGGCGCGTGCCTGGCCGCGTCGGCGCAGCAGTTCGGCGCGCACCGCGAGGGTGTGGTCGTCCTCGGCGTCGTCCGCCAGGCTGGCCAGGGCCTCGTCGGTCAGTTCCCGGGCCCGCTTGGACCGGCCCGCCTCCAGCGCGGCCGAGGCGGCCGCGCTGACCACCTGTGCCCACGTGCGCCCCTCGACCCGTCGCTCGGCGTCGGGGACCCGGTCCCACAGGTCCAGCACCCGCTCCAGCATGTCCAGCTCCTCGCTGAAGGCCAGGGTGTCGCCGGCGCGCACCGCCGCCCACCACGCGGCCTGGAGGGCGCTCGGCAGGTCCTGCGCCGCCAGGAAGTGGTGCGCCTGCTCGGCCGCGCGCCGGTCGGCGGGGACGGCGTCGGGGTACTCGTCGATGAGCTGGGCGAAGCGCAGGTGCAGCCGCGAGTGCGGGCCCGGCAGGATGTCCTCGTGCACGGCGTCGCGCAGCAGGGCGTGGCGGAACCGGTAGTCGGTGCGGCCCGCCCGCAGTACGTTGGCGTCGACCAGGGTGTGCAGGGCCCCTTCCAGCTCGTGTTCGGGCAGAGCCGCCGCGTGGTAGAGGATCTCGTGCTCGATGCTCTCGGAGACCGCGCCCACCGACGCCACCCGCAGGACCGCCAGCGCGGTGTCGTCGAAGCGGTGCAGCGGTTCCAGCAGCAGGTCGCGGAAGTGCTCCGGCACGTCGGGGTTCTCACCGGTGGTGCAGGAGTCGTCCGCCGCCAGGGACTCCACGAACAGGGGGATGCCGTCGGTACGGCGGTAGAGCGCGTCCAGCTTCTCCGGCGGCAGCTCCGCGCCCCGGATGGCCGCGGCCTGGCGGCCCACCTCCTCGCGGGTGAGGGGCTCCAGGCGCAGCCCGAGCACGTTGGGGGCGCGCTCCAGTTCGGGGAGCAGCCGCCGCAGCGGGTGGTTGCGGTGCAGGTCGTCGCTGCGGTAGGTGCCGATGATCAGTATCCCGGGCAGGTCCAGGTTGCGCACCAGGAACACCAGGAGGTCGCGGGTGGCGCCGTCCGCCCAGTGCAGGTCCTCCAGGACCACGGTCAGCGGCGCGTCCTGCGCGGCCTGGGTGAACAGCCGCAGCACCTGCTCGAAGAGGATGCCCCGGTTCTCCCTGCGGTCCTCGGGCGCCTCGCCCAGCTCGGGCAGCAGGCGGGCGAACTCGCCGACCCCGCCGGGGGCCGCGGCCTCGAACGCCTCCCGTCCGCGCTCGCGCAGGAACTGGCGCAGCACCGCGGTGAAGGGGGCGTAGGAGAGCCCGTCCACCCCCAGCTGGAGGCAGCCGCCGACGTAGACCGCGCCCTGGAGCGGCGCCGCGGTGAACTCGCCCACCAGGCGGCTCTTGCCGACCCCCGCGTCCCCGCCGACCAGGACCATCCCGGACGTCTCCGTGCGCGCGCGCTCGGCGTACTCGCCCAGGATCCGCAGCGGTCGCTCGCGCCCGACGAAGACGGGACAGGTCTGCACAAGTTGGGGCATAGAAACCATTATGCCGTTGGCCACGCGTGCCGCCTCAGGTTTTTCCCAGGCTCGTTCAGGCCAGGCCGAGTTCGCGGGCGCGCGCTCCGGCGGCGGCGCGGTTGGCGACCTTCAGCTTCGCCAGGATGTTGGACACGTGCACGCTCGCGGTCTTGGGGCTGATGAACAGCTCCGCCGCGATCTGCGCGTTCGTGCCGCCGGTCGAGAGCAGGCGCAGGACCTCCAGCTCACGCGCGGTCAGCCCGGCCGGGGCGACGGGCGGGACGAACGCGCCGCCCTCGCCTCCCAGCGGCACCGACGCCCGCCGGGCCAGGTCCTCGGCCGTGCGCCGGAGCGGCACCGCGCCGTGCTCGGCCGCCGCCGCGTGCGCGAGTCGGACCCACTCCCGTACCGCCGAGCGGTCGCCCACCGCCGCGGCGGCCTCCGCGGCCCGCAGTCGCGCACCGGTCAGGGAGAGCACCAGGGGCGTGCGCTCCCAGCCCGACACGGCCTCCGACCAGGCCGCGTACACCTTCGCCGGGTCCGCGACGCCCTCGGCGAGGTGGGCGCGGACCGTCGCCCGCTGGGCCGACTGCACCGGTCCGAAGACGGGCACGCCCGCGAGGCAGTCCTCGATCCGCTCACGCAGGGAGGCCTCGCCTTCGGCACTCGCGCCGCCGTTCCCGGGGCCGGCGAGCGCCGTCGACAGCCGCTCGCACCGGGCCGCCAGTTCCAACAGGACCCATCCGTAGCCGGGGGAGTCGGCCAACTCCAGCCGGCTCAGCGCGATCAGCGCGTACTCGTGCGCCCCCGCCACGTCGCCCTCGGCCAGCAGCAGGTCCAGCCAGGCGGCCGCCGCCTGCTGGGCCTGGTCCAGGCGCTCCACGCTGAGCACGTCACCCCGGTCGAGTCGGGCCAGGCCCGAGCGGGCCCCCGCCATGTCGTCGTGGGACGAACCCGATCGCGCGGCCGCCAGGTCGCCCTGGGCCAGCGTCGCCCGCGTCCAGTCCACCAGGAGGAACATGCGGTGCACGGGGGAGGGGCTGCGGTCCAGCGCGCCCTCCACGATCTCGCGCACTGTGGCCAGGTGGCCCAGCTCGAAGTGCGCCTCGGCGGTGTTCTGGTAGTGGAAGCTGTTGTGGACGCTCGCCAGGCCCCGGCGGCTGTGCTCGGCCATGGCGCTGTCCAGCAGCTCCAGCGATTCCCGGTGCTCACCCTGTTCGCGCAGGAAGTGCGCGATGTTGCCCACGCCCCGGGCCTCCATCAGGGGGTCGCCGATCTCCCGCGAGAGCGCGATCGAGCGCTCCACGATCGCCCGGCCCCGCGCCATCTCGCCCCGGGACATGAGCACCGAACCGCGGGTGACGAGCGCGGCGGCGGCCGCCATATGGTCCCCGGTCTGCTCGGCGACGCGGTGCGCCCGCTCGGCCAGGTCCGCGGCGGACGCGCCCAGGCGGGTCTGCCCGCGGGGCCGGAACATGATCTCCCTGGCCAGGATCGACAGCATCAGCCCGTAACCGGGCATGTGCGGCGGATGTAGCCGCAGGGCCTCGGCCAGGTCGTCCACGGCGCCCTCGTCCACGCACTGCGAGCGCGCCTGCCCCCGGCAGCGCAGCAGCGTCGCGCGGACCGCGAGAGCGCGGTCGTCCTCGGTCCCGGGATCTCCCGGCAGCGCGGCCAGGCCCTCGTCGCACATCTCCCAGGCACGACGCGGCCGACCCGTCTCCAGGGCCGCGACGGCGCCCGCCGAGAGGATCTCGGACCGGCTCCGGCCGCCGGTGCGCTCGGCGGCGTCGGGAACCCGGTCCCACAGGCCCAGGACGCGCTCCAGCATGGCCAGTTCCTCGCTGCGGGCCAGGACCTCTCCGGCGCGGACGGCCGCCCGCCAAGCGGCCTGGAGCGCGCTGGGCAGGTCGTGCGCGGCCTGGAAGTGATGCGCCTGTTCGGCGGCGCGCCGGTCGGCGGGGACGGCGTCGGGGTACGCGTCGATGAGCTGTGCGAAGCGCAGGTGCAGGCGTGCGTGCGGTCCGGGGAGCAGGCCGTCGTGGACGGCCTCGCGCAGCAGCGCGTGGCGGAAGCGGTAGCCCGCGCCGCTCATCCGGAGCAGGTTGGTGTCGACCAGGGCGTGCAGCGCGCGGTCCAGGTCGGATTCGGGCAGCTCGGCGGCGCGGGCGAGGGTCGCGTGCTCGATCACGTCGGACACCGAGCCGACCGCGGCCACGCGCAGGACGGTCACGGCGGTCTCGTCCAGCCGGTGCAGGGGGCCGAGCAGCAGCTCGCGGAAGTGGTCGGGCACGGCGTCGACGTCGGCGCCGGGTGCCTCGGGGGCGTCGGCGCCGGCGGCCAGGGCCTCGACGAACAGGGGGATGCCGTCGCTGCGCAGGTAGAGGTCGTCCAACCGGTCCGTGGGCAGCGGGCGCCCGGCGATGGCGCGCGCCTGCTCGGCGACCTGGTCGCGGGTGAGCGGCGCCAGGTCCATCCGGGTGACCTCGGGCAGCCGCTCCAGCTCGGGCAGCAGGCGGCGCAGCGGGTGGGCGCGATGCAGGTCGTCGGCGCGATAGGTGGCGATGATCTGCACGCCGGGCAGGTCCAGGTTGCGCACCAGGTACACCAGGAGGTCGCGGGTGGCGCCGTCCGCCCAGTGCAGGTCCTCCAGCACGAGCGTGACGCCCTCGTCGCCCGCGGCGGCCTGGAACAGCCGCAGGACCTGCTCGAACAGCAGCCCGCGCGCCTCATGGCCGCTCTGGGGCAGCGCGCCGAGCTCGGGCAGGAGCCGGGCGAACTCGCCGATGCCGCCGGGCGCCGCGGCCTCGAACGCCTCCCGGCCGCGCTCGCGCAGGAACTGGCGCAGCACCGCGGTGAAGGGGGCGTAGGCGAGGCCGTCCACACCCAGCTCCAGACAGCCCCCGGCGAACACGGTCCCGGCGGGCCTGGTCGCGGTGAACTCCGCGACCAGGCGGGTCTTGCCGACACCGGCGTCGCCGCCGATGATCACCGCTCCCGAGGCCTCGGCGCGGGCTCGGACGGCGTGCTCGTCGAGCAGCCGCAGCTGATCCGTCCGGCCGACGAACAGCGGGCTGGTCTCGGCGAGGAAGGGCATGCCGTCCATTATGTCGAGGACAGCGGATCCTTCTCCCCGCCGCACGTTCACGCGGCGCGGCCGAAGCGGCCCTGGGCGTCGCGCCCGGGTGCGCCCTTCTTGCCCTGGCGGCGCTCCTCCCTCTTCTCGGCGCGGCGCGCGGCGCGCTCCTCGGCGCGGGCCCGCTTGATCGCGCGGATGTGGCCCGCCTCGATCACGCGCTCGCGGCTGACGTACTGGGCGGTCGAGTTGAACAGGTCCGGGTGGAACATGGTGGGCCTTTCCCCTGGGCGGAGACCCTGTGTCCCCGCCGCCTGAGTACAACGATCGTTCTAAGCACCCACCCGGCACATGGGGAGGATGCCCAGTCCTGAGCGCGCCCGGCGCCCGCTACGGCCCGGTCCGTCTAAGACCCCGTCCGAGGGGGTCTTAGACGGGCTCAGGCGGCGCCGGAAGGATCAGAACGCTCCGAAGGCGTGTCACCTGGGGTGCGCGAGCGACCACTCGTAGTTGTCTAGGGCTGACGGTGTGGACGTACAGGAGGTGCGTGATGTCGCGAGTGCTCTGGGAGGGCCGGTGCCGTGCGGTGCCGGTGTGGATCGGCGCGGTGGCGGTCGGGGCGGTCGGCGCGGTCACCCTGGTCGCGCCCGGCGCCGGGGCCGAGGCCGGTCCCGGCGACGGGGCGGGGCGGGTGGACGTGTCCGTGTCCGTGTCCGGTCAGGACGCGGCCGCGCCGGGGGAGGAGGTGGTCCTGCGCACGACCGTGGCCAACGGCGACGGCGCTCCGGTCGAGGGCGCGCTGCTGGCCCAGCACGTCCCGGAGGGCCTGGATGTCCTGGAGGTCGGCCAGGGCGGGATGGTGGAGGAGGGCATCGCCAACTGGGGGGTCGGCGTCGCCGCCGGCGGCGAGTCCGTCCACACGGTGCGCGTCCGGGTCGCCGAGGACGCGGCGTTGGACGAGCGCATGGTGAGCACGGCCTGTCTGCTGGTGGACCGCGACGCCGAGCCCGCGGCGTGCGCGAGCGAGGCCGTGCGGGTCACCGAGCGGTCCGCGGCGCTCGGTGGGCTGGGGGACCGCGCGACGCTGGTCCGGTCGGTCGGCGCGGGCCTGGTACTCGTGCTGGTCTGGCTGCTGTGGCGGCGCAGGGGCGTGCTCCGCGCCCGGTGACCGGGTTGTGACGTCAACGCGTCATATCCGGGGCCGGAAAAACTACGACGCGTAGTAGTGTGTCGCCATGGACATCATCTACTCCGCGCTCGTCTTCCTGCACATGATCGGTCTCGCCGGTGTCATCGCGGGATTCCTCATGCAGGTCATGACCGGTCACGCCAAGTCGACCAAGGTCCTGCTGCACAGCTCCCTGCTCCAGCTGGTCACCGGGCTGGCCCTCGTCGGGGTCGCCGAGATGTCCGGTGTGGCCGAGATCGACAACATCAAGGTCGGCGTCAAGCTCCTCGTCGCGCTGGCCGTGGTGGTCGTGGGCGTCATGAACCTGCGCAAGCCGTCGAGCCGGCTGGCCACCATCGCCGGGGTGCTCGCCATCCTCAACATCGGTGTCGCCGTCTTCTGGTGATCGCCTCCCACTGAGCCGGTGGCGGCGCGGGCCCAGGCCGTGCCGCCACCGGCTTTTTCGTGCCCTCTTTGCGAAAATCTTGCGGACGTCTTTCAGGCGGTAGGGCGGCCGTACGCGGGAATCCGGCCGTGATCACCTGTTCACAACACTGGACTCTTCTGTTAAGTTCGCCACGTTCACGCAAACTCTTGCAAGGATTGCAAGAAGGCGGCGGTGCGGCGGCGCGGCCCACCGCGCCACTCCCTCCCCCCAAGGAGCGCACATGAACGGACGCAGACTCGGCTCCCTCGCCGGGGCCGCGGTACTGGTCACCGGACTGCTCACGGCCCCTGTCCTGGCCTCGGCCGCCCCCACGGCGCCCGTGCCGGACGCACCCGCCCCGGCCCCCGCCGTCGCGGCCGCGGAGAGCAACGGCGGGACGATCGTCCACCTCTTCCAGTGGAACTGGGACTCGGTGGCCGCCGAGTGCGAGGACTTCCTCGGCCCGAACGGGTTCCCGCCTTCAACGCCGGCGCGGGCACCTGGAACCTGACCGCCACCACGGCCCTGCCCGACGGCGTGTACGAGAACGCGGCGGGCAGCGGCTCGGCCACCGTCTCCGGCGGCCGGGTCACGGTGGACGTCCCGGCCGAGGGCGCCTTGGCCCTCCATGTCGACGGCGTCTGCGCCGACCCCGCCGAGTGCGACGGCGATGGTGACGGTGACGGTGACGGGGACTCCGCCCAGGTGTCCGCCCGGGTCGAGACCTCCTACGGCCAGGAGGTCCACATCGTCGGGAACACCGGCGCGCTCGGCTCCTGGCACCCCGCCTCCGGCGTGCGGCTCTCGACCGACGAGAGCACCTACCCGCAGTGGACCGGCGAGGCCGCCATCGGACCCGACGACGAGTGGAAGCTCGTCAAGATCGACGGCTCCGGCGCCGTCGAGTGGGAGACGGGCGACAACCGCGTCGGCCCCGACCCCGCACCGGTCTGGCGCGGCTGAACCATCCAGGACCGACCGGGCCGGCACTCCACGGCCCTCTCCCACGGCACCCCCGCGCCACACTCCTCCGGCGCGGGGGTGCCCCTCGTGGCCGCGCCGGGTCAGCCGTCGTAGAACACGCGCTCCATCACCGCGCGGGCCCGACGGGTCGTGCGCAGGTAGGTCTCGGTCAACTGCTCCGAGGCGCCCTCCCACACGTCGTTCTCGTCCTCACCGCTGCGGCAGCCCATCGCCTCGGCCAGCGCCGAACGCACCCGCAGGTCCGTGGGCAGCGAGTCCCCGGGCCGCCCGCGCACCAGCATGACCATCCCGCGCACCCGCGAGGCCAGCCGCCAGGCCTGTTCCAGCACCACACCGTCGTCGGCGGCCAGCATCCCGTGCGCCACCGCCACGTCCAGGGCCTCCAACGTGCCCGTCGTGCGCAGGTCCGGGTGCTCGTGGGCGTGGCGCAGCTGCACCAGCTGCGCGACCCACTCCACGTCCGACAGGCCGCCGCGGCCCAGCTTCGTGTGCAGCGTCGGGTCGGCCCCGCGCGGCAGCCGTTCGGCCTCCATCCGCGCCTTGAGCTTGCGGATCTCCAGCACGGAGGCCGGATCGATCCCACCCGCCGGATAGCGGATCGGGTCGATGAGCTCGGTGAAGGCCCGGCGCAGCTGCGGGTCTCCGGCGATCGGTCGGGCGCGCAGCAGCGCCTGGCTCTCCCACACCTGCGACCAGCGGCCGTAGTAGGCGGCGTAGGAGTCCAGCGTGCGCACCACCGGCCCGCTGCGTCCCTCCGGGCGCAGGTCGGTGTCCACCTTCAACGGAGGCTCGGCGGCCGGCATCTCCAGCAGCCGCGCCAGCTCGCGCACCACCTCCATCGCCTGCTTGGTGGCCGCGCCCGTCTCCACCCCCGGCAGGGGATCGTGCACGTACATCACGTCCGCGTCGCTGGCGTAGGTCAGCTCACCGCCGCCGAAGCGGCCCATGGCGATCACGCACACCCGGGTCAGCGGCTCGTCGCCCGAGGCCGCTACCACCCGGTTGTAGGCCAGTCGCAGCGCCGCCTCGATGGTCACCGCCGCGATGTCGGTGAGCGCCGAGCCCACCTCCTGGACCGAGGACACCTCCAACAGGTCCGCGACCGCGGTGCGCAGCAGCTCGCGGCGACGCAGGGCCCGCACCGCCGCCACCGACTCCTCGTCCGTGTCATAGCGGCGCAGCGCCGCTTCGGCCTCGGCGGCCAGTACCTCGGGCCTGCGACGCGCGAGGTCGGTGTCGTCGCCGAGCATCGCCACCGCCTCCGGGGCCCGCAGCAACAGCTCCGTCACGTACCGGCTCGTGCCCAGCAGCCAGGCCATCCGCTCGGCCACCCGCACGTCGTCGCGGAGCAGCCGCAGGTACCACGGCGTCGTGCCCAGGGCATCGCTCACCTGCCGGAACCCGAGCAGCCCCGCGTCGGGATCGGGCGCGTCGGAGAACCAGCCCAGCATGACCGGCAGCAGGGTGCGCTGGATCGCCGCGCGCCGCGAGACCCCCGAGGTCAACGACTCCAGGTGGCGCAGCGCCCCGGCGGGATCGACGAACCCCAGCGCCTCCAGGCGCACCCGGGCCTGCTCGGGGGTGAGCCGCGCCTCCTCGCTCGGCAGCTTGGCCACCGCGTTGAGCAGCGGCCGGTAGAACAGCTTCTCGTGCAGGCGCCGCACCTCCGAGGAGACCCGGCGACGCGCCTCGGTCAGCTCCCGCACCGGGTCGGCCGTGTAGCCCAGCGACCGCCCCAGCCGGCGCAGCTGGTGCGGGCCGTCGGGGCTGGCCGGGTCGGGCATCAGGTGGGTCCGGCGCAGCCGCTCCAGTTGCAGCAGGTGCTCGACCCGGCGCAGGAACCGGTAGGCCTCGGCCAGCCCCTCCGCGTCGCCGCGGCCCACGTACCCGTGCCGGGAGAGCGCGGCCAGCGCGTCGAGGGTGTTGCCCGAGCGCAGCCGGTCGTCGGTGCGCCCGTGCACGAGCTGGAGCAGCTGGACGGAGAACTCGATGTCGCGCAGACCGCCCGGGCCGAGCTTCAGCTCGTGCTCGGTGTGCGCGACCGGGATGTGCGCCACCACGCGGCGGCGCATCGCCTGCACGTCCTCGACGAAGTTGGTGCGCTCGGTGGCGCCCCACACCATCGGGGCGATCGCCTCCTCGTAGGCGCGGCCCAGCTCCATGTCCCCGGCGACGGGCCGGGCCTTGAGCAGCGCCTGGAACTCCCAGGTCTTGGCCCAGCGCTCGTAGTAGGCCACGTGCCCCGACAGCGGCCGCACCAGCGGTCCGTTCTTGCCCTCGGGCCGCAGCGCCGGGTCCACCTCCCACAGGGTGCCCTCGGCGTCGGTCTCGGAGGGGATCCGCATCATCGCCGTGGCCAGGCGGGTGGCCGAGCGCATCGCCGCCTGGTCGTCCACCGGACGGTCGCCGTCGGGTTCCTCGGTGGGCTCGGCCACGAACACCACGTCCACGTCGCTGACGTAGTTGAGCTCCCGGCCGCCGCACTTGCCCATGGCGATGACGGCCAGACGGCAGCGGTCGGCGTCCTCGGGGAACTCGGCGCGCGCCACCGCCAGCGCCGCGTCCAGGGTGGCGGCGGCCAGGTCGGCGAGCTCGGCGGCGACCTGGTCGACCGTGCACAGCCCCGTCAGATCGCGACCGGCCAGGCGCAGGACGCGCCGCCGGTAGGCCACGCGCAGGGTGTGCTTGAGGGAGTGCAGCGACCCGTCGTCGGCCACGACGGGGTCGGCCTTCGGAGCCCGGGCGTTGGGGTCGGCGCCCACGGTGTGCATCAGCCCGTGCCGCAGCTCCTCGGGTTCGGGGGAGCGGGCGGCGTCGGCTCCGCGCAGCTCCCGCCAGTCCCCGGGGTGGCGGACGAGGTGGTCGGTCAGCGCGGTGCTGGCCCCCAGCACCCGGCACAGCCGCGCCCGCAGGTCCGGATCCTCGCGTAGCACCGCGAGCATCTCCTCGGGCTCGGCGGAGGACTCCAGGACCCGGATCAGCCCGAGCAGGGCCTGGTCGGGGTCGGGGGCCGCCGCGAGGTCGCTGATGACGTCGGTGTCGGCCCCCGCGTCCAGTCCGGCCCCGGTCATCAGGCGCAGGGCCCGGGTGCTGTCACTGAAGCCGCGCCTGGCGAGTGCGCCTGCGGTCATGGTGTTGATTCCGTCCCTTGCCACACGTCAACGGTAGTCCCGAAACCGGTCGGGGCCGGTATCCGAACGGATACCGGCCCCGTGGGGAGAGGCGCGCACGCGGGCGCGCCACTCCGGGGAACTGCTGTGTTCCTGAGCCCGTCGGCCCCTCCGAGCGAGCGGAGCGGGCCGGCCGACACCGACCTAGATGTCGTAGTAGAGCTCGAACTCGCGCGGGTGCGGACGCAGACGCAGGGAGTCGATCTCCTCCGTGCGCTTGAAGTCGATGTAGGTCTCCAGGAGGTCCTTGGTGAAGACGCCGCCCTCGAGCAGGAACTCGTGGTCGGCCTCCAGGGCCTCCAGCGCCGCGTCCAGGGACGCCGGAACGGTCTTGATGGCCTGGGCCTCCGCCGGGGGAAGCTCGTACAGGTCCTTGTCGATCGGCTCCGGCGGCTCGATCTTGTGCTTGATGCCGTCCAGGCCCGCCATCATCATGGCCGAGAAGGCCAGGTACGGGTTGGCCGAGGGGTCCGGCACGCGGAACTCGATGCGCTTGGCCTTCGGGTTCGACCCGGTCAGCGGCAGGCGGATGCAGGCCGAGCGGTTGCGCTGGCTGTAGACCAGGTTGATCGGGGCCTCGTAGCCGGGCACCAGGCGGTGGTAGGAGTTCACCGTGGGGTTGGTGAAGGCCAGCAGCGCGGAGGCGTGCTTGAGCAGGCCGCCGATGTAGTAGCGGGCCGTGTCGGAGAGCTGGCCGTAGCCGGACTCGTCGAAGAAGAGCGGCTCGCCGTCCTTCCACAGGCTCTGGTGGCAGTGCATGCCCGAGCCGTTGTCCCCGAAGAGCGGCTTGGGCATGAAGGTCGCCGTCTTGCCCGCCGCGTTCGCGACGTTCTTGACGATGTACTTGTACAGCTGCACCTTGTCGGCCTGCTGGAGCAGGGTGCCGAACCGGATGCCGATCTCGGCCTGGCCGGCGGTGCCGACCTCGTGGTGCTGGAGCTCGACCTCGACACCGGAGTCGATGAGGGTGCGGACCATGTCGGAGCGCAGGTCGCTGTAGTGGTCGACCGGCTCGACGGGGAAGTAGCCGCCCTTGTAGCGCGGACGGTAGCCGCGGTTGCCGCCTTCGAGCGCGGAACCGGTGTTCCAGGCGCCCTCGATGGAGTCGATCTCGTAGAAGCCGGTGTTCGAGCGGGTCTCGAACTTGACGTCGTCGAAGATGTAGAACTCGGCCTCGGGGCCGAAGAACGCGGTGTCGGCGACGCCGGAGCTGGCGAGGTAGGCCTCGGCCTTGCGCGCGACGTTGCGGGGGTCGCGGCTGTAGGACTCCAGCGTGAGCGGGTCGTGGACGAAGAACGTCATGTTCAGCGTCTTGTGCTTGCGGAACGGGTCCACGACACCGGTGCTCAGGTCGGGGAGCAGCAGCATGTCGGACTCGTGGATGGCCTGGAAGCCGCGGATCGACGAGCCGTCGAACATCTGGCCGTCCTTGAACGTCGACTCGTCGACGTTCTCGATCGGGAGGGTGACGTGGTTCACGCCCCCGAACAGGTCCGTGAAGCGGACGTCGAGGAACTTGACGTCCTCGTCGCGGATAAAGTCGAGCACCTCGCTGATGCTGCTGAACAAAACGAACCTCCGTGCAGGTGGCTGAGACGCCGGATCACCGGGTCCGCCCCATCGCGGACATGTCGGAACACACGACGTCTCCCGGCTTCGTCATCGAAGCTAGGAGCGCGTCATTTCCGCACCATGTCTCTATTGTTTCCTGCATGTTACGGAGCCAGGTGTTTTCGCAGACCACCATGCCTGGATCGGTGATTCCACCACGGATCACCCTGAAACAGGGCGTTCCGTCCATCCTCGGTGACCCCCGGCTGTGGCGCACGCCACGTCCCCACCCGGGCCGTTCTCCGTGGGAACCGCGCTCCGTCCCGCCCCCGGTCCGTACCAGGCCGCCGACCTGGTGCCGATACCGTGGAGGGCATGACTGACAAGCGCCGGAGCGGCACCGAGGCCGCGGATCCCGACGACGACTTCCGCTACCGGGGCAACCGGCTCGGCCTGCCGGAGACCGGAACCGGATCGGTGCCGGGCGTCGGCCGCCGCCTCGTCGGCCTGGCCCTGGACTGGATCCTGGCTCTGCTGATCGCCTGGGGCGCCTACGGCGCGGGGCTCATCGGAGCCGGGATCTCCGTTCCGGAGGCGGCCTCGACCCTGGTCGGCAACACCGCCCTGGTCGTGTTCGCGGCGATGAACATCCTCCTGCTCACCCTCTTCGGCACCACGCTCGGCCGCCGCATCGCCGGGGTGGGCATCACCGCCACGGGTGAGCGCTCCTGGCCGTGGTTCGCCTCGATGACGGTGCGCACACTCCTGCTGTGCCTGGTGATCCCGGCGGTCATCTACGACCGGGACACCCGCGGGCTGCACGACCGGGCCGCCGGAACGGTCGCCACCCGCTTCTGAGCGCCGCGGCGGGCCGGAGGGGGTTCCCACACGCGTGCGCAGTACTCCGGACCTGCTGTTAACATCCGTTCATCGCCTGGCCCGGACGGTGTCGATCCGCCGCCCGCCCCGCCATCCGTTCCCCCGCACCTCCCCCATGCTCCCCCGCGTCCCACCGCACCCTGCCGAAGGTTCGTATGGCTGGCAAACGCTCCGCCCCTCGCCCCTCGGGCGTCCTCACCGCCGCCCGACTGTCCACGGGCCAGTGGATCGCCTGCGTGGCCACCGCGCTGGCCATCATCGCGAGCCTGGGCGGCTACACCTGGTACCAGGGCATCATCGGCAACATCACCACCGCCCAGGTGGACACCGACCAGTGGGACCGCCCGACCAGTGTCGAGGGCGTGATGAACATCCTCATCATCGGCTCCGACGTGCGCTCGGGCGAGAACGCCGAGTACGGCGACGCCGAGGGGGAGCGTCCCGACACCATGCTCATCGCCAGCGTCAACGTCGACAGCGGCGCGGCCACGCTGGTGAACCTGCCCCGCGACCTGGTCGTCGACCTGCCCGGCTGCGACCCCGTCGAGGGGTACGAGGGCCTGAGCCCGCAGAGCGGCATGCTCAACTCGGCGATGACCTTCGGCGGCGTCGGCTGCCAGTGGGCCACCGTCGAGCAGGTGACCGGGGTGCACCTGGACCACTTCGTGATGATGGACTTCGGCGGCTTCAAGAACATCGTCGACGCCATCGGCGGCGTCGAGATGTGCGTGCCCGAGCCGGTCGTGGACCCCAAGGCCCACCTGGAACTGGAGGCCGGACTCCAGACGCTCAACGGAGAGGACTCCCTGGGCTACGTCCGCTCCCGCTACGGCCAGGGCGACGGCAGCGACCTGTCCCGGATCGAGCGGCAGCAGGAGTTCATGGGCGCCATGCTGCGCCAGGTCCTCAGCAGCGAGGTGATGGCCAGCCCGCTGACCGTCACCGACTTCCTGGGCGCGGTCACCGACTCCATCACCACGGACGAGGACCTGACCATCGACACCATGGCCGACATCGCCATCTCGATGCGCGAGGTCGACCTGGAGCGGGTCCAGTTCGTCACCGTCCCCAACGGCCAGCACCCGGCCGACCCCAACCGCATCATCATGAGCGACGCCGCCCCGGCGCTGTTCGAGGCGGTCAACAACGGCACCCTCACGCCGGAGGAGGAAGAGAAGGAGTCCGGCGGCGGGGAGGAGGCCGAGGAGGCTCCCGATCCCTCGGAGATCTCCCTGGAGGTGCTCAACAACACCGGGATCGAGGGCCTGGCCGCCGAGGTGGAGAGCGTCCTGGTCGGCGAGGGCTACACGGTCACGGGCCGGGGCAACCCCGTGGAGCGCTTCCCGTCGGCCACCACGGTCTACTACGCGCCCGGCGAGCAGGCCGCGGCGGAGCTGCTGGCCGGCTCCCTGGACCAGGCCGAGACCGTCGAGGCCGAAGGGCTGACCCAGACCCTCGAACTGGTCATCGGTGACGACTGGGCGGGCTTCGCCGGCTCCGGGTCCGACTCCGAGGTGTCGGTCACCGAGGACCTGGGCGGATCCACCGCCGCGGCCGACGGGGAGAGCGCCTGCTGACCGCGGGCGCCTGAGTGGGGCGCGGGCCGCGATCTGGCACCGTGGTGCCGCGTTCGGGTAGCATCCGCCCGTTGTGTCCGTGCCGTTATCCCCCTTTTCGGACGGATTCCTCCCCACTCCCGGATCGGATCGCAGGTGCCCGTTGTCCCGTAGGAACGTGTCCGCGCGTAGACGTATGAGCCTGGGCCAGTGGTCGGCCTGCGGGGCGACCGGGGTGCTGATCGCCGCGTCCCTGACCGCCTACGGCATGTACAACGACGCGCTGAGCGTCGACACCGAGGAGATCGACCCCGACGCCTGGGGCGAGCGCCCTCCGGAGGTGGAGGGCCTGCACAACATCCTCCTGCTCGGTACCGACGAGCGTGCCGAAGACGAGGCGGCGTTCAGCGAGGAGAACGGCATCCGGCCGGACGTGTTGGTGATCGTCAGCATCGACGCGGACAACGGCGGCGTGACGATGGTCAACCTGCCGCGCGACCTCATCGTCGATCTGCCCTCCTGCGACCCGATCGGGGACTACCCGGGTTGGGCGGGCGGCTCGGACCAGCTCAACCACGCCATGTTCTACGGCGGTATGAACTGCCAGGGCAATGCCGTCGAGACCCTCACGGGTGTGCACCTGGAGCACATCGTGGCGGTGGACTTCGCCGGCTTCGAGGACATCGTGGACACCATCGGGGGTGTGGAGATGTGCGTGCCCGAGCCGATCGACGACCGCAAGGCCCACCTGACGTTGGAGGCCGGCGAACAGCGGCTCACCGGCGAGCAGGCGCTCGGACTGGCCCGCTCGCGGGACAGCACCGAGTTCGGCAGCGACCTGAACCGCATCGAGAACCAGCAGCGGCTCATGGGCGCCATCATGCGCGAGGTCACCAGCGGGGAGATCCTCGCCAGCCCCACCACGCTCTACGGCTTCATCGACGCGGTCACCGACAGCCTCGTGACCGACGACGACCTCACCGTGGACAAGATGCGCGAGCTGGCCATCGCCGTGCGCGAGGTCGACCTCGAACAGATGAACATGGTCACGGTGCCGGTCTCGGAGTACCCGGCCGACGACAACAAGTTGATCTTCCGAGAACCCGAGGCCCAGGAACTGTTCGCCGCTGTGGCGGCGGGCGAGGCCCAGACCGCGGACGATGAGGAGGGTGAGGGCGACAAGGCCGACGAGGCGGCCGAGGCGACCGTCGAGCCCTCGGACGTGTCCGTGCGGATCCTCAACGGGACCGGCACGGACGGGCTGGCCGGCCAGGTCGAGCCGCTCCTGGTCCAGGAGGGCTTCACCGTGACCGGTCGGGGCAACCCCGAGGCGCGGGTCCCCGAGATGACCACGGTCTACCACGGCCCCGGCCAGGAGGCCGAGGCCGAGCTGCTCGCCTCCGCGCTCACCTCAGCGGAGATCGAGGAGGTGCCGGACCTGGAGGGCGACCTCGAACTGGTGATGAGCGGGGGCTGGGGCCCGGTCGTCGGCCTGGACGGCGGCTCGGGCGGTGGCGGCGACGGCGCCCTGGGGGGCCTGGAGGCCCGCACCGCGGCCGAGGACGAGGTCACCTGCGCCTGACCCCCTGAGCGTTCCCCTGGGCCCCGTGCGCACCGTCCGGTGCGTGCGGGGCCTTCGCCGTGCCTGGGGGAGTGACACAGCTGGACTTATCGTTTATCGTTATTATCGACAAACGATAAGAGAGGTCCTCATGGGTGTGCTCACCTCGCTCCGCTGGTCCAAGCCGGACAACCTCATCGCCCACTTCGTCCTGGTCATCTCCATCATGGGCACGGGTCTGACCGGGCTCTACGGCCTCGTGTGGATCACCCCGCTGCTGCCGGCGGCCGGCGGGGGGCCGATGAACACCGTCACCGTCGCCCGGCCGGAGGGGGTACCCGGGCCCCGGATCGACGCCGCAACCAGCGGTCAGGACGTGACGGTGGCCGACACCGGGCGGATGGTGATCGAGTTCCACGACCCCACCGCCCTGGAGCGGTTCCTGCTCACGGCTCCCGGCCTGCTCGCCACCGTCGCCACGCTGTTGGTGATGGTCATGGTGTACGGGATGATTCGGAGCCTGGGCCGCGGTGAACCCTTCGTCACCGCCAACGTTCGACGCGTCTACGTCATCGCGCTCACCGTGCTCATCGGCTCCATGGTGGTCCCGATGGTCGCGGCCGTGTGTGAGAACGCCCTGCGGAGCCGGGCGCTGGAGTCCGACGAGGTCGCCTTCTACTTCGTCGTGTTCGGCGAGGACGGGATCTCGCTCGCCCTGGTCCTCACCGGCTTCCTCCTCGCGGCCCTGGCCGAGGTGTTCCGGCGCGGCGCCCGGCTGCGCGCGGACGTCGACGGGCTGGTCTGATGCCACCGGAAGAGGCCACGGGCATCCGGATCCACCTGGACAAGGTGCTCGCCGAGCGGGGGATCACCCTCACCGAGCTCGCCCAGCGCGTGGGCGTCACCGTCGTCAACCTGTCGGTGCTCAAGAACGGACGCGCCCGCGCGATCCGCTTCTCCACCCTGGCCGCGCTGTGCCGGGAACTGGACTGCCGTCCCGGCGACCTCCTCGACTACGAGCAGGACTGAGGAACGCCGAAGGGGGCCGTCCCGGCACGGGACGGCCCCCTTCTCGGTTTCGGCGGGCGGTCAGCCGCCCATCTTGCCGCGCATGCCCTTGGGCATCTTCGCGCCCTTGGGAATCGGGCCCTTGGGCATCTGCATCGCGGCGGGCAGGGCCTTGAGCCGGTAGTTCAGCTCGGCCGTGCCGGACTTGTCCAGGTTCCGGGGCAGCTTGACCAGCGTGCGCTGGAGCTTGGAGACCGGGACCTGGTCCTCGCCGTTGCCGACCTTGAAGTCGTAGATGGGCGTGTCCATCGCCACCCGCGAGACGCGCTTCTTCTCGGCCGCGATCAGTCCGCGCAGGCGGCCGGGGTCGCCCTCGCCGACCAGCACCACGCCCGGACGGCCCACCACGCGGTGCACGACGTCCATCTGCTTGTTGGCGGCCACACCGGGCTCGACGACCCAGTTGCCGCGCATGTTCTCCAGGATCGCCATACCGGCGCCCAGGCGCCCGTCCAGCATCTTGTACTGCACGCGCTGGGCCGAGCGGGTGAAGATGATGAAACCGACCAGGAAGGCCAGCGGGATACCGGTGAGCGTCCAGATGATCCAGGAGCCGGTCCAGATCCCGACGCTGATGGCGACGGCCAGGATGACCACCGCGACGGCGGCGGCCAGCGGGATGCTCTTGGGGCTCTGCTGGTGGACGACCTTGGCGACCATGCCGATCTGCTTGAGCCGGCCAGGCTGCTTCTCGGCCCCGCCCTTACCGGACGTCGTCTGGGAACTGGGCTTTTTCGCCATCGTGCTCTCAGGCAGCGCGCGCCGACACGGGGTCGGCGGGGATCGTGGTCCCTGGGCTGCCTTGCCTCCTCTTCGCGGTCGACCTGGTGCGGCGCCTTCCGGCGCCACCAGCTGGGCGCCTCACCCACCAGGATAGGTGGAACGGTCCGCCCAAGCGGAACGGTGGCCCGGAGGCCACCGTTCCAGCTTGGTTACGACTCGGGCGGATTGCCCGTTATGCCTTGTTCTGCGCTGCGGCGAGCTCGGCGTCCCGCTTCTCACGCGCCTGCTTGTACAGGCGCCCGGCGCGGTAGGAGGAGCGCACCAGCGGGCCGGACATGACGCCGGCGAAGCCGATCTCCTCGGCCTCGGTGCCCAGCTCCACGAACTCCTCCGGCTTCACCCACCGGTCGATCGGGTGGTGCAGCTTGGAGGGGCGCAGGTACTGGGTGATGGTCAGCAGGTCGCAGCCGGCCTCGTGGAGGTCGCGCATCGCCTGGCTGATCTCCTCGCGGGTCTCGCCCATGCCCAGGATCAGGTTCGACTTGGTCACCAGGTTGTCGGCGCGCGCCTGGGTGATGACGTCCAGGGAGCGCTCGTAGCGGAACCCGGGGCGGATGCGCTTGAAGATCCGGGGGACCGTCTCGACGTTGTGCGCGAGCACCTCGGGGCGGGACCCGAAGACCTCGGCCAGCTGGTCGGGGTCGGCGTTGAAGTCCGGGATGAGCAGCTCGACACCGGTGCCGGGGTTGAGCTCGTGGATCTTGCGGACCGTCTCGGCGTAGAGCCAGGCCCCGCCGTCCTCCAGGTCATCGCGCGCCACACCCGTGACGGTCGCGTAGCGCAGCTCCATCTTCTGGACGGAGGTGGCGACCTTGGTCGGCTCCATGCGGTCCAGCGCGGTGGGCTTGCCGGTGGCGATCTGGCAGAAGTCGCAACGCCGCGTGCACTGGTCGCCGCCGATGAGGAACGTGGCCTCGCGGTCCTCCCAGCACTCGTAGATGTTGGGACACCCGGCCTCCTGGCACACCGTGTGCAGGCCCTCGCTCTTGACCAGGGACTGGAGCTCGGTGTACTCGGGCCCCATGTGCGCCTTGATCTTGATCCACGGCGGCTTCTTCTCGATGGGGGTCTCGCTGTTGCGCGCCTCGACGCGCAGCAGCTTGCGGCCCTCAGGAGCGATGGTCAACGTGAACCCGTTCCCTTCTGTGCCCCGTGTGCGGGGACCCTCTGCCCCTTGTGGGGGCTGTGTCATCCTCAGGCGGCGGCACCGGCGAGCAGCGCCGTGCCGTCGGTGTGGCTGTACTCCGTCGCGCCGAGGACGTCGGCCAGGTGGCGTTCCACGCGCGGTCGCACGTCGGCGACGGTCACCGGACGGCCCAGCTCGGCCGAGATCGTGGTGACGCCGGCGTCGGAGATCCCGCAGGGGACGATCCGGTCATACCACGTCAGATCATTATCGCAGTTCAACGCGAGTCCGTGCATACCGACCCCGCGGGCGATCCGGCAGCCGATCGCGGCGACCTTGCGCTCGATGAGCCCGCGCTCGGGGTCGGCGTCCAGCCACACGCCCGTGCGGCCCTCGACGCGTTTGCCGGTCAGGCCGTACTCCGCGATGGTGCGAAGGATCGCCTCCTCCAGCATGCGGACGTAGGCGATCACGTCGATCGGGTCGGCCAGTTTCACGATGGGATACACCGTGAGCTGCCCCGGCCCGTGCCAGGTGATCTTCCCGCCCCGGTCGATGTCCACGACGGGAGCTCCCGGATCGGAGGTAGGACGATCCCACCTCCCGGTCCGTTTGCCCGCCGTGTACACGGGCTCGTGTTCGAGGAGCAGGACCGTGTCGGCCACTTCGTCGGCGACGCGGCGCTCGTGGAGCCGCTTCTGCAGGTCCCAGCCCTGGTGATAGGGGACGGGGCCATCGCCCAGCCATGCGTAAACGAGATCACTCACACACACACCTTACGCCCCGGATCGGGGTGCGGGTCTGGCCAGGATGTCGGAAAGCGCACTGTCGATCGTGGGCAGTCGAAAGGAATACCCGGCGGCCAGCAGGCGTTCGGGCAGCACCCGCAGATCCAGCAGCGCCGACTCCTCCGCCAGGTCCCCCATCGTCGCCCGCAGCGCGGTGGCCGGCACCGGCACCAGGGTCGGCCGGCCCAGCGCGCGCCCCAGCGCCTCGGTGAAGGCGGCGTTGCTCACCGGCTCGGGGGCGCACAGGTTCACCGGGCCGGTGATCTCCGGCCGCTCGATCAGGAACAGGATCGCGTCGACCTGGTCGCGCAGCGATATCCAGCTCATGTACTGCGTCCCCGACCCCAGGCGCCCGCCCAGGCCGGCCCGGTACAGCGGGACCAGCGTCCTGAGCAGCCCGCCCGAGCGCCCCAGCACCACCGAGGTGCGCAGGTGCGCCACCGACAGCCCGGCCTCCTCCGCGGCGCCCGTGGCCGCCTCCCAGTCCCGGCACATCCCGGGGAGGAAGCCGGTGCCCGCGGGGCTGTCCTCCGTGGCGACCTCGCCGCCGGTGTCCCCGTAGAAGTAGGCGCCCGACGCCGACAGCAGGCGCGGGGGAGGGGACGGCATCGAGGCCAGGGCACGGGACAGGACCCGCGTGCCCCTGACCCGGCTGCGGCGGATCTGCGCACGCCGGTGCCGCGACCACGGGGCGCGGTGGGCGGGCTCCCCGGCCAGATGGACCACGGCGTCGACCGCGTGCAGGGCCACGGTGTCCACGCGCCCCTGCTCCGGCCGCCACTCCGCTTCCTCCACGCAGGGCCCGCGGTCGCCCCTGGGCGGATGGCGCACCACGCGCACGACGCTGTGGCCCCCGTCGAGCAGGGCCGCGCACAGCGCGCCGCCGATGAGGCCGGAGGCCCCCGTGATCGCCACTCTCATGCACCTTGACCTACCCCGGCCGGCGCGGCGATGGGGTAAAGCACCAAGATTTCTTCGGCTTTTTCGGCGAAAGGCCTGCGCGGGGTTCCGCGGTCTTCTACCTTGAAGGTGGAACAGGGAACTCCGCGTCAGCGCGGAGCTACCGTGGGCGACGAGCCGTCGTTTCGACGGCCGCGCGCCCGGCCACAGACCTTTGATGATGGGGATCATCAGGGGATGGTGATTGGTGGGGTAAGAGACGGGGCGGTGCCATCGGCACCGCCCCGTTCTCGTTGTACGGCGAGAGGGCCTGGGCGTTCCCGTCGGGGAAGGGGTCGCCTCGCGGGCGGGACTAAGAGCTCACGGGATTTCTCGGGCGGATTCTACGGTTCGGGCCAACCGTGAAGCCTGGGTTCGTTAGTGTGTTCGATCATGAAGGTGGTCGTCCGGGTGAAATCGCTGCCCTCGCCGGAACAGGCGAAGGCGCTGGCGGCGACCCTGCACGCCTGTAACCAAGCCGCGAACGCCGCCTCGGAGATGGCGTTGCCGATGTCAATGCTTCCCGCAACCTCGCCCTCAGAGGCGAAGTAGCGTGGAACGCGGGGCGCTCAGTCAGCCGCCCCTGCCCCTCACTCTGAGCGGGGCTGGACGCGGGAGGTCTCTCCCACCGGCCAGGTGGGCTCTTACCCGCAAGCCTGTGGCTTCAGCCACAGGTAGTTGACCGCGTCAGGGACTCCATGCCCGGGTAGGGGCGGCGCTCCCGCGCCTCGCGCAGGGCCAGCGCCCACCACTCCAGCTGTTCCACGAGCACCCGCACCGCCAGCCGCGCCCCCGCCATGTCCCGCGCGGGCAGGCCCTCCGGCCCGAACAGCGTGTGCGCGTCGTGGAAGCTCACCGTGTCGCGCAGGGTGGTCGTGTGCAGCTCGGAGAAGACCGCCCTCAGCTGCTCCACCGCCCGCAGGCCGCCGGAGAGCCCGCCGTAGGAGACGAAGCCCACCGGCTTGCCGAACCACTCTCGGCGCGCGGAGTCGATCGCGCTCTTCAGGGGGCCGGGGTAGCCGTGGTTGTACTCGGGGGTGACGACGACGAATCCGTCGGCGGCGGCCACGCGGGGGCCGAAGCCGGCCATCGGAGCCCCGTGCCCGTCGCCGGGCCCCAGGTCCGCCACGTCCAGGACGTCGAGGTCCAGGCCGGAGTACTCGCCCACCTGCTCCAGGAACCACTTCCCGATCAGGGCGCCGGTGCGGCCGTTGCGGTTCGCGCCCAGAATGACCGCGATCCGGAGGTTGTCCATATGCGTCCTTGTCCTCGTCCTTCCGGTCCACGGTAGGACCTCAAGGTAGATTGAGGTCAATCCGGGGCGGAGTGGCCTCGAACACGACCGGGCCGGACGCCGACGACGGCGTCCGGCCCGGTCGCGGGGCCGAAGGAGGCTACAGGCCCAGGTCGCGCTCGAAGTCGCCCTCTTCCAGGCGCGCCTTGAGGTCCTGGAGGAAGCGGCCGGCGTCGGCGTTGTCGATGAGGCGGTGGTCGTGCGCCAGCGACAGGTAGACCATCGACCGCACCGCGATCACCTCGCCGCCCATGGCCTCGTCCTCGACGACGACCGGGCGCTTGACGACCGCGCCGGTGCCCAGGATGGCCACCTGCGGGGTGTTGATGATCGGCGTGCCGAACAGCGCGCCCACACCGCCGGTGTCGGCCATGGTGAACGTGCCGCCGCTCAGGTCGTCCGGGCCGAGCAGCCCGGTGTGCGCCTTCTCGGTCAGCTTGGTGATCATCCGCGCCAGGGAGCCCAGGTCCAGTCGGCCGGCGTCCTTGACCACCGGGACCAGCAGGCCGCGCTCGGTGTCGACCGACACACCGAGGTTCTCCACCGCGTGGTAGGTCACCTCGTGCGACTCGTTGTCGATCACCGCGTTGATCTGCGGGTGGGTCTTGAGCGCCTCGACGGCGGCCAGGGCGAAGAACGGGAAGAAGTCCAGCTCCACGCCCTCGCGCTCGGCGAAGGCCGCACCGGCCTGCTCACGCAGCCGCGCGATCTTGGTGACGTCCACCTCGACGACCTGGGTGATCTCGGCCGCCGTGTTGAGCGACTCCACCATGCGGTCGGCGATGGACTGGCGCAGACGCGAGAGCTTCTCGGTCCGACCGCGCAGGGACGAGGCGTCCGAGACGGCCTTGTGCTGGGTCGCGCTCGACGCGGGCGCGGCGGTGCGGGCGGCGGCCGCCTTCTGCTCCTCGGCGGCCTTGAGCACGTCCTGCTTGCGGATGCGTCCGCCCACACCGGTGCCCTTGACGCGGCTCAGGTCCACGCGGTGCTCGCCGGCGAGCTTGCGCACCAGCGGCGTGACGTAGGCCTCGGTCACCGCGTCGGTGCCCGAGGCGCGGCCGGTGCCGTTCAGCGTCTCGATGTCCACCGAGGGCACGTCGTCGTCCGCGGTCTGGCGCGGCGCGGGCTCGGCGGCGGGAGCGGGCTTCGGGGCGGGAGCGGGCTCCTCGGCGCGGGCGGGCTCGGGCTCGGGCTGGGCGGGAGCCGCGGGCGCCGGGGCGGAGCCCGCGGAGCCGATCAGCGCGATCTCCGCGCCGATCTCCACGGTGTCGTCCTCGGCGGCGATGATCTTGGTGAGCACACCGGCGACCGGGGACGGGATCTCGGTGTCCACCTTGTCGGTGGAGACCTCCAGGAGCGGCTCGTCCACCTCGACGGTGTCGCCCTCGCTCTTGAGCCACTGGGTGACGGTGCCCTCGGTGACGCTCTCACCCAGGGCGGGCATCGTGACCGTGGTGGCGGGGCCGTCCTCGGAAGCGGAGGCCGCGGGGGCGGGCTCGGGGGCCGACTCGGGCTCCGGGGCGGGAGCGGGCTCCTCGGCGCGGGCGGGCTCGGGAGCGGGCTCCGGCTCGGGCTCGGGCTGCGCGTCCTTGGCCGTCGACCCGCCGTCCCCTCCCTCGCTCTCGCCTTCGCCGCCGATGACCGCGATCTCCGCGCCGATCTCCACGGTCTCGTCCTCGTCCACCAGGATCTTGGTGAGCACACCAGCGACCGGGGACGGGATCTCGGTGTCCACCTTGTCGGTGGAGACCTCCAGGAGCGGCTCGTCTACCTCGACGGTGTCGCCCACGTTCTTCAGCCACTGGGTGACGGTGCCCTCGGTGACGCTCTCACCCAGGGCGGGCATGGTAACGGAAGTCGGCATGGGTTCCTCGTTGGATCTGGACGCGGTACCTGCCCAACCCCTTGACTGGGCAGCGCGGATGTGGCGGGGGCGGGCCGTTCGGCCCGCCCCCGGGTGGTGCGGTCAGTCGTGGACGTGCAGCGGCTTGCCCGCCAGCGCCAGGTGCGCCTCGCCCAGTGCCTCGGACTGGCTCGGGTGCGGGTGGATCAGCTGGGCGACCTCCGAGGGCAGGGCCTCCCAGTTGTAGATCAGCTGGCCCTCGGCGATGAGCTCGCCGACCCGGCTGCCGACCATGTGGACGCCCAGGACCGGGCCGTCCTTCTCCGCGATGACCTTGACGGCCCCCGAGGTCTGCAGGATCTGGCTCTTGCCGTTGCCCGCCAGGTTGTAGTTCATCTCCACGACGTCGTGGCCGCGCTCCTTGGCCGCCTTCGTGGTCAGACCCACCGACGCGACCTCGGGCTCGCAGTACGTGACGCGCGGGACGCCGTCGTAGTCGATCGCGGGCGGGTTCTGCCCGGCGATGTGCTCGGCGACGAAGATGCCCTCGGCGAAGCCGACGTGGGCCAACTGCAGGGTCGGGATGAGGTCGCCCACCGCGTAGACGTTGCCCACGCCGGTGTGCAGGTTCTCGTCCACCTGGACGAAGCCGCGGTCCAGGGTGATGCCCTGCTCCTCGTAGCCCAGGCCCTCCGAGACCGGTCCGCGGCCGATGGCGACCAGCAGCACCTCGGCCTCCAGGGTCTTGCCGCCCTTGAGGGTGACGGTCACGCCCGCGTCGGTGGTCTTGACCGACTCGAAGGGCGTGCCGAGCTCGTACTTGATCTTGCGCTTGCGGAAGGCCCGCTCCAGGAGCTTGGAGCTGGACTCCTCCTCCACAGGGACCAGGTGGGGGAGGGCCTCGACGATGGTGACGTCGGCGCCGTAGGAGCGCCACACGCTGGCGAACTCCACGCCGATGACGCCGCCGCCCAGGACGATGACGGACTCGGGGACGCGGTCCAGGCCCAGGGCCTGGTCGCTGGTCATGACCTTCTCGCCGTCGATGTCCAGGCCCAGGGTCTTGGGCTGGGAACCGGTGGCGAGCAGGATGTTGCGGCCCTTGTAGACCGTGTCGCCGACCGTGACCTCGTCGGTCCCGGTGAGCTTGCCCTCACCCTCGACGACGGTGATCTTGCGGGACTTGACCAGACCCGTCAGACCCTTGAACAGGCCGTTGACGACCTTGTCCTTGTACGAGTGCACCGCCTGGATGTCGATGCCCTCGAACGTGGCCTTGACGCCGAAGTTCTCGCTCTCCTTGGCGGTGTCGGCGACCTCGGCCGAGTGCAGGAGGGCCTTGGTGGGGATGCAGCCGCGGTGCAGGCAGGTGCCGCCGAGCTTGTCCTTCTCGATCAGTACGACGCTCTTGTGCAGCTCCGCGGCGCGCAGTGCCGCCGCGTAGCCGCCGCTGCCGCCGCCAAGGACGACGAGGTCGAAGGTGCCGCCGTTCTCACTCACGGGAACGAACTCCTAGTTGTGGTGGCTGGTGGGAATGCAGGGGGGTGACCGGGCAGGGGCGGCGCCTCCGGCTCACAGGAGCGCCGCCCAGGCCGCGGGAACTACTTCGCGTACTCCTCCGCGATGCGGACCAGGGTGCGGGTGCCCGCGCCGGTGCCGCCCTTGGAGGTGTAGCCGTACGGTCCGCCCTGGTTGAAGGACGGGCCCGCGATGTCGAGGTGCGCCCACTTGACGCCCTCGGCGATGAACTCGTTGAGGAACACGCCCGCGGAGAGCATGCCGCCCCAGCGCTCACCGGCCACGTTGGCGATGTCGGCCACCGCGGAGTCCAGACCCGCGCGCAGCTCGCCGGGCAGCGGCATCGGCCAGGCGGCCTCGCCCGCGGCGCCGGCGGCGGCCACGATGTCCTCGCGCACGCCGTCGTCGTTGGACATGACCGCGAACACGCGGGTGCCGAGCGCGACGAGCTGGGCGCCCGTCAGCGTGGCGATGTCCACGACCAGGTCAGGGTCGTCCTCCTGCGCGCGCACCAGGGCGTCGGCCATGACCAGGCGTCCCTCGGCGTCGGTGTTGAGGACCTCGACGGTCTTGCCGCCGTAGATGCTCAGCACGTCGGAGGGGCGCTGGGCGGTGCCGCTGGGCATGTTCTCGGCCACCGCCAGGTAGGCGACGACGTTGACCTTCACACCCAGCTCGGCGATGGCGCCCATGGCGGCGAGCACGGAGGCCGCGCCGGCCATGTCGGACTTCATCCAGTCCATCCCGCCCGCGGGCTTGAGGGACAGGCCGCCGGAGTCGAACGTGATGCCCTTGCCGACGAAGGCGACGGTACGGCTCGCCTCGGGGTGGGAGTGGGCCAGACGGACCAGGCGCGGCGGGTTCGCCGACCCCTGGCCGACACCGGTCAGGCCGCCGTAGCCGCCCTCGGTCAGTGCCTGCTCGTCCAGGACCTCGATCGCCAGGCCGGTGCGCTGGGCGACCTCCTGTGCCGCGGAGGCCAGGTCCTCGGGGACCAGGTCCGCCGGGGCGGTGTTGACGAGGTCGCGGGTCAGGCCGACCGCGTCGGCCAGGACGCCGGCGCGCTCGACGGCGGCCTCGGCGTCCGCGGCCGGGCTGATGACGGTCAGGGTCGCCGTGGCGGCCTTCTCCGCCTTGCGCTCGGCCTTCTCACCGGTGCGGTAGCGGTCGAAGGCGTAGGCGCCCAGGCGGGCGCCGAGTGCGACGGCTTCGACCTCGGCCGCGGTCTGGGCGGGCAGGGCGAGTGCGACGCGGCCCGCGCCCTCGGGGCGGGCGGACAGCGAGCGCAGCGCGGCGCCCGCGGCGCGGGACAGGGTGTCGGGGTCGACGGGACCGTCGGCGGGCGCCGGGCCGAGTCCGACCGCGACGACGACCGGGGCCTTCACGGCTCCGAGGGAGGCAAGGGTGTGCACCTCCTCAGGGGCGCCGCTCGCTCCCAGGAGCGACAGGGTCGAGGCGAGGCCGCCGGAGAAGGCGGCATCGACGTCATGTGCGCCCGACGCAGGCTCCGGAGCGTCGCCTCCGGAGTGGTAACCGACGACGACCGCGTCGGCGTCGAGCGAACTGGGGGACTCCGTATGTACTGACAACGACGTGCTCACGCCCCCGATGCTAGTCGCCCCACGTGCCGATCGGCGACGCGGCGCCCCGCGCTGCCAGGGCGCTGCCGCGCCGCGCGTGGGGGTGGAGCGCCCCCCGGGGCGGCCGGGACCCGCGCGTGCGGGGAGGGTGGCTCTGGTCGCCGGTGGGGGGTCTCGCACGGCGTCGGCGTGGCGGCCCGCGGTTCCCCGGGCGAAGGCCCGGTGAAACCTGGTGTGAAAAAATGTGATCATGGCGACACTGGTCACCCGCGCCGCCGCATCAGAGCCAGGACGCGCCCGCGGCCGCCACGACCAGGACCGACGTCCCCGCCGACTCCGCCAGCGCGCCCAGCACGTCGCCGGTGATCCCGCCGAGCCGGCGCAGCGCGCGGCGCAGCAGCAGTGCCGCCGCCGCAAGGCCGCACACGACCGCGCCCGCGCAGAGCGCGGCGAACCCCGCCCCGTGGGGCAGGCCCACCAGACAGAGCAGCGCCGTCACCGCGCACGCCGCCGCGGCCAGCGGTGCGCGCACCGTGCCCGCGACGAACGCGCCCAGGCCGTCCGGCCGGGCGGACGGGACCCGCGCGGTGCAGGCCAGCGTGACCGCCAGGCGCCCGCCGGCCCCGGCGACCACCGCGGCGGCGGCCGCCGCCCAGGGCGAGACCTCGGCCAACCCCCCGAGCGCCAGGACCTGCGCGACCAGGACCAGCACCAGGGTGAGCACACCGAACGGTCCGATGTCGGAGCGGCGCATCACCTCCAGGGCGCCCTCGGCGGGGCGGCCGCTGCCCAGGCCGTCGGCCAGGTCGGCCAGCCCGTCCAGGTGCAGGCCACGGGTCAGCAGCGCCGCCGCCCCCACGCCCAGTACCGCCGCCAGGGCTCCGGACAGCCCCAGCCACGTCCCGGCCACCGTCACCGCGCCGGTGACCGCGCCCACGCACGCGCCGAGGACCGGGGCCCAGGACATCGCCCAACCGGCCGTGGTGCGGTCGACCCCCTCCACGCGCACGGGGACGACAGTGAAGGTGCCCACCGCCATCCGCAGGCCGGCCCGGGCCGCCGCGAACCGGGCCGCCGCGGTCACGGCAGCTCCGTCACGCGCCCGGCCGCGGCCAGGACGACCTCCTCCGACTCGGCCCCCACCCACTGGTTCAGCAGGCCCAGGTGGTCGCGGAAGACCCGTCCCGCGCGGGTGGCCGGGACCACGCCCGAGCCCACCTCGTTGGTGACCGCCACGACGTAGGCCTGCGTGGTGCGCCAGGCCTCCAACAGTTCGTGGATGCGGCTCTCCACCCTGTCCTCGGCGTCCTCGGCCGGGGTGTCGTCCCACATGCCGTTCTCGTCCATCACCGCCGCCAGCCAGGTGCCCAGGCAGTCCACGAGGACCGCGCCGCGGGTGCGCTTGAGCAGGTCGGCCAGCTCCACGGTCTGCTCCGTGCGCCACCACGCGGGGCGCCGGTCGCGGTGCTGCTCCACCCGCCGCGCCCACTCCGGGTCCTGTGCGGGGTCGGGCACCGGGCCGGTCGCGGCGTAGACCACGCGCGGTTCGGCGAGCAGACGCAGCTCCGCCTCGGTGGACTTGCCCGAGCGGGCGCCGCCGGTGATCAGGGTGCGGTGGGGCCCGTGCGGGCGCGACTCCGGCCACACGGAGGGAGGACACGACATCTCCGCGCCGTCGCTGGGCGCCAGGGCGCCCCACAGGCGCGCGCGCCGGGCGAACTCCTGGGGGGAGCGGATCCGGTGGTCGCCGCCGACCGCGACCACCGCGGTGGTCACCCCGACCACGCCGGAGCGCCGCAGCTCGCCGATCACCTCGGGGCGCCGGGCGGCGTCAACGATCACCATGTCGACCTGCTGGTCGGGGGGAGAGGAGGCATAGGCCGATCCGCCGCCCGGCCCGGCCTCCACCGGGGGCGGAGCGGGCTGTGGGCCGGGGGAGGAGCGCGCGTAGAGCAACCGGCCCCCGTCGGGGCCCACCACCAGCACGCCGTCCGCGGTCTCGGTGACCGAGTAGGCCGCCGGGATCGGCCCGACCACCGCCCCCTCGCGGATACGGAAGCGGTCGTCGACCGTCACGCGCAGCGGAAGGCGGCGTTCGGAGAGTGCTCTGTTACAGGACGCACAGCTGCACTGCGGGGCGGGCCAGCCCGCGTGCCCCGCGGTCCCCAGGAATCGGATACGCACCCGATCGAGTAAACCGCATGCCGGACCACGCCTTGGTTAAGCTCGGCCCAGGAACACGGTGGCCCGCACTGTGAACCCCGTGACGAAGGGCGGTCGAACAATGGCGTGGACCTGGCGGTATCTCGACGCGGACGGCGCGCACAAGGCGGAGGAGGAGCTCCCCGCGGAGTCGTTCACCTCGCGTGGCGACGCCGAGAGCTGGATGGGGGAGAACTGGCAGGAGCTCGCCGAGGGCGGCGTGGTCCGTGTCGTGCTCGCGGAGGACGGCGAGGAGACCTACACCATGTCCCTGGAACCGACCGGCTGAGACCGGGCCGGGGGCCGCCTGCCCCCGGTGCCCTGGTACCCCCAGGCGCACGAGGGCCCCGGCGTCCGAGGACGCCGGGGCCCTCGGACGCCTGGTCCGCGCTACCTAGCGGTCGCGGATGTTCTCCGGGCTCTTGGTCAGGGCCGGGTCCCGCTTGACGCTGTCACCGAGGATCTCGTCGATCCTGGTCATCAGCGCGGCGTCGAGCTTCACACCGGCCGCCTGGACGTTGTCCTGGACCTGCTCCGGACGGGACGCGCCGATGATGGCCGCGGACACGTTCGGGTTCTGCAGGACCCAGGCCACGGCCAGCTGGGGCATGGTCAGCCCGGCCTCGGCGGCCAGCGGCTCCAGCTGCTGCACCCGCTCCAGCAGGGCCTGGTCCTCGGCCTTGTCGGCGATGAAGTGCTTGCTCTTGGGGTCGCTGGCGCGCGACCCGGCGGGAGCCTCCTGGCCCGGCCGGTACTTGCCGGTGAGCACACCGCCGGCGATGGGCGACCACACGACCTGGCCGATGCCCTCGCGCTCGCAGACCGGCACGACCTCGGACTCGATGACGCGCCAGAGCATGTTGTACTGCGGCTGGCTGGAGACGATGCGGTCGAAGCCCATCTCGTCGGCGATCTTGAGCGCGCGCTCGATCTCCTCCGCGCGCCACTCCGAGACACCGATGTAGAGGGCCTTGCCCTGGCGGACCAGGTCCTCGAAGGCCCGCATGGTCTCTTCCAGCGGGGTCGTGTAGTCGAACCGGTGGGCCTGGTACAGGTCCAGGTAGTCCGTGCCCAGCCGGCGCAGCGAGTCCTCGACGCCGCGCAGGATGTGTTTGCGCGAGAGGCCCTTGTCGTTCTTGCCCTCGCCCATGGGCCAGTAGACCTTCGAGAAGATCTCCAGCCCGTCGCGGCGCTCGCCCTTGAGCGCGCGGCCGAGCACCTCCTCCGCCTTGCCCTGGGCGTAGACGTCGGCGGTGTCGAACGTGGTGATGCCCGCGTCCAGCGCCGCACGGACACACGCGGTGGCGGTGTCCTCCTCGACCTGGGAGCCGTGGGTGATCCAGTTCCCGTAGGCGATCTCGCTGATGATGAGACCGCTGTTGCCTAGATGCCGAAATTCCATGCGAGCACTCTATTGAGCGGCGGCGGCCGTGACCACAGCGGCCCCTGTGCTCGGCAAGCGCTTTCACCGCGGACACGGTGAAGGGCCGGTGCGAACACCGGCCCTGCTCACGTGATCGGTATGGGGATATCGAGTAGGCGGAACGGTGACGGGCGGGTCAGCGCAGGTCGGCGGTGGGGTCGTCTCCGACCTTCACCGACGGCTTGGGCAGGCGCAGGCGGCGGAACTGCAGCTGGCGCATGGCCGCGTACATGCCCACGCCGGCGATCTTGGGGTCGTCGGGGAAGAGGGAGGCGGCCGTGCGCTTGACCTTGCGCGCGGTGAAGATGCCCTCGGCGACGAGGGTCACCATCATCAGTGGCCACGCGACGTAGGCCACCCCGACCTGGAAGACGGGGTTGTTCACGAACAGGAGCGCGATGATGAGGATGGAGAAGGGCAGGAAGAACTCACTGGCACTGCGCCGGGAGTCGACGTAGTTCCGTGCGTAGGCACGGGGCTTGCCGAGGTCCTGCTCTCGGAAGTAGCGCTCCTCGCCCTGGGGGACGCCGGAGCGCCGGACGGGCTGACCCTTCTGGCGGTCGAGGCGTTCCCGGTAGGCCCGGTACGCCTCCTTGCGGGTCTGTGGAGCTTGGACGGGCCGGCGCAGGTCCTTACCGGATTCCTTGCGCTTTGGGGTCGGGACACCCTTCTTGGGGGTATATCCCTTAGGTTGGGTGGCCTCAGTGGCCTCAGGGCTGGCGGATTCGGTAGAACTCGAATCCGTGGCTGCGGAAGCGGAGCGACGTCGGAACACACCCTCAGGGTAGCCGGTCACAGCTTTATGGCGACCGTGGGCCAGAGCGCGTAGGGTTGGGCGAAGCGCCCGCTGGGAACAGCCGATGTACGCAGCGAGAAGGGGACGGCCACGCCGATGAGCGTGTTTCAGCGACTTTCGATGATCTTCAAGTCCAAGGCCAACAAGGCACTGGACTCTGTCGAGGACCCCAGGGAGACCCTCGACTACTCGTACCAGAAACAACTCGAACTCCTACAGAAGGTCCGCCGTGGGGTGGCGGATGTGGCGACTTCGCGCAAGCGCGTCGAGCTGCAGATCCAGCAGCTCGAACAGCAGTCCGGCAAGCTGGAGAACCAGGGCCGCGCGGCCCTGACCCAGGGACGTGAGGACCTCGCCCGCGAGGCCCTCACCCGCCGGTCCGGTCTGGCCACCCAGATCGAGGGGCTGCGGGAGCAGCACGCCAACCTCCAGAACGAGGAGCAGAAGCTCACCACGGCCGCGCAGCGCCTGCAGGCCAAGGTGGACGCCTTCCGTACCCGCAAGGAGACGATCAAGGCGACCTACACCGCGGCCCAGGCCCAGACGCAGATCTCCGAGGCGTTCTCCGGCATCTCCGAGGAGATGGGCGATGTCGGCATGGCCGTGCAGCGCGCGGAGGACAAGACCGCCGAGATGCAGGCCCGCGCGGGCGCCGTCGACGAACTGCTCGCCTCCGGCGCGCTCGACGACGTCACCGGCACCGCCAAGGACGACATCCAGGGCGAGCTGGACCGCATGGCCAGCACGACCGGAGTCGAGGCCGAGCTCGAGCGCATGAAGATGGAGCTCGGCGGCGGCAGCGGTTCCGCCACCCCCCAGATCGAGGGCGGTAACGGCGCCGGCAGCACGGGGAACCGGGAGGGCGCATGATCGTCCGCATCTTGGGTGAGGGCCAGCTGGACCTGACCGACGCCGACCTGGGCGTGCTCAACGAGTACGACTCGGCCTTGGAGGCGGCGCTCGACTCGGCCAACGAGGAGACGTTCCGCGAGGCCCTGCACAGGCTGCTCGAACGGGTCCGCGCGGACGGCAGCCCGCTGCCGGACGACGCCCTGGAGCCGTCGGACTTCATCCTTCCGCACGCCGAGGCCAGCATGGCCGAGGTGCGGGAGATGCTGCAGGACGACGGGCTGATCCCGGGCTAGCGACCGAACCCGCCACCACCGTCCAGGCGGGTCCGGCTGCGACCGCGCGGGGCAGGACCGCAGGCCGCGCCACGGCCGAACGGAACCGCGCCCGCGGTCCGCGTGCGTACTTTGGTGCCGCGGCCGCCGTGACCACGTCACGGCGGCCGCGGCTTCCTCGTCCGCGGGGCCGGCCGCGGCCCCGCCGCGCGCACGTGAGCGCGCCGAGAGCGCGGCCTTAACCCTTCTCTCACCTGGTGGAACTAGACTCCGAATCACTCATCGCAGAGGAGTCGGCAATGGCGGGTTCGAAGTTCCGACCGGACAGCGGCCTCACCGCCCGGATGGTGATGACCATGGTGCTGCTGGCGCTGGTCTACGTCGCCTTCATCGTGGGGCTGGTCCTGGCGGGCCTGAACATCTGGCTCGTCATGGTCATCGTGGGGGCCTTCGCCCTCTTCTCCTACTTCGCCTCCGACAAGATCGCCATGTTCTCCATGGGCGCCCGCGAGGTCTCGCCCGAACAGGCGCCCGATCTGCACGCCCTGGTCGACCGCCTGTGCGCGATGGCGGACATGTCCAAGCCCAGGGTCGGCATCGCCGACTCCGACGTGCCCAACGCCTTCGCCACCGGCCACAGCGAGAAGTCCGCGGTCATCTGCGTGACGACCGGCCTGATGCGTCGCCTGGACGGCCCGGAGCTGGAGGCGGTCCTGGCGCATGAGCTCTCCCACATCGCCCACCGCGACGTGATGGTGATGACCATCGCCGGATTCCTCGGCATCGTGGCCGGCTTCCTCACCCAGGCCGGGCTGCGCTTCGCCGCCTTCAGCGGCGCCGCCGGCGGCCGCAGCAACAACGGAGGACCGGCGCCCGCCGTCATCGCGCTGCTGGTCGTGCTGGTCAGCGCCATCGCCTGGGCCCTGAGCTTCCTGCTCATCCGCGCCCTGTCCCGCTACCGGGAACTGTCGGCCGACCGCGCCGCCGCCTACCTGACCGGCCGTCCCTCCACGCTGGGCAGCGCCCTGAGCAAGATCACCGGGGACATGGCGCGCATCCCCACCCGGGACCTGCGCCAGGCGGAGCCGTTCAACGCCTTCTTCTTCGCTCCCGCCTCCTCCCGCAAGGGCTTCAGCGTCAGTCAGCTGATCGCCACCCACCCGCCGGTGGACCAGCGCCTGGCACAGCTCTCCGACATCTCCCGCCAACTCGGTCAGGGCAGCTGACCGCCACGCCACCGCCGACCTGGGAACGAGGCAACACCGATGAGTTTCTGGCGAGCCCTGCTGGGCCGGTCCGAACCGGTCAAACCCGACCTGGACGCCCTGTTCGCGCTCCCCTCCGCCGCGCTGACCCTGCGGGCCTCGGTGGGCCTGCGGCCCACCGGTACGGGCTCGGTGGCCTTCCGGGCGGCCGAGGGAGCGGCCTTCAGCGACCTGCAACGGGACGTGACCGCCCTGCTGGACGCCGACGACGGGCCGCCGGTGGGGCAGGTCACCGACGACTACGGCTACTCGTGGCTGGTCGTGCGTTCGCACGAGGCCCCGGCGGCTGAGGGCGAGGTCAGCGACCCCGACGTGTCGGGCCTGGTCACCGACCTGCACGCGGTCAACTCGACACTGGAGGCCAACGGCTACGGCCCCTCCCTGCTGTGCTCCCTGCTCGGCTTCTCCGACGGCGGGGGGCGTTCCGTCGGGCTCGTGTACCTCTACAAGCGCGGCACCTTCTACCCGTTCGCCCCGGCCGGGGGGCAGCGGCGCGACAACGCCCTGGAACTCCAGGTGGAGGCGGCGATCGGGGACGACCTGCCGATGGAGAAGGACCGCTCGCGCTGGTTCCCCGTCTACGGCGCACCCGGGCTCGACACCCCGCCCTGACCGGCGCGACGTGCACAGGGGCCGCCGGGGCATGGCATCGTGGAGCAGTCGACACTACCCTGGTGGGACACCAGCACACGGGTGCTCCGTCGGCTCCATCGCACCCGGGGCCGCGGACACAGGGAGAACACGGCGGCCGCGCGGCGGAATGTCGCACGAAGTCCGGGCGTTGATTCGAGGAGGACCGCACCGCCACCCGCGGGACGGTCCACTACGCGACCGGGGGTCGCCAGGCGGCCGCAACCCCTCTCAAGAGGAGCTTGACAACATGACGGTTCAGAGCGAGACCACCGAGGGGATCAACCTCACCGACGAGGCGTCCGGCAAGGTCAGGGCGCTTCTGGAGCAGGAGGGCCGCGACGACCTGCGTCTTCGGGTGGCCGTTCAGCCGGGTGGTTGCTCGGGTCTGCGCTACCAGCTCTACTTCGACGAGCGCGACCTGGACGGCGACGTCGTCACGGACTTCGGCGGTGTCGAGGTCGTCACCGACAGGATGAGCGCCCCCTACCTGGTCGGCGCCACCGTCGACTTCGTCGACACCATCGAGAAGCAGGGCTTCACGATCGACAACCCCAACGCCACCGGCTCCTGCGCCTGCGGCGACTCCTTCAACTAGGCCGTGTTCTTCTGAAGGCTTTCGGGTGAGCTCGCGGTCGTCAGGTCGTCTCGCGCACGACGATGTGCGAAGTTCAGCCTGGTGGTGCTGCACGAGCACAGAGGCGCAGCGAGAGGCGGTCCTGGCGGCCGCGAGCCCGGAATGCTTCAAAGACACGGCCCAGGGGTCCGCGGGGCTCGGGGAGGGTGGATCCGTCCGCCCTCCCCTTCGTCGTCCTCCGCAGGACCGGCGGCGCGGTGTACTGGGTACGCTGGGGCGGTCATGTCGGGGGTCGAGTACCGCCCGACCGCCGTCCGGTCGTCCTCGACCGACAACTCCCGACCAAGGAGCCCACGTCCCGTGCGTATCGCGGTTGCCGGATCCATCGCCACCGACCACCTCATGTCCTTCGAGGGTCGGTTCGCGGAACAGATCATCCCGGACCAGATCCAGCAGTTGTCCCTCTCCTTCCTCATCGACGAGCTGGACGTGCGCCGCGGCGGCGTCGCCGCCAACATCTGCTTCGGGCTGGGCGCCTTCGGTCTCTCCCCGGTCCTGGTGGGCGCGGCCGGCGCCGACTTCGCGGACTACCGGGCCTGGCTCGACCGCCACGGCGTCGACACCGCCTCGGTCTACATCTCCGAGCTGCGCCACACCGCGCGCTTCATCTGCACCACCGACCGCGACCAGAACCAGATCGCGTCCTTCTACGCCGGCGCCATGGCCGAGGCCCGCAACATCGAGCTCAAGCCGATCGCCGATCGCCTCGGCGGGCTCGACCTGGTCCTGATCGGCGCGGACGACCCCGACGCGATGGTCCGCCACAGCCAGGAGTGCCGCACCCGGGCCATCCCGTTCGCCGCCGACCCCTCGCAGCAGCTCGCCCGGATGGACGGCGAGGCCGTGCGCACCCTCATCGAGGGAGCGGCCTTCCTGTTCAGCAACGAGTACGAGAAGGCTCTGGCCGAGCAGAAGACCGGCTGGAGCGACGCCGAGATCCTCGCGCTGGTCGGGACCCGCGTGACCACCCTGGGCGCCAAGGGCGCCCGCATCGACCGGGAGGGCGAGCCGTCCGTGCACGTGCCCGCCGCCCAGGTCGGCGACCTCGTCGACCCCACCGGCATGGGCGACGCCTTCCGGGCGGGCTTCCTGGCCGCCCACGCCTGGGGCCTGTCCCTGGAGCGCGCGGCCCAGGTCGGCAACGCCACCGCCGTGCACTGCCTGGAGGTCGACGGGCCGCAGGAGTACCGGCTCACCGCCGAGGGCCTGTTGGAGCGCCTGGAGCGCTCCTACGGCGCCGAGGCCGCCGCCGAGGTCCGCCCCTTCCTGTGAGCGCGCACCCGCCCGGGCCGGGCGTTCCTGGTCCGGGCGGTCCCGGCGAACCCGTAGAGTAGTAAGCCGCGACCCGCACGACCCGGTGGATTCCACCGGGCCGCGCCCCGAAGGGTCGGCCCCGGCCGACCAGCACGGGTGCCCCGTGCCGGCCGGTGCGCTGAAACGCGTGCCGGTCTTCCTAGCCCAAGCCGTCCGCGCCGGGTCGCCGCGACGGTGGGGAACCCGTTCCTGCGCACGCGCCTCGCGCGCGCGGGGACTCGGGCGCCGCGAGCGCCTCCCAGATCTAGGCCAGCCTTACCTGGGATTCCCTGATTGACCCTGAAAGGACATTGCATGCGCTACACCGGACCGAAGGTGCGGTTGTCCCGGCGCGCCGGCACCCCGCTGACCCGTAAGGCGGTCAGCTACTTCGAGAAGCGTCCGTACCCGCCCGGCGAGCACGGCCGCCGCGTCCGTCGCAACAGCAGCGACTTCGCCGTCCGTCAGTCGGAGAAGCAGAAGGTCCGCTGGTACTACGACCTGACCGAGAAGCAGCTGCTGCGCATCTACGAGAACGCCAAGAAGCGTTCCGGCCGTACCGGTGAGGAGATGCTCGCCGAGCTGGAGCTGCGTCTGGCCACGGTCGTGCTGCGGGCCGGTCTGGCCGCCTCGATCTACGCCGCGCGCCAGTTCATCAACCACGGCCACATCACCGTGGACGGCAAGAAGGTCGACATCCCGTCGTACCAGGTCAAGCCGGGCCAGATCATCAGCGTGCGGGAGAAGTCCCGCAACATGGTCCCGTTCGTCGAGGCCGCCGAGGGCGTGCACGCCGACGACAAGATCGCCGGCTTCCTCGCCGTCAGCCACAAGGACCTGCGCATCGCGGTCACCGACCGCCCCAAGCGCGAGCAGATCCCCGTGCCCTTCGACGAGCAGCTCGTCGTCGAGTTCTACGCTCGCTAGGACCCGCGCGGTCTCCCTGTGGAGCACCGACACGTGAAGGCCGTACGGACCCCGTCCGTACGGCCTTCGCCGTGTCCGGGACCACACGTCGGAGCCCTTGCACCGCCGTGGTATCGGCCCTGGCCGAATCGTTATGGCAACGGAACCGGAACCGAAACCGGGCGGGAATGGGCGCGGAGCCCCGCCGTACCCGGACCGGTCAGTACTTCCGGCGAATGTGAAAAGCGCTACCCCGCACCAGTGGCTCCTCCGCCAGGAACTCGTGCATCTTCATCCGGCACCACGCCGGAATGTCCGCTCGTGCCGCGGGATCGTCCGCGGTGACCGCGATGATCCCCCCGATGGGCACCTCGTGCAGCCGCTGGGACAGCATGATGATCGGCAGGGGGCACTTGCGGCCCACCGCCTCCACCGTCACCAGAGGCCGGCCGGACGCGTGCTCAGGCATGCGCACCCCCTGTGTCGTCGTCGCCGTAGCCCAATCTTGACCCTCGCCTTCCCTTAAGGCGAACCCGGTTAAGGGCGTCGTAAACCCAGCGATACGCTCGCAATGGCCTCGCGCCGCGAACCGTGTCTCCTCAGCCGCAGGCGGAGTTCGACACGGCCCACGGCCGGGGGCCCGGGGGGTACGCCGGGCCGCGCCACGTAGCCAGCCGGGAGGTCCCGCCTCCGCGGGGCGACGGGCCCGGCTCCGCGCACCGCCGCGGGCCGAACAGGGGCTGGGTCAGCAACACGCTGACCAGGCAAGCCCATGAACGGGACGCTGGGCGGTTCGCGATAATGTTTCCCCCTGACAAGCTTTGGATACTTAGGCCGCCCGTGGAGGATCCACGGGCTTCACCGCTGGGAAGGCAATCCGTGAGTCCGACCCGCCAAGAAAATCGGCGTTCCAACACGCGCCGATGGGCACCACGCGGCGCCGCGCTCGCCGTGCTGGGGCTGGCCGCGACCGGCTGCGCGTCGAACGATCTCACTCGTTTGGGCATGCCGGAGCCGATCACCGAGCAGGCCGAGCGTGTTCTCTCGCTCTGGCAGGGTTCCTGGGTGGCGGCGTTCGCGGTCGGCATTCTCGTGTGGGGACTGATGATCTGGACGATCATCTTCCACCGCAAGCGCTCTGAGCAGCTGCCGCCCCAGGTGCGGTACAACCTGCCCATCGAAGCGCTCTACACCGTGCTGCCGATCGTCATCGTCTCGGTGCTGTTCTACTTCACCGCGCGCGACCAGGCGTACCTCCTCGACACCGAGGAGCCCGCCGACGTCCACGTCGAGGTCGTGGCCTTCCAATGGGCCTGGCAGTTCAACTACCTCGACGACACCAAGGAGGAGGGCGGCGAGACGCTCTTCACCGAGGTGGGCACCCCCAACCCCGACGGCACCGCCGACCCGTCGACGCAGCCCACGCTCGTCCTGCCGGAGAACGCGGTGGTCCACTTCGACCTCCACTCGCCGGACGTCATCCACTCCTTCTGGGTCCCGTCCTTCGGGTTCAAGATGGACGTCGTCCCCGGCCGTGACAACGCGTTCCAGGTGCAGCTCAACGAGGGCACCGCGGGCGAGTACGTCGGGCGCTGCGCCGAGCTGTGCGGTGTCGACCACACCCGCATGCTGTTCAACGTCGAGGTCCTGCCGCAGGACGAGTACGAGGCGTGGGCCGACGAACAGGAGGCCGCGGCCGAGGCCGAGCAGGTCGAAGCGGCCGAGACGGCCGACGACCCCGAGATGTCCGAGGGCACGGGAGCCGAAGGCTCCGATGCCGAGGGCGCTGGCGTCGGAGCCGACGACGCCGAGGAGAATGACGAGTAAATGACCACGACGGCAACAGAACCCCGTAGCGACGCTCAGGCGTCGGACAAAGGGTCGATCATCGTCAACTGGCTGACGTCGACCGACCACAAGGTCATCGGGTACATGTACCTGATCACCTCTTTCGGTTTCTTCCTCTTCGGTGGAATCCTGGCGCTGCTCATGCGCGCCGAGCTGTTCTTCCCGGGCATGCAGGTCATGTCCAACGAGCAGTTCAACCAGATGTTCACCATGCACGGCACCATCATGCTGCTGATGTTCGCGACCCCGCTCTTCGTCGGGTTCTCGAACATCATCATGCCGCTGCACATCGGCGCCCCCGACGTCGCCTTCCCCAGGATCAACCTGTTCGGGTACTACCTGTACCTGTTCGGCAGCCTCATCGTCGTGGCGGGGTTCCTGACCCCGGGCGGCGCCGCCAGCTTCGGGTGGTTCGCCTACACCCCGCTGTCCGACGCGGTCCGCTCGCCGGGCCTGGGCGGCGACCTGTGGATCCTGGGCCTGGCCGTGTCCGGTCTGGGCACGATCCTCGGTGCGGTCAACTTCATCACCACCGGGCTGTGCATGCGCGCGCCCGGCATGACGATGTTCCGCATGTCGATCTTCACCTGGAACACGATGCTCACCAGTGTCCTGGTGCTCATCGCCTTCCCGGTGCTGACCGCGGCCCTGATCGCCCTGGGCGCCGACCGCATGGTGGGCACCCAGGTCTTCAACGCCGAACACGGCGGTGCCATCCTCTGGCAACACCTGTTCTGGTTCTTCGGGCATCCGGAGGTCTACATCATCGCGCTGCCGTTCTTCGGTATCGCGACGGAGATCCTGCCGGTGTTCAGCCGCAAGCCGATCTTCGGCTACAAGAGCCTGGTGGCGGCGACCATCGCGATCACCGGCCTGTCGGTGACCGTGTGGGCGCACCACATGTTCCCGACCGGGGCCGTGCTGCTGCCGTTCTTCTCATTCATGAGCTTCCTCATCGCCGTGCCGACCGGTGTGAAGTTCTTCAACTGGATCGGGACGATGTGGCGCGGCCAGCTCTCGTTCGAGACGCCGATGCTGTTCGTCATCGGCTTCCTGGCCACCTTCCTCTTCGGCGGCCTCACCGGTGTGCTGCTGGCCTCCCCTCCGATCGACTTCCACGTCACCGACTCCTACTTCGTGGTGGCGCACTTCCACTACGTGGTGTTCGGCACCGTGGTGTTCGCGATGTTCGCGGGCTTCTACTACTGGTGGCCCAAGTTCACCGGCAAGATGCTCAACGAGAAGCTGGGCAAGGTGCACTTCTGGCTTCTGTTCTTCGGCTTCCACGGCACCTTCCTGGTCCAGCACTGGCTCGGCGCGATGGGCTTCCCCCGCCGCTACGCCGACTACCTGCCCGGTGACGGCTTCACCGAGCTGAACCAGATCTCCTCGGTCTCCTCCTTCGTGCTCGGCGCCTCGACGCTGCTGTTCTTCTGGAACATGTACATCACGGCGAAGCACGCGCCGAAGGTGACCGTCGACGACCCGTGGGGCTACGGCAACTCGCTGGAGTGGGCGACGTCCTGCCCGCCGCCGCGGCACAACTTCACGTCGCTGCCGCGGATCCGGTCCGAGCGCCCCACGTTCGACCTGAACCACCCGCACGCCGCGGTCCCGAGCGGTACCGATCCCGAGAGGAACTAGGGTGAGCACGCCATGAAGATGCAGGCCTATCTGTTCATGGGCATCTCGACCTTCTTCGGTCTTGCCGCCGCTCTGTACATCTACTGGTCCATCCAGGACACCGGTCAGATCGAGTGGACGGGCGCCACCGCCCTGGTGGTCTCCATCGGCTTCGGCTGGATGATCGGGTTCTGGCTCTGGCAGGCGGCCCGCCGCAGCGAGCACTTCCACGGGCTTCCCGCGGAGGAGCGGCTGGACGGCGAGATCGCCGAGAACTCCGGTGAGTACGGCTTCTTCAGCCCGCACAGCTGGTGGCCGATGTTCGTCGCGCTGGCCGTGGCGTTCACCGCCGTCGGTGTGGCGATCGGCTGGTGGATGGTGCTGATCGGCGGCTTCGCCGTCATCCTCACCGCCATCGGCTGGGTGTTCGAGTACTACCGCAAGGAATTCCAGCACTAACGGCGCACATCGCCCTCCGATCGGACGGCGACGCGGTATCCACCCCGGTGACCGGGGGTTTCGCTACACGGAACCCACCTGGTCACCGGGGTATCTTTTTGTGTGACTGATTCGTGACTTGGTGTGATTTGCGCCGGTCGCGGCCTATCCACAGCGGATGCTGGAGGTGCTGGGCGTGAAGGGACGAGCCGACAGACCCGCGGCGACCCGGGTGACGGCGGCGGGGGCCGCCGTCCTGCTCGCGTCGACCGGTTGCGGGATCACCGGGAACGGGGACGGCCCCGAACCCGACGAGGGACAGGCGGGGCCCCAGGTCACCGTCAGCCCCGCTCCCGGGGCGGCCGACGTGCCCCCCGACGCCCCGGTCCGCGTCTCCGTGGCCGAGGGATCACTGGCCGACGTCACCATCGAGCAGGTGCGGGCGGGGGAGGAGGTGGAGACGCTCCCGGTCACCGGCACGCTGTCCGAGGACGGCACCACCTGGACCAGCGACTGGAACCTCGTGCCCGGCACGGCCGTGAGCGTCTACGCCGCCGCCGAAGGGGCCTCGGGACGCCAGCGGGAGTTCCGGTCGGAGTTCACGACCGCGCCGCTGGGCGAGGGCGCGGTCCTGGGGGTGGAGTCCAACTTCCCCCGGACCGGGGACGTCGTGGGTGTGGGCATGCCCGTCATCGTCGACTTCGACACGCCCGTGGAGCACAAGGAGCAGGTGGAGAACTCCATCGAGGTCACCTCCGAGCACCCTGTGGAGGGCGCCTGGAACTGGGTCGCCGACGACACGGCCGTGTTCCGCCCGCGCGAGTACTGGGAGCCCTACCAGGAGGTCACCGTGGACCTGCGCCTGACCGGTGTGCGGGCGGCGGAGGGCGTGTACGGCGCCGAGGACCACCGGCTGGAGTTCGAGATCGGGCGGGAGATGATCTCCACGATGCACGTGCCCGACCACGAGATGTCGGTGGCGATCGACGGCGAGACCGTGCGCACGATCCCCGTGAGCAACGGCAAGGCGCACCGGCGCTTCAACACCACCACCTCCGGGGTCCACGTGCTGATGGAGAAGTACTCCCGGCTGGTGATGGACTCCGCCACCGTCGGCATCCCCCAGGGCTCCCCGGGCTACTACCGCCTGGACGTGGACTGGGCCGTGCGCACCTCCAACAGCGGCGAGTTCACCCACGCCGCGCCGTGGAACGAGGGCAACCTCGGGGTGGCCGACGCCTCCAACGGGTGCACCAACATGTCGGTGTCCGACGCCCGCTGGTACCACGACCAGGCGCTGATGGGCGACGTCCTGGAGACCACCGGGACCGACCGGGAACTGGAGTGGGACAACGGGTGGGGCTTCTACCAGCGTTCCTGGGACGAGTGGCTCGACCACAGTGTGACCGGCCTGCCCCAGGTGACCGACGGCTCGGGCACGCCGGGGACTGTGCACGGCCAGGGGCTCTAGGCCGTGTTTTTTGAAGCATTCCGGGCTCGCGGCCGCCAGGACCGCCTCTCGCTGCGCCCTTGTGCTCGTGAAGCACAACCAGGCTGAACTTCGCACATCGTCTTGCGAGAGACGACCTGACGACCGCGAGCTCACCCGAAAGCCTTCAGAAAAACACGGCCTAGTGTTCTGATTGGTTATTTCGTTTATGGTTGTGGGATGAGTGCTCCTGGACCGAAGCTGCCGCCGCTGGAGCTGAGCGATGAAGAACACGCCGAGCTCCAGCGGTGGATCAGACGACGCAAGACCGCACAGGACCTGGCCCTGCGGGCGCGGATCGTGCTCGCCTGCGCCGAAGGCCTGTCCAACGCCCAGGTCCGCCGCGAGGTCGGGGTATCTGCGCCCACGGTGACCAAGTGGCGCCAGCGCTTCATCGCGCACCGCATGGACGGCCTGACCGACGAACCAAGGCCGGGACGACCGCGCACGATCACCGATGCCCAGGTCGAGGCGGTGGTGGCCGCGACCCTGGAGAGCACACCCGCCCCTGACACCCACTGGTCCACGCGCTCCATGGCCGAGCACACCGGCATGACCCAGAACGCGGTGTGGCGCATCTGGAACGCCTTCGGCCTGCAGCCCCACCGGCGGGAACAGTTCAAGATCTCCACCGACCCGTTCTTCATCGACAAGGTCCGCGACGTGGTGGGCCTCTACCTCGACCCGCCTGAACGGGCGGTGGCTCTGTGCGTGGACGAGAAGTCCCAGATCCAGGCGCTCAACCGCACCCAACCGGTGCTGCCGATGATGCCCGGCACCCCCGAGCGGGCCACCCATGACTACGTGCGTGCCGGGGTGACCAGCCTGTTCGCCGCGCTGGACACCGCCACGGGCCAGGTGATCACTTCCATCCACCGCCGCCACCGCGCCATCGAGTTCAAGAAGTTCCTGGCCAAGATCGACCGCGAGGTCCCCGCGGACCTGCAGGTGCACCTGATCCTGGACAACTACGCCACCCACAAGACGGCCGAGGTCCGGCGGTGGCTGGTCCGCCATCCCCGGTTCCACCTGCACTTCATCCCGACCAGTTCCTCCTGGCTGAACCTGGTCGAGCGGTGGTTCGCCGAGATCACCAACCGGCTGATCCGCCGCGGTACCCATCGCAGCGTCCAGGCCCTGGAGAAGGACATCCGCGCCTGGGCCGCGTCCTGGAACGAGAATCCCCGACCCTATGTGTGGACCAAGACCGCAGAGGAGATCCTCGAATCCCTCGCCTCGTACTGCCAACGCATCAGCAAGCGAACTAACCAATCAGAACACTAGATCGTTGATGGGAAATTCCTGAAACCCCTGCGGACACAGCGAAGGGCGTCGAAGATCGGTGTGTGAAGACTGACCTTGACGCCCTTCTGACAGCACTCTACGTCCACCTGGACGACGATGTGATCCCTTCTGCCAAGCAAGCCCGCGGACCAGGCCGGCCGCGCCTGCTCACCGACGCGGAGCTGATCTGTGTGGCCGTGGCCCAGGTCCTGCTGCGCTGCGACGACGAACGCCGCTGGCTACGGGTGGCCCCGGCTCGGATCGGCCACCTCTTTCCCCGCCTGCCCGGCCAGTCCGAGTACAACCGGCACCTGGCCCGCCTGGCCCCGCACATGCTCACCGCCATCGGATGGCTGGCCCGCCACACCCCGACCTGGCACGACAACCTGCGGCTGATGGACGGCACCCCCGTGCCGTGCGGGGCCTCGCGCACCACCGTGGAACGCTCCGGTCTGGGTGAGATGTGCGGCTACGGGCGTGATGCCTCCCACCACCGGTTCTACTGGGGGTGCAAGCTCGTGCTCGTCACCACCGCCGAGGGCACCGTGACGGCCTTCTCCCTGGCCCACCCCAAAGAGCTGGACGAGCGCAAACAAGCGCTGCACCTGCTCCACGTCCAGGAGTGCGCCCCGGGGCCGTGCCCGATCGTGTGCGACAAGGGCTTCGCCGGGGCCGGAATCGAGCAGGCCGCCACCGATCTGGGGCACGTGCTCATCCGGCCCCGGCGCAAGGACGAGCCCAAGGACAGGGCCCGGGTGTTCCCGGGCTGGCTGCGCCAGCGCATCGAAGCGATCATCTGGACGCTGAAGAACCAGCTGGGGTTGGAGCGCCACAACGCCCGCACCACCGAAGGGCTTTGGGCTCGGGTGTGTCAGAGGATCCTGGCTCTGAACGCCGCGATCTGGCACAACTGGCAGATCGGAGCCCCCATCAAGCGGTCGCTGGTGGCTTACGACCACTGACCAGGACACATTTTCCCATCAACGATCTAGGCGCGCTCGGGCCCTCAGGGGGCGGTGAGAAGCTCCTCCAGCCCCTGGGCGGTGCGCTCCCAGGTCCAGGACCGGGTCACCCACTCCCGGCCGCGTGCGCCCATCTGGGCGGCGCGGTCGGGGTCGCGCAGCAGCCCGATGAGGGCCCGCGCGGTCGGCCCGGGCCGGGAGCCGTCGACCACCAGTCCGGTCTCGCCGTCCAGGACCGCGTCCGGGGCGCCGCCGGAGTCGCCGGCCACGACCGGCACGCCGGTCGCGGAGGCCTCCAGGTAGACCATGCCCAGGCCCTCCACGTCCAACCCGCCGCGGCGCGTGCGGCACGGCATGGCGAACACGTCGGCCGCGTCGTGGTGGGCGGGCAGTTCCTCGGCGGGGACCGGCCCGGTGAAGACCACCGACTCGGTGTCGCGGGCCGCCGCGCGCAGCCGGTCGGCGTAGGGGCCGTCACCGACGATGAGCAGGGCCGCGTCGGGCACGTCGGCCAGCACGCGGGGCCAGGCGCGCAGCAGGGTGTCCTGGCCCTTGCGGGGGACGAGTCGGGAGACGCACACGACCACCGGCCGCTCGCCCAGCCCGTGACGGGCCCGGATCTTCGCTCCTCCCGCGCCGGGGTGGAAGCGGTCGGTGTCCACCCCGGGGGGCAGGCGCCGCATCCGCGCCGCGGCCGGCGCCGACAGCGCGCGGGACAGGTGGCGGCGCGTGTACTCGCCGAGATAGGTGACGGAGTCGGTGGTCTCGCCCACGCGCCGCAGAGCCTCCCGGGCCCCGGGCAGCCGGGACCAGCCGGTCTCGTGCCCGTGCGTCAGGGCCACCTGGCGCCGGACGCGGCCGCGCAGGCCCCCGGCCAGCAGTCCGAGCGGTGCGGCGGCGCCGTAGAGCACCGAGTCGCACTCCTCCAGTTCGACGATCGCCCGTGCCCGCGCCGCCACCCGCGGGGTGGGCAGGAGCACGCGCGCGGCGTCGCGCACGATGGGGAACGGCTGGCGCAGATCGAAGCCGGGATCGGCCGCGTCGTCGCGCCGGGTGGGGGAGGAGCAGTACACCACCACCGAGTCGGAGCGGCGCAGCGCCAGTTCGTGGACGAAGGACTCGATCCCTCCGGCACGCGGCGGGAAGTCGTTGGTGATGATCAGCGTTCGCGGCACGGGGGAGAGTCTAGGGCGTGTTCCGTGGATGCCGCCCGGCCGTACACGCGCGCAGGGCCGCCCGGCGGTGCCGGGCGGCCCTGCGCGCGTGGGGGGCGGTCGGGTCAGGGGCGGACCGCCGTGGTGAAGTTCGAGCGGTAGTAGTCGTTCAGCGTGACGGTGCCGATCGGCTTGCTCGACGTGGAGGCGTGCACCATGATGCCGTCTCCCGCGTACATGCCCACGTGGCCCGGGCTGGCTCCGTAGAAGAACAGCAGGTCGCCCGGCTGCATGTTGTCCCAGGACACCCGGGTGCCCGCGTTGACCTGGTCGTAGGTGGTCCGGGGCAGGCTCACGCCCGCGGCCGCCCAGGCCGCCTGGGTCAGACCGGAGCAGTCGTAGCCGCCCGGACCCGTACCGCCCCACACGTAGGGCTTGCCGACCTGGTCGTAGGCGAAGTCCAGGGCCGTGCGGGCGTTGCCGGAGGCCGGGCCGTTGTAACTGCTGCCCGTGCTCCCGCCGGATCCGCCGCCCGATCCGCTCGTGGACTCGGTGGTGTCGTTGCTGACGTTCTCCGTGGCGGCGGCGCGCTCCTCGGCGGTCAGCTCCGAGAGCAGCTCCTCCTGCTCCGCGATGGCCTCCTCCGCCTCCTCGGCGGCGGTCTCGGCCTCCTCCAGCGCCTCGGCCGCGGCCTCCTCGGTCTCGCTGGCCTCGGCCTCCAGCGACTCCAGGTGCTCCAGCTCCTCGAGGTACTGCTCCAGGCCCTCGTTCTGGGTGCTGGCGATGTAGTTCAGGTCGGCCTGGTGCTCCAGGGCCTCCTGCGGGCCGTCGGCGCCGATCAGGTGCGTGGGCGAGGTGAGGTCGACTCCGCTGTAGGCCGCGTTGGCCAGGCCGCGCACGCCCACGCCCAGCGACTCCACCTGCTCCTCGGTGGCCTCGATGTCCTCGAGGATCTCCGACAGCTCCTCCTCGGCGGCCTCGTGGGCCTCCTGGGCGTCGTTGTAGACGGCGTTGAGGCCGCTGTACTCCTCCTCCAGGCTCTCGATCTCCTCGCGGACCTCGTCCGCGGTCGGATCGGCGTGCGCGATGGAGGCCGGCAGCAGCAGGACCCCGGCGGCGAGGGAGGCGACGAACGCGGTGCGGCGGCCTCCGGTGCTGGAAACAGACACGTTGGGTGACACCTTTCTCCCCTCGGCGGGGTGCGTCCGGGACGCGGGCCGAGGGACTGCACCGGGCGGGATCAGAGGCCGGTGGGGACGGCCGAAACGGTGAGGGGGTGTGCCCGACCCGGGCGCGGCCGTCACCCCCAGGGGGAGGTGAAGAGGTTCGACCACGCTCGGCGATGAACACTAGTGCATCCCTTGGTGCGCTCTCAACCGTTTCGTGATGTTCGGCCGAATCCTCATGACTGTCCGAAACCCCCGATCGGCCGCCCCATGACGAGGCCGCCGCCCCCCGGCGGGGGACGACGGCCTCGTGTGATCGTGGTGCCTACGGGCGCATGGTCGCCTACAGGCGCACGGCGAACTGGAACTGTCCGGCCCAGTAGGCGGCCAGCCCCACTTCCTCGATGTTGCGGCCGGTGCGCGGCGCGTGCACCATCGACCCGTTGCCCGCGTAGAGGCCGTTGTGGCCCAGCTCGGGGTAGAAGAACATGATGTCGCCCGGCTGGAGCGCGTTGATGTCGTAGATGCGCGTGCCGACCTCGGCCTGCGCGTACGTGGTCCGCGGCAGATCGACCCCGGCGTTGCGCCAGGCGGCCTGGGTCAGGCCGGAGCAGTCGTAGCCGTTGGGGCCCGTGCCGCCATAGATGTAGGGCTTGCCGATCTGGGCGTAGGCGAAGTCCAGCGCCGAGCCGTAGTTGCCCGAGGCGCCGCTGGTGTTGTCGGTGCTGGTGTCGTCGGCGCCCTCGGCCGAGGCGTCCGCGTCGGGGAACTCGGCGAGCAGGTCCTGCTGCTCCTCGATCTTCTCCTCGACCTCGTCCTTGGCCTCCTCGGCCTCCTCCAGCGACTCCTCGGCCTCCTCCAGAGCGGTCTCGGCCTCGTCCTTGAGCGAGAACAGGCGCTCGGCGGACTCGCCGAACTCGTCCAGCTCGGCCTGCTGGGCCTCGGAGAGGTAGGTCAGGTCGGCGTTCTGCTCCAGCAGGCTCTCGGGCCCGTCGGAGGTCAGGATGTTGGTCGTGGAGTCCAGGTCACCGGACTGGTAGGTGGCGCTGGCGAACTGGGTGACCTTCTCCCGCAGTTCGTCGTAGCGCTCCTCCTCGTCGCCGACCTGCTCCTCGAGCTCCTCGTACTGGGCCTGGGCTACCTCGTAGTCCTCTTCGGCCTGGTTGAAGTCCTCGACGGCGCTGGCCGACTCGGTGTTCAGCTCCTCGATGCGCTCCTCGACGTCTTCACGGGTCGGGTCCGCGTGGGCGGTGCCGGGCACGAGAAGGGAGCCGGCGACCACGGCGCCGATGCCGGTCGAAGCAGCGATTCGGCGCGCCGCATGTCGACCACCGGTGTTCTTCATGGCGGTCCACGCTCCTTGGGGTTGGGATGTCCGCACGGGATACTGAGGGGGACAAGGGATGCCGCCCCGGGGGCGGGCACGCGCGAGTGTGCGGGCCTCACCGGGTCAAGAGCGAACAGCTCTCGATCTCACTCCGGTCAAGCACTCACGTTCCTGGAAGAACCTAGCGGAACGTCCGGCACGGCTCAACCACGGAAGCGCACCAGTACCACAGATGGTGATCCGTATCACGTTTCGGCGGGGCCGTGATCAGCCGTGGGAGTCCAGACGGCGCAGAAAGATCGCCGAGGACACGGCCCGCGCCCCGGCACGGCGTACCGCGGACACGATCTCCTTGTCGGAGGTCACCACCGCGACCGGCCGACCTGGGGGTTCGGCGCCCACCAGCCGCACGATCAGCTCGTCGGCCGTCTCCCCGGGCGCGCTGAACAGCAGCCGCACGCGGCGGGGCGAGGCCACCACCGGAGGGGTGTCCACGTCGGCGCCGTCGAAGACACACGTGATCTCCGCCTTGGTCCGGCTCGCCAGGCCCTCCAACGACCCCAGGAGCCGGGTGCGCTGGTCGGCCAGGGGCAGCGTCCCGTACCCCGTCTTGGTGACGTTGTAGCCGTCCACCAGCAGGTGGACGCGCGGAGCCGTGAGCATGTGCTCCAGCAGTCCGGGATCGTCGTCGGGCAGGCCGGCCAAGGAGACCCGCCGCTGCTCGCGCTCGGCCTCGGCGACCAGGTCCGCGGGGCTGTCCAGCCCGGTGGGCAGTGCCAGCTCGCGGCGCACCCCGTGGGCGGCGTCCACCAGCACGTCCACCAGCACACGCAGCCGTGCCTCGTCGGCGTTGCGTCCGGTGCGCACGGCGCGGCGCGCGTTCTCCACCTGGGTCTCCGCCGCGGCCAGACGGGCGCGCAGCCGCCGGTTCTCCGACTCCAGCGCGCTGACCTGGGTGGCGGACTCGCTCTCCCGGCTGGCGGTCGCGGCCAGCGCGTGCTCGGCCTCCTCGCGGGAGCGCCTGGCGCGCTGGCGTTCGGTGTGCACCTTGCGCCGCAGGTCGGAGATCTCCGCGCGCTGCTCGCGGATCTGTGCCCGCAGCCGCTCCAGCTCGGCCTGGTGGTCGACCCTGGTCTCGTCCAGACGCCGGCGCACCGCGTCCAGCTCCTCGGTGGCCGCGTCCACCTCCCGGGCGCTGGCCGCGCGCTCCAGTTCCTCGTGGACGCCGTCGATGATGCGGGGCCAGCCCTGGGGCCGCAACAGGTAGGCGCACGCCGCCACGGCCACGGGGTCGGCGGCGGGCGGCACGACTCCGGAGCGCAGGCCCTCGGCAAGCTCCGGCCACACCTGGTCGACGCGGGCCGCGACCTTCGCGCGGAACCCGTCGTCGGTCTCCAGCTGGGCGGCGATCTGCGGGCCCGCCAACCGCGCCCGGCGGCGCGGCTCGAACCTGGCCACCCGGCGCAGCACCGGAGGCAGGTCGGCGGCGCGCATGCCGCCCAGCACGTCGGACCCGTACTCGACGATCCGCGCGCGCACGGCCTCGGGCAGGGGACGGCTCAGCCGCTCGGTCCCCGCGTCGGTCCCGTCGGCGGGCGCGCCGGCGGCCGACTCGTCCCGTTCCCCGGAGGCGCCGCCCGGCGCCTCCGCACCCCCGCCGCCCTCGTCCGGGCGGCCGCTCACGACCGACCCGTCGCGCTCTCAGCCGCGTCGGCGTCGGGGCGCGCCACGATCTCCACGGCGTCGGTCGCGCCGCACCAGCGGCACTTCACGCGCTCGACGGACTCCGAGAGGACGGTGCGGTCCTCGACCAGACCCGCACCGGACAGGTCCTGGTGCAGGTAGTCCTGGGAGCGGACGGTCCTGGTGACGTCGAACCGTGTGAGGTTGCCGCACCCGGTGCACCGCCACCGCTCACTGTCACCCGGCATAGCGATCCCCACGGTTCCTCCTCGTGCTCGTGCTGTCGGCGGGGCGTACTCACTCGCGCCCCGCTCACCCCATCTTTCCATGTCGGGCAGGTCAGGCCGCATCCCGACCGCTTTGGTCGGTACCGCGCACTACCCTGACCGGGTGGTTCGACAGTCAGCGGCGTCTCCCGGCGTCCAAACCAGCCTCGGCGACCTCGGCACCCCGCTGGCCGCGACGACCTTCGTCGTGCTGGACCTGGAGACCACCGGCACCAGCGCCACCAACGCCCGGATCACCGAGGTCGGAGCGGTCAAGGTCCGGGGCGGCGAGGTCCTGGACGAACTGTCCACCCTGGTCGACCCCGGCGTCCTCATCCCGGCGAGCATCACCCTGCTGACCGGCATCACCCAGTCCATGGTGGCCACCGCACCGCCGATCGAGGACGTCCTGCCCAAGGTGCTGGCCTTCCTCGACGCCGACCCCGACACCGCGCTGGTCGCGCACAACGCGCCCTTCGACACCGGCTTCCTCAAGGCCGCCTGCGAGAGGCAGGGCCTGGAGTGGCCCGGCTACCCGGTGGTGGACACCCTGCGCCTGGCCCGGGCCCTGCTGCCGCGCGGCGAGGTCCGCAACCACAAGCTCGGCACGCTCGCGGCCTTCTACGGCGCTCCCACCACGCCCAACCACCGCGCGCTGGACGACGCCCGTGCCACCGTCTCCGTGCTGCACGGGCTCATCGAGCGCCTCGGGCCCATGGGCGTCACCAGCCTGGAGGAGCTGCGCGCGGTCAACAAGCCCCCGAGCCGGGCCCAGATCGCCAAGCGCCATCTGGCCGAGGACCTGCCGGAGGAACCCGGCGTCTACGTGTTCACCGACGCGAGCGGGGCCGGCCTCTACGTCGGCAAGAGCAACAACCTGCGCCGCCGCGTGCGCTCCTACTTCACCGCCGCCGAGAACCGCCGGCGCATCCGCGAGATGGCGGGGCTGGTCGAGGGCGTCACCCCCATCGTGTGCGCCACCGAGCTGGAGGCGTCGGTGCGCGAACTGCGCCTCATCGCCGAACGCAAACCGCCCTTCAACCGCCGCTCGCGCAACCCCGAGCGCGTCAGCTGGGTCAAGCTCACCACCGACGCCTACCCCCGCCTGTCGGTGGTGCGCGCCGTCCGCGACGACGGCGCCCCCTACATCGGCCCCTACACGTCGGCCAAGGACGCCGAGCGCGCCAAGGAGGCCCTGCTGCACGTCGTTCCGCTGCGCCAGTGCACGCACACCCCCACCGTGGGCAGGGGCCGGGGCCGGGGCCGGGCCGCGCCCCCCGCGCCCGGGGCCGCGGGGGGCGGCGGATGGGCCGAGCCCTGCGTGCTGGCCCAGCTCGGCCGCTGCGGCGCGCCCTGCGACGGCACCGAGTCGCTCCAGGACTACACCGCCCACGCCGACGCCGCCGCCGAGGCCATGACGGGCGACCCCGCGCGGATCGTGGCCGCCCACACCGAGCGCATCGCCGAGCTCGCCGCCGACCTGCGTTACGAGGAGGCCGCCGGCCACCGCGACCGCCTCGCCGCCTTCCTGGCCGGCGCCCGGCGCGCCCAGCGCCTGTCCGCGCTGTCGGCCGTGCCGCACCTGGTGGCCGCGCGCCGCACGGACACCGGCTGGGAGACGTCCGTGGTCCGCCACGGCCGGCTGGCCGCCAGCGCGGTGCTGCGGCCGGGCACCGACCCCGCGGCCTTCCTCGCCTCCCTGGTGGCCACCGCCGAGCGCGTGCCCGCCGGCCACGGCCCCAGCCCGCGCGCCCTGCCCGGCGAGAGCGAGCTCATCCTGCACTGGCTCACCGACCCGGCCACGCGCCTGGTCGAGATCGAGGGGGAGTGGACATGCCCCCTACGGGGCGCCGAAGCGCACTCCGAACTGACACACTGGGCCCATGGCCGCGCTGCTCCCGCTCAATGACGACTACCCCGTCCGCCGAGCCCCCGTCATCGCGTTCACGCTGATCGCGGTCAACGTGCTGGTGTACCTCGCCTCGCCGCAGGCCTCCACCGCCGTGTGGTACCCCGCCGACATGCTGGGCCGCTACTGCGCCATCGAGGACTACTTCCTGCGCTGGGGCGCCATCCCCAACGAGATGCTCGGCCGCGTCGACCAGGCCCAGCCCCTGACCGAGGCGTGCGGCGCCATCGACGGCAAGTCCGTGTGGCTGTCCGTCCTCGCCTCGATGTTCGTGCACTCGGGCCCCATGCACGTCATCGGCAACATGGTCTACCTGTTCGTGTTCGGCCCGGTGGTCGAGGACCGGATCGGACGGGTCCGCTTCCTCGCCCTGTACCTGTTCACCGGACTCACCGCGGCCTACGCGCACGCGATCACCGACATCGACGGGACCATCCCCATGGTCGGCGCCTCCGGCGCCATCTCCGGCGTGCTCGGCGCCTACCTGGTCGTGCAGTTCCGCAGCCGCGTGACCTCGCTGGTGTTCGGCGTGATCCCCATGCGGCTCCCCGGGTGGGCCCTGGTGGGAAGTTACTTCGCGTTTCAGTATCTTCTCTATGTCACCACCTCGTACGCTCCGGGCGCCGGATCCAACGTGGCCTACGCGGCGCACGTCTACGGGTTCATCGCCGGGGTGATCGCGGGACTGGCGGTCCACCGGCTGCGATGGCGCTCCGGGACGCGGCTCTCCGACGTCTACTAGCGCGCGCCGCCGCGCCGGGCGCCCGTCTCGCACCCAACGCCCAGGAGGCACTGTGATCACCGCGATCGTCATGGTCAAAGCCGACGTCAACCGCATTCCCGAGGTCGCCGAGGCGATCGCGGAGATCGAGGGCGTCAGCGAGGTCTACTCGGTCACCGGCAACGTCGACCTCATCGCCATGGTGCGGGTCCGCCGCCACGAGGACCTCGCCGAGGTCATCCCCGGGCGGGTGAACAAGGTCCCGGGCGTGATCGCCTCCGACACCCACATCTCGTTCCAGACCTACTCCAAGCACGACCTGGAGTCGGCCTTCGCCCTGGGCTGGTGACACGACGGGGGCGCGGCGCCGGACCCGGCACCGCGCCCCCGCGGGGCACCGCGCCCGGCTCACAGGCGCTTGGCGTACTCCTGGCTGGTCTCCACCCATGTGGAGAGCGTGCGCTCGGCGGCACCGCTGTCGACGGCCGCGGCCGCGCGCTCGTACCCGGCCCGCACCGCTTCCACCAGGGAGCCCTCGACACCGGCCACGGCGGCCAGCGCCGCTCCGGCGTTGAGCAGGACCGCGTCGCGCACCGGTCCGGGCCGGCCCGCCACCAGGTCGCGGACGGCCTGGGCGTTGAACTCCACGTCGCCGCCGCGCAGGTCCTCGGGGACCGACCGGGCGATCCCCAGGTCGGCCGGGTCCAGGCGCTCACGGCGCTTGTGACCGTCGCGGACCACCCACACCGTGGACGTCGTGGTGGTCGTCAGCTCGTCCAGCCCGTCGTCGCCGCGGAACACCAGCGCCGCGGAGCCGCGTTCGGCGAACACGCCGGCCATGATCTCGCACATGCGCTCGTCGAACACCCCGATCGCCGAGGTCGAGGGCCGGGCCGGGTTGGTCAGCGGCCCCAGGAAGTTGAAGATCGTGGGGACCGCCAGCTCACGGCGGGTCTTGGCCGCGTGCCGCAGCGACGGGTGGAACATCGGCGCGAAGCAGAAGGTGATCCCCGCGTCCTCGGCGACGCGGGCGGTCAGCTCCGGCGACAGGTCCAGGACCACGCCCAGGCGCTCCAGGACGTCGGCCGTGCCGCAGGACGACGAGGCGGCGCGGTTGCCGTGCTTGACCACGCGCGCGCCCGCGGCCGAGGCCACGATCGCGGCCATGGTCGACACGTTCACGGTGTGCGCGCGGTCGCCGCCGGTGCCGACGATGTCCAGGGTCGGCCCGGACACGGTCATCCGCACGGCGTGGTCGAGCATGCCCTGCGCCAGGCCGGTCACCTCGGACACGCTCTCGCCCTTGGCACGCAGCGCGACGGCGAAGCCGGCGATCTGCACGTCGCTCGCCGAGCCGGACATGATCTCGTCCATCGCCCACTCGGTGTCGGACGCGCTGAGCGTCACATCGTTGAGCAGGGCGGTGATGAGGTTGGACCAGGTGCGCTCGTCGACGGCGGACCGGTCGGAGGCAGGGGTGGAAGGGGTCGGGGCGTTCATGGTTCTGGGACTCCACGGTGAGGACGGGGCTCTACGGGACGAGGGGTCGACGGGCGAAAGGGCTGGAGGCGAAGGCTCTCCGTTGAGGGTGCAAGCCCTGTCCCTCTCGCCGCGCGACCCTCAGGACGTTGGTCGGCGACGGACGGGCCATCGCCCGATGTCGGCGCCGTGGTTCAGGGCGCCGCCCACCATGCGGCGGCGCCGCAGGTCCCGCTCACCGTTCGCGTCCGTTCCGCGGCCGTGTCCCACCAGGGTCACCCGCTGAGCGCCGCGACGCGCCGGCGCATGAGCTCGGCCAGCGACTCCGCGAGCGCGATGGGGTCGATCGGGTGGCTGACGACCTGCTCGGCCTGCGACCACGTCGCGAGCCAGCCGTCGTCGCGCCGACCGACCAGCAGCAGCACCGGGGGGCAGCGGTAGATCTCGTCCTTGACCTGCCGGCACAGGCCCATCCCGCCCACGGGGGCGGTCTCGCCGTCGAAGATGGCGACGTCGATGCGGTCGGCCGGGTCGGTGGACGCCAGCTTGCGGAGCACGACCGGAGCCGTGGCGACCTCGACGAACTCCACCTTGGGCACGTCGGCGGCCGGGCGCCGACCGATAGCGGTCATGACCTGCTCACGGGTCTCGGCCTTGTCGCTGTAGACCAGCACGCGCATCCTGGCACCCGTGTCCGTACCGCTGTCGACCATCGCGCAACCGTCCCATCGCTCTGACCGCGGCCGCCGCCATCGGGGGGTGCGGCCGGGGCGTTCGTTGGCTCTCGCCTATGACTGTATTGCCTCACGGGCCCGGTGCCCAGGACGGATCACGTGACCGCCGCCGGGCTGAGACCTTCGACACCACAGGATGCCAGCACGTCCGGGAGCAACTCTCACCCACCCCGGCGGCGGCGTTGTGCAACAGTGACCGTTTCGTTGTCCGGCCGTAGGCGGAGCGCGGTTGGAGCGCCTCAGGCGGGGGTACGGAACGCCTCAGCCGCCCTGGATCGCGTCAGATGGCCCTCCGGGGCGTGTCCGAAGCTGACAGGCGGCACCCCGAGCCGCTACAGTAACGCCCGAGTCACGGTGAAGCGCCCGCCCCCGGGCCCGGACACGGTCGAACCCGGGTCTGATCGGCCTCCTTACGGGGGGTCGAGTTCGGGTCTTCGCGAGATGCCGTAATAATGCTCCCGTGGCGACAGCAACCGCGAAACCAAAAACAGCACCGACACCAGCACATGGTGCGGCAAAGCGTCCTGACCTGGTGAGCGTTGGCACCATCGTGTGGTTGGCCAACGAGCTCATGTTCTTCGCTGCGCTGTTCGCGATGTACTTCACCATCCGATCGGTGACCAACGGGAACCCCGAGCTCGGGGTCTGGCCGGCGACGCACCTCAACGTGCCGTTGGCGACCTCCATCACCGTTGTCCTGGTGGCTTCCAGCTTCACCGCGCAGGCCGGCGTCTGGGCCGCCGAGCGCGGAGACGTCAAGAAGCTTCGCCTGTGGTTCTTCATCTCGTTCTTCATGGGTCTGTTCTTCATCTGCGGACAGGCCTTCGAGTACTACCAGCTCATCGCACACGAGGGCCTGACTCTGCAGTCGAGCGCCTACGGGTCGATGTTCTACCTGACCACGGGCTTCCACGGACTCCACGTCATCGGCGGGTTGGTGGCGTTCCTCATCATGCTGGGACGCACGTACGCCGCGAGGCGCTTCACTCACCAGCAGGCGACCAGCGCGATCGTCGTGTCCTACTACTGGCACTTCGTCGACGTCGTCTGGATCGCTTTGTTCTTCACCATCTACTTCATCCAGTAACCCGAAACGGGGAAACCGTGAAATGGATTACCGCGCGGCGACGGCATCCCCTCGCGGGGTATGTCGTCGTCATCCTCGCGCTAGCCCTGTTCGGGGTGGGGTACGCCGCACTGGCGCCCACCGCGGACCAGGCAGAGGCGCAGACCCTCGCCGCTGACGTCTCGTCACAGGAAGACGCCGACGTCGACGTCGCCGAGGGCCGGGCCATCTTCGACCAGACGTGCGCCACGTGCCACAACTACGACGGTTCCGGGTCCGCGACCGGTCCGGACCTGCGCGACGTTGGCCCCGCGGCGATCGACTTCCAGGTCAGCACCGGCCGTATGCCGTCGATGGACCCGAACGCACAGATGCCGCGCAAGGACATGGTCATGTCCGAGCAGGAACTGGCGAACCTGATCGCGTACTACAACGCGGAGATCAGGAGCGGCGAGGCCGGGGCCGAGATCCCCACCGACGTTCCCGATCACGCCCCCGACCGTTCGGAGTTCGACGTCAACCGCGCCGACTTCGACGACGAGGAGTCGTACGAGGAGGCGGTCGAGGAGGCCGAGGCCGAGTACGAGGCCGCCCTCGAGGAGTACCAGGCCGAGTACGACGCCTACATCGCCGGTGCCGACGACACCGACATGGGCATGAAGCTCTACCTGACCAACTGCGCGCACTGCCACAGCTGGTCCGGTGGGGGCGGTGCCCTGACCGACGGCCGCTGGGCCCCGGAGATCCATGACGCGAGCCCGCGTGAGATCTACGAGGCCATGGTCAGCGGTCCCGGCGCCATGCCGATGTTCAGCGACACCGTGATCGCGCCGGACGAGAAGCAGGAACTGATCTCCTACGTCAAGACACTCCAGGCCGAACCGAACGCCGGCGGCGTCTTCGACCTCCAGCGTGTCGGCCAGGTCGCCGAGGGCTTCATCTCGTGGACCATCGGGCTGGCACTGATCGTCGCCTGCGCGATCTGGATCACCGCTAAGCAGCGTGCACATGACTGACAAGAAGAACAACGACAACAACGAGTCCGCCGACACGCCTGAGCGCGTGGTCGGCACGCCCACGGCCGCGGCCGAGGAGCACACGGTGGCCGAACCCGCGGCGGAGCGGTCCCACGAGGGCCCGTACCTGGCGTCGGAGACCCACCAGCGCTCCGAGGAGCAGCAGCGCCGCGGTGAGAAGCTGGCGTCCCTGTGGTTCGTCATCGCCTTCCTCGGCGGTGTCGGCTTCCTGGTCTCCTACTTCGTGTTCGGGGCCGACGAGATCGGCGACCCGCTGATCGGCCAGTACTCGAACGCGCTGCTGGGTGGCACGCTCACCCTCTCGCTGTTTGGTATCGGCGCGGGTATGACGGTGTGGGCGCGCAACGTGATGCCCCACTACGAGGTCGCCTCGCCCTACGACGAGCTGCCCTCGGTGGAGAAGGAGAAGGGCTCCTTCAGCGCCTTCTTCATGCAGGGCGCCGACGAGAGCGGCTTCACCCGTCGTCCGCTCATGCGTCGCACGCTCATCGCGGCCATGCTGCCCCTGGGCATCGCGCCCATCGTCCTGCTGCGTGACACCGGCCCCCTGCCCGGGGACAAGCTCAAGGTCACGCCGTGGGCCGACGGCCGCCGCATGGTGGTCGAGGGCACGCACCGTGAGATCCGGCCCGAGGACCTGGAAGAGGACCCGTACGGCATGATCTCCGCGCTCCCCCTCATGCACGAGGAGGACTACGGGGAGAACGTGCACTACCCGCACGGGATCAGCCTCAACGACCAGGCCAAGTCGGTCATCCTGCTGATCAAGATGCCGCAGGACGAGAACGGTGAGGTCGAGTGGGGTGAGCAGATGACCGAGGAGCGTCGCAACTGGACGCACAACGGGATCATCGCCTACTCCAAGATCTGCACCCACGTCGGTTGCCCCGCGGCACTGTACGAGCGCACGACGCACCGCATCCTGTGCCCGTGCCACCAGTCCACGTTCGACGCCGCGGACGCCGCCGAGGTGGTCTTCGGTCCGGCGCACCGACCACTGCCCCAGCTCCCGATCGGCGTCGACTCCGAGGGCTACCTCGTGTCGACGGGCGACTTCTCCGAAGCGCCCGGGCCGACGTTCTGGGACTACGCGAAGGACTAGTCGATGAGTAAGACCACGCAAGCACCCAAGGCGTTGCGCGGCGTCGGGAATTTCATCGACGACCGCTTCCACCTGGCCAAGATGGGCGAGAAGAACCTGCGCAAGGTCTTCCCGAACCACTGGTCGTTCATGCTGGGCGAGATCGCCCTGTACTCGTTCATCATCCTGCTCATCACCGGCGTGTTCCTCACGCTCTGGTTCAAGCCGAGCATGGCGGAGATCGTCTACGACGGCTCCTACGAGCGCCTCCAGGGCGTTCCGATGAGCGAGGCCTACGCCTCGACGCTGTACATCGACTTCGATGTGCGCGGCGGGTTCCTCGTCCGGCAGATCCACCACTGGGCCGCGCTGATCTTCCTGGCGTCGCTCGTGGTGCACATGCTCCGCGTGTTCTTCACCGGGGCGTTCCGCAAGCCGCGTGAGATCAACTGGCTCATCGGTGTCGGTATCTTCAGCATCGCGATCGTCGAAGGCCTCTTCGGCTACTCGCTGCCGGACGACCTGCCCTCGGGCATGGGCGTGCGCATCCTGCAGGGCGTGATCCTGTCCCTGCCGCTGGTGGGTACCTACATCTCGATGTTCCTCTTCGGCGGGGAGTTCCCCGGCGAGGAGATCATCACGCGCCTGTACATGCTGCACATCCTGCTGCTCCCGGCGCTGCTGCTGGCCCTGATCGTGGCCCACTTCATGATCCTGTGGCACCAGAAGCACACGCAGTATCCGGGCGTGGGGCGCACGGACAAGACGGTCGTGGGAACACCCATGTACCCGGCGTTCGCGGTCAAGGCCGGAGGGTTCTTCTTCTTCACCTTCGCCGTCACCGCGGGTCTGAGCGCTTTCGTGCAGGTCAACCCGATCCACCTGTTCGGGCCGTTCACTCCGACGTCCATCACCTCCGGCCTCCAGCCGGACTGGTACATGGGCTTCCTGGAGGGCTCGCTGCGCATCTTCCCGAACACGCTCGACTTCGACATCTTCGGATACGCGGTGCCCGTCGCGGTGCTCATTCCGGGACTCGGCGTCATGGGCCTGCTGTTCGGCGCGCTGGGCGCCTGGCCGTTCATCGAGCAGTGGATCACCGGGGACAAGCGGGCGCACAACGTGGCCGACCGGCCGCGCAACGCCCCCGTGCGCACCGGCCTGGGCGTCGCGGGCATCACCGCCTACGGCATCCTCTGGCTGGCGGGGTCCAACGACATCCTGTCGGAGACCTTCTCCATCAACCTGTACCTCACCACGTACATCTTCCGTGTGCTGATCATCGTGGGCCCGGTCCTCGGGTTCATCATCACCAAGCGGATCTGCCTGGGCCTGCAGCGGCGCGACCGCGAGACCCTGGAGCACGGGTACGAGAGCGGCGTCATCCAGCAGCTGCCCAGCGGTGAGTTCATCGAGGTCCACCGGAAGAGCTCGGAGGAGACCGTCGAGGTCCTGTCCAGCAAGCCGACGATCACGTCGACGGCCCTGGACGAGACGGTCGACGACAAGGGCGTGGAGAGCCCCGCGTCCCGCAAGGGCATGGGCAAGCTCCGTCGGCGCCTGGCCCTGTGGTACACCAGGGACAACGTGTCCGTGGCGGACGTGGAGGCCCACAGCGGCCACCACCTGCACCACTCCCACTCCGACGAGGAGTCGGACAAGGAGCCCGTCCACTAGGGCGAGCGACCACGGAGACGCCCTCAGCGCGTACCGACAGAGAGGGCCCGGCGAGTCCGCCGGGCCCTTTGTGTTCGGGGCGCTTCACGCCGGGGCCTTCGTCGTCGCTACTGCCTGGCTCGTTCCTCGCCGGCGGCGGAGACTCCTCCTGCAGGCACCGGCGCGCCCCTCACACCTGTGCTTTCTTTGGGCCTCCGCTCGTTCCTCGCTTTGGCCCGGATCAACCCCCTGGAGCCGGGGCAGGCTGAACCGCCTACGTCCAACCCCAAGGGTCCCGCAGGGCTATGTGTGCGCTTTATACCCCCTGTGGCCCCGTCAGGCGTTCTGCCTACGGTCCAGAGGGGGCGAGAGATGAGCGGGACCGCCCACCGTGATCCCTTGGGGGTTGACGTGAGCGGTTCCGCTCGTGGGGATCTCAGGGGGTTGGAGATCCACGAAAACGGCCTACCTCGTCCCCAGGGGGTGAGAAAGGTAGGCCGTTCCGAGGCGGGGCCATAGGGGGTCGGCTCGGGGCGCGCCAGTGTTCTGCAGGAGGAGACGGGGCCGCCAGCGAGCTTGCGAGCCAGGCAAGTCGACGACGAAGAACACTGGCTTCCGGCGCCCCGTGTGCGCGTCCGAGCTTGCGAGGGCGCCAGAAATCAGGAGTAGATGTTCTCGATCTCCTGGCTCCACTCCTTGTTCACCACGTGGCGCTTGACCTTGAGCGAGGCGGTCAGCTGGCCGCTCTCCTCGGTGAAGTCGCTGGGCAGGATGCGGAACTTCTTGATGCCCTCGGCCTTGGACACGGCCTTGTTGGCGTTGTCCACGGCCTCCTGGACGGCGGCGTTGAGGTCGGGGTCCTCGGTCAGGTCGGCGATGGCGCCGGACTTGCCGTTGGCCGTCTTCCACTGCTCGAAGGACTCGGGGTCGATCGTGACCAGGGCGGCGATGAACTTGCGGTTGTCGCCGACCACCATGCACTGGCTGACCAGCGCGTGGGCGCGGATGCGGTCCTCCAGCACGGCCGGGGCGACGTTCTTGCCGCCCGCGGTCACGATGATCTCCTTCTTGCGGCCGGTGATGCTCAGGAAGCCGTCGTCGTCCAGGGAACCGAGGTCGCCGGTGCGGTAGAAGCCGTCCTCGGTGAAGGCCTCCTTGCTGGCCTTCTCGTTGTCCCAGTAGCCGACCATGATGTGGTCGCCCTTGAGGAGGATCTCGCCGTCCTCGGCGATGCGCACGCTGGTGCCCGGCAGCGGCTGGCCGACGGTCCCGATCTTGTTGAACCCGGGGCTGTTCACCGCGGTGGGGGCGGTGGTCTCGGTGAGCCCGTAGCCCTCGATGATCGTGAAGCCGATGCCGCGGAAGAAGTGGCCCAGGCGGGCGCCGAGCGCCGATCCGCCCGAGACCGCGTGTTCGGCGTTGCCGCCCAGGGCGGCCAGGAGCTTGCCGTAGACCAGCTTGGCGAACAGGGCGTGCCTGAGCTTGAGCCCCAGGGGGACGCGGCCGGTGTCCAGCGCCTGGCTGTAGGCGATGGCGGTCTCGGCGGCGGCGTTGAAGATCTTGCCCTTGCCCTCGGCGGTCGCCTTCTGCTCGGCCTTGGTGTAGACCTTCTCGAACACGCGCGGGACCGCGAGGAGGAAGGTCGGGCGGAACTCCGAGAACTGCTCGATCAGCTCCGGGCCGGTGGAGGGGAAGTGGCCCAGGGTGGCCTTGCCCTCGATGACCATGACCTGGACGAAGCGGGCGAAGACGTGCGCCAGCGGGAGGAAGAGCAGGGTGGAGGGGTTCTCCTTGCCCTTGAGGACCTGGCGGGCCGGTCCTTCCAGGGCCTGGAGGGCGATGAAGAGGAAGTTGCGGTGGGTGAGCTCGCAGCCCTTGGGGCGGCCGGTGGTGCCCGAGGTGTAGATGAGGGTGGCGAGGTCGTCGACCTTGACCGCGGTGCGGCGCTTTTCGAGGGTGGCGTCGTCGACGGCGGCGCCGGCCTCGCGCAGCCGGTCGAGGCCGCCGCCGTCGATCGTCCAGACCTCGCCGAGCTCGGGGGCGGAGGCACGGACGGACTCGACGCGCTCGGCGTGGTCGGCGGTCTCGACGAAGGCGGCCCGGGCTCCGGAGTTGCTCAGGATCCACTCGACCTGCTCGGCGGAGGAGGTCTCGTAGACCGGAACCGTGACGGCGCCGACCGACCAGATGGCGTAGTCGATGGCCGTCCACTCGTAGCGGGTGCGCGACATCAGGGCGACCCGGTCGCCGTGCTCGATACCCGCGTTGATGAGCGCCTTGGCGTACGCGGCGATGTCGCCGTGCAGCTCCGCGACGGTGATGTCGCGCCACTGGCCGGATTCCTGCCGGCGGGCGGCGATCGCGTCGGGCTCGCTCGCCGCGCGCGCGTAGAGCGTGTCGGTCAGCCGCGCGTCATCGGCGATCTCAACCTTGACGGGAGAGCTGTATTCGCGCACGTGATGCTCCTGGACGTGTACGGGGATCTTGAAAGGGGGGACGTGACGAGCGTAACAACACATGCTACTCGTGAGTAAGCGGCGTTGCCGTTCGGTATCCAACAGTGATCCGAGTCCGACTCTGGGCGATGCGAACGCGCAGCTCGGGCCGGTGCGGAAGCGGTTCCCTCGACCCCCTGGGATGGTTGTTCGTACGGGGGGTATGCCCGGTCCGGCGGCGTGCGACGCCGCCCGGCCGTCCGGGAATGCGCAGGTCAGAACTTTCCCGGCTCCTTCTCGTACGCACGCGAGACTATCTCTTGTCGTGACCTTCATGCACATCCGGGGTGTTCATAGCCTTTCGGGCGTTTTCCGGTGCCGACCGACGGAAGGCCGGATCCTCCGCGGTCGGCACCCTGGTTCGCCCCTGATCCTGCCCTGAGAAACCCGCCCGGCGCGGCCCCGGCCGGTTAACGTGAGGCCAGAGAACGCCGACGAAGGAGGTCCGGAGATGACGGAGAACGATGGTCGCTCGCAGGAGTCGGGGCGGGACGCGAGTCCCGACCTCATCGACGACGCCCTGAAGCTGGTCGACAGCCTGCAGCGCAAGCTGGTCACCGCGGGGGTGCGGCGCGGCGTCAGTGCCGTCACCTCGGCGCCGAGGAAGGGCGACGTGTGGGAGGAGGCCATCCGTCTGGAGACCAAGCCGGAGCGGCCCGCGGTGGAGGAGCTCTTCGCCATCGTGCGCACGTCCGCGCCCGAGGTCGCCGGGCACCTGGGCCGGGCCGGGCTGGCCCTCGCCGGCGCCCTGGGCCGCACGTGGGACGTGGTCGAGCGCTCCCTGGAGCAGACCGGGTCGAACGCCGACCGCGCGTCCGGCGGCGACTCCGCGACCGGGTCGGGCAAGGACGAGCCGCAGGAAGCGAAGCCGCAGGTCACCTCTGGGGAGTAGGTCCCTTCGGACGGGTTCGGATCCTGGGGTGTCTCGGGCCGTCGTGGCCTGGTTTAATCGAGGGGTTTACACCATTTGAAAGACCTCTGCCATGAACCCTGCGGCTTATGTCAGAGTTCGTGCGTAAGTAGGAAGGAACTGCCCCCATGCTGACCATCGGCGTAGACATCGGCGGTACCAAGGTCGCAGCCGGGGTCGTGGACCAGGACGGGCAGATCCTGGACAAGGTCAAGTACCCCACCCCCTCCAACGACCCGGCGGGCCTGGCCGACGTGGTCGCCCGCGCCGTCGACGACCTGCGCTCGCGTCAGCCGGAGCAGGCGTGCCAGGCGGTCGGTGTGGGGGTGGCCGGGTTCGTCGACGAGGACCGCGCCACGGTCCAGGTCGCGGTCAACCTCGGTCTGCGCGACGAACCCCTCAAGGAACGCGTCCAGGCCAGGATCGGCCTCCCGGTGGTGATCGAGAACGACGCCAACGCGGCCGCCTGGGCGGAGGCGCGCTTCGGCGCGGGACGCGGCAGCGACCACCTGATCTGCGTCACCCTGGGCACCGGCATCGGTGGCGGCCTGGTCCTGGACGGTGCCCTCTTCCGCGGCCGCTACGGCGTCGCGGCCGAGATCGGCCACTACCGGATGGTGCCGCACGGGCGCCGCTGCGCCTGCGGCAACCACGGGTGCTGGGAGCAGTACGCCAGCGGACGCGCTCTGGTGGCGGAGGGGCAGGACCTGGCGCGGACCGACCCCAAGGCCGCCGAGCGGATGCTCAAGCTCGCCGACGGCGAGGTGGACCAGGTCGAGGGCCACGTCATCACCCAGGCCGCCCTGGAGGGCGACAGCGCGGCCCTGGAGTGCTTTCGGATCGTCGGTGAGTGGGCCGGACTGGGCCTGGCCGACCTGGCGGCCATCCTGGACCCGGAGTGCTTCGTCCTCGGCGGCGGTGTCTCCGACGCCGGCTCGATCCTGCTGGACCCGGTCCAGGCCTCGTTCGCCCGGCACGTCTCCGGGCGCCCGGGCCGCCGGCTGGCCGAGGTCCGGCTGGCCGAGCTCGGCGGCGAGGCCGGCATCGTCGGAGCCGGCGACCTCGCCCGGCACTGACCCCGCGCCGCACGGCGCCGGCACGAACGAGGGCGCGGCCCCGGTGATCCCACCGGGGCCGCGCCCTCGTTCGTGTGCGGGGAACCGCCTCACTCCCGCGGTTCGGCGTCCTCCGCGCTCTGAGCGGCCTTGCGCTCGGCGCGCATGGCCGCCTTGCGCGCCTTGCGCTCCTCCTTGCGCTTGGCGCGGTCGGAGCGGCGACGGTCCTTGTCGCTGGCGTGCTGCTCGCGGCGGGCCTCCTTGGCCTCGGCCTCCAGCTCCGCCTTGACCGACTGCGCGTAGCGGTCGACGTACTCCTGGCCGGACAGCTCCATCAGCGCGTACATGATCTCGTCGGTGATGGCCCGCAGGACCCGCGGGTCCCGCTCCATGCCGTAGTAGCGCGAGAAGTCCAGCGGCTTGCCGAAGACCACCTTGGGCCGCACGCCCAGCTTCGGGATGGTGCGGCCGGGCGGCATGATCTTCTCCAGGTTGATCATCGCCATCGGCACCACCGGGGCCTTGGCCTCCAGGGCCAGCCGCGCCACGCCCGTGCGGCCGCGGTAGAGCTTGCCGTCGGGGGAGCGGGTGCCCTCGGGGTAGATGCCCAGCAGGTCGCCGCGCTTGAGCACCCGCAGGCCCGTGCGCAGGGCCGCCTCGCTGGCCTTGCCGCCGGAGCGGTCGATCGGGATCTGCCCCACCCCGGTGAAGAACGCCCGGCTGAAGAAGCCCTTCACGCCCGTGCCGGTGAAGTACTCCGACTTGGCCAGGAAGGTGATCTTGCGGGGGAGCGGCAGCGGACCGAAGAAGTGGTCCGAGAAGGAGAGGTGGTTGCTCACCATGATGGCCGGACCGCGCCGGGGCACGTTCTCCACGCCCTCCGCGCGGGGTTGCCACAAAACGGCCAGAATCGGCCCGAGGAACGCCTTGACCACCCAGTAGAACATCGTCCAGTTCACCCCTGCACACGCGGGGAGTCCGCAGGCAGGGCCTGCCCGATTCTCTGTCCCGCTCGGCCGACAACGTCAGAACCGCCCCGGCCACCGACTGTGGGGGAGAGCGCGACTGACATGCGCCATCCTCCCACCGCGCGGGGCCAACTGCCAAAGTGTCCCCCCGGTCCCCGGTCGAGGCCGCGGTGTCCGGTGCCCGCCTGAGGATACCGAGTCGAAGGGGGAACGTTAGTCTGCAGTCATGACAAACACTCTGTCGAACGGCTAGCCTCACGCCTGGGGGCCGGGAACGCGATTCGTGTGCCCCGCTTCCCACCGCCCGCCCGCATCATCCGCGCGACCGCGCGGCGCACGATTTCCTGGGAGCCACCGCGTGAATCCGACCGACGCCACCCCGGTCCTCCCGGGTGCCGAACCCTTCAGCCACGCCGGGTCCAGGACCGGCGTCCTGCTCTGTCACGGATTCACCGGATCGCCCTACTCCATGCGCCCGTGGGGCGAGCACCTGGCCGCGGCCGGGCTCACCGTGGAGGTGCCGCTGCTGCCCGGGCACGGCACGGTGTGGCAGGACATGAACCTCACCGGGTCCGACGACTGGTACGCGCACGTGGAGCGGGCCCTGCTCGACCTGGCGCGGCGGTGCGACCACGTCTACGTGATGGGCCTGTCCATGGGCGGCGCCCTCACGGTCCGGCTGGCGCAGCGCCACCCCGACCTCGTACGCGGCATCGTGCTCGTCAACCCCTCGCTGGTCGTGGAGGACTACAGGCTGCCGCTGATCGCGCCCTTCCGGCGCCTGGCGGCGCGGCTGCTGCCGTCCACCCCGGGACTGACGAGCGACGTCTCCAAGGACGACACGAGCGAGGGCGGCTACGACCGCGTCCCGACCGCGGCCGCGGCGACACTCCCGAAGCTGTGGCGTGCGGTTCAGGAGGGCATGTCCGGTTTGCGGGCGCCGGTTCTGGCCTTCCGGAGCCCTCAGGACCACGTGGTGGGACCCGCGAGTCTGCGTATGCTCGCTCAGAGGGCGGTCAACACGACCGTGGCCATCCACCTGCTGAACGACAGCTACCACGTGGCCACGCTCGACCACGACGCGCCCGCCATCTTCGACGGCAGCCTCGCCTTCGTGCGAGAGCACCGCGAAAGCGGGGAAGGAGCCGACCGATGACTCAACGTCGGGGCAACGGCCTGCTCGCCGATGCCTATGTGCCCCTGATCCTGCTCGCGCCCTCGCACGCGGACCTGATGCTGGACGCGCTGCGCCGCAGCGGGATCGCCGCGTACGCGGTGCCGTTGGAGGAGGACGTCCTGGACCCCGCCGGGGGCAAGGCCGACGACCCGCCCACCGACCACCTCTACGTGGACGCCGAGGAACGCGGTGCCGCCGAACAGGTGCTGGGCGCCGAACTCCCCGGGCTGGGCGAGACGGCCCGGGTGGAGCCGGGCCAGACGGTCGGCGGCGACCTGCTGGACGGCCCGCCGGAGAACGTCGACCCCGACGCCGCTCCCGCCGAGACCGCCGACGAGGACCAGGTGTGGCAGGACCTGGTCGCGCGGTTCTACGACGGTGACGACGGCGCCGAGCGCAGACGGGTGGCCTGGCCCGACGCGGAGAACCTGAGCGTGCCGGACGAGGGCGAGCGCTCCGACACCGGGCGCCTGGGCGGGGACATCCTGGCCGGCCCCGACGACGACGAGGAGGCGGCCGCCGAGCGCGCCCGCCGGGCCGAGGCGGAGCTGGAGGGCCACTACGAGCCGCCGCCCCCGCCGCCCCTGCTCCAGGGGAGCCGGGTGGGCATCGCGGCCTGGTTCGGCCTGCTGAGCGGCCCGGTGGTGCTCTTCGGCTCGGCCTTCCTGGGGATCTCGCTGCCCAACTGGCTGATGTTCGCCGCGGTCGTGGCGTTCCTGACGAGCTTCGTCGTGCTGGTCCTGCGCATGACCGACAGCCGGGCGCCCGGCGACAACGGGCCCGATGACGGGGCGGTGGTCTGAGCCCTGGGCTTCGACGTCCCCCTGTGGCGCGGCATCAGGCTGTACCGCGCCGCCTCACTCCTCTACTCGCTGGTCCTGCTCGTCCAGCACCACGAGCACCTCACGCGCCCCTGGGTGGCGTGGGGCGTCCTGGCGGCCATGGCGGCGTGGACGGTGGTCACCTCCTACGCCTACGTGCGCCCCCGGTGGCGGACGCGGCGCCTGCTGACCGCGGACCTGGCGGTCTCGTTCGGCTGCCTGTTCGCCACGGGCCTCGCGGTCACCCCCTTCTACCTCACGCAGGCCCCGCCCCTGAGCGGCTACTGGTTCGCCGGGGCCGCGCTGTCGGCGGGCGTGATGTGGGGCCGGCGCGGGGCCGCCACGGTGGCCCTGCTCTACGGCTTCGCCGACCTCACCCTCAGGGTCCTCATGGACGCGGCCATCACGGGGGCGACCGCGCGCGGCGTCGTGCTCCTGCTGCTGACCGGTCTGGCCGTGGGCTACATGGCCCGCGTGGCCGAGCGGGCCGAGGAGCGCTTCACCCAGGCGGTGTCGCTGGAGGCCCGTCTGTTCGAGCGCGAGCAGCTGGCCCGGGAGATCCACGACTCGGTGCTGCAGGTCCTGGCCCTGGTCAGCCGCCGCGGCGCCGAGGCCGGCGGGGAGGCGGCCGAGCTCGGCCGGATGGCCGGCGAACAGGAGGTGCGCCTGCGCTCCCTGATCACCGACGGACTGCCCGAACCGCAGGGCGGTCCGGTGGATCTGCGCGAGCTGCTGCGCAGGCAGGAGTCGGTCACCGTCTCCGTCGCCACACCGGCCACACCCGTGCTGCTGCCCGCCCACGCGGCCCACGAGCTCTCCGCGGCCGTCCAGGCCGCCCTGGACAACGTGACCCGTCACTGCCCGCCGGGCACCCGCGCCTGGGTGCTGGTGGAGGACGAGGGCGAGAGCGTGACCGTCTCCGTCCGCGACGACGGGCCGGGCATCCCGGCCGGCCGGCTGGACGCCGCCTGCGCCGAGGGCCGCCTGGGCGTGGCCCGGTCCGTCCAGGGGCGGCTGCGGGACCTGGGCGGCACGGCCGAGTACGTGTCCGGGCCGGACGAGGGCGCGGAGGTCGAGCTGCGCCTGCCCCGCGCCGCCTCCTGACCGGTCTCCGAGACACGGGGGAGGCGGAGGGCGCGGTGCTCCCGGGGGAGCGAGACGCGGCCCACCCGGCGTCCGATCACCCGGTGTCCGAGGCCTCCTGGTGGGCGAAGCGCTGCTCCCGCCACGGGTCGGCGCGGTTGTGGTACCCGCGCTCCTCCCAGAAGCCCCGGCGGTCGGCCGTCATGTACTCGACCGCGCGCAGCCACTTGACGCTCTTCCAGCCGTACAGGTGGGGGACGACCAGGCGGAGCGGGAAGCCGTGCTCGGGGTCCAGCGGCCGGCCGTCGCGCCCCGTGGCCAGCAGCGTGCCCTCGGCCAGGAAGTCGTCCAGGCGCAGGTTGGCGCTGTAGCCGTACTCGCCCCAGGCCATCACGTGCGTGACCTCGGGGGCGGGCGGGGCGATGTCGACCAGGTCCTGGGGCCGCACGCCGTGCCAGGGCACGTCGGGGACGCTGAACCGCATCACGCAGTGGAAGTCGCTGACCGTGTCGGTGCGCGGCACCTGCGCGAACTCGTCCCAGGTCCACCGGTAGGTCCCCAGGGTCTCGGTGGCCCCCATGACACGGAAGTCCCACCGGTGCGGCCGGAAGGTGGGCACGGGCCCGTAGTGCAGGGGCTTGTGCTCGTGGCGTATCGCCTGACCGGGCGGCAGGTGGGCCCGCCGTGTGTCCCCCCGGTGCCCGGTCCGGGCTCCCTCGTGCAAACCGTCCCCTCTCTCAGACGACCGGTCCTCCCGTGCCGTCACTCGGCTCGCCTCCCTCTCCGGGTGGGGGATGGGAGGCTCTGGCCATCCTGCCAGGCGCGAACGAGAGCTAGGTCACTCCCCCCGGGTGTGCGGGCTCTCCCCGGGTGTGCGCTATAGTCACACCCATGCAGCGGAACTTTTGGCGCTTTTATGGCTACCGGCCCTACTCCCCGGTCGCCTGTGAAGCGCTGCGCTGATACAGGACGACTTCGAAGGAGCCCCGGGCCGGACGGCCCGGGGCTCCTTTGCGTTCCGGGCGCCGCCACAGGGCTCAGCCACTCCAACAAGCAGGGACTACCCACATGGTCATCGTGATGGCACCGGACGCCACCCCCGACAACATCGACGATCTGGTCGAGCTCATCGGCTCGGTCGGCGGCGAGGCCTACGTGACGCGCGGCGTGAGCCGCACGATCATCGGCCTGGTGGGGGACGTCGAACGGTTCCAGGACCTCGGCCTGGCCGCCAAGCCCGGTGTCAGCGACGTTCTGCGCATCTCGGCCCCCTACAAGCTCGTCAGCCGCGAGAACCACGACAGCCGCACCGTGGTGAGCGTGCGCGGCGTCCCCATCGGCGGCGACAACATGACCGTGATCGCCGGTCCGTGCGCGGTCGAGACCCCCGAGCAGACCCTGGAGGCGGCGCGGATGGCGCTGACCGCCGGCGCGTCGCTGCTGCGGGGCGGCGCCTACAAGCCGCGGACCTCGCCCTACGCCTTCCAGGGGCTGGGGGAGCAGGGCCTGAAGATCCTCGCGGACGTGCGCGAGGAGACCGGGATGCCCATCGTGACGGAGGTCGTGGACGCGGCCGACGTCGAGCTCGTCGCCTCCTACGCCGACATGCTCCAGGTCGGCACGCGCAACATGCAGAACTTCGCCTTGCTGCAGGCGGTCGGGGACGCGGGCAAGCCCGTCCTGCTCAAGCGCGGCATGAGCGCCACGATCGAGGAGTGGCTGATGGCCGCCGAGTACATCGCTCAGCGCGGCAACCTCGACATCGTCCTGTGCGAGCGCGGCATCCGCACCTTCGAGAAGGCCACCCGCAACACCCTGGACATCAGCGCCGTCCCGGTGGCGCAGAACCTGTCCCACCTGCCGGTGATCGTGGACCCCTCGCACTCCGGGGGCAAGCGCGACCTCGTCCTGCCGCTGTCGCGCGCCGCCATCGCCGTGGGCGCCGACGGGATCATCGTCGACGTGCACCCCACGCCGGAGGAGGCGCTGTGCGACGGTCCCCAGGCGCTGCTGGAGGGCGACCTCGCGGAGCTGCGGGACCTGTCGGCCACCCTGGCCACCCTGAGCGGCCGGACCCTGACGCCCGCCCCGGGCCGGGAGCTCGCCGGACTGTGAACGCGTGAGAGCCGGTGCTCCGCGGCCCCTCGGGGACCTCGGAGCACCGCTCGTCTCAGACGCTCGCCGCGGCGGCCGGAGCCACCCGTGCGGGCGCGGCGTCGCCCAGGAAGCTGGGCTTGTGCAGCTGCGCCGTGGTGACCAGGTGCTCGGCCAGCTCCTCGGCGTCCAGCCGCTTCTCGATCTGGCGCAGGTCGGGGATCTTGGCGGCGGTCTCCACCTGGCGCGGGGTCAGCATCGTGCAGCAGTCCTCGTCGGGCAGCTCCGAGATGGCCAGGGTGCCGATCCGGCGGGCCTGGTCCATGATCTCGGTCTTGTCCATGCCGATGAGCGGCCGCAGGATCGGCAGGTCCACCGCGTCGTCCAGGGCCGTGAGGTTGGTCATCGTCTGGCTCGACACCTGGCCCAGGGCGTCCCCGGTGATCAGGCACTCCGCGCCCAGGTCGTCGGCGAGCGCCTCGGCGGTCTTGAGCATCAGCCGCCGCTGGGCGACGATCTGCAGCCGCTCGATGCCCGAGCTCTTCAGCTGCTGCTGGGCCTTGCCGAAGGGCACCACGAACAAGCGCGAGCCCACCTGGTAGCGGTCGATCTGGCGGACCAGGCTGTAGGCCTTGTAGATGGACTCGGGGCCGGTGAAGGGCATCCCGGAGAAGTGCAGGAAGTCCACCTTCAGCCCGCGCCGGATCATCCGGTGCGCCGCGACCGGCGAGTCGATGCCGCCCGACATCAATACCAGGCCGCGCCCGCTCATCCCGGCCGGCAGACCGCCCTGGCCGGGGATGCCGTCGGTGAACACGAACGCCTCGTCCTTGTCCACCTCGACGTAGAGGGTGTTGTCGGGCCGCTTGAGGTTGACCGGGTACCCGTGGGCCTCGATGATCTTCGAGCCCAGGTGGCCGGCCAGCTCGGACGAGGTCATCCCGAAGCGCTTGTCCCGGCGGCGGGCCCGCACGGCGAACGTGCCGGTGCGGTCGGCCAGGGAGCGCACCGCGATGTCGGTGATGGCGTCCAGGTCCTTGGCCACCCGGCGGACCAGGTGCACCCATACGACGCCCATGACGTTGGCCATGCGGTCGGCGATCTCGGCGATCTCCACGTCGGAGGCCTCGGGCTTGCGGACGATGATGACGCCGGCGCCCCGCTGGGAGAGCCGAATGTCGCCGATGTCACGCACCGACGCCCGGATGTTGTTGTGGAGCCGCCGCTCGAAGAGCTTGCGGTTGGACCCCTTGAGGACGATCTCGCCGAGCTTCATCAGCACGCAGAGCTCGCCCAGTCCGGTGCCGGCTCCGACCTCGGTTGCGGGGAGCGGCGCGGACTCGAGCGACGCTGACATGGTGCTACCTCCGGTGCGTACACGTTGACTGCCGACTCCAGTATCGAACATCCGGGCCACCGCTGCGAACGCCGGGCACGACGGCGCCCCCGTGCCGACGGGAGGCCGGCACGGGGGCGGGAGGTCACAGGGGGAGCGGGGGCCTAGCCGAAGAAGACCTCGGCCTCCTCGTAGCGCTCCACCGGGACGGTCTTGAGGGTGTCGGTGGCCTCCGCGAGGTCCACTCGCACGATGTCGGTGCCCTTGAGGCCGACCATCTTGCCGAACGTGCCGTCGTGCACGGCGTCGATCGCGTGCACGCCCAGCCGGGTGGCGAGCACCCGGTCGAACGCGGAGGGGGTGCCGCCGCGCTGCACGTGCCCGAGCACCACCGAGCGCGCCTCCTTGCCGGTGCGCTTCTCGATCTCGTCGGCCAGGCGCTGACCGATGCCGCCCAGGCGGACGTGGCCGAAGGAGTCGGTCTCTCCGGTCGCCAGCTCCATCTGCCCCTCCATGGGGTGCGCGCCCTCGGCGACCACGATGATGGGCGCGTACTGGGTCTGGAAGCGGCTTTCGACGTGCTTGACGACCTGGTCGATGTCGAAGGGGCGCTCGGGGATGAGGATGACGTTGGCGCCGGCCGCCATGCCCGAGTGCAGCGCGATCCATCCGGCGTGGCGCCCCATGACCTCGACCACGAGGGCGCGGTGGTGCGACTCGGCGGTCGTGTGCAGCCGGTCGATGGCCTCCATCGCGATGTTCACGGCCGTGTCGAAGCCGAACGTGTAGTCGGTCGCGTTGAGGTCGTTGTCGATGGTCTTGGGCACGCCCACGACGTTGACACCGCGGTCGTGCAGCTGACGCGCCACGCCCAGGGTGTCCTCGCCGCCGATGGCCACCAGGGCGTCCACGCCGAGTCCGGCCATGTTGTCCTTGACCCGCTCGACACCGCCCTCGATTTTCATCAGGTTGGTACGCGAGGAGCCCAGGATCGTGCCGCCGCGCGGCAGGATGCCGCGCACCGCCGTGACGTCCAGCGGCATGGTGTCGCCTTCCAGGGGACCGCGCCAGCCGTCCCGGAAGCCCACGAACTCGTAGCCGTAGTCCTTGATCCCCTTGCGGACGACGGCGCGGATGACCGCGTTCAGACCAGGGCAGTCTCCACCGCCGGTCAACACCCCGACTCGCATGCGACATCTCCTCGACGTAGTGTGATTCAGCGCATCGCGCCATATGGTCTAGACCATAGTGGGCGGGGGGAGTCCAGGCCAACCCGGAGGGGCTGGCGATCGCGCGGGCGCGGCCGGTCTAGGCCTTGTTTTTTGCGGCATTCCGGGCTCGCGATCGCCAGGACCGCCTCTCGCTGCGCCTCTGCGCTCGTGCAGCACGACCAGGCTGAACTTCGCACATCGTCTCGCGAGAGACGACCTGACGACCGCGAGCTCACCCGAAAGCCCGCAGAAAAACACCGCCTAGTCGTCAAGTCCCTGGTCGATGGCGTAGCGCACGAGTTCCACCCGGTTGTGCAGGTGGAGCTTGGTGAGCGTGTTCTGCACGTGGTTCTGCACCGTGCGGTGGGAGATCGTCAGCCGTGCCGCGATCTGCTTGTAGGCCAGCCCCTTGGCGACCAGGCGCAGGACCTCGGTCTCGCGCGGGGTGAGCGCGGGGGCGGGGCCCTCCGGCGCTGCGGCCTCCTTCGTCGAGGCCAGTCGGCGGTACTCGCCCAGGACGAGCCCGGCCAGCCCCGGCGTGTAGACCGCCTCTCCGGCGTCCACGCGGCGCACCGCGTCCAGGAGCTCCTCGCGCGCGGCCGACTTCAGCAGGTACCCGGTGGCCCCCGCCTTGACCGCGGCCAAGACGTCGTCGCCCTCGCCGCTGGCGGACAGCACCAGCACGCGCGGCGGTTCGGCCAGGGCCACCAGACTCGACGTCAGCTCCACCCCGGACATGTCCGGCAGGTTCAGGTCGACCACGGCCAGCGTCGGACGCGCGGCCGGCGCGATGCGCAGGGCCTTGGCGCCGTCGCCCGCCGTCCCGACCACCTCCACCCCGGCCTCGCCGAGGTCACGCGCGACCGCGTCGCGCCACATCGGGTGGTCGTCGACCACCAGTACCCGGATCGCGTCCATGCCCATGCGGCCGAGCCTATCGCCGTGGGCGGGCACCGTCAGTCGTCGTCATCGTCGTTGCCGTTCCCGTTCCCGTTCCCGTTGCCGTTGCCGTTGCCGTTCCCATTGCCGTTCCCGTTGCCGTTGCCCTCGAGGTCGCCCAGGTCGAAGCCGCCCGGGGTCGCCGTGATGGTGATCTCGGTGTCCTCGGGCGCGGTCCCGGTGTGCGACTGCGACGCCACGACGCTCCCGCCGAACAGGCGGTCGACCTTGACCTTGAAGCCGGCCTCCTCCAGGATCTCCTTGGCCTCGCCCACGCGCTTGCCGGTGACGTCGGGGATCTCGATCTCCGGCGGACCGGTGGACACCGTGAGCTCGACCTCGCCGCCGGCGCCGACCGTGCTGCCGTTGTCGGGGCTCTGCGTGATCACCACGCCCTCGTCGACCTCCTCGCTCTCCTCCTCGGTGACCGACACGGTCAGACCGAGCTCCTCGAGCGTGCGCTCGGCCTCCTCCAGCTCCTGCCCGGTGACCGCGGGCACCTCGATGCCGCGGCTGATGGTGAGGGTGACGCCCTCCTCGCGGTCGGCCTCGGCGCCGGCCTCGGGGTCGGTGGAGATCACCTCGCCGGGCGCCACGCCCTCGGCGTCGACGGGGTCCTCCACGAGCGTCTCGGGGTCGAAGCCCAGGTCCTCCAGGGCCGCGATGGCGTTGGTGATGTTCTCGCCCTTGAGGTCGGGCATCTCCACTTCCTGCGGCCCCATGGACAGGAACACGCTGACGTCGTCGCCGGGCGAGAGCCGCTCGCCGGCCTTGGGCTCGGTCCGGGCGACCGTGCCCGGCTCCTCGTCGCTGTAGACGGGTTCCTCGACCAGGTCGTAGACCAGTCCGGCGGTGCGGATGTCCTCCCGGGCGGCCTCGGGGCTGGCCCCGACCACCTCGGGCACCGCCTCGTACTGGCCCAGGAAGAACCACCAGCCGGCGGCGATGAGCACGACCGCCAGCGCCGCGGCGCCGACCCCCATCAGGAGGCCGCGGCGGCCTCGGGGGCCGTCGTCGTCGGGGTAGTCGGTGTCCTCGTAGGGGGCGTCGGCGAAGTCGGCGCCGCCCATCTCCACGATCATCGTCGCGTTCTGGGTGCCCGGCCCGGCGCCGCCCGCGATCAGCTGGGGCGCGGTGACGGCGGCCGTCGGCGCGGCTCCGGCGGCCACGGGCGGCAGCGGTCCGGCCGGCGCCGCGGTGTCCTCGGGCAGCCGCCCCAGGACCTCGAGGACCTTGGCGAGGAACTGTCCCGCGTTGCTCGGACGGTACCGGGGGTCGCGCTCGGTGGCCTTGGTCACCAGGGCGTCGACCTCGGGCGGCAGGCCGGGAAGGAAGTGCGACGGGCGCGGGACGTCCTCGGTCACGTGCTGGTAGGCGATCGCGATCGGCGTCTCGCCGGTGTGCGGCTGGCTGCCCGTGAGCAGCTCGTAGAACATGATGCCGGACGCGTACACGTCGCTGCGCGCGTCGGCGGTGCCCTTCTCGATCTGCTCCGGCGCCAGGTAGGCGGCGGTGCCCATGAGCGTCCCGGTCCGGGTCAGGCCCTGGTTGGACTGCTCCACCGCGCGGGCCAGACCGAAGTCGGCCACCTTGACCCGGCCGTCCTCGGTGATCAGGACGTTCTCGGGCTTGACGTCGCGGTGCACCATCCCCGCCTGGTGGGCGGCCCCCAGGGCGGCCAGGACCGGCGCCATCGTGTTCAGGGCGTCCCTGGGCGTGAGCCGGCCGCGCTCCTTGAGCATGTCGCGGAGCGTGCGCCCGGGGACGTACTCCATGGCCAGGAACACGTGGCCCTGGTCCTCGCCCTGGTCGAAGACCTGGACGACGTTGGGGTGCGAGAGCTTGGCGACCGAGTGGGCCTCGTTGATGAAGCGCTGGACGAAGGTCGGGTCCTGCGCCAGGGACGCGTGCATGACCTTGAGCGCGAGCCGTCGGTCCAGGCGGAGGTCGTGGGCGACGTAGACGGTCGCCATCCCACCACCGGCGATCCGGGACTCGACGAAGTAGCGTCGGTCCAGAGTCGAGCCTACGAGCGGGTCGGAAGTCGTCATGTCCACGGCGGAGTGCTGTCCTTGCTGCGGGGAGCGCGGGCGTGTCGCGGCCGGTGGCGCGTACCCGACACAGGGTGTCGAACCGACACGATAGCGGAAGCCCGCGCGGGATCTGCCCCGCGGTCTGCGGTCGTGGCGCCCCGCTTCCGCTGCGCGGGAGGCGATGGCGCCGTTCTCTTCGTCGTCCGCGCCGTGCCCGGATGGGACAGGGCGCATCTGACCACGGTAGGGGACGAGGGCAAGCGTCCGGGTGCGGCCGCCCGTTCCGCCCCCGCCCCCGGGCGAGTCGAAGCGCTTCCGCTCGCCGGGGCCTAGTCGATCCCGGGTGTGGACGCCCGGGCGTAGCGGCGCACCGGGATGCGTCCCGCCAGCCGGGCGGCGCGTCCGGCGCGCACCGCGTCGCGCATCGCCGCGGCCATCAGCACCGGGTCCTGCGCGCGGGTGACGGCCGTGGCCAGCAGCACCGCGTCGCAGCCCAGCTCCATGGCCAGCGCCGCGTCGCTGGCGGTGCCGATCCCGGCGTCGACGATGACGGGCACCCCGGCCCGCTCGACGATCAGCTCCAGGTTGTGCGGGTTGCGGATCCCCAGCCCCGAGCCGATCGGCGCCGCCAGGGGCATGACCGCGGCGCAGCCGATCTGCTCCAGGCGCTGGGCCAGGACCGGGTCGTCGTTGGTGTAGGGCAGGACGGTGAAGCCGTCGTCCACGAGCCGCTCGGCGGCGTCCAACAGCTCCACGGGGTCGGGCAGCAGCGTGTGCTCGTCCGCCACGACCTCCAGCTTCACCCAGTCGGTGTCCAGCGCCTCCCGGCCCAGGCGGGCGGTGCGCACCGCGTCGGCGGCGGTGAAGCAGCCCGCGGTGTTGGGCAGGGGGCGGATCTTGTTGCGGCTCAGGACGTCCCAGACCGACCCCTGTGTGCCCGGGGCGACCCGGCGCATGGCCACGGTCGTGAGCTCGGTGCCGGAGGTGACGAGGGCGTCCTCCAGGACCTCCAGGGAGGGCGCGCCGCCGGTCCCGGTGATGAGTCGGGATCCGAACGCGGTGCCCGCGATGACCAGCGGGTCGTCGATGTGCTCGGTCATGTCTCAGCCTCCCTGGACGGCGGTCAGGACGTCGACGCGGTCGCGGTCGCGCAGGGGGGTTGCGCCCCACGCGGCGCGGCGCACCACCTCGTCGTTGAGGGACACGGCGATGCCGCCGGGGACGGCGCCCTCGGCGGCCCCGGTCAGCTCGCGCACGACCGACTCCACTGTGGTGTCGGCGGTGACGGCACGGGGGGCGCCGTTGATGATCAGTTCCACTGCTCCTCCAGGGTCGTGGTGTGGCCGTGGCCGCTCTCGCCGCGGCCGGGGCCGCCGGGCAGGCGGTCGGCGGCGAAGCGGCGCGCGTGATCGGGAAGCGTGCCGGTGGTGAGGGCCCGGGCCATGACCTCGCCGGTCACCGGGGTCAGCAGGACCCCGTGCCGGAAGTGCCCGGTGGCCAGGTGCAGGCCGGGGACACGGGTGGGGCCCAGGAGGGGTTCGTTGTCGGGCGAGCCGGGCCGCAGGCCCACACAGGCCTCGGTGACCTCCAGTTCGGTCACACCGGGCACGAGCTCGCGCGCGTCGCGCAGGACCTGCCAGAGGCCGCCCGCGGTGAGAGACGTGTCATACCCGAGCTCCTCCTGGGTGGCGCCGACGACCACCTCGCCGTCCGCGCGCGGGACGAAGTAGACGGGAGAGCCCTTGACCAGGCCTCGGACGGTGCGGTGCACGAGCGGCGGCTCGCCGTCGGGCACGCGCATGCGCAGCAGCTGGCCCTTGACCGGCCGGACCGGCGGCACGACGGGTTCGGGGACCGCGATCCGGTCGCTCCAGCACCCCGCGGCCAGGACCACCTGGTCGGCGCACAGGGGCCGCCCGTCGGACAGGCGCACGCCCAGCCGGGCGCCGTCGGGGCCGGGGCGCAGGACCTCCTCGGCCCGGGCCCGGACCTCGGCCGCGCCCGCGCGCGCTCCGGCCGCCTCCAGGGCCCGCAGCAGCAGCCGCGGGTCCACGGAGTGGTCGTCGGGCGCCAGGACGCCGCCGCGTACGGACGGGGCGAGCATCGGCTCCAGGCGCCGGCACTCGCGGCCGGTGAGCCGATGCGCGGTCACGCCCAGGCGCTCTTGCAGGGCGTGCAGGTCGGTGAGCAGCGCCAGGTCGTCGCGGTCGTAGGCGACCAGGAGCGTGCCGGTGGGGCGGTAGCCGACCGTTCGGCCGCTGTCCCGTTCCAGTTCGGTGACGAAGTCGGCGAACATCCCGGCGGAGCGCATCGCGAACTCCATCAGGGGTTCCTCGCCGAACATCGCCTCGGTGGCGGGGGTGAGCATCCCCGCGGCGACGGTGGAGGCGGCGCGGGCGCCGCTCGGGTCGGTGACGGGGTCGGGTTCGACCACGGTGACCGGCAGGCCCAGGCCGGCCGCCCGCCAGGCGGTCACTCGCCCCGCGAGTCCGCCTCCGACCACGACGACGCCGTGCTTCTCGGAATCGGTGGGCATGGTGCTCGGTTCCACTCCCTTCGCCGGCATGATCCGGATCAGGTTCGTGCGGTCGGAGGCTCACAGCCTCCCTCTCAGCCGGGTCCCACCCGGCTCCCGCGGGATGTTCTGTTCTGTCCCCATCCTAGGCCAGAGCGCTCCGAGGGGTCCCGTGGTGGTGCCGTCGGCCCGCGCGGATGTGGCAGATTGGAGGCGTGACACAAAGCGACAGCGACATCGACACCCTGGTCGGCACCTGGCTGACCCTCAAGGAGGCGGCGGCGCCGCTCGGCGTGAGCCCGAACCGGATCAAGACGCTGATCCGGGAGAACCGCCTGATGGGCGTGGTCCGCCGCGGGGAGCTCTCGATCCCGGCCGACTTCATCGACGGCCACGACCTCGTCAAGGGTCTGCCGGGCACCCTGGTGCTGCTGACCGACGCCGGGTTCTCCACGGAGGAGGCCCTGCGGTGGCTCTTCACCCCCGACGAGACCCTGCCCGGCACGCCGATCCAGGCCATGCGGGAGAACCGCGGCACCGAGGTGCGCCGGCGCGCCCAGGGCATGGCGTTCTGATCGGCGCCCGGCCGCGGTGAGTCCGGGGCCGTGGACGAGCACGGCGGAGCCGCCGGCGGGCCCGGGAGAACGATCCGGGGGCACGCCGGTGGCTCCGGCTCTTGGGCGGCGATCCCGCAGCGCCTAGGGTGGGTCGTGTGAGGACCAGCCACGGAACCAGCCTGCGCAAGCGCCTGGACGCATCCCTTCTGTACCTGTGCACCGACGCCCGGACCGAGCGCGGCGATCTCGCGGAGTTCGCCGACGCCGCTCTGGCCGGCGGGGTGGACATCATCCAGCTCCGGGACCGGGATCTGGACGCCCGTCAGGAGATCGCCGCCCTGGAGGTGCTGCGGAGCGCCTGTGAACGGCACGGGGCCATGCTCGCGGTCAACGACCGCGCCGACATCGCCCGCGCCGTGCGCGCCGACGTGCTGCACCTGGGCCAGCGCGACCTGCCCGTGCCCATGGCGCGCGACGTCATCGGCGCCGACCCGGTCATCGGGCGCTCCAACAACGACGCCGAGGCCGCCGCGGCCTCCGCCGAGGAGCCCGGCAGCGACTACTTCTGCGTCGGGCCCACCTGGGCGACGCCCACCAAGCCGGGACGCCCCGCGGCCGGGCTGGAGCTCGTCCGGCGGGCCGCCGCACTGGACACCGACCGCCCCTGGTTCGCCATCGGCGGCATCGACGCCGACAACATCGGCCAGGTGCTCGATGCCGGGGCCCGCCGGGTGGTGGTCGTGCGTGCCATCACCGAGGCCGAGGACCCCCGTGCGGCCGCCGCCGTACTGCGCGCCCGCCTGGTCGAACACGCCCAGACGGACGTCTGACCGCACCCGGCCGCCTCCGAGGACGCGGCCGCCCTCGTGGCCCCGGTCGTCCAGCACCGCTTCGACCGGGGCACGGGATCAGACGGACACGTGCGACAGAGCGCTCGGGTGCCGGCGCAGGAACCCCTCGATGGACTGCGCGGGGTGGCCCGTGAGCGTGGGGACGGTGGGCGCGACCACGTCCAGCTCTCCGGCGGCGATCGCCGCGTAGGACGAGGCCCAGCCCTCGGCGGCCCATTCCGGAGCCCCGCCCGCGCGGCGCGACTCCAGCGCCTCCCCCCAGGTCTCCGGCACGTAGCGCACGGCGCGCCCGGTTAGGGCGCTCAGCTTGTCCACGGTCGCGCCGAGGCTCAGTGCCTCCGGGCCGGTGACGTCGTAGGTCGACCCCTCCGCCAGGGCCGCCCGTTCCGGGTCGGTCAGCACCGCCGTGGCCACGTCCGCCACATCGTCGCGGGACACCCACGCGGCCCGGCCGTCACCGGCCGGGCCGCGGATCACGCCCTGCCCGTCCACCCAGTCGGGCAGCAGGTCCAGGTACAGCCCGGGTCTCAGGAAGGTGTGCCCCACGCCGGTCGCCCGGATGTGCGCCTCCGTGAAGAAGTGCGTGCGCGCGAACGTGAAGGTCGCCGCCGGGCCCGCCCTCAGGAAGGACAGGTAGACGATCCGGGACACCCCGGCCTTGACCGCTCCGTCCACCGCGCTCAGGTGCTTGTCGATCCGGTCCTCGGACTCGGTCGCCGGGACCAGGAAGAGCGTGTCCACACCGCGGCACGCCCGTTCGAAGCCGGCGGTGTCCTCATAGGCCGCCATCGCCGCCGAGCTCCCGGGATACTCCGGCGCCCGGTTGATGTCCCGGACGATGAGCCGTTGCGGCAGCCCCAGCCGCGCGATCCTGGCGGCCACCCGACCGCCCAGCGCTCCGGTGGCCCCGGTCACCCCTATGGTGTGGTTTGTCATGTGATCGTCGCCCATGACACCTCATCCTGAGGGACGCGGGGCCGCCGATCACTCACCGGCACGCCCCTTTTTGCGGCATCCGGTCAGCGGGTGGTGCGCTCTTGGTCATCGCCGGGACCGGGCGGTCTTCCGGCGCTCGGCACCGCCGGCGCCGCGGTGGTGCGCTGGTAGGACAGGCGGCGCAGCAGGACCTCGGCCGGACCGCGCTTGCCGGCCCGTTCCATCGCGTAGGCCGCGGCCACCGTCACCAGCCACACCCCGACCGCGAACAGCGCCATGCTCCACGACGTCAGGTGCGCGCCCAGCCCCAGGCCCCAGGCGGCCAGGATCGGCGCGCACAGCACGGACTGGCCGAGGTAGGAGGTCAGGGAGCGCTTGCCGGTCGCGGTCAGCGCGGTCAGCACCACCCCGGGCCCGCGATCACGCGCCTGGAGCCGGCGCGCGATCAGGGCGATGAGCGCGACGTAGCCCAGTCCGCCGGCCAGACCGGTGAGCGCGTGCGGCAGGGCCAGCATGGCGGCGCGCGCCTCGTCCAGCTCCCAGATCCCGAGCTGGGCCAGGGCCTCGGGCAGTCCGCCGATCCACGCCGTGGCCAGACCCGCGACCGCGACGGTGCGCAGCAGGCGCAGGTGCCGCTCCGGCTCCTCCAGGATCCGGCGGCGCGCGGCCCACACGCCCAGCAGGATCGCGGTCGGCACCGCCAGCCCCAGCAGGCCCTGGCCGAGGACCACCGCGGGCCAGATCGTGACGCGGCCCACGGCGGCCCACAGCAGCGACGGGTTGGCGATGCTGCTCGCCATGAAGTCCATGTCGAAGCCGCCGGCCGCGTCGCCGGGGGACATGGCGGCCATCGCCGTCACACTGCCCGCCGACATCAGCAGCAAGAGCCCCGCCAGCGCGCCGGCCCACACCAGCAGGGTGGTGTCGCGGCGCCGGAAGAACAGCCAGCACAGCAGGAGGCCGGCCAGGCCGTAGGCGCCCAGGACGTCGCCCATCCACAGCAGCAGGGCGTGCCAGAAGCCGAAGATCAACAGCCACAGGTTGCGGCGGCGCAGCAGGGCGTCGACGGCCCGGGGATCGGCGCCCGCCGCCTCCTGGCGGACGGCCAGCTGCACCATGCCGTAGCCGAACAGGAAGGCGAACATCGGATAGCTGCGCGAGTCCACCATGACGATGGTCAGGAACTGCGTGAACGAGTCCAGCGGCCCCTCCGGAGCCGGGTGGGCGTTCCCGCCGGTCATCGGCGCCGCCCACAGGTACCAGGTGGAGTTGGCGATCACGATGAACAACAGCATGAAGCCGCGGGCCAGATCGGGGGCGAGCGCCCGTTCACCCGCGGCGACCGGCCCTCGCGGCGTACTCGCTCTTGTCATGGACAGCCCCGTTCCCCACCGTGCGCGGTATTGCCTTCACGCCGATTCAAACGGGGCGGGGACCGGGGCACAACCGGCGGCGTCCCGGAGGAACCGACCAGATCTCCCCTAGGGGACGGCGGGGGAGCGGGTCGGGGTCAGTGGGTGCGCGCGGTGGCGGCGACCACGAGCTCGCGCAGCGGACCGCGGGCCGCGTCCTCCAGCTCCGGGCTCTCCAGGGCGGTGACGGCCTCCTGCGCGTAGCCCTCGATCATCTTCTCGCAGGCGTTCAACGCACCCGAGCGCTCGATGAGCGAGCACATCCACGCCACCGAGTCCGCCGACAGGTCCGGCACGCCCAGCAGGGAGCGGAACCGCTCACCGTCGGCGGCCTCCGCCCGGGCCAGGGTCTCGGCGACGATCAGCGTGCGCTTGCCCTCGCGCAGGTCGTCGCCGGCGGGCTTGCCGGTGGTCCCCGGGTCCCCGAAGACCCCCAGGACGTCGTCGCGCAGCTGGAAGGCGACACCGAGCGGGATCCCGTAGGCGGTGTAGACCGCCTCCAGGTCCGCCCGCCCGGCCAGGGCCGCCCCCACGTGCAGAGGGCGCTCCACCGTGTACTTGGCCGCCTTGTACCGCATGACGCGCAGGGCCGCCTCTCGCGACTCGGTGCCCCGCACCTGCTCCAGGGTGTCCAGGTACTGCCCGGCCATCACCTCGGTCCGCATGGCGTCGAAGGCCGGCCGGGCGCCCAGCAGCGTGTCCTGCTCGAACCCGCTGCCCTGGAACATCTCGTCCGACCACACCAGGCACAGGTCGCCGATGAGGACCGCGGCCCCCTGGCCGAACTCGTCGGCGTCGCCGCCCCACCCGTGGTCGGCGTGCAGCGCGGCCAGGCGCTTGTGGGTGGCGGGCAGGCCGCGCCGGGTGTCGCTGTTGTCGATGACGTCGTCGTGGATCAGCGCGCAGGCCTGGAGGAACTCCAGCGCCGCGGCCGCGCGGGCCACCCGGTCGTCCTCGGCGGCGCCCCCGGCGCCCCGCCAGCCCCAGTAGAGGAAGGTCGGGCGCAGACGCTTGCCGCCGGCGATCATCGCCTCCAACGCGTCCATGGCCGGCGCGAGCTCATCGCCGATCGCCAGGACCTGGGCGCGGTGGTCGGCGCAGAACGCGGCCAGCTCCCGGTCCACGGCGGAGCGGATCGCGGCGACGGGTGAGACGGAAGAGGAAGAAGAAGGGGCCATACCAGCACAGTAACGGGTAGCGCGCGGGCAGGAGCGCGACCCTGGAGGACGCGTTCGCGCCGGGCCCCGCTGTGGCGATCCTGACATTCTCCCGGGAGATCTCACGTACTGGGACGTCTTCTCCACGGTGTCCCGGCGTCCTCGCCTAAGGTTGGGGTCATGCTCGCTGCACCGACACGCCCCGTGGCGCTCCGAAACCCCACGCCCCGCCCCCGGCACATCCGGGAACTGCTCCACGCGGGCGAGCCGCTGTTCTCCTTCGAGTTCTTCCCGCCGCGCACCCCGACGGCGCAGGAGCGCCTGTGGCGCGCGATCCGCGAGATCGAGGCCCTCGGCCCCTCGTTCGTCTCCGTCACCTACGGCGCGGGCGGCAGCACGCGCGGCATGACCGTCGAGACCACCGAGCGCATCGCGACCGACACCACGCTGCTGCCGGTCGCGCACATGACCCTGGTCGACCACTCGGTCGCCGAACTGCGCCACCTCATCGGCCGCTTCGCCGACGCGGGCGTGTCCAACATGCTGGCCGTGCGCGGGGACCCGCCCGGCGACCCCGACGGCGAGTGGGTGCGCCACCCCCAGGGCCTGACCTACACCGAGGAACTGGTGCGCCTGCTCAAGGACAGCGGCGACTTCTGCGTGGGCGTGGCGGCCTTCCCCTACAAGCATCCCCGTTCGGCGGACGTGGAGACCGACACCGACCACTTCGTGCGCAAGTGCGACGCGGGCGCGGACTACGCCATCACCCAGATGTTCTTCGACCCGGAGGACTACCTGCGGCTGCGCGACCGCGTGGCGGCGCGCGGGTGCGAGGTGCCGATCATCCCGGAGGTCTTCCCGGTGGTGCGCACGTCGTTCATCCCGCGCTCGGAGCAGCTGTCGGGCGCGAAGTTCCCGGCCGAGCTGGCGGCGAAGTTCGAGAGCTTCGGCGACGACGCCGAGTCGGTGCGGGCCTTCGGCATCGAGTACGCCCAGCGCATGTGCCAGCGGCTGCTGGCCGAGGGCGCGCCGGGCATCCACTTCATCACCTCGAACCGTTCCACGGCCACCAGGCAGATCTATCAGGAGGTCTCCGGCCGTCGGAGCCGTTCAACGGGAGCCGCGCGGCCATGATCGCGAAGGGCTGACCGGGGCTGCCGGGGAAGGTGAACTCCTCCAGCACGTCGGTGAACCCGCACGAGAGGTACAGGCGGCGCGCCACGGTGGGTCCCGCGCGGGTGGACAGCACCGCGGTGCGCTCCGGCCTGTCCCGGCACAGGGCGTGCAGCATGGCCCGGCCGATGCCGTGGCCCTGCGCGTCCGGCCGGACGTGGACCTCGGCGATCTCCAGGGGGTCGGACAGGTAGCGCCGCGCGAGGCGGGGACGGCCGTGGTCGTGCAGTCCCTCCAGGACCGTGTCGTGCCACCACTGGCCGGGCCGGCCGTGGAAGGCGTAGGCGAAGCCGAGGGCGTCCGCGCCGTGCAGGGCGGCGACGGAGCGGAACCCGGGGTAGGAGGCGTGGCTGTTCATGATGGCGGCCCGTCCGGGGAGCTGCTCCGCGGGCGGGCGCATGGCCGCCTCGTACACCTCCAGGAGGGCGGGGACGGCGTGCGCGAAGGCCCGTGGGTCCAGTTCACGCAGCTCGGTGTCGTCTACCACGGACCAACCCTATGCCCGCCCGCTCCGCGCGCGGTGCTTGACGGCCCGCGCGGGCTGCGGTTAACTGGGTGCATCGAACACACGTTCGATCACCGTCGGTTCGGCCGACGGGACGGCGGCGCGGCCGGCTTGGGGAGGGGAAGCCCCAACGCCCGGTCGCGCCGCTCTCGTTCACGCCACCGGTGTGCCGGGTCCCGGGAGCGGGGGGAGCCGGCACGACGAGAACCGGCAGGCCTGGTCGGCTACCGGTTCTGGTCAGTGTGGGAGTGCCCGGGTCAGAAGGCGTCGACGGCCCGGCGCGCCTCGGGGTCGAGGACGCCCCAGTTGATGAGCTCCTCGGTCAGGTCCGAGGGCGACTTGTCGTAGATGACCGCGAGTGAGCGCAGGTCCTCCTGGCGGATGGACAGCACGCGCCCGTTGTAGTCGCCGCGCTGGCTCTGGATGGTGGCCACGTAGCGCGACAGCGGGCCCGCCTTCTCCTGCGGGACCTGCTGCATGCGCTCGAGGTCGATGACGAGCTTGGGTGTGGGGCCCAAAGGCGTGGGTGCGGCGCCGCCGGGCAGCAGCTCCGACATCGGGACACCGTAGAAGTCCGCGAGCTCGGCGAGCTTCTGGACGGTGACCGCACGGTCGCCACGTTCGTAGGAGCCGACCACGACGGCCTTCCAGCGCCCGTGGGACTTCTCCTCCACCCCGTGCAGGGACAGGCCCTGCTGGGTGCGGATGGCGCGCAGACGCGCACCAAGGGACTTCGCGTATTCGGATGGCATGTTCTCGTCGCTCCCGGCCGTGACGGTGGCTGGATCGGTGGGGGATGTGGACCGTATCGCCCGCCCGCCCGGCTGAGCGGACCGGCAGTTCGGTGACGGGGCGCAACCCCACCCGGTATTGATTACAGACAGTGACGCTAGGACGGTCTGGCTCCCAGGTCAAGCCGTTGGGTCGAAACGCGACTAATGCGTGGCCAAACCGTGCGTAGGTGAGACTCCTCTCATGTCAGGATCGATCAGGGCGAGAAGGGGCACTTCGGAAGGGCGAAAAGCCCGCCCCTGCTGGGAATTTCAGCTTTTGCACCAGGTAAGCGCGTATCCGTCTTGTCATGATTTGGCTACTCTCGGGCATGAAACCACCCACTTGGGGTGTGACCAGAGTCACATGCGCTCGGGTGGTCGCCGCCCCTCATCTCGGGCTCCGTGATCGTCGCTGGTAGCGTGGGGCGCATCGACATCCTTTAACGACCTGTTCTGTGAGGCAGGGAAGGGGTCACTACTTTGTGTGCGCAAAAACATCCGAAAGGTGACAGAGAGGGCCGCGTGCCCCCAGCGTCACCGGAGGTGCCCGACGGCACCCGGGCTGTGCTCGACGGCCCCGAGATCAACCGGGCCCTGACCCGCATCGCCCACGAGGTGCTCGAACGCACCAAGGGCGGGGAGGACGTGACCCTCCTGGGCATCCCCTCCCGCGGCGTCCCGCTCGCCCAGCGCCTGGCACGGCGCATCGAACGCGTCGAGGACCTCGGCGTCCCGGTCGGCTCCCTCGACATCACGATGTACCGCGACGACCTGCGCCTGGCGCCCGCCCGGGCCCTGGGCCGGACCGAGATCCCCGTCGGCGGACTCGACGACCGCGTCGTGGTCCTGGTCGACGACGTCCTCTTCTCCGGCCGCACCGTGCGCGCCGCCCTGGACGCCCTGGGCGACCTCGGCCGCCCCCGCGCCGTACAGCTCGCCGTCCTGGTCGACCGCGGCCACCGCGAACTGCCCATCCGCGCCGACTACGTGGGCAAGAACCTGCCCACCTCGCTGCGCGAGAACGTCACCGTGCGCCTGGAGGAGACCGACGGGCACGACGCCGTCCTCCTCGGCCCGGCCCACCCGTCGCCCGCCACCACCCTCAAACGACGGCCTTCGGCCCCGGAGTCTCCCTCTTCCCGCACCCGGACGGGCCCCGACACCACCGAGGGGAACGCCTGATGCGCCACCTGCTCTCCACCGGCGACCTGTCCCGCGACGAGGCCACCCTCATCCTCGACACCGCCGAGGAGCTCGCCCACGTCGGCGACCGCTCCGTCAAGAAACTGCCGACCCTGCGGGGACGTACCGTGGTCAACCTCTTCTACGAGGACTCCACCCGCACCCGCACGTCCTTCGAGCTGGCGGCCAAGCGCCTGTCGGCCGACGTCATCAACTTCTCCGCCAAGGGTTCGAGCGTGTCCAAGGGCGAGAGCCTCAAGGACACCGCGCTGACCCTGCAGGCCATGGGCGCCGACGGCGTCGTCATCCGCCACAGTGCCTCCGGCGCCGCCCACCGGCTCGCGGGCTGGGTCGACGGCTCCGTGGTCAACGCCGGCGACGGCACCCACGAGCACCCCACCCAGGCCCTCCTGGACGCCTTCACCATGCGCTCCAGGCTCGGCCGCCTGGAGGGCCTGCGCGTGGCGATCGTCGGCGACATCCTGCACAGCCGCGTCGCCCGCTCCAACGTGCTCCTGCTCACCACCCTGGGCGCGCACGTGACCCTGGTCGCGCCGCCCACCCTGCTGCCGGTCTCGGTCGACGCCTGGCCGTGCGAGGTCTCCTACGACCTCGACGGCGTCCTGCCCAAGTCCGACGTGGTGATGCTGCTGCGCGTCCAGGGCGAACGCATGCACGAGTCCTTCTTCCCCTCCGAGCGCGAGTACAGCCGGGGCTTCGGACTCGACGGCGAACGCCTGGGCCGCATGCCCCAGGACGCCATCGTCATGCACCCCGGACCGATGGTCCGCGGGATGGAGATCTCCGCCGAGGTCGCCGACTCCCCGCGCTGCACCGTCACCGAACAGGTCACCAACGGCGTCAGTCTGCGCATGGCCGTGCTCTACCTGCTGCTCGGCGGATCCTGAACAAGGCGCCGGCACGCACCGCACCGCCATCCGGCACCCCCGCCCGACCGCCCCGCCGACCGCGTCGAACGCGGTCGGCGCCGACGGGCGGCCAACGAGCCTGACCCCATACGAACCACGAGGAAGCCACACCGCGATGCCCGACACCCACGCACCGCACCTGATCCGCGGCGCACGTCCGCTCGGCGGCGACCCCGTCGACCTCCTCCTCTCCGAGGGGAGGATCGCCGAGGCCGGCCCCGGCCTCACCGTCCCCGAGGGCGCCGAGGGCGCCGAGGTCGTCGACGCCGCCGGCCTGATCGCCCTGCCCGGCCTGGTGGACCTGCACACCCACCTGCGCGAGCCCGGCCGCGAGGACGCCGAGACCGTCGCCACCGGCTCCCGCTCGGCCGCCATGGGCGGCTACACCGCCGTGCACGCCATGGCCAACACCGACCCCGTCGCCGACACCGCCGGCGTCGTCGAGCAGGTCTGGCGCCTGGGCCGCGAGGCCGGGTACTGCGACGTGCGCCCCGTCGGCGCCGTCACCGTCGGCCTGGCCGGTCAGCGCCTGTCCGAGATCGGCGCCATGGCCGACTCCGCCGCCCGGGTCCGCGTCTTCTCCGACGACGGCATCTGCGTCTCCGACGCCCTGCTCATGCGCCGCGCGCTGGAGTACGTCAAGGCCTTCGACGGCGTCATCGCCCAGCACGCCCAGGAGCCGCGCCTGACCGAGGGCGCCCAGATGAACGAGGGCCGCGTCTCCGACCGCCTCGGACTCCCGGGCTGGCCCGCGGTCGCCGAGGAGGCGATCATCGCCCGCGACTGCCTGCTCGCCCAGCACGTCGGCTCCCGCCTGCACGTGTGCCACGTCTCCACCAAGGGCTCGGTCGACATCATCCGCTGGGCCAAGGCGCGCGGCTGCGACGTCACCGCCGAGGTGACACCCCACCACCTGCTCCTCACCGACGACCTGGTGGAGAGCTACGATCCGATCTACAAGGTCAACCCGCCGCTGCGTACCGCCGAGGACGTCCAGGCGCTGCGCGAGGGGCTGGCCGACGGCACGATCGACATCGTCGCCACCGACCACGCCCCGCACCCGGCGGAGGCCAAGGAGACCGAGTGGTCCACGGCCGCCATGGGCATGGTGGGGCTGGAGACCGCCCTGGCGGTGGTGCAGGAGACCATGGTCGACACCGCCCTGCTCACCTGGGCACAGGTCGCCGACCGCATGTCCACCGCCCCGGCCCGCATCGGCCGGGTCGGCGAGCACGGGCGCGGCCTCGCCGTCGGTGAGCCCGCCAACGTCGTCCTGTACGACCCGGCCGCGCCCGTGGCGGTCGACGGGGGAGCCATGGCCACCAAGAGCGGGAACACGCCCTTCCGGGGCATGACCCTGCCCGGCCGGGTCCACGCCACGTTCCTGCGCGGCGTCCCGACCGTCCTGGAAGGCAAGATCAAGTGAGCACAGCAGCGAACGCCCAGGCACAGCCTGGCGCGGTAGAGGGGGACAACGTGTCCGAGACAACGGGCGGGCCGGCGATTCTGGTGCTCGAGGACGGCCGCGTCTTCCACGGCCGCTCCTTCGGCGCCGTCGGCGAGACCTTCGGCGAGGCCGTCTTCAACACCGGTATGACCGGCTACCAGGAGACCCTCACCGACCCCTCCTACCACCGACAGATCGTCGTGATGACCGCGCCGCACATCGGCAACACCGGCGTCAACGACGACGACCCCGAGTCCGGCCGGATCTGGGTCGCCGGATACGTCGTCCGCGAACCCGCGCGCATCCCCTCCAACTGGCGGGCCAAGCGCACCCTCGACGAGGAGCTGCGCCGCCAGGGCGTGGTCGGCATCGCCCTCACCGGCACCCGCGCCCTGACCCGCCACCTGCGCGACCGGGGCGCGATGCGCGCCGCCGTCAGCTCCGTGGAGACCGACCCCGAGGCGCTCCTGGCCCGTGTCCTGGAGCAGCCGTCCATGGCCGGCGCCGACCTGGCCGCCGAGGTCAGCGTCGACGTGCCCTACGAGGTCCTGCCGCCCGAGGGCGTCGCCACCCGCTTCCACGTCGCCGCCGTCGACCTCGGCATCAAGGCGATGACCCCGCAGCGCCTGGCCGAGCGCGGCTGCCGCGTCACCGTGCTGCCCTCCTCCGCCACCGCGGAGGACATCCTCGCCCTCGACCCGGACGGGGTGTTCTTCAGCAACGGCCCCGGCGACCCGGCCACCGCCGACGGCCCCGTGGCCGCGATGCGCGGGGTCCTGGACGCGGGCACGCCGCTGTTCGGCATCTGCTTCGGCAACCAGATCCTGGGCCGCTCCCTGGGCCTGGGCACCTACAAGCTCCGCTTCGGCCACCGCGGGGTCAACCAGCCGGTCCGCGACACCCGCACGAGCAAGGTCGCGATCACCAGCCAGAACCACGGCTTCGCCGTCGACGCCCCGCTCGACACACCCTTCGACACCCCCTACGGCCGGGCCGAGGTCAGCCACATCGGCCTCAACGACCAGGTCGTCGAGGGCCTGCGGCTGCTGGACCGCCCCGTGTTCAGCGTCCAGTTCCACCCGGAGGCCGCCGCCGGCCCCCACGACGCCGCCGGACTCTTCGACGAGTTCTGCGACCTGATGTCCGCCCAGCCCGCACCGGCTGCCAAGCAGTAAGAGGAAGAGCATGCCGCGCCGTAGTGACCTTTCATCCGTCCTCGTGGTCGGTTCCGGTCCGATCGTCATCGGGCAGGCGGCCGAGTTCGACTACTCGGGCACCCAGGCCTGCCGCGTCCTGCGGGCCGAGGGCCTGCGGGTCATCCTGGTCAACTCCAACCCGGCCACGATCATGACCGACCCCGAGATCGCCGACGCCACGTACGTCGAGCCGATCACCACCGAGATGATCGAGAAGATCATCGCCAAGGAGCGCCCCGACGCGCTCCTGCCCACCCTGGGCGGCCAGACCGCGCTCAACGCCGCGGTCGCCCTGGACGAGTCCGGAGTCCTGGCCAAGTACGACGTCGAGCTCATCGGCGCCAACATCGAGGCCATCCAGTCCGGTGAGGACCGCGAGACCTTCAAGACGATCGTCGAGCGCATCGGCGGGGAGTCCGCCCGCTCGCGCATCTGCCACACCCTCCAGGAGTGCCTGGACGCCGCCGAGGAACTGCACTACCCCGTCGTCGTGCGCCCCTCCTTCACCATGGGCGGCGCCGGCTCCGGCTTCGCCCACGACGAGACCGAGCTGCGCCGCATCGCCGGACAGGGCCTGGCGCTCTCCCCGACCACCGAGGTGCTCCTGGAGGAGTCCATCCTCGGCTGGAAGGAGTACGAGCTGGAGCTGATGCGCGACACCAACGACAACGTCGTCGTCGTGTGCTCCATCGAGAACCTCGACCCCATGGGCGTGCACACCGGTGACTCCATCACCGTGGCCCCCGCCATGACCCTGACCGACCGCGAGTACCAGAAGCTCCGCGACATCGGCATCGCGGTCATCCGCGAGGTCGGCGTGGACACCGGCGGCTGCAACATCCAGTTCGCCGTGCACCCCACCACCGGCCGGATCATCGTCATCGAAATGAACCCGCGCGTGTCCCGCTCCTCGGCGCTGGCCTCCAAGGCCACCGGCTTCCCGATCGCCAAGATCGCCGCCAAACTCGCCGTCGGCTACACGCTCGACGAGATCCCCAACGACATCACCCAGGAGACCCCGGCCAGCTTCGAGCCCACGCTCGACTACGTGGTCGTCAAGGTCCCCCGCTTCGCCTTCGAGAAGTTCCCCGGCGCCGACCCCGCCCTCACCACGACCATGAAGTCCGTGGGCGAGGCCATGGCCATCGGCCGGTCCTTCCCCGAGGCGCTGCAGAAGGCCATGCGCTCGCTGGAGAAGGCCGGCGTCGGCCTGACCTGGGCGGGTGAGCCCGGCGACAAGGACGAGCTGCTGCGCCAGTCCGCGACCCCGACCGAGCACCGGCTGCGCCAGGTCCAGCAGGCCCTGCGCGCCGGCGCCACCGTCGAGGAGCTGCACGAGGCCACCCGCATCGACCCCTGGTTCCTGGACCAGATGCTGCGCCTGGAGGAGGCCGCCCGCGACCTGGCCGCCGCGCCCAAGCTCGACGCCGACCAGCTGCGCGCCGTCAAGGGCCTGGGCTTCTCCGACCTCCAGATCGGCGAGATCACCGGCAAGCCCGAGGAGGTCGTGCGCGAGCTGCGCCACGCCCTGGGCATCCACCCCGTCTACCTCACCGTGGACACCTGCGCCGCGGAGTTCGCCGCCCAGACGCCGTACCTGTACTCCAGCTACGACGAGGAGACCGAGGTCCCGCAGGGCGAGCGGCCCAAGATCATCATCCTGGGCTCGGGACCCAACCGCATCGGCCAGGGCGTGGAGTTCGACTACTCCTGCGTCCACGCCTCCTTCGCGCTCTCCGACGCCGGGTACGAGACCGTGATGGTCAACTGCAACCCGGAGACCGTCTCGACCGACTACGACACCAGCGACCGGCTCTACTTCGAGCCGCTCACCCTGGAGGACGTGCTGGAGGTCGTGCGCGCCGAGCAGCTCACCGGCACGGTCGCCGGCGTCATCGTCCAGCTGGGCGGCCAGACCCCGCTCGGCCTGGCCCGCCGCCTCAAGGACGCGGGAGTGCCCATCATCGGCACCAGCCCCGAGGCCATCGACCTGGCCGAGGACCGCGGCGCCTTCGGCAGGGTCCTGGCCAAGGCCGGGCTGCCCGCGCCCAAGTACGGCACCGCCCACTCCTTCGACGAGGCCAAGACCGCGGCCGACGAGATCGGCTACCCGGTCATGGTCCGCCCGTCCTACGTGCTGGGCGGGCGCGGCATGGAGATCGTCTACAGCGAGACCATGCTCGCCGACTACATCAAGCGCAACGCCGAGGTCAGCCCCGAGCACCCGGTGCTGATCGACCGCTTCCTCGACGACGCCATCGAGATCGATGTCGACGCCCTCTACGACGGCCACGACCTGTACCTGGGCGGCGTCATGGAGCACATCGAGGAGGCCGGCATCCACTCCGGCGACTCCGCGTGCACCCTGCCCTCCATCACCCTGGGCAGCGACGACATCGAGCGGATCCGCTACTCCACCGAGGCCATCGCCCGGGGCACCGGGGTGCGGGGCCTGCTCAACGTCCAGTACGCGCTCGCCTCCGGGGTGCTCTACGTGCTGGAGGCCAACCCGCGCGCCTCGCGCACCGTGCCGTTCGTGTCCAAGGCCACGGCCGTGCCGCTGGCCAAGGCCGCGGCCCGCGTCATGGCCGGGACCTCGATCGCCGAACTGCGCACCGAGGGCATGCTGCCCGCCACCGGTGACGGCGGCGACCTGCCCGCCGACGCCCCGGTCGCCGTGAAGGAGGCCGTGCTGCCCTTCAACCGGTTCATCAACAAGGAGGGCGAGGGAGTCGACACCATCCTCGGCCCGGAGATGCGCTCCACCGGTGAGGTCATGGGCCTGGACGTGGAGTTCGGCTCCGCCTACGCCAAGTCGCAGCTGGCCGTCAACGGCTCGCTGCCGACGGAGGGCAAGGTCTTCGTCTCGGTCGCCAACCGCGACAAGCGATCGATGATCTTCCCGGTCAAGCGGCTGGCCGACCTCGGCTTCGAGATCCTGGCCACCGAGGGCACCGCGGTGGTGCTGCGCCGCAACGGCGTGCGCGCCACGGTCGTGCGCAAGCACAGCGAGGGCGCCGGCCCCGAGGGCGAGCCCACCATCGTCAAGCTCATCCACGAGGGCGGTGTCGACCTGGTCGTCAACACGCCCTTCGGCGGGGCCGGGCAGGCGGGTCCCCGTCTGGACGGGTACGAGATCCGCACGGCGGCCGTCCTGCGCGGGATCCCGAGCGTGACCACCGTGCAGGGGCTGGCCGCCGCGGTGCAGGCGATCGAGGCGCGGGTCCGCGGTGACGTGGGTGTGCGCTCCCTCCAGGAGCACGCGAGCGCCCTCACCGAGCGCCGCGAGGCCTAGGCTGTACGTCCGGGCCGCATCCGCCGGGTGAGGCCGCCGGAGAGTACGGGCGCCGCGGGCCCTGAGCCCGCGGCGCCCGCACAGCCGAGGTGAGGAAGGTGTGCGCCAGACCATGAGCGACAACGGACCGGTGCAGGTCAGGTGCCCCGTGCTGAACGTGCGCAGGGTGGACGCCTACTACGCCATCACCGTCGTCGCACCGGGGATAGCCGAGCGCTTCCGCTCGGGACAGTTCGTCTCGGTGTCGGTGGGCGGCGACCACTCCAGCACGCTGCTGCGCCGCCCCTTCGCCATCCACGACGTCAAACCCGACTACGGCGGAACCGTCGAGTTCCTGTTCTCCGTGCGCGGAACCGGGACCGCCTGGCTGGCCGAGCGAAGATCACGCGACCTGCTGGACGTGGTCGGCCCGCTGGGGCGCCCCTTCCCGCTGCCCCGCGACCCGGTCAACTGCGTGCTCGTGGGCGGCGGGTCCGGCAGCGCCCCGCTCTTCCCGCTGGCCCAGTCGCTGCGGCGGCGCGGCTGCCGGGTGGACTTCGTCCTGGGCGCGGGGTCGGCGGACCGGGTCTTCAGCGCTATCACCGCCCGCCGCGTGGCCGAGACGGCCGTCTTCACCACCGACGACGGGTCCTTCGGTACGCGCGGCCGCGTCACGGACGTGCTGGGACGGGTCATCGAGGAGGCCCGCTCCGACGCGGTCTACGCCTGCGGTCCGATGCCGATGCTGCGCGCCGTCACCGCGGTGGCCACCACGCACGGCATCCCCGTGCAGGTCTCGGTCGAGGAGACCATGGCCTGCGGCACCGGGATCTGTATGACCTGCGTGGTCCCGGTGGTGGGGGACGACGGCATCACCCGCATGGTGCGTTCCTGCGTGGACGGCCCGGTCTTCCGGGGCGAGCAGGTGCGCTTCGACGACGTCGGCTCGATCCCCTTCGACGCCCTGGGCGCACCCGGGTGGAAGGGCTCCAGCGCCGCGCGCGCCGCCGAGTCGGCCCGCGACATCGCCTGAGGGCCCCTCCGCCGCGCGCGGGCCCACCCGTACACCGCGAGACCGACAGCGAGCAAGAAGGCAAGTGAACGCAGATCTCAGGACGCGGTTGGGCGCCATGGAGCTGCCCAACCCCGTGGTGACCGCCGCCGGGTGCGCCGGAGCAGGGCGCGAGCTGGCCCAGTTCTTCGACGTCGCCCAGATCGGCGCCGTCACGACCAAGTCGGTGATGCTGGAGCCGCACGCCGGACGCCCCGCGCCCCGCATGGCCGAGACGCCGAGCGGCATGCTCAGCACCACGGGCATGCAGGGCCCGGGCGTGGACGTGTTCCTGCAGCGGGACCTGCCGTGGCTGCTGTCCAGGGGCGGCCGGGCGATCGTGTCGATCGCCGGCGCGGGCGTGAACGAGTTCGGCGAGCTGGCCCGCCGCGTCTCCGAGGCCGAGGGCGTCAGCGCCATCGAGGTCAACCTGTCCTGCGCCAACCATGCCGACCCCGCGGGCCGGTACTTCGCCGACGACCCCGCCCAGGCCGCCGCGGTGGTCCAGACGGTGCGCTCGCACGCCCGTTCGGACCTGCCCGTGCTGGCCAAGCTCTCCGCCGACGTCCCCGACGTGGTGGACCTGGCCGGGGCGTGCGTGGCGGCCCGCGCCGACGGCCTGACGATGATCAACACCGTGCGCGGCCTGGCGGTGGACTCGCGCACCCTGCGCCCGGCGGTGGCCGGGGGGATGGGCGGGCTGTCCGGTCCCGCGCTGCGCCCGATCGCGGTGGGGTGCGTCTTCCGGGTGCACGAGGCCCTGCCGGACGTGCCGATCATCGGCGTGGGCGGGGTCCGCACGGGGGCGGACGTGATGGAGTTCATGGCGGCGGGCGCCAGCGCCGTCGCCGTCGGGACGGTCAACTTCTCCGACCCCTCGGCCTGCGCTCGGGTGCTCAGGGAGTTCACCGAGGCCCTCGACGCGCGGGGCATCGCGCGCGCCCGGGACCTCGTGGGCGTCGCCCACCGGCCCGGCGCCGGGGTCTGAGGGGCCGCGGAGGGGACCGACAGGCCCCTGACCGGCCTGAACGGCCCTGAGATGGCTCTGTGCGACCAGTGGGGGACATCCGGGACAACCGGGTCGGGACGGGGAGGAAAGCGCTCCTGTGGCCGTTTGGGCCGCTGTTACGGGGAAGTGATCCTCCTGAGGCGCATGAAGTGACCCATCCAGGGAACCGCACACTTTGACGGTGTGCACATGACAGCGAACGTGCATCCTCGAGTACCGCTGTAAGCACGTCGAGGATGCCGACGCCGGCACCGAGCCGGTGGCACACGAATGGAGAACCGCATGACCGCGCCTTCCGCGCCAGCTCCGATCGCCGTGGCGATCGACGCGAACGACATCGAGACCGCCGCCACCTGGGCGTCCGCGGTCGCGCCGCACGTGAGCACGGTGAAGGTGGGCCTGGAGCTGTACCTGCGGTACGGGCCCGATGTGATCAGCGCGATGCGCGGCGCCAACCGGGTCAAGATCTTCCTGGACCTGAAGCTCCACGACATCCCCGCCACCGTCGCGGGCGCCGCGCGCAGTGTCGCCGCCCTGCGGCCCTCGATCCTCACCGTGCACGCCGGCGGGGGAGCGGACATGGTCAGGGCCGCGGTGGAGGCCGCGCCGGACACCGACATCGCCGGGGTGACGGTGCTCACCTCGATGAGCGAGAAGGACCTGGAGGAGGTCGGGCTGCTCGGCCCGGCCCGCGACGCGGTGCGGCGGCTGGCGGTGCTGGCCGTGGGGGCCGGCGCGCGGGCCCTGGTGTGCTCGCCCCAGGAGGTCGCGCTGGTGCGCGCGGAGGTGGGTCCCGACATCACCCTCATCACGCCGGGCGTGCGCCCGGCCGGGGCGGACCGGGGCGACCAGTCGAGGGTGGCCACGCCGGAGGAGGCCATCGCGGCGGGGGCGGACCTGCTGGTGGTGGGCCGACCGATCACGCGGGCCGCGGACCCGGGCGCGGCGGCCGCCTCGATCGCGGCGGCCGTCCGGCGCGCCGGTGTGCGGGTGTAGCGCGGATGGGCGCGGGCGCGGCCGTGATGACGAGGGGCGCGGGTTCATCACGCGCAGTTATGTCTTACGGACGGTCACGAAATAGGTGTGTCCGAAACCCGGTTTCGGCGCCCCAGAGTGACCCGGGTCACCCCTCTGTGACCTGCGCTGGTGGCACGCCTGTTGAGGCCGTCAATCGGGACTAAGGTCCTCGTTTTCGTCTCAGGCCGCAATTGGATCATTACTCTGCGTAGTTCCTTCGATGAAATAGCCGCTGAAAGGGCACTTTACGTTGCCTAACAGGGGTCAGACCTACTAACTTGCGCAGGCGTCCGCCCTCTACAAACGAGTAGAAATCCGAGGTGACCCGGCGTGGCCCTTCCTCCCCTCACACCCGAGCAGCGCACCGCGGCTCTTGAGAAGGCCGCCAAGGCCAGAAAAGAGCGAGCGGAGGTCAAGAACAAGCTCAAGAACGGCGGGATCTCGCTGTCCGAGGTGCTTTCCAACGGCCTCAAGGACGACGTCATCGGGAAGATGAAGGTTTCGGCTCTGCTCGAATCCCTCCCCGGTGTCGGCAAGGTCCGTGCCAAGCAGATCATGGAGCGGCTCAACATCGCTGAGTCGCGTCGTGTCCGTGGTCTGGGCACCAACCAGCGTGCCGCCCTTGAGGACGAGTTCGGCGACCTCACCAAGTAGGACCGAGCAGTACCAGTAGGACCCGGACAACGCAGTGCACCGGTCTCGCCGCGTCCCCCACAGTCGCGGCGGAGCCCCCGCCGCGCAGGCGGTCGGGCCCGGATGAGTGGCATCCCCGCGCCGCGGTCGGCGGGCGGTCGGCCCCAGGTCGATCCGTCCGCCGTGCCGCGGCGCGGTGGTATAACTGGGACTTCCCGCGAGTGTTCGCGGTAGAGACCGCACATCCAGTCGCCCGCCGCGCCCCGTCACGGGAGATCTGCGGTTCCCGGCCAGTCCGCGGAACCCGCGGGCGGCGCCCCGAGGGGAAGCCGGAAACACACATGCCTGAGCTCGGATCCCAGTCCCGTCCGGCGGAGAAGCGACTGACCGTCCTGTCCGGCCCCTCGGGTGTGGGCAAGAGCACGGTCGTCGCCGGCATCCGACGCGAGCACCCCGAGGTGTGGCTCTCGGTGTCGGTGACCACCCGCCGGCCCCGCCCGGGCGAGCGGGACGGCGTCCAGTACCACTTCGTCTCCGACGAGGAGTTCGACCGGCTCGTGGCCGAGGGCGAACTCCTGGAGTGGGCCCAGTTCGCGGGCAACCGCTACGGCACCCCGCGCGGCCCCGTCGAGGAGCGGCTTGCGGCCGGCACCCCGGTGCTGCTGGAGATCGAACTCCAGGGCGCCCGCCAGGTCCGCGAGTCCATGCCCGACGCCCTGCACGTCTTCCTCGCCCCTCCCTCGTGGGAGGAGCTCGTCCGCCGGCTCACCGGACGCGGCACCGAGAGCGAGGAGGTCATCCAGCGCAGGCTGGACGTGGCCAAGGTCGAACTCGCCGCCGAGAAGGAGTTCGACACCACACTCGTCAACACGTCCGTACGGGACGTGTGCGCCGACCTGCTAGCGTTGATCACCGCGCCCAAGGTGTGATAGCGGGCGGGCCGAGCCCGCCCCGCCGCACCCGGGCGCCGTCCGACCGAACACGTCACGGCTTTCGACGAGCCGGAGACCGTCCCTGGGGGTATTCAAAGTGGCTGGTACCGAGCCCGTCGCCGAAGGCATCACCAATCCGCCCATCGACGACCTGCTGGCCCTGGTGGACAGCAAGTACAGCCTGGTCACGATGGCGTCCAAGCGCGCCCGCCAGATCAACGCCTACTACGCCCAGCTGGGCGAGGGCCTGCTGGAGTACGTCGGCCCGCTCGTGGAGACCCACGTGCAGGAGAAGTCGCTCTCGATCGCTCTGCGCGAGGTCAAGTCCGGCCTGCTGACCGCGGAGCCCTACGAAGGCGCCTAGTCGTCCTTTCCTCGGGCCGCCGGGAGCCGCCGCGGCTCCGTCGGCGCCTCCCGGGTCGGTCCGGGCCGGGGGAGACCTGTGCGAACGGGGCCTGGTAGAACTCCTAGGTGTGAGTGAGACACGAACCGTTCCCCAGGTGGTCCTCGGCGTCGGCGGCGGCATCGCGGCCTACAAGGTCTGCGAGCTGCTCAGACGGCTGACCGAGTCCGGTCACCAGGTCAGGGTGGTGCCCACCGCCGACGCGCTGCGCTTCGTCGGCGAGCCCACCTGGGCCGCCCTGTCCGGCCGACCGGTCTCCACCGGAGTGTGGGACGAGGTCCACGAGGTCCCGCACGTGCGCATCGGCCAGTCGGCCGACCTCGTGTTCGTGGCCCCCGCCACCGCCAACATCATGGCCAAGGCCGCGGCGGGCATCGCCGACGACCTGCTGACCAACACCCTGCTTACCGCACGGTGTCCCGTCGTGTTCGCGCCCGCGATGCACACCGAGATGTGGGAGCACCCCGCCACGCGCGCGAACGTGGCGACGCTGCGCTCGCGCGGCGCGATCGTCCTGGACCCCGCCGAGGGGCGCCTCACCGGCGCCGACACCGGGCGGGGCCGACTGCCCGAGCCCTCCGAGCTCTTCGAGGCGGCACGGCGCGTCCTGCGCGGGGGCACGACCGCTCCCGATCTGGCCGGCCGGCGCGTGGTGGTCTCCGCCGGCGGCACCCGCGAGGCCATCGACCCCGTGCGCTACATCGGCAACCACTCCTCGGGCAAGCAGGGCTACGCCCTGGCCCGCACCGCCGTGGCCCGCGGCGCCGAGGTGACCCTCGTCTCCGCCAACGTGTCCCTGCCCGACCCGGCCGGCGCCCGCGTGGTGCGGGTGGAGTCGGCCCGGGAACTGGCCGCGGCGATGGACGCCGAACGCGCGGGGGCCGACGCCGTGGTCATGACCTCGGCGGTGGCCGACTTCCGTCCGACCAGCAGCGCCGCCTCCAAGATCAAGAAGTCGGGCGCCGCGCCCGCCCCGATCGAACTGGTCGAGAACCCCGACGTCCTGGCCGGGCTCGTCGCCTCCCGTGCGAAGGAGGGATCGGCGCAGACCATCGTCGGCTTCGCGGCCGAGACCGACGACGTGATCGCCAACGGGCGGGCCAAGCTGGCGCGCAAGGGGTGCGATCTGCTCGTGGTCAACCAGGTCGGCGGGGGGCGCGCTTTCGGCACCGAGGACAACCAGGCGGTCGTGCTCGGCGCCGACGGCACCGCGGTGGAGATCCCCTTCGGGCCCAAGGAGGACCTCGCCGACCGGGTGTGGGATCTGGTCGTGCCGCGCCTGTCCACCTGAGGAGCGCGACCCCCGCCCGGGACGAACCGCACGGTCGGGGGACTGGATTCCTACCGCCGAGTACGCAACACTGCCTTCGGAAGCCCGTGACGACCACCGGCCGACCACGGGATTACCTTCCCCAGCAGTCCCGTTAGAGTGGACTGAATACCAACCGCGTCAGTCGGCATTGAGCGCCCCGGCCGGGAGCCTGGGCGGGCGTGCCGCACCGACCATGTCAGCCAGCAGCCGCTGCAAGGAGTCACGCAACGTGTCCCGCCGCCTTTTCACCTCCGAGTCGGTCACCGAAGGCCATCCCGACAAGATGGCCGACCAGATCAGTGACGCGATCCTCGACGCGATGCTCACCACCGACCCCCGGAGCCGGGTCGCGGTCGAGACACTGATCACCACCGGTCAGGTCCACATCGCGGGCGAGGTGACCACCCAGACCTACGTCGACATCCCCGCGATCGTTCGGGAGAAGATCCTCGAGATCGGCTACGACTCCTCCGCCAAGGGGTTCGACGGTGACTCCTGCGGGGTCAACGTCTCCATCGACGCCCAGTCCCCGGACATCGCCCAGGGCGTGGACACCGCGTACGAGGCCCGGGTCGAGCACGAGGACGACACCCTCAACCGCCAGGGCGCCGGCGACCAGGGCCTGATGTTCGGGTACGCCAACCGCGAGACCCCCGAACTCATGCCGCTGCCGATCAAGCTGGCGCACTCGCTCTCGGAGCGCCTGGCCGAGGTCCGCCGCAACGGCACCGTCCCGTACCTGCGCCCCGACGGCAAGACCCAGGTCACGGTGGAGTACGAGGGCCAGGTCCCGGTCCGCCTGGACACCGTCGTGGTCTCCAGCCAGCACTCGGCCGACATCAACCTCGACGAGATGCTCGCGCCCGACGTGCGCGAGCACGTCATCGAGCCCGTGGTGGCCGCGTTCGGCCTGGCGGCCGACGACTACCGGCTGCTGGTCAACCCGACCGGGCGCTTCGAGATCGGCGGCCCCATGGGCGACGCCGGCCTGACCGGTCGCAAGATCATCGTCGACACCTACGGCGGCTACGCCCGCCACGGCGGCGGCGCCTTCTCCGGCAAGGACCCGTCGAAGGTGGACCGCTCGGCCGCCTACGCCACGCGCTGGGTCGCCAAGAACATCGTGGCCGCGGAGCTCGCCGAGCGCGCCGAGGTCCAGGTCGCCTACGCCATCGGCAAGGCGCACCCGGTCGGTGTGTTCATCGAGACCTTCGGCACCGAGAAGGTGGCCCCCGAACTGATCGAGAAGGCCGTCAAGGAGGTCTTCGACCTGCGTCCGGCCGCGATCGTGCGCGACCTCGACCTGCTGCGCCCGATCTACTCCAAGACAGCCGCCTACGGCCACTTCGGCCGTGAGCTGCCGGAGTTCACCTGGGAGCGGACCGACCGCGCGGCCTCGCTGCGCTCCTTCGTGGGCGTCTGAGCCCACTCCCTCCGTCCTGGTGACGGCAAACCCGCCCGGGGGCGGGCGGCCCGAGCGGCCGCCCGCCCCCGGCGTGTGTGCGGCCTCCGAATGACTACGACGTGTTAGGACATATACACGTAGGGTCATTTCGCCATACGGAGGAGTCCGCCGTGGGAGTCTCAGCGGTGATGTCGGCGATGGGACTGGCGGCACTGATCGCCCTTCCCGCCGCCCAGCCAGCGGTCGAGGGGGGAGAGGCCCCCCGGGACGGCGAGGCCGTGCCCGGTGCGGGGAACCTGCACGTGACGGTCGAGGACGACGTGGAGGACCGGCTGAGTCCCGGAGACCGTGTGCACTACACGATCCGGGTGCGCAACTCCGGCTACGAGCCGCTGCCGGACGCCCAGATCGTGCAACTCCTGCCGCCGGGAACGCGCCATGTGTCCGACTCGGGGGAGGGGTCGGTCGACGCCGAGGCGTCCAGGGTGGTCTGGGACCAGCCGCTGGAGCCGGGCGAACGGGCGAGCCTGGCGGTCACCACCGAGGTCCGGTCCAGGCCCGAAGCGGCCTCACGGACCGTCACCACGGTGTGCCTGCGCCCCGAGCCGGGGGCGGCCCTGGTGGCGTGCACCGCGGCCGTCCACCGCGTCCACGGCGTCGTGCCGGCGGGTTGGGTCGCGGCGGGCCTGGTGGTGCTCGCGGCCCTGGCCGTGGGGGGCGGCGGCCTGGCCCGCTATCGGAGCGTCCGGCGCGGACCGCGGCCGGACCCCGATCCGGAACGCACGCCGGTGCCGGAGCCCGAGGTACCGGAGGACACGCCGGCACAGGACACGGGGCTGGAGCCGGTGTCCAACGTGCGCACGTTCCCGGGTGCGGCACCCGTGTACCACCTCGACGCGCACCGCTAGCCACCTCGGCCCTTCGGCCATGAGAGACCCGAGTGCCCACCCGGCATCGCCAGGAGGCCTGTCGCCGCGATGTCACGACAAGCGCATACGTAGTTGCTTTCGGTGTACTTCTGGAGGGGTCATGCCAACTGTCAATGCCCGAGTCCTGATCCGGGCGGCCGCGGTCTCCGCGGGTGCCGCGATCGCCGCACCGTTCCTGTGGGGCTCGGTTCCGGCCCTCGCCGACACCGGGGAACACGAGACCGCCCCGCGGCCCATGAGCGCGGAGTCCGAGCAGTTGATCGCGGACGCGCTCCACGACGTGGTCGACGTGCACGTTCCGCAGATCGATGTCCAGGTGCCACAGCCCCCGGCCGTGGATCCAGGGCCGCGGATACCGGCGGCGGACACGGCGGCCGCGGTCACCGATGAGCCCGACGACGTGCCCGGTAGCGGCTACGACGGCGACGATGGTCATGACGGTCACGATGGCGATGACGGTCATGACGGTGACGACGGTCATGACGGTCATGACGGTGACGACGGCCACGACGGCCACGATGGCGACGACGGCCACGATGGCGATGACGGCCACGATGGTCACGATGGTCACGACGGCGATGACGGTCACGACGGTCACGACGGCGACGACGGCCACGATGGTCACGACGGCCACGACGGCCACGATGGCGATGACGGCCACGATGGTCACGATGGTCACGATGGCCACGACGGCGACGATGGTCACGACGGCGACGACGGCCACGATGGCGACGATGGTCACGACGGCGACGACGGCCACGATGGCGATGACGGTCATGACGGCCACGACGGCGATGACGGTCACGATGGTCACGACGGGGACGACGGTCACGATGGGGACGATGGTCACGATGGCGATGACGGTCATGACGGTGACGACGGGGACGACGGTCACGATGGGGACGATGGTCACGATGGCGATGACGGTCATGACGGTGACGATGGCCATGACGGGGACGACGGCGACGACGGCCACGATGGTGCCGTGAAGCATGACCGTGGCGGCGTGAGCGCGGCCGGCGGGGACCGGGAGGGCGAGGTGCTCGCCCAGACCGGTTCCTCGGTGGCGGTGCCGGCCGTCGGCGGCCTGGTGTCCGTGATCACGGGTGCCGTCGCGATGGTCCTGGGGCGCCGTCGCACGGAGACCGAGGAGTAGGAGCACACGCCACGGGGGCCGGGTGGACACCCGGCCCCCGTGGCATGCCTCCGTGTCCGCGCCGAGCGGACCCGGCCTGCGGTCAGCTCATCTCGCTGAGCGCCTTCTCCGCCTCCACGAGCCAGGCGCGGCGAGCCTCCAGAGCCGCCTCGTGCTCCTTGATCCGACGGGTGTCGCCGTTGGCCCGGGCCTTTTCCAGCTTGGCCTCCAGCGCGCTGATCGCCTGGGAGAGCTGGTCGACGGTGTCCTTGGCGCGCGCACGGGCCTCGGGGCTGCTGCGCTCCCACTCGGCGTCCTCCGCGCGGCGCACACCGTCCTCGATCTGCCGGAAGGCGCCCTCGAGCTGGTCGCGCACGTCGCGCGGCAGCTCACCGGCCTCCTCCCAGGCCACCTGGTACTCGCGCAGCCGGGCGCGGGCACGGCGCGGGTCGTTGATCCCGGAGATCTCCGCCTTCGCCTCGGCCAGGATGCGCTCCTTGGCGTCGGCGTTGACCCGCAGCTCCGCGTCACGCTCGGCGAACGTGGCGTTGCGCGCGTCGAAGAAGGTGTCCTGAGCGGCCTTGAACCGCGCCCACAGCTTGTCCTCGCTGGCGCGGTCGGCCCGGCCGCTGTTCTTCCACCGCTGCATCAGGTCGCGGTAGGCGCGGGCGGTGGGCCCCCAGTCGGTGGAGTGGGCCAGTTCCTCGGCCTCGGCGACGATGCGCTCCTTGTCGCCCCGGACCGCCTCGCGCTCCTGGTCGAGGTTGGCGAAGTAGGCCTTGCGCCGCTTGGAGAAGGAGTTGCGCGCCGCCGACATGCGCTTCCAGAGCGCCTGTTCGGTGGGGCGGTCGGCCCGGGGAGCCTTCTTCCACTCCTCGATGAGCTGGAGCATCCGCTCCCCACCGGTCTTCCAGTGGGTGGTCTCCACCGCGACGCGCTCGGCCTCGGCGACGATGCGCTCCTTGATCTCGCGCGCCTGTCCGCGGGCCTGCTCCTGCGCCTGCTTCTGCTCGACCTTGCGCTCCTCGGCGCGGTTGGACAGCGCGTCCAGCCGGCGGGAGAGGGCGTCGAGGTCGCCCACGGCGTGCGCGTCGGTGACGGCGCCGCGCAGCTTGTCGATGGCGGCCATCGCGGCGGAGGCCGACAGGTCGGTGCTGCGCAGCCGCTTCTCCAGCAGCTCCACCTCAGTGACCAGGGCGTCGTACTTGCGGCGGAAGAAGGCCAGCGCTTCGTCCGGCGCCCCCGCCTGCCACGATCCGACGACCCGCTCGCCTTCGCTCGTGCGCACGTAGACCGTGCCGTCGTCGTCTACGCGGCCCCAAGGGTCCGTGGTCACCGTGTCCTCCTGCTGTCATGAACCCGTCCGAGGCCGGGTTCGGGTCGTCGCGACGGATCGCGCCGGTCCGTGATGGGAACCATCGTGCACAGCACGATATAGCCATACGATTCGGCGGTGAACGACGCGCCGTGTCTCACAGTCTGCGCAGATCATGGGTCTGCTGATGTGCCTTCGTGCGTCCGGCCGACGCGGGACCCCGCAAAGAGGGCGGGCCAGGGGCGTCAGGGCACACGACGACGGTGACCAATATGGCATTACCACGCGCTCTGGCAAAGAGGCCAGACGGGCGCGGTGATCGAATGGTGATGAAACGAGCCGCTCCCGCGATCCGGGCAGGTCGCCCGATCTCGGTACCCTCGGCATCCAGGGATCACGCGGCGCCGTCCGCGGCGCGTGTCCCCGGACGACCCGTCATCCCAGCAGGAACAGGACCACCCGTGCTCATCGCCGCGATTCCCACCGGCCCCCTCGCCGCGAACTGCTACGTGGTCGCCCGGGCCGCGGGCGCCGACTGCGTCATCGTCGACCCCGGCCAGGAGGCCTCCGAACAGGTCGCCAAGGTGCTGGCCGAACACGATCTGACCCCGGCCGGGGTGCTGCTGACGCACGGGCACTTCGACCACGTCTGGTCGGCCGCCGACCTGTGCGAGCGCCACGGCGTGCCCGTGCACCTGCACCCCGACGACCGCGGCCTGCTCACCGAGCCCGCCGCCGGTGTCGACCAGGGCTTCGCCGCCCAGCTGGCCGCGCTCCTGGGCCCGGGGCCCTACACCGAGCCCGCCACGGTGGTGGAGGTCACCGGCGGCACCACCCTTGTGCTGGCGGGGATGGACTTCTCCGTCGAGCACACCCCCGGGCACACCCCCGGCTCGGTCGTCTACACCGTCGACACCGAGGACGGCGTCCCCGTCATGTTCGCCGGTGACCTCGTCTTCGCCGGCTCCATCGGCCGCACCGACTTCCCCGGGGGCGACCAGGCCGACATGGGCCGCAGCCTCACCAGCGCGGTCCTGGGGCGCCCGGACCGGACGCAGATCCTGCCCGGCCACGGCCCGGCCACCACGGTCGAGCGCGAGCGCGCCACCAACCCCTACCTGCGCGACCTGTCCGCCTGAGGGGCGGTCCGGACAAGGGGAGGCGGTGCGCACGGCGGTTGGCGGTAGGATTCCAGGTGATCAAGTGGCATTGTTCCGGCCGGTCCCAGTCAGGGTTCTCCGGCGTCTTCGCCCAGCCGTGTAGTTAGTGGACTTGGTAACTCATGCATCGTTACAGGACTCATTCGTGTGGTCAGCTCCGCAAGGAGCACGTCGGGCAGCAGGTGCGCCTCTCCGGCTGGGTGCACAATCGCCGGGATCTCGGTGGTCTGCTCTTCGTCGACCTGCGCGACCACTACGGTGTCACGCAGCTCATGGCCCGCCCGGAGTCTCCGGTGTTCGAGGAGCTCAGCAGGCTGCCCAAGGAGACGGTGATCCGTGTCACGGGCGAGGTCGCCGCGCGCAGTGACGAGAACGTCAACCCCAACCTGCCCACCGGCGAGATCGAGATCGAGGCCGCGGAGCTGGAGGTGCTGGGCACCACCGAGGAGCTGCCGCTGACGGTCTTCCCCGAGGACAACACCTCCGAGGAGCGCCGGCTGACCTACCGCTTCCTGGACCTGCGCCGCGAGCGCATGCACCGCAACGTCATGCTGCGCTCGCAGGTGGTCGCCTTCATCCGGCAGAAGATGACGGACCTGGGCTTCCACGAGTTCCAGACCCCCATCCTCACCAGCTCCAGCCCCGAGGGCGCGCGCGACTTCCTCGTCCCCTCGCGCCTGCACCCCGGTGAGTTCTTCGCCCTGCCGCAGGCGCCACAGCAGTTCAAGCAGCTGCTGATGATCGCCGGGTTCGACCGCTACTTCCAGATCGCGCCGTGCTTCCGCGACGAGGACAGCCGCGCCGACCGCTCGCCCGGCGAGTTCTACCAGCTCGACGTGGAGATGAGCTTCGTCGAGCAGGAGGACGTCTTCGAGGTCATCGAGCAGGTCATGACCGACGTCTTCCGCGCCTTCTCCCAGGACTGGGAGATCACCTCGCCCTTCCCGCGCGTGGCCTACCGCGACGCCCTGGAGTGGTACGGCACCGACAAGCCCGACCTGCGCGTGCCGATGAAGATGCTCGACGTCACCGAGCTGTTCGACAAGACCGACTTCCGCGCCTTCGCGGGCAAGAAGGTCCGGGCGCTGGCCGTCCCGCAGGTCGGGGACAAGCCGCGCAAGTTCTTCGACGGCATCGGCGACTACGCCGTCGAGCAGGGCGCCAAGGGCCTGGCCTGGCTCAAGGTCGGCGAGAACGGTGAGCTGACCGGCCCCATCGCCAAGTTCGTGACCGAGGTCTCCGACGAGCTGCTGTCGGTGCTGGGCGCGGGCCCGGGGTACGGCCTGTTCTTCTGCGCCAGCGAGGACGAGGCCGAGATCAACCGCATCATGGCGCCGGTGCGCGTCGAGGCGGGCAAGCGGGCCGGGCTGGCCGAGGAGAAGGTCTACCGGTTCTGCTGGATCGTGGACTTCCCGATGTTCGAGCGCAACGACGACGGCCACATCGAGTTCAGCCACAACCCGTTCTCCATGCCGCAGGGCGGGATGAAGGCCCTGGAGACCGAGGACCCGCTGGACATCCTCGCCTGGCAGTACGACATCGTCTGCAACGGTGTGGAGCTGTCCTCCGGCGCCATCCGGAACCACTCGCCGGAGATCATGTACAAGGCCTTCGACATCGCGGGCTACGACAAGGACGCGGTCGAGGCGGAGTTCGGCGGCATGCTCAAGGCGCTGAAGTTCGGCGCCCCGCCGCACGGTGGCATCGCCCCCGGCGTCGACCGGATCGTGATGCTGCTGGCCGACGAGCCCAACATCCGCGAGACGATCGCCTTCCCGCTGAACCAGAACGCGCAGGACCTGATGATGGGCGCACCGGCGGTGGTGTCCGACCAGCAGCTGCGCGACGTGCACATCCGTACGGTGGTGCCGCCCAAGGAGACCAAGCGCTCCTGAGCGGACCCGCTCGACGGCCGGACGGGGCCGCCTCCCCTGAAGGGAGGCGGCCCCGTCGTCGTGCGGCCGGAGCGCGCGGGGCGCGCCGGGGGCGGGGGCCTGGCCCGGGTGCGGTCAGCGCTTGCCGGCGCCGCACCGCTGGCAGCAGATGTCCTCGTCGTCGGGGTTGCTGTGGGTGCACAGTCGACAGGTCCAGTTCCAGGTGGTGCCGTTCAGCGGCGGTACCGCTCCGGCGTTCTCGCGTACCAGGTACATCGGGTGTCCTCGGGGTTCGGCGAGTTAGTGAACTGATGGGTCGGTGCCCGGTTTATCCTGTCTTGAACATGCCACATTCGGTCACACGGACATATCCAGCGGATACTGGTCGAAATTCGCGGTACTGAGCACGGCCGATCCTGGACACGATGGGCCCGCCCGGATGCGAACGTCGCTGCCATCCCTTACCGTTGGGGGCGAATCACCCCACTCGCACCACGAGTCGCACGTGCCCTGCAGTGAGCGCCGTGCACCAGTGGAACCGTCCATACCGGCGGTCATTGTGGGGTCGGAGTGCATTGTGCGGTATTCAGTCACACGAGCGTAACGATTCATGCCCTGGGGTGCGTCGAGTGCCGCCAAAAGTGTGGAATTCGACGCTCACGCATTTCACCGGTCAGGCTGTGAGTCCGGAGTTCGACGAGGTCGGGGACGTGTCGGCGGACGGAGGTCCCCGCAGCCCGCCCGTTCCCCTCCACGGATCACGCCGGCCCCGGACACTAGAATGATCCGAATCGGTGCGTACGCAGGGGTGACCGTGCCTGGGTGCGGGTGTGACGTCCGAGACGACATGAGGATGAGTCATACGTGAACGGAAAACGCGCCTCAGGCGATGGCTCCGAGAGCGCGCTCGCGGAGGCGTTCTCCCATGCCCCCGAGCCCATGGTGCTCACTCGGGACGACGGCGCGATCCTGCACGCCAACCAGGCCTTCACCGAGCTGTTCGGCCGTGAGGCCGCCGACCTCGTGGGCCTGGCGTGGCACGACCTCCTCGACGGCGACGACGTCCACCGCGGCTCCGTCGTCCACGCCGACGCCCTCGCCGGACGGGGAGGCGACCGGGTCCGCCTGCGCCTGGCCCTGGCGGACAAGAGCGTCGTGCTCGCCGAGGCCGACCTGCGCCCGCTGCCGCCGGCCGACGGCGACGCGCCCGCCGCCACGGGCGGGGTCGTGGTGCTGCTCCACGTGCTCTCCACCGAGGAGGCCGACCTGCGCGTGGTCGGCGAACTGCGCACCGACAACTCCGACTCCGTCCTGTGGAGCCTGGACCTGAGCACGGGCCGCCTGCACGAGCTGTTCGGCCCCACCCCGCTCGGCGCGCTCCTGGCGGGCAGCGACCGCGAGCTCGAACGCATCCTGGAGCGGGTCCACTCCGACGACATCGCCCGCGTCCGCGACGCCATGGCCGCCTCCTTCGCCGGCCGCGACTACGAACAGCGCTTCCGCGTCTTCGACCGGCTCGGCGACGAGCGCTCGCTGCACGTGCGCGCCCGCTTCGTGCCCGGCCGGCCCGACCGGCTGGTCGGCATCATCGACGACGTCACCGAACACGTCCAGCTGGTGCGCCGCCTGGCCGACCGTCGGCGCACCGAGGCCGAGCACGGCCGCCTGGTCACCGAACTGTCCTCCAAGCTCGTCTCGGCGACCACCGTCGACAAGGTGATGGACCTGCTCAGCGAGGAGTTCCTGCCGATCTTCGGCGGCATCCAGGCCATCGCCCTCTACGTCGAGGACGGACTGCTCAGAGCCTCGCCCAGCGGGCGGGTCACCGCCAACGCCGGCCGTATCGACGGCCGCCGCGCGGACGACACCGACTACCCCATGGGCGCGGTCATCCAGGACCGCCAGCCCCGCTTCTTCGAGTCCCGTGCCGAGGTCATCAGCCGCTTCCCCGCCGCCGAGGAACTGATGCGGGACTCGGTGATCAAGGGCCAGGCCTGGGCGACCGTGCCCATCTTCGGCGACGGCAAGGTCGCCCTCGGCGTGTGGCAGATGGTGTGGAGCCGCCCCCACCACGCCAGCCGCGACGAACGCGCCCTCATGCTGACCTTCGCCGGCCTGGCCGGACAGGCTCTCCAGCGCATCAAGGCCCAGCAGGCCGAACTGGAGCTGGCCGACGCCGTGCAGCGCCGCATGCTGCCGCGCCAGGTCGCCCGCTTCCCCGACATGGACATCGCCACCAAGTACCTGCCCTCCCGCGCCGACTGGCGTATCTGCGGGGACTTCTACGACGTCATCGGACTCCCCGGCGACAAGGTCGGCCTGCTCGTCGGCGATGTCCAGGGCCACGGCGTGGAGGCCGCCGCGGCCATGGGGCAGATCCGCGTCGCCTTCCGCGCCTACGCCACCAACCAGTCCGACCCCGGCGTGGTCCTGGGCGAGACCAACCGCCTGCTCACCGAGACCGGGGAGATCGTCTTCGCCACCTGCGGCTACCTGGTCGTGGACCGCGTTACCGGCGTCATGCAGGCCGCCTGGGCCGGCCAGCCGCCGGTCGTGCTCGCCGCCGGGGGCCGCTACGAGCTGTGGGAGCCCGAGACCGGCCCGCCCCTGGGCGTGCTGCCCGACACCGAGTACACCGTCACCACGCGCGTCCTGGAGCCCGGCACCACCCTGCTGTTGTGCTCCGACGGGCTCGTCGAGAGCGCCCAGGTGCCCATGCAGGACGGGTTGGCGCAGGTCGGCCAGGCGCTGGCCGCCCACGCCGACGACCCCGAGGCCGCCGCGCAGGTCCTGGCCGAGATGGCGCCCGCGGGGCGGGGCGACGACATCGCCCTGCTCATCACCCGGATGGTCAAGCCCGTCGGGCGCGTTCCCGAGCAGGCGCCCGCCACCGGCGACCGGCAGGGCGAGTACTCGCCGAACAGCCCTTAGTCTCGGTGGGTGTCCGAAACACTCTTTGACGATGCCGGGTCCGAAGCCGCGAAGGGCCAGGAACCACTCGCCGTCCGCATGCGGCCGCGCACCCTGGACGAGGTCGTGGGCCAACGCCACCTCCTGGGCGCGGGCAGCCCGCTGCGCCGCCTGGTGGAGGACGACGCGCCCATGTCCGTGTTCCTGTGGGGGCCGCCGGGGACCGGCAAGACCACCCTGGCCACCGTCGTCAGCCGTGTCACCGCGCGCCGGTTCGTCGAACTGTCCGCCGTCAACGCGGGCGTGAAGGACGTGCGCGCGGTGGTGGACGAGGCGCGCCGACGGATGGGGATGCACGGCACCCGCACGCTCTTGTTCGTGGACGAGGTCCACCGGTTCAACAAGACGCAGCAGGACGCCCTGCTGCCCGCCGTGGAGAACCGCTGGGTGAGCTTCATCGGCGCCACCACGGAGAACCCGTTCTTCTCCGTGGTCAGCCCGCTGCTGTCCCGGTCCCTGCTGCTGACCCTGGAGTCCCTGGACGAGGACGACGTGCGCGCGCTCGTCGACCGCGCTCTGGTCGACGAGCGGGGCCTGGACGGGCGCTACACCCTGACCGAGGAGGCCGCCGACCACCTCGTGCGCCTCGCCGGGGGCGACGGCCGGCGCTCCCTCACCTACCTGGAGGCCGGTGCCCTGGTCGCCGGGCCCGCCCGTCTCCCGCCACCGGCCGGGGCCGCTTCGCGCGAGGGAGGGCCACCCTCAACGGACGCCTCCGGCGCAGAATCCACCCGCGCGGAACCCGTCGCCATCACCGCCGAGCACGTCGAACGGGCGGTCGACCGGCACGCGGTGCGCTACGACCGGTCCGGCGACCAGCACTACGACGTCATCAGCGCGTTCATCAAGAGCATGCGCGGCAGCGACCCCGACGCGGCGCTGCACTACCTGGCCCGCATGTTCGAGGCGGGAGAGGACCCCCGCTTCATCGCCCGCCGGATCGTGGTGCACGCCAGCGAGGACGTGGGCATGGCCGACCCCACCGCGCTGCAGACCGCCGTCGCCGCCGCGCAGGCGGTCGACCTCATCGGCATGCCCGAGGCCCGCATCAACCTGGCCCAGGCGGTCATCCACATCTGCCTGGCGCCCAAGTCCAACTCCGTGATCGCCGCCGTGGACGCCGCCATCGCCGACGTGCGCGCCGGACGCATCGGGCAGGTGCCGGGCCACCTGCGCGACGGGCACTACAAGGGCGCCGCCGAACTCGGGCACGGCAAGGGCTACCGGTACGCGCACGACTTCCCCGGCGGCGTCGCGCCGCAGCAGCACGCCCCCGACGAACTCGCCGACCGCGAGTACTACCGCCCCACCTCGCACGGCGCCGAACGCCGCTTCGGCGAGGTGCTCCAGCGCATCAAGGACGTGCTCAAGGGCCGGGGCTGACCCGCCGGTCCCAGGCCACGGGGCCGTCGAGGGAGGAACGCCCGCGGACGTTCCTCCCGAGGGCCGTCCGGCGAGGGCCGCCCGCCCGCTCAGTCGGTGAAGCGCTCCACGACCGACACGATCTCCCGGGGACCCTCGCCCTCGGCCTCGGCGAAGGTGACCTCCACGATCACCACCGGACCCCAGGACAGGTACTCGATGAAGTCCTGGCCGGTCAGCTCCCAGGTGCCGCGTCCGTCCGCGTCGAGGAACACGTGGTCGGGGGCGGCGCAGAACTTCGCGCACAGCACCTCGGCGTCGGGCGCGATGACCGCCTCCCCGGGCTCGCCCGACTCCTCCCACTGGCCGGCCCACTCGTCGTGGGTGGGAATGCCCTGGCCGGTGATCGGCTCGCCGCTCTCCTCCACGGGATGGGTCACCGGCGTGTACACCCACGGCCCGGTCTCGGGGGCCTCCTGCTCGGCCGGGTCGATGCGCACGGTCATCGTCAGGTCCTCGCCCTCGGCGGTCTCCTCCGCCGCGGACTCCTCCTCGTCGGCGACCTCCGCGACCAGCTCCTCGTCCGATCCGCCGCCGAGGAGCTGGGAGACCCCCCACGCCCCGACACCGACCAGGCCCAGGGCCAGGGCCGCGGTCCCGGCCAGGAACACCACACGGGTCGGACGGCGCCCGGACAGGCGGCCCTCCAACCGGATCACCTCCGGCACGCGCGCGGGCGGCTCGACCGCGTGCCACTCGCGCTCCAGGATCAGCGCCAGCTCGTCGCGGCCGGGGGCGGGGTCGTTCTCCGCGTTCTCGGCGTGCCAGACCGCGATGACGGCGCCGATGACCTCGCGCAGTCCCGGACGCTCGTCCGGGTCGGCGGACAGCGCGCGGCCGACCACCGGGCGCAGCCCCTTGGCCAGGCCGTCGAGGTTGGACGCGCCCTGAACGGCGCGTTCGGCGATCTCGTCGGGCTCACCGGTACCAAAGGGCAGCCGTCCCGTTCCGGCGAACGCCACGACCGCGCCCCAGGCGAAGACGTCGGCGGCGGGTGAGGCCACACCGCCCCGGAAGCGCTCGGGAGCGAGCCAGGTCGCGCCCGATCCGCGCAGACGGTCGGCGGAGGCGGGGACGGCGCACTCCATGATGTGCGGTCCGTGCGACTCCAGCAGGACCTCGCTCGGGCGCAGCGAACCGTGCGCCACCCCGCGCGCGTGCAGGGCCGAGAGGCCCTCGGCCAGGCCGGTCGCCAGCGCGATGAGCTTGCCGGTGCCCAGGCCGCCGCGCTTGGTCACGTAGTGGGAGAGCCGTTCGCCCGCCAGGTAGGGCATGGCGAGCCACGGCGGGTTGGCGTCACTGTCGAAGGCCAGCGGGGTGACCACGCGGTAGGAGTCGACGGCCGCCAGCGAGCGCAGGCGCTCGGCCAGCGCCGGATAGACGTCGGGGGACTCCAGTTCGGGCGAGCGCAGCGTCTTGACGGCCACGAGGCGGTCGGTGGAGGTGGGGGAGGAGGCGTCCACGGCCGCGTACACCGTGCCGGTGGACCCCTGGCCCAGTCTGCCCAGGACGAGGTACGGTCCGATACGCGCGGGGTCGTCCGGGTACAGGGGCGCCAGGTCCGGTGGTACCAGTACGGAGATCTCTCGGGGAGAACGAGGGCTCATAGGGGTCCTGTCGGTGCTTCTACGGCCGCGAATCGGCGGAGTGTCCGGACATCGTAGTGAAGATCCCGCTCCGTAGTGATTCTCCTGGAAGCGGGGCCCGCCGTCGATACGGGTGTCCCCCATCGGCCAACTCGTTCGCCGGTCGCGACACGGATGTGATCACCCGACACCGTGGCGTGTCCGCCCGGTCGGCCGCCGGACGCGATAGGGTCGGCCGAAACCGGACCGAGTGGTGTTCGACGCTCGGTGCCGGCCCCTCGTGGGAGACCCGACCCGGCGCAGTCGCCGGTCCCCCCGCCCCGGACGCGCCCCCGGACCGATTGCGGCGGGGGACGGCGTCCCGACTCTCGAAGAAGCCCTCTATCTGTCCTCGGAGCACGCATGCTGACCGGAGTGGACGTCGCCGCGCTCGTCGCCGCGGTGATCTGGGCGGTGCTGGCCACGTTCCTGTGCGTGGCGCTCGTCAGACTGATCAAGCTCATCAACGCGGCGACCAAGGTCGTCTCCGACCTGGGCGAGCGCACGCCGCCCCTGTTGGACGACGTGGCCTCCACGGTGGAGCGCACCAACACCTCGCTCGAACGGGTCGAGGAGATCACCGCGAACATGCAGGCCACGTCGGAGGACGTGTCCACGGTCACCGCGTTGACGCGGTCGGTGGTCACCGGGCCCCTGGTCAAGGTGGCCTCGTTCTCCTACGCCGTACGCCGGGTGCTCGGCCGGCGCCGCACCCTGGCGCTGGTGCGCACCCGACGCCGCAAGGAGGCCCGCCGGTGATCGGCCGCGTGTTCTACCTCGCCGCCGGCGCCGCCCTGGGCGGCTACGCGGTGCACCGCTTCCACCGCGCCCGCCGTGCCATGAGCCCGGGCGGCCTCGCCGACCGGGTCGAGAGCCAGGTCAGCGAGTACCGCGGCGCGCTGCGCGAACTCAACGAGGACCTGGCCGACGCGGTCCGCGATCAAGAGGCCGAACTCCTCCAGAGGTACGCGCCCCGCAAGAGCCGGCACGTCGCGGGCGAGCCGGCCGCGGAGCCGTTGGAGAGCCGGAACCGCTAGGGAGCGCGCGGCCCGGGTCCGTGCCCTCGGCGCCCTGCCTGCGCGAATGGTGAGGGCTCGGGGACTGCCCGTAGAGTGCTCTGGTTCGTCCCCTGCGCAGAGAGGCCGTCGTGCACTCGTCCGCCGACTCCGACCCCCAGCGGCCCCGGTACGGGCCGCCTCCGCCCCAGCCGTCCCAGCACGAGGCACCGAGGTATGGACCGCCCCCGCCGCCGGAGGCGCCGGCGGCGCGGTACGGGCCGCCTCCACCGCCGGAGGCGCCGTCATCGCGGTACGGGCCGCCCTCGCCGCCGCCGGCCGCGGGACCCGTGGTTCCCGGACCGGCGGCCCCGCCACCGCCTCCGCCGCCGCACCCGTCGGTCATGGGCTACGGCACCCCCGACCAGGTGCTCCCTCCGCCCCCGCCGCCCCCGCTCGGCCCGGGCGTCCTTCCCGGGTCGGCGGCCGCCGTGCGCGTCCTGATGACCATCGGCGGGATCCTGGGCCTCCTCTGCGGTGCGGCCGTCGGGGCCGTCGCCGCGATCGGTTCCGGCACCGGGGCGATGGCCGAGGCGGTGGGCGAGGGCTCCGGGAACCCCGAGGCCGTCGCGGAACTGTCCCCGGTCCTGTGGTTCGCGGCGCTGGTCCCCCTGGCCTACGGCGTCGTCTCGTGCGTCCTGGCCATGTCGATGCGTCGCCGCCGGCCGTTCCTGTACTGGTCCGTCATCACCTTCCAGAGTGTGGCGGCGCTGATCCTCCTGTTGGCGATCTTCGCCGGGGACACCGCCGTCCACATCCCCCTGGTCTTCGCGGTGCTCATGATCGGCCTCATGCTGCCCGGCCGGGTGCGCGCCTACTACGGCGCCTGAGGCCCGCCGCTCGCCGCCGGCGTCCGACCGGCGGCGGGGACGGCCGTCGACCGCCCGCGCGCACGGTGAGCGCGACCCCCGTACAGCGCTCGGGTCCACCCCCGGTTCCAGAGAGGCCACCGTGCACCCGTATCCCGCCCCCCAGCGGCCTGAAGGGCATCCTCCGAGCATGCCCGGCTCCGTCATCGCGGCCGTCACCCTCATGGGCATCGGCGCGCTCCTCGGACTTGGCTACGCGCTGTTGTTCGGCGTGATCGCACTCATCTCCGTGCTCAATGAGGAGGCGGGGCAGGCCTTCCGAGCGGACCTCGCCGGCTCGGGGCCCGCGGGAGCCGTGCTCCTGCGCCTGGCGCTGCTGTCGTTCACGGGGCTCGCCTACGCCGCGGCCAGTGTCACGGTGGCCGTGCGGTCGCGTCGCCGGGTACCGGCGACGCCGAGGGCGATCGTGGTGGTGCAGGTCCTGGGACCGATCAGCTTCGTGCTCACCGTGTGGACGCTCTTCCTCGACGCCTACACGGTCTCCTACGCCGGGATCGTGGGCTTGTACGGCGCGGCCATCGCGGTACTCGTCCTGACGCCCTCCGCCCGGCGCTACTACCGGTCGGACGCTGCTCCGGGCCCGTCCGACCGGCGCGCCCAGGACCGCGCGTCACCGCCGCGGGACGCGCGCGGTGGCCAGCGGCGATAGCCTTGGAACAACGCATCCGCCGCCGTTGTCGTCATCAGAGCGGGTCTTCGGCGGTCACCGTAAACCACGCGCGCCGGTGTGGCGGTCGCCTCTACGATGGGCCGTCACCGAGCAACCACCGACGGTCCCGATCGCGGGACCCCCACGTCGCCCCGGGCGGCGCAGCCAAGCACAGGAGGGCCTCCATGGAGACGGCAGAGATCGCGCGCCGCTTCCTCAGTTTCTTCGAGAAGAACGGACACACCGTGGTGCCCTCGGCAAGCCTCATCGCCGAAGACCCCACGCTGCTGCTGGTGCCCGCAGGCATGGTCCCGTTCAAGCCCTACTTCCTGGGTCAGCGCACGCCCGACTACAGCACGGCCACCAGCGTCCAGAAGTGCATCCGCACCAAGGACATCGAGGAGGTCGGCAAGACCTCCCGGCACGCGACCTTCTTCCAGATGCTCGGCAACTTCTCCTTCGGCGACTACTTCAAGGAGACGGCGATCCCGCTGGCGTGGGAACTGGTCACCACGCCCGTCGAGGACGGCGGCTTCGGCATCGACCCGGAGAAGCTGTGGGTGACCGTCTACCTGGACGACGACGAGGCCGCGGAGATCTGGCGCGACAAGGTCGGCGTGCGCCCCGAGCGCATCCAGCGCATGGGCATGGAGGAGAACTACTGGTCCATGGGCGTGCCCGGACCCTGTGGCCCCTGCTCCGAGATCTTCTACGACCGCGGCCCCGAGTACGGCGTCGAGGGCGGTCCCGAGTCGGACGAGAACCGCTACATCGAGATCTGGAACCTCGTCTTCATGCAGTACGAGCGGGGCGAGGGCGGCGACAAGGCCGGCTTCCCCATTCTCGGTGAGCTGCCGAAGAAGAACATCGACACCGGCCTGGGCCTGGAGCGCCTCGCGGCGGTCCTGCAGGGCGTCGACAACATCTACGAGACCGACATCATCGGCCGTGTCCTGCACCGCGCCGCCGAGCTGACCGGCACCAGCTACGGCACCGACCACGGGCACGACGTCATGCTGCGCGTGGTCGCCGACCACGTGCGCAGCGCCGTCATGCTCGTCGGCGACGGCGTCAAGCCCGGCAACGAGAAGGCCGGGTACGTCCTGCGCCGGATCCTGCGCCGCTCCATCCGCAACCTGCGCCTGCTCTCGGGGGAGAGCGACACCCTCTTCCTGCACGAGCTGACCGAGGTCAGCATCGACGCGATGAAGGACATCTACCCCGACCTGCTCGACAAGGCCGGCGTCATCCACGGGGTCATCGACACCGAGGAGAAGAACTTCGCCGACACCCTGCGCGCGGGCACCACGCTCTTCGGCCGCGCGGCCGAGCGCACCCGCCAGGCGGGCGGCACGCAGTTCTCCGGCTCGGACGCCTTCCAGCTGCACGACACCTACGGCTTCCCCATCGACCTCACCCTGGAGATGGCGGCCGAGCAGGGCCTGACCGTGGACGAGAAGTCGTTCCGCGAGCTCATGCAGCGGCAGAAGGACACCGCCAAGGCCGACGCCAAGGCCAAGAAGCTCGGCAACGCGGACGTGTCGCTGTACGCGAACCTGTTGGAGGGCGCCGGGCGGACCGAGTTCCTCGGCTACACCGACACCGCGAGCGAGTCCCAGGTCAAGGGCCTGGTCGTCGGCGGCATCGCCGCGCCCGCAGCGCGCGCGGGGGAGAAGGTCGAGATCGTCCTGGACCGCACCCCCTTCTACGGTGAGAGCGGCGGCCAGCTCGCCGACACCGGCACGCTCACCGTCGACGGCCGCGGCGTGGTCGACGTCGAGGACGTCCAGAAGCCGCTGCCCGGCCTGTTCGTGCACCGGGGGACCGTCCGCGAGGGCGAGATCGTCCTGGACGACACCGTGGAGGCGTCGATCGACACCGGACGCCGGCACGCGATCGAGCGCTCCCACTCCGCGACCCACCTCATCCACTCGGCGCTGCGCAACGCGCTGGGCCCGACGGCGGGCCAGGCCGGCTCGGAGAACCGTCCCGGCCAGCTGCGCTTCGACTTCACCGCGGACAGCGCGCTGGGCACCGGCCGCCTGGCCGAGGTCGAGGAGGAGGTCAACCACGTCCTGGCCGGCGACATCCCGGTCCGGACGGAGGAGAAGAGCCTGGACGAGGCGCTGAAGATGGGCGCCCTGGCCATGTTCGGCGAGAAGTACGGCGACCGCGTGCGCGTCGTCGAGATGAGCGACTACTCCGTCGAGCTGTGCGGTGGAACCCACGTGGGCTCCACGTCGCGGCTGGGCATCGTCAAGCTGCTGGGCGAGTCCTCGATCGGTTCGGGCGTGCGCCGCGTGGAGGCGGCGGTGGGCGTGGACGCGTTCAAGCGCCTGTCCAAGGAGTCCGCGCTCGTCGGACAGCTCTCCGAACAGCTCAAGACGCCGCGCGAGGAACTGCCCGAGCGCATCGACTCCATGGTCGCCCGGCTGCGCGCCGCGGAGAAGGAGATCGAGAAGATGCGCGCCGCGCAGGTGCTCCAGTCGGCGGGCAAGCTCGCCGAGGGCGCGCGGCGGCACGGCCCCGCGCTGGTGGTGGCCGAGTCCGCGCCCGAGGGTGCGAGCGCCGACGACCTGCGCACGCTGGTCCTGGACGTTCGCGGCCGCCTCGGCGAGGAGGAACCGGTGGTCGTGGCGATGACCGCCGTGCCCAAGGACCGCCCGGTCGTGGTCATCGCGGTGAACAAGGCCGCGCAGAAGGCCGGGATCAAGGCGGGCGAGCTGGTCGGCATCGCGGCCCGCGCGCTCGGCGGCGGTGGCGGCGGCAAGCCGGACATCGCGCAGGGCGGCGGTAAGGACGTGAGCAAGGTCGACGAGGCCCTGCGCGCCGTGGAGGCGCGCGTGGCGTCGGTCTGACCGGCCGCGACGCACACGCGATGGGGGCGGGGCCGTACGGCCCCGCCCCGTCCGTCGGTCCCACGCCCGTTCCGGTGCCCGTTCGGTCCGGCACCCGTGCGCCCGGTGCCCGTTCGGTCCGGGGGAGAGGGCTTTCCCACGTCCGTCACCGCCCCGCGCGAGCGAGGGCCCGTGTTCGGCGGGGCCGAGCGCGGCCGGCCGGGGACGGCGACTGCGGAGTGACGGGCTCCGCGCCGGGCGTGACCGCACCCGACATGACCTGGGCCACCGCCCCTGCCGGCACGCCTCGCCGGCGGCCTCGCCCGGCGTGGTCGGGCGGGATCACCGCTCAGAGGTCGCCCGCTGCGGACGCGGACGGACCCCGTCCGCCACCGCTCGGACCCGCCCCGCGGCCGCGCGGCGCGGACTCTGATGCCCCAACGTCCCACTCGTGTGGCTTACACTCTGACGGGTACGTGCCCCGACCCGGTCCCCGTCGCCAGGCGTACAACCGGCGATCAGCGGGCCCTGCGGAGCACATGAACGACGGCGACGCCCAGCGAGGCTGCGCACCGTCATCGAATCGGGCATACTGTGGCGCGTCACAGCCGATCACACGGCTGCCTGCGCGGCCGCGCCCGCGATCCAGCTGATGAACAGGACCACCGTGTTGAGGATTTCCCAGCCGCGGTGCCGTGCCTTCGACGGCACAGCCCGCCCGTGTACCGTCCCCGGGCCGTGGGAGACGTCCTCTTGAGGCATGGTGTGCGCCTGGCGGTCGATCCAGGCAACGCCCGCATCGGGGTCGCCGCGAGCGACCCCAGTGGTACGCTCGCGAGCCCGGTGGAGACCGTGCGGCGCGGCAAGGGCGACCTCGACCGGATCGCCCTGTTGGTCGTCGAACGGGAGGCACGCGAAGTCGTCGTGGGCCATCCCGCGTCCCTGTCCGGGCAGGAGGGGCCGGCGGCCCGGTCGGCCCGCGCGTTCGCGAACACTCTCGCCAGGCTCCTGGACCCCATACCCGTGCGGCTGGTGGACGAGCGACTCACCACCGTGACCGCCCAGAGCCAGCTCCTCTCCGGCGCCTCCTTCGGCAAGAAGGGCGCCAAGGGGGGCAAGGCCCGCAGGTCCGTCATCGACCAGGCCGCGGCCACGGTCCTCCTCCAGAGCGCCTTGGACCAGGAACGGTCAACAGGCCACCCCCCGGGCGAGATCGTCCGCTCCAGCCAAGGAGACTCCGATGAACGACAGGGATGATTACCCCGATAATCCCTACCGAGGGCGGGCTGACCGCGAAGGCGGCTACGACTACGACCCGCTGACCGACCCGCTCGCCGCGCAGCCGCCGTCGCGCGGGCGCCGGGCGCGTCCGGGCCCACCCGACTCCGCGGGTCCCGCCGGCCCGCCGCACACGCCCACCGGCGAGTTCCGCACCCCCCAGTACGGGCCGCGTGCCGACGACGTCTACGACCCCCTGGACCCGGGCGGCCCCCCGCCCTCCGGGCGCCGCCACCGGGCCGCGCCCCAGGACGAGCCGCCGCGCCGCGGTGGCGCCGCGTCCCAGGGTGAGCCACCGCGCCGGGGAGGCGCCGCCGAGGCCCTGCGCGGCAGCCGCGCCGCGCGCTCGGCCGCCCAGCGCCAGGGCGGCCCCGCCGGCCCCCGGCCCCAGACGGGGGGCACCGGCCCCCTGCCCGCTCCGGGCCCCGCCCAGCCGCCCGCCGGTCCGCCGTCCGGCGCCCGGCCCTCCGGCGCGGGTGCGGAGCGGCCGCCCGCACCGCCGAACCCGTCACAGGACGGTCTGGCGGCGCTGGCCGGCCTCGGCTCGCCCACGCCCACCGCTCCGCAGGGCCCCGCCGCGGGACAGCCGCCGCAGCGGCCGGACGAGCATGAGGAGCGCCCCAGGCGCGGCCGTCGCGCACGCCCCGGCCCTCCCGACGCGCACGGCCCCGCCGACGCGGACCCGGCCTCGGGTGCCTTCGCCGAACCCGAGGAACCCGTCGGCCGCCGCGCCCGTCGCAAGCGCGCCAAGCGCGCGCCCGACCCCGACGAGGGCGGTTTCCTCTCCGACGTTCCCGAGGACGACAGCGTCTTCGACACCGACTCCTTCCCCGGCCTGCACCAGTCCGCCGACACCGGCGCGTTCGCGGTGGTCGCCGAACCCGAGGACGAGCCCCGGCGCCGACGTCGCCGTGGCCGCGACCCCGAGCCGCCGCCCGCCGAGGAGGAGCCCCGAGGCCGATTCGGGCGCCGCAAGCGTGCGCGCCGGGGCGAGGAGCCCGCCGCCGAAGCGGACTCCTTCCTGGCCGACGCCCCGCAGGCTCCCGACTCCTTCGAACCCGGCCCCTTCGACTCGGGCTCCTTCGAGCAGGCCGAGGAACCCCAGGACCGCCCCCGTCGCGGCCGCCGCCGCGGCCGGGGCGCGCCGGCGCCCGAGGAGGAGACGGGCGGCCGCCGGCCCAGGCGTGCGCGCCGGGGCGAGCAGGCCCCGGAGGACACGGGCGCCTTCCGGGCCGACGCCCCGGACGCTCCCGGCCCCTTCGACTCGGGTTCCTTCGAGTCTGGGTCCTTCGACTCGGGCTCCTTCGACCAGCCCGCCGAGCCCGTGGGCCGCCGCGGCCGGGCCGCCGACGTGCCCGACGCGGACCCCACCACGGGCGAGACGCCCGTCGAGGCCCCCGAAGAGGAGCCGGTCGGCCGGCGCTCACGCCGCCGGCGCGGCCCCGCCCCCTCCGAGGAGACCGGCGGACGCCGCAGCCGCCGCAGGCGCGGCCGCCGCGCCTCGGACGGGTTCGACGTCGAGGATCCGCGCGAGCCCCTGCCCGAGCCGGAGGAGGAGCCGGAGGCGGAGGTCGACGAGAACGACGACGAGTACGAGGAACCGGCGCTCGACGACATCGCCGCCGCCTACGGCAACGGCCGGCGGCAGCGGGAGATGGCGCGTCGCGCGAAGCAGGCCCGCCAGCGCAAGGGCGGCTCGGGCAAGGCCCGCCGCAAGCGCAGGAGCAAGGGCGTGATGATCGCACTGGTGCTCGTGCTGGTCCTGGTCGTCGTGGGCGGCGGCTACGGCGTCATGCGCACCTACGTCTTCCCCGCCGACTTCGACGGAGAGGGCAGCGGCGAGGTCATCTTCACCATCGAGGAGGGCGACTCCGGCACGGCCGTCGGCGCGAACCTGGCCGACGCCGGGGTCGTGGCGAGCGTGCGCGCCTTCACCAACGCGCTGGACGCCGTGCCCCCGGAGGAGGCCGGTGAAGGGCTCGTGCCCGGCAGCTACAGCCTCGCCGAGGGTATGAGCGGGGAGAGCGCGGTCGCCGCGCTGCTCGACCCCGACAACCGGCTCGGCGGCCGGGTGACGGTCCGCGAGGGACTGCGTTCGCAGGAGATCTTCGACCAGCTCTCCTCGGAACTGGGCATCCCCGTCGCCGACTTCGAGGAGGCCTACGCCGACCCGGAGTCCCTGGACCTGCCCGCGTACGCGACGGCCGGCCCCGAGGGCTACCTCTTCCCCGAGACCTACCGGTTCGACGCCGGCACCGAGGCCGGGGCGGTGCTGCGGACCATGGTCACGCACTTCAAGCAGGTCGCCGAGGAGATCGAGCTGGAGGACCGCGCCGCGGCCCTCGGACGCGACCCCAACGAGATCATGGCGATCGCCTCCATCATCCAGGCCGAGACCGGGAACGAGGAGGACATGCCCCTGATCTCCGCCGTCGTGCACAACCGGCTCGAGCGCGACATGGAGCTCCAGATGGACAGCACCTGCTTCTACGTCCTCGGCGAGCACGGCACGTTCCTCAACGACGAGCAGCGTGCGGCCTGTGAGGCCGATCCGCAGGGGTACAGCACCTACGGCATGTTCGGGCTGCCCGAGGGGCCGTTCGTTCCTCCGGGTCAGGAGGCCATCGAGGCGGCGCTGGAGCCCGCGGACGAGAACTACCTGTACTTCGCGCTCATCGACCCCGAGAACGGTCAGACGGGCTTCTCCGAAACCCTCGAGGAGCACAACGCGATGGTCGAGGAGAACCAGGCCGAGTGGTAGGGAACGGAACACAGGGCATGGCTCCAGCACGCGCGGCGGTCCTGGGCTCACCGGTGGCGCACTCGCTCTCGCCGGTGCTGCACACCGCGGCCTACGCCGCGATGGGGCTGGACGACTGGTCCTACGGCCTGGTCGAGTGCGACGAGAAGTGGCTGGCGTCCTTCCTGGACGGGCTCGGCCCCGAATGGCGCGGCCTGTCCCTGACCATGCCGCTCAAGCGGCGGGCGCTGGACCTGGCCGACGAGGTCACCGGGCTGGCCGAGCAGGTCGGCGGCGCCAACACCCTGGTCCCGCGGGGCCGCGGCTGGGCCGCGTACAACACCGACGTCACCGGCATCGCCACGGCTCTGACCGAGGCCGGCGTCGGCGCGCCCCGCGACGTGGTGGTCCTGGGGGCCGGCGCGACCGCCGCCTCCACGCTGGCCGCCCTGTGCGAGCTGGGGGTGAGCGCCCCCGTGACCGTCCTGGCCAGGGACACCGGCCGGGCGGGCGAGGTCGCCGACGCCGCGCGCCGGCTCGGCCACCCGCTGGAGGTCGCCCCTCTGGCCGACCTGGGCGCCCACCTCGACGTGGACCTGGTGGTCTCGTCGCTGCCCTCGGGCGCGGCCGACCGCTACACCGAGCACCTGGCCGCCTCCCGCGCCGACCTGTTCGACGTGGTGTACGCGCCGTGGCCCACCCGGGCGGCGACCGCCGTCGCCGCCCGGGGCGGCCGCGTGGTGGGGGGCTTCCCGATGCTGCTGCACCAGGCGGTCGCCCAGGTGCGCCTGATGACCGGTGCCGACGACGTCCCCGTGGCCGCGATGCGCGCCGCGGGGGAGGCCGAGCTGGAGCGTCGCGCGGCCGCCGCCTGAGCGGTCCGGGTGTTCTCGTAGTACTGGTATAGTCGGAACGTATCGACTTGGTCCGGCGTGTTCGCACGCCGGAACCGCAAGCGGAGATGATCCTCCCACCTGCCGGGTCCTGCCCGTGTAGGTCCCGGTCCGGTGTTCGAGCGCGTCGCGTTCAGCTCACAGGACGCCCTGACCAGGGTGTTCGGTGTGCGTGATGTCCGTCATCGGGAACAATCGGCTGGATCACCCCGCTTGCACATGCTGGCGGGGTTTTCGTTTTGCGCTGACCCCGACGCGGCCCCGGAGTTCGACGGAGCACGAACGAACGGGCCTAACAGACCGTCCACCGCCTGGCGGACGGTCGGTCCCAGGTAATCGAGAAAGCTAGGGAGGGGTCTCATCAGCGCCGAGCCCCGCATCAATGACCGCATCCGGGTGCCCGAGGTCCGTCTCGTCGGACCCAACGGTGAGCAGGTCGGAATCGTCTCCGTGCAGGACGCCCTGCGTCTGGCCCAGGAGTCCGACCTCGACCTCGTCGAGGTCGCCCCGACCGCGCGCCCGCCGGTCGCCAAGCTGATGGACTACGGCAAGTTCAAGTACGAGTCCGCGGTCAAGGCCCGTGAGTCGCGCAAGAACCAGTCGAACACGATCATCAAGGAGATCAAGCTCCGCCCGAAGATCGATCCGCACGACTATGAGACCAAGAAGGGTCACGTCGTCCGGTTCCTCAAGAGCGGGGACAAGGTCAAGGTGACGATCATGTTCCGCGGTCGCGAGCAGTCCCGCCCCGAGCTGGGTCGCCGACTGCTGGCGCGACTGGCCGAGGACGTCCAGGACCTCGGCACCGTCGAGTCCCAGCCCAAGCAGGACGGCCGCAACATGGTCATGGTGATCGGCCCGCACAAGCGGCGGTCCGAGCACAAGGCCGAGGCCCGTGCCGCGGCAGGCGACAAGACCCGCCGCGAGCAGCGCGAAGAGGCGTAGCGGCGCCCGGGGTAGTCCCCCACCGCCCGGACGGCCGCGCAAGCGGAACCGGGCGGTGGGGCGGGCTGTGCGCGATCGGCCCGGATGCGTCGGAGTCGGCGCGTGGGGGCCCGCCATAGCAGGGGAAGATCAGCGTCACCCGCCCAGAGCGGGCGACGCGCCGACGGAGTAGGAGACGACGGCGACATGCCGAAGAACAAGTCCCACAGTGGAGCCAAGGACCGTTTCAAGGTCACCGGTTCCGGCAAGATCATGCGCCGCCGTGCCAACAAGAACCACATCCTTGAGCACAAGACCTCCAAGCGCAAGCGCAAGCTGGGCACCGAGGCCGAACTGGCTCCCGCGGACACCAAGAACATCAAGAAGCTCCTGGGTAGGTAGCACCCGGAACTTCTCCTCACGGACGTGCCCGTGCGACCGACCCGGCGTCGGCGCGCTGGCGGCACCCGGAGGACATCCACCTGAAGCGAACACGGGCCGCCTGGACCAGTCCTGGCCGGACCGGTCGGCGCGCCCTGCGCGCCGGATTTGAGACTACGAGGGAGTCACTGTGGCACGCGTGAAGCGGGCTCTCAACGCCAAGAAGAAGCGCAAGGTCGTTCTCGACCGGGCGAGCGGTTACCGCGGGCAGCGCTCGCGTCTGTACCGCAAGGCCAAGGAGCAGATGCTCCACTCGATGACCTACTCCTACCGGGACCGCAAGGACCGCAAGGGGCAGTTCCGTCGTCTGTGGATCCAGCGCATCAACGCCGCCTCCCGCGCCAACGGCCTGACCTACAACCGCCTCATGCAGGGCCTGAAGCTGGCCGGCATCGAGGTCGACCGCCGCATGCTGGCCGAGCTGGCCGTCAACGACGAGGCCGCCTTCGCGGCCCTGGTCGAGCAGGCCAAGAAGGCCCTTCCGGCCACCCCGGCCGCCGCCTAGCGCGACCGAGGCGAGAGACAACAGCGAGTAGCGATGGCGAGCCACGAGTTCACGAGTATCCGGTCACCCAGGATCAAGGGGGTTCGGCGGCTCGCCAAGCGCACCTTCCGCCAACGTGAGCGGCGCTTCCTCGCGGAGGGGCCGCAGGCGGTGCGGGAGGCTCTGGCCGCCGTCGACGGCGGCCGCGACGGGCGGTCCCCCTATGGCGGGGCCGCCCTCGGCGTCGTGGAGGTCTTCGCCACGGCGGAGGCGGCCCAGCGCCATCTGGACCTGGTGGACATCGCCCACGCCGCGGGCGTGCCCACCCACCGCGTCAGCCTCGACGTGATGTCCGAACTGGCCCAGACCGTCACCCCGCAGGGGCTCATCGCGGTCTGCGAGTTCGTCGACGTCCCCCTCGAACAGGTGGGGGACGTGCGCATGGCTGTCGTGCTCTCCCACGTACGCGACCCCGGCAACGCCGGGACCGTCCTGCGCACCGCCGACGCCGCCGGAGCCGACGTGGTGATCTTCACCGACGCCTCCGTCGACCCCTACAACGGCAAGTGCGTGCGCGCCTCCGCCGGCAGCCTGTTCCACCTGCCCGTCGTGGTCGGGGTACCGGTCAGCGCGGCCGTGGAGTTCCTGCGCGGCCGCGGAGCCAGGGTGTGGGCCGCGGACGGCGGCGGACCCAAGGACCTGCACCAGGTCGCCGACGGCGGCGACCTGGACGGCCCGGTGGGCTGGGTGTTCGGCAACGAGGCCTGGGGCCTGCCCGAGGACGTGGTCCGCCAGACCGACGGCGCGGTCAGCGTGCCCATCTACGGCGGGGCCGAAAGCCTGAATCTGGCCACGGCCGCCGCGGTGTGCCTGTACACCACCGCTCGGCAGCAGCGCAGCGCCTGAGCAGGTCGGACCGGGCCGCCGCACGCCGTACGGCCCGTGACGTCGACCACGAGTCCCGAACGGAATGTCCGGAACACCAGGGCTCGCCCTTCCAGGACCGATAGGCTCTGCCACGTCCCGGGTCGTCCATGCGGGGCATGGGTCGGACGGTGCGTGCCCACCCGTGTCGCGGGTACGGGGCTGCGCCGGTCCGAGGGGACCGGGCAGGCTTGGCAGCACGTGAGAGCGGGCGGGCCCGAGGCGGCGATCCCCGCCTTCGGGTTGCCGTGCGCGCACGGAGTGCCTATACGCTCGTCCCCTGCCGGACGGTCCCGACCCGGGCCGCAAGGCGTACCAGGCGGAAGTGCAGGGTAGATCACCTGCGGTGGCGTCCACGGGCGTGTGGTGGATGTGATCGGTCAGCGGTCCGCGGCGCAGGAGCCTGTGGTCGTGTGGACCTTCAAGGGGAGCGGGGAGAGGCGTGGGCGGCGGCCGACAGGCGGATCACCCGGAGGGTGACTCGGGCGGGGGGACGGCGCACTCCTCGGACGAACCCGGACCCGGGCACAGGCCCGTCGTGTCCGGTTCCGCCGACGGAGGGGGCATCCGGCTTCCGGCACCGCCGACGGCACCCGTGCGTGCGGCGGCCGACCCGCACCCGGCGGCCCTGTGGGACGTCGAGGGCGCCTCGGGCCACCTCGGAGACGGTCCCCTGCACGCCGACGACCTCCCGGACGGCGTCCTGGTCGCCGACGCGCGCGGCCGTGTCGTGCTGTTCAACGCGGTGGCCGCCCACCTGACCGGTGTCCCCACCGAGGCCGCGCTCGGCCGCGACTTCCGTACCGCCCTGCCCCTGGTCGGCCTCGACGGCCACGACTGGTGGGAGGCGACCGACCCCTACGGCGGGGCCCGTGACCGCGTCCGCCAGTCCGAGCGTTCGCTCTTCCTGCCCGACGAACGCGAGATCCTCGTGGCCACCCGCTATGTGCGGGCCCGGCCGGAGGGCGAACTCGTCCGGCTGGTCGTCACCCTGCGCGACGCCGCCGCCCGCGCCGAGCGCAGCCGCGCCGACCTCGTCTCGGAGGTCGCCCACGAACTGCGCTCCCCTCTGACCAGCGTCAAGGGCTTCACCTCCACCCTGCTCGCCAAGTGGGAACGGCTCACCGACAAGCAGAAGCTGTTCATGCTGGAGACGGTCAACGCCGACGCCGACCGCGTCACCCGCCTCATCCACGACCTCCTCGACGTGTCCCGGATCGAGTCGGGCCGCCTGGAGGTGCGCCGCCAGGTCGTCGACCTCGCCGAGGCCGTGCGCCGGGTCGTGGCGGGTCGGGTCGCCGCCGGAGAGCCCGAGGAACGCTTCCGGGTCGAGACCCGCGGTGAGCTCCCGCAACTGTGGCTGGACGCCGACAAGATCGAGCAGATCCTGCTCAACCTGGTGGAAAACGGCGTGCGGCACGGCGCTGGTACTGTCAGTATCGTGATCGAGCCGTGTGAAGGAGGAGCAGCGGTGTCGGTGCGCGACGAGGGCCAGGGCATTGCACCTGAGACCATTCCGCGCGTCTTCCGCCAGTTCTGGCGCAGCAAGCGCCGGAGCGGGACCGGCCTCGGCCTGTTCATCGTCAAGGGCCTCGTCGAGGCCCACGGCGGTACGATCACCGTCGGACGCGCCCCCAGCGGCGGCGCCGAGTTCCGATTTACCATGCCCGCCGGGACACCCGAGTTCGTCTGAGTCCCTCAGACCCTTCGGCCCCGGTGGGCTCCAGCGCCGTGCCCTGGCCGGTCACCCTGCCCGGGGCACGCCCGCGACCCGCCTGTGCTCGTCCTGTCGGCTTCGTCCGCCCCGCGCGGACCGTGACTGCCGTCCACCCCCGCGGGGTGCGGCGGCGAGGCAACCAACCATGTCTGCACCGAACAATTCCTTCGATCCGGTCGAGGTGACCCCCCTCCACCCCGACGAGGTCGCCCGTATGCGCGAGGAGGCCCTGGCCGCCATCGAGGCCGCGGCCGACCTCGCCGAACTCAAGGAGGTCCGGCTCGCGCACGCCTCCGACCGCTCCCCGCTGGCCCTGGCCAACCGGGAGATCGGCGCCCTGCCGCCGGCCGCCAAGGCCGACGCGGGCAAGCGCGTGGGCGGGGCCCGCCGCGACGTCGGCCAGGCCCTCAAGGCCCGCCAGGCCGTCCTGGAGGCCGAGCGCGACGAGCGCGTCCTGGTGGAGGAGCGGGTCGACGTCACCCTGCCCTGGGACCGCTCGCCGCGCGGAGCGCGCCACCCGCTGACGACCGTGGCCGAGCGCATGGCCGACATCTTCGTCGGCATGGGCTTCGAGATCTCCGAGGGTCCGGAGATCGAGGCGGAGTGGTTCAACTTCGACGCCCTCAACTTCCTGCCCGACCACCCGGCGCGCACCATGCAGGACACGTTCTTCGTGGAGAGCCCCGAGGGCGGCGAGACCGGGCTGGTCATGCGCACGCACACCTCGCCGGTCCAGGTGCGCTCGCTGCTCACCCGCGAGCTGCCCGTCTACGTGGTCGCGCCCGGCAAGACGTTCCGCACCGACGAGCTCGACGCCACCCACAGCCCCGTCTTCCACCAGCTCGAAGGGCTGGTCGTGGACCAGGGCATCACGCTCGCGCACCTGCGCGGGGCCATCGACGCCTTCGTCGAGGGCATGTTCGGCGAGGGCCTGCGGACCCGCTTCCGCGCGTCCTACTTCCCCTTCACCGAACCGTCCGCCGAGGTGGACATGGAGTGCTTCGTGTGCCGCGGCGCGTCCGTGGGCGACCCCGACGCACCGTGCCGCACCTGCTCCAGCGAGGGCTGGATCGAGATCGGCGGCTGCGGCGTGGTCAACCCGCGCGTGCTCACCGCCGCCGGAGTGGACCCCGAGGTCTACAGCGGCTGGGCCTTCGGCCTGGGAATCGAACGGACACTGATGTTCGCGCACGGGGTGCGCGACATGCACGACATGGTCGAGGGCGATATCCGCTTCACCTCGGCGTTCGGGAGTGAGAACTGATGCGCGTCCCCCTGACCTGGCTGCGGGAGTACGTCGACTTGCCGGCCGACGTGACCGCACGCGACCTGGCCGCCAAGCTGACCTTGGCCGGTTTGGAGGTCGAGACCGTCGACGAGCTCGGCACCGACCTCACCGGCCCCCTCGTCTTCGGCCGTGTGCTGGAGATCGAGGAGCTCGAAGGCTTCAAGAAGCCCATCCGCCACTGCAAGGTGGATGTCGGACAGGCCAACGGCACCGGTGAGCCCCAGGAGATCGTCTGCGGCGCCCGCAACTTCTCCGAGGGCGACCTGGTCGTCGTCGTCCTGCCCGGCGGCGTGCTCCCGGGCGGTTTCAACATCGGCGCCCGCAAGACCTACGGCCGGATGTCGGCGGGCATGATCTGCTCCGCCACCGAACTGGGCCTGTGGGAGGACCACGCGGGCATCGTGGTCCTGCCCGATGGCTTCGGTACGGTCGGCGACGACGCCATCGGACCGCTGGGCCTGCGCGAGGACGTGCTGGACATCGCCGTCACGCCCGACCGCGGGTACGCGCTGTCGATGCGCGGCGTGGCCCGCGACACCGCCGCCCTGTACGGGGTGGCCTTCCACGACCCCGCCGAGATCGCGGTCGCCGCGCCCACCGGCGAGGGCCACCCCGCCACCGTCGACCCGGCCGTGTGCGACCGCTACGTCCTGCGCGGCGTCACCGGGTTCGACCCCGACGCGCCCTCGCCGCTGTGGATGAAGCGCCGCCTGGCCCAGAGCGGGGTGCGCCCCATCTCCCTGGCCGTCGACGTCACCAACTACGTGATGCTCGAACTCGGCCAGCCGCTGCACGCCTGGGACCGCGACCAGCTCAAGGGCGGCCTGCGGGTGCGCCGCGCCGACCGGGGCGAGAAGCTGGAGACGCTGGACCACGTCCAGCGCGTCCTGGACACCGACGACATCGTCATCGCCGACGAGACCGGACCGGTCAACATCGCCGGCGTCATGGGCGGACTGACCACGGAGATCTCCCTGACCAGCACCTCGGTGCTGGTCGAGGCCGCGCACTTCGAGTCCATGCACATCGCTCGCGCCTCGCGCCGCCACCAGCTGTCCTCGGAGTCCTCCCGGCGCTTCGAGCGCGGCATCGACTCCGCCGTGCAGGCGGTCGCCGCCACCCGCGCCGTCCACCTGCTCTCCGAGCTGGGCGGGGCGCGTGTGGAGGACGCCTACACCCACGTCGACGAGTCCGCCGCGCGCGAGCCCATCACCCTGCGCGCCTCCCACCCGGGCGACGTGGCGGGCGTGGACTACCCCGAGGGCACCGCGCGCACGTGGCTGGAGCGGATCGGCTGCGCCGTCGAGGAGCGGGGGCAGGAGCTGGCGGTCACTCCGCCCACCTGGCGGCCCGACCTCACCGACCCCAACGACCTCGCCGAGGAGGTCATCCGGTTCGAGGGCTACGAGAACATCCCCTCGATCCCGCCCAGGGCGCCCGCCGGGCGCGGCCTGACGCCGAGCCAGCGGCTGCGCCGCACGCTCGGCCGCGTCCTGGCCGACGCCGGGTACCACGAGGTGCTCAGCTACCCCTTCATGGGGGAGTTCGACCTCGACGGGCTCCAGCTGGAGGACGACGACGCGCGCCGCGCGAACCTGCGCCTGGCCAACCCGCTCAACGAGCAGGAGCCGCTGCTGCGCACCACGCTGCTGCCTGGCCTGTTCAAGGCCCTGGCCCGCAACGTGGGCCGCGGGTTCGCCGACGTGGCCCTGTTCGAGATGGGACTGGTCTACCGGCCCAAGCCGGGCGCGACCCGCGCCCCGCTGCTGCCCGTGGACCGCGGGCCCAGCGCCGAGGAGCTCCGCCAGATCGACGCCGCCGTGCCCGACCAGCCGCGCCGCGTGGGCGCCGTGCTGGCCGGGAACGCCGAGCACGCGGGCTGGTGGGGTCCGGGCCGGCCGGCCACCTGGGCCGACGCCGTCCAGGCCGCCCGTGAGATCGCCCGGACCGCCGGGGTCGAGCTGGAGGTCGAGGCCGACCGGCACGCGCCATGGCACCCGGGCCGGTGCGCCGCGCTGTACGTGCGCGTGGACGGCGAACGCCTGCTCGTCGGGCACGCGGGCGAGCTGCACCCGCGTACCGTCAAGGCGTTCGGGCTGCCCGAGCGGACCTGCGCGATGGAGGTCGAGCTCGACCGCGTCGAGCGCGCCCGGGGCGGCAACACCGCTCCCACGGTGTCCACCTACCCGGTGGCCACCCAGGACGTGGCCCTGGTCGTGGACGAGTCGGTGCCGGTCGGCGCGGTCGGCGACGCGCTGGCCGAGGGCGCGGGCGCACTGCTGGAGAGCGTGCGCCTGTTCGACGTCTACACCGGGGAGCAGGTCGGAGAGGGCCGCAAATCGGCCGCCTTCACCCTGCGGTTCCGGGCCGAGGACCGGACGCTGACCGCGGAGGAGGCGGGCGCGGCGCGCGATGCGGCCGTCGCGCTGGCGGCCGAGCGCACCGGGGCGTCCCTGCGCGGCTGACGCCGCGACGAGCCCGCGGCGGGGCCGGTCTCCCGGAAGGGGGACCGGCCCCGCCGCCGTATGTGAAGAACGTGCTACGGGCGGCCCCGCGCTCCCCGCTCCGACGTCAAAGGTCCGATCTCTGACCTCGGCTCTCCGACTATTTTTGACGGCGTTTTTGCTGCGTAGGCGGGGTTTTGCGCCGCTTCACCGAGGGTAGTCGGCATGAAGTTTGGGTTTCGGGGCATGAAGCATCGTTTTGGCTCTTGCTGCGGGGGCGGTCGTGAGCTTAGCCTGCAATCACCTGCTGAGGACTGGGCGCCCGGTGCACAGGCAGGCAACCTGAGTTTTCCGCTGCGCTGCTGCGCAAGACACGGCTCGGAGGTCGCCATATGACCGAAACGGTTGTCTCGTCCGCGCTCGCTCCCACCGACCGCCGGGAGCCGAACCGCCTGTGGCACACATTCTGCGATATGAACGCCGTGGCCCGCGGCCCTGAGTTCGTCGTCGCCAGGGGCGAGGGCGTATGGCTGTGGGACGAGTCCGGCGACCGCTACCTCGACGGCACGGCCAGTCTTTGGTACTGCAACGTCGGGCACGGACGCCGGGAGATCGCGGACGCCGTCTACCGCCAGATGACCACCCTGGAGGCCTACACGGTCTACGGGGACTTCACCAACGCCCCGGCCCGGGACCTGTGCGAGCGGCTGGCCTCGCACGCCCCGGTCGTCGACCCCCGGGTGATCCTCACCTGCGGGGGAGGGGAGTCCATCGACACCGCGGCCAAGCTGGCGCGGCGGTACTGGGCCGTGATGGGACAGCCCGAGCGCACCCATCTGCTCAGCCGGACCGGCGGATACCACGGTCTCAACGGCTTCGGTACGAGCATCATCGGCATGGAGCGGTTCCGGACCGGCTACGGCCGGCTCATCGAGGACACCTCCGTCGTCCCGCACGACTCCGCGGCCGCGCTGGAGGCCGAGATCCTCAGGGTCGGGCCGGAGAAGGTCGCCGCGTTCTTCGCCGAACCGGTGATCGGCGCCGGCGGCGTCTTCCTGCCGGAGGACGGCTACTTCACCGAGGTCGCCCGGATCTGTGAGAAGTACGGCGTGCTGTTCATCGTGGACAGCGTGATCTGCGGCTTCGCGCGGATGGGCAACTGGTTCGGCATCGAGCGCTTCGGTGTCAGCCCGGACATGATCGTCTTCGCCAAGGGCGTCTCCAGCGGGTACCTGCCGCTGGGCGGCGTCGTGGTCAGCGGCAGGGTGGCCGACCCGTTCTGGAACGAGGCCGGCAACCCGTTCATGCACGGGACGACCTACGCCGGGCACCCGGCGGGCTGCGCGGCGGCGATGGCGAACCTGGACATTCTGGAGCGCGAGGACCTGTTCACGGTGTCGCTGGAGGTCGAACGGCACCTGGACGCGGCCCTGCGTACGCTCTCCGACCACCCGCTGGTGGCGGAGGTGCGCTCCGGAATGGGCGTCATGGGAGCCGTGGAGCTGACCGAGGAGGCGCTGGGGGAGCTGGGGATCACCACGGCGGAGGTGTTCGCCGAGGCGCGTGCCCGCGGTGTGATCCTGCGTCCCGTGCCCCGGGCGCTGCTGGTGTCACCGCCGCTGATCATCACCTGGGAGCAGATCGACCACCTGGTCTCCACGCTCGCGGGGGCACTGGACGCCGTCGCCGCCCGCCACGGAGCGGCGGCCGCCCGGTACTGATGACGGGTCGGGGCCGGCCGTGCCGGGGGCGTGGCCGGACCCGACCCGAAGAAAGAACAACGTCCCATCCCATCCCGACCCGTCCCATCCCGTTCGGTCCCGACCCGGCTCGCTTGCGCGTGCCGGGTGTGATGTTCGTCCATCGCCCCGCTTCTCCGCCATCGAGTAATATTTGCTGGGAAGATTCTTCGGATGGGTGAGATGCCGGAAGGCGTCCGCCGGGGGACGGGGGCGGGCATGACGACACAGCACGACGGGCCGAGGACGGGCACGGAGGCGGACGAACTCAGCGACGACGACCTCATCACCGCCTGGGGCCTGGTCCACGAGGCGATGAGCGCACTCCAGCCCAAGCTGCTCGGCGGGATCACCCCCGACGGCAGGGACATGGCGGGCCCGTGGTTCGAGGTCCTCATCCGCCTGCAGCGCACCCCCGGGCACCGACTGCCCATGAGCCGCCTGGCCCGCGAGGTCAGCCTGAGCACCGGCGGGTTCACCAAGCTCGCCGACCGCCTCGAACGCGAGGGGTACCTGGCGCGGTCCAACTGCGCCGAGGACCGGCGGGTGGTCTACGCGGTCCTGACCGAGCCGGGTCTGGCCTTCATCCGCGAGGTGCGCGCCAACCACGTCGAACGGTTGCGGGAACACGTCCAGGGCGCGCTCGGCGTCGACGGCGTTCGGCGACTCGCCGACATCGCGCGTACGCTCCGTGACAGCGCCTGCGACTGAGTCCGCGCCGCGGTGGCGACCCTCCGTAGCCGAATTGCCTTTTTCCTCCGTGCGCGCCCCGTCCGAATGCGTGGACGGGACCACACGGGCCGCCGTTCCCGTGTAAGTTGGCGGGAGTTCGCGCGTCCCATGCGGGGTGGACCGCGGGGGCACCGAAGTTCCGGGGGGAATGATGAGACTGTTCACCACTGCGGCGCAGCTGAGGCCGATTCCCCGATCGACACGCTTCGCCAACGGCGGTGTCTCCTTCTGGTTCCGCGACATCGGACTGCCCGAGCGCCGCGCCCCCCTTCCGGGTGACGCCGAGTACGACGTGTGCGTCATCGGCGCCGGCTACTCCGGCCTGTGGGCCGCCTACTACCTCAAGAAGGCCGAGCCCGACCTGCGGATCGCCGTCCTCGAACGTGAGTTCGCCGGATTCGGCGCCTCCGGTCGTAACGGAGGGTGGCTCTCGGCCGAGTTCGGGGGCTCGCGCGAGCGCTACGCCCGGTCACATGGCAAGTCGGCCATGATCGCCCTGCAGCGCGCGATGATGGCCACCGTCGACGAGGTCGCCACCGTCGCCCGCGACGAGGGCATCGACGCCGACATCGTGCGCGGCGGCATGCGCCTGGTCGCCACCAACGCCGCCCAGCGCGCCCGCCTGGCCGAGGAGATCGAGTACCTGCAGGAGTGGGGCTACTGGCCCGACGACATCCACCTGCTGGAGCCCGACCACGAACCCCGCCTGCGCGTCGCGGGCGCGGTGGCCGCCGCCTTCTCGCCGCACGCCGCGCGCGTGCACCCCGCCAAGCTCGTCACGGGCCTGGCCCGGGTGGTGGAGGGACTCGGCGTCGACCTCTTCGAGGGCACCGCGGTCCAGGAGATCCGGCCCCGCGAGGGCGCCTCCTCGCCCGCGGTCGTCACCGAGCACGGCACCGTGCGCGCCGAGCACGTGATCCGCGCGACCGAGGGCTTCACCTCGACCCTGCGCGGCCACAAACGCGAATGGATGCCGATCAACTCCTCCATGATCGCCACCGAGCCGCTCTCCGACGAGCTCTGGGCGAAGATCGGCTGGGAGGGCCACGAGGTCCTGGGGGACTCCGCGCACTCCCACGTCTACGCGCAGCGCACGGCCGACGGCCGCATCGCCATCGGCGGGCGCGGCGTGCCCCACCGCTTCGGATCGGCCCAGGCCGACGAGGGCGCCACCCAGCCCCAGGCGATCGCGGAGCTGTGGCGGGCCCTGGTCCGACTGTTCCCCGACGCCTCGGAGGTCCCGGTCGAGCACGCCTGGTCCGGCGTGCTCGGGGTGCCGCGCGACTGGTGCCCCAGCGTGCACCTGGACACCGAGTCCGGTGTGGGCTGGGCCGGCGGCTACGCAGGCAGCGGTGTGGCCACCAGCAACCTGGCCGGGCGCACCCTGCGCGACCTGGTGCTGGGCCGGGAGACCGATCTGACCCGCCTGCCGTGGGTGGGCCACCAGGTCCGCGGCTGGGAGCCCGAGCCCCTGCGCTGGGTGGGCACCCAGATGATGTACGGCCTGTACCGCACCGCCGACCGCCGCGAGTCCAAGACCTCCGAGGACAAGGCCCACACCTCGCGCTTCGCCGGCCTGGCGACGCGTATCGCGGGCCGCTGAGGGAGGTTCCCGGTCCCGCGCGCACTGGTGACCGCCTCCGCCAGGGGTGGCCGAGTGAGTCTCAAGCGCGGAGACCGTGCGAATCCCAGCATGCGCCGGCCCGGCCCGTGAGAGAATCCCGATGTGGGAGCACAGCCCGCCGAGTTCCCACCACCGCGACGATCGTTGACATCACCCCCCGGGAGCGTGTGTGGACGGGTTGGCACGGGAGCTCAGACAGTTGCGCGCTCGCCGAGGGCTGGACGCGGACGAACCCGCGGACCTGGTGGGACCGGCCCTGCGCGAACTCGCCGGCCTGGTCGGCGGTGAACCCGCCGACGAGGTCCGCCGGCTGGTCACCGTGGCCCTGAGAGACCTGCTCCGCGAACTGCCCGACGATCTGTGCCTGGCCTTCCTCGCCGGAATGGGCGTGCACCCCGACGTCCGCGCCCCCGTCCTGGAACGCCGACTGGAGTGGGTCGCCCAGGAACTCCACATCTCCCCGCGCACCGCGCGCAGACGCATGGACCAGGCGATCGAACGGGTGGCGGCGCACTCCGCTCCCGAGCGGCCGCGGGACCGTCCGGAGTTCGGTCCCCCCGACTGGCGGCTGGCCGCCCTGCGCACACGCCTGTCACTGGGCGCCGAGGGTGCCACGGCCGTCGAGGAACGCGAGATCATCGCGGCCGTGGACGACCTCGACCAGGTCGTGGTCTCGGCGCAGGTCCCGAGACACGGCACTGAACGCGGCACCCCGCACGACGTGGGACTGGACCTGCTGCACGGAGCTGAGTCCGTGTCCTGCGAACGCGTGACCGAGACCTATTTCCGGCACCACATCCGGTTCGCCCAGGCCCTGCGCGCGGGACAGAGGCACGTCTTCGCCGTTCGGGTCAGCGTCCCCCAGGGACAGCCCATGCGTCCGCAGTACGTGTTCCGCCCCCTGCGCCGCTGTGACCACTTCCGGCTCGATGTCGCCTTCGGTAGCGAGCGCCCCCGCGCCGTGTGGGTGGTGCCGGGCGTCCCGCACGGCGTCGTCGAGGACCTGACCCGCGAGTTCCTGGAACCCGTGGACCGTAGCGCCTACCAGGCCGAGTTCACCGGACTCCGCCCCGGACTTGCCTACGGCCTCAGATGGGATTGAACGCCCCTCACGCGTCCCACCACAGTTCCGCCTGCGCGGCTAACCAGTCCTCGTCCTCCAGCAGGTCCAGATGCGCGGGTGTCAGGGCCTGGAGCGTCACCAGGTGATGGGCCAACGACTCCCTCGTCACCCGGGTGCCCTTCGGTAGGACGTCGCCCACCTTGGACTTCAGGTGGCGCAGGTGGTCCTCGACCCTCCGGGTCACCCGGATCCGCACGTCTGCCCGCCCTCGGTCGAAGAGGGTCAACTGGTCCCACGTGTGGGTGGCGGCCAGCGCCATTCGGGCCACGGTCTCCGACGTGGGAAGCGCCTCGGTACGGGAGGGGGCCAGCAGCCAGCCCTGACACAGCATGAGGGCGGTGACGAACTCCTTCGTGAGCGGGTCCAGGCTCAGTTCGGAGCCGGTCTCGGTGTCCTCCTCGATCCCGGGCAGGTCCTCCGGGGCGGTGGGCGAGGTGCTGACGGACACGCGGACCATCAGGTCGCGCCCGTGCATGAAGGGGGACCCCACCATCGCCTCGCCATGGGTCACGACCAGCACCCCGCTGCCGCCCCCGTCCACGGGCGGCAGCGTGGTCACCTGCCCGCGTACGACCGCCACGAGGCTGTGGCTCCGGCTGAGGTTGCTGATGCGCGCGCCGTCCTCCGCGGCGCGGACCTGCCCGCACAGGCGGGACAGGCCGGGCCCCCCGCGCACCACCAGATCGGCGTGGCGGCTGCGGCCGAAGACCAGGGAGGCCCCCGGCCGCAGGGCGCGCTCGGCTCCGTCCGGCGCGGTGACGCGCACGGGCTCGGGTCGCTCGTCGTTCAACGGTTCCTCAGCGCTTCCAGTGCTTGCCGTGGTTGGAGCACACGAGTCCCTCGTGGCACTTGGAGCACGTGAGCGGGTCGCCCAGGATCGACTGGCCCGGGCGCCCGTTGCAGGCCTGACAGGTGTGCAGGTGTCGGAAGCACTTCTCACACTTCATGTTCTTCTCCTTCGGTTGTCGCGGACCCCCGCCCTTGGAGGGGCGGGAGCTTCCTACTCAGTAACGGGAACGAGGCGGGCGGACCGGCCAGGACGAAGACCGCCACCAGGGCGGTGCAGGCACCGCCCATGAGCAGTCCACCCCACTGCACCCACCCGCCCCAGCTCTGGCCGATGGCTGTGAGCGCGTCGCGGAGCGCGGCGGGGGCCCACAGCCCGGGCAGGGGCAGCGCGGGCAGGGCCGCCACCGCGGCCAGGAGGGACGCACCCGTGATCCAGGCGCGCACGTGCTCGGGCCGTATCAGGGAGACCACCACCGCCAGGGCCAGGACCGGCAGACACAGGTCGCCCGCCCGCCCGGCGGCCTCCGCACCCAGGCGCATCCCGGTCTCGGTCGCCTCCGCGGGCCGGTAGGGGACCGCGAAGGGACGCATCACCATGCCCATCGACAGTGCCAGAAGCGGCAGCGACGGCATCATCGCCGAGGCGAGTAAGGTCTGGCGCCAGGCGCGCACAGCCGGGCGTAGGCGGGACGGTGCCCTTGGGGAGCCGAGGCCGCTTTGGGGTTCGGGTTGGTCGCTCCCCGTGCGACCCGCACGTTCGCCCCTGCCCGCCAGGGGAGGGCGGCTCCCCGGTGCGCAGACCGCCAGGACGATGCGGGCGGCGGAGTCCGTGGCGGCCCGGCGCCACAGGCGCAGTGCTCCAGGCCGCCACCGCAGGCGTGGACCGTCCTCCGGCGGCGGATCCTCTCCGAGGACCACCAGTACCGCCAGTTCCCACACCCGCAGCTCACGGTCGCGGTCGACCCTCTCACAGACCGACCGAACCAGACCAAGTGCCTCCTCGACCAGGCCTGGCACCCGGTCGGCCAGCCGCCGGGTCCGCGCGTCACCGGCCGAGGCGGCCAGTCCGACCACTCCCCGGTCGAAGGCCTCGGTCAGCACCGAGCGGTCGGCGCCGCGTTCTCCGGCCCTGGCCAGGGCGGCCAGGCCGTCGGCGTCGATGGCGACCCCGCGATACAGCGGGGCCTCGTTCGGACATAGGCACACCGACAGCGCGGTGAGGGCCCACTGCGGATCGGCGCTCCGACGCGAGACGCCGTGGAGAACCGCCCTGACCCGGGCGTTCTCGCGCAGGGGCGGCCAGCGCCGTAAGGTCTGGGCGCCTCCGGCCCGGAGCCAGGTACCGGCGCTCCGGTGGTTCGCGGACAGCGCGTGGACCAGGTGCGCGGGATCGGTGAACACCCGCCCGGCGAAGGTGACACCACCGCCTTCCCGCGCTGTGCGGCGGGGGCGGCGGCTCGGCCCCGCCCGCTTCCTGGGCCGATCAGCGGACCGCTCACTCCTTGTTCGGGAGGAGGCCGTGGAGCGCGGTGCGTCCACCGACCGCCAGGTCCGGGTCAGGACCCGGTCGGTGCGTTCCCGCTCGTCCCTGCCCACGGTCGCCGAGTCCTCGTCCAACACCCCCATCAGGGCCTCGAACAGTTCTTCGGAGGTGGGCCTGGACCCGAAGTCGGGCGAGAGTGACGCCCGGACCAGGGGCAGGAGCGGGGGCGCCAGGCCGTCCAGGTCCGCCTCACCCCGCGCGGCCCGCTGTACGCGGACCACTGGTTCCCCGGTGCCGAACGGGGGACGCCCGGTCGCGGCGAAGGCCGTCACCGCTCCCCAGGAGAACACGTCGACCCAGGGCCCTTCCTGGCCGCGCATCCGTTCGGGGGCCACGTACCCCGGGGTGCCGTGGACCGCGCGGGTACGGGAGGCGACGTCCAGCGCCCGCGCAATACCGAAGTCCAGCACGCTCGGCCCTCGGGGCCCCAAGACGACGTTGCCCGGTTTGAGGTCGCGATGCACCACTCCGGCCCGGTGGATGGCCACCAGGGCTTCGGCCGTGCCCAGAGCGAAGGACAGCAGACGGGCGCCCTCCAACGTTCCCGAGGCGCGCACGTGCGCGGACAAGGTGGGACCGGGCACGTACTCCATCGCCATCCAGGGGCGTTCGTCGTTGAGCCCGACGGCGCGGATGGCCGGGGTACAGGCGGCCCTGACCCGCTGGGCGAGCGCCACCTCCCGTGCGAACCGGGCCCGGAACTCCGGGTCCTGGGCGTAGGAGGTGTTGGCCACCTTCACCGCCAGGAGCGCCCCCTCCGCAGGGCGGGCCAGGAACACCACGCCCATACCTCCGCTGCCGATCCGCCCGAGCAGGACGTGGCCGCCCAGTGCTTCGGGATCGTCGCCGGTCAGGGGAGACAGTGGTGGCAGGCGCGCGACCGTGCCCTGGGGCGCGTTCACCACGGCGCCCTGTCCGGGGACCGCCTCTCGGGGGCGGCGACCTCCTCGGTGACGACCTGCGCCGGGCGGAGCAGCCGTGAGGGGTGGTGGAACCCGCGCCGTACAAGGGCCAGGATCCGGATGTCGCGACCGTCGCGGTGGTCGCCCCGCATTTCCACGACCTCGTGCACGCGGGGGTCGAAGAGGACCTGGACGTCGATCTGTTCCACTTGGTGCTGGGCCAGCAGGTCGAGCAGTTCCAGGCGTACCGACCGCAGGAACTCCAGGTTCGGGTCCGTCGGTCCGCCGGGGTCCTCCCGGTGCGCCCGTTCGATGATGTGGGCGTCGAGCCGGTCGACGACGCGGATGGTACCCGTCACGAAGGGGGCGATCTGGTCCAGGACCGCGCCGTTCTCGGCCGTGCGCAGCCGGTCCTTCAGGTCCTCGATGAGGGCCCGCTTGTCCCGGTCGTCCTTCAGGCGCCGGGTGAAAAGGTCGGTGAGCTGGGCCAACTGGCGGGAGACCTCCGATTCCGACGGCGCGACGCCGTCCTGTTCCCGGCTCTGCCCAGGGGCGTCGGTGTGCTCGCTCAACGGACGATCCGTCCTTCCATGTCCGTGGTGAGTGCGTCGACCTCGGCGCCGGAGAGGTTGTTGGCCCGTTCGATCTCGATGTCGCCGAGAGAGCGGCCGGTGCGCTCGTTGGTGACCTCCACGTGCACGATCGCGTCGATGTCGTAGGAGATGGTGACTCGCAGTGGAGACTCCTTGGGGAAGGGGGCAGGCGGCATCGTCAGCTCCACGCCCCGGAGGTCCTTCGTGATGATGTCGACCAGGTCGGGGTCGGTGTCGTCACCGACCGTCACCTTGAGCATGACGATCTCCTGGTCCTCGACCACGGTGTAGAAGACCTGGTCGTGCTGCGCGGGGACCTTGCTTCCCGCCGGGATGATCACGCTGTTGACGTCGCGGTTGGTCACGGTGTCGAGGGAGACCACCCCCAGTCCGTGCGCCGTGACGTCGCTGATGGTGCGGTCGCCGACGGCCGAGGGTCGGTCGGACTGGTCGGCCTCGATCAGCTCCGCCTGGACCGCGGCGCCCAGGGCCACCGCCTCGTCGGGGTGCAGCCGCTGGTTGGGGGACACACCGGTGATGTCGGCGACCAGGTCCTTGACCGCGGGGATCCGGGTGGACCCGCCCACGAGCAGGACCTCGTCCAACGCGGCCGCGGTGATCCCGGCCTTGGCCTCGGCGGTGCGCAACGCGTCCTGGGTCAGGGTGCGCGTCCGCTGGAGCAGGTCGTCGATGAGTTCGTCGAACTCGGCCCGGGTGATCTTGAGCTCTCCGACCTCGGTGAAGACCGAAGCGTTCTCAGCGGTGCTCAGCCGGTGCTTGGCGTTCTCGCACTGCTCTCGCAGGCGTCCGCGCGCTCCCGGGTCGGTGCTGTCGTCCACGTCGGTGCCGCCCTGCTTCACGATCCGGGTGTTGGCCCAGGTCTCCAGGCGATCGTCGAAGTCCGCGCCGCCGAGCTGGGCGTCCCCGGCCGTGGCGATGACATCGAAGTCGCCGTCGCTGATGCGCAGTACCGTCACGTCGAAGGTGCCGCCGCCCAGATCGTAGACGAGGACGTTGCCCGCGTCGCCGTCACGCAGCCCGTAGGCGAGGGCGGCGGCGGTGGGCTCGCTGATGATCCGTTCCACCTTCAGGCCGGCGATCCTGCCCGCGTCCCGGGTGGCCTGTCGGCGGGCCTCGTCGAAGTAGGCGGGCACGGTGATCACCGCGGCCTCGACCGGCTTTCCGAGGACGAGGGCGGCGTCCTCGCACACCTTGCGCACAATGAACGCGGAGAGCTGTTCGGCGGTGTAGCGCTGGCCGTCACTGGTCAGCTGCTGCCACCCCGACTCGCCCATGTGGGGCTTGATCCGCTCGACGACGTCGGTGTCGGACACCAGCCGCTGGTGCCGCGCGGGGGTACCCACGACGGCCTCGCCACCGGACAGGTAGACGACCGAGGGCGTGGTGTTGGTGCCATCGCTGTTGCGCAGGACCTCGGGCCTGCCGGTTTCGTCCATGACGGCCACCACCGTGTTGGTGGTGCCCAGGTCGATGCCGACGATGGGTCCGTTCTGTCGGGACACGGTTCGGAGTTTCCCTTCCTGTTGGTGGGTGGTGTGCGCGCTGCTCAAAAGCCCTGGGACCGGAGCTGTTCGGAGAGCCGCAACTGGTCGGCCCGCTCGTACCTCATGCGGCTGTTCAGCTCCCAGCGCGCGGGACGGCAGCGGGCCCAGATGGTCCAGACTCCGGCGGCGCCCAAGAGCAGGGCGACGATGCCGATCCCGTAGCCGTTGACGGCGAACAGAAACCCGATGACCAGCAGGATCGGAGTGGCCCACCACACGAACGTCGAGGCCTGGTCGCTCTCGAACAGGCGGAACGTGAACGTCTGCTCCTCGGCTGCCTCGAGGTTGGACTCCAACCGATGAAGTGCCTCACGGGCCTCGCGCTTCCTGGGCCCGAACCTGCGGGCCTCCTGGGCCAGCCCGCGCATCCGCAGGAGTTCCTCGGTCGCGGTGATGAGGTAGAAGGTCGCCCCCTGGATATCGGGCACGGTCTCGCCTTGATCCACCAGGGCCAGCACGAGTTCGTCCTTGACATCGCGGTTGTCGGGGTGGCGTTGGCGCAGCAGGCGCAGGGTCCGTGCCGCCGTAGCCGGGGAACCGCTCAGCTTCTGGTGCTCGGCCAGGACCAGCCCGGCGTAGGGGGTGGGATCGAGTTCGGCTCCCTTGATCATCATGCCGACGCCGCGCTCCTCGTGGCCGTGGTCGGCGAGGAAGCCACCGACCGTGGCGAGCCACTCGGGGTTGTCCGGCTCCAAGCGCGCGGCGTTGGTCCCGGCGACCTCGGCTCCGTCGGCGTCGTCGAGCAGGACGCAGGAGGTGAACAGCGTGTACCACCCCCGGGCAAGGTCGGGGTCCTGCTCCACGGCCCGGGTGGCGAAGAACCGGGCCGCCTTGTAGTCCTCGTTGCGGAAGGCGTCCATGGCCCGGGCCATGGTCTCCTGTCCCGGGGCGGAGGGGGCGGTCTCCGAGGTGCCGTTCCCGGCGGTCTCGGGGACGGGGCGCCGCGTGCGTTGCTCGTCGTAGGCCGCGCGGCTCGCGGGGTCGAGTAGGACGCGCTTGCCCTCGGAGGCCAGCTCCAGGTTGTCCTCGGCCCGTCGCTTGAGTTCCTTCTTGCGCGACCCGACGAACTTCTGCCACTTGAGCGTGAAGGCGTCGATGGCCGCGCTCAGGGTGGCGGTGTCGGCGTCGGGCGCGACCTCGAACAGGGCGTAGTAGTCGACGGACGCGGTGTCGTTCTCGGGTGGTGTCGTCATGGTGGTCGTCCCGGTTCCAGATGTCAGCCGGCCTGGATGCTGCGGCGGGCGTGCCGCTTGAGCACGCGGCGCACGCGCCTCCAGCGGCGGGTGACGTGGGCGGCGGGCGTGCCGAACCACTCGGCGCCCCTGACTGAGGAGACCGTGTAGGAGCCGATGACGATCTCGGCCACCATAGGGGAGTCGGTGTAGTCGCCGGCGGGGAAGGCGGGGACGTCGACCAGGATCGTGTCGCCCTCGGTGCTGCGCAGTTCGCAGCGCAGGCCCACGACCTCGCCGTCGGGGTCCAAGACGGCCTCGATGTGCGGGGCCCAGCCGATGATGCCGCCGCGCGCGGCCCTATCCATGGCCTCGGGCAGCCACTCGGAGGGAGCGGCCAGAGGGCCGGTCAGCTTCACGGGGTGGACGCTCTTCTCGTACCGGACGCTGAGGAAGCCGAGGATGAAGAGAAGGGCGAGTAGTCCCAGCAGGAAAACCAGGAATGACATCGATTGTCCTTTTGCGTCGTCGAGTGTCTGAGATGGCGACATCGGTCGCCTGAAACCGAATTCCCCCTCAGATCGGAGGTGTTCCGGCTCTTCTGAGTCTGAGATGGCTGTGTCGGCCGGTCCATTCCGATTTCTCGGGACAGGCCGACCCGCTCGGGGTTCGGGCAGCGCACGCCGCCGCCGTGCGAGCGGGGTGGGGGTTCTATGTGGTTGGGGCGTGCACGACGGTGGGGTCGGGTGCGGATCCCGGATATTGGGGCTGGAAGCGTACCAAGGGGTGTGGCCCCGAATAGTGACAAATTCCTGCCAACCACAGAAAGTCCTCCGGCCGATCCTCATGGAAGTGCCGAGCGGAGACCGAGTTGGTCTTTTCGTCATTTCGGGTGCGAAACACCCGATTCGGGTTTGCGGAGGCCGAGTGGGCGCGCCGAGGGCCGCGGCCGTGCCCCGGGAAACCGGGGCACGGCGTCGGCGATGCGGATCTACTCGTCCGGGTCCATGTCCTGTGCTCCGTTCCGTTCCAGGGGATGGGAAGCGAAGCGCGCTTCTGGAACGAAGTCTGGCCAGGTGGGAGGCCCCGGTCACTGCCGAGAACTCGGGATGGTCCTACGGGGCCGGGTCATCTGCTTGCATAAACTTGCAGAGGCATGCATGATAGTCCAGTCAGGATTCAGGAGGGGGAGCGGCACCATGGGATACAGCGCGGCGATCGCCGGAGCCAGCGGCTACGCGGGAGGCGAGCTGCTGCGCCTGCTGCTCGGCCACCCCGAGATCGAGATCGGCGCCCTCACCGCCGGAAGCAACGCCGGCACCCCGCTGATCCAGCACCAGCCGCACCTGCTGCCGCTCGCCGACCGCGTCCTGGCGCCCACCACCGTCGAGGAACTGCGCGGCCACGACGTCGTCTACCTCGCGCTCCCGCACGGCCAGTCCGCCGACATCGCCCAGCGGCTCGGCGACGACGTCCTCGTCGTGGACTGCGGAGCCGACTTCCGGCTCAACGACGCCTCCGCCTGGGAACGGTTCTACGGCACCCCCCACGCCGGCACCTGGCCCTATGGTCTGCCCGAGCTGCCCGGACAGCGCGACCGACTCGCCGGAGCCCGCCGCGTCGCCGTCCCCGGCTGCCACGTCACCGTGGCCACCCTCGCGCTCTTCCCCGGCCTGGCCGAGCAGCTCGTCGAGCCCGACCTCACCGTCGTCGCCGTCACCGGAACCTCCGGCGCGGGCAAGGCGGCCAAGCCCAACCTCATCGGCAGCGAGGTCATGGGAGCCCTGAGCCCCTACGGGGTCGGCGGCACCCACCGGCACAACCCCGAGATCGTGCAGAACCTCACCTCCGTCACGGGCGAGCCGGTCAAGCTGTCCTTCACCCCCGTGCTGGCGCCCCTGCCGCGCGGGATCCTCGCCACCTGCACCGCCCCCCTCAGAGCCGGGGTCACCGCCGCCCAGGTCCGGGCCGCCTACGAGACGGCCTACGCCGACGAGCCCTTCACCCACCTGCTCCCCGAGGGCACCTGGCCCAGCACCGCCATGACGCTGGCCGCCAACACCACCCTCCTCCAGGTCACCGTGGACGCCGACGCCGGACGCATGGTCGTCGTCGCCGCCCTGGACAACCTCACCAAGGGCACCGCGGGCGGCGCCGTGCAGAGCACCAACATCGCCCTCGGCCTGCCCGAGGAGACCGGACTGCCGCTCGCCGCGGTCGCCCCCTGAGCGAGGGCACCCGTACTCGGGGCGCCCGCCCGAGGCGCCCGAGAGGCACAGCCAAGAAAGGCATCACCGTGAGTGTCACCGCACCCCGCGGCTTCAGAGCCGCGGGCGTCGCCGCGGGAACCAGGGCCGACGGGGCCCGGGACGTCGCCGTCGTCATCAACGACGGCCCCTCCCGGGCCGCCGCCGCGGTGTTCACCCCCGACGACTCCGCCGCGCCGGTCCTGTGGTCGCGCCAGGTCGCCTCGGGCCACCGGGTGCGCGCCGCCGTCCTGTCCTCCGGCGGAGCCAACGCCGCCACCGGCCCCCTCGGCTTCCAGGACGTCCACGCCCAGGCCGAGCACGCCGCGGGCGAACTCGACGACTCCGCCGCCGAGGTCCTCGTGTGCGCCTGCGGAGACGCCGGGACGCGCCCGCCCCTGGACGCTTTGCGCCAGGGCACGGCCGCGGCCGTGGCCGAGGCCTCCCGCGGCGGGGGGCTGGCCGCCGCCGACGCCCTGCGCACCACCGACACCGTCGCCAAGATCGTCTTCCGGCGCGGCGACGGCTACACGATCGGCGCCATGGCCAAGGGCCCCGACCCCTCGGTCTCCAGCGTCCTGGCCGTCCTGACCACCGACGCCGACCTCACCGGCCCGCAGTGCCTGCGCCTGCTGTCCCAGGCCGTCGCCAAGGCCTTCGCGCCGCTGGGCGCCACCAACGACACGGTGCTGCTCATGGCCAGCGGGGCCGCCGGCACCGTTCCCGACGAGGAGGGGTTCGCCGCCCTGCTCACCGACGTGTGCGCCGACCTGGCGGCCCAGGTCGCCGCCGACCCCTCGACCCCAGCACACACCCATGACCGGGCGGAAGGCTCATGATCGCGCGCTCCGACACACCCTCAGCAGACCAGGCCCAGGCCATCGACAAGGCCGCCAACCTCATCGAGGCGCTGCCCTGGCTGTCCCGCTTCCACGGCCGCACGGTCGTGGTCAAGTACGGCGGCAACGCCATGATCAGCGACGCGCTCCGCGTCCGCTTCGCCGAGTCCATCGTCTTCCTGCACTACGCGGGCCTGCGCCCCGTCGTCGTGCACGGCGGCGGACCCCAGATCAGCGCCCAGCTCGACCGCGCCGGAGTGGAGTCGACCTTCACCGCCGGCCTGCGGGTGACCACCGACGAGGCCATGGACATCGTCCGCATGGTCCTGACCGGACAGGTCAACCGGGAGATCGTCGGCCTGGTCAACCAGCACGGGCCGTTCGCGGTCGGCATGTCCGGCGAGGACGCCAACCTCCTGTACGCCCGCCGCAAGTCCGTCACCGTCGACGGCGAGGACCTCGACATCGGCCGGGTCGGCGAGGTCACCGAGGTCAACCCCGGTGCCGTCGCCGCGCTCATCGCCGACGGCCGCATCCCCGTCGTCTCCAGCGTCGCCCGTGCCGACGACGGCGGCGTGTACAACGTCAACGCCGACACGGCGGCCGCCGCGCTGGCCGTCGCCCTGGGCGCCAGCAAGCTCATCATGCTCACCGACGTCGAGGGCCTGTTCGCCGACTACCCGGCCAACACCGAGCTCATCAGCCGCCTCAACGTCGAGGAGCTGCGCGGCCTGCTGCCCTCGCTCTCGTCGGGCATGGTGCCCAAGATGGAGGCCTGCCTGGCCGCCGTCGAGGGCGGCGTCCCCCAGGCGCACATCATCGACGGCCGTGTGCCGCACTCCCTGCTCCTGGAGGTCTTCACCGACCGCGGCGTCGGCACCATGGTCGCCGACGAGGAACTGGAGGCGGCCCTGCTCGCCGGCAACGGACACTACCCGCGCCCCTGGCGCCCCACCGACCACGACGAGACGCCCACCGGAGGCTCCCAGTGACCAGTAGCGACCTGCGCGAGCGCTTCGCCGCCGCGCTCATGCCCAACTACGGCGTCCCGCCCGTGGCCCTGACCCTGGGCCGCGGCTGCGAGGTCTACGACGCCGACGGCCGCCAGTACCTCGACCTCATCGCCGGCATCGCGGTGTCCAGCCTCGGACACGGACACCCCGCGCTGGTCAAGGCGATCGCCCACCAGGCCGCCACCCTGACCCACACCAGCAACCTCTTCGTGCACGAGCGCGAGATCCAGCTCGCCGAACGCCTCATCGGCCTCCTGGGCGGCGACGCCAAGGTCTTCTTCGCCAACTCCGGCACCGAGGCCAACGAGGCCGCCCTGAAGCTGGTCAGGCGCGCCGCGGGCCCCGGCCGGCACTACTTCGTCGCCGCCACCCACGGCTTCCACGGCCGCACCTCCGGGTCCCTCGCCCTGACCGGCAAGGAAGCCATCCGCGAACCCTTCGGCCCCTTCGGCATGGACGTGCGCTTCGTCCCCCACGGTGACGCGGACGCCCTCGCCGAGGCCGTCGACGAGCACTGCGTCGCCGTGTTCACCGAGCCGGTCCAGGGAGAGGCCGGGGTCGTCGTCCCCGACGAGGGCTACCTCGCGCGGGTCCGCCGCATCTGCGACGACACCGGCGCCGCCTTCGTCCTGGACGAGATCCAGAGCGGCATCGGACGCACCGGCCACTGGTTCGCCCACCAGACCGAGGGAGTGCGCCCCGACGTCCTCACCCTCGCCAAGGGGCTCGGGGGCGGCCTGCCCATCGGCGCCACCGTCGGTTTCGGCCGCTACGCCGACGCCTTCCACAAGGGCGACCACGGCTCCACCTTCGGCGGCAACCCGGTCGCCTGCGCCGCCGCGCTGGCCGTCCTGGACACCATCGAGGAGGAGGGCCTGCTCGCGCACACCGCCGTCATGGGCGACCTGCTCGCCGAACAGATCGAGGGCATCGACCACCCCCTCCTGGCGGGCCAGCGCGGCGTCGGCCTGTGGCGCGCGCTGGTGCTGACCGGACCCCACTCCGCGCACGTCCAGGAACAGGCCGCCGTCCGCGGATTCCTCGTCAACGCCGTGGCCCCCACCGCCGTGCGACTCGCCCCGCCCCTGGTCATCACGCCCGAGCAGATCGGGGTGTTCATCGAGGCCCTGCCCACCATCCTGGACGCCGCGGAGGCCGCCGCGAACAAGGAGAGCACGTCATGACCCGCCACTTCCTGCGTGACGACGACCTCAGCCCCGCCGAACAGGCCCGGGTGCTCGACCTCGCCGACGCCATGAAGAAGGACCCCTTCGGCCGGCGGCCCCTGGCCGGACCCCGCACCGTCGCGCTGATCTTCGACAAGCCCTCCACCCGCACCCGGCTCTCCTTCAGCGTGGGCGTGTCCGACCTCGGCGGCGCCCCCCTGGTCCTGGACTCCTCCAGCACCCAGATGGGCCGCGGCGAGCCCCTGTCCGACACCGCCCGCGTCCTGGAGCGCCAGGTCGCCGCCGTGGTCTGGCGCACCTTCGCCCAGAGCGACATCCAGACCCTGGCCGACCACATCTCCGTGCCCGTGGTCAACTCGCTCACCGACGCGTTCCACCCCTGCCAGATCCTCGCCGACCTGCAGACCGTCCGTGAGCACAAGGGCACCCTGGCCGGGCTCGCCCTCGCCTACCTCGGCGACGGCGCCAACAACATGGCCCACTCCTACCTGCTCGGCGGCGCCACCGCCGGACTGCACGTGCGGGTGGGCGCACCCGAGGGCTACCACCCCGACCCCGACGTGCTCGCCCGCGCGGCCGAGATCGCCGAGCGGACCGGCGGATCGGTCGGCGTGACCACCGACCCCCGCGAGGCCGCCGACGGCGCGGACGTCCTGGCCACCGATACCTGGGTCTCCATGGGCCAGGAGGCCGAGGCCGCGGACCGCGAGGCCCCCTTCCGTCCCTACATCATCGACGAGGCCCTCCTCGGCGCCGCCGCCCCCGAGGCGGTCGTCCTGCACTGCCTGCCCGCCTACCGGGGCAAGGAGATCAGCGCGGGCGTCATCGACGGCCCGCGGAGCGTGGTCTGGGACGAGGCGGAGAACCGCCGCCACGCGCAGAAGGCCCTGCTCGCCTTCCTGTTGGAGACCAGCGACGACCCCGGGACCGAGCGACGATGATGAGTGAGAGCGGTGGAACGGCGCCGATGACCAAGGCGGCCAGACACGCCCGGATCAGCGACGTCCTCACCCGCGAGGACGTGCGCTCCCAGGGCGAGCTGGCCAAACGCCTGGCCGAGGCCGGCGTCCAGGTCACCCAGGCCACGCTGTCCCGTGACCTGGACGAACTGGGCGCGGTCAAGCTCCGTACCGCCGAGGGCCACCTGGCCTACGTCCTGCCGGGGGAGGGCGGCGAACGGCTGCAGCGCACCCGTCCCGACAGCCTCGACCTGGAGCAGGTCTCCGGGGCGCGACTCACCCGGCTGGCCGAGGATCTGCTGGTCTCGGCCGAGGCCTCCGCCAATATGGTCATCGTCCGCACCCCGCCCGGTGCGGCCCAGTACCTGGCCTCGGCCATCGACCACACCGACTTCCACGCCATCCTGGGGACCATCGCGGGCGACGACACCATCATGGTGATCGCCCGCGACCCCCAGGGCGGCGACGAGCTGGCCGCCGCGCTGCTGCGCCTGGCCGACCGCAGGCCGTAGGGGGCCGCGCGTCGCGGCGGCCGGCACCACGAGCACAGCACAGCCCAGGGGGAACACCATGTCCGAGCGCGTCGTCCTCGCCTACTCCGGAGGACTCGACACCTCCGTCGCCATCGGCTGGATCGCCGAGGAGACCGGCGCCGAGGTCGTCGCCGTGGCCATCGACTGCGGCCAGGGCGGCGAGGACCTCGACGCCGTCCGCCGCCGCGCCCTGGACTGCGGTGCCGTGGAGGCCGTGGTCGCCGACGCCCGCGACGAGTTCGCCGCCGAGTACTGCGTCCCCGCCATCCAGGCCAACGCCCTCTACATGGACCGCTACCCCCTGGTCTCGGCGCTCTCGCGCCCGCTCATCGTCAAGCACCTGGCCGACGCCGCCCGCTACCACGGCGCCACGCTCGTCGCCCACGGCTGCACCGGCAAGGGCAACGACCAGGTCCGCTTCGAGGCCGGCCTGGCCGCCCTCTTCCCCGAGCTGAAGGTCCTGGCCCCCGTGCGCGACTCCGGCATGACCCGTGACCGGGCCATCGCCTTCGCCGAGGACAAGGGCCTGCCGATCGACGTCAGCAAGAAGTCGCCCTACTCCATCGACCAGAACCTCTTCGGGCGCGCGGTGGAGACCGGGTTCCTGGAGGACATCTGGAACGGTCCCATCGAGGACCTGTACGCCTACACCCAGGACCCGGCCGCGGTACGCGAGCCCGACGAACTCGTCATCACCTTCGCCGACGGCGTGCCCACCGCGATCGACGGCCGCGAACTCACCCCGCTCCAGGTGATCGAGGAGATGAACCGCCGGGCCGGCGCCCAGGGCGTGGGCCGGATCGACATGGTCGAGGACCGCCTGGTCGGCATCAAGAGCCGTGAGGTCTACGAGGCGCCCGGCGCCATCGCCCTCATCACCGCCCACCAGGAACTGGAGAACGTCACCGTCGAGCGCGAACTGGCCCGCTACAAGCGCGGTGTCGACCAGCGCTGGGGCGAACTCGTCTACGACGGCCTGTGGTTCTCCCCGCTCAAGGACGCGCTCCAGGGCTTCGTCACCGAGGCCAACCGGCACGTGAGCGGCGACATCCGCATGGTCCTGCACGGCGGCCGCGCCGTCGTCACCGGCCGCCGCAGCGCGACCGCGCTCTACGACTTCGACCTGGCCACCTACGACACCGGCGACACCTACGACCAGAGCGCCGCCCGCGGATTCATCGACGTGTTCGCCATGCCCGGCCGGATCGCCGGCCGGCGCGACCGGCGCACCACCGGGTAGCGCGCTCCCGACCGCCGGGCGGCGCGCACCGACCGCCCCCCCGCGCCCCCTCGTCCACCATCCCGCTGTACCGAAGGAGAACCACCATGGCCGACCGGCCCGGCAACGACCAGTCAGGCGAAGGCCGGCCCCAGGCCCTGCGCCTGTGGGGCGGCCGCTTCGAGGGCGGCCCCGACCAGGCGCTGGCCCGCCTCTCGCTGAGCACCCACTTCGACTGGCGGCTGGCCCGGCACGACATCGCCGGCTCGCGCGCCCACGCCCGGGCCCTGCACCGGGCCGGGCTGCTCACCGCCGACGAACTCGACGGCATGATCGAGGGCCTGGACCGCCTGGAGGCCGACGTCGCCTCAGGGGCCTTCACCCCCGTCCTGGAGGACGAGGACGTGCACACCGCGCTGGAGCGCGGGTTCATCGAGCGGGTCGGAGCCGACCTGGGCGGACGGCTGCGCGCGGGGCGCTCGCGCAACGACCAGATCGCCACCCTGGTGCGGATGTACCTGCGTGAGGAGGCGCGCGCCATCGCCGACCAGCTCCTGGGCCTGGTCGGCGCGCTCGCCGACCAGGCCGCGGCGCACCCGAACGCGGCCATGCCGGGGCGCACCCACCTCCAGCACGCCCAGCCGGTGCTGCTGGCCCACCACCTCATGGCGCACGCGTGGCCGATCATGCGCGACGTCGAGCGGCTGCGCGACTGGGACCGGCGCGCCGCGGTCTCGGCCTACGGGTCGGGCGCGCTGGCCGGGTCCTCGCTGGGCCTGGACCCGCGCGCGGTGGCCGCCGAACTCGGCTTCCCCGAGTCGGTCGACAACTCCATCGACGGCACCGCCGCCCGCGACGTGGTCGCCGAGTTCGCGTTCATCACCGCGATGATCGGCGTCGACCTGTCGCGCCTGTCGGAGGAGGTCATCCTCTGGGCGACCAAGGAGTTCTCCTTCATCACCCTGGACGACGCCTTCTCCACGGGCTCGTCGATCATGCCCCAGAAGAAGAACCCGGACGTCGCCGAACTCGCGCGCGGCAAGGCGGGCCGCCTCATCGGCGACCTCACCGGCCTGCTGAGCACGCTCAAGGGCCTCCCGCTCGCCTACAACCGCGACCTGCAGGAGGACAAGGAACCGGTCTTCGACGCCGTCGACAGCCTCCACCTGCTGCTGCCCGCGATGACCGGGATGGTCGCCACCCTGACCTTCCACACCGACCGCATGGCCGAGCTGGCGCCGCAGGGCTTCTCCCTGGCCACCGACATCGCCGAGTGGCTCGTCCGCGAGCGCGTGCCCTTCCGCGACGCCCACGAGATCGCCGGCACGTGCGTGCGCGTGTGCGAGGAGCGCGGCATCGACCTGCCCGACCTGGCCGACGAGGACTTCGCGGCCATCTCCCCGCACCTGACCCCGGCCGTGCGCGAGGTGCTCACCGTCGAGGGCTCCCTGGCCTCCCGCTCCGGTCGCGGCGGCACCGCCCCGGTGCGCGTGGCCGAGCAGCTGGAGCGGCTGCGCGCGAGCGCGGCCGAGTACCGCAAGGCCTTCGAGTAGCGGCCCTCGCCGGCCCGTGACCGGCTCGCCGCAGGCGCGCACCCGCCGGGGGTGCGCGCCTGCGGCGTCCCCTCCCCAGAGACCACAGGCGCCCGAACGCCCGCGCCGCGCCCTCCCCGACGGCCATGTCGGGCATGTCCGCGGCGGGCTCGCCCTCATTTCGCCAATCCCGCCGCACCCGCGCCGGGAGTGCGATAGCGTCCTGAATCTGCGGGCACCACGTGGCCTCTCCTGTGCGTACCGTGACAGTCCGCGGTGTGGCCACGGCGACCGGCGCTCGCGACCAGTCCGTGGGAGGAACGCAATGGCGCAGCCGGGGGGTACCAGGCGCGGCATCAAGGCCCAGCTCAACCGGATCGTGCTGATCCCGAGCATCACCTTCCTGGTGCTGTTCGTCGTCATCAGCGCGGCCACGCTGGCCCAGGGCGTCTCGCTGCGCGCGGCCCTGAGCGAGGGCCGGGCCGGGATCGAACTCGCCGAACTCCTCACGCTGCTCCAACAGGAGCGCAGGGTCGGCGCCGAGTACCTGGCCGCTCCCGACGACGACCGCCGTGACGCGCTGGCCGAGGCGGGCACGAGCACCGACGCCGCCGTCGCCGACCTGCGGTCCCTGGCCGACGACCTCGGTGACCAGGACGACGCCGCCACCGCCCCCCTGGCCGACGACTTCCTCCACTCCGTGCGGGCCGCCGAGGCGCTGCGCGCGGACAACCTCGCCGACCCCGGGGACCCCGACGCGGCCCTGGGGGCCTACACCACCGCGATCCACCAGGGCATCCGGCTCTACGCGGGGACCGCGCGCGCCCTCGACGACGGGACCGCCTCGGCGGAGGCCTCCGCCACCACCGACCTGATGTGGGCCCAGGAGAGCTTCAGCCATGCCGACGCCGTGGTCGCCTCCGTCCTGGCCCGGGACTCGCTCACCCGCGCCGACCAGACCGAGATCGCCGCGCTGACCGCCGACGCCCGCCACCGGGTCGAGACCGTCCACAGCGGCGGCCCGGCGCCGACCGTCGAGGTCGACGGCGCCGGCCCGGCGGGCGAGAACGGCAGCGACCAGGACACCTCCGACCAGGGGCCCACGCCCCTCACCCTCGCCGGCGGCGCGCCCTGGCAGGACGCCCTGGCCATGGCCGACACCCTGGCCCGCCACGAGGCCGAGGTGACGCTCGACCCGGTCACCGGAGAGATCGAGCGCGGCTCCGCGCCGCCCACCGGACTCGACGGCTGGCGGGAGGCGGCCGACGCGGTCAACGCCGACCTGAGCGCCATCACCGCCGACCGCGCGGCCTCCGTCGTGGACGCCACCGATTCCGCCAGCACGTGGATGTTCTCCCTGGCGCTCGGCGGCGGCATCACCTCGCTCTTCGCCGGCACCGTCGCCTACGGTGTGGCGGCGCACTCGGTCGGGCGGCTCACCTACCGCCTGGCCCGGCTGCGCGCCGACACCCTGGGCACCGCCCGCACCGACCTGCCGCGCATCGTGCGCCGTCTGGAGGCCGGCGAGAGCGTCGACCTCGACACCGAGATGAAGCAGCTCGACCACGGTGACGACGAGGTCGGCCAGGTCGCCGACGCCTTCAACATCGCCCAGCGCACCGCCGTGAGCGCCGCCATCAAACAGGCCGACATCCGTGCCGGCGTCAGCCGCGTCTTCCTCGGCATCGCGCACCGCAACCAGTCGCTCGTCCAACGCCAGATCCAGCTCCTGGACCGCGTGGAGCGCGAGGAGGAGGACCCCGACCTGTTGGAGAGCCTCTTCCAGCTCGACCACCTCGCCACCCGCGGGCGCCGCCACGCCGAGAACCTCATCATCCTCGGCGGAGCCCAGCCCGGCCGCCGCTGGCGCCACCCCATCCCCATCGTCGACATCCTGCGCGGCGCCATCTCCGAGACCGAGGAGTACGCCCGGGTCCGCCTGGTGTCGGTACCCGAGCTGTCCCTGTCCGGAGCGGTCGTCGCCGACGTCATCCACATGATGGCGGAGCTGGTCGAGAACGCCACCGCCTACTCGCCGCCGCACACCGAGGTCACCATCGTCACCGAGACCGTGCCCAAGGGTGTGGCCGTGGAGATCGAGGACCGCGGGCTCGGCATGGCCGACGACGCCCTGGCCAGGGCCAACACCACGCTCAGCGAGGCACCGGAGTTCGACGTGATGGTGCCCGGCACCGACGCCCAGCTCGGACTCTTCGTCGTCGCCCGCCTGGCCGCCAAGCACGACATCCAGGTCCAGCTGCGCCCCTCGCCCTACGGGGGGACGCGCGCGGCGGTGCTCATCCCCTCGGCGCTGGTCGCCGCCCAGCCAGGGCCGGGAACCGAGCGCCCCCGGATCGCGGCGCTGGCCTGCCAGGACGCGCTGGACCGGCGGGGCCCGCGCGAGGAGCGCCCCGTGCGCCGCGCCCGTGACGTGCTCGCACCGGAGGACACCCCGCGCGGCGCGCGAGCGCTCCTGCGCCCGGTGCCCGTGCCGGACGAGGACGGATCCGCGGGGGAGCGCCGCTCCGCTCCCGTCCTGCGCCAGGTCCCCGGCCTGGCCGACGACACCGGCACCCTGCCCCGCCCCGACACCCCTGCGGACGCCCCTGCCACCGCGGACACCCCCGTCACCGCGGACACCCCCACGACGCCGCGGGCCCCGGACCCCACGCTCCCGGGCAGGGTCGGGGCACGTGCCGACCGACCCGGACTGCCCCGGCGCAGACGCCAGGCCAGCCTGGCACCCCAGCTCAGGCACGATCCCGCGTGGGCGCCGGCCGAGCCGGACCCGGAGGAGCGGACGGGCGCCAGGGAGCGCACCCCCGAGGACGCGCGCCGGATGATGGACGCGTTCAGCGCGGGCACCAGGAGGGGGCGCGCCGCGGACGCAGAGGAGACCGGACGGGAGTACAGCAGTGATCAGGTCGGTGTCAGCACCGACGACCGCAGGGGAGAGAGCGACTGAGATGGTGGGAATGAGCGGGGCCTCGGACAACCTTGACTGGCTCCTGGACGACCTGGTGGACCGGGTCGTCGGAGCCGCACACGCGATCGTCCTGTCGTCGGACGGCCTGCTCCTGGGTGGTTCGCGAGGACTTGCCTCCCAGGACGCCGAGCACCTGTCGGCGGTGGCGTCGGCCTTCCAGAGCCTGGCACGGGGGACCGGGCGCCACTTCGGTGGAGGAGAGGTCCGCCAGACCGTGGTGGAGATGGAGCACTCCTACCTCTTCGTCACCGCGGCGGGCGCGGGCGCCTGCCTGGCGGTGCTGGCGACCGAGGACGCCGACGTGGGCCTGGTCGCCTACGAGATGAACCTGCGCGTCAAGCGCGTGGGCCAGTTCCTCACCGCCGCGCCGCGGCGCGCGGGCCACCTCTCCGCGATGGGCGGTGCGGGGTCGTGAACCCCCGCGAACGGCCGATGACCGCCTGGGCGGGAGCGGTGGAGGCCGCGGCCGGCGCCGCGAGGGAGGGGCCGACGCCCTTCCTGCGGCGCGGCGGGGGCCACCCCACCTCCGAAGGGCCCTCCGCGGGAGTGGCGCGGGGCGACGCGCCCTCCGACCCCCTCGTGCGCCCCTACACCCTGACCAGGGGGCGGACCCGACCGCGGTCCGCGGGCCCCGCCCTGGACATGATCACGATCGTGGTGGCTGCGCGCGACCGGGAGGAGCACCACCTCGAACCTGAGTACAAGGAGATCCTGCGGCTGTGCCACAGGCCCATCTCCGTCGCGGAGATCTCCGCGCGGCTCGACATCCCCATGACGGTCGTCAAGGTGCTCCTGGGCGACCTCGTCGCCGAGGGCGACGTGCGCACGCGGGCGGCCGTGCCCGTGACCCGACTCCCCGAGAAGAAAGTACTTCAGGCGGTACTCGATGGCATCCGCAGACTCTGAGACCGGCCCGGGAACGCCGGAGGCGATCCCGCAGGCCGTCAAGATCATCGTCGCCGGGGGATTCGGCGCCGGCAAGACCACCCTGGTGGCCTCGGTCAGCGAGATCACCCCGCTGAGCACGGAGGAGGTGATGACCGAGGCCAGCTACGGCGTGGACGACCTGGGCGGGGTGGAGAGCAAGAGCACCACCACCGTCGCGCTCGACTTCGGCCGCATCACGATCAACGACGACATCGTCCTCTACCTCTTCGGCACGCCCGGACAGGACCGGTTCTGGTTCATGTGGGACGAACTCTCCGCCGGAGCCCTGGGCGCCGTCGTCCTGGCCGACACCCGCAGGCTGGACACCTGCTTCCACGCGGTGGACTTCTTCGAACGCCAGGGGCTGCCGTTCGTCGTCGCGGTGAACCGGTTCGTCGGCTCGGAGCCCTACGAGGCCGCCGAGGTGCGCGAGGCACTCGACGTCCCCGCCGCGGTCCCCGTCATGATGACCGACGCACGCGAACGCGATTCGTGCCGGGACGTGCTGGTGGAACTGGTCACCCACGTGATGCGCACCCGCAGCCCCGCCATGACGGGGTGATCCGCGCCGGGCGGCGACCCGCCGCCGTACCGCGGCGGCACCCGGGTATACGTTCGGGGGATGCGCCCGGAAATGTGGTGTTGAACGCTACAATGTCGCGGCAGTGACCAAAGCTGTGAACTGGGCACCCCATCCGCCTCTCATCTGAATCCTGGTATGCGAAACTCTGATCGACTTCCTCCACGTGAACTGCCCAAGCGGCGTTCGGGCCGACACCGCAACCCCCTGTCGTTCGACAACTGGTTCGGAACGCCCGCACTGATCATGGCGGTCCCCGGCACGGCCGAACAGGCCAGGGGCGCCGACGGCGGGTCGATCGGTGAGCGCATGGCCGACCTGGTGCGGGCCTACCGCCCCGAGGTCACCATCCGCCACGGCCACATCGAGGGTGACGAGCAGTCCCTGGACGAGGCCCTCGCCGGTCTGGAGCGGTCCGAGGGCCGCCCCCTGGCCGGAGTGGTCGTCCCCCTGGTCACCGCACCGCACAACGCGATGTCGGCCGCCATCGACTCGGCGGTCTCCCGCGCCCGCGCCGACGTACGCGTCACCGAGGGCCTGGGACCGCACCCGATGCTCGCCGAGGTCCTGCACCTGCGCCTGGCCGAGGCCGGGTTCGTCCGCGCCGACCGCATGCGCCTGATCAGTGTGGTGGCGCGCAACAACACGATGGCGGACGGCGTCGTCGTGGGCGCGGTCGGCGGTGAGGCCGCCGCCGGTGCCGCCGGTGTGTCCGCCGTCCTGCTGGCCGCCCGCCTCGGCCTGACCGTGCTGCCCGCCGACCTGGAGAACCCCGCCGCCATCGAGCAGGTCCTGGACCAGCTGCGGCAGGGCGGGTGCCAGCGGCCGGTCATCGCGCCCAGCGCGCTGGGCCCGGAGCTGCGCACCGCCGAACTGGAGGAGCTGGCCGGACGCTTCGGCGCCCGCCTCGGCGCCCCACTGGGCGCCGACAGCCTGCTGGGCAAGATCGCCGCGCTGCGCTACGCCGAGGTCCTGAACTCCCTCGGTGTGGAACAGCCGCCGACCGCCGAAGAGCTTCCGGCGCCCGTCGGCTCCCGGCACCGGCCGGAGTCCTGAGACCGCGACACGCCGACTCCTCACGCCATCGAGGGCCGCCCGTTCCACGGGCGGCCCTTCGTGTTGTGACCGGTGCGACCTGCGCGTTCAACGCGGCGTGATGTCGCGTAACACACGGTGCGTCGCCTTGGTCTCCCTTGATGGATAACTACTTGTGATTGTTTGACAGCGTACGGCAATGTTTTTTCGATAGCCTCGTCACGACCACGAGCCTCCGGGCCTCCTACGAGGACATGCCCGGCACCCGCTCAGGCTGGAGGGGACCATGCGCAGAAACCGCGACCACGCGTCCACGATCCGCGGTCAGCTCACCCGCATCGTGCTGATCCCGAGCCTGTGCTTCCTCGCACTGTGGCTCGTGGTGGCGGCCGTCGGCACCGTGCAGGCGGTCCAACTCATGGGCGACGTCGGACGCGCCGCCGAGGGCACCGAGACCTTCTCCCGTGCCGCGACCGAACTGCGCGACGAACGCCGCGACACCCTGGTCCACCTGGGCCGGAGCGAGAACGAGGGCGCCGGCGACCAGGCCGGACCCGACCTGGGCGAGCAGCGCGAGAGCACCGACGCGGCCGTGGCCGAGGCGGTCGCCCTGGCCGAACGGCTCCGCGACGCCCAGGACGACGAGGTCGAGCGCAGCGCCGCCACCGTCGCCGCCGCCCCCGAAGCGCTGGCCGAGACGCGCGAACTGGTCGACGACCTCGCCCTCGACCGGGAGGAGGCGCTCCTGCGCTTCGGGGAGCTGATCGACGGCGCCGAGTCCGCCATCACCGCGCTCGTCCACACCACCGACGGGGGAGAGAACCTCACCGACGCGGTCCTGACCCGCGAACTCATGGGCGCCCACGACGACTACGCCACCGCCGACGCGCTGTTGGCCGGAGTGATCGCCGGCGGGGAGATGAGCTACGAGGAGACCGCGCACTTCACCTACCTCACCGCCTCCTACCGCTCCACGCTCTCCACCGTCGCCCCGACCCTGCACCCGTCGCTCCAGCGCCGCTACGAGTCGATGACCGGCCGCGAGGGCTGGCGGCAAGCCGAAGACCTCAGCCGCCAGGTCGTGACCCGGACACCGATCGTCGAGCGCGACCCCGAGGAGGGACCGCCTCCCCTCGGAGAACCCGACGCCCAGTGGAACACGCAGGTGGGCATCGGCGCCACGGCGTGGGACGAGGCCTCGGCCGCCTCGTCCGCGCACCTGGGCTCGCTCGCCCTCTCCCAGGCCGAGCGCACGGTGGACCTGGCCTGGAGCGCGGCCCTGCTGCGCGTGGCCCTCGGCGTGGCCGCGGCGGTGGCCACACTCGTGGGCGGGGTGGCCGCCATCTCCGTGGTCAGCCGGTCCTCGCGCCGCCTGACCGACCGCCTCGTACGGCTGCGCTCGCAGATCCTGGACCGCGACGACGACCTGCCCGACATCGTCGAACGCGCGCAGCGGGGCCAGAAGGTCGACGTCCAGGAGGAGCTGCCCCCGCTCGACGACATCGGCAGCGACGAGATCGGACAGGTCGCGGAGGCCTTCGACTCCGCCCAGCTGACCGCGGTGGAGGCCGCCGTACGCCAGGCCGAGATCCGCCGCGGCGCCAACCGGGCCTACCTGGGCATCGCCTTTCGCAACCAGAACCTCGTCCAGCGCCAACTGCGGCTGCTCGACGAGATCGAGTACAACGAGCAGGACCCCGAGGCACTGCGCCGGCTCTTCCGCCTCGACCACCTGGCGACCCGGGCACGGCGCTACGCCGACAACCTCATCATCCTGGGCGGCGGCCAGTCGGTGCGCCGGTGGCGCCAACCGCGTCCGCTGGTGGACGTGCTGCGGGCCGCCATCGCCGAGACCGAGGACTTCGACCGGGTCCGCCTGACCTCCGCGCCCCGCGTCCTCATGCACGGGCAGGCGGTCGCCGACGTGGTCCACCTCCTCGCCGAGCTGGTGGAGAACGCCACCCAGTTCTCCCCGGCGGGCGCGCCGGTGGACGTCAGCTGCGCACCCGTGGTCGGCGGCCTCACCGTGGAGGTGGAGGACCGCGGCCTGGGGATGTCCGAGCACGGCTACGCGGCGGCCGAGCGCACGCTCACGCAGCCGCCGGAGTTCGACGTCATGGAGCTGCCGGAGGACCCCCGCCTGGGTCTGTTCGTGGTGGCCAGGCTGGCCGAGCGGCACGGTATCCGGGTCTGGCTGAGGCCCTCCTCCTACGGCGGGACCAGGGCCACGGCGCTCCTGCCGGAATCCCTGCTCGAACCGGTGGAGAGCCCCGTCCCGGTCTCCGCCGCGCCATCGGGCGGCCACGAGGCATCAGGGGGCCGACCGCGGCCCCCGGCCCCGACCACAGGACCGCAGACGTCCGTGGCGCACGAGGGTGCCGAGTCCGCCGGCGGCCCCCCCAGGCCCGTCCACGGTGCTCCCGACGTGACCGGTCCCCAGCAGCGGGTGGGACAGGGGGCGGAGGGGGTGCCCGCGGGTCCCGAAGCGGGCGCTCGTTCGAACGGTGCGTCCACGGGTCCGCAGTGGTCGGTGTCGGTGACGGGGCCCCAGCAGCAGGTGGGGCAGGCATCGGAGGGGATGCCCGCGGTTCCCGAACCGGGTGGTCATTCGAACGGGCAGTCCACGGGGCCGCAGTGGTCGGTGTCGGTGACGGGTCCCCAGCGGGGTGTGGGTGGCGGGGAGGGTGTTCGTCCGGGTCCCGCGCACGGCGCCCGTCCGAGCGGGACCCCGTCGGGCGCGCCACAGAGCGGCCCGCAGCCGCACGTGGGCCGCGGAGCGGACGGAGCCCTCAGCGGGGGCGACGTGCTCGGGCTCTCCGGTGACCGTTCGGTGACGGGTCCGCAGTGGTCGGTGTCGGTGACCGGTCCTCAGCAGGGTCTGGGTGGCGGGGAGGGTGTTCGTCCGGGTCCCGCGCACGGCCCCCGTCCGGGCGGAGTCCCGTCGAACTCCTCGCAGAGCGGCCCGCAGCGGCCGCTGGACGCGGGGCGCGGCCACGGTCCGGAGCACGCCGAGCGAGCGATCGGCCCGCCCCAGGCGCCGGTGACCGGCCCGCAGCGGCCGGTCGTGCCCGGCCCGGACGGGGCCGGGGCTCCGGGCGACCCCGGCCGAGCGCCCTGGCCGGGAGACCGGCCCGGTCCCGCGCGGCCCTGGAACGGGGCGGACGACCCGGCGCCGGCCGGCCCCGGGCACTCCGCCCGCCAGCGCGACCTGCACGCCCTGGTCGCGCTCTCCCAGGCCCAGACGTCGAGGGGCCGGGGCGCGCGCCAGGCCCCGGAAGGGCCGACCCACGCCGATCCGCACGGTGACGGACCGCCCCAGGCGGCCGCGAGCGGCCCCCAGCGCCCCATGCCGCACCACGGCCCCGCGGGTCACGAACCCCGGGGTACCGCCCCTGCCCCCGTGCCGCCGTACCAGGTGCCCGACCCCTCCACCGGCCCGCGCGCGCCGCTGCCCAAGCGGGTGCGTCCGTCCTCCGCGCCGCCCACGGGAGCGCAACCGGTGGTCGCGCCACCCGGTTGCGAACACCCCGACCGGCCGTACGACACCCACGCGTCCCGGCCCACTCCGCCCGACGGCTTCGGCCGGGTCCTCGCTCCCGACACACCGCCGGAGGCCCGCGATGAGAGGTGACGGCGCCCACGCCCGGCCCATGATCGGCCACGTTCCCGCCCAGGCGCCCGCGGCCGAGCCCAGGCTCCCGGAACCGCCCGCGGCCGCCGGCGAGGAGGACACGGAACGGTTCCTGCGCCCCTACGCCGTGGAGGCCGGAACGGGCGGCCGCTCCACGGCGCGGACGAGCGAGCCCCCCGACGACCTGGACATGCTCACGCTGATCGTGGCGGCCCGACTGCCCGGCGAACACGAAGCGCTCCAACCCGAACGCGCGACCATCCTGCTGCGCGCCGTCCACGCCCGCACCCTCGCCGAACTCGCGGCGGAGGTGCGCCTGCCGATGGGGCAGGTCAGGAGCATGGTCGCCCGGATGATCGCCGACGGCTCCCTCCAGCGCTGCGGGCCCTCCCGGCCGCTGGAACGCCAGGACATCCTGCACGCGGTCCTGGTCGGCCTGCGCTCCCTGTGAGCCGTGCGGCCCGCGCCCATGGGCCCACGCGAACGGGGGGCGCGCGGACGGGCCCGGACCCGCGAGCCCAGGCCGCCGCCCGAGTTGCTAGCGTGCGCCCATGCGCAGCAGTGAACACATCGGCGTCGTCGGCGGTGGCATCGTCGGCCTCGCCCTGGCCCGCCGCCTCCTCCTCCAACGCCCCGGCGTCCGCGTCACCGTCCTGGAGAAGGAGGACCGGGTCGCCGCCCACCAGACCGGACACAACAGCGGGGTCGTCCACGCCGGCCTCTACTACAAACCCGGGTCCCTCAAGGCCACCCTGTGCCGCCGCGGCGTCGGCCTGCTGCGCGAGTACTGCGCCGAGCACGGACTCGCCTACGACGAGGCCGGCAAGCTCGTGGTCGCCCTCGACGCGCAGGACGAGGAACGGCTGGACGACATCGAGCGCCGGGCGAAGGCGAACGGCGTCCCCGGCGTCACCCGGCTCGGCCCCGAGGGCCTGCGCGAGATCGAGCCCCACGCCGCCGGCGTCGCCGCCCTCCACTCGCCCACGACCGCCATCACCGACTTCGTGGCCGTCGCCGAGCAGCTCGCCGACGACGTGCGCCGGTCGGGTGGACGCGTCCTGCTCAACACCCCGGTCCTGGATCTGCGCCAGCAGGACGACGGCGTACGCGTCCTGACCGGTGACCCACTCGGTGAACGACGGATCCACCGCTTCGACCGGTTGGTGGCCTGCGCCGGCCTGCAGAGCGACCGGCTCGCCAGGATGGCGGGGGCCGGACCCGATCCGCGCGTAGTCCCCTTCCGCGGGCACTACCACGAACTCGTGCCCGAACGCCGCCACCTCGTGCGGGGCCTGATCTATCCGGTGCCCGACCCCCAGTACCCGTTCCTGGGCGTGCACCTGACCCGCCACGTCCACGGGGAGGTCATGGCCGGGCCCAACGCCGTGCTCGCCACCGCGCGCGAGGGCTACGGCTTCCGCGACCTGGACAGGGCCGAGTTCGCCCAGACCCTCGCCTGGCCCGGCTTCTGGCGTCTGGCGCGGCGGCACTGGGCCACCGGAGTGCGCGAGTCCCTGGTCTCCGCCTCGAGGACGGTGTTCGCCCGTCAGGCGCGGCGGCTGCTGCCGGAGATCACCGGCGCGGACCTGCGTCCGGCGCGGGCGGGCGTGCGGGCCCAGGCCCTGGGCCGCGACGGCGCCCTGGTCGACGACTTCCGGGTGGACGCCCACGGCCGTGTGGTGTGCGTGCGCAACGCGCCCTCGCCCGCGGCGACCTCCGCGCTCGCCATCGCCGAGTACCTCGCCGACACCCACGTCCCGCCCCGCTGAGGTGTGTCGGAACGGGGTTGTCCACAGGTTGGAGTTCACTCTGGAACTGGCCCCCGACCCGACCGACCATGGAGATCAGGTGGTTCGGGAGGGACCCGCGACCACCGTCGGGGGTGACCATGTTCGTTGTTCGGTGGGCCACGGTGGCGCTTGCCACCGCGCTCGTGCTCGTACTCACGGCGGCCGCGGCCGCCACCGACCCACGAGGGGGAGAGTTGGACGGCTACGCGATCGGGCACCTGCCCGACCAGATCGACGACCGGACCGAGGTCTCGGACTTCACCTACGAGTGGGAGGACGTGGCCTTCTCCACGCGCGTGTGGGAGCGGACCCTGGAGGGCGGGGGAGCCCAGGTCGTCCTCCAGGTCCTCGTCCTGCGGGGCGCCAGGCTCACCGACCTGTCCGCCGTGCGCGCGTTCCTCGCGGAGTACCACGAGCGCTCACCGGACACCTGGGCCCTGAGCACGTTCGACCACGACGGGGTCGAGGGGCTGCGCGGCGAGACGGAGGCCTTCTGGTGTCCGGAGGCGGGGGTGGCGGTGGAGGTTCGAGACGCCTTCGGGCTCCTCGGCACGGACGAGCTCCTGGCGACCGCGCGGGGGGTCCGTCCGGAGTGACCGGTGCGCCGCCGCCCGGCGGGCCGCGTCGGGACCGAAGACCGGGGCCCGGGGGCGGCCCGAGCCGGTGACCGGGCACCGCATATCGGGGGCCGGTGACCAGCGACGGTCCGAGTCCGGGGATGCCGAAGGGCCGGCCGCGGCGTTCGCGCGACCGGCCCCCGGGGCCTCAGCAGCCGGAGAGCACCTCGCGCAGCGCCGTCTCCTCGTCGGCGTCCACGGTCAGGTCCCACACGTGCTTGACCTCGATCCACGCCGCGACGTAGTCACAGTGGAAGTCCTCGTTCGGCGGCATCCAGTCCGAGGGGTCGGAATCGCCCTTGGACCGGTTGCTGGACGCGCTCACCGCCCACAGCTGGGGTGAGCGTTCGAGGTCGTTGGCGAACCGCTCCCGCTCCTCGGTGCTCCAGGCGTGCGCGCCCGAACGCCAACCCTCCTTGAGCGGCACCATGTGGTCGATGTCCAGGTCACCGCCGTCGGTGAAGCTCTCACCGTCGTAGATGCTGTCCCAGGTCCCCGACACCGCCCGGCACTCGTCGTCGGCCGTCACGTCCTGGCCGTCCCTGGCCAGGACCGTCTCCCGGGTGTTGCAGGCTCCCTCGACCGTGCTCCAGTGGGGGAACAGTGCCCGGTCGTATCCGGGCGGATCGTCCTCGTCCTCGATCCGGATCTCGTCCAACCACGCCAGGACCTGGTCGGCGTCGGAGGCGGAGGCCGCGGCGTCGTTGGCCCGCACGTCGCCTCCGGAGGAGTCCAGGCTCTCCAGGTCGATCACGCCCAACTGGTGGAGGACGAAGGCGGCGACCACGAGGACGCCGACCACGGCGGCGGCGAGGCTCGTACCTCTGGGGGATGGTTTCTTGGGCATAGGGCACTCCAACACTGCTGTTCGTTGCACGCGGGCGGGGGCCGTTCCGGCTCCTCAAGCTTGGACCATGACCAGCGGTCACCGAAACGGTGCCAGGGGTCAGGGCCTCGTCACCGCGCGGCATCGCTCAGGAGGTGAGGTCGAAGACCAGTGACCCCACCAGCAAGAGCGTGATCCCCGCGCTGTAGCCCCAGGCCCGGCGGCGGCTCGGCGTGTCGCGGAGGGCCCGCCAGGTGTACAGAGCGGCGCCCACCACCACGAGCGCCCCTTCGAGCGCAGCCGCCACCAGGGGGATCTCCCACAGACCCAGCCCGATCGAGGGCAGGCCGCCCGCGCCGCCCGGAAGGATCGCGATGTCGGGTCTGTGCACGACCAGGTCGAGCACCCAGTGGCTGAACACCACCGCGCCCAGGACCGCGCCCGCGTCGCGCCCCCACCGATCGCGCAGGAACAGGTGCACCAGCACGCCCACCAGAACCGCCAGCACCACATTGCTCACCAGGGCGTGCGTGAAGGGCGCGTGGATCCACATCGAGCCGTAGCCGGACAGGCCGGGCTCGGCGGCCTCCATGCCCTCGGCGCCCGCCAGGACGAGGGGGAGGAAGAGTACGTCGGGGAGTTGGGTCGCCACCAGCAGCGCGCCCATGGGCAGTGCCGGCCGCCAGGCCTTGACCATGCCCGCGATACCGAAGTGTCCGGCCAGCATGAGGTACCTCTCTCGTCTTCGTCTTCGTCGTCGTGCCGTCGAATCCGCCCGCCGGCGGGGGCACGTTCCCCACCGGGTTCCGAGGCGGCACGGTGCTCCGGCCGCACGGCCGTCACCGGACCGCCCCGGGACGTCCTCAGCCGTCCCCGGCCCGTGCCGCGGTGTCGTCCGGCCAGCTCTCGAACGCGCGCACGAACCCCTCGACGAGGAGCCGGTAGCTCTCCTCCAGGTCCTCCGGCAGCTTGAACCCCTCGTTGGCCTCCAGGTGCACGAACCCGTGCAGCGCGCTGCGCAGCGCCCGGATCGCGTGGACCGCCTGGCCGTCCCCGATCCCGAAGCCCCGCAACACCGCCGCCAACACGATGACCGGACCCGCGGCCGCGCGTTGGGCCTCCTCGTCATCGGCCCGCGGCGCGCGTTGCAGCGCGGCGTAGCGACCGGGGTGGGCACGGGCGTAACCGCGGTAGGCCGCGGCCACCGCCCGCAGGGCCGGAGCCCCGGCCTGCCCGACGGCCGCACCGCGCAGGACCTCGGTCAGTTCGGCCGTCCCCAGGAGAGCGACCTCACGGCGCAGCGCGGCCAATCCGTCGACGTGTTTGTACAGACTGGGCGCGGCCACCCCCACACGCTTGGCCAGTGAGGCCAGCGTGAGCGCGTCGAACCCCTCCTCGTCGCACAACCGTGCGGCCTCCTCGGCCACCACGCGCGGGGTCAGCCCGGCCCTAGGCATCGGCGCCGACCCGCGCGATCAGACGCAGCACGCCGGTGGCGACCACGTCGGGCCGCTGCGACTGGGCGTAGTGCCCGCTCTCGGGCACCATCTCGACCGTGCCGCCGATCACTGAGGCGGCCCATTCCGCCTCGGCGCGCGGGTCGGGCCAGTCGGGGTCCAGCTCGCCCACCATGACCACGGCCCTGGCTGTGAGACCGGGAGCGGCCAGGACCTGCTCGTTGGGTCCGAAGATGGTCTCGCGCACCGCGCGCAAGCGGTCCGCGGGGCGCAGCATGGCCACGATGCGCGCCTTCTGTTCCCGGTGGTTCCGGGGTGTGCGTCCCTTGTGGAGGCTGTCGTAGAAGGCGGCGACGGTCCATGGCGCCCAGGGGCGGGAGACCAGGAGTCGCTGGAGAAGGTGCATCGCGGGGCCCGTGGGGGCGACGCGCAGGAACGGGCTGAGCAGCGCGATGCCCGCGACGAGGTCGGGGCGCTCCATCGCGGCCATGGTCACCGCCGCTCCGCCGAAGGAGTTGCCGACCATGACCACGTCGCGACCACCGAGTTCCTCGGCGAGGGCGATCGCGTCGGTCGCCGCGGCACGGTTGGTGTAGGTCCCGAACGTGGTGTCGCTGTCGCCGTGCCCGCGCAGGTCCATCACCGCCACCCGGTGACCGGCGTCGGCCAGCCTCTCGGCGACGCACCGGAAGGAGGCGCGGTGGTCGAACATCCCCGGTACGCAGACCACCAGGGCCCCGTCGTTCCCGTCTCCGAAGAGGTCGTAGGCGATCCGGCCCTGGGGGCGGTCGAGGTGGCGCATCGGGATCTCCTCCGGTTTTGATTAAGCTCTATAGCCAAGAAGCTATGGCAATTAGCCAAGCCCGTCAAGAGCCCCGCCGCCCGGCCATCGCTGCGTGCTCCGGCCGGCGCGGGCGACGCACGTGTGACCAGCGTTCCGGGCAGCCGATAGCGTGGAGGAAAACCGGGTGATCCGCCGTGGGCACCCGGCCTAGACTGCTAGGCAGATCGGGCCACGGGCCCGCCTACACGACAGAGAGCAACTCAGTGACCGACATCATCGACGAACTCCAGTGGCGCGGCCTGGTCGCGCAGACGACCGACATTGACGCACTCCGCAAGTCGCTCGCCGATGGTCCGATCACCCTGTATTGCGGATTCGACCCCACGGCGGGCAGCCTGCACGTAGGCCACCTCACCCAGATCCTCACCCTGGCCCGCTTCCAGCAGGCCGGACACCGTCCGATCGCCCTGGTCGGTGGCGGCACCGGTCTCATCGGTGACCCCAAGCCGTCGGCCGAGCGCCAGCTGAACACGGTGGACACGGTCGAGGGATGGGTCGGCAACCTGGCCGGGCAGCTGTCGCGGTTCCTGCGCTTCGCGCCCGAGGACGGGCAGGCTGCCCCGACCGACGCGATCCTGGCCAACAACCGTGAGTGGCTCGGCGAGATCAACGCGATCGAGCTCCTGCGCGACGTGGGCAAGCACTTCAGCGTCAACCAGATGCTCGCCCGCGAGACCGTGCGCAGCCGCCTCGACGGCGAGGGCATGAGCTACACCGAGTTCAGCTACGTGCTCCTGCAGTCCTACGACTACGTCCAGCTCTACCGGCGCTTCGGCTGCACTCTGCAGACCGGCGGCTCGGACCAGTGGGGCAACATCACCGCCGGTCTGGACCTGGTGCGCCGGATGGACGGCAACAAGCCGCACGGCCAGGCGCACGGGTTGACCACCAACCTGCTCACCAAGGCCGACGGCACCAAGTTCGGCAAGACCGAGACGGGCACCGTCTGGCTCGACCCCGAGCTGACCTCGCCGTACGCCTTCTACCAGTTCTGGTTCAACGCCGACGACCGTGACGTCGTGCGCTACCTGAAGGTGTTCAGCTTCCTCAGCCGGTCGGAGATCGAAGACCTGGAGCGCCAGACGCAGGAGCGTCCCCAGGCCCGTGCCGCGCAGCGCGCCCTGGCCGAGGGACTCACCACGCTGGTGCACGGCGAGGAGGAGTGCCGCAAGGCCGTGGCGGCCAGCCTCGCCCTGTTCGGGCGTGCGGACCTGTCCGAACTGGACGGACGCACGCTGGACGCGGCCCTGGCCGAGGTGCCCCGGACCGAACACGGGGGATCGGTGGCGGACCTGCCGTCGGTCGCCGACCTGTTCGCCCAGTGCGGGTTGACGCCGAGCAAGTCCGCCGCCCGACGCGCCATCCAGGAGGGCGGGGCCTACGTGAACAACGTCAAGGTCACCGACGTGGAAGCGCGGTTGGGCGGCGAGGACGTGCTCCAGGAGCGTTTCGTGGTCCTGCGCAAGGGCAAGCGCAACATCGGCGGAGTCATCCTCACCGGCTGACACAGGGCGAACGCCCGAGCCGACCGGTCGACGGGGTCGGTGCACTCACGGGTGCACCGGCCCCGTCGTCGTCCGGGGCGGGTCGACGGTGGTCGAACTGCGTGCCGGTGACGCCGGCCGACCGCGACGAGCGGCGAGGAAAGAGCCGGGGGAAGAATTTTGCTGCGGCTTGTGCGTTTCGAGGGGGAATCCCCCGGGCATGACGGTGGTTGGTAGACACAAGAGCCGACGCGCAGACGCGGTCCTGGTGTGAGGATCGCGCCCGTCCCAAGACCGAGCAGCCGCCCCGTACGGGCGCCGAGGTCCCGGGCCGCGGGGGATCGACCCCGCTCCGGGCTCTGATTTGACGTCTGCTCACAAGCGACCTAGACTGGGTCGAGTCGCCACGGGACGGCGAGCGACTTTCGAGTCCGCTCAGCACCGGACCGCGATCGCATGAGAAGTCGAAGCATGGGTCGTTCCGCGACACCCAGACACTTTTCCAGCCGCACTGGTCCGAGCACTGATTCGGTTCCGGTAGGCTCGGGGAGTTGCTTCAAAGGCCGGGCCAATTCGCCGGGTCGGAAGAAGCGAAAACGGGCTTTACCCCGATCAATTGCTCCGAAACCGCCGATTTGGCGGGGCACGGAACACCTGATAAAGTAAAGACACAACGAAGCGAACAAGCCGCTCACAGCGGTGGAAACGCAGACAAGACAGCCTTCCACGGAAGAGCGAACGGTCCGGAAACGGCACCGGGGCTTGTACGGGATGAGCGGTTGCTTCTTGAGAACTCAACAGCGCGTGTTTGAATTTCTTTAAGCCATGTTTGTTTTGGCCCCGTCACACTTCGGTGTGAAGGGTTCCTTTGATTGGCCATCGCAAGATGGTCGGTCAGGATTACTTCTAGGTTTACCCGCCCAGGTACCGTCCGCGGTGGCCGGGTTAGGGTTGTATGACCTTTATGGAGAGTTTGATCCTGGCTCAGGACGAACGCTGGCGGCGTGCTTAACACATGCAAGTCGAGCGGTAAGGCCCTTCGGGGTACACGAGCGGCGAACGGGTGAGTAACACGTGAGCAACCTGCCCCTGACTCTGGGATAAGCGGTGGAAACGCCGTCTAATACCGGATACGACCGGCCACCTCATGGTGGACGGTGGAAAGTTTTATCGGTCAGGGATGGGCTCGCGGCCTATCAGCTAGTTGGTGGGGTAAAGGCCTACCAAGGCGATTACGGGTAGCCGGCCTGAGAGGGCGACCGGCCACACTGGGACTGAGACACGGCCCAGACTCCTGCGGGAGGCAGCAGTGGGGAATATTGCGCAATGGGCGAAAGCCTGACGCAGCGACGCCGCGTGGGGGATGACGGCCTTCGGGTTGTAAACCTCTTTTACCACCAACGCAGGCTCCACGTTCTCGTGGGGTTGACGGTAGGTGGGGAATAAGGACCGGCTAACTACGTGCCAGCAGCCGCGGTAATACGTAGGGTCCGAGCGTTGTCCGGAATTATTGGGCGTAAAGAGCTCGTAGGCGGCGTGTCGCGTCTGCTGTGAAAGACCGGGGCTTAACTCCGGTTCTGCAGTGGATACGGGCATGCTAGAGGTAGGTAGGGGAGACTGGAATTCCTGGTGTAGCGGTGAAATGCGCAGATATCAGGAGGAACACCGGTGGCGAAGGCGGGTCTCTGGGCCTTACCTGACGCTGAGGAGCGAAAGCATGGGGAGCGAACAGGATTAGATACCCTGGTAGTCCATGCCGTAAACGTTGGGCGCTAGGTGTGGGGACTTTCCACGGTTTCCGCGCCGTAGCTAACGCATTAAGCGCCCCGCCTGGGGAGTACGGCCGCAAGGCTAAAACTCAAAGGAATTGACGGGGGCCCGCACAAGCGGCGGAGCATGTTGCTTAATTCGACGCAACGCGAAGAACCTTACCAAGGTTTGACATCACCCGTGGACCTGCAGAGATGTGGGGTCATTTAGTTGGTGGGTGACAGGTGGTGCATGGCTGTCGTCAGCTCGTGTCGTGAGATGTTGGGTTAAGTCCCGCAACGAGCGCAACCCTTATTCCATGTTGCCAGCACGTAATGGTGGGGACTCATGGGAGACTGCCGGGGTCAACTCGGAGGAAGGTGGGGACGACGTCAAGTCATCATGCCCCTTATGTCTTGGGCTGCAAACATGCTACAATGGCCGGTACAATGGGCGTGCGATACCGTAAGGTGGAGCGAATCCCTAAAAGCCGGTCTCAGTTCGGATTGGGGTCTGCAACTCGACCCCATGAAGGTGGAGTCGCTAGTAATCGCGGATCAGCAACGCCGCGGTGAATACGTTCCCGGGCCTTGTACACACCGCCCGTCACGTCATGAAAGTCGGCAACACCCGAAACTTGTGGCCTAACCCTTCGGGGAGGGAATGAGTGAAGGTGGGGCTGGCGATTGGGACGAAGTCGTAACAAGGTAGCCGTACCGGAAGGTGCGGCTGGATCACCTCCTTTCTAAGGAGTCTTTCAAAGGCCAACTCTTTCCTATGGTTGGCCGGACTCGAAAGTGGACCCGGCCGGTACAGGTTGTCTGTGCTGGTGTCGGGAGTGGCTTGAAGGAATCGAACTTTGCCCCTGGTGACTAGAAGCGCCAGGGGGCGCGCTGTTGGGTGTCTGAGGAAGCAACCTCGACCATCGGACCTTGTGGGTCTGGTGGTTGTGTTGTTTCCCGCGGACCGCCTCTGAGAACTCTCAGGTGCCATCGGGACGAGGATCTCGTTTGGTGTGAGTGGTGTCGGGGTGTGCGGTTGGTGTTTTGATTTGTGAATAGTGTGCGCGAGCATCTTATTATCTGTAGTGGCCAAGTGATAGTGGCACACGGTGGATGCCTTGGCATCAGGCGCCGATGAAGGACGTGGGAGGCCGCGATAGGCCACGGGGAGCTGTCAACCGAGCTTTGATCCGTGGGTGTCCGAATGGGGAAACCTAGCCCGAGTTGTGTCGGGTTGCCGCACCTGAATGTATAGGGTGGTTGGTGGTGACGCGGGGAAGTGAAACATCTCAGTACCCGTAGGAAGAGTAAACAAAAGTGATTCCCCTAGTAGTGGTGAGCGAACGGGGAAGAGGCTAAACCGTATGCGTGTGATAGACGGCAGTCGTTGCGTGTGCGGGGTTGTGGGGCGCATCTTTTCGGGTCTGTCGGCCCGGAGCGCTGATGCTGGTGATAGTTGAATCCGTTGGGAAGCGGAACCGTAGTGGGTGAGAGTCCCGTAGACGAAGTTGCCGGCTAGGTGTTGGTGTGTTCCCGAGTAGCGCGGAGCCCGTGAAATTCCGTGTGAATCTGGCAGGACCACCTGCTAAGCCAAAATACGTCCTGATGACCGATAGTGCACTAGTACCGTGAGGGAAAGGTGAAAAGTGCCCCGGTGAGGGGTCGTGAAATAGTACCTGAAACCGTGTGCTGTCAAGCCGTCAGAGCTGAAGCTTGTCTTTGGTGATGGCGTGCCTTTTGAAGAATGAGCCTGCGAGTCATGGTGTGTGGCGAGGTTAACCCGTGTGGGGTAGCCGTAGGGAAACCGAGTCTGAATAGGGCGTTTGAGTCGCATGCTGTGGACCCGAAGCGGAGTGATCTACCCATGTCCAGGGTGAAGCGGGGTAAGACCTCGTGGAGGCCCGAACCCACCAGGGTTGAAAACCTGGGGGATGAGGTGTGGGTAGGGGTGAAAGGCCAATCAAACTCCGTGATAGCTGGTTCTCCCCGAAATGCATTTAGGTGCAGCGTCACGTGTTTCTTGCTGGAGGTAGAGCTACTGTTTGGCTGATGGGCCCTACAAGGTTACTGACGTCAGACAAACTCCGAATGCCGGTTAAGTTAGAGCGTGGCAGTGAGACTGCGGGGGATAAGCTTCGTAGTCGAGAGGGAAACAGCCCAGATCATCAGCTAAGGCCCCTAAGCGTGTGCTAAGTGGGAAAGGTTGTGGAGTTGCCCAGACAACCAGGAGGTTGGCTTAGAAGCAGCCATCCTTTAAAGAGTGCGTAATAGCTCACTGGTCAAGTGGTTCTGCGCCGATAATGTAGCGGGGCTTAAGTACACCGCCGAAGCTGTGAAGCTCAAGACTTGTTCTTGGGTTGGTAGGGGAGCGTCGTGCATCCGGAGAAGCTGCCGAGTGATCGTGTGGTGGAGGTGTGCGAGTGAGAATGCAGGCATGAGTAGCGAAAGCAACGTGAGAAACGTTGCCGCCGATTGACTAAGGGTTCCTGGGGCAGGTTAATCCGCCCAGGGTGAGTCTGGACCTAAGGCGAGGCCGACAGGCGTAGTCGATGGATAACGGGTTGATATTCCCGTACCCGTGCACGAGCGCCCAGTACCGAGGCGACGGATGCTAACCACGCCGGCTCCTTCTGAGACTTCGGGTCGAGGTTGTGGCTGGTCTGGGAACCGATGTTGTAGTAGGTAAGTGATGGGGTGACGCAGGAGGGTAGCTCTACCCGGCCGGTGGTTGTCCGGGGGTAAGCGTGTAGGCCGGTGTGTTGGCAAATCCGCACACCGTGAGGCTGAGACGTGATGCCGAGCCGTTTTCGGTGAAGTGAGTGATCCCATGCTGTCGAGAAAAGCCTCTAGCGAGTTCGTGTGTGGCCAGTACCCTAAACCGACGCAGGTGGTCAGGTAGAGAATACCGAGGCGTTCGGGTGAACCATGGTTAAGGAACTCGGCAAATTGTCCCCGTAACTTTGGGAGAAGGGGAGCCCTGTCTGGTGATGGTCTTTACGGGCCTGAGCTGGGTGGGGTCGCAGATAGCGGGGGAAGCGACTGTTTATTAAAAACACAGGTCCGTGCGAAGTCGTAAGACGCTGTTATACGGACTGACGCCTGCCCGGTGCTGGAACGTTAAGAGGACTGGTTAGTGGTTTCGGCCTGCGAAGCTGGGAATCTAAGCGCCAGTAAACGGCGGTGGTAACTATAACCATCCTAAGGTAGCGAAATTCCTTGTCGGGTAAGTTCCGACCTGCACGAATGGCGTAACGGACTTCCCCACTGTCTCAACATTGGGCCCGCGTGAAATTGGCACTACGATAAAATTGCTCGTTTCGCGCAGCAGGACGGAAAGACCCCGGGACCTTCACTATAGCTTGACATTGGTGTTTGGGATGGTTTGTGTAGGATAGGTGGGAGCCTGTGAAGTCGTCACGCTAGTGGCGGTGGAGGCGTTGGTGAAATACCACTCTGACTGTTTCGGGCATCTAACTTTGGACCGTGATCCGGTTCGGGGACAGTGTCTGGTGGGTAGTTTAACTGGGGCGGTTGCCTCCCAAAGAGTAACGGAGGCGCC